>JAPSHX010000003.1:86054-223252 GCA_031179305.1 Paenarthrobacter sp. | reverse complement strand
GGAGACAAGTGGATCCTGCTGATCATCCGGGACTCCCTGGACGGCAAGCATCGCTTTTCGGAGTTTGAACGTTCCCTGGGCGTCGCCAAGAACATCCTCTCGGACCGGCTCCGGCTCCTGGTGGACAGGGGCGTCCTGACGCGAATCCCGAATGACCGCGGCACACGAAGCGAGTACCAACTGACAACCGCAGGCCGCGATCTCTTCACGCTGATCCTCAGTCTCCGGCAATGGGGCGAGCGCAACGCTTTCGGCGACGGCGAGAAGCACTCCGCCCTCGTGGACCCGGCGACGGGTGAGCCGGTCCCGCAGCTCCGCCCACTCCGGGGTAACGGCGCGGAACTTACACCGGAACAAACACTGCTGGTCAAGGTTGGCGAATCGCTGCCGTAGAGCCGCCCCCTCAGGACCCGCCAAGTCCAAACTGCTAAGGTTACTCACCAATACTGAGGCCGCCACGGATAGGGGACGCGAGTGACGACTGAAGGAAGAGAGGCGCCCGAGCAAGGCGTCAGCGGCGAGGTAGGCCAGGACAGGTTCGTCGCCGGCCAGGACCTAACTCGGTGGAAATCTCCTGCCGGACGGGTGTTGGCCGGAGGTGCTGAAAAAGTCACTTCCCTGCTCGGTCCCTATGCAGCGCTGATCATCACTCTTATTGCGGGACTTGCCGTGGCCCTATCACTGGCGTTGGTGTTTGGCGAGGTCTACGAGTCCGTGACCGAAGCCGACGGAGTGGCCGGGCTGGATGATCCCGTGCTGGCGGCAGCCAAGTCAGTGCGCTCCCCCACCTTGGACATGGCCACCACGGCCTATACCAACATTGGCGGCACCGTGGGCATGCCCCTCATTGCCGTGGGCATCATGATTTTCCTGGCCAGCAAGCGACGGTCATGGACACCCGTCATCTTGATACTCGCCGCCGGACTGGGTTCGCTGATCATTACCCTCCTGGGCAAGCCGCTCTTCGGCCGCGCCCGCCCGGACATCGTCGATGCCATTCCTCCCTATGAACACTCGGCTTCATTCCCCAGCGGCCATTCGCTCAACTCGATCGTGATCGCAGGAATCGTGGCGTACTTGATCATCCTCAGGCTCAAGACCACTAAGGCGAGAGTCATCACGGTGCTCGTGGCGGCAGCGTTCGCCTTCACCATGGGCCTAAGCCGTGTCTATCTAGGTCATCACTGGCTGACGGATGTCCTTGCAGCCTGGGCTATTGGCATTGCTTGGCTGGCCTTGGTAATTACGGCGCACCGCCTGTACCTTACAGTCCGAACACGCGGTCACAGCGCGGTAGTCTCTTGACACCGGCCCCTTCGCTCGGCTTAACTAATTACGTATGCTGAAATAACAGTTCCATGATGCGGAAGCTTGAAGCACGGGCTTCCTCCTGCACCAGCAGGGGTTCCGCATAGCCCACACCATGGATGCCAGCATTTTGCATGAGGATGACACAAGCATGGAGCTTGCAGTATTCAACAGTGTTGACCGGGACCAGGCCATCAAGATCCTGACCCCCTGCCTGGACATCAGCCGCTGGGTAGAGGGCATCGTGGACGCGCGTCCTTTCGCCAGCGTCGACGAACTGCTGGGGCAAGCCCAGCGCGCCGCCGAACCGTTCACCGCGGCCGAGGTGGAGTCCGCAATGGCGCACCACCCCCGGATCGGCGAACGTCCCAAGGCCCAGACCACCGAGGCGGCCATGTCGCGTTCGGAGCAGGCAGGCGTTGATCCCGGTGACAACCAAACAACAGCCGCGCTCGCCGAGGGAAACCGGGCTTACGAGGAAAAGTTCGGCAGGGTCTTCCTGATCCGTGCTGCAGGCCGCAGTGCGCAGGAAATGCTCGATGCCCTCCAGGAACGCCTCACTCACACCCCGGAAGAAGAAGACACGATCGTGGCCGGCCAGCTACGGGAGATCGCACTGCTGCGCCTCTCCGGACTGATCAGCGAAGGAGTCAACGCATGAGCGTTTCACAAGTAACAACCCACATCCTGGACACCGGTTCCGGACGCCCGGCGGCGGGTGTCGCCGTCGTACTTTACGTCCGGGAAGGTGACGACTGGACCTTGGTGGCGAAGGGCGAAACCGACGCCGATGGCCGCATCAAGACCCTTGGTCCGGAACGGATTCCCGGTGGTGCTTACCGCCTGAACTTCGCCACCGGCGCCTACTATGAGGGCCTCGGCACGGAGACGTTCTTCCCGGAAGTCGACCTGAACTTCACAGTTTCGGACGCCGGCGAGCACTACCATGTGCCGCTCCTGCTAAGCCCGTTCGCCTTCTCGACCTACCGCGGCAGCTAGCCACCCCCACCGAGTTCACAGATAAACCCCATGTTCTTCGGAAACATGGGGTTTATCTGTCACTTGGGCGGAGAAAGGTACGCTTGAAGGCATGGCTTCAGAGGACACCACCCCCAACTCCGCCCGCCGCGAGATCACGGTTCGCCGGGCACCCAAGTTCGTACCCTTCATGATTCTGGGAGCCGTGGTCGGTGCAATCGTGGCTGCAATCATCGCCTACGGCCGCCAGGCCGACCCCGCTTTTGATGCCGGCACGGTGTTCGGATTCTTCCTCATCGTCTGCGCAGGCGGCGGCGTCATCCTGTTCTCCATCCTCGCCCTGATCCTGGACCGCCTCAGCGTCAAGCGCACCCAGCGCGCCGTGGTGGAGCCCATTCCGGACTCGGTTCCGGATGAAGGACCAGAGAACGACGACGTCCGCTAAGTCAGGCGCCCGGCCCGCCTCTTCACAGGGGTCCCGAATGTGAGACACACCGCATTTTGGCGGGAACACGCCAGTTCAAGGGGTCACATAGCCAACGGGGGAACGTACCACGGCCACAACATGAGACAATCGACCAGTGGCACGTGGCGACGGAAAACTTTCTCATGATCTTCTCCCCGGCGAAAAAGGCCCCCAGGACGCTTGTGGCGTCTTTGGGGTTTGGGCTCCCGGTGAAGAAGTAGCAAAACTCACCTATTACGGGCTGTATGCGCTGCAGCACCGCGGACAAGAATCGGCTGGTATCGCTACCAGTGACGGCAAGCGCATCAATGTCTATAAGGACATGGGCCTTGTGTCCCAGGTCTTCGATGAGACAACCCTGAACACCCTTACCGGGCACCTGGCCGTTGGCCACTGCCGGTACTCCACCACCGGTGCAAGCCACTGGGCCAATGCGCAGCCAACCCTGGGTGCGACAGCAACCGGCACGGTTGCCCTGGCTCACAACGGCAACCTGACCAACACCGCTGAGCTTCGGGAAATGATCCTTGAGCGCAACGATGGCCAGCTGACCGGTGAAATGAAGCAGGGCAACACCTCGGACACCGCACTGGTGACCGCTCTCCTCGAGGGCGAAGAGGGCAAGACCCTGGAGCAGACCGCCTTGGAGCTGCTGCCCAAGATCAAGGGTGGGTTCTGCTTCGTCTTCATGGATGAAGGAACCCTCTACGCAGCCCGCGATACTTACGGCATCCGTCCGCTGTGCCTGGGCCGTTTGGAGCGCGGCTGGGTTGTCGCTTCCGAGCAGGCCGGCCTGGCTACTGTTGGCGCGAGCTTCATCCGCGAGATCGAGCCCGGCGAGTTCATTGCCATTGACGAGGACGGCGTCCGTTCGCAGCGCTTCGCCGAGGCAACCCCCGCCGGCTGTGTCTTCGAATACGTCTACCTCGCCCGCCCGGATGCTGCCATCGCCGGCCGCTCCGTATACGAGGCTCGCGTGGAAATGGGCCGCCAGTTGGCCCGCGAAAACACCCACGAGGCGGACCTTGTTATCCCCGTCCCCGAGTCCGGCACACCCGCCGCAGTGGGCTACGCAGAGCAGTCCGGCATTCCGTTTGCGCACGGCTTCGTCAAGAACGCCTACGTGGGCCGTACCTTCATCCAGCCGTCTCAGACGTTGCGCCAGCTGGGCATCCGGCTCAAGCTCAACGCACTGGAATCAGTGATCCGCGGTAAGCGCATTGTTGTGGTGGATGATTCGATCGTCCGCGGTAACACCCAGCGGGCCATCGTTCGGATGCTCCGCGAAGCCGGCGCCGCCGCAGTGCACGTCAAGATTTCCTCTCCTCCGGTTCAGTGGCCCTGCTTCTACGGCATCGACTTCGCGTCCCGCGCGGAACTCATCGCCAACGGCGCCACCATCGAAGAGATCTCCCAGGCAATCGGCGCTGACTCGCTGGCCTACATCTCCGAAGACGGCATGATCGGCGCTACCCAGCAGCCGCGTGAGCGCCTTTGCACGGCCTGCTTCACCGGCAAGTACCCCATCGAGCTGCCGCACGCGGACAAGTTGGGCAAAAACCTGCTGGAGCGCACCGACCTTGGCGGTCTGGAACCGGCCGCTCCGTCCGACTCCGTGGACGACTCGGAGGACCCTGCCGAGAAGCCAGGTGCCACGGGTTGCGATCCCGGACCTGACGCTGAATTCGAAAACCTGCTTACCGACGCTGATCGTTTGACCGACGCCGACAAGAAAGAGTCTGTATGAGCTCCGCAACACCCGCCGCTGAGAATAACTCCGGTATCACCTACGCCTCCGCGGGTGTCGACGTCGAAGCGGGAGACCGCGCAGTCGAACTCATGAAGGGTGCCATCAAGGCGACCCATAACTCGTCGGTGATAGGTGGCGTCGGCGGTTTCGCTGGCCTGTACGACGTCTCCCGGCTGCTGACCTACAAGAAGCCCCTGCTGGCGACGTCCACTGACGGTGTTGGCACCAAGGTTGCCATTGCGCAGGCCATGGACATCCACGACACCATCGGTTTTGACTTGGTGGGCATGGTGGTGGACGACATCGTTGTGGTGGGCGCTGAGCCCCTCTACATGACCGACTACATCGCTTGCGGCAAGGTTGTCCCGGAGCGCATTGCGGACATCGTCCGCGGTATCGCGGCTGCGTGCTCCGTTGCCGGCACCGCCCTGGTGGGTGGCGAAACCGCTGAGCACCCGGGTCTCCTGGGCGAGCACGAGTACGACGTCGCAGGTGCCGCAACAGGCATCGTCGAAGCCGACGCCCTGCTCGGCCCGGACCGCGTCCGCGCCGGCGACGTCGTCATCGGCATGGCTTCCTCCGGCTTGCACTCCAACGGCTACTCCCTGGTCCGCCGCGTCATCAACCACGCAGGCTGGGCCCTGGACCGCCAGGTCTCCGAACTCGGCCGCACGCTGGGCGAAGAACTCCTGGAGCCCACCCGCGTCTACGCCGCTGACTGCCTTGACCTTGCCCGCACCTTCCCGGTCACGGGCAGCGCAGCAGTGCACGGTTTCAGCCACGTCACCGGTGGCGGCCTGGCTGCCAACCTGGCCCGTGTCCTCCCGCAGGGCCTCGTAGCCACGGTGGACCGCAACACCTGGGAACTGCCTGCGATCTTCAAGCTGGTCTCCGAGCTCGGCAACGTTCCGCTGGCGGACCTGGAGCGCACGCTGAACCTCGGTGTGGGCATGGTTGCCATCGTTTCCGCCGAAGCAGCCGATGCTGCAGTGGCCCGCCTCAACGACCGCGGCCTGCCGTCCTGGGTCATGGGTACCGTTTCTGCTGACAGCGACTCGATCGATAAGACCGGCCCGGACTACGTCCAGGGCGCCAAGGGCGTCGACGGCGGCGCTGTCCGTTTGGTGAACGCCTACGCCTAAGCGGTTTATCCCTCATAAAGAGAGCGGCCGGGCAGTCTTTGAACTGCCCGGCCGCTCCTTTTGTTTGTACGAGAGTCAGTTGTTTGCATGAGAGTCAGTGCCGACACCCACATTCGTCCCCGCCGCGGAAAAGGGCGACCGCCGCCCACATCCGGGCGGCACCGGCCCGTTTGCGAGGCACCGGGGAATATGCGCGGCGCCAGGCGGCACCGCTGGTGGCTGCCCTAGACCTGGATCAGGCTCAGAACGCCTCCCTGCGGGTCCTGGATGGTGGCAAGGGACCCTGTTTCGGGTTTGTCCTCCGGTTCAACGAGGAGCTCTCCCCCGGCTGCGGCCGCTGCTTCTGCGGCTTTTCGCAGATCCGCTACGCCAAAGTAGATTTGCCAGCCGGCCTCGTCGTCCTCATCGGCAGGAACTATGCCCGCCACTTCGTCGCCCTTGACCATCAGCGTGCTGTAGCTGCCGCCGTCGTCCTGGGGATATTCGGTGACCTCATGCCCGAAAAGTTGCTGGAAGAACGCGACGGCGGCTTGAGGCTCGGGCGTCAGCAATTCCGCCCAAGCCAACGCCCCGGGCTCGTTGAACAAGTGACTGCCCACATGAGTTCCGGCCTGCCAGATACCGGTGGTGCCGCCACCCGAAGGCTCTATGAACGCCAAGACCCCGGTGTCGGCGACAGCCTCGGGGCCGAACTGGAGTTTCCCTCCCGCTTGGACCGCCTCTTCTGCGATTTCCTCGGTGTCAGTGGCCGAAATGTAAACGTTCCACTGGCCGCGTGTTCCGGCAGCCTCCTGCATGGGGTTCTGCGGGGCGATCACAGCAACCAACTGATCCTTGACGAACGCCTGCGCATAACTGCGGCCGTCCGGTGTGGGTAGGTCCTTGAAAGTCCAGCCGAAGACCTGTTCATAGAAAGTCTTCGCTGCCGCGACGTCCCGTGTCTGAAGGTCGGCCCAGCACGGCTCACCATTGGCATAGTGCTTGCGTGACGTCATGCTGCCAATCCTGTCATGATGCTGAACGCTGCACCGGCTGGATCCATCAGGACTGCCATTCGCCCGACTCCCGGTACATCGAAAGCCGGGGCAATGATATGGCTGCCCAGCTCCACGGCTTGGTTCACCGTGCCATCGATGTCCACCACGTTGAAGTACGTCATCCAGAACGGCGACAGGCCTTCAATAGGCAACTTGAGGGCCCCCGCGATTCGCTTTCCATCCACCAGCAGGCTCGTATACTCCTGCAGGTCGCCGGCCGGAGTAGTCTCGCTGGTGCAACCTGTCACCGCCTCATAGAACGTAACGGCCTTGTGGACGTCGTCCGTCTGCAGTTCATTCCAAATCATGGTCCCAGGCTCGTTGACCAAGCCCGAACCTGGATGGTTGCCGGCCTCCCAGAAGCCGATCTGAGCGCCCGTCGGGTCTGTGGCGAAGAACATACGCCCGCTGCCGTTAGGAACCGAGTCTGGAGGGGAAAGAAGGGCTCCGCCAGCGGCTTCCACGCGCCGGGCGGCCTCGTCAGCCGAATCAACGGCAAGATAGTTCGCCCAGTAGGATGGCATTCCCTCCGGGGCATCGGGCAGTTGCTGCATCATCCCGGCGACGTAACGGTCTTTGAGTTTGGCCATGTAATAGGTCATGCCATTTCCCGCATCCATGGCATCCAGCTCCCACCCGAAGATGTCACTGTAAAACTTCTTGGAAACTTCAATGTCGGTGGAGGACAGGTCCACCCAACATGGTGTTCCCTGCTGATAACTCTCGACCTCCGGCATGGATTTCCCTTTCGATGCGCTCGAACTCCAGCCTACGCAAAAAAGGGCCCCCAGGGTACGCCAAAGAATGGCGTGGCCTGGAGGCCCTTTTCAAAAGATATACGGCATTCGAAAATGCGCGATGACCTTGATGTACGACGGCGGTCCGCAACTCAGTGCCACAAGCACCTGTTGGTTGCGACAGCTATCCGATCCGACGGGTGTCTACCTCGTCGTCGTCATCTTCCGCGTACTTGTCCTCGTAGGCCGAATAGTCCGGCTCCGGGGGATCGTCGGGGAAGTGGCTCTTGACACGACTGGACGGACCCGTGAGCTCCCGCTCAAGTGCCGAATAGTCAGTGTTCGGGGAATAGTACTTAATATCCCGAGCCTGCTTGGTAGCTTTTGCCTTTTGACGGCCGCGCCCCATGGCGTGACCCCCTTTTGTACTTGGACCGGAGGTGGTCACCTTGGCTATCGGTGAGGCCCCGGAATGTTTGGTCAATTTGTCGTATGTCTAGATTACATGCTTTCAGGGGTGCCCGCGCGCCACCACGGCCCCGCGTCCGGGCCGACTACGGTTGAAACCACGTCGTTACACCTCCAAGAGAAACGAAAATTGGGTAGAGTCTGCCTCAATGCGGCTCCACAGCAGGAAGGCACACCCCGGAATATGAGCCAGGACAACACTTCACCCGGTGACGGTTCACGACACGAACAAGGCGAGGACGGAGTGCCCCCTGCGCCCCAAACGCCGCCTTCGCCGGGCCAGCAGCCCTACGCGGGCCAGCAGCCCTACACAGGTCAGGAATGGCGGCCGGAGCCGCAAGGCGATCCTGCCACGCACGGACAGCCGGAACCTCAGGGTGATCCGGTCAAGCGGCAGCGGCTGGTTATCGGCGGAATCGTTGTTGGCGTGCTCATACTCATTGGCGTTGTGATTTGGGTCCTGCTCAACTTGCTGGGCACCCGTCCCGAAGCAGCCATATCCACGCCCAGCGCGGCGCCGACCGCCGGCCCCCTCCCCCGCGATGCCGAGGCCAAGGACTTCCAAGTGGGCGACTGCTTTGCCGACTTTGATGCCAGCGCCTCAAAAGCCAGGGCCGTAGCCTGCGACACCGAGCACTCCGCCCAACTCGGCGCCGTCCACACCTACGGTACCGACGAGTCCTTCCCGGGAACCAATGCCCTGCGGGACAAAGGGCGCGAGGTTTGCAAGGATGTGAGGCTCAACGCAGCGGCCGACAATTACGTGCTGCTTCAGCAGAACGTTTACCCGAGCACCACCAGTTGGGATCGGGGCGACCGCCGCGTTGATTGCTTCATTGTGGTGGACTCCGGCAACACCATCACGGAAGACCTCCTCGTAAAGTAGCCTGAAACGCTACTTCCGACGAACCGTCAGCCCGGAACCAGCCGGCACATCGCCGGAGGAACCTGACAAGGCCTCCAGCCCTTCAATGGTGAGCTCTTCCACACCAGCGGAAGTGTCCACCAGCACAGTGTCGCCGTCCACGATTTCGCCGGCCAGTATCTCCTTGGCCAGGCGGTCGCCGATCTCGCGCTGCACGAGCCGGCGAAGTGGTCGTGCACCGTAGGCGGGATCAAAGCCGGACATGGCCAACCACGCGCGTGCCCCATCGGTGACCTCAAGGCTCAGGCGGCGATCGCGGAGTCGGTTGCTCAGCTCAGCAACGTGCAGCTCAACGATCCGGGCAAGTTCCTCGACTGTCAGCGGATCGAAGAGGACGATCTCATCCAGGCGGTTCAGGAACTCGGGCTTGAACGATGCTTGGACCACGGCCATGACAGCGTCCCGCTTGGCCCTCGCATCCAGTGACTGGTCTACAAGGAACTGGCTTCCGGAGTTGGAGGTCAGCACCAGGATGGTGTTGCGGAAGTCGACGGTACGGCCCTGGCCGTCGGTGAGGCGACCGTCGTCGAGAACCTGCAGGAGGATGTCGAAGACCTCAGGGTGGGCCTTCTCCACCTCGTCCAGCAGCACTACGGAGTAGGGCCTACGGCGGACAGCCTCTGTGAGTTGACCGCCTTCTTCGTAGCCGACGTATCCCGGAGGGGCACCCACCAGGCGGGCGACCGAATGCTTCTCGCTGTACTCGGACATATCGATTCGGATCATGGCGCGTTCGTCGTCAAAGAGGAAGTCCGCCAACGCTTTGGCCAATTCCGTCTTACCTACGCCCGTTGGACCGAGGAACAGGAACGAGCCCGTAGGACGGTTGGGGTCGCTGATACCGGCACGGGCACGGCGTACAGCGTCGGACACGGCTTGGACGGCTTTGGTCTGCCCGATGAGGCGCTTGCCGAGTTCCTCTTCCATGTGCAGCAGTTTCTGCGACTCCCCTTGCAGCATGCGGCCGGCGGGGATACCCGTCCAGGCTGAAATGACTTCAGCGATGTCGTCCGCAGTCACGTCCTCCGCAACCATCAGTTCCGGCTTCGAATCGCTCCGGGCGGACTCTTCCTCGGCCGCGGCGCTCAGCTCCCGCTCCAGGGCAGGCAGTTCACCGTAGAGGATCCGCGACGCCGATTCCAGGTCACCCTCGCGTTGGGACTTGTCCGCTGCGGAGCGCAGTTCGTCGATTTTCGCTTTGAGATCGCCCACCCGGTTGAGTCCGGCTTTCTCGGCTTCCCAGCGCGCGTTCAAAGCGCTGAGCTCTTCATTCTTATCGGCTTTGTCTGCTCGGATCGCAGCCAACCGTTCCACCGAGGCAGGATCAGTTTCCCCTTGCAGGGCCAGCTCCTCCATGGTCAGACGGTCTACGGCGCGGCGGAGCTGGTCGATTTCCTCGGGCGCGGAATCGATCTCCATGCGCAGCCGGGACGCGGCCTCGTCCACGAGGTCGATTGCCTTGTCCGGAAGCTGGCGTCCCGAGATGTACCGGTTGGACAGCGTAGCGGCTGCGACCAAAGCAGAGTCGGCGATGGCTACCTTGTGATGCGCCTCGTAACGTTCCTTCAGTCCGCGGAGGATACCGATGGTGTCCTCGACGCTGGGCTCCCCAACATAGACCTGCTGGAAACGGCGTTCCAGGGCAGGGTCCTTTTCGATGTTCTCGCGGTACTCGTCCAAGGTGGTGGCGCCAATCAGGCGCAGCTCACCGCGGGCCAGCATGGGCTTGAGCATATTCCCCGCGTCCATGGCACTTTCACCCGTGGCACCGGCACCCACTACCGTGTGGATTTCGTCGATGAACGTCACGATCTGCCCGTTGGAGTTCTTGATTTCCTCCAGGACGGCCTTCAGGCGTTCCTCGAACTCACCGCGGTACTTCGCACCGGCCACCATGGAAGCAAGGTCCAAGGCGATGAGCGTTTTGCCGCGCAAGCTCTCCGGCACGTCGCCGGCCACCATGCGCTGCGCAAGCCCTTCGACGACGGCGGTCTTGCCAACGCCCGGCTCGCCGATCAGCACGGGGTTGTTCTTGGTACGGCGGCTCAGGACCTGCACGACGCGTCGGATCTCGCTGTCGCGCCCAATGACGGGATCCAGTTTGCCCGAGCGGGCCACGGCAGTGAGGTCCGTGCCGAACTTCTCCAAGGCCTGGAAGGTGTTTTCCGGATCCGGCGAGTTGACGTTCCTGTCGCCCCGGACACCGGGCAGGGCGGCGAGCAGCGCCTCGTGGGAGGCGCCGGCGTCGCGCATTAATTTACCCACGGCATCGCTGCCGGCCGAGAGCCCGAGCAGTAGGTGCTCCGTGGATACAAAGGAATCACCGAGCTTGTCGGCCTCGTTCTGGGCAGCCTGGATGGCCTGCATGGACTGGCGTGACAACTGTGCCTGCTGGACCGAACTGCCCGAGGATGATGGCAGCGATTTGATGGCTGAGCTGGCTTGCACGCTCACCGCGTCAGGGTCCGCTCCCGTGGCGCGCAACAGAGCAACAGCAACGCCTTCGCGCTGGTCCATCAGGGCTTTCAGCAGGTGCGCGGGCTCGAGCTGCGGGTTGCCGGCAGTCGAGGCATTCATGGCGGCCGCAGAAAGGGCCTCCTGGCTTTTGGTGGTGAATTTGACGTCCAAAGAGTGCTCCCTTTCTGGAGTGGTACCTCATGATTACAAAGTTGAGTCTACTACGCTCAACTTTGCTTTTGGGTCCACTGGGTTCCATGTTTGCCCACGGCGAAACCCCTGTCCAGACAAAACCATGGCTATGTGAAAAAAGGGGGGTGACGCGAGTCGTCCGCGGACCAAAAAACACCCGTAGGCTGGGACAATGGACACCATCTCCAGCGCGACTGAACTCGAAGAACTCATCGGCTTGCCCTTGGATCGCGTGCGCTTGAAAGTTCGCACATCGCTTAGCGATTTCGACCGTCAATGGCTGGCGGCCAGCCCGTTTTGCGTGATCTCGACTTCAGACACGCACGGGCGCGTCGACGCCTCACCCAAGGGCGATCCCGCCGGCTTTATTCATGTCCTGGACGAGCACACCATCGCCATACCGGAGCGCCCAGGCAACAAGCTCGCCTTCGGCTTCCACAACATTCTGGAAAACCCGAACGTGGGCATCCTGTCCATAGTCCCAGGCAGAACAGACACCCTGCGGATCAACGGAACGGCACAGATAGTTCGTGATGCAGACTTCTTCGACCACCTGGTAGTCAAGGGGCACCGGCCGCGCGCCGCTGTTGTGGTTGCTGTGGAGGAAGTGTTCACCCATTGCGGTAAGGCGTTCATGCGGAGCGGGCTGTGGCAACCGGAAACCTGGGACACTGACGGCTTGCCGAGCATGGCCATGCTGTCCAAGACCTACACGCAACCGGAAACACCGCTTGAGGATCTGGAGTCCTACTACGGGCCGTCGTATGCAGAGCGAATGTATCGCGAGTAGCACCGGCGTATTCGGGCCGGGCATTCAATCCGGGTCATTCAGGCCGGGTAGACCGATACCAGCGCAGACTTGACCACGAACCTGACTTCCATGCCGGGCACCAGGCCAAGATCGGCTGATGCCGCGGGAGTGATGTCGGCTGACAACGTTTGCGCCGGTTGCACCCCGCTGGCACGGACACGGATTTGGTCCCCGTACGGTTCAAGGTCCGTAATGGTCACCGGGAAGGAGTTGCGGGGACTTCCATGGACGTCGCCCAGGAAGACGGAGACGCTCGACGGCGGGAACGCGGCCACGCCCGCCTGGCCGGGTAGTGGTGACCAGTCCGGATCGTGCTGGCCTGCGAAAACCCGGCCATCCGGCGTCGTAATTCCCTCTGGCGCAATGGTTCCGGCCACGAGATTGAGTCCTGCGAGGCCGGCAGCAAAGTGGCTTCGCGGCCTTTCAAGGACCTGACGCGTGGGTCCTTCTTCCGCGATATGTCCCTCCTCAACTACGATGACGCGGTCGGCCAGCATGTAGGCGTCCAGGATGTCGTGCGTGACGATGATGGCTTTGCGGTCCCGCAGGACCCGTTTAAGCACGCGGCGGAGCAATGGGGCTGCGTGAATGTCCAAGGCGGCCATGGGCTCGTCAAGGAGCAACAACTCGGGCTGAGCAGCCAAGGCACGTGCCACCGCGACGCGTTGTGCCTGCCCTCCGGACAACCGGGATGGCTTCCGGTCGGACAGAGGCAGAGCCTCAACTTCGGCCAGCCAGTGTTGCGCGGTTTTCCGCGCGGCAGCCTTTGAGGCACCCGCACTACGCGGCCCGAACGCCACATTGTCCAAGGCATTCAGATGCGGAAACAGAAGCGCTTCCTGGGCTAGAAGCGCAGTCCCCCGGAGGTGTGGCGGGCTCCAAAAGTGAGTGTCGCCGTCGAGCTTGAACAATTCTTTGTCGCCGATTCGCGCGGTGCCGGCATCCGGCCGCAGCAGGCCGGAAATCACGCCAAGCAGAGTGGACTTCCCGGCACCATTGGGGCCGAGGATGGCCACAGTCTCGCCTTCAGCGAGGCTTATGGACATGTCGAAGTTCCTGGCGCGGACGCTGGCCTGCAGCTCGAAGCTCATGGCTGGACCTCCACGGGAGTGCTGCTTCGCCGACGCCCATAGCTGAGACCAACCACCGCAACTGCCACCGCCACCAGCACCAAGGAAAGCGCGACGGCGGCGTCCGCATCGACCTCACGTTGCAAGTAGATTTCGAGCGGAAGGGTGCGGGTGATGCCTTCCAGACTGCCGGCGAAGGTCAAGGTGGCGCCGAACTCGCCAAGGCTTCGCGCGAACGACAAAACAGCACCGGACGCGAGGCCAGGCAGTACCAGTGGGAGCGTGACGCGACGAAGAACAGTGGTGGGACGCGCCCCGAGAGTCGCCGCGACAGCCTCATATCTGCTTCCGGCCGACCGCAGTGCGCCTTCCAAGCTGACCACCAGGAACGGCAGGGCCACGAAAGTCTGGGCCAACACCACCGCCGAGGTGGAGAACGCGATCTGGATCCCGGCCAGTTCAAGGGACTTTCCGAGGAGCCCCTGCCGCCCGAACGTGTACAGGAGAGCGAGGCCGCCAACGACGGGCGGCAGCACCAGCGGCAGCAGGACGAAGGATCGGAGAAGCCTTTGTCCGGGGAACTCGCCGCGGGCAAGCACCAGCGCCAACGGAACTCCCAGGACGACGCAGAGGGCGGTGCTGGCAGCTGACGTCCTTAGGCTCAGGCCCAAGGCAGCAAGGGACGACTCCGAGGTGATGAGTGGAATGAACTGTGGCCAATTCACCCGTAGGAGCATTGCCGCCAAGGGAAGCACCATCAGAAGTCCGCCCACAGCAGCGATCACATAAATCCACCGCGGAATGCCGTGATAGCCGCTGCGCTTGATCATGATGCGGTGGCCTCCGCTACGGCGTTCCGAAGCCGGCGTCCATGAGGACCTTCTTGCCTGCTTCACTCGTGACGTTTGCAATGAACGCGGCAGCGAGTTCCTTGTTCTTGCTGGAACCAACCGTGGCAATGGGGTAGGTGTTGATGGCCCGGTCCGATTCCGGGAAGGGGATGCCCTTGACCTTGTCCCCAGCTGCCTTGACGTCGGATACATAGACCAAGCCGGCGTCAGCCTCGCCCGAGGTGACTTTGCCCAGGACATCGGTCACGGATGATTCCTCGCTGACCGGGCTCAACGCGGTTCCTGCCGCCTGTTCAACGGTCTTCGTTGCAGCGCCACAGGGAACCTGACTGGCGCAGGTCACTACTTTGACCCCGGGTTTGGCGAGGTCCGCGAAGGATGAGATCGACGCCGGGTTGCCGGGCGGGACGGCGATCTCCAGGACATTGGTGGCGAAGTTTGTTGCGGTGCCTTCCACGAGATCTGCGTCGGCGAGCTTGGCCATGTTCTTGGTATCTGCTGAAGCGAAGATGTCCGCGGGGGCACCCTGAGTGATCTGTGTGACCAGGTCAGAGGAGCCCGCAAAGCTGAGAGTCACTTTGGTGCCCGGGTGCTGGACTTCGAAGTCTTTGGCCAGTTGCATGAAGGTTGTTTTTAGGGATGCCGCAGCGAAAACGGTGATTTCTCCGGATATGGAAGACCCGGGGCTGGCCGAGCCCGTGGACGGACGTGTTGTCCCGGAGGCGCAGGCTGACAGGCTGGCAGCCAGGGCAGCCGAAACGAGGAGTGCGGCGAGAAGCTTTCGAGTGGCGCTCATATGACGCTCTTTCCCTGCGGTGTTTCGATGATGACGGTGGTGGCTTTCACCACTGCTGTAGCTACCGAGCCGAGTTCCAGCCCAAGCTCCCGGACGGCTTCGCTGCTCATGAGCGACACAACGCGAAACGGACCACACTGAAGCTCTACTTGGGCCATGACCTTGTCCGCAGTAATACCGGTGACCAGTCCGATGAAGCGGTTGCGGGCTGAACTTCCTGCCCGCGATGGATCGTCGGGGAGATGGGATTGGTCGCGGGCAAGCGTGGCCAGTTCCAGTCCATCCACTGCGAGGCGCCCAGCTGAATCCTTCCGGGCCGTAAGCGTCCCATTTTCTGTCCAACGCCTCACGGTGTCGTCGCTGACACCAAGGAAGCGCGCGGCTTCGGAAATTCGTATCTGCGGCATATATGCATCGTAGTCCCGTATTTGCGGTTATAAGTCCGTCGATTCTGCCGCATGCGAAATGTGACTATGGCGCTCGGTGGTCCGTTCGCTGCGCTCGGCGCGAAGTGGCGCGCCGCCGTCGTCGTACTTCTTTACGTTTACCCATGGTCCGCTGGGAAGCGCGGACGTACCCTGTTCTAGGGGAGAGTTTCCGATGCGAAGGAACGTCCCATGGAATGGATTCGTCCGGACAGCCCGGACTATGACCAAGCCCGAAAGCTCTTCAACGCGATGATCGACCGGAAGCCGGCTGTCATCGCCAAATGCTCGGATCCCGGCGAGGTAGCGGAAGCGCTGAGGTATGCGCACAACCACAATTTGGACGTCGCCGTGCGCTCGGGCGGGCACTCGGTGGCAGGCATGTCCACTAATGATGACGGTCTGGTGGTTGACGTTCGTCCCATGAAGTCCATCACCGTGGACCGCGGGATGAAGACCGCCACGGTGGGCGCCGGGCTGACCTGGGGCGAGTTCGACCGCGCAACCCAGCAGTACGGGCTGGCTGTCACCGGAGGGCGGGCGTCCACCACGGGAGTCTCGGGATTCACATTGGGCGGCGGCTCCGGATGGCTGGAGCGCTCGTACGGATTCGCGTGCGACAACCTGCTCTCCGTCGATCTGGTCACGGCCTCCGGGGAACGGGTTACCGCCAGTCCAGCCGAAAACCCCGAGTTGTTCTGGGCCCTTCACGGAGGGGGAGGCAACTTCGGCGTGGCCACGTCCTTGACGTTCAAGCTGCACGACCTCGGACCAACCGTGATGGCCGGCCTCATGCTGTTTCCCGGGGAGGACGCCGCAGATTTGTCGCGCGCCTTCCGGGAGATCGCGTTAGAGGCGCCCGACGCCGTCGGGACAGCCCTCGTGTACCTCACCGCCCCGCCGGAAGAGTTCGTCCCGGAAGAGATGGTGGGCAAGCTCGCCGTCGGAATGGCTTACATCTACGCAGGTGATGTTGAGGCCGGCGAGGAGCACGCAAGGCCTTTCAAGGATCTTGGCCCCTCCGTAGACCTCGTCTCGCCCATGCAATATGCGGACTTCCAGTGCATGATCGACGACCCTCCGGATCACTACAACTACTGGAGCGCGGACTACCATAACGAGCTCAATGACGACGCGCTTGATGTTCTGGTGGACTCTGCGCAACGCCTACCGGGCCCACATTCCCAGCAGTTGGTGGCACGTTGGGGTGGAGCAGTTTCCGGACCTGCCGCTGCGAACACCCCGTTGCAGCACCGCGGAGCCTCCTGGGTCAGCCACCCGTTCGGTCTGTCCGAAACGCCGGCGGGCGGGCAGGAGGCAAAAGCCTGGGTAAAGCAGTTCCGGCAGGACATAGCGCCGCACACCACGGGTGGCGTGTGGCTGAACTTCATTGGTGACGAAGGGCAGGACCGGATCATGGCGGCCTATGGCGAGCAGAACTACCGGCGTCTGTCCTTGGTGAAGCGCGAATTCGATCCCGACAACGTGTTCCGCGGCAACCAGAACATCCTGCCGGCCGAGCACTGAGTTCCCTGCACTCCTTCCCAGTTGCCGTGATCAGCGCGGGCAGTGAAGCCTGTACTTCCGGGACGGCAGCACGGCGGTAGACGTCCCGATGGCCGGCAACTGGGAAGGATCACATGGGTACACTTTGGCATGGCCATCTACGTAGATCCGCCTCTGTGGCCAGCGCATGGAACTGTCTTTTCGCACCTCGTTTCGGACACCTCACTGGATGAGCTGCACGCGTTCGCAGCAGCTTCCGGCGTTCCCGAACGAGCCTTCGACGGAGATCATTATGACGTCCCGGAACGCCGCTATGACGACCTCGTTTCTGCGGGTGCCATCCCTGTGGAGGCCCGCATTTTGGTCCGCAAGCTCATTGCCAGCGGACTTCGCATCCCGGCTCGTGAACGGAGCAAGGCATTGACAGTACCTCTGATGGAACGTTGGAACAGCAGCTACCCAGGTCACGAAGGGCTAGGCCTTGAACTGCTGGAGCGTTGGGACGAGGACGGCAGGAAGTACCACAGCCGGACACACCTCCTGGCAGTCCTTGAAGCCTTGGATGTGCTGACGGAACCGGAACAGCCTGCGCAAACCGTCTTGCTGGCAGCGTGGTTCCACGATGCCGTCTACGAAGGAGTCGCCGGGCAGGACGAAGAAGAGTCCGCACGCTTGGCCGAGGACCGGCTCACGGCCGCAGGGCTTGCTCCCCACGAGGTGGCGGAGGTGGCGCGCCTGGTCCGCCTCACGGCTTCGCACAGTCCAAAGACGGGTGACTATGCCGGAGCACTTCTCTGCGACGCCGACCTCTCAGTGCTCGGCGGCGACCAACAGTCCTATGCCCGCTACCTGGCCGCCGTCCGCGAAGACTACGCCCACGTCAGCGACGACGACTTCGCGAAGGGTCGCGCCGCCGTCGTGCGTCATCTCCTGAGGCTGGACCCGCTGTTCCATGGCGAACGCGCCAAGGCACTCTGGCTCGACGCTGCACGGCGGAATCTCGCCAGCGAGCTGGCGTGAGCGGCTCCCCCCGCGACTCGTCTAAATGGGCGGTGCCGGTCTAGCGGTAGGTGCTGACGAACGGCTGGTTGGTGGGCACAATCTGCTTACCGAGAGGCATCAGCGAAACCGGGATCAGCTTCAAGTTGGCGATGGCCAGCGGGATTCCGATGATGGTGATGGCCATGGCGACTGCCGTGACCACGTGACCTATCGCAATCCAAATGCCAGCGACCAGAAGCCAGATCACATTGCCAAGGAGCGCGAACACCCCGGAACCACCCGGCTTCTCAACCACCATCTGGCCGAAGGGCCACAGGCAGTACGCACCGATCCGGAACGAAGCGATGCCCCACGGGATGGTGACGATGAGCACGCAGCAGATGATGCCTGCCGCGAAGTAACCCAAGGCCAGCCAGAAACCACCGAAGACGAGCCAGATGATGTTTAGGAGCGTTTTCATAGTCTTCATTCTCCCTTGCGGCTACGAGAAAAAACCTAGGGGTCTGCCCTGAATCTTCCCTGAATTGCAACTCAACCGGCCAGGAGCCCGTCCAGCTTGTCGAACGAGGTGCCCCAGCCGTCGCGGGTCATCTCCACCCACTCTTCGGAAGCGAACGGCCCCTGCTTGAGATTCATCCTGGTACGGCCGTTGAGGTCCTCGAATTCGAGGTGCATTTCCTCGTACTCGTGGTCAGCGTCAGGAGCAGCTTTGGCTTGGGCGACCAAAAGAGCCGGGCTGTTCATCTCGGTGATGGTGGCTTCAATGGGTGCCGACTGCTCGCCATTCTCGTCCGACCACACCATGACCACCTGCCAGATGCCACCAACCCGGGGCTCAACGATGATCTGGTTGCGGGGAGCTTCAACTTCCACGGGCCCGAACCACTGGGTGAGCTTGTCCGGCTCCATCCAGGCTTCAAAAACCTTCTCGCGAGGAGCGTCAAATTCGCGGCTCATGGTCAGGGTGTGCTGTTCCGTACTCATTGCTTAACTCCTGGTTTCGGTGATGTTCGATATCCAAGTAGTGGTGCGTTGGAGTAAATCGTGTCGTCGTGAGCGAGTCTAGGGTGTCCCACTGACACGGTAACCGAATCTAGGCTTTGGCAGCTTCGACGAAGGCGCGGATCTTCGCCAGGTCCTTCACTCCGCGAGATGCCTCCACGCCGGAGGAAACGTCCACTCCCCAAGCGCCGGCAGCGGCCGCCGCGAAAGCCACGTTGCCGGATTCGAGTCCCCCGGCAAGCAGCCAGTGCCGGTCGTCGAGCCCCTTTGCCCGCACTGACGCGTAGTCCCAGGACTCACCTGAGCCCGGCACTGCGGCATCGATCAGGAAAATTTCTTCGCCCAGATCCGCGAACTCGTCTTGGGAGGCGCCCATGGTGACGGCCCGGATGAGCCTCATCCCGGCGTCGTGCACTGTTTTGACGTCGTCGACCGTCCGGTGGCCGTGCAATTGCACCCACTCGAGTCCGGCAGCACGAGCAGTTGCCACAGCGTCAGCTGCATCCTCGTGCCGGAAAACAGCCACGGCGTGAACACCCTCCGGCACCAGCGGCAGCAAAATGCGCACCTGATCCGGGCTGACTTCCCGGGGGCTGGAAGTGAGCACGAAACCCACCGCGTCAGCGCCGGCGTCGACCGCTTCACGTACGGATTCCGGCGTACTCAAGCCGCACACTTTGACGAACATTTCCCCGCCTCCAGCTTTAGTCGCAACGTTATCCACATATGACGGTAGCAAGCCGTAATGCCAACGCAGAAGCTGCGTCCACCACTAGGCTGGTCGAATGGAGATTATCCGCTTTGCCGACGTCCGTCCCGAACCGTGGCGCAACGGGGGCGGGGTGACGCGTGAACTCGCCAGCCACCCGAAGGCCGCCTCGGCGCAGGACAATGCCTGGGATTGGCGAGTCAGCATCGCAGACGTTTCCAAAGCGGGCGCGTTCTCAACATTCCCGGGGATGGAACGCGTCATCACGATCATCGACGGCGAACTGCTGCTCCTCACGGTGGACGGCTCCGAGCACCCACTGGAGAAGTACCGTCCCTTCCGTTTCTCGGGAGAGGCCGCATCGTCAGCCACTCTCCCAACCGGCGATATCAGGGATTTGAACGTCATCGCACGCGAAGGCGCTTACAAGGGCTACACCTCCATAGTCGAGATCTCCAAGAAACGTCCGCACCCGGTCTTCGATGGCCAGTTGGCCATCCTGCTGGAGGGTAAGGCGACAGTTTCGCCCGGCGCCGCTGTGCAGGAAGAGTCGGGCGTAGAGGAAGAGTACGACGGCGCCGACACGGCACCGAGCGCCGCCGAACCGGTCGAGTTGTCCCGATACGACGCCGTGGTCGGTTCGGATAAGCGCAGCCCGGAGATCTCAGGACGCGGCTTCGTGGCAGTGATCTCGATCGACCATGTGGAGCCGTCACACGCTTGATCTGGTGACGTTAACCACCAGAGGTGGCCACGCCGCGCGGGAGTTGCTAGCCTGAAATGAAGGTTCCCCTCCGGAACCTCCGGACGACGGTTCAGTACCCGGCACGCGACAAGACTGGCCAAAGGAAATGTCATGTCGTGGTTAATTCTCATTCTCTCCGGAGCACTCGAAGCCGTATGGGCCGCAGCGCTCCACCGTTCCAAGGGCTTCCGGAAACCCGTCCCCACCATTGTGTTCCTGGTGTCCGTGGTCGCCAGCATGGGCGGGCTCGCCATCGCGATGCAATCCATTCCCACGGGCACGGCCTACGCAGTGTGGGTTGGCGTCGGCGTCGTACTGACTGCCACGTATGCGATGGTCACCAAAGTTGAACGCGCGACGACGGCCCGGCTGCTTCTGATTGCGGGCATCGGCGCATGTGTAGTTGGCCTGAAGGTGGTGGCGTAGCCATGACTGAGAACACTATGAATTCCGGGAACACCGTGAATACCAGGAAGAACGGCAACTCCGGCAACGGAATCTTCTGGATCATCCTCCTGGCCTCAGCTTTGCTCGAAGCCGTATGGGCTACGGCTTTGGGCCTCTCCAACGGCTTCACGCAACTCATGCCCACTGTGGTTTTCGCCATCACCGTTGTCCTAAGCATGCTCGGGCTGGGCATCGCAGTGAAGCGGATCCCCCTCGGCACTGCCTACGCGGTGTGGGTGGGTATCGGCGCAGCACTGACCGTTGGCTGGGCCATGATCACGGGTGTGGAATCCGCGAGCCCGCTGAAGCTGCTGTTCATCGCTGGAATTGTGGGCTGTGCTGTCGGCTTGAAGGCCCTTCCCGCTGACAAGCCTGTAGCCAAGCCCGAGTAGCTACCCTGCCGGGGCGCTCCATTTCGATGGCTCGCTGCACATCATGCCGCTCGCCCGGCATATTTCGCAGGGAACCCCCGAATCGGGCTCGGGGTGTCCCGGGCTAACCACCACACACCGGGCACCCTTCCCCCAATCCAGGCTCCCGCAGGAATACCAACGCGAACTACTGGGTTCACGCCTTCAAGAGCACCCCAACGCGCATTGGAGAAGTTCATGACTGCAGTTCAGCTCGGCCACGGCTTCAAGGTCAGCCCCCTCGGTTTCGGGGGGATGGCCCTCACCCCGGTTTACGGCGGAATCGAACCCGAGGAAGGCCTGCAGACACTCAGGCATGCAGTGGACGCGGGCATCACCTTCATCGACACCGCAGACGTCTACGGGGCGGGCAGCAATGAAGAACTCGTGGGCAGGCTCTTGAAGGAGCGGCGCAGCGAGGTGCAAGTGGCCACGAAGTTCGGAATTGAGGGCAACCCCGCGGACGGGTACACGGGAGTCCGCGGGGATGCGCCCTACATCAGGCAAGCAGCGGAAGCGAGCCTCCGCCGCCTGGACACTGACGTGATTGACCTCTACTACATGCACCGCCGTGACCTCCGCGTTCCGATAGTGGAAACCGTGGAAGCCATGGCGGAGCTGGTCCGAGAGGGCAAGGTCCGGCACCTCGGACTGTCTGAAGTGACAGCCGAAGAGCTCAGGCAGGCCAACGCCGTCCATCCCATTGCCGCGGTCCAGAGTGAATGGTCCATCTGGAGCAGGGATGTCGAGCTCAACGTTGTACCTGCAGCCAAGGAACTTGGCATCGGGTTCGTGCCATATTCGCCGCTTGGCCGTGGGTTCCTTACGGGAACCGTCAGCGCGAGCGACCTTGGCGAAAATGACTTCCGCCATAAGATCCCCCGTTTTGGTGACGAGGCACTTGATGCGAACCAGGCCGTAGTGGCCGCGGTCCGCGAGGTAGCCAGCGGGCTGGATGCAACTCCAGCCCAGGTAGCCCTGGCTTGGCTGATTGCCCAAGGTCAGCGCCTCGGGATTTCGGTGGTTCCCATCCCCGGCACACGCAAAACGCACCGGATCGACGAGAACCTTGGGGCGCTGTCCCTGCAACTAGGAACAGCGCAGCTTGAGAAGCTCGACCAAGCTGCGGCCGCCGTCGTGGGTTCACGCTCTGCCGACCCCAACTGGGTGTCGCAGGGCCGCGAAGCCAACCCGGCAACTGCATAGACTGAAGCGATGAACTCGCTTATTCACTCATTGCGTGACGTCACTATCCGCGGCATCTCCGTCAGCGAGATGAACAACAACGTGTACCTGTTGACCTCAAAGTTCACGGGTGAGCAACTGTTGATCGACGCTGCAGATGACCTTCCGGCCATTCAGCAACTGCTCGAAGATGGCACCGCAGATACAGCCTCCACGCCGAAGCTCGCCCGGATTGCCACCACCCACCAGCACTGGGACCACGTCCGTGCGCTGCCGGAGTTGGTCGCCGCCACCGGCGCCAGCACTTCCGCAGGAGCGGACGACGCCGATGCGTTGCCGGTTCCGGTGGATGTCCGGCTCGGTCACGGCGACGTCGAGCAGTTCGATGGCTTCGATATCACGGCGATCCACTTACGCGGACACACCCCGGGCTCGATCGCTTTCGTGTACCAGGATCCGGACGGGCCAGCCCACATTTTCAGTGGAGACTCGCTGTTTCCGGGTGGCGTCGGCAACACACAGAACGATCCTTCACGCTTCACTTCTCTGTTGAACGACGTGTCGGAAAGACTGTTCGACGCTTATCCGGACGATACCCTGGTGCACCCGGGCCATGGATTGCCCACGACTCTCGGCGCCGAGCGGCCACACCTTGAGGAGTGGCGCGCCCGAGGCTGGTGACTTGCGGGGCCTGCTCTGCGGTCCAAACCTAAGAAATAGTGCGCAGAGCGGGCCTCACAACGAGGAGGTTAGCGGCCGCGGCGCTCGTTCGAAGCGGGAGCCGATGCACGACGGGGACCGCTGCGCGCCGGACGACCTGCGCCGGAACCACCACGAACGGAGTTGCCCGAGGCACCCGAGCCGTAGGATCCTCCGGACGTAGCACCTGTTGCGGAAGACCAAACGGCCTTGTTTCCCCCGGTACGAGTACTCGTGGTGGATGCCGTTCGCGGCGCCGAAGCTGAGCGCTGACCGGTAGCCGGACGGCCGCTGCGACCATTCTGGCCCTGCGAGCCGGGAACGTCGTTGCGGTGAGTAGCGCCGGCCTTGCCGCGACCACGGGGGCTGCGGGCGACGTCGTCGTTCATAGCTGCGCGACGATCGGCGCGGTTGGTGTCCGTGCGAACCGGCTCAGCCCCAACCTTGCCGCGCCCATTGCGACCACCACGGCCACCAGCGGTAGGAGCAGCCTGCGTGGAACGGCGTGCGCGCTTGCGCTGGGCGTTGGCGCCAGTGGACGTGCCGCCACCCTGCTGGGTTTTCGCAGCGAGGAGAGCCGCACGGGTGCGGGGATCAACCTTATCCGCGATGTCGCCCACGAGCTTTGAAACCAGGGATGAGCTGGCCGTGACGCGTTCAAACGAAACGTCAACGCCGGCAGCCTTCATGAGCTTCTTGACGTCACTCTGCTGCTCGGGGAGCGTCAGGGTAACAACGGTGCCATCGGAACCGGCGCGGGCCGTACGGCCGGAGCGGTGCAGGTATGCCTTGTGCTCTGTGGGCGGGTCAACGTGGATGACGAGTTCGACGTCGTCAACGTGGACGCCGCGGGCTGCGACGTCGGTGGCCACCAGGACGCGTACGTCACCGTTGGAGAACTCGGCAAGGTTACGGTCGCGGGCGTTCTGCGACAGGTTGCCGTGGAGGTCGACGGCGGGGATGCCGGCGTCCGTGAGGGTCTTGGCAAGCTTGCGGGCGTGGTGCTTGGTCCGCATGAAGAGGACGCGGCGGCCGGCACCGGAGGCCAGTTCAACGATGAGCTGCTTCTTGACGGTCTGATCATTGACCACCAGGACGTGGTGTTCCATGGTGGTGACGGCGGCTTGGGGATCGTCCACGGAGTGCGTCAGCGGGTTGGACAGGTAACGGTTGACCAGCTTGTCAACACCGTTGTCCAGCGTCGCGGAGAAGAGCAGGCGCTGACCCTGGGAGGGGGTCATGTCCATGAGCTTCTTGACGACCGGGAGGAAGCCGAGGTCAGCCATGTGGTCGGCCTCGTCCAGCACGGTGACCTCAACGGCTTCGAGGGTCAGGATGCGCTGGCGGATCAGGTCTTCGAGGCGGCCCGGGCAGGCGATGACGATGTCGACGCCGGCGCGCAGCGCCTTTTCCTGGCGTGCCTGGGAGATGCCGCCGTAGATGACCGTGGTGTTCAGGCCCATGGCCTTGGCCAGCGGTTCGATGGTGGCGTTGATCTGGGTTGCCAGTTCACGCGTCGGTGCAAGGACGAGACCCATGGGGCGCCCCGGCTTACGGAAATGCTTTGCCTCTCGCTCGGCCAAGCGGGCCACGAGCGGGATGGCGAAAGCGATGGTCTTGCCGGAACCGGTGCGGCCACGGCCCAGGACGTCGCGGCCTGCGAGCGTATCCGGGAGGGTCTTCACCTGGATGGGGAATGCCTCTTCGATGCCATCTGCGGCGAGGGATTCAGCAATGGGCTTGGGCGTGCCAAGGGCAGCAAAAGTAGTCATAAACTTCATGTCTTTCGGGCGGTGTCCAGTTGCGGACATCGGCCCCCGACGCCGGTTGGGCCAGGGGTTCGCCGAGGAAAAGTCAGGTGGTCTACCGGTTCGCTTCAACAGCGTTGGCCGGGACCAAATAGAACGCGTTCATCGACGCAGGATGTGCCTCTCACATGAAAAATGCCCCGTCGCGTAGCCTGTCAGGCCACCTGCTTCAGGGCGTCACCGCACATCAAGTAGGTCCAGTCTAGCAGCACACTGGGTTGAGCCCCGCATTGGCGCTGGTCACCCTTGCGTTGCGGGGCCTGCTTTGCACGACTCAGGGCCCACATTGCGTGCAGAGCGGGCCCCACAACCCACCCACCCTGCCTTGCGGGGCCTGCTATGCGCGCTTCCGGGCGCGCATGAGGCGCAGAGCAGGCCCCACAACGGGTCAGGCGTGATGCGTGAGCTCGGGTTGCGCATCCGGAGCACCCGTTCCAGCCCCAGTTCCAGCATCCGTCTCACCCCTACCCATCTCGCCCCTACCCGTCCGAGCCGCGCGGGCGGCGACCCTTGGCGCAATGACTACCCCGACGACGGCGATGATCGCCGTCAGTGCGAAGACCCCCGCAAACGAGTTCGTCGTCGTGAATGCAGCGAACACAAGTCCCGTGGCTGCGAGGGACAGTGCCCCGCCGAGGGAATCGGAAATGGACATGGCCGCGCTGTTGAAGCCTTGGTTTTCCTCGGCGGAGAGCGCCAACGTCATTACAGACAGCCTCGGGTACATGAGCCCCATGCCGCCACCGGCGAGGATCCAGCCAGCGATGGCAACAGCCGCGGGCAGGGCGAACGCTGCGGTCACCAGGGTTGAGATCACGGCTATCAGCACCAAAAGAGCGCCGATCTTCACGGCGAGATCGTCAGCCAGCCGGGCACCGAGACGCCCCTGGATTGCCGACGCCCCGGCCCACGCCAGCGCGGCGCCGGTAAGTGTCAGCCCGGCGAACGTCGGCGTGAACGCGTAGCGCTCAGTCAACAGGTACGGCAGGTACACCTCGGCCCCGAAGAACGCCGCGGACGCCAGCCCTCGGACCAGGATCACACTGGGTAGTCCCCGCCGGGCTGTAAGGGTTCCCGTCGGAACCAACGGCTTCACGGCGATAAGGGCAATGACAAGCGCGACGACGGCAATCACCCCACCGAAGCCGGGCACCTCCGCGGACAGGTTCAACCCCAGGACCGCGACGGCCGCGAGCGCCGCCCACCCCATCCGACCGAAAGCCCAGGGAACGGGCTCAGCAGCGGGTTCGGAATTCATCCCCCGCACGGCGGGCACCACCATCAGCAAGGCTGGAACTACCAGGCCCACAACACCGAGGAACACCCAGTGCCAACTGCTCAACTGGGCAACCACGCCCGCCGCGAATGGTCCCACCAAGGAAGGAACCACCCAGGACGCGGCGAAGGCTGCGAAGATTTTCGGGTGCAGCACTGGCGGGTACACGCGGGCCACCAACACGTAGAGGGCAACGGTCATCGCGCCGCCACCAAGTCCTTGCACCAGCCGTCCCAGCACCAGCATTTCCATGGTTCCGGCCGTACCGGCTATCAGCAGGCCAGCCACGAACAATGCCACGGAGGAGTACAACGGTGCTGCCGGACCACGACGATCCGACCAGTTGCCCGCCGCCACCATGCCCATCACGCCGGTAGCCAGCGGTCCAGCGAAGGCCAGCGCGTAGAGGCTGGCTCCGTCCAGGTCGCGGCTGACGAGCGGCATGATGGTGGTCACCGCGAGGGACTCGAACGCGCTCAGGAACACGAGCGCGCACGCCCCTACGGTGGCAAGGAGGTATGGGCGGCGCAGTATCCCGGCCGTTGAGGTGTCAGAGGTCATGGACGCCAGCCTAGAACCTCAACTAATGTTGAGGTCAATCAACCCCGTCAGCCATCCGAAAGCAGGCCATGCCGTCAGTCGAAACGCACCGGCCCCTCACTATCGGTGAGCTGTCCGAACGGAGCGGAGTGTCGGCGTCGGCCCTTCATTTCTACGAACGCAACGGGCTCATCGAGGCGGAGCGAACGGCCGGCAACCAGCGGCGCTACCGACGGGACACGCTGCGGCGGGTCGCGTTCATCAAGACATCCCAGCGGGTGGGCTTGCCGTTGAAAGACATCCGGGATGCACTGGAATCCTTACCTGATGGCCGTACGCCCACCAAGCGCGACTGGTCCAGGTTGTCGTCGCGATGGCGCAAGGAACTGGACGAGCGGATTGCCGCTCTGCAGCATCTACGCAACGACCTCGACGGGTGCATCGGCTGCGGCTGCCTGAGCCTGAAATCCTGCACCTTGCAGAACCCTTCGGACGAACTCGGCGCCTCCGGTGCCGGCGCCCAGCGCTGGACTTTGCCGGAATAGCAACAGGCATTGCCTTTCAGCGCAGCGTCGCGGCACGCTTGGGTAATGACTGAACACTCGCACGACGCCGCCACTCACCAACACGGTCAACACACGCATGAAGGGGCACCGCAGGGCGGACTGAACCTGCACGAGGACGCCGACAATGCCGTGGACATGTGGGACGGCATGTACCGCGAGCGTCCCAAGGTGTGGAGCGGAAACCCAAATCCGCAGCTGGTGACCGAAGTTGCAGGCATGAAGCCCGGCAAAGCCCTCGATCTCGGCTGCGGGGAAGGCGCTGACGCCATCTGGCTCGCGGCGCAAGGCTGGACGGTTACCGCAATGGACGTGTCCGCCGTCGCGCTTGAACGTGCAGCCGCGCATGCAGCCGAAAGCGACGTCAGCGAGCGGATCACGTGGCAGCAACAGGACCTCACGGAGTGGGATCCTGAGCCCGTTTTCGATCTGGTCTCGGCCCAGTTCCTGCACTCTCCTCTCCTTCCGTGGCGGGATTCAGTGGCATCAGCTGCGGCGGCCGTCGCACCCGGCGGCACGTTGCTGGTGGTGGGTCATCACCCGCATGGACTCCCGTCGTGGAGCCACCATCATGAGTCCGGCATGTTCTTCACGCCGGAGCAACTGGCAGGCGCCCTACGGCTGGATCGTGAGCCGTGGTTCGTCAATGTCCTGACAGACCGGGCGCGTACTGTCACGGGACCCGACGGCGAGTCCGGTACTACTTTGGACACGGTCTTGAGGGCCACCAAACACGCCTAGAAACCTGCACGCCCTAACACCTGCACGCCCTAAATACCGGCTGGCAGCAGCTCTCCGTAGGGCGGCACCACTGTTCCTGTGGCGGTGGAGTCCGGATTCAGCATCCATCCCACGCGTTTGGCCGTGTTCAGCATGACCACGCTCTCCACGAGTTGGACGCCCGGGATCCGCTGCTGGATGGTTAGCTCCATTTCCATGACGTCAGCCAGCGAGCGCAACCACATGATCATGGTGAAGTTGGTGCGACCTGTGGTGGATGCGGAGAAGCGGATGTTCCTGATGGCCCGCAACTCTGTGGCTGCAGCTTCGTGCTCCCCTGCGGGAACGTTCGCGAACCATTGGACCGTGATGGGGAAACCGGAGAATTGTTGGGCGATTTCGCAGCGGAAGGACAACATCCGGCTGCTCAGAACCCTGCCCAGTTGCCGCTGGACCGTGGCGGGGTTTCTGCCCAAGGCTCGGGCAATTTCCGCGGCTGTGGCACGGCCGTCGCGGGCGAGGAACGGGATGATCGCCAGATGGCTCTCCGGTAGCGGGAGCACCATGGCATCATGGGCTGAAGGGTTTGCTGATTCAGGCCCGGCCAGCGCCCGGAGTGCCTGCTGCTCTGCCTTGGTGAGGACGTTGAGCCGCCACGCATATCCGCTGGTGTGAATCCGGGTGCAGAGGGCTGTGTGGTACTTGGTGAGTCCCCTGATCTCCTTGAGTTTCGGCAACACCTCGGTGCTGAACTGTCCCAGGTCCTGCGTGATCACAGTGAGCGTGAGGTCGCGGTTGCTGGCAGCTTCTTCTACCGTGATGACCTCGGGAAGTCGGGCGACTGCGGAGGTGACGTCCGGCCTGAGGTGCATCTCGCAGTCGATATCCACCATGGCCAGGCACATGTCCTTCGGGTCGCCCATAAGGTGTGCGGTGGTCCATGCTGTGCCTGCTCCCTTGAGGCGTTCCCACCGGGATGCCAGTGTGGTGGCGTGGACGCCCAGGACTTCTCCGGCGTCGGACCAGCTGATCCGCGGCGAAATCTGTAGGGCGTTGACCAGGCGCAGGTCTTCCTCGCTGAGTTCCATGAGCCAATTCTTCCAGAAGCATGCATGATTTCTGTTTCAAATGGGGCGCTAGTGCATATTTACAGATGTTTTGCTTCATGTGAATCACATCACCACAGAATGGCATAAGGAACACGTCACCTAGGAAGACCAGGAGAACACATGACCATCGCCGCCGACGCCAAGGAACTGCAGGAGGACATCGTCCGCCTCCGCCACGACCTCCATCGCGAGCCGGAGATCGGCCTGCAGCTCCCCCGCACCCAGGAGAAGGTGCTTAAGGCGCTGGATGGACTGCCCTACGAGGTCACCCTTGGCAAGGAGACGACGTCGGTCACCGCAGTTCTGCGTGGCGGCGCCGCTCACGCATCGGCTGAGAAGCCTGTGGTGTTGCTGCGTGCCGACATGGATGGACTTCCTGTGCAGGAAACCACCGGCGTGGAGTACACCTCCCGCGTGGACGGAGCCATGCACGCCTGCGGTCATGACCTCCACACCTCCATGCTGGCCGGCGCCGCCACCCTGCTGGCCGAGCGCCGGGATCAGTTGGCCGGCGATGTCATCCTCATGTTCCAGCCCGGCGAAGAAGGTTTCGACGGCGCAAGCTACATGATCAAGGAAGGCGTCCTGGACGCGGCCGGTCGTCGCGCAGACACTGCCTACGGAATGCACGTGTTCTCCTCCCTTGAACCGCATGGCCAGTTCGTCACCAAGCCGGGCGTCATGCTCAGTTCCTCCGACGGCCTTGTTGTCACTGTGCTGGGCGCGGGCGGCCACGGCTCCGCTCCCTACTCCGCCAAGGACCCCGTCACTGCAGCTGCCGAGATGGTCACGGCACTTCAGGTGATGGTCACGCGCCAGTTCAACATGTTCGATCCCGTGGTCCTCACAGTTGGCGTCCTGCACGCAGGAACCAAACGGAACGTCATCCCCGAAACCGCGCGGATCGAAGCCACCATCAGGACCTTCTCCGAGGAGTCCCGTCGGAAGATGATGGAAGCAGTACCCAGGCTGCTTCATGGCATCGCCGCAGCCCACGGTTTGGAGGCTGACGTGCATTACCAAGAGGAATACCCCCTCACCATCAATGACGAGGATGAAACAACCACGGCGGAGAAGGTCATCGCCGGAATGTTCGGCGAGTCCCGGCACACCCGGATGGCCACTCCCCTGAGCGGATCCGAGGACTTCTCCCGGGTCCTTGCTGAAGTCCCAGGCACCTTCGTGGGACTCAGTGCTGTTGCCCCGGGCGCCGACCACACGACGTCGCCGTTTAACCACTCGCCGTACGCAATGTTCGACGACGGCGTCCTCACCGACGGTGCCGCGCTGTACGCCGAACTCGCCGTGTCCCGCATCGCCGCCCTCGCCGGCAACTAACTCCCGGCCCGCATGATCTTGGAGAAGCACATGACCACCACCGTAGGAACGTCCCCCGACGTCAAAGTCCACAAGTCGCACGTGCGCACGCTGGTCGGCACCGGCATCGGCAACGCCGTTGAATGGTACGACTGGGCCATCTACGCAACGTTCTCGCCGTTTATCGCAAGCGCTTTGTTCAGCAGCGCCGACCCCACCTCGGCCATGCTGTCCACTTTGGCGATCTTCGCCGTCGGATTCGTTGCCCGTCCGTTCGGTGGCTTCGTGTTCGGCTGGATTGGCGACCGGATCGGACGCAAAACGTCCATGACGGTGGCCGTGGCCCTCGGCGCGGTGGGCAGCCTGCTCATCGGTATTGCCCCGACGTTTGAGTCCGTTGGCGTCTTCGCTTCGGTGATGCTGCTGATCGCCCGACTCATCCAAGGCCTTGCCCACGGTGGTGAGTTGCCGTCGTCGCAAACGTACTTGTCCGAGATGGCGCCCAAGGAACACCGCGGCTTCTGGGCGACCCTTATCTACACCTCCGGCACGGCCGGCATCCTGGCGGGCACGCTGCTGGGCGCCATTCTCACTGCCACCCTCAGCAAGGACGACATGAGCTCGTGGGGTTGGCGCATCCCGTTCCTCATCGGCGGTGTGCTGGGTATCTACGCACTGTTCATGCGGGCAAAGATGAAGGAAACCGAAGCTTTCGAGGCCGAGACGCCCAATGAGAAGCGCCTGCCCATCTGGCCGCAGATTGTGAAGTACCGCAAGCAGGCTCTGCAGGTTATCGGCCTCACCGTTGGCCTGACGGTGGTCTACTACATCTGGGGTGTCGTGGCTCCGAGCTACGCCGCGACCACGCTGAAAATGGACCGCGGTGAGGCGCTCTGGGCAGGCGTGGTGGCCAACGTGGTGTTCATCGCCGCCCTGCCGTTCTGGGGCAAATTGTCCGACCGCATCGGCCGCAAGCCGGTGATCATCAGTTCGGCCGCGGGCGCCGCGCTCCTGCACTTCCCCATGACGTGGCTGCTCAAGGACTCACCGTGGCAGCTCGCCGTGTCCATGTCCGTGATGCTGTTCTTCATCGCCGGCAGCGCAGCGATCGTTCCTGCCGTCTACGCCGAACTCTTCCCGACCCACATCCGCACCATCGGCGTCGGTGTTCCGTACTCCATCTGTGTTGCTGCGTTCGGTGGGACGGCCCCGTACCTGCAGACGTGGCTTGGCAGCATCGGGCAGGCGCAACTGTTCAACGTGTACGCAGTGATCCTGCTGCTGGTGGGCATCGCGTTCGCCTTCTCCATCCCGGAGACGAAGGGCAAGGACCTCACCGTCTGAGTTCTCCCAAGTGGGTCGCAGTTCAGGTCGTTCTCAGCTCTGAGAACGACCTGAACTGCGACCCACTTGGGTTAAACGAAGCGGTCGCGGCCGGCCCGGTATCCGAAGAATGCTGCCAGGGAACCGACCACTAGGAACAGGATTCCGGCTGCTGCGAACCCGCCAGTAGCCTGATGGAGTTGGCCCACCATTAATGTGCCAAGCGAACCCACTCCGTAGCCGACGCCCTGCATCATTCCGGACAGGTGTGCCGCGGTGTGGGCGTCGCGGGTGCGCACCATGATCATGGTGAGGGCCACGGCGGTCAGCGACCCCTGGCCGAGCCCATTCAGCCCGGTCCACACCCAAATCAGCTCGGTGGGGCCAAAGATGGTGAGAGCAAACCCGCCACCGGTCATCAGCGCCACCACCGTGTTGATGACCCTCTGGTCCTTGAAGCGCGTGGCCAAGGCAGGGGCAAACAGCGAGCCGAGCATCTGCAAGACGATGGACACGGACACGATCAGCCCCGCCGTTCCGCCATCGATCCCCCGGTCACGCAGGATAGGTGCCATCCACGCGAAAACACTGAACGACATCATTGCCTGTAGCACCATGAAGAGCGTTACCTGCCAGGCCACGGCTGAACGCCACACGTTCGCACCGCCGTGGATCGCTTGGTGTTTCACCGATGGCTGCCGGATTGCCAGCGGCAGGAAGAGCAGAAGTACGACGGCGGCGGGCACCGCCCAGAACCACAGCGCCGATGTCCAGTGGCCGGTTGCCGTAAAGACCGGATACGTGAAGCCCGCACCAAGTGCCGCCGAAGCGCAGATCGCTGTGGTGTAGAGGCCGCCCATCAGGCCAAGGCGGTGTGGGAAGTCCCGTTTGACGACCCCCGGAAGAAGGACGTTGCACAGTGCGATTGCGGCACCGCAGGCCGCGGTCCCAGCCAGAAGAGCCGGCAGGTGGCCCATTCCCGGGATATCCACGGGCCGCAGGAGCAAGCCCGCTGTAAGGACTGCCATGGCGCCGAGGAGCACCCGTTCCGCACCGAACCTGCGAGCGAGGACTGGAGCAAGGGGTGCGAAGACGCCCAGCAAGGTAACCGGCACCGTGGTGAGGACCACCAACGACCAGCCCGGCAGGCCGGCGTCGGACGTGATTTCCGGAAGCACGGCGGAGAAACTGGAGAAGACCGTCCGCAGATTCAGGCCGATCAGCACCAGGCAGACGCCTAGGTAGACGAGGCCCCGTTTGCCCCGGAGCTGCGTGGGGTCCGCAGCTGGTTCATCGTCAATCTCTGCGTCTACTGCTATATCGGGGTGGACAGATTTCTCTCGGTAGCCGGGCGTCTTGGAGGAGGTCACCCGTCCTATTCTGTCAGCCGGTCCTGATCCCGTTCTTGTTGGGCAGGATGTGACCCTTCAACGACCGCCCGTGCAGTTATCCACATAGGGTTGATCACCCCTGCCTGTGTAGCTTGGCGTTCCATAGCGTTGAGGGCATGGACAAAGAGCCTGAACCTTTACCCACCACCGTGGAGAGTCATGAGCCCACCCTGGGTTACGTGCCCGTTCCCCCGGCCCAGCCACCGGGAATGAATACAGGAATTGCAAGCGTCGTGTTTTCTTTGGCTGCGCCGTTGTGCTGGTACGTGTCCATTCCCTTCTCTCTGCTTGCGGTGCTTCTTACAAGGTCAGGCACATCATCCGGCAGGTTAGCTTGGGTCGTGCCTGCCGTTGTGTGGAGCCTCCCGTGCACATGCGGATTTGTGGCACTAATACTGGGCATATCGTCGATGGTTTTGGCCAGAGGCCGCTCACCCGGCGGCCGCCACACGAAGGCATGGTTTATGGGCATGTCCGGCGTGGCTGTTGTCGCACTGGAGGTCTCGATCGGCCTTTGGGTATTGATAACGCGTCCTTACCTGGTCCTCTTCTAAGAGGGCCCCGCTACCGTACTCGATCAGGTTCGCCGAACGTCTCGTCGGAACCAAAGTATTCTGGAAAGGATGAGTGAAACCCCAGATTCCCCGCGACCAGTCACACCCGGCAGCCAGGCTTCCTTCGGCACCTACGGTGGCCGGCCCGTCAGTTTCGTGCGCCGTGGCACCCGACTGCAGGGACGCAGGCAAGCCGCCTGGGAAGAGCACGCAGAACGCTGGGCCATTCAGGTGCCGCGCCATGTTGCCAACACCTCGGTGCACCCGGACTACACCTTCGACGCCGAGGCTGTGTTCGGGCGTAAGGCACCCCTGATTGTGGAGATCGGATCGGGCTTGGGCGATGCCGTAGTTCATGCCGCGGAGCAGAACCCGGACAAGGACTTCCTCGCGGTTGAGGTCTACACCCCGGGGTTGGCCAACACCATCATCAAGATCAACAGCCGTGGGCTGACCAACGTGCGGGTGGTGGAAGCCAACGCCCCAGAGGTACTAGAATCCATGCTCCCGGAAGGCTCCGTTAGCGAGCTCTGGGTGTTCTTCCCGGATCCCTGGCACAAGGCCCGGCACCACAAGCGACGCCTCATCCAGCCTGCCTTTGCCTCAGTTGCCGCCAAGGCACTCGAAAAGGGTGGCTACTGGCGCATCGCCACCGACTGGTCCAACTATGCCGTGCACGTCCGCGAAGTACTGGCAGGGTCCACAGAGTTCGAGAACATGCACGAAGGCGAGCGCAGCGGCGAGGAGAGCCCGCTGACGCAGGTGTGGCAGTCCGGCGTCGAGTCTGTTGTGGGCGGTGCGCCCGTCCGGGAAGGTCGAGCACCGGTCAGCACTGAGCACACCGGTCCGAATGAGGGCGTAGATGAAGAGGGCGGCTGGGCTCCCCGGTTCGATGGCCGAATCCGGACAAGCTTTGAGAACAAAGCCCACGAGGCCGGGCGCATGATCTTTGACCTCACTTACCGCAAGCTTTAGCCAACGGACTTTGGGGGAACCATGAGCTATCAGCCGCCGATCGACTACTACCAGCAACCACGACGGTCCGGCACACGAGGCCTGGGCGCCGGCATCACGAGTATTGTCGCCGCTGTCCTCTCCCCGATCGCGGCCGTAGTGAGCATTCCCTTGGGCATTGCAGCTATCGCCTCGTCGATAAGCCGCTACAACCAGGGCAATGACGCTTGGTGGTTCGGTGCACTGATCCTGGCGGGAGTAGCGGTCCTTCTGGCTATCGTGGCTGTGGTCAGCGGGTTGCTCGCCGTATTCCGGGCGGGGCGCATGAACGCGGGCCGCATCACGGGAATCGTCGGGTTGGCGATTATGGCAGTCAACGTCTTTGGTGTTGCCTTCATGGTGTTCCTGGTACTCGGCGCAGGGCAGGGGTACTAATGCCGCAGGTACGTGCCGAGCGGTTGATCCGACTGGATCCCGAGACCGCTTTCGCGCTTTCACAGACCACGGGTAAGTTCAGGCTCAAATGGGATCCGTTCATCTCCGCCCAAGCTTTTCTGGATGGGGCCCCATCGGCTGGCAAGGGCGTCAGGACTCGAACGGTCTCCCGGATGGGGCTGAAAATGGTCAGCGAGTACGTCTCCTACACACCTCCACGAAACGTGGGGATGACCATGGTGTCCGGGCCTTGGTTCTTTGAGAATTTCGGCGGCGGCTGGCGGTTCACCCCGGACGACGGCGGCACCCGGGCAGTCTGGAAGTACACCTTTTCCTGCCGCCCGGCGCTGCTGAAGCCGTTGGCCGAGAGGATCGGAAGCTGGCTTCTGGGCCGGGAGATTGAGCGTCGCATTGAGGCGTTCGCCCGGGCTTGTGAAGACCAGGCCTTGGTTGCCGAACTACGCGCCCAGGGCAAGGGGGTCAGCGGCAAAGGGGTCACGGACCGCTAAGGTTTACGGAACCGAAATCGAGGCCACGGTCTTCTCTGCTTCATCACGAAGCTCAACACCGGCGATGCCAGCCAACTGCACCGGAGTGGCACCCGTGATCTTGATCCGACCGCTCTGCGTGGCAGTCCATCCGCACGTGCGTTCTTCGGCCCCATCCCGGCCTTTCACCCACAGGTAGAGCGTGCCTTCCAGCGGCATGGACCGTCCCTCCACAGCGAGTTCAGTGCCCCAATTCTTTTTCACCATGCCCACGGTCAGCTGCAATCCGGTGTCAGACTGAACCGAATAGCTTGCGTCCGGTTTCGGGGGCTGGTTCAGCAGGGGACCGGCGAGGAAGCCAACAGCAAGACAGGCAGCAGCAACCGCGCCAACCAAAGCCGCCCACCGCCGTCGTGTTTTCCGCCTGCGGAGCGACAAGTCCACCAGGACCTTCTCCGGTAGCGCTTCAGGTTCCAATGGTGAGAGCGCGTTCGCGCCCCCAGCGACCGCAAGGGCGACGGCGTCGGCTGCGGGAACGGCGTCGAGCAAGGCGGGCAGGCTTTCCAGCTCCTCCAACTCGTGGCGGCATTCAGCGCATTTGGCGAGGTGATCTTCAAATGTGCGTGCCTCCTCGGGCTCGAGCCCACCCAGCAAATAGGCGCCCAGCAACTGGTGGACGGAGTTGCCGTTCATCGTTCCACCCCCATTTCATCAAGGATCGTTCGGAGGGCTTTCACAGCGTAGAAAGCCCTTGATTTCACAGTTCCCGCCGGAATGTTCAGCTGTAGTGCTGCCTCGCTAACGGTGAACCGTTGATAGTGGAGGGCCACCAAAACCTGGCGGTGTTCATGACTGAGCCGGAGCAATGCTTCCTCCATGAGGACCCTGTTCAAGAGCTCATCAACGCGCTCCGTTGCAGGATGGTCCGGGAGGTCTTGCTCGCCGGCCTCGGCAGGGCGGCGCTGGGCCTTCCTGTAGTTGTCGATGATGACGTTGCGGGCCGTCCGGAAAAGGTAGCTGCGCAAACTTCCCGTGATCTGCGGGGCATGCTGCCATACCTTGAGGATGGTTTCCTGAACGACGTCGTCCGCTTGGTGGGCGTCCGGCGTGCAGCTGAGAACGAAGCGCTTCAGAGCCGTGCCATGGTCGCGGTAGATCGCGGCCACCACGTCTTCATCCAACGGCATAACCACCTCCTCTTCCAGCTGCCCCTTCGCCTATACGACGACGCGTGAACGGAAAAGGTTCAGCCCCATGAACCATTCTTCCCCCACCCGCGTCGTAGGGGTTAGCGCCGGTCCTTTCCGGCCGGCTCGTCAAGAGGAGCTAGACATGAAGAAACGACTCAGTTTTGGATTCGGTGTGTTAATCCTGTCCGCCGCCCTGGCCGGGTGCGGCGGAAGTCCTGGAACCACCGCTACCTCCGCACCACCTCCCGCGGCTACTACCTCTGCAGCAGCTACCTCCGCATCCCCCACGGTGGATTCCAGCACCACGGGCGGCGCCGAAATGAAGGTGTCATCGTCCAGCGCAGGTCAGATTGTGACGGACAGCGAGGGCATGAGCCTCTACTTCTTCACCAAGGACGTCAAGGACTCGGGAATCAGCGCTTGCGTGGACGCTTGCCTGGAAGCTTGGCCTCCCTTCACTACGACGTCGGATACTCCCACGGTTGAAGGCGTCAGCGGAACTGTGGGAACCATTGCGACTCCGGACGGCAAGAAACAGGCAACACTGAACGGCATGCCCCTGTACTACTACGCCAACGACAAAGCACCCGGCGACGTCACAGGTCAGGGCGTGGGCGGCGTCTGGTACTTGGTCAGCCCGACCGGGGAGATGATCAAGGGAGCTGCGGGTTCGGGCTACTGAGGCGTGCTCCGAGTTCGCGGGAAACCTGCCATGTCGCCGAAAGGTTCCTCGCGAACAGGCAGGGTTCCCACGAACTCGCAGTCCGGACTGATCACCTGAGCGCCCGAAGGATGCGTTCCTTGAAGGCGCGCTCCTGAAAAAGGTCCTTCCACTCGATTCGGATAAACCGCCAGCCCTCCTCTGCCAGTGCCTTTTCCCGCCGTCGTTCTTGAAAGATGACCTCGTCCGTCGGTTTGAAGTCGAAGTATTTGGTTCGACCGTCGAACTCCAGAGCCAGTTTTTCCTCTTCCCAAGCGAAATCCATGCGATGGCGACCCAAACGGGACTGCACCTCGAATTGGGGCTGTGGGGGCCTGATTCTGAGCCTTTGCATCAACTCACGGGTCAGCGTCTCGCCGGCAGACTCGGAGCGCGGGTCTGCGTTGTCCAAAGCCTTGCGCAGAGTGCGGATTCCCCGCTTTCCGGAGGAGACGGCTGCCACGTCGGCAACTGCGCTGATATCGGCTCCGACTCGTAAACCATGGTCCATAATCACAAGTGCTTTGGGATAGCTAAGCATCCTGGCACTGTCAAAGATGGTGCGTTCGAGTGTGGTCGCCCGCAAACCCTGAACCTGCACCACATCGTCCTCGGTGAAAGTTTCTGTGTGTCCCCGGACATCCCTGCCCCAACGGTCGGAGGAAGGCCTGGTTTGGTGCAGGACATGAACTTTGTCATCAACACCCCACACGAACAGACCATGGAGCCTTGCTGCAGACAAATGGCTGTAAACGAAACCACCTGTTGACGTGGTCAGTGTCCCATGCGCATGTGCCACGATCCGCTCCCTAGCCTGTCTCCTCGGCCCCAAGGAGTTCCACTTGCTGGCCCTGATATAGCAGCCATATCTCAAGCGATGCAGTTCACCGGCCTCCACAAGCGCCTTGATATTTCGGCTGTTGAGACCGAATCGGAGTAATTCATCGGTCCTCCACATGTACCCACGCACAGGAAGCGGGCGGACTATCGGGGCGGTGCTTTCACGCGATGACGGCGGCTCCATCGGCTCAGCATGGCAACCAAACATACAGTGGCTAAAGAGGTGCGCCGCGCTATGTGGAAATCCGAGCGCCCAGGCCGCAGGAACGGTACGAATTCGCCGAAAGTTCCCACGAAGGCGCACGTTTCCAGCGAAGTCAGAAACAGCGCCGGGCTACGATCGGGATATGGGCGAGACTTCTGACTTCAAGGCTGCGGCCAAGACGTGGCAAACCATGGTGGACAGCAACCAGGCGTTGCTTCTGCGCAAGTCCGGACACGACGTCCACTGGTGGGCCGAAGAGGGCCGCGCCAAGGGCCTGAAGAACGACGCCGCGCTCCGCGACTGGATGCGCGACGAACACGGCATCACAGGCTATGCGCAATACGCCGTCTCGTGGGAAATGTTCGGCTACCCCGAGTTCATGCTCCGGGACGCCGATGAACTCATCGACGGCCAATACGCCAACCACCCCCAGTTACGCCCCATAGCCGACGCTCTGATGGCTTGGTCCGCTGAGACCGACGGCATAGTGATCCAGATGCGCAAGGGCTATGTTTCGCTTCACAGCCCTCGGCGGAAGTTTGCCCAGATCACCCGGACCAACAAAACCACCGTTGATATCGCCCTGCGTTTGGACGCTCCAGCCGAGGGCAGGCTCGAGGCCGTGAAGGTTCGGGAGGGAGACTTCTTCGACCGCCGGGTGCGGCTGAAGTCCATTGACGACGTCGACGACGAGCTGCTCGGCTACCTTGCGAAGGCGTTGGACCAGAACAGCTAGACTGCAAGCCGCAGCGCACTGAGATCGCGGGAAACCTGCCATCTCGCCGAAAGGTTCCGGGCTAGCACACAAGGTTCCAGCGAACTCGCGCAATTCAATTAGCGCCTCGCACGCCCGTATAACTGCCGCACCAGGTGCTCGATGTCCGGCTCGTGCAATGACAGGTCGGCAACCTCGGCCGTGCTGGAAATCGCGGCAAGCACGGTGGCCGCTGAGAGTCTGCGCGGATCGAAGGTAACGCTGTGCCTGATTCCATCGGCCTCAATACCCTCATGCACTGCGCCGTTAGGCAGCGAAAAGAGAGCAGCCGAGTGCACGGGGGCGGCAAGGTCAACCACCATGGTGCGCACGGCTCCAGTCACCTCAGCCAAACCGGTGAGCGGACCGTCGTAGGCGATGGCGCCGTCGTCGACTACCAGGACGCGCTGGCATAAACGCTGGATATCGCTCATGTCGTGAGTCGTCAGAAGCAGCGTGGTGCCGTTATCCCGACGCTCAGCGTCCAGGAACTGGCGCAGTTTCTCCTTGCTGATCATGTCCAAGCCGATCGTCGGCTCGTCCAGAATCACCAGCTCCGGCCGATGCAGCAGGGCAGCGGCAACCTCGCCCCGCATCCGTTGGCCCAAGGAGAGCTGCCGAACAGGTGTGGTGAGGAACTCCCCCAGATCCATCTGATCGGCCAAGTCACGGAATCTGGGCCTCCAATCCGCCTCGGACATTCGATGCATGGCACCGAGGATCGGGTAAGAGTCCTGCAGCGGCAGGTCCCACCAGAGCTGCGAGCGCTGTCCGAATACGACGCCGATCTTTCGGGCCAACGCTTTACGCTGCGGCACCGGGTTGAACCCGCAGACGGTCACGCGTCCCGAGCTTGGCACCAAGACACCTGTCAGCATCTTGATGGTGGTGGACTTGCCCGCGCCGTTGGCTCCGATGTAGCCGACCGCCTCCCCTGGTTCCACAGTGAAGTCGATCCCACGGACCGCGTGAACGGCCTTCTTGCGTCGCCGGAACCGGCCCACCGGTTCCATGATTTGGAACTCCCGGCTCAGATTGTCCACTTCGATGATGGGCATGTCAGCCTCCTGCGCCGGTGTACTTTTTGATGGCCGCCCGCCAGAGGAGCAGCATGAGTCCGCCGAGGACGACGGCGGCTGGCAGTCCCAGCCAGCCCGTCCAGGCCGGGATTCCGGCTGGGCCGTCGAGGCCGAGGATGACGAGGCTGGGCGCGTAGGCCACCAACGTTGCGGGGATGACAAACGTGAAGAAGATCTGGATCGGGAAGAACAGCGCCGCCCCGGGCATGGAGGCCACGTACCGGCCGCCATAGGTGAAGGCGTTGGCGAATTGCCTGCCATCGAGGATCCAGAATTGCATTGCTCCGGCGCCAAGGAAGAGTGCACAGAAGATCGCAGCACCGGCAATAGGCGTGATGATAGCCAGCACCATCTTGGCCGGGTCCCAGTCGATGTCGGTGAGTAGGAGGGCTGCCGCCAGTGCCGCCAGGGCGAAGATCAACCGTCCCACGCGTCGCAGTTGGAAATCGGAGGTGGCCAGTTGAAGCAGCACAGGCAAAGGCCGGACCAGCAACACCTCCAACTTGCCGGACCTGATGGTCTCGGACATGGAATCGGTCTCACCCAAGAGCAGGTCACCCAACGCGAAGGCCACCGAGGCGAGGCCAAACACCAGAAGTGTCTGTGCCAGGGTCATGCCGCCGAACGTGGAGACGTTATGGACGATTGCGTAGAGCTCCACGAACTCGGTCAAGCCCAGCAGGACTTGCCCGGCGACGTCGGAGAGGAAACTGCCCCGATAGGCGAGCTGCGAGCGCAGGCGGGCAGAAACGAGGAGTTTGAGGAGGACAAGGTTGGTGACCGGGGTGTTCGGGTCCCGGGTTGCGCGGGGCGAGGTTGTGCGGGGACTAGCCACCTTGCACCACCAGCTTCCGCGAACCGAAGCGGACCATGACCTGAACGACTACAAGCAGCACGGCCAGCCAGAGGAATTGGAGACAGACCATCGCAAGGCTCTCGGCGCCGTCGGTCCTTCCCGCAAGTATGTCCACCGGAGTCTGCAGCATTGACGGGAAAGGTGTGGCCCGGGCGAAATCGAACAACCAGTCGGGAAACCAAGTCACGGGCACCAGGAAGCCGGACAGCAGGTTCATCAGGACCATGTACAGCATCCAGAAACCGCGGATCTCGAGCACCCAGAAGGACAACAGATTGATGGCGAAAAAGCCCAAAAAATTCAGGGATATTGCAGCTAGGATCGACACGAATCCCAGCAGGTAAGGCCCTGGAGTTCCGGGCATCGCCAGACCGGTTACCAAGGCACCGACGATCAGTGGCGGTAACCCGCGCGGCAGGACATCGAAGGCGGCACGTCCCAGGTCTTGCGCCCAGTAGGACGCGGTCAGGTTGACTGACCGGGAAAGGTCGACGGCGATGTCCCCCGACTTCACGCGACCGGCCAGTTCAGTGTTGCCGAACAGTCCCAAAGGAGCCAGGAGCGCCTGACCCAACCACACATAAGTGGCGGCCTCCATCGCCGAGTATCCCCCGATAGCACCGCCCGCCGTCGTGATGGCGCTTAGCAGCAGCGATGCCCGGATGAGCCCGAAAACCGAGTTGGTGAATGCGCCGGCGACGGCGGCCGTACGGTACGTGGAATGGCGACGGAACGACGACTTAGCCAGCTCCCAATACGCACGCACTGGTTGAGTCTAGTACGGCAACCAATCCCAAAACCCAGACTCCGTGAAATCGTCGACACGGCCTATCCGCGGCCCAGCGGCCGGCCGGCAGGCATCCGGAAGCATGCGTCAAAGCGCAAAATGGGCCCACACCGTCAGGGTTCCTTGGCCGAGCTTGCGAGGTTAGGGGGACGGTGGGGTACACGCGGAGGATGCCTGCCCGCCAGCCAGCCAACCAGCGGCTTACGCGTCGGCGAATTCCTCAGACTCCTCGAACTCTACGGCCGCGATAATCTCCTTGGTCTCCGGGTGGATCATGAAGGCCTCGTCGTCGTCTTCCACCATGATGTAGTCACCGTGGTCAGTGGAGAAGTGCCAGGCGAGGGTCTTCACGCCGTCGTGCTCGTAGTTGGGGTCGCCCATGGTGATCTTTTCGAGGGCGTAACCGGCCACATCACAGAGTTCGCGGATGATGACCTCGAACTCGGGGGCGTTGGCGAGGGCTTCTTCGTCGGCTTCGGCCTGGCGCTCGGCGAGGTCAGGGATCTGGGCGACGCGTTCGGCGATGTGCGCTTCGATTTCTTCGTCCGAAAGGACCAACAGTTCGGACTGGCCGCGGAGGTAGGCGGCGTTGAGCTCGATGATGTCCTCTTCTTCCAGCAGGGCCTCGAACTCGCCGTCGAGCTCGTCCAAGGTACCAACAGCTGCGGCCGGCGTTTCGGACTCGTCCAAATCGCCGTCGAGGTAGGCTTCGGCTTCGTCTTCGGTCAGGGCGTCGAACGCGGCTGCGGTGCGGATGAAGAGGTCAAGGTGCCGGGTGGCTCCCATGCCCTCAAGCCCGGCACGGATGTAGGCGTCCACTTCTTCACGCTCCGGTGCGGTAAAGACGTACTGCGCGAAGCCACCGGACAGCGCCTGCGTCAGGTAGAAGTCCACAAAGTAGCTGTTGAGCGCAGGGATCGAAATTTCGTCGCTGTTGAGGAGCTCCGCGTACATCCCGTTCACCACGTTGACGTTGGAATCCACTACATCCGCGCTGCCGGCTTCGAAGCTGGTCTTGTTCAGGACGACGGGGTACTGGTTGGTAGTCATGGGGAATCCTCACTGCTGAAAGCTGATGGTGCTCCGGACACTTTCAACGTACGCGTGGGAGCGGCGCGGCAATCGAGGAAGAGGTTAACGGAGGGCGAAGTTTGGGAGCCGTTTTCTGCTGACTAAGATTGAACAGATATCCTCCTGCCGAAAGTAGCCCTACGCATGCCGTCCCACACAGACGAAAACTGGGAACTGGCCATACAGACTCCTGCCATCACGGACCGCTCGCTCGCGGCCGGGCTGGCCTATGCCATGGGCAGCCGCGTGAACGGGATTTCTTTCGACGCGGCTACGGGCCTCCTGATGGGTAAAGTCCGCGGCACCGGTCCGCAGCCATATTCGACGTCGGCAAAACTGGTCCGAAAGCCCAGCGGCTGGAGCTGCACGGTGGGTATTTGCAGCTGCCCGGTCCGTAAGGACTGCAAGCATGTGGCCGCTTTGCTCTTCACGGCCGAAGACCACCCCACCATCCGCGCCCAACTCCTTTCCCAAGCCCCCGGGATTCAGACCTCAAGGGCGGGCTCCGGCCAACAGGGCGGGTCGGCACGTCCTGCCTGGGAACAAGCCCTCAACAGGCTGATCACGAAGCCCGGCACAGCTCCCAGCGCCGCGGGCATCCAGCTGGCGCTTCAGTTCGAGGTGGAAGAGCCAGCGGCCCATTTCTCCTACACGGGCCGCCGCGACCCCATGCGCAGCGTCCGCCAGCTCAAGGCCCGTCCGGTCATGATGGGCGCCAAGGGCAAATGGATCCGCGGCGACGTCTCGTGGAACAACCTCAGCTACGTGAGTTTCCGGCGTGAATTCAATGAGGTTCACGTCGAATGGCTTCAGACTTTTCTCGCCGCGCACGGCTCCAGCAACGGCCGGCAGCAACCGTCCGGTGCCATGTGGCTGAGCCTGAACGATTTCGCGGCCAAGAACCTTTGGACCCTCCTCTCCGATGCCACCAAAGCCGGCATTCCGCTCATTCACTCCGCTGGTAGCGAGCCTGTCCGCGTCGCGTCGCAACCTGCCGTCGTCGGACTCAGCCTGGCGCGCCTGGAAGCCAACCAGGAGGAAGCGCCCGACGGCGGGCTGCAGCTCGCGCCGTCGGTGACCTTGGGCGAGGAGCCCGTGGATCCGGGCTCCGTGGGTTTCCTGGGCAAGCCGGCCAACGGAATCTTTTTCACGCACTCCGGCCCTGCAACCCTGCCCGGGGTGCCGCAGCTGAAGAACCTCATCACCCTTGCGCCGATCGAGGGTGGCGTCAGCGATGAGTTGCTGGAGTTCGTCATGGACGGCCAAACGCTTCAGATTCCCGCCGAGGATGAGAGCCGGTTCCTGACCTCGTTCTACCCGAAGCTGCGGCAGTCAACACCCGTGCAGGCCGCCGATGAATCGGTGGAGCTGCCCACACTGGCCGTCCCCACCCTGTCCCTGCTGGCCAACTACGGCACCGACCATAAGGTCCGGCTGCATTGGGAGTGGCACTACAAGTCAGGCACGCTGGTCACCGCCCAGCCGTTGTGGCGGCACCCGGATGACCGCGGTTACCGTGACGACCTTGAAGAAGCACGCATTCTGGAGTCACTTGGGCGGCCGTGGGACGTGGTCCCTGCGCTGGCCGAGTCGGCAACGGGTGGCTGGGGTGCGCCCCGCATTGCTGCGTCCGCTGAGCTCAGCGGCCTTGACACACTGGCGTTCACGGAAGAGGTGCTGCCCGCGCTTAAGGATCTGCCCGACGTCGTGGTTGAAACGTCCGGCGACATCGCCGACTACCGCGAGGCAGCCGAAGCGCCCGTGGTGTCCATTTCCACGAAGGAAACGGCAAGCGGCGACTGGTTCGACCTCGGCATCGTGATCACGCTCGAAGGCGAACCCGTCTCCTTCGCGGCTGTGTTCTCCGCCCTTGCTGCCGGGATGAGCCGCATGCTGCTGCCCAGCGGCGCCTACTTTTCACTTGATCTCCCCGGACTTCACCAGCTCCGCGCCCTGATCGACGAAGCCCGTTCCCTGCAGGACAACCCCGACAACAAGGACGGCACCCTGCAGATCAGCCGCTTCCAGGCCGGGCTCTGGGATGAGTTGGCGCAACTGGGAATCGTGGACGAACAGGCCGCCGCCTGGCGCGAGGCCGTGGGTGGACTGCTCGACGACGGCGTGACCGGGCTTCCGCTCCCGGCAGGACTTAACGCTGAGCTGCGTCCGTATCAGCTCGAGGGTTTCAACTGGCTCAGCTTCCTGTACAAGCACAGCCTTGGCGGGGTGCTGGCTGATGACATGGGCCTGGGTAAGACCGTGCAGGCGATCGCGCTGATTTGTGCGGCGAAGGATCTGGCGGCTTCCACCGCTGCCGCCGCCCAGGGTGATGCCTCCGAGGTGACGCCGCGGGCTCCTTTCCTGGTTGTCGCGCCCACGAGTGTTGTGAGCAACTGGGCTGCTGAAGCGCAGCGCTTTGCTCCGGGGCTCGTGGTGCGGACCGTCGGTGAAACCTTCGCCAAGAGCGGGCTGGCACCGGCTGAAGCGTTGGCGGGCGCCGACGTCGTTATTACTTCCTACGCGTTGTTCCGCATTGACTACGATGCCTACGCCTCCTTCCAGTGGGCAGGGCTGATGCTCGATGAGGCGCAGTTCGTGAAAAACCACCAGTCCAAGGCGTACCAGTGCGCACGCAAGCTGCCGGCACGTTTCAAGCTGGCCATCACGGGCACGCCGCTGGAGAACAACCTCATGGAGTTTTGGGCGCTGACGTCGATCGTGGCGCCGGGACTGTTCCCGAGCCCGAATCGTTTCGCAGAGAATTACCAAAAGCCGGTCGAAAAGAACGGTGACTCGGCGCAGCTGGGCAAGCTCCGGCGTCGTGTGCGTCCGCTCATGATGCGCCGCACCAAAGAGCAGGTCATCAAGGATCTGCCGCCCAAGCAGGAGCAAATCCTGGAAGTGGTGTTGAACCCGCGGCACCAGAAGGTCTACCAGACGCACCTGCAGCGCGAGCGGCAGAAGATCCTGGGGCTGATCGACGACGTCAACAAGAACCGCTTCACGATCTTCCAGTCGTTGACGTTGCTGCGTCAGCTCAGCCTGGATGCATCGTTGGTGGATTCGTCGCTGTCCGGAGTGCGGTCATCCAAGCTGGACGTGCTCTTTGAACAGCTGGAGGACCTCATTTCCGAGGGCCACCGGGCACTGATTTTCAGCCAGTTCACGGGGTTCCTGGGCAAGGTTCGGGAGCGTTTGGATGCCGAGGGCGTTGAGTATTGCTACCTCGATGGCAGCACCCGCAACCGCGGCGATGTGGTCAGCGAGTTCAAGAACGGTGCCGCTCCGGTGTTCCTGATTTCACTGAAGGCCGGTGGCTTCGGACTCAACCTGACCGAAGCCGATTACGTGTTCTTGCTGGACCCTTGGTGGAACCCGGCGTCAGAGGCCCAGGCCGTGGACCGCACGCACCGGATCGGACAGGCCAGGAATGTGATGGTCTACCGGTTGGTCGCGAAGGACACCATCGAAGAAAAGGTCATGGCGTTGAAGGCCAAAAAATCGCAGCTGTTCGCTGACGTGATGGAGGGCGATGCGCTGGCCGGTGGCTCGTTGACGGCGGATGACCTGGCGGCACTGTTCGCGGAGTGACCTCCCCGAACAGCCCGCACTGGTTCAATTGGCTCGTGAGGCAGCTGACCTGATGACCTGCGCGAGGTCGCGGGGGCGGCTCCACATGGGCCAATGCCCCGTCGGTAGGTCAATGACGTCGAGATGCTCGATGTTCGCGACTTCAGCAAACATGGCATGACCTGTGTGGGCCAACTCCAGCACCTGCGCGCCAGGGATTGAACAGCACACCAAAGTGGTCCGGACCTTGCGGCGGGCATCGTTCATGAGCTCGACGGGCTGACGGAGCACGGGACCGGGCTCAGGGACGGCCCGGGCTCGAAACCGCTCGAGGACCTCTGTGCTCAGACCTTCGAGGCTGGCCTGCTGTGCGAGGACTTCAAGGGACGGTAGCGGAAGCTCCTCCAACCCTTGCGGGAGATCCGGGGCGAAGATGCTCCCTGTGGCTAGGGGACCGGAGTCGACCCACACCACCAGATGAACAAGCTCAGGGTGTCGGTCAAGGACAAGGCTGACCGGGGCGTTGGCGCCACTGTGCGCGACGATAGTCGCGGGCTGATCTTCGGAAACGCCGAGACGGGCAAAAATGTCCAGGACGGCTGCAGCTTGATCGTCGAGGGTCCTCGTCGCCCGTTCAGGATCGTCCCCGTCGAGACCAGGGAGCGTCACTGCTATTGCACGGGAGTGGTCGGTTTCCAGATGTTCAAGGACTTCATCCCACGCCCAAGCCCCCAGCCAGTGGCCGGCGATGAGGACGATGGTTTCATTGCTCGTAGTAGTTGTCATATCAATACCTTCGTATGCCTTACGGGCAGGTGTATGTCACTATTTGTGTCATGAATTTTGTACGGGCTAAAAGGTGAAGCGAGCAGAGCGACTCTTCGCCCTGTCCGAGATGCTTCGTCGCAATGGATCACGGGGGTGCTCCGCCGATCGCTTGGCCAGAGAGTTCGGCGTTTCCGTGCGCACGGTTAAGAGGGACCTCGCTGCGCTCGAGATCAGCGGTGCCCCCGTATGGTCGCGCCCAGGACCCGGCGGTGGCTACGGACTGGCCGCGGGCGCTTCCCTGCCGCCTGTCACCCTTTCCCCAGCGCAGGCCGTAGCGCTCATGGCCGCCGTCTCCGCTGCACCCGACGCCCCCTATGCCGATCTGGCGGCGGCCGGGATCCAGAAGGTCGTAGATGTCCTCGATCCCAAGACCCGGGCAAGAGCCGACGAATTGGCTGGCCGCGTCTGGGTCAATGCGGCTCGCCCTTCCTCGCGCACCATCAGGTCGGCTCTGGAGGAGGCGATGTCCGAACAGCGGGTAATCCGCATTCGCTACACATCGAGGGACGGGAGCACCACCACCCGCGACGTCGAACCCGTGCTGTTCGCCTCAACGAACGGCCAGTGGTACTTGGTTGGGTGGTGTCGACTTCGCGACGCCATGAGATGGTTCATCGTGTCGCGCATCGAACGAGCCAGCGTAACCAAGACGGCCTGCGGGGGCCATACCATCCACGAGGTTGGAGAACCCCCTGCAAACGCCAGACCCGTGCACGGTCGGGGCATGTGAGCCGTGAGCTTCTCAGCTCAGTACAGCTAATCGTCCAGCCGGACACCACGCAGCAACAACATGGTTCCACCCACGGCTACCGCGGATGCCAGGAATACGCCCGCGGCACCAAGGCCCACCGCCACGACACCGATGACGCTGGGCAGGACCACTTGTCCCACCCTGTTACCCGCCAACCGCAAGGCCAGCGCACGTCCGCGTTGGCCTTCGGGCGCTTGGGCTGAGAGCCAGGACATGGTGAGTGGTTGGCCGATTCCGAGCCCCAAGCCCAGGAATGCCATGACGATGAAGAGCAACCACACGGGCATCGGGATCGCGGCCACCCCGAGCGCGACTGTGGAGATGGCCAGGCTGAGGACCAGCAGCTTCATCCGGCCCAGCTTCCGCGACATGCTGCCCAAACCCAGCCGGGAAACCATGGAAAAGACGGCGCGAACGGTCAGCATCAGACCCACGGTTGCCGCGGTCATGCCCCTCTCCGCGCCCAGTGCCGGCAGGTACACAACCGTCAGGTCCACTACGGCCAGGACAGTAGCACTGGTGGCCAATGCCCGGACGACACCCGGAGTCCTCAGGAGTGCAGCCGCGCTGCCCTTTGGTCCTCCCTTGGAGGTGCGCTTCCCTCGACTGACCTTCGAGGAAATCACGAAAGTGGTCAGGAAGAGCACCAGGCTCATCGCCGTCGCGAGCAGGAAGATCGCATTGGTATCCGGGCGAACAGAGGCACCACCCACCAGGGATATGGCCAACGGTCCAAGAGCCTGGCCCAGCGACGCGGCGAAGGTCAGATAACCAAAAGCAGAGTCCAGACGCGTCGACGCCGCATTGTTCGCAACCACAGCCTGCTGTCCCACCACGCACGCCAACTGCCCGGCACCCAGAAGCGCAGTTCCCGCCACGAGTGCGGGGACTGACGTCCCCCAGAACAACAGAAAAGCGGAACAACCCAGCACGACGGCGGCCCCGATCGCCATGAGCCGACGCTCGCCAAGGCGGTCCACCAGCCCGCCGATGGGCAGGGCGAGCAGGAGGGGAAATACTGCGTAGCTCGCTGCCAGGAGACCCAACGCAAACCCGGGAACGTCCAATTCAAGGGCGCGGTACGTGGTGGCGGGCCGGACCAGGAAAGTGACGGCTTGGATGAGAGCCGAGTGAATCAGGAGTGCAGTGGACGAACGCCGCCCGAGTTCGCCGATCATTCGACCACGAGGCCGGTACTTGAGATGACGCGCAGGGTCTCATCACGGGCGCCGATGACATGATCGAAAGCGACCTTGGCTGCCTTCTCCGCGTCCTTGGAAGCGATGGCCTCAAGTAAGAGCCGATGATTGGCGAGTGCTTCATCGCGGCGTTCGGGGGCGTTGTTGGTGAAGTATCGATAGCGCTCAACCTGGCTGGCGATCTGGTCATGGAAGCGCTGTGCCCACGAGTTTCCGGCGATCCTGGCGATCGCGGCATGGAAGGCAACCCCGTACTTCATGGCTTCGTCGGCGAACTCCACCATTGCAGCGTTACGGGCCACGATTCCCCGTAACTCTTCCAGGTCTGCCGGGCTCGCGTTTGCACACGCTTCCCGTGCCATCAAGGACTCCAAGGCAGCGCGGACATCGTACAACTCTGAAATCACCTTCTCGTCCAACGCCGGGACCATCACTCCGCCGGTGGGTTGCTGCTCGAGCAGGCTCTCGGAAATCAGGCGGCGAATGGCTTCCCTCAACGGGGTACGGCTGACCTGCAGGGCAGTGGCCATGGCTGGCTCGTAGATACGCTCACCCGGCTTGAGTTCGAGATTGAGGATCTGGCGCTTCAGCTCGCTGTAGACAACGTGCGCGCCAGTGTTGCGTGGTTGTGGATCTGCCATGTCTTTCCGCCTACCCCAAGAAGTGTACTTGTATACATCTATACACCCTCCCAAAAAGGGGCGCAAAAGAGCTTCAGCTGCGACCACTTCCGACCAACCCCGTTCGAGCCTGTTCGAGTGCCTTGTTGCCTCTTCAAGCGCCTCATAGTGTCGGCTTGCCTGGCGGCTCACTGGAAGCCGGGCGAAGCACCCAGACAAACCAGACAATGAGGTCCATCCATGGCGTTTACCGCTCGAAGAATCCGAAGGCCAGTGGCAGTGCTCGCGGCAGCAGTTACTGCAGCGGCCGGCCTTGCACTCCTGCCCGCAACTACACCGGAAGCCCACGCAGACGACACAACGGCTGTCACCATTACCCCTAACCCGGCCAGCCGCAGCGAGGCCTTCGAGGGGTGGGGCACCAGCTTGGTGTGGTTCGCGAATGCGACTGCGGGCTACTCCCCCGAACTGCGTGAGGAGCTGTACCAGAAGGTCTTCGGCGAGAACGGGCTAAACCTCAATATCGCCAGATACAACGTGGGTGGCGGCAACGCTTCAGACGTTACCGACTACCTGAACGATGGCAGCGCTGTGGAGGGATGGTGGAACCCGGTCCCTGAAGCGCAGCCTGGCCAACCGGCGTCGAACCTTTACAACCCCGACGGAACAGTGGACACAACGCAGGCAAACAAGCTCGCGTTCCTGAACGAGTGGGATCCGGACGAACCCGCGTCCTACAACCCCGACGCCGACCAGAACCAGCGCTGGTGGGTGGAGCGCCTGGCTGCGGACCAGCAGATCACCCACTGGGAAGCCTTCAGCAACTCCCCGCCCTGGTTCATGACCAAGAGCGGCTACGTTTCCGGTCAGGTCAACACCAACAAGGGCGAGAACCTCCTGCCTGAAGCCGAAGCAAAGTTCGCCGCCTACATGAAGAACGCCGTCGAGCTTCTCGAAAAAGGCAGCGGCATCAAAGTGGACACCATCGATCCATTCAACGAGCCGAACTCGGGCTACTGGGGCACGGACATCAACGCCGCCACCGGCAAGCCGCCCACCACGTACACGCAAAAGCAGGAAGGCGCGCTGATCTACCCGGCCGCCCAGGACCGCGTGACCAAGCTGCTGTCCGCGGAGCTCGAAACAGGCAGCACGGACGCCGTCATCTCCGCGATGGATGAGACCGACCCCAGCAAGTTCATGACCAACTGGAACGGGTACAGCCAGGAAGCAAAGGACGCCGTCGCGCAACTCAACGTCCACACCTACGGCACCAACGACCGTCGCCGGGTCCGCGACCTCGCCAACTCCACGGACAAACCGTTGTGGATGAGCGAGGTTGGCGGCTTCTGGACGGGCAACCCTGCGCTCGGCGACTCCACCAGCGGCTGGGACCGCTCCAACATCACCAACGGCCTGGGCATCGCGGGCCGAATGGTCAATGATCTCCGCGAACTCGAGCCCGACGCCTGGGTGTTCTGGCAGCCCGTCGAGGACACCTACAAGCAGGAGAAGGCCGACAAAGGCTGGGGCTCCATCTACATTGACTTTGACTGCAACTACGAGGGCCGCGAAGGCTTGTCCAACCGCCGCATCAACGACGGCGCATCCCCGGACCAAGCCAAGTGCAAGGTCCTGACCAACCAGAAGTACAACACAACGCGGAACTTCACGCACTACATCCGGCCCGGCGACTTCCTCATCCAAAATGACAACGCCAAGACCGCCAGCGCCCTCCGCGCCGACGGCAACGGAGCCACACTGGTCCACTTCAACGACACCCCGACGCCCGAAAAGGTCACCATCGACCTCAGCCGCTTCGGCGAAATCGCACCCGGTGCCAAGGTCACGCCCGTGGTCACCACCAAGTCACCGCTGGATGACATTGAGAAGAACGCCCTCGTGAAGGGCCAGCCGGTGGCAGTGGACACCACGGCCAAGTCCGCCACGCTTGAGGTTCCTGCCGCATCAGTGGTGACGTTCGTCGTCGACGGCGTCAGTGGAGTTTCGGACGACGCCGCACCGGTGCAGGACGGCCACAGCTATCACCTCAGCGGTGAGGCGAGCGGCAAGTACCTGACAGCCGGTTCCGGCTCGGGTGCCTCGATCCAGGATCTGGGCACGGACGCTGCTGGCGTCGCTCCGCAAATGTGGACGTTCAATGCCGTGGATGCAGACGACTTCGCGAACGATCGCCGTTGGGTTGTTTCCACGCCGGACGGCCGGGTGCTCACCGGCAACGGTGGTGTGCTGAACGGGAGCCAGAGCGGTACGGCAACACTGGCTTCCCAGACGTTGGAGCAGGCTAAGGCCAATCCTGCTGCACAGTGGATAGTGACCACTGAAAACGGCAAGCAATGGTCCTTGGTAAACGCCGGTGCCGCGATTGCCCTGCAGGTTTCGGGCAACCAGACTGCGGCTGGCACGTCCGTGGCCTTGGCATCCTCTACCGGAACCACAGCCACCGCTTCGGCCAGCCCGCACCAGGCATGGGCTTTTACGGACATTGCGGACCTGAAGCTCCTGGGAGTCTCACCCGTTGAATTGAGCACGCTCACCGGCGTGGCACCTGTCCTCCCCGGCACCGTCGCTCCGCTGTACGAGGCAGGTCCGGGGAAACCGCTGGCCGTGACGTGGTCCGAGGTTGATTCATCCGTCTGGCAAAAAGAAGGGAAAGTGACGCTCCACGGTTCGGGCGTTGATCCCTACGGGCAGGCGTTTACTGATGCCCTTCTCACGGTGACCGTCGGCCAGTATGTGGCGACGGACCCTGCGTCGGCGACGGTGGCTGTTGGTTCTACCGTGGCTGAGGTCCAGGCTGCTGCGCCCACGTCCGTCCCCGGACAAATCGGCGACGGCCCGGCGCGCAATCCTCTCCCCGCCACGTGGGACTGGGCTGAGTTGGATGCTTCCGCCCTGCAGTCCACCGGCTCAGTGACATTGCCGGGTACAGCAGGGGCCTTGCCCGCGACTCTCACCGTCGTTGTAGTGGACCGGGTTCCGAGTAGCAACATCTGCAAGGACGATCCCTCCACCGTGGCGACGGCCAGCTACACCGAGGGCTCCTACATCGCCAAGAACACCTGCGATGCCAACGCCTCCACCCGCTGGTCCAACTGGGTCAGCGGCGGCCGGGCCGGCGACCACCTGAGCTACGCCTTCAGCCGCGACTACACCGTCTCCTCCGTGACCGTGACGTCCGCGGAAAAAGCTGCCCAGAGCCTCAAGGTCCAGTACCAGGATGCTTCAGGAGCGTGGAAGGACACGTCCGCGGGGACGATCACAGGACTCTCAACATCTTCACCTGCGACGGTTCGCTTCGACTCCGTAACCACTCGTGGGATCAGGGTTTCGTTCGCGACCACGGCTTCGTACACGAAGATCGCTGAGGTGGCCATCGCGGGTTCCCGTCTGGCCGATGCCGGACTGGCCGACCTTGGCAGGCTCCTTGTGAACCAGGCCTCTGTTGTCGGCTTCGCACCCGGGACCACCGACTACCGGGTGTTGTCGACGTCTGCGACTCCCGCCGTCGTCGGCTACCCGCTGGACACGAACGCGAAGGTGACCGTCCAACAACCCACCGCTGAGAACCCGACGGCGGTAGTCACCGTGACAGCGCCGGACGGCACCACCAAGGAGTACCGCCTGATGGTGTTCACCGGCAAGGATGCGTGCAAGAGGGACGGCTGGAAGACGAGTCCGTCGCCCGTGTTCACCAACCAGGGGCAGTGCGTGAGCTACTTCGCAGCCGGGAGGTAGGTAATTCTGAGATAGTCAGGCAGTCAGGCCCCTTGGGATTTGATTCCGAGGGGCCTTGCTGTGTCTCCACCGCAGTGGGGACGAGTGGGCGCGAAATGAACAGCTACGTGCACTTTGCTGTTATTTAGAGAACCATTCCACCCTCGCGTTGGCTCATCCCGCGAGCCTACTGCAGGCTCGATGCTCGCCGATTCGATGTCTAGCTGCTCGCCATGCCGTGCGCACCGTCTAACCCGCAGCTACGCGTCGAAATGGGCACCCCACAGCTGGGCCAGACGGGAGAGGGCTACCGAGGTGCCGTCGGGGAGCTCAAACCGGCCCTCGGCTTCTCCTTCCCCTTCCCCTTCCCCGGCAACAAAGGTGACACCGGCATCCGGCGAGGCACCTCCCTCACCGGTGAGAATCACGACGGCGGCATAGTCGCCGTCGAGCGCGGTGCCCGAGGTGCCCACCCATGGAATGGTGAGTTCCGAACCCATGGGGTGGGCGCCCGAGCGGGCTGACGTCCCGGACGCATCCAACGCCGAGCCGAAACCTGACACTGGCAGCACAGAGCTCACGACCGGAGACACAGCATCCACAGGCCACCCGCCTAGCCGCAGCGCAGCACCCGAGCCCTCGGAAGCACCGGATACCCGCACCAGCCGAAGCTCCACAGCACCCCGCGTCACCGAGATCACTGTGACGGACGGGCCTGGAGTCGCGACGCCGGCCACCCCGCTGCCGTGATCGGGCCCGGCGTCAGGATCGGGTTCAATCCAGTGGGCAGTGAACCGGGAAGCGCCTACTTGGACCCCACCCTCGGAGAACGAACCAAGGTACTCAAACCCTGTCCGATGCGTCAGGCGGCCGGAGGAATCAACGAACGCCACAGCATTGTCCACGGACTCGGGTAACAGGTCCGGGAACGTGTGGGTGGAGTAGCCCATCCGCGCATACAACGGCGAGTCCGCCACTAAGGAACCAACCACAGCGTGATCGGTCGCGTGGTTCCGGATCCGGACCACACCGTCCGAAACAGAACCGTCCACCTGCCACCCTGGAGCCGCAATCAGCCGCTGCGTGTCAGCAACCTCAACGGGCAGTGGGGCCTCCACCGACGTCCACACACGGTGATCCGCAGGCAACGCCAACCCAAGCATCCCCTTCGCAGCCCAGTAGGGAGACCCTGCACCGGAGTAAGCCTGCTTCATCCCAGCGAACTCGCCGTGCCACCCGATGGACAGGAGGCCCTCCTCGGTGATCGAACCATGTCGGGCAAAGTAGTCAAGCATTCCGGACGCTGCCCGACGGCTGAGGCCAGGCGACAGACGCGTGTGCCCGGACAACTCCCCCACCCAGAAGGGCGCGGCGGCCGCGAACCGGTAGATCAAACTCCGGCCTTGGATGAGAGGAGCTCCGTTCGCACCAACGAGGTAGGCGGCGTCGTCCAGGAAGTCAGCCAGCCGGTCGCCGTCGAGCGTTTTGCGCGCGGCAACGCGAGGATCGTGAGGCGCCATCAGCGCCCAGAGCTGCGGATAAACCTGGAACGCCCAGCCCACATAGTGGTCATAAGCGCGCTCCGGCCCGTCAGCGAACCAACCCCCGCCCCTGTACAACGAGTCGTGGATGGCAAGTCCGGCGTCGATGTCCTCATCGGAATACCGGCCGCCAACGGACGCCAGGAACGTCTCCACCACAATCTGGAACCACACCCAGTTGATGGGCGGATACTCCTCACCGATCACGGTCTCGAACCACGCGATGAGCTGCTCCTGTACGCGTTCCGGCAGCTTGTCCCACAGCACGTCGCGGGTGAGGGCCAGGCCAACAGCCAACGACGCCGCCTCAACCTTCGCCTGCCCCAGCTCACCTGGCGTCGGCCACCGGTCGGGGTTGGCCGGGTTGGTTCCGGCGTCGAGTCCGGCCGCATACCATTCGGCGATCCACCCGGTGCTAGCGGGGTCGCCAGCGATCCGGAACGAGGCCAGCAGGAACGTCCGGGCGAAGGCTTCCAGGGAATCACTCCGCGGGCCGTACCGACTGTTGGCTCCGGGCAGGTGAATGTTGGCGTGGTCCTCAGTCCCAAAATGATGAGCTGAGCGCAGGAGATGATCCGCGTACGCGCACCAGTGCTCGCGGGTCAGGCCGGTGAAAGGGGAAAGCTTGTGGTCCAAGGGCGGCAAGATCATCAGAGCGAGTCCTCCAGCAAAACTCCGGCACGCCCTCGCGGCGCACCCAGCGAGGAATCCCGCACGATCAGCTCAGGGTTCAGGTCAATGCGATGCACGGGGCGCATCCTTCCTTCGGCCAGGCGGGCAGCCATCAGCTGCACCGCCACTTTGCCAACGTAGCTTTTTGGAGGCCGAACCGCGGATATCGCCGGCTCAGCAAGGTAGGCAACTTCGTCGTCGTATCCAACGATCGCCATGCTGCCGGGAACGTCCACTCCGCGGTCAACGCAGTGCTGCACAAACGCCACGGCCTGGGTATCGGAATGCACCAACATGGCGGTGGTGCCCGACGAACGGCAGAGCTCCAGGACGTGATCGAAGTGCTTGGCCCGGTCGCCGTTCTCCAGCTTGGCCGAATCCTCGTGGATGGACTTATCCAACGGAATCTTCAACGCGGTCAAGGCTTGCTTCCAACCACGGACAACATGGGGGCTGGTGGGACTCGTGGAATCGGTGAGGCAGCCGATCATCCGGTGCCCCTCCTGCCACAGGTGCCGCACGGCCATCCCGGCCCCGAACGAGTGATCCGTCGCGACCCACTCGAGCCGGTGCGCAGGGATCTCCGACGGCGCACGCCGCTCGGCAAGGATCACCGGAATGGGCAGCGCGTTGAGCCAGCGAAGCAACTCCTTCCCGTGCTCCCCGCCCATGTCGGGAGCCACGATCAGCCCGTCGATGTTCTGGGTGTCCAAGAGTGCTTGGACCTGGCGGCGGTTGTCTGCCGCGTCGTAAGCGGAGCCCCGCACAAGAATCCGCAGGTTCTGAGCTTCGGCCTCGCCCCGCGCCCCGGAAATCACCTGAGGCCAGTAGTAATCCAACGACGGAACCACCATGCCGATGGAGTAGCTGTGCGCCGACGGCCGACCCACCGCCGCCGAGCGGTCCAACGGGCTGGGCAGGGTCGCGCCACCGTGGACGCGGGACACAAGGCCTTCGTCGGCGAGAGTGTTCACGTCACGCCGGATGGTCAGTTCACTGACGCCAAGCTTCGCGGCGATGTCGCGCACAGTGATGGCGCCATGCGCACGCAACTCCTCCATGAGCCGCTCACGTCTCTGCAGCGAAAACAGCGATTTTCCGCCAACTTCGGGGGTCTGTTCGGAACTCAAGATGTTGCCTCCACTGTGAGGGTGAATGCGCCGGAAGCGCGGTGTTCGACGGGCATGCGGAATCGGAGCCGGGTCAGTTTTTCGCCCCAGATATCGCTGAGGAGCGGATCGTCAAGGAGCCATTCATCTACTAGTACGACGGCGGTAGCCGGCTTCCAGCGCAGATGCAGTCCCTTGGTGGTTTCCGCGGCCGGAATCCCCTCGGGCGTGATGGTCGCCGTCGCGTCTGTACCGACGCTGACGGTGCCGGCAACAAGGTAGGCGATGTCGACGTCGTGCGTTCCTTCAGGCGGGTCCGTTCCCTCAGGCGGGTCCGTTCCCTCGGGCGGGTTCGCTGGCAGGTTCCAGCGGTCATCAATCACGACGTTGCCCAGCTCGCGGTTGATCAGCGACGTGCGGATCCACTGCTCAGCGTGGTCCAGGCCGTAGGCCGCCCCGAGTCCGAGAGCGAGTGTCGGCTCCTCGGGACTGGGTTCCTGGAGAACGGTTGCCGCGAACGCAGTCCCGGTCCCCTGTTCCAAACCGAACGGCGCAGGGACGCTATGCCAGGCGCTCTGCATGGCTCGAATCTGGTAGCGATCAGGTCCGAACGTTTGCGCTGTGTAGGTGGGCTGACCGGCGTCGACCAGCAGGGGAACGCCATCCACGGCGACCACCACCGATCCGACGTCGCGGTGATTGTGGTGCTCGCCGTTGTGTCCGCCTTTGGCTGCAAGGGTGAGCCCCTCAGAAGTGCCGGGAGTTTGCCGCGCCAACATGATCTGCACCGACGGCAGGTACGTCCCCCAACTAGGTAGCAGATCAGGCCGTTCTGAGGGCTGAGAACGACCTGAACTGCTACCTAGTTGGGTGAGGGAGGTGAGGACGCGGCCCAGGCCCGCGGCGGCGTTGGGTTCGGGTTCGACGGCGGCAAAAGCGGCGGCGAGCTGGGTGGCTTCGGAATCACCCACTCGGAGAGCCCAGTGGTGCAGCATGCCCCACGGGAGTCCTTCGTGTGCACGGGCCGGTCCATCGGCGACGTTAAGGAACCAACGGTGGCCCAAGTGCATGCGGCGCGGGAAGGCGACCAGTGCACGGATCACGGGCAGGTCCGGATTCAGGACACCACCGCTGGCCTCTTCCAGCAAAGCGAGCCCTTCCAGCGCACGGCCGGCACCGTTCCACCAGTAGGCGAACCCTTCATCGATGGCGCCATCGGCCGGAATAGAGGCGAAGAAACGGTCCAAGCCTTCGATGCAACGGGCAACAACTTCCGCCTGCAGCTCCGGATCTTCAACCAGCAACAACGCCGCCGCAATGATGTTGGAGTGGATCCATGGGTTCCAGTTGTGGACATCGCCGTCCAATCCGAGCCAGTGCCAATCGAGCCTGTCCAGGAACGGGCGGATCACCCTTTCGTTCGTCTCAAGCCTGATCCGCTGACGCAAACCGGGAGCCCGTTCATCAAGGGCTGCACCCAGCACATGGTCAAGCCACGCGAGCTGCGCCACCACCTCCCCGGCGCCGAGGTCCAGGTAGGGCCGGGAACGGTCCGGGACCACGTGGCCGCTGCGCGTGAACACCTCGTCATGCGCGGCCCAGCTCCACGAGCTCTGCTCACATAGAAGGTACGCACCGTCGATCACTTCGTCGAGCCATTCCTCGCGGGAGGGACCATTCACAGCAGCCATTACGACGGCGCGGGTCAGCCGCTGCTGTCGGCTCGCCACGAGTCCCTCATAGGCCGTGCGGTTGCCGTCGCGGAAGTACCGAGCGTAGTGGGAGACCAGTGGTTGGGGCCCAGGGGTCCCCTTCTCCGCGTCAGCTTGGGCGCGCAGCTCCAGAAGTGGACGGACAGCAGGGAGCTGCCACCCGGCGTCGGACGCCGGACGAATGGTGAGGCGATCACGGGAGCCGAGAAGTGTCTCGACCAATGACGATGCGTCAGCTCGGACGCCCCAAGCTCTCCGTAACGGAAAACGCGGTGGTGCTTCAACGGCGGCAGTGCCGGTAGCCATAGGAATTCTTCTCTCATTCGTTCGAGTATGAACGTTTTAGATCAAGCTCGATTGAGTTGAATGAACTGTCTTGTTTATGAGTATGTACTGATTATTAGATGTGATGCAACACATAAATCACGGTCGAACAGGCCGCCGATAAACTCGAAGGGAGGATCCCCTCAATGTCGCTCAAGCCCCAGGCGCTGCTGGTCATGAATAGCGGAACCTTTGCTGACCAATTCGACTCCACGCGACTGGAGCGGCTGGCAGGACTGGTGGATCTCGGTGACCAACCGTGGACGGATACCCTGGACGCCCCCGAACTGGCGGGCCGCTTGGAAGAGGTGGAAATTCTCCTGACCAGCTGGGGAGTCCCACGGCTCAACGCTGAGCGTCTGGAGCGTATGCCCAAGCTTCGGGCAGTTTTCCACTGTGCAGGAACAGTGCGCAGCTTTGTCAGTGAAGAACTCTGGGATCGTGGCATCACCGTTACCAACGGCGCCGACGCCAACGCCATCCCAGTAGCAGAATTCACGTTCGCTTCGATCGTCCTGGCGGGCAAGAAGGCGCACGTCCTGGCCAACGATGCCCGCACCTTCCGCGCTGACTGGAGCTATATCGGTGACCGCGGAGAGTTGGGCAACATCGGACGGGTGATCGGCGTCATCGGGTTCTCCCGAATCGGCCGCCGGGTAGTCCAACTGGTCCAGCAACTCCAGGACGTCACGTGCCTGGTGAGCGACCCTTACGCTGACCCTCTTGAAGTCGCGGCCGCAGGCGGCAAGCTGGTGACGTTGGAGGAGCTCCTGCCCATGTCCGACGTCGTGACCATCCATGCACCGGCCCTGCCGGAAACCCGCAACATGATCAGCACCACCGAGCTCCAGTCCATGAAGGACCACGCGACGCTTATCAACACCGCCCGGGGTTCGCTCGTTGACACCGAAGCCCTCGAAAAAGAGTGCGCCACCGGACGGATCACCGCGCTCTTGGACGTTACAGAGCCCGAGCCACTGCCAGCGGAATCCACCCTGTACGACCTCCCCAACGTGGTCATAACCCCGCACATCGCAGGTTCCCTCGGAACTGAAACCCGGCGAATGTCCGATGCCGCACTCGATGACCTTGAACGGTACCTTGCCGGCAAGGACCTCCTGGCCCAAGTGGTCCACGAGGACCTCGGCCTCAGCGCCTAGGCCCCCCAAAGGGAACACGCCGGCACCAATCCAAAGCCGCACCTACGGCAAACTTGAAACCCAGTACTAAAGGAGAACGCAATGAAGCGCACAACCCTCGCCGCAATCGCCCTTGCGGTGACTGCAGGGCTCGGACTCACCGGCTGTGCCGGCGCTGCCGGTCCCGCCGAACCCCAGGCAGCCGAAGGCAAGACCCGGTTGACCGTCTCGGTGTGGAACTACGAGGGCACCCCCGAGTTCAAGGCCCTCTTTGACGGCTACGAGGCCGCCAACCCCAACGTGGACATTGAACCCGTGGACATCCTGGCTGATGACTACCCCCAGAAGGTCACCACCATGCTTGCCGGTGGCGACACCACTGATGTACTCACCATGAAGAACGTCATTGACTACTCCCGCTACGCCAATAACGGCCAGCTCCAGGAGATCAACGGCGTGGTGGACAAGGTGGGCAAGGACAGCCTCGCCGGACTGGACGCCTTCGACATCGATGGCAAGTACTTCGCGGCTCCTTACCGCCAGGACTTCTGGCTCCTTTATTACAACAAGGACATGTTCAAGGCTGCAGGCATCGAGGAGCCCAAGGACCTGACGTGGGAGAAGTACTCGGAGATCGCCAAGAAGCTCACCACCGAAGCTGAAGGCAAGAAGGTCTACGGCACCTACCACCACATCTGGCGTTCTGTGGTTCAGGCAATCGCAGCGGCGCAGAACGGCGCTGACCAGAACAGCGGCGACTACGGCTTCATGGAGGATCAGTACAACACTGCGCTGGACCTGCAGAAGTCTGGTGCCACTTTGGACTTCGGCACTGCGAAGAGCCAGAAGACCAGCTACCGCACCATGTTCGAAACCGGCCAGGCAGCAATGATGCCCATGGGTACCTGGTACACGGCCGGCATCCTGCAGGCCAAGAAGGACGGCAAGACCACAGTCAACTGGGGCTTGGCGCCCATGCCCCAGAAGAACGACGACGGCAAGGTCACCACATTCGGCTCGCCCACGGCCTTCGCCGTGAACAAGAACGCAAGCAACTCCGATGAAGCCAAGAAGTTCATCGAATGGGCAGCCGGTGAAGAAGGCGCAAAGGCCATCTCCAAGATCGGCGTCGTCCCCGCACTCCAAAACGACTCCATCACCGCTGAATACTTCAAGCTGGATGGCATGCCTACGGACGAGCTGTCCAAGAAGGCCTTCACGCCGGACACCACCGAACTGGAGATGCCCGTCAGCGACAAGTCGGCAGCCACAGACAAGATCCTGAACCAGGAGCACGACCTCATCATGGTGGGCGAGCGGTCTGTCACCGATGGCATCGCCGAGATGGGCAAGCGCGTCACGGGCGAAGTCCTGGGCAAGTAAAGCTGCAGCCAAGCAACTCTCCCCGGTTCCGGTGCTGTGCCCAACGCGGCACCGGAACCCGGACCTGAACTCTCCGGATCCTGAAATGGAGGAACGCCCCCGCCCCGGGAGCGGTCATCATGACTACAGAAACAATCACCCAGGCACCTGCCCCCGTGCAGGGCCGAGGCAACAGGAAGCAAGCCAGGCGTAACACGCTGATCGGCTGGACGTTCATCCTTCCGAACTTCCTGGGCTTCCTGGCCTTCACCCTCATTCCAGTCGTGGCCGCTTTCGCGCTCTCCTTCATGGAATGGACCTCATTCAGCGCTCCAAAATGGATTGGCCTGGCCAACTTCGAGCGCATGTTCGCGTCCGACTCCTTCTGGATCGCGCTGCGAAACACCGTTGTGTACGCCTTGGGTCACGTCCCGCTCACCATGGCCCTGGCACTGCTCCTGGCCATGCTGCTGAACCGGAAGCTCAAGGGCATCGGCTTCTTCCGGGTAGCGATCTTCTTCCCGTACATCACCTCTCTGGTGGCTGTCGCCGTCGTGTGGAACATGCTGTTCAGCCCGGACAGCGGCCCCATCAACCAGTTCCTCGGTGCGCTCGGGATCGCCAACCCGCCGGGCTGGACCTCCAGCTCCGACTGGGCCATGCCTGCGGTGATCATCACCAGCGTGTGGCGCGACATGGGCTACTACATGGTCCTCTACTTGGCCGGCCTGCAGGCGATCCCCACCGAGCTGTACGAAGCTGCGGAAGTGGACGGCGCCAGCGCCTGGCAGCGTTTCTGGAACGTCACCATTCCGTCCCTGCGACCCACCACGTTCTTTGTGGTGGTCATGCTGACGGTCTCCAGCTTCAAGGTGTTCGACCTAATCGTGGTCATGACCAACGGCGGCCCCGGACGGTCCACCACGGTGCTGTCCCAGCTGATCTACCAGGAAGGCATTGGGGAAGGTAAGTTCGGCTACTCCTCGGCTATTTCGCTGGTCCTGTTCATCATCGTGCTGACGGTTACCGTCCTGCAGTTCAAGATCCAACAGCGGAGGGAACGCTGATGACCAACATGGCCGAAGACCTCAAAGCCACCCATGTGACGGACGCCGCCCCGTCTCCGTCAAACGCACCTACTGCGGAAGACCGCCGTCGTACTGACCGTAAGCGCTCCCCGCGCGAGCAGAAGAAGCGAACCGCGAACGTCGTGATCTACGGTGTGCTGGTGGTCCTGGTGGTGGCACTCATGGTGCCGTTCATCTGGATGCTTTCCTCCTCGCTGAAGGAGAACAACCAGGTCCTCACTGTCCCCATCCAGTGGATTCCGCAGGAGTTTGTGTGGAGCAATTACACGGACATCTGGACCCGGATCCCCATGATGGGCTACCTGCAGAACTCGCTGTATCTCGCGGTGATCATTACCTGCCTGCAAGTCCTCACGGGCTCTCTGGCTGCGTACGGTTTCTCGAAGGTCCGCTTCCCGGGCCGCGATGTCCTGTTCCTTGCCTACATCGGCACTATCGCTGTTCCATGGCAGGCATACATGGTGCCGCAGTACATCATGATGCAAAACCTTGGCCTGACGAACAGTTTCAACGCCCTGATCCTGCTTCAGGCATTCGGTGCATTCGGTGTGTTCCTGATGCGCCAGTACTACATGACCATCCCGGATGAGCTGTGCGAAGCCGCCCGCATTGATGGCCTCAGCGAGTACGGTATTTGGGCCCGTGTGATCCTGCCCCTGTCCAAGCCGGCCCTCGCCAGCCTTGCGCTGCTGACGTTCGTGAACACGTGGAACGACTACATGGGTCCGTTCATCTACCTCACGTCCAACCGCCTCTGGACTGTCCAGCTGGGCCTGCGTTCCTTCGTGGGCCAGTTCGACGCCGAGTACGCCATGATCATGACCGGCTCTGTGATCTCCGTGATCCCGATCCTGATCATCTTCCTCATCGGCCAGCGCTACTTCATCCAGGGCATCGCGACCAGCGGGATGAAAGGATGAGTACTGCGGCTGGGCAGAAGCGAAGGCGGTGGGCCGGACCGGGATTCGAAACCTTCGGAAGTATTTTCGGGTTCATCTACACCTTCCTGGCCGGCAACGCACTGCTGGCCGTAGCCAACGCCCCGCTGGTCCTCAGCCTCTCGCTGGTGGCCGATCCCGCCGCTGCGTGGCCGTTCTTCCTGGCGCTCTCGGTTACCATTGCGCCTTCGCTCGCCGGCATCTTCGCTGCCTTCAAGGCCTTGAACGACGACGGCGGCGCGGTCAAGCCGGTGGCTGCTTTCCTTCTGGGATACAAGCGCAGTTTCGCGAAAGCCGCACTGCTTGGAGTGGGTGCCGTGGCCATGCTGATGTTCCTCGGCGTAGACCTGGCCGTCATCCAGAACAATACCGCAGCCATTCCCGGCGCAGCTCTCCTGGTGCCGCTCATCGTCGTAGCAGCCGCCGTGACGGTGAGCCTTACCGTGACGGCGATTGCCGGCGTCGTACTTCTTCCCGAGGCGAAGCTGAGGGGCATCCTCAAAGCCTCGCTGTATTTGGCGGTTCAGCGTTGGTACCTGAGCTTGGCCATGCTGATCCTGTTGGGAATCATCGTTTCGGCTGCCCTGCTGCAGCCGGTCCTAGGCATCGCTTTGGCGCCGGCACCTCTGTTGTTCGTGATCTGGAGCAACGCTTCGTACGCCTTCCACGCTGTCCTCCGTTCCGCGTAGACCCAGTCGGGCCCGATCTTGGCCCCGACGAAAAGTAACCCTCTCTCACATCCCGAGCCCTTCCCGGCGGCGCTCTCTCACTTTCCTCAGAAGAGTGATAGAGGGTTCCGCTTTAAGGGCGGGGAAGTGATAGAGCGTTGGGGACGCAAAGAGGGACCGGTTCAGTCAACCGGTCCCTCTTGCGTTGCAAATGCGGCTAGGCCACGGGCGTCATTAGCCGCGGCAGAGCTCGCCGTACTTGGCACCGGCTTCCTGGAAGGCCAATTCGAGCTCTTGCATCCTGGTTTCGCGCTCCGCCTTCTTCGCGGCGTCGGTCGGTTCTTCCTTCGCCTGCTCGTCCAAGTACTCGATGATGGCTGTGACCACGGGCTTCATCTCGGTGGACGCAACAGGTTCGATAGGCCGGACGGCGTTGGCCGCGCGGTTTGATGCGGTAGGGCTGGGGTTCTGCGGGATGCTGGCCACCACGACGCTAACGCGGTCACAGGTTTCCGCGGTGGTCAGCTGCTGCTGAGCGGAACAGGCGGTCACCGAGGCAAGCAGCCCGGCAGCGATCAGGACAGTGGTGAGTTTCTTCATGGTTCCCTCAGTGGTCGACGTCCCTTTGATTGTAATCAGAGCCGAGGCCCCTCCACGCATTGGGTCTTGTCTGCCCGCCGTCGAATCAGTTAAAGCGCTGGCGTACGGGGTGGCGCCGTCCGCCGTGAACCGGTGGCTTCGAAAGCTGCGGCCAGCGTCAGCAGTGCCGCGTCATCGTACGCGCGGCCAGCAAAGGTCAGACCCACGGGCATGCCGATATCCGCCATGGTTCCCATCGGTACGGTAACCGTGGGGATGCCCAGATGCCTCGGGACGAGGTTGCCGTTGGCCACCCACACGCCGTTACGCCACCCGAGGTCGGCAGACGCAGGGTTGACGTCCATGTCGGCAAGACCCACATCCGCGGCGGCCGGGAACAGGACAGCGTCCAATCCGAGCCCGTCCATCCAATCCTCCAGGTCAATGCGTCGTGTCTCTTCAAGCCCGCGGACACCGTTTTCCAGCTCGGGGATCTCGGTGAACATGGAAACCAAGTGCTCACGGACATGTCCTGGGTACTCGGCGACGTCGTCGTCAAACCCGGCGTAGCGGTCCGGGAGTGCTCCCTCCGGGTGCGGGAATATCATTGCACCGTCCACATCGGAGAGGCTGCTGAGCGCGGGATCATCGTTGGCACGCAGGAAGTCGTCCCACGCCCAAGCGGAAAGGTCCACTATTTCGCGTTTGAGGTATTCAGGTCTGACAAGGCCCCGGGTGGCGATGGTGGGTGCGCCCGGGCGGTCACCTTCGTAATTTGAAACCACTGGGAAATCCACCAAAACAACCTCAGCCCCGGCAGCTTCGAGGTCGCGTTTTGCAGCCTCCCACAGTTCCATCACTGAAGCCCGCGTCTCGATCCGCTGCCCGGTGGGCCCGCCAATGCCTGGTCGAGGGCTGGTCCCGGCGTCCAGGTCTGCGTTGATGTACATGCGCGGCACTCCGAAGCGCTTCCCGCGCAAGGCCAACCGTCCGCCGTCGGCGTCTTCAACTGCAAGCGCCGGGTAAGACTCCGGCCGGACCTCGGACGACTTGGGGATCTGAACCCAGGGCTGCGCGCGCCAGAAGTCACCGCGGGTCTCTGCGTCGTCGGCCACGATCACGTCCAGCAGTTCGAGCATGTCCGCCATGGTCCGCGTGTGCGGGACCACCACGTCCATGGTGGGGACGAGCGGCCAGTTGCCGCGCACGGAGATGACGCCGCGGGATGGCGTGTACGCGCACAAAGCATTGTTCGACGCCGGTGCGCGGCCACTGGACCAGGTCTCCTCGCCGAGGCCGAACGCCGCGAAGCTGGCCGCCGTCGCGGTGCCGGAACCGTTCGAAGAACCGGAACCGAACGCGGCAGTCAGGAAGTCTGCGTTGTAGGGACTTTCGGCACGGCCATAGACACCGCGCTGCATGCCCCCGTTGGCCATGGGCGGCATGTTGGTGAGGCCGATCAGCACTGCCCCTGCATCCCGGAGGCGTTCGATAGTGAAGGCATCCTGCTGCGCCACCAGGTGCTCAAAGGCGGGCGACCCGGCCGCGGCAGTGAGCCCTTTCGCCAAGTAGCTGTCCTTGGCTGTGTAGGGGATGCCATCCAGCGGACCCCTCACCGACCCCTGTGCCCTGCGTTCATCCGAGGCCCGGGCGTCAGCCAAAGCATCGGGGTTCATGACCACGAGTGCGTTGAGCTTGATGCCGTTGCGGTCATAAGCCTCGATGCGGTCAAGGTATGCCTGGGTGAGCTCTTCGCTGGTCACCTCCCCTGTTTCCAGTGCTGCCCGTAGTTGCGCGATGGACGCCTCAACGACGTCGAAGGGAGCCATTACGCTGCTCTTGCTGCGAAGGGTGCTCCGCTGAGACGGGGCTGCTGCTGGGTGATGCAGTGGATACCGCCGCCGCGGGCAAGGATGGGGCGTGCGTCAACGGTGACTACACGGCGGCCAGGGTAGGCCTCAGCCAGGATTTCTGCCGCGAGTGAGTCCGCGCGCTCTTCGCCATAACCGCAGGCGATAACACCGCCGTTGACCACGAGGTGGTTCACGTAGCTCCAGTCCACGAAGCCGTCATTGTCGCGCAAGGTTTCCGGGGCAGGCAGCGGGACAATCTCGAACGGTTTACCTGCGGCGTCGGTCTGGGTTTCCAGGAAGGAGTGCAGTGTGCGGCTGACCTCGTAATCCGGGTGCTCCGGGTTGGTCTGTGAGTGCAGCAGGATACGGCCGGGTGTGGGGAGGGTGGCAACCATGTCGATGTGGCCGCGGGTGCCCAGGTCCTCATAATCGCGGGTGAGTCCGCGCGGAACCCAAATCACCTTGGTGGCACCGATGGTGCGGGCCAGTTCGGCTTCAACTGCTGCCTTGTCCGCGTAGGGATTCCGGCCCGGATCCAGCTGCACGGTTTCTGTGACCAGCACGGTTCCTTCGCCGTCCACATGGATGGCACCGCCTTCGTTGACCAGCAGCGAGCTGACCAGTTCAGCTCCGGACTTTTCCGCGACGAAACGGGCCATCCCGGCACTCTTCTGCCACTCGGACCACGCCGGCGCACCCCAGCCGTTGAAGATCCAGTCCACTGCGCCAAGCACCCCGGGGCGTTCGTCGTCCAGCACGAAGGTGGGTCCGACGTCGCGCATCCAAAACTCATCCAGAGGTGCCTCGAACTGCTCGATGCCGCTGCCCAGCAAACGGGCGGCGCGATCGCGCTCGCTGGGGTCCACCACCATGGTGACCGGCTCGAACTCGGCAACCGCGTGGGCGACGGCGGTCCACGCCGCGTAGGCCTCTTCGGCCGAAGCGGCGTCATCCCCAAGCGTCAGGCCGGTGCGGGGGAACGCCATCCAGGTGCGCTCATGCGGTGCGGTTTCGGCCGGCATTCTCCAAGCCATGGGTGACTCCTTCGTCTTCAGCGTCTCTTGTTGATCGCACGATCAACAATGGTGAAAAGGTAATCTAGACTGGTCCTTGATGTCAAGCACCCCAGAGAAGCGCGCAGTCCGGAAGTCGCCGGCAGAACGCGCCGCAGAAATCACCGAGGCCGCCCGCGAGATCGCACTCGAAGCAGGTCTCACGGCACTCACCCTGCGCAATGTTGCCGCCCGCGTGGGGGTCGCTTCCGGTCTGGTGGCCCACTACCAGCCGAACATGGACGCGCTCGTCTCGAGCACGTTCGCCGCCATCGTGGCCGCGGAAACGCAAGAAATCGCGGGCTTGCTGAGCCAGCGCCCCAACCCATCCGAACGCCTTGGCCTGCTGGTTGAGACGCTTCTGGACAACAGCAGGCTCGACGTCACCGCAATCTGGGTTGAAGCCTGGACGCTGGGCCGTCGCAACGAAACTTTGGCCGCCTCTGTCCGCGAGCAAATGGATGCCTGGCAGAAGGTCTTCCAGGGAGTCGTGGAGGACGGAAACGCGACCGGAGCATTCAACGTTTCCGATGCCGCCGCCGTCGCATGGCAGATCCTGGGCATGGTTGACGGCTTGAACGCCCAGTCCCTGGTTCGCTGGGATGGCGTCAACGATCGCGGCACCCACCTTGCCCGCGCTGTGGAGGGAATGGTGGGCGCGGTGCGAGGTTCCTTGCAAACCGAGCCGAGGGCGTAGGCCGTAAACCGATTGGCCCGGCGTCGGGCCCGTTGCCCGTCGTCAGGCCTCAGCGCTCGCCGCCCGCGCCCGCTGCCCTAGGCTGGTGTGCATGGCGATCATTCACAAGGCAACCCTGTCCCCGTCCAAGCTCGAACTCATCGCTGACTACCTGCCGAAGCAGCCCTGGTTCATCCAGGACGGTTCCCCGGAGCTCATCGGCGCCTACCGCTTTGACGATCCCGCCGGCGAGGTGGGCCTCGAGACGCACGTTGTCACTGCCGGCGAACGCGTTTACCAAGTTCCCCTCAGTTATCGCGGCTACGAGCTGGCCGGCGCTGAGGAGTGGCTGATCGGAACCATGGACCACTCCGTCCTCGGCAAACGCTGGGTGTACGACGCCTGCGCCGATCCCGTCTACGTCAAGGCACTGGCCACCGCTATTTTGACCGGCCAGAAAGAGGCAGAACTGATCGTCGACGGCGAGCCCGAGCCACGGCCCAGCAGCGTCACGGTCAAGGGCAGCGGAAAGCTCGACGTCGGCGCCCCCGCCTTGAGTGCGTCAGCGCCGGTATCGGGCAGCGGCGTGACCATCATTGATGCGGGCGAGCTGCGGTTGAAAGTCACCCGAGTCCTGGATGTAGCAGCAGACGCCTCCGCCAACACGGGAGCAGCACAGGAGCTTCACAGCGAGCTCACTCTCAACGGTCAATGGGCAGGGCTGGAGGACCCGGTGGAGCTGGCATCGGTGGTTCGGAACTAACGGCAAGCAGGGGCACCTGTTGGTCACCGCAGCTCCGGCGTAGGCTGACAACGACGCCGTCTAACTACGTGAGGGGTTTCATCATGTACAAAGCGCAAACCATCATTCCCGCCGCCCAGGACCTTGCCCGCGAGTGGGTAACCCATGCAACAGAGGGTACGTCCGCGCAGACAGATGCAGTGGTGAGGTGGGCTTTGACCCGGATCAACCACGCCGACGTTCCATCAGTGGTTCATGGAGTCATGCTCACATTGACTGGAAACAAGAAGGCAGCCAAGGAAGCCCGTCGCACTGCGACCAAGGCAGTGAAAAGGACCACCCGGGCTCTCAGCCGCAAGACCACGCAGCGCACGTCCGGCCGAGCCGTTTGGTTTACCGCTCTTGCTGCCGCCATTGTGGGTGCCGGAGCAGTGTTCGCTTGGCGCATGATGATGCCTCCGGGCGAACCAGAACCGGCAAAGCAGCCGGAAACTCCTATCCAGCCCCCGGTCCCTCCAGTGCCCTAGGTCTCGTCGTGGCGCCGGCCCGTTACGGGCCGGCGCGTCGTCGCTAAGGGCGGGTCGTCGTCGTTATGGGGCCAGGTCGTCGTGCCGTTCAATCCGCCTCCGCAGAGAGGTTCTGGCCAAGAGCCAATAGGCTCCGCCGCTGGCTAGCAGGAAGCCAGCAACGCCCATGACCACAAGTTGGGTGACGATCCCGGCAATGACCAGGACAAAGCCGATTAAAACTGCCAGCGCGCCGGAAACCGTACGGGCTATCGCCCCACGCGGGCGGCCCGACTTCAGCTCAAAGGCGAGGTCGGGATCCGTTGCAGCGAGATCCCGCTCCAGCTCTTCCAAGCTCCTGCGTTCTTCATCCGACAACGACATCGGAATTCCTCACCACACGAGCAGGGCCGCAATCTGCGGCGATGCTCAGAACATCTGCACGAGCGCTGCTTGCCGTGCCATGCCACCATTATCTGCCCGTTCAATGCTTCTAGCCATGGGCAAATGGGCTGTAGCCGATACAACTTCGCTTCAGGTGCATCTCACAACTTACCAAGGGTCCTAAGCATGCTTACGATGGATGGGCAGGACCCTGACGCACCACGAGCACGGAACACCCAACCGCCGACTGGAAAGTTGAACTCCCCATGGCACGACGAAGCGCTAACAAGGCATCACAGCCCAGGCCCCTGGTTACTCCCGGCGTGCAGCCGAAGCGGCGCCGACCTGGGCGGGCCATCTGGCTGATCGCCATGGGTCTCGTGGCGGGGGTGGCAGGGGGAGCTTTTGCTTTCCGTATGCTGGTGCCGCCAGGAGAGCCCGAACCGGTCCGGAACCGCGGGCACGAGCCAAAGGGAGCTTCGCGGCAGGAAGCGTCGCCCGCTGACGCTGCCCAACCCCACGTGGCGCAGCCGGCGGAAATCCTGGTCCCCGAAGAGCCCGTCGAGATCTCAACAAGGATGCGGCCGGGCGAATGGACCGAAGAATCACTGCTGGAGCACATCGAGGACTACAAGCAGCAAATTCGGGACATGGGAGCGAGGGAAACGCAGATCGTCACCAACGTGGAGCGCACCGAAGAAGGTGCTGCCCGCGTGGTGGTGAGCTGGGACAGGACACTGCCATAGGGTGTGGAGCTACAGGTTCTCGCCCTGCCGCGGCCGCCACACCACAACTGCCTGGGACCGCGCCCGGGGACGCTGACCACGGGCGAGGCTAACGACGTCCCCGGCTGCTCCCGCAGCGAAGATGCGCGCGTCCAGTGGTGAGCGACGACGGGACAGTTCCTCCTGCAGTTCCGCTACCCGATATTGCAGGGCAGCCACCTGGTTTTCGAGGTCGAGGATGCGCTTGATGCCCTCAAGAGAGACGCCGGACTGCGAGAGGCGCTGGACCTCCCGCAGTTTATTGACGTCGTTCTGCGAATAGCGGCGGGACTTGCCGGGCGCGCGACTGGGCGAGACGATGCCCAGGCGGTCGTACTGGCGCAACGTCTGCGGATGCATGTCGGCAAGCTCCGCAGCCACGGAGATGACAAAGATCGGCTGGTTGACGTCGATAGCCATGACCGCCTCCTTACAACCGGGCCTTTGCGGCCAGGTCGTGACGCGGGTTCGCGTCGGTGGTGGCGGCAGCGAACGCCTTCACAGCTTCTTCCGCTTCCTTGTTCAGGTTTTGGGGAACTGCGACGTCGATGGTCACCAGGAGGTCTCCAGTCGCCTTGGACGTTTTCACTCCCCGGCCTTTGACCCGGAGTGTCCGGCCCGACGGCGTGCCTGCCGGGACGCGAACCTTGACGGTGTCGCCGTCGAGCGTTGGCACTTCAATGGTGGCGCCCAGAGCCGCTTCCGCGAACGTGACGGGCACATGGATGCGGATATTGTCACCGTCGCGCTGGAAAAAGTCGTGGGGCTTCACGCTCACCGTGATGATGAGGTCGCCGTTGCCGGCCGGGCCAGCGTTGCCCTTGCCGCGCTGACGGACTTTCTGCCCGTCCTTGATGCCGGCGGGAATCTTGACGTCGATTACGTTGCCGTTGCTTTCACGCAGGCTGACCGTAGTCCCCTTGATGGAGCCGGCAAACGAGATGGACGTGGTGGCCGTCCGATCCGCGCCCTTTTGCGGTGCACGCTGGAACCCGGTCTGACCGGCTCCGCCGAAGCCACCGCCAAACAGGTCAGCGAACTCCGGAGGTATGCCGCCTCCCGCGGGCTGACGAGCACCGGGCCCGCCGCCGAACAAGCCGCCGAACAGGTCCTCGAACCCACCGTTGGCCCCGGCACCACCGCGCCCGGCTCCGGCACCCGGAGCGAAGCGGGCACCACCCATGGCGCGGATGGCATCGTACTGCTGCCGGTCCTCAGGATTGGACAGCACCGAGTAGGCCTCGGAAATGTCCTTGAACTTCTTCTCCGCAGCAGCATTCCCCGAATTCGTATCAGGGTGATGCTCGCGGGCTAGCTTGCGGTAAGCCTTCTTGATATCCGCGTCGGACGCGTCCTTGGCAATACCAAGGATCGCGTAAAAATCCTTTTCAACCCAGTCCTGGCTGGCCAAGAGCGTTTCCTTTCTAAAACAAACAAAGCGTACGGCGAGACTACCTCTTAGCCGTAGCGGATGAGGGGGCCCGGGAGTGGCATCGGGCCTGCCGGAGCCGGGTGGCTTTGGATCAAAGATCCCAAGCCACCCGGCGTAGGGGCGGGGCCCCCTCATCCGCGAAGGCGGAAGGTGAGACTAGGCCGGGACAGCCACGATGACCTGGGCCGCACGCAGGACACGCTCACCTGAGCGGTATCCGGAGCGCAGCACCTGGCTGACCGTGTCAACCTCGATGTCCTCGCCTGGCTGCTGGATAAGTGCTTCGTGGATGGTGGGGTCGAATTCGACTCCGGTATCCGCGATGCGTTCCAGTCCGTACGTCTTCAACGCGCTCTCCAGCTTGGTGGCGATGGCGGCGAATGGGCCGTCTTCGAGGTCACCGTGCTGGCGAGCGGCATCGACGTCATCCAGCACCGGGAGCAGGGAGTTGAGGACGCCGATGACGGCCATCTCTCCTGCTACGGCGCGGTCGCGTTCGACGCGCTTGCGGTAGTTGACGTACTCAGCCTGAAGGCGGAGGAGGTCATTACGGAGCTCCGCTGCCTGGGCTTCAGCCGCGGCACCGGAGGCTACCGATTCCTCGGCGGGCACCTCTACCCCGTTGAGGATTTCCTCAGCCTGGGAGAGGGCGTCGCCGTCCGTGGGGGCGGCGTTGCCTTCGGTGGGAGCCGCAGCTTCGCTATCGGGGTGACGGGCCTCCCCGGTCTCCGGGTCAACCTTGCGGTTGTCCCGAATGACCGGCTTGCGCGGCTCGTTGCCTTCTGAGTGCTCTGCTTCGTTGCCGTGGTGAGGCATGGCTACTTCTTCGCTTCGTCTTCGTCGATGATCTCGGCGTCGACGATGTCCTCGTCAGCAGCCTTCTCACCGGCCGGAGCACCTTCTGCGCCGGCACCCGGAGCGTCAGCTGCGGCGGCCTGCGAGTAGATTGCTTCGCCAAGCTTCGTCTGGGAAGCCTGGAGCTTCTCGAACGCAGTCTTCACAGCGGCGTCGTCGGTGCCTTCCAGCGCGGACTTGAGGGCGTCGACGTCGGCCTTGACCTCGGTCTTGACCTCTTCGGGCAGCTTGTCGTCGTTGTCGGCGATCAGCTTGTCCACGGAGTAGGCGAGCTGCTCTGCGGAGTTACGGGTGTCCGTAGCTTCGCGGCGGGCCTTGTCCTCTGCAGCGTGCTCTTCGGCTTCACGGACCATGCGGTCGATGTCGTCCTTGGAAAGTGCCGTGCCACCGGTGATGGTCATGGACTGTTCCTTGCCGGTGCCCTTGTCCTTGGCGGACACGTGGACGATGCCGTTGGCGTCGATGTCGAAGGTGACCTCGACCTGCGGAACACCGCGCGGTGCCGGAGCGATGCCGGTCAGTTCGAACGTGCCCAGCGGCTTGTTGTCGCGGGTGAATTCACGCTCGCCCTGGAACACCTGGATGGCCACAGACGGCTGGTTGTCGTCAGCGGTGGTGAAGGTCTCGGAACGCTTGGTGGGGATAGCGGTGTTGCGCTCGATCAGGTGCGTCATGACGCCACCCTTGGTTTCGATGCCGAGGGACAGCGGTGTGACGTCAATGAGGAGGACGTCCTTGCGCTCACCCTTCAGGACGCCGGCCTGCAGTGCGGCACCAACGGCCACAACTTCGTCCGGGTTGACGCCCTTGTTGGGCTCCTTGCCGCCAGCGAGTTCCTTGACGAGCGCGGAGACAGCAGGCATACGGGTGGAGCCACCAACGAGGACGATGTGGTCAATGTCGGAAACCTTGATGCCGGCTTCAGCGATGACGTCCTGGAACGGCTTCTTGGTGCGGTCCAGCAGGTCCTTGGTGAGGTCCTGGAACTTGGCACGGGTCAGCTGCTCGTCCAGGTGTACCGGACCGTCGGGGGTGACGGAGAGGTACTGGAGGGAGATGTTGGTGCTGGTAGAGGAGGACAGTTCCTTCTTGGCCTGCTCTGCAGCTTCACGGAGACGCTGGAGGGCGATCTTGTCCTTGGAGAGGTCGATGCCCTTGATCTTGAGCTGGCTCAGGAGCCATTCGACGACGCGGTTGTCCCAGTCGTCGCCACCGAGGCGGTTGTCACCGGCGGTTGCGCGGACCTGGATGGTGGAGAAGTTGTCTTCGTCCTTACCAACCTCGAGGAGGGAGACGTCGAAGGTACCGCCACCGAGGTCGAAGACCAGGATGAGTTCGTCTTCCTTGCCCTTGTCCAGGCCGTATGCCAGCGCAGCCGCTGTGGGCTCGTTGACAATGCGGAGGACGTTGAGGCCTGCGATTTCGCCGGCTTCCTTGGTGGACTGGCGCTCGGCGTCGTTGAAGTAGGCCGGAACGGTGATCACGGCGTCGGTGACTTTTTCACCCAAGTAGCTCTCGGCGTCGTTCTTGAGCTTCATGAGGATACGCGCGGAGATTTCCTGCGGCGTGTACTTCTTGTCATCGATGGCGACATTCCAGTCGGTACCCATGTGGCGCTTGACCGAAGCGATGGTGCGGTCGATGTTGTTGACGGCCTGGCGTTTGGCAATTTCGCCTACCAGGACTTCGCCGGACTTGGAGAATGCAACGACGGACGGCGTAGTGCGGCCGCCTTCTGCGTTGGCGATAACGGTGGGCTCGCCACCTTCGAGAACAGAGACCACGGAGTTGGTGGTTCCGAGGTCGATACCTACTGCACGTGACATATCTTGTTTCCTTTCAATGGCCGATGTTGGAGATTGCACCCGACAGCGGTCCGCTGGGCGGTTTCACTGCCGGGAGCCCACTCAACAATCGGCTAGTTGAGCGTTCTGCACTCAACTGTACTCAGCCTCAGATTTAAGTCAATCCAAAGTTGAGTGAAGTTCGCTCAACTTTGCCGTTTGGCCGCTAAAACATGCCGGAATCACGGGGGTTCAAGGGCTGGTTTCGCCTACGGTGAACTGGTCAAGTCTGGGCGATGCGCAAACGGATCAGCGTCACTCTGACGGACTGGTGACACCCAAATCCGGGCGTCCGGAGGGGATTTGCGTGGCGTCAGCGGGGTGAGTGGCGTCAGCGGATCCGACTGCGCCAAGCGGCTCCGGCTTGTACACCCAGGCCACCAGCACCACGGAAATGATCATCAGAAGGAACCACGCCAAAAGCTTGTCGACGGAGACCGCCTGCCAACCCTCCAGCTGGTTCGGATACAGCCACGCGCGCGACCACGTGCCGATGTTCTCGGCGAACCAAATGAACAGCGCCACCAGAAGGAACGACACCAGGATCGGCATGCGGAAGCGACGCCGGAACACTCTGAAGTGCATGACGCACCGCCCGTAGACAAGCACGACGGCGGCCAGGAGCACCCAGCGTGCGTCAAAGATGTAGTGGTGCGAGAAGAAATTAACGTAGATCGCGCCAGCAACTAGGGCCGTGATCCACCGGCGCGGGTACCTGTCGAAGCGAAGGTCGAACAGCCGGAAAACCCGCACCATATAGGAGCCCACAGCGGCGTACATGAACCCGCTGAACAAGGGCACCGCCCCGATCCGCAGGACGCCTTCCGCCTCATAGGCCCACGACCCGACGTCCGTTTTGAACAACTCCATCACCGTCCCCACCACATGGAACAGCAGGATCACCCGCAGCTCCCGCAGTGTCTCGAGTTTGAAGCTGATCATCAGTACTTGGATTACGACGGCGGCAAGGGTCAGGAAATCGTTTCGCGCCAGGCCCGCATTGTCCGGGTACCAAAGACGGGCCGCGATGATCACCGCGAGCAGAGCCGCTCCAAACACACAGGCCCACGCCTGCTTCAGCCCAAAGACCACGAATTCCGTGAGTCGTCCTCGCACACGGCCGACTCGGGGCCGGTCCAAATAGCGGTGGGCGGCGTCATCAATGGACTGCTCAACCGAGGTGAAGTTACGCATCGCCGGGCATTCTGCTTGGCTTGAGTTGGCTCAAGTAGTAGTCCTTCGGCCAGTGACGGATGCGCTGCGGCAGCCGCGGGTAAACGCGTTCCACCATGCGCATGGTCCGCTCGAAGCGCCGTGCATGATCGGGACCCCACTCGAATCCGAAACCTTCACGCACATGATCAGGCAACAGGCCCGCCGTGAGAAAACGTGCCAGCGGCATGGCCAAACGCATCATGGCCGGACCTGCTGCGGGGAAGAGCAAATCCCGCGCAATCCTGCAGGCCTTCTCGTCAGGTTGCAACGTTGCTACGTGCGCGTCCCAATAGGCGGCGAAGGCGGCGCGATCAGCGGGCCATTTGTTCGACGGAAGCTGCAAGGCCGTGCCGATCCGCGCATAGTCGCGGTACATGCGGTCGGCCGTTTCGTCGTCGAGCGGTCCGTAAATCTGCTGGTAAACCGTGACCGCCGTGTCATAAAGGGTGGCGACAACCCAGAGCTGGGAATCGGCGTCGAAGGCGTTGTAACCGGCTGAAACATCGTCAGCGTTCCGGCGAACCGGCGCGTGGGCACGATTGACTGCGCGGCGCACGGCCGTGACCTGTTCTTCGGTGCCGTAAACCACGGCGTAAACATAGGTCAGCGTGGCCCGGAGCCTGTCCTGCGGCCGGTGGGCAAAGTCGCTGTGGTCCGCCACCCCGTGGCCAACCCTGGGGTCGGCAATCTGAAGGAGGATCGCGCGGCCCGCACCGGCGAGAAGAACACCCTCCGCACCAATGTCTGCAAGTCCTCGAGCCATCTGAATACTGTAGCGCCCTAGCCTTGGAGCCCCACGACGCCCTGAAGCACGCTCAGCTGATGTTCGAACAGCTCATCCCGGGCTTTGAAAGTGTCTGCGCCATACTGCCCAAACACCTCGAAACTGACCGCTCCAAATACGGACGTCCACACCAAGACTCCCCGCGCCAGTGACGCTTCGGGAACCGCGAGGTTCATTTCGGTCCGGATGCTCGCCAGGTCTTTTGCCAGCTTTTCGGGAATTACGACGGCGGAACTCACCGCGGCGTCCAAGGCACCTGCCCGGTAGGCGGCATCAAAGATATTCACCATGCGGTAGATGACCCGCGTCCCGGGGACAGTGGTCCGCTCCCCCGGCGCCTGATATCCGGGCACGGGACTGCCGAAGAGGAGCGCATAGCTTGCCGGTTCACGGATGGCCCACGCCCGCGCAGCCTTCGCAAGCGCTCTGAACCGTCCGGCGAAGTCACCCGCCGGCAGCGCGTCCACAGCTGCGTCAACTTCGTCGCCCAACTCGTTGTAACCGTCAATCAGCAGGAGCGTGAGGAGTTCGTCGCGGTTCTCCACATAGCGATAAACCGCCGAGGAAACGACGCCAAGATCCCTTGCGACGGCACGCAGGGAAAGAGCGGCGGCGCCATGGAGAGCCAAGTGTTCCCGGCCGATCCGAACAATGTCAGCGATGGTCCGGGCGCGGGCACGTTCGCGGGGAGTAGGGAGCTTCTCCTTGGTCTTGGCAGCGGCGGGTTGGGCTGAAGTCATGACCACAGCCTGTCACAACGAGAGCGGCGGCAGCAATTGAGAGCAGTGCTCTTGACTTTGCAAAGGAACTGACTCAAGCTAATTGAGAGAGCAGTGCTCTCACATTAGTTCTCATGGATAAGAGATCCGCAAAGAGCCCCGAAAGAAGGACCACCATGTACGTCGTCACCGGAGCAGGACCTGTTGGATCCACTGTCGCCGAACAACTCGCGGAGCAAGGTCACCAAGTGCGCGTCCTTACCCGCTCAGGCAGCGGCCCTGTCCATCCCTTGGTGGAGCGGATGAAAGTGGATGCCTCAGATCGCGTTCAGCTCACCCAGGCCATCACCGGCGCTACGGCAGTTTTCCATTGCATCCACGGCTCCGCCTACCGGGCAGCAGCGTGGGCGGCCGAGCTCCCCCAAGCCGAGCAAGTGGTGATGGATGCAGCGGCAGCCGCGGGCGCCGTCGTCGTCTTCCCCGAAAGCCTCTACTCGTACAGCGAGCCGGACCGGATCATGACGGAATCGAGCCCGCGGCACGCTTCCGGCGGAAAGCGCGGCATCCGCGCCCAACTGCTCAAATCACGCGAGGCGCACACTGCCAATACTGTGAGCGTCGTGGCAGGAGACTTCTATGGGCCGCAGGTGAAAATGGCCCATGCCGGAGAACGGATGGTCCCCTTGGTCCTGGCAGGCAAGCGGATCCAGGTAATCGGAAGCGCAGATCAGCCGCACTCCTTTACTTACGTTCCCGACCTGGCCGCAGCCATGATCGCCGCCGCACTGAAACCCGAGCTTTGGAACAGCGTGCTGCATGCGCCCACCGGCTCGCCAATGACCCAGCGCAAAGTGGCCGCCGCCTACGCAGATGCTGCTGGTGTGGTCACCCCGAAAGTGAGTGCGGTGCCCGGTTGGGTTCTGCGGGTAGCGGGCGTCTTCTCAACTGACATGCGTGAACTGGCGGAGATGCTGTACCAGTTCGAGCGTCCCTTCGTGATGGACTCTTCCGAAAGCCAGCGCTTGCTCGGGCTTGAACCCACTCCCCTGCCTGATGCCACAGCGGCCACCGTGGCGTGGTGGCAGGCGCCGCCGCCGAAGTAGGGGCGGGCAGACATGTTCACCCACGTCCTAGCCGTGAATGGCACAATGGTCTAAGACGTCATTTCGAGGAGCCACGCATGAAAAAGGTTAGCTACTCACGGGACATCGCTGTCATGAAGAGAGCCGTCCCTCTCCAGGTTCCTGCAGATGTGCTGGCCGAACAAGTGCGCGCCTCGATGGCGATCGAGGGACGCATCGTTAACGCCGCATTGACGATCAAGCACACGCCAGCGTCCAAACAGGCCGTTACCGACATAGCCGCCAGGTCCAGTAAACGCCGCGAATCACGCGGCGGAACCAAAGCATGACACCGGTCTATGACAAAACTCCTGTAGCCCCTGAAGACGCCATGGCTTTTGTTGAAGGCGTCTCCTTTGCAACCAAGCAAGATGTCTATCAGGCCGAGGCAGAAGGCATCCTCTCGATCGAGTCGCAGATGATGGATGCGATTGCTGACGGACGTATTGCCGCCCTCGACCTGTGCGACTATCAGACCCTCTTCGACCTCCACCGGGCTTGCTATTCCGCAGTTTGGGCATGGGCAGGGAAAGTAAGGGATAGAGAAGTCTCGATAGGCGTGCCCCCGGAATTGATCCGGCAGAGGCTTCCTGAGGAGTTGGGCACCATCGCGTATTGGGTTGAGAATGGTAAGGATCCGTTCTGGACCGCCATGGCCGCCCACCACCGTCTGGTCATGATCCACCCCTTTGTAGACGGCAATGGTCGCGTCACTCGGCTGTTCGCCGACCTCCTGCTCTTCAGCCTAACCTCGCAGTACACCTTTGACTGGGGACCGGCGATTGGATCACCAGAGTACTTCGGCGCCTTGCGCGAGGCTGACCGAACAATGAGCCCTGACGCTCTCCTGGAGATAGTCGGACTTGTGGACCTCTCCGCCGAATGAGAGGACCTTGGTGGCGTAGGTCCGCCCAGCAGCCAAAGTAGGGCGGGCGGGCGGCTACAGGCCGTCGTCGTAGTTCCAGTGTTCCTGCCAGCGCCAATCGATCGGTTCGCTGAGCCACTGGTAGCGGATATCCGTGGACAAGCGCATGGTGCCCTGCCGGTCTGTATTGTCCAGGGCGGCGTGCACGACGTGCGCTGAGTGCACCACCACGTCGCCAACCTCATGATCCGTGACGAGCCATCTGGCGTCGCGTTCGTCAGCCAAGCCCGGGAGGCCTGCGGTGATGGAGGCCGCCGGCATCTTGAGGGTTCCTTCGCGCTCCCCCGCCATTACCCAATGGTGACTGCCCTCAAGGTACGCCAAGCCACCCCGCTCGCGGGGACAATCGCCCAATGGAATCCACATGGCCAAGTACACCCTCATCGCGAAGACGGGCGTCATGTTCAGGCAGTTGGGGAACGAGGTGTTCCCCGTTGCGAAGACGGCCCTCAAGCATGACCTCACAGAGTCGGGCGCACCAGGCGGACCACAGTCCTGCATGGGCCTCGCCGCCGGTGGCGGTGATGTCTACGTGGGAGGCACCGGCACCATCGCCCGCCACCAATTGGCCACGGAACAGGTGCCTATCTCCGGGCAACCGGCGAGGCAAAGGACGTGCGCAGCACGCCCCGCTCGCCCCTGCGACAGTGCACTAGGTTCAGGTGCCCGGACAGAAAACAGAAGCGTTCGACGGCGGGTGCGTACCGCCGTCGAACGCTTCTGTTTGCTACTGGTCCTGCCAGCCGGATGGCGGTGGCGCGTCGAGGAACGTGGTCACAACGTCCTGCACGAGGTTGGTCCTGGCTAGGCCAAAGAAGTGTGTGGTACTGGGGAAGACAGCGAGCTGCGAGGCGGGTACGCCCTCAAAATCACCATTCACGTCACCCCCGCGCAGCTGGAGGAACCGCACCGCGTGCTCAAGTTTGACCATGTCGGAGTCCCCGACCGTGATCAAGGTAGGGGCCTGGATTCCGCGGATCTCCTCATCCGACCAGCCCTTTGACCCGGTGTCGTAGCTGCCAAGCTTGTTCAGGAGTCCTTGGAGATGCTCGTGGTCCGGGTGCGGAGAGACCTCCAGATACCGCTGCTCCATGGGCGTTCCGGCAATCATGTCAACGGTCATTTCCGTGACCACCTCAGCGTTTCCGCCGCGATCGCCGTCGGGGTTGAAAGACACTGACGAGACGATGAGTTTACGGACGAGTTCGGGATGTTTGATCGCCAGATGCAGTGCAACAGCCCCGCCAATGCTGAAGCCGAAGACGTCAACCTCCCCAGCGTCCAGATGCTCCAGGAGACCAACGACGTCCGAGGCCAAGTCAGCAGTGTTCAACGCGCGGTCGATGTCGTTGGTTCTGCCATGGCCTTGGAAGTCCGTGGCGATAACCCTGCGATCCGCTGACAAGGCCGGGATAAGCGCACCGAATTGCTGCTCGATGTCGAACAGCCCGCCATGCAGGAGGAGCAAAGGCGTGCCACCGGAACCGTGGAGTTCGTAGTACATCCGTAGTCCGTTGACCTCTGCGTAACGGGTCTCCGGGTCCGGGGTCTGATAGTTCATTCGTTGCCCTCCGCCCTTGATATCCCCTTTCCCGCGCCAGGCTTGCTTCCAGCTGAGGGTCGGCCTGTGGTGGCAGGAGTTTCACCACTTTCACCAGTTTCACCCGGTTTCACCCAAGGAGGGTGTATGCAGAATCCCTTCAAGCCGACTGTCGGAGCCACGCCTCCCGAGCTGGTGGGGCGTGCCGGGCTGCTGGACGAGTTCGAGTACGGCTTGCAGCAGGGTTCCGGAGCGCCGGGGCTTCTGACAATCATCACCGGTTCAAGAGGCATCGGCAAGACAGTCATGTTGAGCGAAGCCGAAGGTATCGCCCGGAATCATGGCTGGGCCGTGATATCTCGAACAGCCACGCCAGGCTTCCTCGCGGGGGTTGGCGATGACATGCTCCGCCTCCTCGATGAGTCCGGAGACCGACCTCCATCCCGGAAGATCACCGCCTTTTCAGCAGCAGGCTTCGGACTAACAACCCAGCTCCCACCGGAACGGTCCCTCGACTGGCGGCGGACCGGGAACGAACTGTTGCGGCTGCTGGACGAGAAAGGCACAGGATTGGTCATTACCATCGACGAGATCCATGCGGTCGATAGGACAGAAATCGCTCAACTGGCCGCCGACGTCCAGCACTTCATCCGCGACGGACTACCCATCGGCCTGATCTTTGCTGGCCTGCCAGCAGCCGTATCCGACCTCCTTAATGAGGGCGTTGCCACGTTCCTGCGGCGGGCTGACAGGATCAACCTCCATGAAGCCGCCATCGCGGAAGTCACCACTTCCTACAGCGAGCTCTTCGGTCAGGGCGGCGTTAGTATCTCCCCCGACCTCATCGGCAAAGCAGCCGAAGCCACCGAGGGTTATCCCTTTCTGATCCAACTGGTCGGCTACTACCTTTGGCTCGAAGCCGGCAAATCAGGATGGAAACTGGACCAGAGCCGCGTTCAGCATGGAATCGCAGCGGCCCAACGACGGAACACCTTAGTGGTCGTCGAGTCGGCCCTGTCGGACATCTCAGAAAGAGACCGCGAGTTCCTCGACGCGATGGCCCTGCAGGAAGGCCCATCTGCTGCTGGTCAAATCGGCGCCATCCTCAAGGCCAAGCCCAACGTCATTTCCAAGTATCGGAACAGGCTCATCGCTGCGGGCCTGATCGAGTCGGCCGGCTACGGCAAGGTGGACTTCGCAATCCCCGGGCTCCGCCAGTACCTCCGCGGGTAGATTGAAGAAAGCCTAACAACCACGACGGCGACATAACGCCCCGCGGCTGGCATACTCAGTCCCATCGCTCCACCGACTCAACAAACGGGGGCATGAGTGCCAGACGACAAAGACCATTCCGTGGCAGCCGTCCGTTTAGCGGGGTCCTCGGTGCAGGGACTGAGCACAGCCGAGGTTGCCGAGAGAGTGGCCGCGGGAAAGACCAACGCCTTTGTTCAGGACACCAGCCGCAGCGTGTGGAGCATCGTCCGCGCCAACGTGCTCACCCTGTTTAACGGCATCATCCTGGCCTGCTTCATTGTCCTGTTCGCGATTGGTCGCTGGCAGGACGCGCTCTTCGGTTTCAGTGCTGTCGCCAACGCGGTGATTGGCAGCGTCCAGGAATACCGGGCTAAGCGGGCCTTGGATCGTCTGGCCCTCCTGAACGCGCCGCATGCCCGGGTAATGCGCGAAGGTTCAGAGGCAGAAGTCGCCTTGGATGACGTGGTGCTGGACGACACCCTTGTCCTGAGGGCCGGCGACCAGGTGCCAGCCGACGGAGTAGTGAGCGGCTCACGGGGACTCCAAGTGGATGAATCCATGCTGACCGGCGAATCCGACGCCGTTGAGAAGGAAGACGGGGACCGCGTCTTGTCCGGCTCTGTTGTGGTGGCCGGCGAAGGTTCGGCGGTGGTGGATCGGGTAGGTGCCAATTCCTTTGCCAACTCCCTCGCGGCCGAAGCCAAACGATTCTCGCTTGTAGCGTCAGAACTTCGCTCGTCGATCGACCGCGTCCTGAAATGGGTGACCTGGTTCGTTGGTCCCGTAGCGCTGTTGGTTTTGAACGCACAGATGATCGCCCAGGGCGGTTGGGCCGAAGCCTCGGCGAGTGGAGCGTGGCGGGACGCAGCCACGGCGACCATTGCCGCCGTCGTCGCCATGGTCCCTCTGGGGCTGGTGCTGATGACCAGCATTACTTTCGCCGTCGGGGCAGTAAAACTGGCCCGGCAGCAGGTCCTGGTGCAGGAGCTTCCGGCCGTCGAGGGGCTGGCACGAGTAGACATTATCTGCCTCGACAAGACCGGGACGCTCACCCAAGGCGACATCGTTTTCGACGCAGCGCATCCACTGGCAACCCGTACCGGTTGGGAGTCCGTGCTCTCCTGGTATGGCGTGCAGAAGGATGCCAACGCAACGGCCCGCAGCCTCAACGGGCACTTCAACGAGACACCTGGCCTCCCGCTTGGTCGCGTGCCCTTCTCGTCCGCCCGCAAGTGGAGCGCGGTAATTTTCGACGACGGGATGTGGGTTCTCGGCGGCCCCGAAATGGTGTTCCCGGCCCGTGATTCCACCGAACCGTTGCTCCGGCAACTTGCCGCACAAGCTGCCGGGTTGGCCACCACCGGCCGGCGTACGCTGGTTCTTGCGCACGGCACACCCACTGACGACGAGACCGTCCCGGCGGATGCTGTCCCCGTGGTGCTCCTGACTTTCAAGGAGAACATCCGCCCGGATGCGGCGGAGACCCTCACCTACTTCGCAGCACAGGATGTGGACGTCCGGATCATCTCCGGTGACAACCCACAAACGGTCGCCGCAATCGCCCGGGAAGTTGGGCTGGATGCGCCCCACGGCTTCGACGCCCGGGAGTTGCCGGTTGATGACCAGGAGTTCCTGGAGATCATCAACAACAACGTGGTCTTCGGCCGCGTGACACCTGACCAAAAGAAGCGGATCGTCGTGGCGCTGAAGGCTGCCGGCCGCACAGTGGCCATGACCGGCGACGGCGTGAACGATGCCTTGGCCATTAAGGAAGCAGACATCGGCGTGGCCATGAATTCCGGTGCCGCCGCCACGAAGGCGGTGGCGCGTTTGGTGCTCTTGGACGGCAAGTTCTCCCACCTGCCGAGCGTGGTTGCTGAGGGCCGGCAGGTCATCGCCAACATTGAGCGGGTCTCCATGCTGTTCCTCACGAAGACCGCCTACGCCACCTTTCTTGCCATCGCGTTCGGCATTCTCCTGCTGCCTTTCCCGTTCCTTCCCAGGCAGCTCTCCGTGACTGATGGCCTGACCATCGGCATTCCCGCGTTTTTCCTTGCCCTGCTGCCGAACGCCCAGCGCTATGTCCCGGGTTTCCTGCGGCGGTCGCTCACGTTTGCAGTACCGGCAGGCGTGTCCGTGACCCTGGGGCTTGCCTCCTACGCCCGCCTTGCCGCGAACCTGCAAATTCCGGAAGCCGAGATCAGGACCGGGTCCACGCTCATTCTGACGATCATCGGCATCTGGATCCTGGTGGTGCTCTCGCGTCCGGTCACCCGATTCAAGGGCCTGGTTATCGGGGCGATGATGATCGGGCTCATCCTGGTCTATTCAGTGCCTCTAGCCCGCGACTTCCTGCAGTTCACCGATCCAACGCTCCCCACAGCACTACTCGTCCTCGGAACTTCGGTGGCCTGCATCGCACTGATCGAGGTCGTCCGCTTCGTTCACCGACGCGTGGCGTACCGGGATGCCCAGGAAGCGCTGCGTCAGCGCGTCACCAATCAGCGCGTCTCGAAATAGCGGCGTCCACGGCCCACCCACAACGGCAGAACTACGGCCACAGCGGCGATGGACTGGGAAATCACAGCCGACCAATCACCGTCAGCGGCGACGATGAGGTCCAGCACGGCAAAAGCCAAGCCAAGAAGCATGACCGCTGTTGCGCCACGGCGGGCAGCCTCACTCCCCCGCGCCACCCCGGAGGCCAGGCCGATCACCAGCAAGCCGAACAGGATCATGCCTGCACCGAGCAAAGTGATGGGCAGGGCAATGCCGCCGGACTGGGCCTCCGGTGTGTAGCGAAGGAAGATGGTCAGGATTCCCAGAACAATTTGTGCGATGCCACCTATGTACATCAGCACCACTGAGAACGTCACCGCACCAGGCCGCTTAGGGCTCTCCCCCGTAGTCATGAACTGAGCATAGACGAGGGACCCCCGGCCACCGCCGCCTCAACCGAATGGAATTACCCCTCTTTGCCCAGTGACTACGCACTTTAGCGGGAGTAACCTAGTCCCAGTTGCAATAGTGGTCACCTTTCGAGTTCTGGGTTCTGCCGTGGGCTATGTGCGTTCGTCGTTGACCGACCTTCTGGGGGTACTTTCCGACGCCATCTCGCCCGAGCATGTGCGCTTCGACGACGGCTCCCCAGTTGCAGGTGTGCCCCCACCGGACGCTCCCGTTACCGTCCATGCCGTCACCTTGAACCGGGTAGGCAGGTCACGGCGCGACGGCCCCGTCCTGGACCTTGAACTCCGGGTGGCGGTGGAATGCCACGGCCCCGAGCAGCTCGACACCATGGAAAAGCTGCTGCTGGCCGTGGAACGTCACAGCCAATACTCAGTGGTGTCCACGGGTGAGTTCCACCCGGAAGAATACTCCGGTGCCATCCGGCAAGGGCTGGGCTTCCTGGTCCGCATTCCTGTTGCCCTGCGCTTCGAAGAACCCTCAGGACCTCCCGTCCTGGAGCCACTCATCGCCAAGACGGGCGTTGCCCGCCGAATCCACGGACGACTGGTGGACGTCCACAACAAAGGCATCCCTGACGCCTACATTCACGCCCATTCCTCCGCCACGGCCGTGGTTAGCGATGCCACCGGCCACTTTGAGGTCCTGGCCTCGACGGAGGAACTCCAGCACTTTGCCGTGGCTGTCCACGGAACCGAAAGGGAAGTCTCGGCCAGCACCAGCAGCCTGCCGGTCATCATCCGGTGGACCTAGCACCCGTTTAGCGGGCAGAAGAGGGGCGAATCATGGCGAACTATCAGGCGCCAGGCGTTTATGTACAGGAAGTACCCAGCGGCGCACGCGCCATAGGGCAAGTCAACACGAGCATCGCCGGGTTCGTTGGCCTCGCCCCAAACCGGGACGCTCTGGTTGACGAGCTCCGGGTCTTGGACAACTGGACACAGTTCGTGGATCAATACATTGGCAACGCCACAGCGGGCACACCGCTTTCGAACGCTGTATACGGCTTCTTCTCCAACGGAGGAAGCCGTTGCTATGTGGTGAACATCGGCAAGGACGGCAGTCTCACAGGAACGGCTGCGAAGCCCACTGGGCTCACCCTGTTTGAGGCCGTGGACGATATCTCCATGGTGGCTGCCCCCGGCTTCGCGGATGCGGAATCCTACGCGGCATTGCAAGCGCACGTTGAACACCCTCTTCGCCAGGACCGGATGGCCATCATGGACACACCGGAGAAAGTGGACGACGTCGGGGCACTCACCCGGGCCGCGACGTCGGGAGTTCCTGAAAGTGCTTCGCCTGCGGACGAAGACACGTCTTCTGATGAGGGGACGACGCCGGACGTTGACCCTGATGGCGACGCTGAAGATGCCGGGGACTCAGCGGAGGACTCCACCGATCAGGAGGACCTCGGCGCCCCGCAATCACCCGGCGGTTACACGGCGCTGTATTACCCGTGGATCGTGATGATCGACCCCGTCTCCGGCAAGAAGGTGACACAACCGCCGTCGGGCCATATTGCCGGGGTGTGGGCGCGCGTTGACGCGACGCGCGGCGTCCACAAGGCGCCCGCCAACGAGCCCATTCAAGGAGCAATCGACCTTGCGCGGCGCGTGAGCAGGGGAGAGCAAGAGGTCCTCAACCCGGCGGGAGTCAACTGCATCCGCTACTTCCCGGGCGAGGGAATCCGGATTTGGGGGGCCCGGACCAAAGCGCCCGAGGCGAGCGAATACCGCTATGTGAACGTCCGGCGGCTGACCAACATGATCAAGGAATCCGTGGCAGATGGCACGCGATGGGTGGTGTTCGAGCCCAACGACCACACCTTATGGAAGTCGATCCGGCGCGACATCGGAGCATTCCTGACCAACGTTTGGCGGGATGGAGCGTTGCTCGGGACTACTCCTCAACAGGCGTTCTTCGTGAAATGCGATGAGGAAACAAACCCTCCGGAGGTTCGCGACGCCGGCCAAGTGGTCACGCTGATAGGCATCGCACCTGTGAAACCAGCCGAATTCGTGATCTTCAAGCTCATGCAATCGGCGGACAACACCAGCGAGACAGAAAGCGCAGGAGCCTGACATGACAACCCCGACACCTGCCGCCCAGCCCGGCAACGTGGTGGACCCGTACCGGGCCTACAACTTCAAGCTCGTGATCCAAGGCGTCGTCCAAGGCCATTTCACCAAAGTTGAGGGCCTGGGCCTGAAGATCGACCGCATCCTCTACCGCTCCGGAGGCGAGAACAGCACAGTCCGCGTCATCCCGGGGCAGGTGGAGTACACACCGGTGACCTTGAAATACGGGCTGACAGATTCCACCGAAATGCTCCAATGGCTGTTCAAGGCCGTGGACGGGAAAGTGGAACGCCGCAACGTCTCCATCGCAATGCTGAACGACGCCGGGTCCGTGGAAGTCCGGCGTTGGAACCTCCTGGGAGCCTGGCCTTGCGACTGGTTCGGCGCGCCCCTTGACGCCCTGGGCAAGGATCTCGCCATCGAATCCCTCAGCATCGCGTACGACCGCTTGGAGCTCGACGATGCCCGCGCTCCCGTTGCCTGAGCCTGGTTTTTCCTTGCGTCGGGCTGCCGCTCGGCAGTTGCGTGGTGTGGCGGCATGGCTGGAACGTGGGCTGGGGGCTTCTGGTTCTTCGGGTTCTTCGGGGGTTTCCGGCGTGTCTGGCGTTTCCGGCGTGTCGGGGGTTTCCGGGGTTACTTCGCCGGAGGGTTCGATGCCGGTGCGCGCCTTTGATACCGAAGGCGCCCCGGAGCATTGGGTTCAGTTGCTTCGCGACGCCGGGCTGGCCCCTCCCGTTGTGAGGCCCGCTCTGCGTCGTTTTGGGCGTCTTTGGGGCGCAAACCAGGCCCCGCAAAGTAGCCCGCGGGGCGCCATTCCTCGGCCTGCACTGGCAGCTCCCCCGTCTCCCGAAACCCTCCCCGCGGCGGATACCCCCGCCCCTGCAACACCCTCAGTTGCCAGGCCCGTTTTGCGTTTATCGACCCGCTCCAGAAACGCAGAACAGGCCCCACAACACACACCCACCAACGTTGCCAGGCCCACTCTGCGCCCCACGACACGACTAGAGCACGCAGAACAGGCCCCACAACACACACCCACCAACGTTGCCAGGCCCACTCTGCGCCCCACGACACAAATAGAGAACGCAGAACAGGCCCCACAACACACACCCACCCCCGTTGCCAGGCCCACTCTGCGCCCCACGACACGACTAGAGCACGCAAAACAGGCCCCACAACACACACCCACCAACGTTGCCAGGCCCACTATGCGCCCCTCAACACGACTAGAGCACGCAAAACAGGCCCCACAACACAAGCACTCCCACCACGAACCCCTGCCCGCAAAGCAGGCCCCACCCGAAAAACAAACCCAACCCCAAGGGCACCCGAGCAACGTTGTGAATCACGCACCGGCCTCGCCCATCAACGGGACCTGGCCGGAACTCGCTCCGCGTCCACAGCCCAAACACGCCGGCTCGACACAACCCGTGGAGCACGTGATCGCCCGCCAGGCCCGCCTCCACGACGAACAAGTGGCGACCTGACGTGGAACGCGTCGCTTTCCTCATCGAGGACACGGGTGAACACCTCGGCTGCCTGCTCAATCCGGAAACGGTGGTGATGCAGCGGTCAGCCGGCGTGGAGACACGGAGGAGTGCGGGGGGCAAACTGAGCGGCAGCGGTTTGGCGGACGATCCCCTGCTCTTCACAGGCGGTGGCCACACGGAGCTACGACTGGATCTGTTGTTCGACGTCGACCTCGCGCCGGCGTCGCTCCATGTTCAGGACGTACGGCAAATGACCCGCCCCATTTGGGCGCTCGCGGAGAACGGTGCCGAAGTCCAGAGGCAGCGCAGGCCGCCGTCGGTCAGGTTTGTGTGGGGCCGGGCATGGAACGTGCCAGGGATCGTGACGGAGGTCGCCGAGCGTTTCGATCGTTTCGCCGCGGACGGCTCCCCTCTTAGGTCCTGGATGCGGATGGTCTTCGTGAGGGTCGGCCAAGGGGCGGATGAGGAGGGCGGCGAGAACTACGAACTCGCACAACGCCTGCCTGCGGTTGATTTGACGGCCCCGCCCGTGGACACGCTATCCGTCACCGGTGACGGCAGCACGGAGTGGGATGCGCTCATGCCCGACGGCGGTGAGCTGCTTCCCGAGGTACCGCCTGCTGAACTGGGGCGACTGTCCGTGGAAGCGTTTGGCACACCCCTGCTCTGGAAACTGCTGCTGGAATACAACAACATCGACGACCCCACGCATTTCAACGGCCCCCTCGCCGTCCCTCCCATGGGTGAGACACCATGAGGCAACTCCAGGGCCTCCCCGAACTGATCGTCACCCTCGGCCGTCGTAGGCTTACAACCGCTGAAACGGCGGCGATCATCTCGGTCAGCGTGCTCAGCTCACTTGCCCGCCCGGCCCAGTGCCTCATCAGTTGGCGACCCGGCCCCGGACGCACAGCCGCAGCAAGGGGCGGCGTGGATCCAGCCCCGGGAGACGCCCTGAGAGTAGAGCTCGGCGGGCAGCGCACACCACTGTTCGTCGGAGAAGTAACCGTGGTGGAGTACAGCTACAGCGCGAACCTCGGGCAAGAGATCCGGATCAGGGCCTACGACGCTTTGCACCGCCTTCGGAAACGCCAATTCACGCGGCTGCACGACGACGTCGACCTCGCCGGGCTCGCAAGGACACTCTGCGAGGGCACCGGCCTGGACGTGGTGGGCGGCGCTGATCGACTCGGTCAGGTGTACCAGTGCGCCCGCACCGACCTCAGTCTCCTCGTAGAACAAAGTGCCCGGGTGGGCGCCTACCCCGTGGTGCATGACGGCGCACTCAGGCTCACGGGACTCGACGGCGAAGGCGAACCTTTGGAGCTCATCCTTGGGGCCACCCTTCATTCCGCGGAGATCGAACTCAGCCAGGAATCGGCGTACTCCGGCGCGCAGACCAATGGCTGGCGCAGCGACGACGCATCAGTTCATCATGCCGGGACAAGCAGCAGCGACGCGAAAGCGCAGGTCGCAGCAGATCCAGCACTTGCCAGCGTGGGCGCAGGCGGCGATCTGAGGCGCGACAACGAGGTCCTGGAATCACAGGCGCTCGCGGACGGCTTGTCGAAAGCCGAGCTGGACACAAAGGTCGCAGGCCAAGTCACGGCGGTGTTTGTCGCTGACGGAAACCCCCGGCTCAGGGCGGGCGGCAGGGTGAGGATCAAGGGAGTGGCACCCAGCATCGAGGGGACCTACCTGATCGCGAGTGCCTCGCACCGCCTGGACGGAACCGGCTACGAAACTACCCTGACCACCAAACCACCGAGCTCCGTCCCGGAACGGCGGCCGGACGTCTTTACCTTGGGGATCGTCACGGATGTGGACGACCCCGAGGCCCGTGGCCGGGTCCAAGTCGGCCTTCCCGCCTACCCCGATCTCCAAACCGGCTGGGCCCCCGTACTGACCGCGGGTGCAGGTCCGGGCAAAGGGCTCGTGATCCCGCCGGCCCCCGGGGATAACGTGCTGGTCCTCCTGCCAGCCACTGATCCGGCCCAAGCGATCATCCTGGGCGGCCTCTACGGGAGCGAGCAGACGCCGGACAACCGGACCCGCACTGATAGGGACAGCCGTTACACCTTCCGCAGCGCGGATGGTCAACAAATCATGCTCGACGGCGGTGCGCACACCGTCAGCTTCACCGACGGGCACGGCTCGTCGGTGGAGCTCGGACCGGACCGGTTCAAGATCACTGCCGCCACGGACCTGGTCCTCGAAGCCCCCGGCCGGGCCATGAAAATCCGGGCAAAGACCGTCGACTTCGAGGAGGCCTGAGCTGTGAGGACCAATGCCGTAAGGATTAATGGCGTGAGGACCAGGAAGCCATGAGAATCCTCGTCAAGGAAGCCGTCCTGCGATGCGGCCACGACGGCAAAGTGGAGACCGTGCCCTCGCAGACATGGGTCCGCATCAAGGAATCCCCCATCCTGGTGGACGACGACCCCCAAGGCAGGGACATCAGCATGTGCCCGCATATCAGCATCAATATCAAGCCCTGCAGAAAAACCTTGCCCGTGATCAGGGGCTATTCAACGTTTGTCACCATCGGTGGCAAAGCGGTCTGCCTCGACACTTTGGAGGGCTTCACCGACGGCACACCCCCTGGTGCGGTCAAATACACGGTCCGCCGTCCGGGGCAAACTCTGGTCGGAGCGGGTTCATGAAATGCCAGCAGCTATGACAAGGAACCAGCCATGAGCGCCCCCCGGTACAAGTCGGTGGCCTTCATCCATCCGGATTTCGACGCCTCCGCCGGCATGCCCGGGCTCAGGCTCACGCCGTCCGGCAGCTTGGCTACGGTCACAGACGCGGCGTCCGTGAGGCAAGCACTCCTCCTCCTGCTCAGCACCAGGCCCGGCGAGCGCGTGAACCGGCCAACGTACGGCTGCCACTTGTTTCGTCTGGTTTTTGCGCCGGCCGACGACACCACTGCCGGTCTCGCCATCCATTACGTTGCAAGGGCAGTGGAGCAATGGGAGCGCCGCATCACGGTCTTGTCCTTGGACGCGTCGAGGTCGCCGGACGAGCCTGAAGTGCTGGAAGTCAGGTTGAAATACCGGGTGCGGACCACCCAGTTGGAGGACGAGATCACCATCGCGCTGCCCGTTGAATCCGGAGGTACAGCATGAGCATCCCCGTGCCGAACCTGGATGACCGCGACTTCGCGGATCTTGTTGCCGGTGCCCGCGAACGCATCCAGGAAATCGCTCCGGAATGGACCGACCTCTCCGTCCACGACCCCGGCATCACCATCATCGAGGCTTTCGCCTACCTCACAGACACGCTCATGTACCGGCTCAACCGCGTCCCGGACAAGCTCTACGCGGTCTATCTCAACCTGCTGGGAACAACCCTGTATCCGCCGAGCACGGCCGAAACGGCGCTGGAATTCAGCCGCGTATCCGCCGCAGGAGCCACGGGCCAGGAAATCCGCATCCCGCGCGGGACCCAGGTCAGTTGCCCACCCGGCGTTCCCGGTTCATCCCAGCCTGTCTTTACGACGACGGCGGCAGCCACTTTGGCAGCAGGCAAGACCACCGTCCTGGTCCCGGCGGCCGACGTCACGTTATACGACGCCGTTCCCATCGGTTCGGGGACCGGCAGGCCCGGCCAGAGCCTGGTGATCCCCAACGCACCGATCGTCTCGGGCGCAGGCCTGGCAATCGCCGTCGAGGTTCCGGCAGGGACGCGGCTGAGCAGTGGTGAGGCAGTGCTTGTGGACGGGAAGACGTTCCGGTATTGCCAGGAAGTGGAGGCGTTTGCCGACGCCAGGCCTGGAGAGGTGCCGGTGCGGATTGACCGTAGTGCCGGCGTCGCGATGTTCGCTTGGTGGGACGAAGGGCCAACATCGCGTACGTTGTCCGGTGAAAGGGCGCCTGTGCCGGGTGCCGGCGCTGAAGTCCGCGCTTGGTATCGCAGCGGCGGCGGGGCCGGCGGGAACGTCGGGGCCGGCCAGCTTACGGTTTTGCGCTCCCCGGTATCAGGGGCCAAGGTCACCAATCCTGAGCCTGCCAGTGGGGGCCGCGATGGTGAATCGCTCGAGAACGCGCTCAGGCGTGCTCCTCAGGATTTCCATGCCCGCGACAGGGCTGTCACGGTTCGTGACTACGAGGTCCTTGCCCGGCGGCACGGGGGTGTTGGCCGTTCGAGAGCCTTCACGCGCAAGGAGCTGTGGGCGTTCGCCCGACCAGGGGAGGTGGAAATTGTGCTGGTACCTTTTGTCCCCGGAACCAGCACGGCCGCCGGCACCGCGGCACCCGGGGCAACAGCGGCTCATCCCCTCAGGGCCGCCGAGCTCTTGGCGCACGCTCGTGAGGAAGTGCGCCGCGAAGTGGAGCAGTATCTTCGCCGGCGTTCCACGGTTGGTGCCGAGCCCGTAGTGCGTTGGGGGCTTTACAAGCAGGTGCAGGTGAACGCGAGGATCGTGGTTCGTCCCGATGAGGATGCCGAGGCCGTGAAGTCCCGGATCGTGGGGCGGCTCTCCGATGGAATCAGCCCGTTGAGCCCGGATTCTTCCAGCTACGGATCGGGCTTCGGTAAACCGCTGCGAGTTTCCAATTTGTACCGGGCCATGGAGGAAGCCGAGCCCGGGGTGCAATACGTGGACCGCGTCACGCTGGAGGTGGATAAGGTCCCGGATACGGACGCCATGGCCTTGGTCCAGGCGGAGGGGCAGGACAACACATGGTTCGTTGCCCAGGAGAGCACGTTGTTCCGCACCACGAACGCAGCGGACGGATGGGAAGCCTGCGCAGAGTTTGGTGACCCGGCCAATGGGGAGGAAACCGTCCGGGCCATCGCGCCGTTCCGTTCACCGGCACCGGGCCGGGTGGGCCCCGAAAGACATCCGGGCATGGTGGCCGTCAGCACAGTTACGTCCGCTGGTTCGCGCGTTTACATCAGCGATGACCTCGGAGAATCCTGGCGCAAGGCATCCGAGTTGGGTTTCGTCGTCGCCGACTTGTGCTGGGTGGACAGGCAAGGTGAGCCGCTGTTGTTGTTGGCCGGTGAGCGGGGTCTCTACGAACTTCCCGTGAGCCAGGGCGCCATCCCGGTGCAGAACGTTGTGGACACCTCGCAGCCCGATCGCGGCTTCTATGCCGTGGACGCCCTCGTGGATATCCGCGGCAGGACAGGCGTGGTGGTGGCCGCGGAGGCTTCTGCCGGCGTGTGGCTCTCTCCCGACGCCGGGACGGCCGGCAGCTTCAAACAGGTTAAGGCGGCGGGCGAAGACGTCCGCTGCATGACGGTCCAGTACGACGGCGGTGCGAGCTACGTGTGGCTCGGCCGCGCAGTGCCTGAGGGCACGGGGACCGGATGCCTGCGGCTGAAGATTGACGAACTGGGTCGCACCGATTTTGACGAATCGTTCATGAACTCCTGGGAGGAGCTGAGCACGGGGTGGACCGGCGGCAGTTGCTGGGGTCTGCACGTCATGGGCAAGGCAGCCTACGCCGCGACGCAAAGTGGCGGTGTCCTGCGGCTGCAACTCGGCCTGGCAGGAGCGCAGTGGAGCGTGCCGGACGTGAACTGCAACCTGCCGTTGCGGGACCGAACCCGGTTTGAGCCCGTCCGCTCAGTTTCCGGCGCACTTGTGGCCGAAGGCCAAGTCCTCGTGCTGGCTGCAGGACCCAAAGGCGTCTTCCGCAGCCAGGACGACGCCCTCACCTGGGAAAGCTGCACCCGACGCGTAGTGGACGACGTAGTGACATTGCCCGATACGTGGCTGTTCTGCTCCGGCGACCACAGGATTGAGGTGGTCCACGGAAATGGCTAGGCCTTCAGACTCGGAGGCATCCAAACTCCTCAGGGTCCTGCCCGAAGTATTCCAAGTCGCTGCCGATTCAAGCGGCCCCTTGCAGGCCCTCCTTGCCGTAGCTGAGGATATGCACCGGCCCGTGCGGCAGGTCTTGGACCAAATCCATACCGTTCCGGATCCGGGCCGCGCGCCGTCGTCGTTAGTTCCTTTCTTGTCACGTTGGGTGGACCTGGACTGGTTGACGCTCCCTGGCCCGGAAGGCCAATCGGAAGCTTCCAGCGCGGTTCCCATCACGCGACAGCGGGACTTGATCGCCGCCGCAGCTCAGCTCTCCTCAAGGCGTGGGACCGCTGACGGGCTCACCCGCTTCCTGCACCTCGCCACGGGGGTGGGTGGTTTCGACGTCGAATCCGTCCCGGGCGCTTTCCACATCAAAGTGCACGTACCGGCGGAAGCTGCGGGGCAATTGGAACTGATCCGGAGGATCGTCAAAGGAGTGAAACCGGCGCACGTTACCGACCAAATCGAGGTGGGGACCGGTGAATGAGGAGAACCGGAAACCCATCATCGTGGTGGTTTCCTGTGGTGTGATCGCGATCCTGGTGTTGGTGTTCGGGGTCAGCTGCGGCGGAGGCAATGACGATTCCGCCGCGGATTGGCAGGGCGGATTCCCGGGTACGGCCTTGGCCGCGAAGCTCACTGCAGCGGATTTGGCTGTGCAAAGCGGCTCGTGTTCAGCCTCGGATACGCAGTTGGTGGTGACAGGTACCTGCGTTTTTGAGGTGAAGGACTTCGGCGGAGGATTGTTCTCCTTTGATCCCCCCACTAAGAGGGCCAGGCTCGCGCCCCAACAGCCCGTGATTGTGTCATTGTTCGTCCAAGGAACGCGGGCTGAGCAAAACTCAGGCCTGGGCAAAACAGTGGACGTCACCTTCGGAACCGCCGGCGGACAACTAGGCGTGGCCTGTCTCGCGATCGAGCCGTGCGTGCTGCAACTCCAGGAGGCCAGCTGACATGACCCACTGCACCCCGCTTTCATCAACCGCCAGCCCAGGAGTTGTTGCGCCATGACTGCCATCACCATGACCTTGAGCTCCCCCGACGTTGCCCTCAAGGACGGGAAGGGATCCCTCACTGCATCCGTCACCAATGGCTCCCCTGAAGCCGAACGGGTGGTTCTCGGCGCCTTCCCCGGGCAGGTGACAAATCCGCCGTCGAAAACGTACACCACCATTCCCAACCCGCTGCGGACCATCGCTGCCGGGGCCACCGAGCAGTACGTGGTGAACTTCGACACCGCAGGCGCGTCAGCAGGCAGCTACCCGGTCAAGCTGATCGCCTACTCAGCCGACGACGCACCGGAGGACTACGCGGACCAGGCCCATGTTGTGACACTGACCGTGCCCGCCACGGATAAACCCAAACCACCCGGGCGTTTCCCGTGGTTGTGGGTGATCATCGGCGGTGTGGTCCTCTTGGCCGCCATTGGCTTGATCCTGTTCTTCATGTTCAAAGACGCCAATGTGCCCGATGTGACAACCAAACCGCAGGCCGAGGCGGTACAGATCCTCACTGATGCGGGGTTCGCGGCGGCCACAACGGAGATCGAGAGCACCTCTCCTGAAGGTACGGTGGTGAACCAAACCCCTGCCGGGGGCGAAAAAGTGGGCCGCGGCAGCACTGTAAACCTGGAGATCGCGGTGCCGGTACGGGCTACCGTGCCTGATGTGGTGGGCCAAAGGATTGAAAACGCCCGAACCGCCTTCCAAACAGCGCAGATCCAGCTGGACTTTACGCAAGGTTCCACCTGCCAGGCGCAGCCTGTGTTCTCCATTCAGCGGTGCGTTGTGGTGGGAGTAGTCCCGGATGCCGGGAGCAAGGTCAGCATCAATGCACTCGTCCTGGTGAGGACCGAGCTGCGGTCCAGTATCATCCTCGATCCGGTGAACATCTGCGTCAGCAACCCACAGCTGTGCACCAACAGGCTTAACCAGTGACAATTTCCGGACGGAGTTGCCGGGCGGGGCCGGCGACATGAAAAGATCAACCATGCGTCCGATGCAGCACTCCAGCAAACTCCAGAACGTCCGCTACGAACTTCGCGGTCCCATCCTCCAGGCTGCAAAAGCCATGGAAGCCGAGGGTCACCGCATCCTCAAGATGAATCTCGGGGACACAGCGCCGTTCGGGTTGGAGGCACCGGAGTCTGTTGTGGTGGACATGATCCACCACCTTCGGGGCGCGCAGGGTTACAGCGATTCCAAGGGCATCTTCTCCGCGCGCACAGCCATCTCCCAGTACTACCAAACCCGCGGTCTGATGACCATCGGCGTCGAGGATGTCTTCATTGGCAACGGCGTCAGCGAGCTTATTTCCATGACCCTGCAGGCGTTCATGGAGAACGGCGACGAGATCCTCATTCCTGCGCCGGACTACCCGCTGTGGACTGCGGCCGTGACCCTTACGGGTGGTAAGCCCGTGCACTACTTGTGCGATGAGGATGAGAACTGGTGGCCGGACATGGCCGACGTCGAAGCGAAGATCACCCCGCGTACGCGTGGGATTGTCATCATCAACCCGAACAACCCCACCGGCGCCGTCTACCCGCGGCACATTTTGGAGCAGTTCGCTTCACTGGCCCGCAAACACGACCTCGTCCTGTTCTCCGATGAGATCTACGAGAAAATCCGCTACGTCGATGCACCCCACATCCACACCGCAGCCGTGGCAGAGGACGTGTGTGTCCTGACGTTCAGCGGGCTGTCCAAGGCGTACCGCATGCCAGGGTACCGGGCCGGGTGGGTTGCCGTGACCGGCCCACGGACCGTAACCGCCGCCTACCGGGAGTCCTTGGAACTGCTGGCCTCCTTGAGGTTGTGCGCCAATGTCCCCGCCCAGCACGCCATTCAGACATGCCTCGGCGGTTACCAAAGCATTGAGGCCCTCATCCGTCCCGGTGGTCGGCTGCGTGACCAGCGGGACCTGGCTGGAAGTTGTTGACGGCGATTCCGGGGGTTTCCTGCGTTCCCGCTGCCGGCGCAATGTACTTGTTCCCTCGCCTGGACCCGGAGATCTATCCCATCGCCTCAGATGAGAAGTTCGTCCTCCAACTCCTGCAGGAGCAGAAAATCCTGGTCTCGCACGGAACGGCCTTCAACTGGCCCACACCGGACCATTTCCGTTTCGTGATCCTGCCGGCCGTGGAAGATATCGAAGAGGCGGTGCGCCGCATCTCCACCTACCTGGCTGCGTACAGGAATGGGCCCGCGGACGCACCCAGCTAAAGCTCTTACAGCGCAGGGTCCACCATGGTCATGCCGGCAGGGTTGGCCCGATCGAAGCCGGGCAGGAGTTCTGCTGCCTCTTGCAGGCCAATGGTGCGTTCGATCAGGAGTTGCGGCTGAAGCGAACCCTGTTCAATGAGCGCCATCATGCCGGGATAGTCCACAGCGGCCATGCCGTGACTGCCCAGGAGGTCGAGTTCCCAACCGATCACGCGAGCCATGGGCACTTGCGGGTTGCCGTCGATGGACGGCAGCAAACCGATCTGGACGTGCCTGCCACGCCTGCGAAGGCTGAGGATGGCATCCGCGCAGGTCTGTTCACTCCCGACGGCGTCTACCGCCACATGGCTGCCTCCGCCGGAGAGGACGTTGATTGTGGCCGGGATATCCGCACTATCAGCAAGCACAGTATGATCGGCGCCCAAGCGTATGGCCACGGCCAGGGCCTCGGGGTTGCGGTCCACGGCAATGACCTTTGCTCCCATGGCCTTGGCGATCATCACGGCGCTCAGCCCCACTCCGCCCGCGCCGACCACGGTCACCCACTCGCCGGCCTTCACCTGTGCACGGGCTGCCAACGCACGGTAGGCCGTGGCGAAGCGGCAGCCAAGGCTTGCCGCCGTCGTAAAGTCAACACCGTCAGGTATGGCAACCAGGTTGCTGTCGGCAGCGTGCAGCGCCACGAACTCGGCGAACGATCCCCAGTGAGTGAAGCCCGGCTGCTGCTGGTCCGGGCAGACCTGCGCTTCGCCGGCCAGGCACCATTCGCAGGTGCCGCACCCGCAAACGAAGGGGACGGTGACACGGTCGCCCACTTTCCAGTGCTGGACGCCATTCCCGACTGCGTCGATGACACCGGCGAGTTCATGGCCCGGCACGTGGGGCATGGCGATGTCGTCGTGGCCGGCCCAGGCGTGCCAATCGCTGCGGCACATGCCTGTCGCCAGCACTTTCACCACCACGCCTCCGACGGGAGCTTGGGGTTTGGCGACCTCCCTGACATCGGGCTGGGTCCGGACCTCATCAAAGACTATTGCGCGCACGTCACTGACTCTAACAATTAGTGGTCCTGTCCCTCGCCCGCCGCTAGTCCACTGCCGATCCGCTGACGCGCAGTGCGTTGACGATTGCCGGGATGGACGCAATCAGCATGACCAACGCCCACACCAGCGCCACCACCACGGTGATCAGGGCCCAGAACTGGTCGCCGATGGACACCAGCGGTCCAGGCAGGAACCCGTGGATGATCCCAAGGATCACCTGAAGGAGCGCGGATACCACCAGCAGCACCACTAAGCCCGTGACCTTGAGGAACTTCGGCTGGCTCAGGATCAACAGCGCTGCAAAGACGATCTTGAGTACCAGCAGCAGGCCCAGGATGGCGGCGGCCTGGCCTTTGGGAAAGCTCCCCCACAGCGCCAGGTAGGCGATGGTCCCAAATGGCGCTGACACAAAGAGCCCGATCATCAGGAACAACTTCGCAAGAGCCAGCATCGCCGTGAAGAAAGCTGCGATGACCCAGAACAGCGTCACTATAAGAGTCGCGATTCCTTGGATCCGCCCGTACGTTCGCAAATTCATGATCAGGCTGAGCCCCAGCATCAGCACCGTGAACAGCAGCAGCCCATCGAGGAACGCCAGAAAGCCGATGCCCGCACCCGGAGGATCCGCATCCGCCCGCTGCGTTTTGAGGAAAACATCCAACGGAACGTCCAGCCTGTCAGCCTCAGCTGCGGAGACGGGCTCGACGGCGGTCTGGCCCAGCAGGAGGGACATACCCACCTCAACCAGGACTACTACGGCGAAGACAACGAGGGCTGCGTAGAACAGCGGTCGGCGCAGGGCACCCGGGTCAGGCCCGCTGCGGAACCCCTCACGAATTGACCACGCTGCGGCCATGGGTCAATTGTGGCACCGGCGGCTTCAATTGGGCAGTCATTCTCGAGCGCCTGAGGCGGGCCACCAGCGTCGCGGCGAGTAACGCCGTCGTGATTTCCAGTCCGATCACCAGCAGTAGTCCGGCAGCGCCGGATGTATCAACAGCGTTCGACGCCGGACCTCCGACGTGCGCATGTCCGGAACCACCCGCCCCCAACAGCAGGACGGCGTGGAGGCCCACCATGGCCAGGGCCGAGATGGTCACTTGGTGGAGCGCTACAACGCGGCTGTGGCGCCAAATATGAATTGTGCACGGGACGCACACGGCCGCCAGACCGATCATGACGATGCCGAGCCAAAGCTGGTGGTGTCCCGAGACTGCAAGCCAGAGGTGCACCAGGCAGGAGACAGCCGTGAGGGCTGCGCAGATCCGGGGGTGCAGGACGGGGCCGGAGACCCGGACCCGTCCTGCCGTTGTTGGCATTGTGAATTTCCCGGATGGGGATTTAGTGGCAGTGCCCGGCGGGCTCGCCGTGCTCGTTGGAACCCTCAACGGGGCTGTGGCAGCTCGAGCCCGAAGCGCTGGCCGGGACGTCCAACACCGGGCTGCGGTCGAAGAAACCTTCCGGACGGAGCTTGAAGCCAACAGTGTCCACGGGCATGATCGGCCAGTCTTCCACGCGCGGGAAGTGCGTGAGGCCGAAGGTGTGCCAGAGGACGATGTCCTGACCATCAATCTCCCGGTCCTGGGCCACGTAGGCCGGCAGACCGCCACCGCCGGAGTGCTGGTTCACGAAGTCGCCCGTGGGGTAGCGCTCCTCATCGGAGTAGCGGGTTACCCAGAGGTCCTTGGTGGCGAAGGCCGCACGCTTGGCGATGGAAGAGCCGGGGTCCGCGAGCAGGGTGGGCTGGTTCTCGGCGTGGAGCTTGTAGCCAACCGGCTCGCCAAGACGGTTCTTGGACTCGGGGTTGGAGATGATCCAGGTCCTGCCTGCGCGAGCGTCCGCTTCGCGGACGGCTTCCGACTCTTTGGTCAGGACTATGCGCTTGCGGGAGAACGCATTGCCCCGCTCATTGCCTTCGCCCATGGCCTGGCGGACTACGTCTTCCTCTTCCACGCGGTTGATGAACCCGTCTATGGCCATGTCCAACCGGGCGCTGAAGAGGTGCTGGTGGAAGGGCGCGCCAAGGCCCGGGGCGAGCTGGGAGATGTTGTCCGAGCCGCCCTCCGGGAAGGCACTGGTGAACACAATGCCCGTAGCCTTGGCCTCGAATTCGATGGTGCCGTCCAGGTAGAGGTACCAGTAGAACCCGTAGTCGTAGTTGCCGATGGTGGTGAAGAAGGAGATCACCAGGCGGCGGTTGCGGCGGGTGTAGTTGATCCCGGTCCAGAGGTCCGAGTGCTTGGAGAGGATGCCCCAGTCTTCCTCGTGCATGCAGATGCCGTTGCGGATCTCACGGGGGTTTCCGAAGGCATCGCTGATGACGGGGCTCAGGTAGGTGATGTCGCCCAGGCAGTCGCAGCCCAGTTCCAGGGAGTTGGCGTACTGGCCTACCAGGTATTCGCCGGTGTCGAAGTAGTTCTGCCAGGACCTGATGGGTGAAGGGTCGCCGTAGGGCACCACCATTTCTGCGATGGAGGCACGGTTGATGATGGGGCGCTTCTTGTCGCCGTCCTGGAAGGCCAGGTTGTGGAGGACAACTCCTTCGCGGACGTCGAAGCCGACGTCCACGCTCCACTTTTCCCAGTCCACGTGGTTCCCGCCGGTGACAGTGAAGCTCGGTCCTTCGGGTTGGGTGATGCTGATGGGCTTCTGGGTTTCGCGGAGCGGACCGGTCAGTTCAGGATCCGTGTAATTTCCGTGCTCTGTGGGGATCGGCATTATGCCGAGATCGATGACTTGGGTGACTTCCTTGTTGACCACGTCCACGTAGGCCACCAGACCGTCTACGGGATGTGCCCACGCACTGTCCTCCGGGAAGTCCTGCACAAAAGCGAGGCCACGCAGGATACGGCGACCTTTCTCGTCGTCGTATTCAAAGACGCCTGCCGACAGTGGCGCGACGCGGACTTTTTCTACGTCCAGGTCGCGGGCGGCAAGCGCGGCAAGCCAGCGCTCATCGGTTGCCAGGAGAGTCTCCACAACCTCGAATTCCTCTTCCAGCACGGGGAGTTCGCCGGAGACCTTCGTATCCAGTTCGATGGCTTTCAGGATCTCGCCGCGGGTCACGGAGACGAGGACGTCGCTGGGAGCTCCGCCGGAAATGTCATGGATGAAGACGCGGAATCGGCGATCCCGCCCTGACTGACTGCGTGACGGGTCCACCAACCCCAAGTAGGCGATTCGCTTCTCGGCGCCAAGGTGGCCGGCGGCCCGCAGAATCCCCCGCACCTGGGAAATTTCTGCGCCCGTTGCCAGGGTGTACTGCGTTTCCTCAAGGGTGGCGGCGTGAGTTGCTGTCTCAGTTGCTGTGGGCGTCATGGCTGCCTCTTGTCCGGGACCTATGATGGGTCAGGATTTATTTTCTATAGGTGTAGAGAATAACCAAATCGTAAGATGGGTCACAAGACCTGTCCACCATTTATTTTTTTGGGAGCCCCTTCAGTGCCAAAGATTGTGGACCACGATCAACGACGCCTCGAACTGGTGGACGCAACCTGGCGGATCATCGCGAGGTTAGGCATGGAAGGTGCCACCATGCGGGAAATTGCCGAGGAAGCAGGCTTCGCCAACGGCGCCCTCAAGCCATACTTCCCCACCAAGGACCTACTGCTGACGTCCGCGTTCGGGCACGTCTTCAACCGCACCAATCAACGCATCGCCACCATGACCGAGGGGCTCTCAGGCGTAGCGGCGCTCCGGGCGTTCTGCGCAGAAGTCCTGCCACTGGATGAGGAGCGCGTCCATGAAGCCCGCATCGTGATTCCGTTCTGGCAGAAGGCACTCAACGACGCCGGGATGGCCACCCTGCACAGCGAGTCCATGAGCCAGTGGCACAACACCATCACCGCTCATTGCGCAGCAGCCCGCGCGGCAGGCGAGATCAACGCCCGCATTGGGGACGCCGCCGTCGCCGACCACCTGCTCAACATGATGCTTGGCGCGCAGATCGTTGTGGCGTTGTCCCCCGCCGAGCATTTCTCGCAGGACCTCGCGGGGCAATTGGATGACTACCTGGCCCTGCTGGCTGGTTAGGTAGTGGCTGCCGCCATCGGCGCACTTGCCACAGCTATTACACATTGGTAGCGGCAACACTAGAAATATGTAATCTCAACAAGCTCGCCCGACTGATTACATATTCATAGCGATACCGATAGGATTATGAAATGGTATTGAGTATCCCCGAGCTGGCGAACCGGCTTAACGTCCACGAGAGCCGAGCACGGCAGCTCGTCCATTCCGGACGTATTCGCGGCCAAAGAGTCGGCGGACGCTGGATCGTTGACGAAGCTGACGCCGCCCAGTATCGGCCTGGCAAGCCTGCTGGCCGCCCGCTGTCCGAACGCAGCGCCTGGCAACTCATGTCCTGCTTCTGGGAAGACAGCCCGCGGCACTCTCCCCTCGGCTACTTAGAACCTTCACCGGTCGAAAAGCATCGTCTGAAAGAGCGCATCAACCGACTGCAGGACTCCCCGGACCTCATCAAGCTTCTCGCAGCATGGCTGGCCAATCGCGCCGAGAAATTCGAATTCTCTTCCAGCCCGGACGACATTGCCGAGCTTCGGGAGGATAAACGAATCCATCTCTCCGGAGTCTCTCACCCGTGCTCGGGATTGTTGGCCAACTCAGAGGTTGAAGCCTATGTGCGACGCAACGAACTCCAGGACGTCGTCAAGGACTGGTTCCTAGTTGAGCCATCCCCCGGCAGGAGGCCGAATGTAATCCTCCGCGCCGCCGAGCAGGTACCCGACGAACTTCCCCCACTAGTGGTGGCGGCAGACTTAGCCGAACGGCCTGGTGTCCGTGAACAACAAGCCGCACGCGAAATCCTCAGGAACATCCATGCCCGTTGAACTTCCCGCAATGCTTAGCGAACAACAGGAAAGCCTGGCAGGCTGTCTTCGAAATCCATAGCGCGATGCCGCAAAGTTGGGTCCTGGTCGGCGGCCAAGCGGCCTTCCTGCACGCTGTCGAACGCGGTGCCCCGTACGTGCGGGCCACCAAGGACGCCGACATGGCGCTGGACATCCGGGCCTACCCCACGATGCTTCATGATTTCACTGAACTCCTCGTGAAGCTCGGCTTCGAATCCGCCGGAGAATCCCCGGAGGGCTACCAGCATCGATGGAAACGCGGCGAGGCTTTGGTGGACGTCCTCATCCCGCGCTATCTAGGTGAACGCGCCGAGAAGCGACGCGGAGTTAGCGGCGGGACCACAATTGCTGCCCCAGCCAGCCAACAAGCGCTCGATCGCTGCGAGAGCGTCCAAGTTCAAGCAGGATCAGCGTCCGGCAGTGTAAACCGGCCCACGATCCTTGGCAGCCTCATCGGCAAAGCGGGAGCACTGACCATCATCAACGACCCGCTACGGCAGCGACACATCGATGACTTCCTGACCTTGGCCTCTGTTGTTCGCGCTTCTGACCTACGTGGCGTCACCTACAAGCGCGCTGAACGGGACCACTTGGCAAATATGCTTGGTCGCCTTGCCAATGAACCGGAGCTCATGGAACTGATGCCGGAAGGTGCGGAGGGCGTGGAGCGTCTGCGTATCTCGCTGAGCTAGCGGCCTAGCTGGTGGCGCTGGAGGCCACCACGCCGACGCCAAGTCCGGCAATAATCCCACTGCTGGCATGCTCGACGACGGTGCTCACCTTGGGGCGCTTGAGCCACCGCATGGCTTTGAATGCGACGACGGCGATCATCGATAGATAGGCGAACGCAATCACGGCCACCACCACGCCGAGAATGAGCGAGGTGCCCATGGTGTCCCCGCCGTGTGGGATGAACTGTGGGACCACTGCCAGGTAGAACAAGCCGACTTTGGGGTTGAGCAGCGTGGACAAAGCCCCGGCCCCCAGCGCGGAGAGTCTGCTGTACGGGAGCGGCGCATTCTCCGCTGTTCCGCCTGTTGTAGCTGCTTTGGCCGCCTTTGCTGCCCTACGGGATTTGATGAATGAGGAGATGCCCAGATACAGCAAGTAAAGGCCGCCTGCGATTTTGACCCAACGGAACAGTTCCGCGGACTGCTCGAGAATGGCGGCGAGCCCGACGCCCACCAAAGCAGCCCAGGCAATCGCGCCAATCGCTGACCCTGCGGCCGCAGCAATGCCCGCACTGGGACGGTTCAAAGCGATACGCAGGACCAGGAAAGTGTCCGGCCCGGGCGTTACGGACAGGACCAGGCAGAGGCCAGCAAAAGCTGCGAGGGAAGCGAGAGTCACAAGCTCGATTATCAGGCACGGGGACCCGAACGGAAAGCGTTCGCTTGCCGTCAAGGGCCGTTCGTTCAACGACAAGGCCCAAGCGCGTGATGCCGACCACACTGGAATCATCGCCGCGCGCCTCACTGGCCGCCAAGACTTACTACCCGAGCGGAGTACCAATGGAGACTTACGACGCCCTGCTGGCCTCGATCACCCCGGCCACCGGACTGAACAGCCGCACCATCCTTGATCCGGCAACGGGTGAAGCTGTCGGCGAAGCCCCCGTGCACACCGTCGAGGACCTCGAAGCGGCCATCGCGCACGCCACGGACGCCCAACCCGCGTGGGCTGCCTTAGGCCACGACGCCAGGTCCGCCGCCCTCATGAAGGCCGCCGACGCCGTCGAACGCTCTGCCGAAGAACTCGCCCAGCTGCTCTCCCGCGAGCAAGGCAAGCCGCTGAACGGCCCGAACGCGCGCTTTGAAGTTGGCGCATGCGCCGCCTGGCTCCGTGCCACTGCCGCCACCCCGCTTGACCCTGAAACTGTGGTGGACGACGGCGAAACCCGCGCTGAGCTGCACTACCGGCCCATCGGCGTCGTTGGTGCCATTGGGCCCTGGAACTGGCCGATGATGATCACGGTATGGCAGATCGCGCCCGCCTTGCGCATGGGTAACGCCGTGGTGGTCAAGCCGTCCGAGTACACCCCGCTCTCCGTGCTGGCACTCGCCTCAATCATCAACCAGGAACTGCCGGATGGCCTGCTGTCCGTGGTCTCCGGTGGCCGCGACGTCGGCGAAGCCCTGGCCGCGCACGACGCGATCGGCAAGGTCATGTTCACCGGCTCCACCGCTACGGGCAAGGCGATCATTCGATCCTCGGCCGATACCGTCAAGAGGCTCACATTGGAACTCGGCGGAAACGACGCCGGCATCGTCCTCCCGGATTCCGATCCCAAGGCAATCGCCGAGGGGTTGTTCTGGGGCGCGTTCATTAACACCGGCCAGACCTGCGCGGCCCTGAAGCGCTTGTACGTGCACGAGTCCCAGTACGAGGCTGTGTGTTCAGAGCTCACTGCTGTCGCTGCTGCGATGCCCATGGGCAACGGTTTGGATGAGAACAACGTTCTCGGGCCGCTGCAGAACCGGCAGCAGTACGACATCGTGGCCCGTTTGGTGGAAGCCGCCAAGGAATCCGGTGCGCGGGTGCTGATCGGCGGCAACCCCGACGCCGACGCGCCCGGCAACTTCTACCCCACCACCTTGGTGGCGGACATCGACAACGACAACCCCTTGGTGGCCGAGGAACAGTTCGGACCCGCCCTGCCGATCATCAAGTACAGCACCGTTGATGAGGCAGTCGCCAAAGCGAACGCGCTCGACGTCGGACTCGGCGCCTCAGTCTGGTCCTCCGACCTGAACGCCGCACGCGAAGTCGCATCCCGGATCCAAGCTGGCACCGTGTGGATCAACAAGCACGGCGCCGTGGATCCCCGTATCCCGTTCGGTGGCGCGAAGCAGTCCGGCTACGGACTGGAGTTTGGCGCAGAGGGCCTTAAAGCTCTGGGCGTCCCGCAGGTCATCAACGGCTGACCCGTTCCTCCCCGTGTGTGCTTACCCAACTAGGTCGCACTTCAGGTCGTTCTGAAGGTTCAGAACGACCTGAAGTGCGACCTAGTTTGGGTTCCCTGTGCTCCGCGTAGGCCATGCCGCTACGGCGAGAACGATCACGCCGGCTTCGGCTACGACGACGGCGTCCAGGGAGTGCTCGAACCTGGCGATGATGGCTACGCCAAAGGCAAGGACTCCTACCCCCGCCATGAGGGGTCGCCGGGCACTGGCCGCCCATGCCATGACGGCGATTCCGAAAAATGGGCTGTATTGGAAGCCCAAAGCGACATCTGCGAAGAAGAACACAACGGCAACGAAGCAGAGCAGCCCGGCCGCGCTTGTCCGGTGAGCCAGCCGCCGGCAATAAAAATAGACCATGAGCGCTGATAGAACGCTCAACCCATGAGACGCCACCAACCATGGCCCCGCTGCCAGCAAGTACTCGCCCACTTCGCCTGTAAGCAGGAACGCCCACAGGAGCGCGGACAGTCCGAAGACTGTGCCTGCAAACCTTGCGATCCGCTCTTCCTTGACAGTGTTTGCCTTGTTCCCTTGGAACGCTGTCGCAGTCGTCATCGGCTGCCCCCAATCTTTGCTGCGAACCTAGTGAGAAACTTTCTGCTTTGTCCAGTCACAGGGTGGACGCGGTTGGGAGGCATGGCGTTCAGCGTGTAAACATGAGCATCATGGCCCAGAAGATTGCGTACCAAGGTGAGCCGGGAGCCAATTCGGATCTCGCGTGCAAGGAAATGTTCCCCGGATACGAAAGCGTGCCGTGTGCCAGCTTTGAGGATGCCTTTGAACTGGTTTCCACCGGGGACGTCGATCTAGCCATGATCCCGATTGAGAACTCCATTGCCGGCCGCGTGGCCGATATCCACGTCCTCCTCCCCCAGTCCAAGCTGCAGATCGTGGGCGAGTATTTCCTGCCGATCCGCTTCGACCTTCTGGGCATTCCGGGCAGTACCATTGAGGGCGCTACGGAGGTCCACAGCCACATCCACGCACTCGGACAATGCCGCAGGATCATTAGGGAAGCCGGCCTCAAGCCCGTCATCGCGGGTGACACTGCGGGTTCGGCCCGCGAGGTCCGGGAGTGGAATGACCTCCGCAAGCTATCGCTGGCGCCACCCCTTGCTGCAGGGCTGTATGGGCTGGATGTCCTGGCCTCCGGGGTTGAGGATGACCCCACGAACACCACACGATTTGTGGTACTGGCCCGGGAACAGGAACTTCCCACTAAGGAAGAGCTCCCGGGTCCGGCGATCACCAGCTTCGTGTTCCGCGTCCGCAACGTTCCGTCAGCCCTTTACAAAGCCCTCGGCGGTTTCGCGACCAACGGGCTCAACATGACCCGCTTGGAGAGTTACATGGTGGGCAACGAGTTCGCGGCCACCATGTTCATCTCAGACGTCGAGGGCCACCCCCAGGATGCCCGCCTCAGACGTGCCTTGGAGGAACTGGAATTCTTCACCACCGAGGTCCGCGTCCTCGGCGTCTACGCCGCCGATGCCTACCGCGAGCGGAACACTGTCAGCGTGTAGCTACTGTCCGCTGATGGCAAGTTCCCCATACAGCTTCTGGACCCGCGCACTGATGTCATCCCTGACAAGGCGCATGCGTTCCATGCCCTCGATGCCGCGCTCGGAGGGCTCATCCGTCTCCCACACTTCAAACAGTTTCCCGGCAGGCGGATCGAGTTTGGCTTCCGTACCCAGAACCACGACGGCGTCAACGCGGCTCAGCACCTCGTCGGTGACAGGCTTGGGGTACTCCCCGGTGACGTCAATGCCCACTTCGGCCAAGGATTCCACGGCTTGCCCGTTCAGGGAGCCGCCCGGCTTGGTGCCTGCGGAAAACACAGTCACGCGATCGCCAGCGAGCTCGCGCATAAGGCCAGCGGCGAGCTGCGATTTGCCACCGTTCTTGCTGCAGACAAACAGGACTGCGGGGTGCTTCTGGGTCATGAGCGTGTTGCTTCTTTCGTGAGGGACGCCACCAATGTCTTGATGTGTTGGTGGATTTCGTCGCGGATTTCGCGGACGGTGTCAATGGATTGGCCGGCGGGGTCGGTGAGTTCCCAGTCTTCGTAGCGCTTGCCCGGGTAGATCGGGCAGGAGTCGCCACAACCCATGGTGATGACCACATCCGAGGCCCGCACGACATCGTCGGTGAGTGGCTTGGGGTAGTCCTTGCCCAGGTCCAGGCCCATCTCACCCATGACGGCCACCACCGTTGCGTCCAGCTCCGAGGCGGGCATGGAACCCGCTGAACGGACCCGGATCTTTCCTTTGGACTCGACGTGGAGAAGCGCCGCGGCCATTTGGGACCGGCCAGCGTTCTGCACACACACGAAGAGCACCTCCGGAACATCGGAAACCACGGCGTCCTTGGACTTGGCCAGGGCAGCGAGCCTGTCGTTGGCGAAGTGTTCGGTAGTCGCGGGCAAGTAGGCGCTGATCTTCGCCGTCCGCGCCAGGGCGGTGTAGGACTCAAAGACGTAGCGCTCCACTGTTTCAGGGGCGAAGACTCCGCTGAAACGGTGGGCGAGGCGGTCGCTGATCCGGTGCAGGACTTCGGTGTTGTCCCGCAGTCCAAGCACTGTTTCGTGGTGGTCCGTCATGGCAATTCTCCCTTGGGCGTGTCCGGCTGGTTGAGGTGGTCAGTTTGAGCCGGAGCGGCCATGGGCCAGCCCGGTGGGGATACCGATCAGTACAGGTTCAGGAGTGCCGCAGCAACCGTTGGCCTCTTCGAGCTCTTCCGCCACAGACGAGGCGGCAGGAACATCGCAGCTGGTGCCTGCACCGGAAGAGCAAACGCCGGTTTCCGGCAGTTCAAGGTGCACCGTATCCGCTGCCACGTGGTCCCCGGCGAGCGCCGCAGCCACGGACCGGACTTGCTCGTAGCCGGTGGCCATCAGGAAGGTGGGCGCCCGGCCGTACGACTTCATGCCCACAACGTAGAAATCTTTGTCCGGGTGGGCCAGCAGTTTGGCCCCATGCGGCTGGACAGTGCCGCAGGAGTGGAACTCGGGATCGATCAGCGGTCCCAGTTCCATCGGGGCTTCGACGGCAGGGTCCAGGTTGAGGCGCAGTTCGCGGAGCATCTCAAGATCGGGTCGGAAACCTGTACAAGGCACGACGACGTCCGTCACCAGAGCGCGCCCGTCACCGGAGGTGACGGTCACGCCGCCGTCGGAATCGGTCAGCGAGCTGATACCGAAGTCCGTGTGCAGCTCAATTCTGCCATCTTCGACCAACCGGCGGAGGCGGGATCCCAACATTCCACGCGCGGGCAATCCGTCAGCATCTCCCCCGCCGTAGACCTTGTCGGCCGAGGCACCGCGGACGGCCCAGAGGATCTTTGTTTCCGGCTCCTCCTTGGCCAGGTCCGCAAGGTTGATCAGGGTATTGGCTGCTGAGTGTCCAGCTCCGACCACCAGGACGCGGCGGCCCGCGAAGGCGGCCCGGTCGCGGCCAACAACATCCGGCAGGGGTGAGGAGATCCGGTGTGCTGCCTTCAACTCTCCCATGGCGGGCAACCCCGAAGTCCCCAACGGGTTGCGGGTTGACCAGGTACCTGAGGCATCGATGACAGCTGCCACAACATGGTCGCGGACTTCGCCCGATGAGTGCTCGACCCGAACGATAAACGGAGTGGTGTCGCGGCTGCGGGTATGGGTCTTGTCCATGCCCTGCCGGGTCACGGCGAGGACGCGGGCTCCTGTTTGGAGCCGGGACGAGATCTCTGGCGTTGCAGCCAGCGGTGCCAAGTACTGATCGATGAGTTCCCCGCCATACGGCAGTGCTGTCAGGCGGGGAGATTCCCAGCCCGTGGGCTCGAGCAGCCGGAGGGCGGCGTCGTCGAGGTTGAACCGCCACGGGGAGAACAGACGGATGTGGCGCCACTGCTCAATGGCAGCGCCGGCGGTGGCGCCCGACTCGAAGACCACCGGTTCCAACCCGCGTTCCAGCAGGTGGGCCGCAGTGGCCAGGCCGATGGGGCCCGCGCCGATCACGGCAACGGGAAGGCTCTTCTTGTTTGCATCCATGGGTTGTCCATTCCTCCGTATTAGGTGGCCTCACATCGGCCTTGGTAGAGCTCAGAAGTGGGTTGGCTCTTCCACCAGCGCCGTGGCAATGCTGTCCGCGTCATCCAGTGCGGCCAGGTAGCGTTCTGCGTCCAGTGCTGCAGCACATCCAGTGCCTGCTGCGGTGATGGCTTGGCGATACCGGTGATCAACCGCGTCGCCGCACGCGAAGACGCCCGAAAGGTTGGTGACCGTGGTGGGCGAGTCCACCTTGATGTAACCCTCGGCGTCGAGGTCAACCTGTCCTTCAACCAGCTCTGTTCGCGGCAGGTGACCGATCGCAACGAAAATACCAGTGGCCGCTTGCTCACGGGTTTCGCCGGTGCGGGTGTCCGTGAGGGTGACGCCTGTGACTTTGGTATCTCCGTGGATTCTGGTGATAGCAGAATTCCACGCGAAGGTGATCTTGGGATTGTCCTTGGCTCGCTGGGCCATGATGCGTGAGGCCCGCAGCTCGTCCTTCCGGACTACGACCGTCACAGACTTGCCGAAACGTGTCAGGAAGGTAGCTTCCTCCATGGCGGAGTCTCCGCCGCCAACCACAATGATGTCCTGTTCACGGAAGAAGAAGCCGTCACAGGTGGCACACCAGGAGACACCATGCCCGCTGAGTTTCTTCTCTTCCGGAAGCCCGAGCTCCTTATATGCAGAACCCGTGGCTAGGATGACCGCCGGTGCCTCATGAGTCTCGCCACCTCCAGTGACCACACGCTTGAGGTGACCCTTGAGATCAACCTCAGTGACGTCGTCGAACACTATCCTCGCGCCGAACTTTTCGGCTTGTTCCTGAAGGCCGTCCATGAGCTCCGGGCCCTGGATGCCACCCGGGAAGCCGGGAAAGTTCTCCACTTCGGTGGTGTTCATGAGTGCACCGCCGGCGGTGACCGAGCCGGCCAGCACCAAGGGGTTAAGTCCGGCGCGGGCGGCGTAGATAGCGGCTGTGTAGCCGGCGGGGCCGGACCCGATGATGATCAGCTGTTCGGTGCTCACGGTTTCTCCTTGTATCTGGTGACTGGCGTGGGATTACTGGGCGTCGACGTGCCGGGCCGGCAGGAGTTCTGTTAGGAGATTCTCGATGCGGGTCTTGATCTCATCGCGGATAGGACGGACAGCTTCCACGCCCTGCCCGGCGGGGTCCTCGAGAACCCAGTCCTCATAGCGCTTGCCTGGGAAATACGGGCACTCGTCTCCACAGCCCATGGTGATCACCACATCGGACTCCTTGACGGCTTCCGTGGTGAGGACCTTGGGGATCTCGGCAGACATGTCGATGCCAAGCTCAGACATGGCCTCAACCGCAGCCGGGTTGACTTTGTCTGCCGGCTGGGAGCCAGCTGACCTGACCTCAACGGCACCTTTGGAAAGGGTAGTGAGGAAAGCGGCAGCCATCTGCGAGCGTCCTGCGTTATGAACGCAGACGAACAGAACGGACGGTTTCTTGGCAGTTTCGGTGCTCACGGGATTCTCCTGTGTCGGTTTGGGTTGGTCTGGTTGAGATCATTCCGCACCCACGCCGCGATGTATTGATATTCATCGATGCATTGAGTATCGGCCCATACATTGACGATTGTCAATATATGGAAAGGCGGGGGCTAGGCTGCGCGCAGGCGAGGGGCGAGATCATGAACGCGGCGTGAGATATCGGCGAATGCATCCTCAAACGCTTCCTTACTATCGAGCCGGACAGGGTCCGGAATGGACCAGTGAATGCCGCGTAATCCCGGCAGTTCCTCGTGGGCGTTATCGCAGACGGTGATTACCAGGTCCTCGTCGCTCACCACGTGGTCTATCAGGCGGGGTTTTGCGCCCGCAAGGTCCAAGCCGTGGCGGCGTGCGACATCCACGGCACCAGACGCCACGTATTCCGCCGGATGAGTTCCCGCCGAGACCGAGGGAATGTCGCTGGCAGTTTGCCAGAGCGCAGTTGCCAATTGCGAGCGCGCACTGTTCCGGGTGCAGACGAACAAAACTCGCCGGGCGCCGTGCTCGCGGCCGGGGGTGAGACCCTCCAGTGCACCCGCAGCCAGCCTTACATAGCTGCGGCGCTTGTCGGCCTCCGAACGATGCCGAACAGCCAAACCTGCAGCCTCCATGGACCGCAGGTGGTGCGACAGGAGATTGGCGGGCATGCCCAATTCCGACTGCAACTCCGTGGGCGACAAGTCACCCAAGGTCAACAGATCCACGATGCGCAGCCTGGCAGGATCAGCCAAGGCCGCATACTTGGCCGCCCGCTCCAGAAGGCTCGAGTTTTGCTCAATATTCATTGATTCAATTTTGACTGAACTAGTTTCATCGGTCAAGCTGTTCCCATGACTACTCATTCGCCCGGGTTGTGGCGCCGCGCCCTCGCTGAAGCTTTGGGGACCTGCCTGCTTGTAGCCATAGTTGTGGGCTCAGGCATCGCAGCGCAGCAACTGTCGCCCAATGATGTCGGCCTACAGTTGCTTCAGAACAGCACCGCCACTGTCCTCGGGCTGACCGTCCTCATCCTGATCTTCGGACCAGTCAGCGGGGCGCACTTCAACCCGGTAGTGTCCCTGGTGGACTGGATACTGGGCAGACGAGCCGGGAACGGGCTGTCGCTGAAAGAACTTGGCACGTACGTCGTGTCGCAGACCGCGGGGGCGATCGGCGGCAGCGTACTGGCGAACGCCATGTTTGAGGTGAGCACGTCAATCTCCAGCAAGGACCGCGCAACTCCCGGCCACCTGCTGGGTGAAATTGTGGCCACAGCCGGATTGATTCTGCTGATCTTTTCCCTGGCTGCGACCAAGAGGGGCTCCTTGGCAGCCCCCGCTGTTGGCGCCTACATTGGGGCAGCCTACTGGTTCACGTCATCGACCTCCTTCGCGAACCCTGCGGTGACAGCAGGACGAATCTTCAGCGACACGTTCGCAGGCATCGCACCCGGCTCAGCACCGGGATTCATCCTGATGCAGTTGATTGGCGCGGGCGTGGGCCTGGGCCTGCTGCTGGTCCTCTTCCCATCATCGGCGCGAACTGCAGACGAGGTAGCTGTTCCCCACACGGTGGACAAGCCGGTCTCCTAAGGTGGCAACTCAGGTGGCAGTCGGATGTTCAGCGCACTGGCTGCCGTTGCTCAAATTCATGCCTGCACCAGGTCAGGACGGGACAAGAGCACGTCAGATACATTGATGGTCGTCAATATCCGGGCATAATAGGTACATGAGCGCACCACGCACACTCGAGCCTGCTACCGGGCAGGACTGCTGCGACCCTACGGGTCAGCCTGCCTTGGGTGCAGAGGAAGCCAAACGGAAGGCAATGGTATTCAAGGCCCTCGCCGACCCCAACCGACTGCGGCTACTTTCCATAGTCAAAGCTGAGTCTTCCGGCGAATCCTGCGTGTGCGACCTCACTGAGCCATTGGGCCTCGGCCAGCCAACGGTGTCGCACCATCTGAAGATTTTGGTGGATGCAGGCCTGCTGCACCGGGAGAAGCGCGGCACATGGGCTTACTACTCTCTGGTCCCGGGCGCGTTGGACGACGTTGCCGGCATCCTGGCCAAGCTGTGACGGCAATACTTAGGGCGATGGAACCTGAAGACTGGTCGGCTGTCCGGGAGATCTTCCAGGAAGGCATCGACACCGGCTTCGCCACGTTCGAATCATCCGCACCCGAATGGGACGCTTTCAATAACTCCAGGTTGCCCGAGCACCGATTTGTGGCAGTCAGCAATGAAGGGGCCATCCTCGGCTGGACCGCTGTCTCCCCCGTTTCCTCACGGCCGGCCTACATCGGTGTAGTTGAGCACTCCATTTACGTGGCTGGCGCCGCGCGCGGCCAAGGCGTTGGGAAGCTGCTTCTCCAAGCACTCGCCACCTCCACGGAGGCACAGGGAATCTGGACCATCCAGTCCAGCATCTTCCCCGAGAACGAGGCCAGCATTCGACTCCACCAGGCCAACGGATTTGCCATTGTCGGGCGACGGGACCGTATTGCTCGCGTGAGCACCGGACCCGCCGCCGGACAATGGCGCGACACCCTGCTGCTGGAGCGCCGCTCACCGGTCATTGACTGACGATTATCGGCCCACCGACGCCTCTTCCTCGCGAGGAGCGACCGGTGCCGACGAAGACTCACGTGCCAGCTTCCCCGGCCACCAGATCTTGCGACCGATGTCGTAGGCAAGCGCGGGAACCAGCAAGGAGCGGACCAGCACCGTATCCAGCAGCACACCGAACGCCACAATGAAGGCAAGCTGAACCAGGAACATGATGGGGATAACCCCAAGGGCCGCGAACGTTGCGGCCAGGACCACGCCGGCTGAGGTGATCACCCCGCCCGTCACAGCCAACCCCCGCAGGATTCCCGGACGGGTCCCGTGCTTCAACGACTCTTCCCGGACACGGCTCATCAGGAAGATGTTGTAATCCACACCGAGAGCCACCAGGAACACGAAGCCGAAGAGCGGCACGGTGGCGTCGGCGCCGGAGAAGCCGAAGACACCGTTGAAGACCCACGCCGAGACACCCATCGCGGCACCGTACGAAAGCACCACAGACAGCACCAACAGCACTGGCGCCACCACCGAACGCAGCAGGAGCATCAGGATGAACAGGATGACCACCAGCACGATCGGGATGATGACCACCAAGTCGCGTTGCGCGGTGGTGTTAGTGTCCAGCGCAGTGGCTGTAACCCCGCCGACCAGAGCATCGGCGTCGGCATCCTTAACTGCCACCCTTAGTGACTTCACCGTTTCTTCCGCCTCTATCGAATCGGCAGCGGAGTTCAGGGTGGCATTGATGAGCACCCTGCCCTCACGGACAGCGGGTTCCGAAGGAGCGCCTGGAGCTCCCGTGATGGGGACGTTACCGTCAGCCAGCAGGTAGGCGTCGCCCACGCCGTCGGCCGCTTTGACCTTCTCCAGCACCTGCTGTGCGGCACCTTCGGAAGCGACCACGACGGCGGGGCTGCCGCTGCCGGCGTCGAAGTGGCGCGCCAACGCTTCCTGGCCGTCGACGGCGTCGGAGGCGGAAAGAATGACGTCCGTTTGCGGAACCCCGTTGGCCTTCAGTTGCATCAAGCCGGTCGAAGCAGCAAGCAGCAGCAGGACCGAGGCCACCCAGACGACGCGCGGACGCTTGGAAACCAGACGACCTGTGGCGCGCCACAGACCCTTTTGCCCCTCAAGTCCGCTGACAATCTCAGGTTCGCGTTCGTCGTCGGGCAGCAGTTTAGGCCGGAAGGGCCAGAAAGCGGATCGTCCAAGCAGAGCCATCAACGCGGGCAGGAGCGTGAGTGCGGCGAACAGGGAGCAGAGGATGCCGGCAGCTGCCACAGGACCCAGGGCCTTGTTGGAGTTCAGGTCCGAGAAGAGCAAGCAAAGCAAGGCGATGATCACGGTGGCACCAGAGGCAAGAATCGGTTCGAACGATGCCTTCCAAGCCGTGATGACTGCCTGCGTACGGTTAGTGGTGTGAGTCAAGGCTTCACGGAACCTCGCCACATACAACAGTGCGTAGTCGGTCGCCGCGCCAATCACAAGAATTGAAAGGATGCCTTGGCTCTGGCCGTTCAGTTGGATCCAGCCGAGCTTGGCCATGCCGAACACCAGCAAAATCGCGGCGCACAAGGCGAAGACCGAGGTGAACAGCACCGCCAACGGCAACACCACCGAGCGGTAAACCAGTAGCAGGATCACGAACACGGCCCCCAAGGCAACCAACAGCAAAATGCCATCGATCCCGCCGAACGCGTTGACGAGGTCGGCGGTCAGGCCAGCGGGACCAGTAACGAAAGCCTGCATGCCGTCCGGCGCGCCGGGTTGCACGACGTCCCGCAGTTCCTGGACTTTCTCCCGAAGCTCATCGGAAGACTCCAGGGGAACAATGAACTGGACGGCTTTGCCGTCTTCTGACGGGATAGGCCCGACGACGGCGCTCCCCAGCTTGAGTGCCTCAATGTCGGCTTTCAGCTGGGCTGCTTCTCCCAGCTGAGCCGGTGTGAAGGCGGCGTCATTCTCCACGATGACCACAGCCGGAATCTCTTCAGAGTCCCGGAACTTGGCCTGCCAGTCGCCTGCTTCGGTGGCCTCGGCGCCGGCGGGGAGGAAGGATGCCTGGTCGTTGGAGGAGACCTCCTCCAGCCGTCCAAAGGTGGGGCCGCCAATTCCTGCGATGCCGAGCCACGTAATGACCAGCACCACGGGCACCAGCCAGCGCAGCCAGAACGGTACTTTCTGCGGGTTCATGAGTCCTTCTTCTTCGGGGATGACCTGAGGCCTTTATTCCATCATAGATTATCTCTATCATGGAACTATTCATAGACCTGATTGCTGCTGATGCCGGATTCATGGAACGCTGGGAGTAATATCCGGAAGGCAGTAAATACGAGACGACGCTGGCAGGAGGGCGGACATGTCGGACTCAACAGTCCCGCGCCCTGAGGCGAGCCGCCCGGAAACGCGCCCGAACTCGAGCCGCCCCGAAAACGCAGCTCCCCAGGAACTTGTGCGCCTCCTCCAGGACTTCACCCTTGAAGCCAACCACTACGTGGACGCCGCAGGTGGGCGGAACGACATGCACCGCACGGACTTGAACGCACTCGCCGTCATCATGCGCCACACGGCGGCGGGCAAAGTGGTCACGCCTGGTGTTCTCCGCGCCGAACTCCGGCTCAGCTCCCCCGCCACCACTGCGTTGGTTGATCGCCTGCATGCATCGGGGCACGTAGTACGCGAACGTCTTGGCACGGACCGGCGGCAAGTCCAGTTGCAGATGACGCCCAAGGCGTACCGGGATGGCAGCGCCATGTTCATGCCGCTGGCTATCCGCATGGGCAAGGCCATGGCCGCTTACAGCCCCGAGGAACTGGAGCTTGTCACCCGGTTCATGACAGACATGGTGGAAGCCACCCTGGCAGCCCGCGAGGAAGCCACCCAACCTGACGCAACGCGCTCCACCTAAATCCACCTTCCAAGTTGTAGCGTTTCCCTATGAACGCGCAGCAGCCTGAAGATGTCTATACCCACGGGCACCACGAGTCGGTTGTCCGGGCCCACGCCTCACGGACGGTCGAGAACTCGGCCGCGTTTGTGATCCCCCATCTCGCCCCCGGCACGTCAGTGCTCGACGTCGGATGCGGACCAGGCAGTATCACCTGCGACTTCGCGGGGCTCGTTGCGCCCGCCCAGGTAATCGGTTTGGACCGGTCAGCGGATATCGTCGCGCAAGCCACAGAGCTGGCAACCGACCGCGGCGTGGACAACGTAACCTTCCAGACGGGCAACATTTACGATCTCGACTTCGAGGACGAATCCTTCGACCTCGTCCATGCGCACCAAGTCCTCCAGCACCTGACCGACCCCGTCGCCGCGCTTCGCGAGATGCGTCGGGTGGCCAAACCCGGGGCAATCGTTGCCGTCCGCGACGCTGATTTCCACGGCATGAGCTGGTACCCGGAAGTCCCCGAACTGGACGACTGGATGGAGCTCTACCAAAAGATCGCCCGCCGCAACGGAGCAGAACCCGACGCCGGCCGACGCCTGGTTTCGTGGGCTCAGCAAGCAGGTTTCACCCAGGTGGCCCCCACCAGCAGCAACTGGCTTTACGCCACCGCCCAACAACGCGCGTGGCAATCCCGGGTCTGGAGCGAGCGTGTGCTGCACTCAGCGTTCGCCGAGCAAGCCCTTGAGTATGGATTCGCCAACGAGGCCGACCTCGCCAGGATCGCCGCTGGCTGGCACCGATGGGGAGCTACCGATGACGGTTTCTTCCTCATTCCGAATGGTGAGGTCATAGCCCGCGCTTAGTCCTCAACAAAGGTAGTCACCACCAAAAATTTGGCCGACCATGTAGAAAAGCCCACCGCAGTTCCAACCCATGAGTGAAAGCACCCACATAGGGCGCTCCTCACAAGGAGTTTGAGATGAAATACATGATCATGATGTTCGGATCGGCCGAAGGCATGATGGAGACCGCCGATCCCGCCTGGATCCAGGAAATGATCGGGTTCATGATCCAGATCGACAAGGACCTGACCGAGTCCGGCGAGATGGTGTTCAACGCCGGCCTGGCCGACGGCAGCACCGCGAAGCTGGTCAAGCAAACCCCGGACGGCATGATCACCACCGACGGGCCATACGCCGAGTCGAAGGAGTCCCTGGTGGGCTACTGGGTGGTTGATGTGGCCAGCGAAGAACGTGCCGTGGAGATCTGTTCGAGCATTGTGAAGTACGCACAGGTGGTTGAGCTTCGCGCGGTTCAGGAAGCTCCGCCGCAGGAAGCTTTGCCGGACGTCTAACTGGGCCGCCTGCCTCTCCGCCTCCAAGAAGACCGGAAGCCTGCCGGAACGAAAGTACTTGACGGGAAAAGCCGCGCGGATGGACGAGCAATAACCCCATATAGTCGAAACCATGGAACAGCGCATACTTGGCAAGACCGGCCGGTCCGTCTCCACCGTCGGACTGGGAACCTGGCAACTCGGAGCCGATTGGGGATCCGTCACTGAAGAGGACGCCAATTCCGTCCTTGAAGCCTCGGTGGAAGGCGGCGTCAACTTCTTCGACACGGCCGATGTGTATGGAGACGGCCGCAGCGAGCAGTTCATTGGACGCTTCCTCCGGGCACATCCGGACCTGGACATCACCGTTGCCACCAAAATGGGCCGCCGTGTGGATCAGGTCCACGAGAACTACACCTTGGAGAACTTCCGGGCGTGGACCGACCGTTCGCGGCGCAACTTGCAGCAGGACACCTTGGACCTCGTCCAATTGCACTGCCCTCCCACGTCCGTCTACAGCAGCGACGAAGTCTACGACGCCCTGGACACCTTGGTCAGCGAAGGCGCCATCCGCAACTACGGCGTCAGCGTCGAGCGCACGGATGAGGCCCTTGAGGCCATCAAGCGCGGGAACACCGCATCCGTGCAGATCATCCTCAACGCCTTTCGCCTGAAACCCCTCGACGAGGTGCTGCCCGCAGCCAAGGAAGCAGGCGTTGGCATTATTGCCAGGGTGCCGCTTGCCTCCGGTCTGCTGTCCGGGAAGTACACGCCGGACACCGAGTTCCCTGAGGACGACCACCGGAACTACAACCGCGACGGGTCTTCCTTCGACGTCGGCGAGACGTTCTCGGGCGTCGATTTCGCAACCGGAGTCAAGGCCGCCCAAGAGTTCAGCGGATTAGTGCCCGACGGCGTCAGCACCGCACAAGCGGCCCTCGCCTGGGTCATCGCCCAGGACGGTGTCACCTCGGTCATTCCCGGTGCACGATCCGCTTCGCAGGCAGCCGCAAATGCCGAAGCCGGTGGGATGCAGGCTCTTGGTGCCGGGCTCGCGAACGGTGTCCAGGACATCTATGACCGCTACTTCCGCGAAGCGATCCACCCGCGCTGGTAGCTGACGGGCCGCCGTCGGGCGTTAACTTTCGGGCGTTAGCTTTCACCAGCCGCTGCGCGTGGGCGTGTGTCCCTTCCGCGCCTCTTCGGGCATCGGCATCTCTGCGCGCAGCCCAAGAAGCCGGATGGGACGGTCCGGCTCGATCTTTGCCGAAAGTTCCAAGGCCTGCGCGAGGACTTCCTCCCTGTCGAAAGACTCGGGGATCTTCCTCGCGTAAGTCTTGGTCAGGAACGGTACATAGCGGACTTTGAGCGTCAGCCCGATAACCGGACGCCCCTCAGCCGCCACGTCTTCCAGAACGTGCGCCGTCAGTTCCTTCACAGCGTCCTCGATTTGGGACAGCTCGGTGAGATCCTGCTGGTATGTGGTCTCGCGGCTGTGTCCGCGGGCGACCCACGGGGCGTCATCCACCTCGCTGGAACCTTCCCCGCGCCCCAACTGGGCGTACCAAGGGCCCATCTTGGGACCGAACTCAGGGACGAGATCCTGGGGATCGCACGCGGCAAGCTCAGCCACCGTGGTGATGTTGTGTTTCGCCAGCCGTTGCGACACTTTGCTCCCGACACCCCACAGCTCCTTGGTGGGCCTTTCGCCCATGACGTCGAGCCAATTTTCCTTGGTCAGCCGGAAGATGCCTGCTGGTTTGCCGAAGTCAGTCGCGTTCTTTGCGCGAACCAAGGTGTCGCCGATGCCCACACTGCAGTGCAGTTGGGTGTGTTCCAGGACTGCGGCTTGGATCTGCTTGGCATAGGCTTCCGGGTCTTCGGTGTCGACGCCAACAAAGGCTTCGTCCCAGCCCAGCACTTGAACCGTGGCACCCCGCTGTGCGCGCAGGGTGGTCATCACTACTTCCGAGGCCGCTAGGTAGGCCTCTTGATCGACAGGCAAGATGATGGCATCGGGCACTTTGCGTGCTGCGATCCTCAGAGGCATCCCGGAACCGACGCCGTACGCCCTTGCTTCATAGGATGCGGTGGACACTACCGCCCTTTCCGTGGGATCTCCCCGCCCACCCACAATGATCGGTTTCCCCGCGAGCTCAGGCCGGCGGAGTACCTCGACCGCCGCAATGAACTGGTCGAGGTCAACGTGCAGTACCCACGGGATTCCGCTCACGGCACCAGTTTGCCCTACTGCCCATGGCGGTGGCTGTACCTTCACCACCTTCTTTGATCCGCGGGCGCCTGAGAATCAACCAATTCCGGGTGCATTCCCCTCGTCAGCCGCCAAAGTAGGTGGTGAGGCAACGCGTCCCGGGCACCCGTCTCACCGGCATAAGCTGAGGTGTGCAGTTTTCACTTTGGCTGGCCCTGGTTGGTGCCGGCACCCTGATCAGTTTCACTCCCGGCGCCGGCGCCATCTTCACCATGAGCAACTCGCTCAATTCCGGCTTCCGACGCTCCATCTGGGGCATCCTCGGGCAGCAGGTGGCCCTGGTCATCCATATCGTCATCGTTGCCCTGGGTGTGGGCGTCCTGGTTTCCAACTCACCCGTCATCTTCAATGTCATTCGCTATGCTGGCGCCGCGTATCTGGTGTACCTCGGAATCAGGCAGTTCCTGCGCAAGCCGGATTTGGACGAGGAAAAGGTCGACAGCCAAAAAAACGAGTCGGCCCTGTCCATGTTCCAGCGCGGCATCTGGGTGAACCTGCTGAACCCGAAAGCCATCGTGTTCTTCCTGGCGTTCATGCCGCAGTTCATCAGGCCGGACCAGCCGCTGCTCCAGCAATACGCCGTGCTCACAGCTACCGTGCTGGTCATCGACATCATGGTGATGTGGTTCTTCTTCGCTTTCGCGGCGCGATCGTTCCAGCGATTTACCCACGACCAGCGCGGCCAGAAAGTACTCAACCGCGTCTTCGGCTGCCTGTTCGTACTCGTGGGCATCCTGCTCGCAGTCATTCACTAGCCGGCAAACCTGCCCCAGCCAGGCAACCCTGCCGCCCCTGGTGCTACCGTCATGGGCATGGAGCCGGATTGGATCGAACACCGACGCGCGGACGACGGCGAGCACGTGGGTTGGATGAAGCCCACCGATGACGGGTTTGTTGCCGTGGATATGCTGGGCCGTCCCCGGACCGACGTTGTGGACTGGTTGAGCGCCGAGGAAACTCTTGACGATCTCGGGCTGAGTTACCTCGCCGACCCTCACGAGTTACGGCTCGACGACGGCGGTTGGTTGCGCGTGCGGATAGCGGAAGTGACGCCGTCCGTGGTTCGAGTGAAAAAGGAGGACTGGGGCGACATGACAGCTCCCCAGATCTACTTCACGGTTTCGCTGCCTGTCACGGAGGACCAGCTTCGCCCCCTGACCCCTAGCTAGAAACGCTGCCCCTAGCTAAAAGACGTAGATCCCCGCACCACCAGCGAGCTCTCGAGCGTCACATGCGATTCCTCCAGCGGCAGGCCTTCCATCAGCCCCCGCAGCTGCTCCCCCGCTTTGCGTCCCAAGGGCGTCGCAGGCAAGTGGACGCTGGTGAGGCTGGGGTTGCTGGTGGCGGAGTAGGGAAGATCATCGAAGCCTGCCACGGCTAGTTCATCGGGGATGCGCACACCTTCAACGCGGGCTTCCTGCAGCACGCCATAGGCATGCGTATCGGTACCGCAGACGACGGCGGTGACCCCCTCGCGTTGCCACTCCGGCCAGGCAGCGGCGAACGCGGCGGCGGCAGCACCGACGTCGATCGGGGTGCTGACCACATGCCCATCAGCCACGGAAAGTCCGCTGGAGGCAGCCTCTGCCAGGAAGGCTTCGCGCCGCAATTGGAAAGTGGTTGTGCCCGTCACGCCATCCACGTAGGCGGCGCGGGTGTGCCCTGAAGCGGCCAAGTGCCGGGCCAGCTCGCGGGCGCCTTGGGCGACGTCGAGATTCACGGAAGGCGCGTAGGACTCAAGGCCCGGCGCGTCCAGCAGCACCAGAGGCCCCACAGCGGACAGGTCTTCCAGGAATTCCGCGCTGGGAGCGCCCACCAGCAGACCGGCGGGGCGGAGTGCCAGCAACTTGCGGACATCATCAGCCTGGGGTGACTCGCCTGCATCGGTTACGGAGAGCAGCAGCTGGTATTCCGAACCCAGCGATTCCCGAACACCGGCGATGACGTTGGCGAAGAAGGGGTTGGAGACGTCCGGCGTCACCAGGATGACAATCGAGCTGACACCGCGGGCCAGGGAACTGCCAATGCTGTCCACCACATAACCGAGTTCGGCGATGGCAGAACGGACCCGGGAAATGTTGTCCTCGGATACCCGCCCTTGCGTTTTTCCGTTCGCCACCAGTGACACGGTGGCCGTCGAAACGCCTGCCCGAGCGGCCACCATCGCAGCCGTCACGCGAGGTGAGCGCGGCGCGCGGCCGTGGCGCCGGTCCAGGGATTCCATGCATCGATCGTAGCGTTCATAAGCGGGCCTGACCTGCGAGAAGGCATCAAGCGCTTGACGCGGAGGACCTCCACAACAACGTTAAGCGTTTGACGCAACCCGCAAAGCAATGCCAGAATTCCCCTGAATGCTTAGCGCCCTGCCCGGGACAAGTACCAGGCAGGCCCCAATGACGTGGAGAGAACCGTGGAACCCAACACCATGACACCGGCACGCAAGAAGATCATTCTTGACTGCGACCCCGGCCATGACGACGCAGTGGCATTGCTGCTGGCTCACGGCAACCCGGACATCGAGCTGCTCGCAGTGACAACCGTGGTGGGAAACCAGACCCTGGAAAAGGTCACCCGGAACGCACTTTCGGTAGCTACCATCGCCGGGATCACCGGGGTCCCCTTCGCCGCAGGTTGCGATCGGCCCTTGGTCCGCACCATCGAAACGGCGCCCAGCATCCACGGCGAAACCGGCATGGACGGCCCGGAGCAGCCCGAGTCCGCCATCGAACTGGACCCGCGCCACGCCGTCGACCTCATCATTGAAACCGTCATGGCGCATGAGCCAGGCACCGTCACGCTGGTCCCCACCGCGGGCCTCACCAACATCGCGATGGCCGCCCGCAAGGAGCCGCGCATCGTGGAGCGCGTGAAGGAAGTTGTCCTCATGGGCGGCGGCTACCACGTGGGCAACTGGAGCGCCGTGGCGGAGTTCAACATCATCATTGACCCCGAGGCCGCGCACATCGTGTTCAACGAGAAGTGGCCCGTGGTGATGGTCGGATTGGACCTCACGCACCAGGCCCTGGCCACGGACGAGGTGGTCCGGAAAATAGCGGACATCGGCACCAAGCCCGCCAAGTTCGTCATGGAACTCATGGACTTCTTCCAGAAGACCTACAAGGATGCCCAGGGCTTCGACTTCCCGCCGGTCCACGATCCCTGCGCAGTCGCCTACGTCATCGACCCCACCGTCATGACCACCCGCAAGGTCCCCGTGGACATCGAGCTGCAGGGCAAGCTCACCCTCGGTATGACTGTGGCGGACTTCCGCGCACCCGCACCGGATGACTGCCACACCTCCGTTGCCGTGGACTTGGATCACAAGAAGTTCTGGGACCTCGTCACCGATGCCATCGAACGGATCGGCGAACCAACGCACGACGCCGGCGCTACCGCCACCACCGCGGGAGACGTCACCGAAGCCGACGTCACAGACGCGGAAGTCAGCGCCACAGCCGAGGCAATCCTGGCAGGAGAAGCCAACTAATGACCTCTCTCGCAACTGAATCCAAGACCACCCGCGGCAACGTCACCGCCCTCATGGTCGCCTTGCTGGCAGCCTGCGTGGCCTTCCAGCTCAACGCCTCCATGCTCAGCCCGGCTCTGGTCACCATGGGTAACGAGCTCAACACGGACCAAGCCACCATCGGCCTGTCCCAAACCTGGTTCTTCACTGCCGCGGCCCTCTTCTCGCTCTTCCTCCCGCGCCTTAGCGACATCGTGGGCCGCAAGAAGATCCTTGTGGGCATGATGCTCCTGATGGCCGTGGGCTCAGTCATCGCAGCCATGGCGCCGGACGTCACCTGGCTCTTCGTAGGCCGCATCATCCAAGGCGTCAGCGGTCCCACGGTCCCGCTTTGCCTGATCATGCTCCGCTCCGCCGTCAGCAACCCCCGCAAATATGGCGCCCTCATGGGTCTCATCACCGCAGTCAATGGCGGCGTGGCCGGCGTCGACAGCTTCGTGGGCGGCTACTTCGCCGAGAACTTCGGTTTCCGCAGCATCTTCTGGCTCATGGTTGCCTTGGCCCTCGTGGCCACTGTCCTGATTGTCGTCCTGGCTGGCGAAAGCAAGCCTGGCGCCGGCACCACCATGGACTGGCTGGGCGTGTTCTTCATCGTGATCGCCGTTGGCGCCATGCTGACCGCCCTAAACGAGGGCGCCAAACTGGCCACGGCCTTCGACGCCGGAACCCTGACGCTTGCGCTCGTGCTCACGGTGATTGCCGCCGTCGCGTTCTTTGCGTTTTGGAGTGTGGAGAAGCGCGCCAAGCAGCCCATGGTGGAAACAGTGCATCTGCGCCAGCGCTCCACGTGGGCTCCGCTGCTGACCACCACCCTCACCATGACGGGCATCTTCGCGGTCATCAACGGCATAGTCCCCGCCTACGTTCAGGCCGCTGATCCCGGTTTCGGCGTTGGCCCCACTGAGATGTCGCTCATCATCCTTACCCCTTACGCGCTCCTTGGCTGGCTGTTCGGCCCCATCAGCGGTCGGCTTGCGCCGGTCCTCGGCTACACCAAGGTGCTGCGCATCGGCCTGCTCGGCAGCCTCGTTGCTTTAGCGATCATCGCCTTCTTCGGCCTGAACAACCTGCCCATGATGATCGTGGGCACGGCCTTGCTGGGCATCATGTACGCCGGTACCGTCAACATCATGCTGAACGGATTGGGCGTAGTCCTCTCGCCGCAGGGCAACCCGGGCTTCCTGCCGGGCATGAATGCCGGCGCGTTCAACCTCGGCGCCGGCCTAAGCTTCCTTGTCCTTCCCGCGGTCCTCGCGGCCACGGCTCCGCTCAATGACGACAAAGCTTCTTATCTGACCGTTGTAGTGGTGGGCCTCGCCATCACGTTCGCGGCGTTCGCGGCGTCGCTGCTTATTCCGAAGCCTGTGGACGCAGAAGTGACCGAGGACGAAAAGGTGGCCGCATGACCAGCGCACCCAAGGCGGGAATCGTCGTCGTCGGCTCCCTCAACGCAGACCTCACCATCTACTGCGACCGACTCCCCCAACCCGGCGAGACAGTCCACGGCAACGGTTTCGCAGTGAACCCCGGCGGAAAGAGTGCCAACCAGGCGGTGGCTGCCAGCAAGCTCGGCGGGCGAGTCACGCTGATCGGCGCTGTGGGTGACGACTCCAACGGCATCATGCTTCTTGACTCGACAGCCAACGCCGGAGTGGACGTTTCACGCGTCCGACGCTCCGACGTTGCCACCGGCGTCGCAGTCATTTCCGTCGATGCCAGCGGCGAGAACAGCATCATCATCTCGGCCGGCGCCAATGGCACACTGAAGCCGTCGGACGTTACACCCGATGCCTTCCAGGACGCGGCTGTGGTGTGCCTCTGCCTGGAGGTGGGGATCGATACGGTGATGGCCGCCGCCCAAGCAGGGCACGACGCCGGGGCAACAGTTCTACTGAACCTCTCGCCTTACGCCGAGGTTCCGGAGCGTCTGGCCGGGTTGAGCGACGTGCTGCTGGTGAACGCGCACGAGGCGTCTCTATTCCTTGGCGCACAAGCCGACGTACCTGACGCCGGGGCCAGCGTGGAGGCGTGGGAGCCGGTCCGGAGCCAGTTCGCGGACCGGGGTTTGCCGAGGGTTCTGGTAACCCTCGGTGCCCAGGGTTCCGTGGTCCTGGATTCGTTGGCGCGTGGTGCTGAAGACCAGATCACGCGCATTGCCCCCACTCGTGTTTCTGCGGTTGATACGACGGGTGCCGGCGACGCCTTTACGGGTGCTGTCGCTGCGCGCTTGGCCGCCGGTGAGTCACTTGCTGGTGCGGCATCCTTTGCCTCGGTAGCAGCCGCGTTGGCTGCAACAAAGAAGGGGACACAAGCCGCGTACCCGACCATTGCCGACGTCGAGCAGCTGCGGGACGCTTAGTCCCGGCGTGGCACCCAAGTAGGTCGCAGATCAGGTCGTTTTGAGCTCTCATAACGACCTGATCTGCGACCTACTTGGGTTAAGCGGACTTGCGGGCCGCGCGCTGGGCCGCGCGCTCCACGGCCTTGCGGTTCAGGGCGCCGTGGCCGGCCATGAGCCGGGGAACCACGACATAAACAGCAGCGGGAACCACAAGGGCCGTCAGCAGCAATGCCCGCAAGATGGGGTGCCACGAGTCCATGATGGGGCCCAGGAGCAGCATGCCGATGGACACGAGCGGGAAGATGGCCAGCCACGTAATCACCGCGCGAACGTGCACGGACGGCATAGGAGGGCGGGCTGCGGGCGTTGTGGGCTCAGCGCTGATCTCGGAAGTTGTTTGTGTGGTCATGGCATTCTCCAACTAAACGGTTGCTTTTGGCTTGGAATCACAATAACCCTGCTCGCCGTCAATTACAACCAACTAGTTGGAAACTGATAATATGACCCTATGGCGTGGGACACAGAGCGAACCAAAGGGCTGCTGCTCGAGGCGGCAACGTCCGAGTTTTGCGCGCGTGGACTGGCCGGTGCACGCATTGACCGCATCGCGGCCGAGGCAGGTGTCAACAAGGAGCGGATTTACCAGTACTTCGGCAACAAGAATGCCCTTTTCGACGCCGTAATAGTCACCGCCTTGAGCTCACTCATGGATGAAGTTCCCATCGAGGGCAGCGGCCCCGAGGCCATGGCAGATTACGCCGGCCGACTCTTCGACCACCACCAGAAGGACGCAACAGCACCGCGCCTCCTGTTTTGGGAAGGACTCGAACGGGGCTCGGAGGTTGTCGGACTGCCGAAACGGATGGCCAACTGCGCCTCCAAGGTCAATAGCACCATCGCCGCCCTCCCCGGAATTTCCAGGGAGGATGCCGGGGACCTCCTCATCACTATCGTTAGTTTGTGCGACGCCGCCCCAGTACTCCCTGCGCTCGACGGACTCATGGCCGGGGACGATCCGGGCAGGGCCGAAAGGCGACGCGCCGCCGTCGTACGCACCGTTTACCTGGCCGCCGCAGCGTTGGCCGCCGAAGCACGGAAAACAAGTCCCGCATAGCGCAAGCACATGCTCAAAGCACATGCGTGACAGCTTTGACAGAAAAAGTGACTCACTTGTGAAGTTCCCCCTAGCCAAGAGGGGGCGCCATGAATCATGCTTGCTGCATGTACTCAACGACGAGCCCATACCGCATCATCACGGTCTGCACTGGAAACATCTGCCGCTCGCCCATGGCAGCGCTCATGCTTACCGGAGCCTTCGAAGCGGAAGGGCTCGGCGAACTCGTAGTGGTGGACTCCGCGGGCACTACAGGGTACGAGGTGGGACACCCCATCGACCCGCGCGCCGCACGTGTCCTAACGGCCCAGCACCTCGCATCGGAGGACCACGTCGCACGGCAGTGGAGGCGCGAGTGGTTCGCTGAGCGGGATCTCATCCTGGCACTGGACGTCGATCATTTCGGCTGGCTTCAGGAGGGCGCGCCGGATCGCGAATCGCTCGAAAAAGTCCGGATGCTCCGCAGCTTCGATCCTCACATGGCGGGCCGTAACTCCCTGGACCTGGGCATCGAAGACCCTTGGTACGGCGGGCACGCGGACTTCGACAACACATGGGCGCTCATCAAGGCCGCCATTCCCGGGATCGTGCAGTATGTCAAGGCAGCCATCAGCTCCGCGGAGGCCGCCACAGGCCAGGACCACCAGCAGGTAACCTCTATGACATGACCCCTGCACCTGTGATCATCGCTGTTGACGGCAGGTCCGGCGCAGGAAAGACCACACTGGCCGTTGAACTGGCGGCCCGCTTGCGGCAGCACCACAAGGTTTCGCTATTCCATCTAGAGGACATCTACCCCGGGTGGAACGGTCTCATGCCCGGCATTGAGCGGTACGTTGGCACGGTCCTGAAGCCGCTGAGTGAGGGCATGGCCGCGGAGTGGACCAGTTGGGATTGGGAGAAGCATTACGACGGCGGCCTGAACGTCACGCTGCCCGCCGAGATAGTCATTGTGGAAGGCGTAGGAGCGGCGGCCGACGCAGCCCGTCCCATGCTGGACGCCGTGGTGTGGGTGGAATCCCCCGGCGACGATCGCCGTCGTCGGGCATTAACTCGTGACGGAAGCACCTACGAACCGTACTGGGACAGCTGGGCAGCCCAAGAGGATGAGTGGCTTTCAACCGATGAGGTGATCGGTTCCGCTGATGTCCGGGTGCAGAACCTTGCGGACGGCAGCGCACCGGATGATGTCCTCCAAGCGCTCATGTATTTGCCTCCGGTTGCTGCCATCTTGTCGCCCGAACTCAGCGCCCGGCGAGGACTGCAATTGCTCTCCGAGCGCTTGGAGGCGATGCCCGACGCAGCGCTTCTGTTCGCTTCCCTTTGTGGCCAGTCCACGAACGCGGTGTGGCTGGATTCTTCCAATGCCTCTGCCGTCACCGGCCGCTCCCAAGCGGCCGCGCGCAGCCGCTTCAGCATTTTGGCGGACGACGGCGGCACCTTCGGCCAGTCGGTTTTGCACCGGTCCGGCACTACCCAAGTGACCGCCGGTTCCGCCACCGTGAGCACGTCGGGGCCGTTCTTCCGCTGGCTCGATTCCGTCTGGGGCCGCCGCGCCGTACGCGCACCCCGCGGCTACGACGGCCAGTTCACGCTTGGCTGGCTCGGCTACCTCGGCTACGAGCTCAAGCGCGAAACCGGCGGCAATGACGTCGCCTCCGACACCCCGGACGCGGCCTTGCTCTTTGCCGGCCGGGCTGTGGTGCTGGATCATCGCGAACAAACTGTCTGGCTGCTCGCCTTGGACGCGCCCGACGCCGAGGAATGGTTCCGTGAGGCCCGCGCTGCCGTCGAGGCTGCCTCCGCTTGTGATCTTGACGCCGCCGGTCATCCCTCCGCCGCAGTCCCAGCCGACTCGGTTCCCGAATTCACCAGCCGGGACTCCGCCACGGATTACAAGCGCAAGATCGCGGACTCCCAGCACGAAATCAGCGAAGGCAACTCCTACGAAATCTGCCTGACCACCACGTTGGAAGCCCCCGCCGGCGACTTGGATGCTTGGGCGAGCTACCTGAGCCTTCGACGCCGGAACCCGGCACCGTTCGCCAGTTACCTTCGATTCGGCGAACTGGTGGTCGCGAGTACGTCACCCGAGCGGTTCCTCCGCATCCTGTCCGACGGCGGCATGCGCGCAGAGCCGATCAAGGGGACACGGGGCCGATCCTCTGACCCCTCCGAGGACGCTGCTTTGCGGCACGATCTTGAGACGTCGCTGAAGGACCGCGCGGAAAACATCATGATCGTGGACCTGCTGCGCAACGACCTCAGCCATTTCGCCATTCCCGGTTCGGTGACCGTCAGCCGGCTGTGCGCGATCGAGAGCTACGCAACGGTGCACCAAATGGTGAGCACCATAGACGCGCACCTTCGTCCGGGGGCTCCGCGGGCGGAAGCCCTGGCTGCAGCGTTTCCGGCTGGGTCCATGACAGGTGCGCCGAAAATCAGCACTATGGACATCCTCGACCAGCTCGAATCAGGTCCGCGGGGCATCTACTCCGGCGCCATCGGTTACTTCTCGTTGAACGCGGCCACGGATCTCGCCGTGGTGATCCGCACCCTGGTGGTCAATCCCGACGGCGCCGGCGGGCGAACCTTGTCCCTCGGCGTGGGTGGGGCCATCACTGCGGATTCCGTTGCGGACGACGAGTACGAGGAAATCCGGACCAAGGCCTTCGGCGTGCTGTCCACGCTGGGCGCTGAATTCCCGGGATAGGTCCCCAGTTGAGGACTACTGGAGGGTCGCCGTCAATCTGGCCACGTTATCCACATACTTGGCCAGCGGGGGTCTGTCCATCCAGTCTTCCAACATAAGCTCACGGGACACCTCGCGATACGTGGACTCCACGGCCCGCATGAGGTTCACGGTTTCGGCGCCGAGGAGCATCACCGAGACCTCCATGTTCAGGGAGAAGGAGCGCATGTCCATGTTGCTGGAACCAAGAACGGCCACTTCGTCGTCAATGGTGAAGTGCTTGGCATGGAGGACATACGGCGCCCGGTACAAGTAGATGCGAACTCCGGCATCCAGCAGGGCTTCGTAGTAGGAACGTTGGGCGTGGTGAACCAGGAACTGGTCCCCCTTTTCGGACACGAAGAGCTCCACAGCGACGCCTCGCTGCGCTGCTGTGGTGATCGCATACAGCAGGGAATCGTCAGGGACGAAGTAGGGGCTGCAAATGGAGATCGTGTGCTGCGCGGAATAGATCAGGGTGTTGAACAGGCGGAGGTTATTCTCGGTGGCGAAACCCGGGCCACTCGGCACTACCTGGGCTGTGACGCGACCAGGTGCCGGCTGGTCTGGCAGCTGCAGCTGGTCTTCCAGGGACTCGTCGGTTTCGCTGAGCCAGTCCGTCGCGAACACGACATTCAGGGTAGCGACGATCGGTCCCTCAAGCCGGGACATGAGCTCAACCCATTTGCGTCCCACTTTGTGGTGCTTCGGGTTGTTGTAGGAAGGCTCGATCAAGTTCTGAGAGCCGGTGAAAGCGACCAATCCGTCGATCACCATGATCTTGCGGTGGTTCCTCAGGTCCGGGCGCCGCCATTGACCGTGAATGGGCAAAAGCGGGAGCATCCGCTTCCATTGGATCTTGCTTGCCTTCAGTCTTCGGATCAGACGGCGGTATCCCTTAACGCGAAGGGTTCCGATGTGGTCGAAGAGGAGCCTGACCGTGACACCGCGCTCGGTCGCTTTCTCCAGCTCAGTCAGAAGTTCGTCGGTGACGGAGTCGCTGCTCATGATGTAGAACTCCGCATTGACGTAGTCCTTGGCGCTCCGGACAGCCTCGGCCATGGCCTTGATCGACTCCTCGTAGCCGGGAATCAGTTCAACCTTGTTGCCGTCCACCATGGGCAACGAACCAAGCCTGTGGTTCAGCTCACCCGCGGACTTCACCCATTCCGGGCCAGAGTAGACACTTACTGGATCTGCAAGGTCGGAAGTGACGGCACGCACGCGCCGATTCACTTCTTCCTGCTGCTCACGCCTGCGCTTGGACAGCTTGAAATTGCCAAAGAGGAGGAAGAGGACAAACCCTACGGATGGGATGAGGAACACAGCCAAAAGCCAGGCCATGGCGGTGGTGGGACGCCGGTTGCCGGGAATGATGCCCAAGAGGACGACGCGCATGATCACTTCCGCGATGGCCCACGCGCCTAGTAACCAGGTCCACTCCTGGCCAAACGGAAAAGGAAAGAGCACCTGCAAACCCCCACGGTCCAAGAACAACAGTGTCCACAGCCTATCCGGCAAAGTCATGCGCCACGGCCCCGCACTAAGCTGGGACCATGACTTCACCTGCTCCCACGGTCCTGGTTTTCCTTGACCCCGCCTTCGAAAATGGACGCATTGCCGATTCAAGCCAGCCCCAGCTCATGGCTACGGACCTTGGCGCCACCCGCGGCGACGGAGTGTTCGAATCACTCCTCGCCGTTCAGGGACGTGCCCGCAAGGTCCAAGCCCACCTGAACCGGCTGAGCAGTTCCGCAGCAGCCTTGGACCTGGTACTTCCGGAGCAGGATGCCTGGCGCAAGGCGATCGATACCGCAATCCATGAGTTCCGCGATGTCCACCCGGCTCCCACGCCGGAGGAGGACGAGGTCGTGGTCAAGCTGATCGTGACCCGCGGTGTCGAAGGCGCCGCGAGCCCCACATGCTGGGTGCAGGCATCGCCCTCGCCTGCGGGCAGTCGCCGACAACGTGAGACGGGCATCGACGTCGTACTTTTGGACCGTGGCTTCGACACCGAAGCCGGCGAGCGGGCGCCATGGCTGTTGCTGGGCGCCAAGACGCTCTCTTATGCAGTAAACATGGCGGCGCTGCGCTTTGCGCATAAGCAGGGCGCAGATGACGCAATCTTCACTTCCACCGATGGCCGCGTTCTAGAGGGCCCAACCTCCACGGTCTTGCTGGCCCACCTTGAAACAGTCGACGACGGCGAAGGTTCCGTGAGGACCGTACGTCGCCTCATCACTCCGCAACATGACAGCGGAATACTGCCCGGCACCTCGCAGGGGGCACTGTTCGCAGCTGCAAAAGCTGCCGGTTGGGAGCTCGGCTATGGGCCACTTGTGCCGCAAGACCTCTTTGATGCCGACGCCGTGTGGCTTATCTCAAGCATCCGCTTGATCGCCCCTGTGAACCACATCAATGGTAAGGAAATCGGTACACCGGGCGTTCGGAAACAGCTCACTGCGGAACTCAACGAACTGTTCGCAGGCATCGAGTAATTCACTGGGCTTCGAAGGCTTTTCATTTATGAAGCCCCGCTAGAACCTAGCAGCTCACAAGTAGAGTAATTGCTCGCATGACTGAATGATTAGGAAATCTTGGCCTCAGCGATGAGCGCCCGGTAGGTCCAATCGCATTTCTTATCCTCCTTGAAATGGTCATTCGTCATGTGATGAATCTTGTTCTCGTGTTAGTTGGATCACGTCCCTCTAGCACTACTTCAGACTTTGCCGGCAAACTTCCCGGAGGGAATATGGGACTCAGCTCCCCCACAGAAGCCGAAACATCGGCAACCGAGGTACAGTCCCGGACTGGCACCTCACATTCAGGGCTTCGCCGGTCCATGGAGGCCCGGCACCTGGTGATGATCGCCATGGGCGGTGTCATCGGCTCTGGCCTGTTCGTTAGTTCCGGATACACCATCTCCACCGCCGGCCCGCTGGGTGCCGTCATTGCCTTCCTCATCGGCGCCGTGGTGGTCTACCTGGTGATGGCATGTCTCGGGGAGCTCGCCGTTGCGTTCCCCGTCTCAGGTGCCTTCCACATCTATGCCGCCCGCACCATTGGCCCGGCCACCGGTTTTGCCACGGCTTGGTTGTACTGGCTCTGCTGGGCCGTGGCCCTGGGCTCCGAGTTCACCGCGGCAGGATTACTCATGCAACGCTGGTTCCCGGGCGTCGACGTCTGGATCTGGTGCCTCATTTTCGCCACAGTCCTGTTCACCCTGAACGCCATCTCATCACGCGTCTTTGGCGAATCGGAGTTCTGGTTTGCGCTCATCAAGGTGGCCGCCGTCGTCGGCCTGATCATCCTGGGTGGCGCCGCTTTGGCAGGTTTCCACCCTCTGGCCCCTGGCGAGTTTCCCTCCTTTGGTGAGAACTTCAGCACTCCGGGCGGGCTCTTCCCGAACGGATTCACTGGCGTCTTCGTCACATGCCTGGCGGTCTTTTACGCCTTCTCGGGCTCCGAGTTGATCGGCGTTGCCGCGGGAGAGACCGCAAACCCCGGCGCGAACATCCCCAAGGCGATGCGGACCACCGTCATTCGACTCATGATCTTCTTTGTTGGTGCGATCGTGGTCATCGCCGCCACCATTCCCTACGAACAAGTCAGCGTGGACGAGAGCCCGTTTGTCACCGTCTTCTCCATGCTCGGCATCCCGTACGCCGCGGACATCATGAACTTCGTGATCATCACGGCACTGCTTTCCGCCGGCAACTGCGGACTTTTCTCCTGTGCGCGTATGCTCTTCTCGCTGTCCGACGAAGGCCACGCCCCCAAGGCCTTCCGTAAACTGACCAAACGCGGGATCCCCATGGTGGCCCTGTGCGTCAGTATGCTGGGTGGCCTGGCTTCGCTGATCAGCAGCGTTGTTGCCCCGGCGACCGTCTACTTGGTGCTCGTTTCCGTGGCAGGTTTCGCGACCGTTGGTGTTTGGATGTCCATCGTCGCTTCACACTTCATCTACCGCCGGACGTTCATCAAGAACGGTGGAGACCTCAGCACGCTTCCGTACAAGGCTCCGTTGTTTCCGCTGGTACCGATCCTCGCGTTCGCGCTCTGCCTGGTATCGCTGATCGGCATCGCGTTCGACCCCAACCAAGTGGCTGCACTCTTGTTCGGCGTTCCGTTCGTGGGTGCCTGCTACGCCGTCTTCTACTTCAAGTACGGACGACGCCGGTCGCTCAAGAAGGCTGTGGACGCTTAGGACCTTCTGGTCCCCGCTTCCTGGCCTTCTTGGGAAGTCAATCAGCCCCTGGGCAACCCTTGCCGGTTGCCCAGGGGCCTGATCTCGTTTCAACAGGGTCAGGGCTCTCCTTGGGTGGTACCTTCAACACCCACATTGAATCCTGGATGGCTCCAACACGCCTGCCAAGGGGTGTGTCGGACGCTTGTCGGAGCCCAAAGTAGGTGGTGGCGGCACGCCCTGACTGACACCTCTAAGAACTTACGACGGCGGCCCTCGCCTTGCCTGCCCGCGGGCTGATTCAGGGACAAAGAGGGTCAGGGCCCCACGAGCCTCGGCACTCAACACCCACATTGAATCCTGGATGGCTCCGACACGCCCGCTAAGGGGTGTGTCGGACGCTTGTCGGAGCCCAAAGTAAGTGGCGGCGGCACGCCCTGACTGGCCGTGGGTCTACTTCTTGGCCGCGCGGACCGGGTGCTCACTCAAGATGGACAGTCGGTTGAAGGCGTTAATCCCTATTGCCGCCATGCAGAGGACACTTATCTGCTCGTCGCTGTAGTGCCGGCGTGCCTGTTCGAAAAGCTCAGGGCTGGGCCTCGACGTACTCATGCGGGTGATCTGCTCCGCAATCTCCATGGCCACCACCTCGGCGGGTTCAAACAGCTGAACTTCCTTGTAAACGGCAACAAGGGACAGCCGCTGTTCTGTCTCGCCGTACTTCAAGGCCCGGCGATGGTGAAGGTCCAAGCAAAAGGCGCAGCCGTTGATCTGCGAGCACAAGTAGTTTATGAGTTCAAGGGTGCGGCGCGGGATGCCAAGCCGGTCAGCTTCGTCCACGAGTTGCTGGGAATAGTGGCTTAGTGTCGCGTAAAGATCCGGCTGCTGCTTGTCCAGATAGCCGGCCAGACGAGGTTTTGTTTCCTGTTCAGGCATGGTTGGAGCCTAGCGCAACGGGGGTTCCTGTCCCCGCTTCAACTCCTGAATGCGGAGGCGAAGGAAGATGATCGCCAGCACCAAGGCATAGATCACCAAAGCTGCAATGCCCACTGTCACCACGATGTAGAGAATGCCGAAAGCTGAAAACAAGAAAGCCCCCAATTACCCGCCGGCCGGTGCTGACCAGAGGTTTAGATGCTAGCAGTCCTTATGCCAAACACGAGGGACGTGAGAGAGCATCCACCCCAAACACGAGGGATGTGAGAGAGCATCTACTCGCGGGCGCCGGGGGTGTCGGCGGCAAGACGGATGCCGTGCTCCGCCAGCCACACCGGGTTGAAGGCCTTGCTCAGGTAGTTTGTGCCGGCGTCGGGGGCTATGGCCACCACCACCGAACCGTGGGGTGCTGCCCGGGCCACCCTTATGGCCGCGGCAACAGCGAGCCCGGAGGACGGGCCTAGCGCGAGTCCTTCTTCATCCAGAAGTCTGTGGACGGTGGTGTAGACCTCGTCGTTGGGAATCCGCAGGAAACGGTCCACGATGGAACGGTCGAAAGCCTTGGGCCATTCAGTTTCGGGCCAGGAGTTGCCCACACCGTCCACCAGAATCTCGCCGGGATGTCCGCCGCTGTAGGCAGAGCCATAGGGGTCGGCGCCAACAACTTCCACGTGCCCACCTGGCCGCGAGGAAGCCACGCTTTCCTTCAAGAACCGGCCGTTCCCGCTGATGGTCC
>JAPSHX010000003.1:0-85954 GCA_031179305.1 Paenarthrobacter sp. | reverse complement strand
ATCTCGCCGGGATGTCCGCCGCTGTAGGCAGAGCCATAGGGGTCGGCGCCAACAACTTCCACGTGCCCACCTGGCCGCGAGGAAGCCACGCTTTCCTTCAAGAACCGGCCGTTCCCGCTGATGGTCCCCCCTGTGCCGATACCCGCTACGAAGTGGGTAACCAGACCACCTGTCTGCTCCCAAATCTCCGGCCCGGTGGTTTCATAGTGAGCGGCGGGATTGGCAGGGTTATCGAACTGCATGGGTCGCCATGCGCCAGGTGTCCCGGCGGTAATCCGCGCTGCCACGGCGCGTGCGTTCTCCGGCGATTCCGACGGCGCGTTCCAGTCCGTGAGGATCACTCGGGCGCCGTAGTTGTGCAGCGCGGCAAGCTTCTCCTGGGAGATCGTGTCGCCCGTAACCACCACCACCGGGTGTCCGGTCAGGTGTCCGATGAGGGCGAGCCCGATCCCGGTGTTGCCCGACGTACTTTCCACAATCGTGGCGCCCGGTTGCAGTTCGCCAGACCTTTCCGCCGCCCGAACCATACTCAGCGCGGTGCGGTCCTTGATGGAACCACCCGGGTTTTCGGACTCAAGCTTGACGTGGATGGTGCTGCCCAGACCGTGACCCAGCGCCTCCAACTTCACCAGCGGAGTGTTACCCACTTTGTCCAGGACTGAGGCGTCCAGCCCGTCCGGAGTTGGGACAGCCGCGTGAACACCATGTTTGCGGATCGCTGTACTCACCACGTTTCCTCCCATGTCTCCGAAAATTCCCGGGTCACGGCATCCCGCAACTCCACACGCGCACGCGCCACCAGGTCAGGAGCCGCGGGCCGGTCGGCAAGCACATCGGCTAGTCGTCCCACGACGGCGCCCGTCCCCCTTCCGAGCGGCTGTAAAGCTCCCGCTTCAAGCAGCAGGTAAGACGCCGTCAGCGCCTCGATAACCAAGAGTTTTTCAGCAGCCTCCAACGACTTTTCGAGCTGCTGCAGGGCGAGCGGGGCCAGGGTCGAATGGTCCTCGACATCGGCAGAAAGCGTCGGGGCCCCGAGCGTCGCCGGCGCGGCCAGAAACTTGAGCTCGGCCAGCAGCCCGGCGGCCGAGTACCAGAGAAGCCCGGGAAGTTCCTCTTGGGCCAGAGCTTCCCCGGAGGATGCCGCCTGCAGGTGGCGGGCCCGGATAGCACGTTGCGGGGGATACAACTTGGCGGTGCGGCGCTCACAGGAAATCCCGACATGCGCCAAAGCCAGCCTCAGGCCTTCAAAGGCGAGAGCGAGCTGCATCGGTTGGAAGTTACCGCCGGACACCATCTGCCCGGATTCGACATCGACCAGGGGATTGTCTCCGCGGCCGTTCAACTCCACTTCCAACGCAGCACCGAGCTGCTTCACCAGGGATCGAAATGCCCCGTGCGTCTGAGGCGCCGCCCGAAACGATAACGCATCCTGCACCGATACTTCCGAACGAACGTTCTCCAACCAACCACCGTTAAGGAGGCGGCGAACAGCAGCAGCCGACTCCCGCTGCCCGTCAACCGCCTTGGCCGCTTGAATTGGCGGCGAGAACGGGCTGAGGTTTCCGCCGCCGTCGTACCTTGCGATCGTCTCCAGGGAGAGGGAAAGTGCGACGTCGGCCAGTTCGGCCAGGTGCTGCAACTGCACCAAGGCGAGGGTTCCTACGCCCACCGAGTACGCGTTGGCACTGACAAGGGCCAGGGCCTCGCCCGGCGCGAGAACAAGTGGCTGGAGCCCGGCGTCGGCGAGCGCTTTGGCACCGGGGATCAGCGTGCCGTCTGCGTTGAATGCTTCGCCCTCTCCCAAGGCCACGGCCGCGACGGCGGCAAGTTGGGTCAGGTCCGATGAGCCCACTGACCCTTCCCGAGGGATGGCGGGGAAGATCCCACGGTTGAGCATTTCGACATAGAAGCCCGCCGTTTCGGGTCGCACGCCGGAACCACCACGGCTGAAACCGATAAGCCGGGCGAGGAGTACGGCTCGGGCAGCAGCCCGGTCCAAATACGCGCCCACACCACTGTTGTGATATCGGACCACCTGTACCTGATACGCCAGAAGCGACTTCTCCTCCACAGCCGTATCCCGGCCTGATCCAAGCAGGGTGTTGAGCCCGTACACACGCTTCCCGGAGGCCGCTGTGAGCTCCACTATTTCCCTCGACCGAGCCATCAAAGACAACGCTTCTTGGTTGAGTTCCACGTGAAACGAAGGATCTTCAGCAGCCAGCGCCACGTCCGACGCCCGCACCGGAGCCGCGCTGATCAGGAAGGTTCGCGGTTCAGCGGACACCATCAGAAGTCCAAGAGATTCTGCCGGAAACCACCGTTGCCATAACTCTTCCTCAACAAGCCGCGCCGCCGCAGTTCAGGGGTGAGTTTGTCCAGCACACCGTGCACGGTCACCGGGTCCACGAAGCCGGAAAACAGGAAACCGTCGCCGCCCACTTCAGACCCTGTCGACTCCAGGTAGTCAGCGATTTCGCCAACCGTACCAACGATCGAATCACCCGCTCCCCCGCTGCGCGCCTGCAGGATCTGCCGCAGTGTGGAACCCGGAGGGGCGGCCTTGGCGAAATGCTCCAGCGTCCCTTGGTTGCTGTTGGTGCTCAACTCCGGCAGCGGAGCGTCGAGGTCGAACTGTTTGAAGTCGATCACTGAAAGGTAGGAGATGGAGTTGAGCTGGCTGTCGATGTCGCGCTGGGTGAGTTCACGCCTCCGTGCCCGCAACTCCGCTGCCTCGGCCGTGGAACCAACAACGGTGGGCTTCAGGACAAAAAGTACCTTGACGTCGTCGGGATTGCGGCCGGCCTTCGCAGCTTCAGCGCGGATCGAATCCCGGTAGGACTTCATACCGTCAACGCCACGAGCCAAGGCAATGGCCACGTCAGCATGCCCGCCCGCGAACGCCTTGCCCCGGGGAGAAGCTCCGGCCTGCACCAGCACGGGTTCTTCCGGCAAAGGCGCAGTGTTCAGCGGCCCCCTGACCTTGAAGAAGTCGCCCTGATGGTTGATGGGGTGCACCTTGTTGTGGTCCGCGAACACTCCCGCCTCAACGTCCTCAAGCACAGCGCCCGGTTCCCAACTACGCCAGAGCCGCCTGACGACGTCGACGAATTCCTCCGCTTTCTCGTACCGGAGGTCATGTTCAATCTGCTGGTCCAGCCCATAATTCTGAGCGGCGAGGTCGCTGCCGGACGTAACCACATTCCAGCCAAGCTGCCCTTCCGAAAAGTGTTGCAGCGTAGCCAGGAGCCGGGCGGCAGTGAAGGGCGGGTAGAAGGAAGCGCTGACCGTTGGCACGATTCCAAGGTGCTCCGTAGCGGACAGAAGATACGGAACCAGTGCCAACGGATCGTGTTTCGGAGCGAAAGACGCGTGGGCCAGGGAGACCTCGGCCGTGCCGCCGTAAGTGTCCGGGACGGTGAGTGAATCCTCGATGATGAACAAATCCAACCCGGATTGCTCAAAGGCCCGGACAGCATCCTGATACAGGGCGGGTTTCTTCCAGTCGTAGCCCAGGCTGTAGCCGGGAGTCCCCCAGCCCTGGACACCAAAACCGTGGCCCACGAACCATCCAAAGTGCAGCATGGGCTTGAGTGTAGAACTGCTCTGTCCGTTCACCGCGACCTGATTTCATGCGAAGTTACAGGGGGTCGTACTGCGTCAATTATGCTCCCGGGGCGTCACATTTGGGCGGGCCTCATGAAGGTTTGGATTTCCACATACGACGACCGCCTTGTTCCGCAAACAGCATGGGTCAGGAATGATCGCTGTATGAGTTCACCCGCCCGTTCTTCCCCCAAGTCTTCCGCCAAGGACCGGCTTTCGGGCGCTTGGGCGCTCAAGGGCTACAAACGCGAATGGCTGCGGCATGATGTGGTGGCGGGTGCTGCGCTGTTCGCCCTGCTGGTACCCGCCGGGATGGCCTACGCACAGGCGTCTGGCCTTCCACCCGTCACCGGTCTTTACGCCACCGTGGTCCCGCTGCTGGTTTACGCGGTGGTGGGGCCTTCCCGAATCCTGGTCCTCGGCCCCGACTCGGCCCTTGCTCCCATGATTGCCGCAGCGATCGTGCCTCTGGCAGCGGGTAGCAGCGAAAAGTCGGTGGCGCTGGCGGGGCTCCTGGCTGTACTGGTTGGAGCCATCATGCTGGCTGGCTCGGCGCTGAAACTGGGAACCGTCACAGGCCTGCTCTCCAAGCCCATTCGGCTTGGGTACCTGAACGGCTTGGCGCTGTTCGTAGGATTGTCACAACTGCCCGCTTTTCTGGGGATCGAGCCCGAGGGCGAGTCCGTCTGGGAAAAACTGGCTTCCACTTTCACAACAGTGCTGAATGGTGGCACCAACTTTCCGGCGTTGTTGTTGGGTCTTGGCTCTCTGGCGCTGATTTGGATCCCGCGGGGACTGAAGTGGAAGGTGCCCGGCGTTCTGCTGGCAGTGATCGGCTCATGCATCGCCACCGCAGTTTGGGGCCTGAACGACGACGTCAAGGTCACCGGGGCACTGCCTCAAGGGCTGCCGACTCCTTCCCTTGGCGGCATCACTTGGGCGGACGCGCTCCTGCTGCTGCCGGCTGCTGCCGGAATCGCCCTGATGGCCTTCGCGGATACGGGCGTGCTGTCTCAGTCCTTGGCCGCAAAAGAAGGAAGGAGGGTATCGGGGAACAGGGAGATGGCTGCGCTCGGGGCAGCGAACGCAGCAACCGGAGTTTTGGGCGGATTCCCGATCTGCGGCAGTTCCTCGCGCACCCCAGTGGCGGTGGATGCCGGCGCCAAGTCGCAACTAACTGGCGCTGTGGGAGCCTTTCTGGTCCTCGCCTTTATGCTCCTCGCACCTGGCGTCACCGAGTTCCTGCCCTCCTCCACGTTGGCTGCGGTGGTGATCGCGGCCGCTGTTGCCTTGGCGGATCCCACAGGTGTCCGCCGGCTTGTGCGCATGAGCCGCAGCGAATCCGTGGTGATGCTGGCAACATTCCTGGGGGTGCTCTTGGTGGGTGTGCTGCAGGGAATCCTGGTAGCCATTGCCTTGGCACTCCTGGACTTCGTTCGCCGGGCGTGGGACCCCTATCGTACTGAACTCGGCTCGCAGGAAGGACGGCCCGGTTACCACGATCTTGCCCGCCACCCGGAAGGCGAACGCATCCCGGGGCTCCTGATCCTCCGCTTCGATGCACCGCTGTTCTTCGGCAACGGACAGGTCCTTGCGAGCTTTGTCCGGGAGCAACTGGACGAAACGTCGGATGAAATCTCCCACGTCATCCTCGCCGCGGAACCCATCACCGGGATCGACACCACAGCCTTGGACGACCTTGTCACGTTGGATGAATGGCTGGCCCGTCACGGCGTGGATCTGGTGTTCGCCGAACTCAAAGGCCCTGTGAAGGACAAGTTGATCCGCCTCGGAACGGCAGCGCGGTTCACGCCGGACCACTTCTTCTCCACAGTCGGTGCCGCCGTCCGTGCGCTCAGGGACAAAGCGTGAAACGGCCGCCGATTACGCAACATGACGACGGCCCCACCGCCCGCAAGTGCGGCCGGATGCCCGCGGATGCTACGTTTTTCTTGAGTAATGAGCACCAGCGCAAAGCCCTGACTTGCTGGTCGGCAACCCTCTCTCCGGCGGGGTGCCTCAGGTGACTACTCGGCGTATCGACAACTCGTACTGCAAGCGTGACTGAGGAGCACCAGCTATGCCTGAACCCACTGAAGAAAAACTCTCCTACCGCCTGGTGACAGGTCCGGATACCCGCGACTTCTGCGAGCGCATCCACAATGCCCTCGCCGAAGGCTACGTCCTCCACGGCAGCCCGGCGGCTACGTTTAACGGCACCGACGTCATCGTCGCCCAGGCCGTAGTCCTGCCGACCGCAATCGCCAGCGCAGATGCCGCCGTGGCCAACGCCGTGGATCAGCTTGAGAACTACGACGACGAAGAAGCGTTCGAGGGCCACGCATGAGCTACGCAGGTGACCTGACCCCGCAGGACGCGTGGGCGAAGCTTCAAGAGGGTGCCATCCTGGTGGATGTCCGCACCGAGGCCGAATGGGCCCACATCGGCATCCCGGATACCAAAGCCACCGAGAACGACCCCCTGTTCATCCAGTGGAACCTGGCCGGCGGCATCCCGAACTCCCGTTTTATCGAGGACCTTCAGCAGCAGGCTCCCGAGGACGACGGCATTGAGCTGGTGTTCCTGTGCCGTTCAGGGCAACGCTCCATTTCGGCTGCCATAGCCGCAACACGGGCAGGCTTCACTGCCTACAACGTTCTGGAGGGCTTCGAAGGCGAACCGGACCGCTACGGCGAGCGCACCGTCAACGGATGGAAGAACCGCGGCCTGCCAACGAACTTGGGGACCGAGTAAGTGACTTTCAATCCCGACGCCGCCGGCTGGAGCCCGGATACCCAGGCAGTCCGCGGTGGCCTTGACCGTACCAATTTCCAGGAAACGGCAGAGCCCGTCTTCCTGAACTCCGGCTTCGTCTACGAATCTGCTGCCGCGGCCGAGCGTGCCTTCACCGGCGAGGACGAACGATTCGTCTACTCCCGTTACGGCAACCCTTCCGTGGCCACGTTCCAGGAGCGGCTGCGACTGCTCGAGGGGACCGAGGCGTGCTTTGCGACGGCGTCCGGCATGTCCGCGGTGTTCACCGCCTTGGGTGCCTTGCTGGCGGCCGGTGACCGCGTTGTTGCTGCCCGCTCGCTGTTCGGCTCCTGCTTCGTGATCCTCAATGAGATCCTTCCCCGGTGGGGCGTGGAGACGGTCTTTGTTGACGGCCCCGACCTGGAGCAGTGGCGCGAAGCCCTGTCCGAGCCCACCACCGCGGTGTTCTTCGAGTCACCGTCCAACCCCATGCAGGAGATCGTCGATATCGCTGCCGTCAGCGAACTCGCGCATTCCGCCGGGGCGACTGTCGTGGTGGACAATGTCTTTGCCACTCCCCTACTGCAGCGCTGCGGTGAGTTGGGCGCAGACGTGATCGTGTATTCCGGCACCAAGCACATCGACGGTCAGGGACGCGTCCTTGGCGGCGCGATCCTGGGCACCAAGGAATTCATCGATGGCCCGGTCAAGCAGCTCATGCGGCACACCGGCCCGTCCCTGTCCGCGTTCAACGCCTGGGTGCTGACCAAAGGCCTGGAGACCATCGGGCTGCGTGTGAACCACAGCTCTGCCTCTGCTCTGAAGATCGCAGGATGGCTCGAGCAGCAGCCCGCCATCAGCTGGGTCAAGTACCCGCTGTTGAAGTCACATCCTCAGTACGAGCTTGCCGCGAAGCAGATGAAGGCCGGCGGTACCGTGCTGACGTTCGAGCTTTCGCCTTCGGCCGGGTGCTCAGCCAAAGAGGCGGCGTTTGCCTTGCTCGATGGCCTCAGGGTCATCGACATCTCCAACAACCTGGGTGACTCCAAATCCCTCATCACGCATCCGGCCACCACCACCCACCGGGCCATGGGGCCGGAAGGCCGTGCGGCGATCGGACTTTCCGATGGTGTGGTTCGCCTGTCTGTTGGTCTTGAAGATGTGGACGACCTCATCTTGGATCTGGAGAAGGCCCTCAAACAGGTCTAACCTTGCTGCCATGAGCGGGAACCACCCCTATCGCCGTGCCGGAACAGTGATTGTTGCGGGCACGTTGGTGTGGTTCGTCGGTATCTCGCCGGTCTCACGGGTCTACATCACGCCCGATGACAGCGAGCGCCTTCGCATGCTGCAAGCCGAACAGCGCGCATGGATCACGGGGCAGCACATTGCTGCCGCCGGGACCGTCGCAGTGCCTGTGGGATTTGCTGCTTTCGCCCGTGCCATTCCGCGCTCGGGCCCTTCACTCCGGAGGGCGAAGAAATGGGCCTACGCCGCTGCGGCCGCGCTGCTTGCCGGCGCCCCATTGTTCGTCTCCAGCCTTGCCCGACGGGCTTCCGATATTGAGGGGTTCGCCTATCGCCGCGGATCCAGCGCGCCGTTCCTGGCGTATTCAGGGTTGCATGTTGTGGCTTTGGCCGCGCTCGGCGGGAGCCTTCTTTCCATACCTGCCAAACGGTGGATCGGGGTCACGGCTGCGGCCGCCGCGCCCGTTTACGGAGCTGTCCTTCTGGCCAAGAAGGACATACCGCCGCTCTTTTTCTACCTCGTGGAGGGGACCGCCGGCGCATATCTGATGGTTTGGGAAGAGCCGGAAGACACGAGGCCTAAGGTCTCCTGACTCGGGTCAGCATGGGCGAGGGATCCTTGTGCGCAACGGCGGCAGCCCCGCGCACAGTCACCTTCGCAGCATGCCCGACGACGGCGGCCAAGGCTTCGTTGGTAGGTGGACTTCCCGTCTGGGTTTGCCCGTCCCGCTGCCTTTTGTTGTAGCGTTCAGCGGCTTCCCGTTGCTCCTGTGCCCCATTGCCCCGCTCCAGTAAGTCCGAGATCCCTTCTTTGACGAGCTCCAACTCGTTTTGGTCGTCCAGGACCGGGCTCAGGTAGTCAACCAACGCCCATACGACGTCCGCAGCGGGTTGGGGCAGAAAGTCACCGAAGTCCAGGAGATCTCCGCGCAGCCCCGAATTGCTGGCCTGCCAACTCGCCATCCGTAGGAGTGCCGTGGGCACCGCGGTGGGTTCTACGCCGTCGAGCATTTCCAAGGATGCCGTCTCCACCAAAGCCCGCACCAACACCGCCATAAGTGCCGCGTCCTCACCCCGAAGGCAGACATCGGCGACGCGGACTTCCACCGTGGGGTGGTTCCTGGAGATGCGGGCGTCAAAGTAGATCATGCCCTCATCCAAAATCACGCCCGTTTCCAAGAGACGCTTCACGATGCGCCGATAGGCGGTAAGGGACCCAAAAACGGAGGACGGCCCCGAGGTCGGCCAACGGTTCCATGCTTGGGTGCGGTAGCTGTCGAAACCAGTGGGCAGCCCACGCCAGTAAGGCGAATTGGCGGTGAGCGCTGTCAGGACAGCGAGTTTGTCCCGGATGTGGTCCAGTACCACCACGCCTTCCTCGGGTGATTCCACCGAGGTGTGCACGTGGAATCCGCACGTCAGTTGCTCGGTGGCAATGATGCCGAAACGATCCAGCATCGCGGCATACCGCGGGTCCGGGGTGGTGTGCGTATTCGAGGCCAGTGGCGACGTGGCGATTGCAGCAACCCGCGCTCCATGCTGCCGTGCGGCCTCGTTTGCCATGGCCCTGCCACGCCGGATCTGTTGCAGGAGCTCGCCATAACTATGGCATGGGCGGGTCTGTGTTTCGATCTGCTCCAGTTTGAGCTCGTGGCTGAGGCCCGTGGCAGTCTCGGGTTCACCGTGGCCCGCAAGGAGCGCGTCCGCGAGGGCCAGGGGCTCGCCCGTCACAGGATCGACGATGAGCAGCTCTTCCTCAACCCCGAAAGTCCGCATGCTCCATTCTGCGTCACGGGGGCTGGTGAGGACAGAGGCTTGTGTTTCCGGGACTTTACCCGCCCGGCCCCCGCAGCGGCCCTAGTCCTGGAAGTACTCGATCTTCGCGCCAATGGTGTTGAGGCGTTCGGCGAGGTCTTCATAACCGCGCTCGATCACGTAGATGTTGCGGAGCTCGGAGGTTCCCCGGGCAGCCAACATTGCCAGCAGCAGGCAGGCCGCGGGACGCAGAGCCGGCGGGCAGCCAATTTCCGCGGCGCGCCACTTGGTGGGCCCGTTGACATAGATCCGGTGCGGGTCCAGGAGTTGCACCTGGGCGCCCAGCTTGTTGAGCTCCGTCAAGTAGATTGCACGGTTCTCGTAGACCCAGTCGTGGATCATCGTCTGGCCCTCGGCATTGCCTGCAATCACTGCAAAGAACGGCAGGTTGTCAATGTTCAGGCCCGGGAACGGCATCGGATGGATCTTGTCCTGCGGCGCGCGGAGCTCGGAGGGCTTGGTAGTCACGTCCACCAGCCGGGTACGTCCGTTACGCGCCATGTACTCGCCGGAGATCTCGAGCTTCTGGCCCATCTGCTCCAAGGTGGCCAGCTCGATTTCCATGAACTCGATGGGAACCCGGCGGATGGTGACCTCGGAGTTGGTCACGATGCCTGCGGTGATGAGGCTCATTGCCTCGATGGGGTCTTCAGACGGGAAGTACTCAATATCTACGTCAATGGCCGAGTGTCCTGTGATCTTCAGCGTGGTGGTGCCGACGCCGTCGATGTCCACGCCCAGGCCCTGCAGGTAGAAGCAGAGGTCCTGCACCATGTAGTTGGGGCTGGCGTTCCGAATGATGGTGGTGCCCTCGCGGTGGGCGGCCGCCATGATGGCATTCTCCGTCACGGTGTCGCCGCGTTCGGTCAGGACGAAGGAACGGTGGAGTTCGTCTGCGGGAGGTGCGGTCACGGAGTAGAAACCGGACTTCGCTTCCACCTCGAGGCCGAACTGGCGAAGCGCCTGCATGTGCGGTTCTACGGTGCGCGTCCCCAGATCGCAGCCACCGGCGTAGGGCAGCAGGTATTCGCTGGTTTCGTCCAACAGCGGACCGAGCAACATAATGACGCTGCGTGTGCGTCGGGCGGCGTCAACGTCCATGGATTCAAGATCCAGGACCTCGGGACGGCGAAGACGGAGGTCGCTTCCGTTAAGCCATGTGCATTCCACGCCGATGGAGGTCAGTACTTCGACGATCCTGTTGACTTCCTCAATCCGTGCCAGCCGACGCAGAGTGGTGGTTCCGCGGTTGATGAGGCTGGCGCAAAGGAGGGCGACTCCGGCATTCTTACTACTGTTGACGTCCACTTCCCCTGAGAGGGTCCGTCCACCCTCCACGCGGAGGTGGGTCATCTGCGGCTTGCCCACTTTAACGATGGAGCGCCCGAAAATAGCTTCAAGGCGTTCGATCATCCGGAGGCTGAGATTCTGTTTGCCCTGTTCCATTCGGGCGATTGCGCTCTGGCTGGTTCCCAGCTCAGAAGCCAGCTGCCCCTGCGTCCACCCTTTTTCGCCGCGAGCGTCGCGGAGCAGGAGGCCTACGTGTTCGGCGGTCGGTTGCGTCATAACCAATAAATATCACAGATGAGCTAGAAGTGAAGTGCAAAACGCTGAATCAGCGGTATACATCACACCGTACCCGTCCTGTGCGATATAAAGCACGACGGCGGTCAGGTGAGCCTTGGCGAACGCTTTCCCTCAAATCATTCAAGGGCAGAGCTCCCCATTGTGCCCTAACGAGGTTTAGCGAAGGATGTACGGGAAAGCTCAGGGGGAAACATGCCTTTCTACGGCGCCGACGTCGATCAACTCAAAGCACTATCTAAAGCGCTCGCCAGCGGAGCATCGCTGCTGACTAGCCGCGCCCGGGAGCTCGACTCCTTGATCACCCAGGGTGGTTCCTGGCAGGGACAAGATGCCAAGCGTTTCGCTTCCGACTGGCAGGGCCGCCTACGGCCGCTGCTTGAAAGGACATCACGCGGGATAGAAGAAGCGTCCAAGTCGGTTCTCACCAATGCCGACGAGCAGTCGAGCGCGTCTACCGAGAGCGGCGGGGGCTCAGGCAGCTCCGGCAACCCCGGTAACGACGCAAGAACGAAAACAGCGTCTGCCACGGACCCCACCCAGCCCACGCCCCAGGAAATCCTGGACGAGTACCAAGTCAGTGACGCCGAGACAACCAACTGGCCCGGCGACTGGGATCCACTGCGTTTCGTGACGGATCAGAGGGTAGTTACCGAGAAGGAAGCGGAACTGCTGAATGGCCTGGGACCCTTCGAGCTGAACGCTTTCAAGGGCATTCACGACGACGCGTTCAGTGTTGCCGATGAGCGTTTCCCCAGCGAAGACCGCAATGACGACCACAATGACGCTTTCCGCCACGCCTATTGGAATGCCCTCATGGTGAAGGAGTTCGGCGCGGACTGGGCTGAGGACTACGCCACTGCCCACGAACAGCTCCCTGGAAACCCGGCTCCCCGCGAGGCCATGGATCTGTACAACAATGAAGTTGGGCGCAACGTGGCCATTGCCAATCCGGACGCCAGTGCTGAGGAGCTTGCAGACTTGATCGAGGACGCCGTCAACAACGGAGACACGGTAGTGGTGGGGCCTGACCTATTGCCGCACCCCTCAAACCAGGTGCCCGCTGACCAGACGGGCGATGCCGGCAATGCCGAGCCCGCCCCTGGCGAGGATCCGGAGTTCAACGACGAGTCCAGGACGACGTCGTGACTCTTCCAGGCATCAAACTACGACGCCGCCCCAAGACCGCAGCGGTCCGTGTCACCGTTACCAGTTTGCTCACCTTTGTCCTGGCCTGCGCCTTGGCCGCCTGTTCCCTCGGAGGATCCGTCATGCCCGAAACGAACGATCACCTCAACGATCAAGTCCTGGCGTCCGCCAAGAACGGCACGTCACTCAAACTGGCCGACGCGACGGACTTCGACTGGGACCAAGCAGGTTTCGTCACGTCCGGAACCCCGGCCAAGGACATTGAGGAGGCCTTTGGCGAACCCCTCACCAAGGAGAGCCGCTACACCGCTTCACCGGCACTTTTCGTCTTCCTGAAAGACGGCAAGGTAACTAAAGCGGTCCGCATTGTCCCGGACGCATTCTCAGGGGCCGATGCCAGGAAGAAGTACGGCCGCGACGTGGTGCTCACTCCGCCGCAGGGGCAGAAGGGCTTCCTGAACTGGCGCGAGTAACGCGCGAAGAACTAGACCCGCCAGTACCCCAAGGCATCAATCCGGTGCTTGTCCACGCCGAGTTCTTTCCGAAGGTGCTTGACGATTGCCCGCGCATTTGAGGCTTCGCACGCGATCCAGAAGAAGTCTTCGCCCACGGAAACCGTGTCGGCCGTGAGCCCATCGCAGACTTCTTCCACCAGAGCGGCGCCGTCGCGTTTGCGCGGAATCCAGGTGACGACGTCGGAATCGGAGGTACGCACCTCAAGCGAGGGGTCGGCGTCGTGCTGGTATTCGAGCCAGGCGGTCACTGGAGCCGCGCCTGCGGCAACACGCTGCCGCTCATCCAGGAGCGAATTGATAGCCGGAATGGAGGCAGGATCGCCCACCACCCAGATCCGACGCGGAGCGGGCTGCGGGAAGGTGAAGGAACTGCCTTGGACTGTGGCGTCGATGGTGTCACCGGGTTGCGCTGAGCGGGCCCAGTCCGCAGCAACGCCGTTGTGCATCGCGAAATCCATGCTGAACGTGCCGTCCGCAGGCGAGGCATCGACCAACGTGTAGGCGCGTTGGTGGGCCTTACCGGAATCGTCAAACCAGAGTCGGATCCACATGGTGGGGTGCAGGCCGCTACGCTGCAGCAATCCCCCATCCCGCACATGCACGCGGAGGAAGTCCGGGGTGATCTCTTCCCGACCCGTGACCTCTAGGGTGAAGTCTTTGGCGCCCAGGACTTTGAGGACGACGCCTTCCCAATTCCGCTTCAAGCAACACTCCTTCACGAACGTCCACGATTTGTGAACGGGGCCAAAGCCATTTATCTTGAGCTTAAGTAAGCCTAACCTAAGCTCGAAAGCGGCCAGAGATTATGACGCCTGCCCCGACGCACCCTTCTGCCCCGGCAGGCGGCCGCGGAACGTACCGCGATGAGTGGGGGATCCCGCATTTGTGGGCCGATTCCGCCGATGACCTCGCCTTTCTCCAGGGCATGAACGCGGCCGTGGACCGCTCGTGGCAGATCGAGCTGGAACGGTGGCGTTCGGAAGGCCGCGCAGCCGAGGTTTTGGGTGCCGAAGTGGTGGTCTGGGACCGGTTCGCGCGCCAAGCCAGGCTCGATGACACCGCGCGTCGCTGCTTTGAGAACCTCGACGCCGACACTCGGCGTTGGTGCGGGCAATACGTGGCCGGCGTCAATCAGGCCTTGGCGGACGGTCGACGCGGCGGGCCCGAGTTTGAGGAATCCGGCAGCCTACCCGAGCCGTGGAACCCGTGGACCCCGCTCGGAGTCTTCCTGGTGCACCACATCCTGTTTTCCACTTTCCCCAACAAGCTGTTCAGGGCCCACGTCGCGCGGACACTCGGCGACGACGCCGTGGGCTTGTTCAGCATCGAGGCGCCGGTTTGGTCAGGCAGCAACGCTTGGGCAGCGCATGGCTCGACGACGGCCAGCGGGCTTCCGCTGATCGCCGGCGACCCACACCGCCTCATGGAACTGCCGGGCGTCTACCAGCAAATACGGCTCGCCTGCCCGGATTTCGATGCGATCGGATTTGCGTTCCCCGGCGTCCCCGGCCTCCCCCATTTCGCCCACACGGGCAGCACCGCTTGGGCCATTACCAACGCCATGGCCGACTACCAGGACCTTTTTGTCGAGGAGTTGCGCCGGGTCAGCGACTTTACGGGTGAGCGCATCGAGGCGCGCGGAGCTGAAGGCTGGGAACCCGTCGTCGTAAGTTCCGAAACCATCCGTGTCCGCGACGGTGAGGCTGTGTTCGTTGAGATTATCGAGACCGATCGGGGGCCGGTCATCTCGGAAACGCCCGACGGCGGCGCCCTCAGTTTGCGCTTCCCGGCAAGGGTTGAGGGGCGGTTGGGGTTCGAGGCCCTCCTGCCGCTGCTACGGAGCCAAAGCGTCTCCGAGGTGGAAGCTGCCTTGGATGCGTGGGTGGAGCCGGTCAACAGCGTGGTGGCCGCGGACGCTCACGGGTCCGTTCGGCATTTCGTTGCCGGGCTGGTCCCGCAGCGCAATCCGGCCAACCGGCGCTTGCCCGCTCCTGCCTTCTCCGCCCGTCATGAGTGGGAGGGCCAGTATGTGATCCTGCCACGCACCGAGGTCCAGCAATTTGCCGTGAGTGCGAATGACCGCGCGGCAGGAGGCGGTGATCAGGTGGCCATGGAATTCGCACCTGCGCATCGTGCCCGGCGCATCCGGGAATTGCTGGAGCTGGCTCCCGGACCTTTGTCCGTGGACGATATGCGGGCCATCCACACGGACACCCTGCTGGGTCCGTGGCCATTATTCCGGTCGATGCTCTCCGGCCTGGATGCCGGGAATCTGTCCAAGGAGGCCAAGGAGTTGCGGATCCTTCTGTTGGACTGGGATGGCCTGATGGAAACAGGCAGCCATCAGGCCGCCGTTTTCGCTGCGTGGCGTGGTGCGCTGGTCCAGCGCGTGGCACAGCATTCCGCGCTTGCGCCCTTGAATGAGCCCACAGGCTACTCACCCTTGTTCGGGCCGTGGTTGTCTGTGGCGTCCCGCATCGGTTTTGCACTTGAGACTCTGCTGGTTCGTGGCTCCGAGCTTGGCATCAGCGTCGGAGTGGAAGCTGCCGCGGCGCTTGAAGACGCCGCGTTGGAAGAATCCATGCTGAATGGTGCCGCTTGGGGTGACCGGCACAAGCTCCTGCCGGTTCATGTCCTCCCCGGCCCCCTCGCGTCATGGGCACCCGCTGCCGACCTCAGTGGAGATACCGGGTGTGTCCTGTGCACCGAGAGTCTCCCCGGCGTTGATGACAGAAGCTTCCGCGGACCCGTAGCCCGCTACGTTTGGGACCTGGCCGACCGGAGCAACAGCCGCTGGATCGTGCCATTCGGCGCCTCCGGCGCGCCTGGTCACATGCACTTCGCCGACCAACTCCCGCTCTGGGCAGCCGGGGAACTCGCCCCGGTGGTCACTGACTGGTCGCTTCTGACCAACGACACGCCCTGACTCATTCCTGTTCCCGCATCAGTCCCGACATCAGCCCAGTCAACAGCCCCCGAAGGAAAACATGACCACCACCACACAGGACTTCTCGGTCCGCACCACCGTCTACTCCGAAAACCTCGAAGGATGGGGTGCACTCCGGATTGTTCCACTGGTACCCGGCGAGGACATCGACCTGATCTTCGAATGGGTGACCCAGCCCCGCGCCAAGTTCTGGGGAATGATGGAAAACTCCCGCGAAGAAGTCCTGGGGATTTACGAGTTCCTTGACTCGCTGGAAACCCACCACGCGTTCCTGGCCATCCTTGACGGGGAGCCACTGGCCCTCTTCCAGACCTACGAGCCTCTCTACGATCCCGTCGGAGAGGCCTACCCTGCCCGGGAGGAAGACATCGGCATGCACCTGCTGCTCGCCCCGGCCACAAGGCCCATTCCGCATTTCACCCCGAAGCTGGGCACGTCCTTGATCAAGTACATGTTCTCCCTGCCGGGCAAGGACCGGGTTGTGGTGGAGCCGGACTCCCGCAATGCCAAGGCCCTTCGCCGGCTGGAAGCGACGTGCTTCGAACTGGGACCCATCATTCAGCTCGCCGAAAAGGAGGCCCAATTGGGGTTCCTTACGCGTGCAGGCTTCGATGAGATCCAGGAGCAGCGGACCCGCTAGCGCCAGACAAAACTCCAGGTTCCCGCACCCACAGCCGCCAGCACTGCACCGGCCGCGATGACCAGCCCACCAAGGACCACCCACACGTCCAGCATTGAGTACGTGGATTCACGCGCCCACGTCCGTTGTCCACCGCCAAAGCCGCGCGCTTCCATGGTCACTGCCAGCCGCGATGCCCGCCGAACAGCCTGCACCAACAGACCGAAACTCTGGCCGAGCGTAGCCTTCAAGCGCTGGAACGGGCTGCCCTGGGAACCGACTCCACGGGCGCGGCGGGCCATTCCGATGGTCTGCCATTCCTCCGCCATGAGCCCTACCAGCCTCATCGCCGCCAAGGATCCGAGGACAAAGCGGGGCGGCAGCTTGGCTTTCTGGGCCAGCGCGTCGGCCAGGTCGGTGGGATCCGTGCATGTCATCAGCAGGATCGCCGGCAACGCAATCGCCAAACCGCGCAGCATGAAACCCAGCCCCAGCTCAAGGGAACCTTCGCTGATGGACCAGAGTCCGACGTCGAGCAGTACAGCGCCGCTGTCCGCCGCCACTATTGCAGTGCTCCAGCCGCCTATCGCCGCCGCGATGATCAGGGGCCAGGCCCGCTGCCATAGGAGCCTGATGGTGAGTCCTGCAAGCGGGAAAAGAGCCAGTTCCGCAAGGAGCGCCGTTGACGCAGAGACCCAGTCGATGGACAAGGCCAGCACCAGGGAAATCAGGAAGACCGACACGAACTTCGCCAAAGGGTTGGCTTGGGTGAGCAGGGCTTGGTTTCCGCGGATGTTCAGTGCATCCCTCACGCTGCACCCGCTTCCTGATGCGTTGCCCTGCCCTGCGATATCGGGCCGAGCCTCAGTTCCGTTCCGCCGAGTACTGCGCTGAATTCCTGATCATGGGTCACGGAGACCACTGCGGTCCCTGCGTCCAGCAACTCGGAAAGGAACGACGCCAGTTCGGCCCAGGTATTCGCGTCCTGGCCAAACGTGGGTTCGTCGAGCACCAGGACTTTGGGGTGTGCTGCGAGCACCGTGGCCACCGAGAGCCGGCGCTTTTCCCCGCCGGACAGCGTGTAGGGGTTCGCATCGACGAGATGTGTTAGCCGCAACCGCTCCAGCAATTCATCAACCCGTTCCTCACCATGACCCAAATGCTTGGGCCCAAACATCAATTCATCCAGGACCTTGCCTGTGACGAATTGGTGCTCGGGCTCTTGGAACACTGTCCCGATGCGGGAAATCAGCTGCTCGGCCTTCCACTTGTAGGGATCAATGCCCGCACCTTCGGAAAGTTCGACGGCGGCACTCACTTTGCCTTCCACAGGCGCCAATAGGCCGGCCAACGTGAGCGCGAACGTGGACTTGCCCGCACCGTTTGGGCCTGTAATGGTCAAGGCATGTCCTGCCCGGACCTGTGCGCTGATGCCCGTTTGCACCGGTACGGGCGGGATGGTCTTGAAGCCTTTGCGCCGGGGCTTTTCGCGGGAAACGGCAAGGTCCTGGGCGGCGAGGAGAAGCTGCGCGGTGTCGGGTTCGTTGAGGCGGGTACGGGTTGTCGGAACGTATCCCGGTACCCAGACGCCGGCCGACATCAGCATGGTACGGGCCTCGGAGAGGACCTGATCGGGCGGTCCGTCCAAGAGGACGCCGCCGGCACCCTTCCCGGTGCCGGATCCTGTGCCACTGATTCCGGTCGCCGATCCCGGCTGCAGGACCACGATCCTGTCCACCAGGTCTTTCCACACGGACACACGATGTTCCACCACAACCAGAGTGGCGCCGGTCTTGTCCAGGCATCGCCCTACGGCGTCACGGACCTCCAGCACCCCTGCAGGATCCAGGTTGGCCGTTGGTTCGTCCAGCAGGATCAGGCCGGGCCGCATCGCCAAGATGCCTGCAAGCGCAAGGCGCTGCTTCTGGCCGCCGGAGAGCGCCGCCGTCGGGTGATCCAACGGCAAACCGCCACCCGCAGCGGTACGCAACCCAACGTCGTCGAGCGCTTCATGAACGCGGGACCAGATCTCATCACGGGGCACGGCAAGGTTTTCGGCACCGAAGGCAACGTCGTCGCCAACCCTCGACAAAACCACTTGCGTCTCGGGGTCCTGTTGCATCAATCCTGCGCGTCCCCGCTGCTCGCGGGGCGCAACGCCGTCGATCAGCAGTGAGCCGGTCTCATCCGAGTCGTCTTCCTCATCCCCCAGCACCCCCGCGAGGGCGTGCAGGAGTGTGGACTTGCCAGCGCCCGAAGGTCCGAGCAGCAGTACGCGCTCCCCCGGTTCGATCCGAAGGTCGAGGCCCTGAACAGCAGCTTGGGCCCGGCCGGCATGCCGCCAACCCCAGCCCTCGGCTGAGATGGCGGCAGGCCTCACAACGCCGCTTTGCGTGGCCGGCATCAGCTGAAGACAGGCTCCGAAGCGGCCTTGCGCGAGGCGAAGGAGCTCAGCACGCCGGTCTTGGCCAGGCCGCGTGTGGCCACCCAGGAGAGTGCGCCCGCGATGATAGCGCCGGAAATTGTGGTGAAGGTGATGTAGGCCAGCTTGTCGACGGCTTCATAGGCGATGTTCCAACCCCACGGGAGGAAGGAGTCGTTCAGGCCGCAAAAGAGGCCCGCACCCGCACCGGCGAGGAGGGCGGTGGGCAGGTTGAACTTCTTGTAGCGGAAAGCGGCAAAGATAAGTTCCGCGCCCAGGCCTTGAAGCAGACCGGAGATGAGCACTGTGGTGCCGTACTGCGAACCCATGATGAGTTCGCCGGTGGCGGCCACAGTTTCGCAGAACAGGGCTGCACCCGGCTTGCGAATGATGAGCATGCCCAGGACCGCGGGTATCATCCAGCCACCGGCAATCAGGCCGGTGAGTGGCGGATACGTCGCATTCATGGGGATGGATACCAGTGCGGCGCCCTGGGACCATGCCCAGAAGATCACGCCGCCCGCGATGGCGATCAAGGCCGCCACTACGATGTCTACAACACGCCAGTTATAACTGGACTTCTTCACGTTTACCGTGGTCATTTTTCTGCCTCCTGAGGTTACAGGAGGGGAAAGTGCTCCCCGGAATCCGGCTGGCCTGCGCCGTCCGGATCCGGACACTCTGAGAAGCTCGACTCCCTTGCGCCGGTACTAACCGGATCAGGTTCGAGGGTCTGCGGCTGTCCGCACTCTCAGCGCCCTCGCGTCTCCTGCATTTCTGCAGAGTCCGACGGCGGCGCTCCCCTGTCGTTATCAAATCTGCCCTGATGGGCGGGTTCAGTTTACACCTGAGTCTGCGGCGGGTGCTGGCCTGTTGCCGACGGGCGGTCATAATCGGCAGTGGTGGTGCGTTGCAGGGCTCCCCGGGGTGCGTTGCGAGGCCCGCTCTGCACCCTCCCCCCACGCCATTCCCTGCACACCAGGCCCCACAACACGAGGGGGTCCGCTGCGAGGCCCGCTCTGCGCCCCCCCCCACGCCATTCCCTGCACACCAGGCCCCACAACACGAGGGGGTCCGCTGCGAGGCCCGCTCTGCGCCCCCCCTCCCACGCCATTCCCTGCACACCAGGCCCCACAACACGAGGGGGTCCGTTGCGAGGCCCGCTCTGCGCCCCCCTCCCAGGTTTTGGCACGCACACCAGGCCCCACAACTGACCTGAGAGAATGAACCAGCAGAATCCACCTCGGCAAAGGGGCACTCCTCATGACTGACCTCCCCCAGCAAGACCTCCCCCTTCCCAAGGAAGTGCCCCAACCGCGCCTTGCCGCGAGTGTCATCCTGCTCCGCGATGCACCGGGCGGCCTGGAAGCGTTCGTCCAGCACAGGGTCAGCACCATGGACTTCGCAGCGGGCATGGTGGTCTTCCCCGGCGGCCGGGTGGATGCCGCAGACGAGTCCGGGTGGGACTACGCCGAGGAACTGCTTCAACGCCACGCGACCGACTGGCAGCACAGCTCCATCTCCACTGCCCGGGGCGAAGCCACAAAGAACGCCGGAACAGTGCTTACCGCCGCAATCCGTGAAGTCAAGGAGGAAGCCGGGCTCCGCATCGATGCCTCGGACCTCCGTCCGTGGGCCAACTGGATCACACCGACAGACATGCCCAAGCGCTTCGACACCTACTTTTACGTTGCCAAGCCCTCCCCGGATGCCGAACCTCTGCACCAGACCACGGAGGCCTGGCAATCACTGTGGATGCCGGTAGCGGGCATTCTTGCCGCGGAGGCTGCGGGAACTCTTCAGCTGATGCCGCCCACGTATTACCTGCTCAAAGAAATCGCCGGATTCGCCACCGTGGATGCTGTTTGGTCGGCCGAACACTATGTTGTCCCGGTACTGGCACCTGTCGGTTCCATGGCTGCGTTCCTCAAGGAGCGGGAAACCCGACGCTAGCGCTTGAGATGAGCGGGAGCCAGCTAGGCTGGGGGCATGAACCTCTTCTTCAAGCTGATCGGTGCCGGAGTAAGCCTCGGAGCAGGCTTCGTTGGTACCAAACTCGTCAACAAAGGGTGGGAAAAGGCCACTGGCAACAAGCCCCCCTTGGGCAACGACGACATGGAATCGAGCCTTCGCTCGGCCCTGACGTTCGCGCTGATTTCAGCCTTCGTCAGCACGCTCATCCAAGTGCTGGCGAGCAGGGGTACGCAGCGCGCCATTGCGCGCTTCGCCAAGACCCACGACATCGTCTAAGCACCAGCAACGCCAGCACAACGCGGGGTCGCAGATGCTCCATCACCGAAACCGAACCGGAACCGGAATTGTGATGGGCGTCAGTGGCTCCGCGACTCGTTTTCCTAACGGTCCGGCCCTGGTTCCTGCCCTGCTGCGGCCCTCTGGACCACGGCCTCAAGCTCATCCTTGGTGAGTTTCTCACGGTGCCCGTGCTTGGTGCGGTATGCGGAGCGTCCCACCATGTGGGCGGAGACGGGTGCGGTAAGCAGTTGAAAAATCCAGGCGACCACCAGAATGGGCCACACCCACCAGGTGCGCATCTGCAGGCCAATCGCCGCAAGCATGAGGAACAAGCCGAGGACCTGGGGTTTGGTAGCTGCGTGCATGCGGCTCATGAGGTCGGGGAACCTCAGGAGGCCCACGGCCGCGCCGAGCGACATCAGGGCGCCCACCACCAGGAAGACCGCAGTGGTGACGTCAATGACCATATCCAGTCCGGTAGCGTCAGGAGTCATTGCTCTCTCCCCTCCGGTCAGCCACGAATCGGGCAAAGGTCACTGAGCCAATAAACCCGATGACAGCGATGGCCACCAGGAGCATCAAGTTGTTGAGGTGCCTGTTCATGGCCATATCCACTGCCAGTGCGGCACCCAGAATGGCCAGCAACACGTCAGAGGCGAGGACCCTGTCCAGCAAGGACGGTCCAATCGCGATGCGGACTATCGCGCCCGCGGCGGCCAGGCTCAGGATCACCGCGGTGACCACAAGAACTGCTTCTTTCACAGCGCTGCCCCTTCCTTGCCTGTCTGCGGTCCGGCCCTAAGTGCTTCTACTTCTTCGCGGGTGCCCATGATGCGGATCAGACCTGCCTCGATATCCTGCGTTTGCTGGCGGATCTTATTGATGTCGGCTTCCTTGTGGATGTTCAACGCATGCAGGTACAGGGTGGATGTTGAACGGTCCACTTCCACCACCAGTGAGCCTGGAATCAGCGAGATGACATGGCCCGTGGCGGTCACCATAAGGTCCGAATGGCTCCGCAACGGAACAGCGACGACGGCGCTGCGCACCTGCGGTCCTTTGACTGCAGCCAGATACAGCACAAGGAAGCTCGCTGCCACCACTTTTGCAAGGAACATCAGGGCGAACGGGATGGCGCGGAGAACGTTGAACCTGCCGCTGAGCTCAACGGGCGGGAGGTAGAAGAATTTGGCCACCAACAGGCCGATCAGGGCACCGAACAGGAGGTTGCCGGGGCTGAAGTCCCGCCACAGCGCACCCCACACGATCACCAGCCAAATGAGCAGCGGCAGCTCGGTGCGGAACGAGATGGGTTTGCGGCTCATTTGGCATCCCCCGTCCGGGGCAGCGGCGGCACCTGGACGGAGTCGCCCAGAACCGAATGAATATAGGCCGAGCGGTCCAGCATGTTCCCGGCGGAACCATCGGCCACCCTGAAGAGTGGCCCGGCGAAGACCGTCAATGCCACGCCGAACACCACCAGCCCGGCAGTGGAACCCACCATGGTCCGCGGCAGGACTGCAACGCTTCCGGGGGTCTGCAGTACGGGGTCCGGGTACTCGGCGTCCTCAGGCTTGCGCCAGAAGGCCCTGTTCCACACACGGGCAATCGCCAGCAGCGTCAGCAGGCTGGTAACAACTCCGCCCACCACCAGCACGATCGCCAAGGGGGTCCCAAGTTCCACGCCGGCTTGCAGCAGTCCCAGCTTCCCCAGGAAGCCTGAGAACGGTGGTATGCCTGCCAGGTTCATTGCCGGGATGAAGAACAGCAACGCCAGGAGCGGGGAGAGTTTGGCAAGGCCACCCAAGCGATCCATGGATGAGCTTCCTCCGCGGCGTTCTATGAGCCCGGTGACCAGGAACAAGCTGGTTTGGACGGTGATGTGGTGCGCGACGTAGAACACCGCGGCTCCCAGTCCTGCCACCGAACTCATGGCCAGGCCGAACACCATGTAGCCAATGTGGCTGACCAGGGTGAAGGAGAGGAGACGCTTGATGTCGCTCTGGGCCAGTGCGCCCAGAATACCGACAATCATGGTGAGTAGCGCCACCACCATCAAGGGGACGTTGAGGGTGTCCCCCGGGAACAGGAGGGTCTCGGTGCGGACCATGGCGTAGACGCCAACCTTGGTCAACAGGCCGGCGAACACGGCCGTGACCGGGGCTGGGGCCGTGGGATAGGAGTCAGGCAACCAGAAGGACAGGGGGAAAACGGCCGCTTTGATCCCGAAAGCCACCAACAGCATGACGTGCAGGAGGTTTTGGGTGCCCTGGTCCAGTTCCGCCAACTTCACGGCGAGGTCCGCCATGGTGATGGTGCCTGTAGCGCCGTAGATCATGGCGATCGCGACGAGGAACAGCACCGATGACACCACTGAAACCACAACGTAGGTGACGCCGGCCCGGATGCGCGGCCCGGTCCCGCCCAAGGTCATCAGCACATAACTTGCCGTCAGCAGGATCTCGAAGCCCACGTACAGGTTGAAGAGATCGCCCGTGAGGAACGCGTTGGACACCCCTGCCACCAGGATCAGGTAGGTGGGGTGGAAGATGGAGACCGGTGCTTCCTGATCGCCGTCGGCCATGCCCTGGCCGGTGGCGTAGATCAGCACCGCGAGGCTCACCACCGTGGATACCACCAGCATGAGCGAGGAGAACTGGTCCACCACCAGCACAACACCCCAGGGCGGAAGCCAACCGCCCAGAGTCACGGACGTGGTTCCACCGTCCCATACCGACATCAGGAGCAGGCACTCCAGCAGCAGCGTGGCGCTGAGGACGCCGATGCTCACCATCCGCTGTGCCGTGTGGTGCCGGATCAGCATGAAGGCCACGGCAGCGCCCAGTATGGGCAGGAGGACAGCTAGTGGCGACAGGTTTGCGAGATTCACGTGCTGCCTCCTTCCTTCTTTGGCAGGGACCCGGGAGTCTCGGTGGCTTCGGCCCTTTCCTGGTCCGTGGGACCAGTTGTGGTGACAGCAAACTCCGAAGTTTCCAAGGGAACGATGGCGTCATCCTCAGCGTCGAAGCTGGGGGTTTCTGCCACGCGGCGGTCTTCAAGGTCATCCTGGATCTCGTCTTGGCGTGCCAGGACCCAGGTGCGGTAGATCATGCCCAGCATGAACGCCGTGACGGCAAAGGAGATCACAATCGAGGTCAGGATCAGGGCCTGCGGCAGGGGATCACTGTAGGCTTCGGGGCTTGTTTCCTTGGTGAAGAATGGCGCCACCCCGGCATATCCTCCGGTGCTGAGAATCAGGATGTTGGTTGCATTGGCCAACAACATCAGTCCCAACAGCACGCGCGTCAGGCTGCGCTCCAGAACCAGGTAGATGCCGCAGGCATAGAGGACACCCATGACGATCAGCAAGGTCAGGTTGATGCTCATGCGGTACCTCTCCCGGAAGCAGCGGATGCAGCAGAATCAGCGGCGTCTGCGGCGTCTTCTTCAGCGATCGGTACGCCTTTGCCCTCAAAGTGCTCGTCGATTTCGGCGCCGAGGCTGCGGAGGACGTCGAGCGCCAACCCCACCACCACAATGTAGACGCCGATATCGAAAATGGTGGACGTGACGAATTTGACGTCGCCGAAGACCGGCAACCAGAACTCGATGATGGCGCTTTGGAAGACCTGCCCGCCCAGGAAGAGCGGCACAAAACCGGACGCGGCCGCCGTCGCAAGTCCCGTCCCCAAAAGGGTTCCGGCGCTGATTGTTGCCGCCTCGCTCAACTCGAACCGGCCGCCGGCCAAGTATCGGATGGTGAGGGCGAGCCCGGCGGTCAGGCCACCGGCGAAACCGCCACCTGGCAGGTTGTGACCGGCCAGGAGGAGATAAATGGAGAAGATGATCATGGAGTGGAAGATCAGCCGGGTCACCACTTCGAAGATGATCGAGCGGCGTTCGGGCGCCAGGGTCCGGCCAGCCACAAGCCAGGCATCGCGCGTAACGTCGGTGAACTTCCGCGCCACTGCCAGAGTGGCACCGTCCCGGGAGCCGCGGTCCACACCGGTGCTGCGCCCCACGCTGCCTTCCGGCACTGCCGAGGAGGTTTTGATGCGATCACCGCGGCTGCGGACGAAGATCAGGCTGGCAACGCCCGTTGCGGCGACCGCCAGGACCGAAATCTCGCCGAAAGTGTCCCAGGCACGGATATCAACCAAGGTCACGTTGACCACGTTCAACCCGCCGCCGCCTTCATAGGCCAAGCGAGGGAATTCAAGGGAGACCGGAGTGGCAACCCGAGCTCCCATGGCGTAGATGGCCACGAAAATCATGGTGACGCCGAAAGCCGCACCGATGATCACTCGGATCACCCGTAGCCGACCACCCGTCCGGTCCCGCAGTTCAGCAGGCAAGCTGCGCATAGCCAGGACAAAAGCCACCAGCACGATTGTTTCCACCAGCATCTGGGTCAACGCGAGGTCCGGGGCGCCCTGCAGGGCGAACATCAGGGCGATGCCGTAGCCCGTCACCGACACCATCAGCACGGCGAGGAACCGTTTGTTGGCACGGACGGCAGCCAGTGCCCCTACTACGATTCCTAACCCAGCCACGATCTGTAGTGGGGAGTTCGGATCAATGAAATACATTCCGTCGGGCAGGGGCTTATTGGCTGTAATCAGCGCCGTCATTGGCACTACGAACGCCACCGTGAGGATCACCGCGAGGTAGAAGTACAGCGAACCACGCTGCGTGCGGCCTGTAACCCAAACCGCAATGTCGTCCAGCGCGCCGATGGTGTTCTGGTAGGCACGGTCGCCGTCCACCCAATCGGGAACCAGGCTCTGAAGCCGGGACACCACGTTGCGGCCGTAGAACATCAAGGCACCGGCCACGAAAGTAATTGCGGTCATGGCCAAAGCTGGAGTGAACCCGTGCCACAAAGCCAGGTGTCCGGCGTCGACGGCGTCCGGGTTCTCGGCGAAGAGCGCAGCGTACGGCTGCACCCAGGTGTCCACCGGCGCGGGCCACACGCCGTAGGCGACGGTGAGCAAGCTCAGAATGGCCGGTGCGGCCAGGAAAGCGGGTTTGATGGGTTTGAACGGCGTGGTTTCCACGCCGGGTTTGATGGCGAACGCTCCCCACATAAAGCGGGCGCTGTAAGCGAAGGTGAGGATGGAGCCGATCAGCAGGCCCACCAGCAGCCAGACGCCCCAGGCCGGTGCGTCGTCGCCGATGCCGTAGTGGACGAAAGCTTCGAATACCGATTCCTTGGCAACGTACCCGGCCAGTGGCGGAATGCCGGCCATGGAGGCGGCCGCGATTGCTGCCACCACTCCCAAAGCACGCGACGAGCGGAAGACGCCCGAGAGTTTACGGAGATCGCGTGTCCCCGATTGGTGGTCGATGATGCCAACCACCAGGAACAGCGCAGCCTTGAACAAACCGTGGGCCAGCAGCAAGCCGAGCCCGGCCAAGGCCGCCTCCGGTGTCCCCAGGCCCACCACCATGGTGAGGAAGCCGAGTTGACTGACGGTGCCGTAGGCAAGAATGAGCTTGATGTCGGTCTGTCGAAGGGCCCGGTAGCCGCCCACCAGCATGGTGGCCAGGCCCAGCCCCAGCACGACGGGCAGCCAGAACTCCGATTCGGCGAAACCCGGCGCCAGTCGGGCAACGATGTAAATGCCGGCTTTCACCATCGCAGCAGCATGCAGGTACGCGCTCACGGGAGTGGGCGCGGCCATGGCTCCCGGAAGCCAGAAATGGAACGGGACAAGCGCCGATTTGGTCACCGCGCCGGCCAAAATAAGCACGACGGCGGCGGTCACCGCTCCCTGCATGGGTCCGGTCATGAGCGTGCCGGCTTGGTCCAGGATGACCGATATTCGATAAGTTCCGGCCGCTTGGCCCATGATGATCAGGCCCACCAGCATGGCCAAGCCGCCCGCGGTGGTTACCATAAGCGCTTGCAGCGCCGAACGACGTGCAGCCAGACGGGTGCGGGCATAGCCGATCAGGAGGTAGGACAGGATGGTGGTGAGTTCCCAGAAGATGAAGAGCATCAGCAGGTCATCGGAGGTCACCAAACCGAACATGGCGCCTGCAAAAGCGAGGAGTTGGGCACCAAATCCGCCCAGGCCCGCGTCCTTGTTCTTGAAGTACCGGGCGCAATAGACCAAAACCAGGGATCCCACTCCGAGGATCAATAAGGACATCACCCATGCCAAGGGATCCATACGGAAAGCGAGCTCCAGCTTCAGGCTGGGAATCCATGGGATGACTTCTTCTATACCGCCATCGGAATATACAGGGCTGTACTGGAAAAGCAGCCAAACGAAGGCACTTGCGGGGACCGCTGCCAGAGCATAGAAGGCGTTCCTGCCGAGTTTGCTGAAGATGAAAGGCGCCACAGTTGCCGCTACAAAGGTGATGGCGAGAACTGTGATCAATGTTTTCTCCGCAAAGTCAGGAACATATTGTCAAAAGTTGGAGCAGGCGGTCATATGTTGGGTTCGGTTTACCTAGTTTATCAAGGTGAACTGACAGTTTTTGGCATGGGAAGCCGACTGCGCGCATGGCTTAAAGCCGCGTTCTCCACAAAGCGGTCTGTCATCTGCCCGCCGTTCTTCACTGTCGCTATAGCATTCAAGCTATGAACGCGGCCGCAGTTCCCGAAGCCTCCCAGTCGATGTCCGAGCTTGCCTCAGGACCTGTCTCTTCCAAGAAGGGTCAGATCCTTGCTTGGGCATCCTGGGACTGGGGCTCTGCGGCCTTCAACGCGGTGATGACCACCTTCGTCTTCACTGTTTACCTCACGTCCAATGCCTTTGGCGGGGAAGACGCGGCATCGGCCGCCCTCGGTGCCGCTTTGGCCGTTGCCGGCCTCGCAATTGCCTTGCTGGCTCCCGTTACCGGCCAGCGTTCTGACGCCGGTGGACGCCGCAAGATGTGGCTCGGCGTCAACACCGCCGCAACGGCTGTCCTGACGGCGCTCTGTTTCTTCGTCTTCCCCCAGCCGGAATTCCTCCTGCTGGGCGTGTGTCTGATAGCACTCGGCAACATCTTCTTTGAGTTTGCCGGTGTGAACTACAACGCCATGCTGGCCCAGATCTCCACGCCTCGGAATATCGGCAGGGTCAGCGGCTTTGGCTGGGCCATGGGCTATCTGGGCGGCATCGTTGCGCTCCTCCTTGTTTTGCAGTTATTCGTGCAGCCCTCCTTCGAATGGTTTGGCGCTTCAACCCAGGACTCTCTGAACATCCGGCTCGTTGCCATCTTCTCGGCATTGTGGTTCTTCATCTTTGCCCTTCCCGTGATGTTCGCTGTTCCTGAAGTTTCCGTGAAGAAGAGCACCGCGTCGCTGGGCTTCTTTGCGTCCTACAAGTTGTTGTTCCGCCGCATCGGAGCCATCTATCGGACCAGCCCCCACACCATCTACTTCCTGCTGTCCAGCGCCATCTTCCGTGACGGCTTGGCAGCGGTATTTACTTTCGGCGGCGTCATCGCGGCCGGCACGTTCGGCTTCGAGCTCAAGGACGTCATCTTCTTCGCTATTTTCGGCAACGTCGTGGCTGCCGTCGGTGCAGTCATTGGAGGTTTCCTCGACGACAGGATCGGACCGAAGGCGGTCATCATCCTCTCGCTGATTGGGCTCCTCGTCGCAGGCACGGCGATTCTCGTGCTTGGTAACGGCGACTACGTCTTCTTTGGAAATGACTGGCCAGGTGCCACTACCTTCTGGGTCTTCGGCCTGCTGCTCTGCTTGTTCGTGGGACCGGCCCAATCGTCGTCACGCGCATATTTGGCCAGGCTCGCGCCAAATGGGGAATCCGGAGAGCTTTTCGGGCTCTACGCCACCACCGGCCGGGCGGTCAGTTTCCTCGCCCCCACGCTCTTCACGCTGTGTATCGCCATTGCCTCGCCGCTTGTTGCAGAGGGCGAAGCCCAGCGCTGGGGCATCCTGGGAATCATGGTGGTCCTGCTGGCAGGCCTGTTGGTGATCCTGCCAGTGAAGCCACCGGCCAAGGTGGAAATAGCCGTGGTCCCCGAGCGTTAACTACATAGGACTGGCTGAGCATGAACGCCGTACCAGACCCATACAACAGAGTTAGGGTGTAGCTATGAACGTGGATGAGACTGAACTCCCGGGCCTCGGGATCCGCAAGGATTTCGTCACCGTATCGGGCCGTCGCATCGGTGTGGTTGAGCTTCGTGAGGGTGAGACCGAGCTATTCGTCTCCACCTGGGATGACCCGGACACGTGCCAAGCCTCCATCCCGCTGACAGCGGACGAAGCATCGACGCTTGGTAACCTCCTGGGCGGCCAGCACATTGCCATGCGCTTGGCCGAAGAACATCGCGAGATACCAGGCATCGTCACCCGCCAGTTCTCCATCACCCCTGATTCCCCTTTCGTCAACCAGCCCATGGGCAAGGCGCAGATCCGAACCCGGAGTGGTGTTTCCATCGTGGCGATCATGCGCGAAGGTGAGGTTGTCCCCTCGCCGGCACCCGACGTCGTACTTCACACCGGTGATCTGCTCGTAGCGGTCGGCACGCAGGAAGGACTTGACTCGGCAGCCGACATCCTCCGCAACGGCTGACCGGAATGGATCCGCTCGCACTAGCCCTCGTCGAACTGGGGGCCGTCGTCTTCTGCCTCGGTCTCCTTGCTCGATTAGCGGGCCGAATAGGCATGTCTCCCATCCCGCTCTACTTGGTGGGTGGCTTGGCTTTCGGAGCCGGCGGGTTCGTCAAGCTTGACGGCATGCACGAATTCGCCCATCTTTCCGGCGAAATCGGCGTCATCCTCCTGCTACTTATGCTCGGCTTGGAATATACGGCGTCGGAACTCGTCACTGGGCTCCGGCGATCATGGCAGGCCGGCGTGATGGATTTTTTCCTCAATTTCCTTCCAGGCGCGGGCCTCGCCGTGCTTCTGGGTTGGGGATTTGTAGGCGCCATCGTCATGGGTGGCGTCACCTATATTTCGTCATCCGGAATCGCTGCCAAGGTGATCACGGACCTCGGCCGGATCGGTAATCGCGAAACTCCCGTGGTGCTGTCAATCCTTGTTTTTGAAGACCTCGCAATGGCCATTTACCTCCCGATCCTGACGGCGATCCTGGCCGGCGTAGGATTTTGGGGCGGACTGCAGACGGTGGGAATTGCCCTTGCCGTGGTAACCGTTGTGCTGGTCATCGCCCTCAAGCATGGCCATAAGGTCTCGCAAGCAGTGCACAGCGAAAACTCCGAGGTGTTCCTGCTGAACGTGCTCGGTCTCGCACTTTTGGTGGCCGGCATCGCATCCGCACTCCAGGTTTCCGCCGCCGTGGGCGCCTTCATGCTTGGCATTGCCATCTCCGGTGCCACAGCGCACAACGCCACCAGAATCCTCGAACCGTTGCGGGATCTGTTCGCAGCGATCTTCTTCGTGGCCTTCGGGCTCAACACCGATCCGACGTCCATTCCGCCCGTCCTTGGCTGGGCCCTTGTGCTGGCCGTCATCACCGCAGCGACCAAAATGCTCACAGGATTCTGGGCTGCCAAGCGGGTTGGCATTGCCATGCCCGGCCGTTTCCGCGCGGGGGCTGCGCTGATTGCCCGCGGGGAATTCTCCATCGTCATTGCGGGTCTGGCCGTTGCTTCCGGCGCCGTCCCGGGCGAACTCGCCGCACTCGCCACGGCCTATGTCCTCATCATGGCAATCCTTGGCCCGCTGGCTGCCCGCTTTGTGGAGCCCGTGGTCAAGACCTTGAGGAAAACTCCGGGCGCCCCGCCCCGGACACCGGAACCAACCCCGGCCTAGTCTTCGCGAGGGGCGACATCTCAACCCACCACCCTCCCCGAGGGGCGACATCTCAACCGAAAAAACTCCTCAAACCCCCGCGAGATAACCCCTCGGCGACCATCCACCACGGATGAGGGCCTCCCGGATTCGGCGAACCACTCCGTCGTAGCCCCATTCCCGGACGTGCTCGACCGTGACTACCACCGAGATCCAGCCATTCGCTGCGAGCAACGCCTCGCGTCGGATGTCGGATTCCTTCTGGGCGGCACTAAGGTGATGTCCGCCGTCGTAATTGACCGCCACTTTGAAATCCGGAAAGGCGAGGTCCGGCCACGCCAGTTCGCGGCCAAAGGGATCGCACACCACGTAGCTGAGCACTGGTTCCGGCAGGAAAGCCCGCCCCGCGGCCAGCCGCAGCTTGGTCTCCGGCACGGAGTCGGCCCCTACCCGCGCGACATCCAGCGCGGCACGCGCCTTACGGATGCCACGCGCGCCGGCATGCCGTTCCACTTGGGCCTTCAAATCGACCGCCGAGCAGAGGGGGATCCTGTTGTGCCCGAAGCTCCTTGTTTGGCTACAGATGAAATGGTCGGCGGCTGCGACCAAGTCTTCAAAGGGCAGTACTGCCGCGAGGTCAAGCCAGGTGCGGGCGGGAGTGGTGACGGGAATGCCGCCTATGGAGCTGAGGTCAGAATCGGCCAAGGTCATTCTGTGGCCCCGGACTCCCCTCCGCTGAGGCCTGAACGTGCCATCCGTCCGGGTCAGGTGCACCAGAAAGTCGTGCTGCGCATCCCACGGCAAAGGGCATCCCCACAGCATCGCCGCGGTTTCACGGCAGCAGACAGCCCCGTCACTGATGCCCGTAAGGAGCCTGGCTGTGTGGGCAAGATCCTGCTCCCGACCCCACGGAACCCGGATTCCCCTACTCGCAACCCGGAGGTCGCTGTTCCAGGCGCGGTGGTCCGGAAGGCCGGCCGCGCGCTGCTCGGCGAGCGTAAATGAACGGGCTTGGAGCTCCATGGGCAGCGGCGGCGTGATCCTCATCAGCCATTGTTGGCACGTTGGAGGGAGGCCTATGAGGTTACCCACAGTGTGGAGGACTAGTGGTCACCGGAAGCACTCGCCGAGGGGCGGGATCTCGACCGAAAGAGCCCGCCAAAGTGCCGAGAGCTAACCCCTCGGCGCCAAGCCAAAGTGCCGAGAGCTAACCCCTCGGCGCCAAGGCCCGCAGAGAACCTAGATGGACGTCCGGTGGAAGTTCTGGTGGCTTCGACTCGCGGTGGGTCCCCGCTGGCCTTGGTAGCGGTTGCCGTATTCGCCGGAACCGTAGGGGTGCTCGGCCGAGGACGTCAGCCGGAAGAAGCACAGCTGCCCAATTTTCATGCCGGGCCACAGCTTGATGGGCAGAGTCGCCACATTGGAGAGCTCCAGGGTCACGTGACCTGAGAAACCGGGGTCGATGAAGCCGGCAGTGGAGTGCGTCAGCAGCCCGAGGCGCCCAAGGGATGACTTCCCTTCAAGACGCGCAGCGATATCGTCGGCCAGGCTGACAGTTTCGTACGTCGAGCCGAGTACGAATTCCCCGGGGTGGAGGATGAAGGGCTCGTCGCCTTCCACTTCCACCAGCCGGGTCAGTTCAGGCTGTTCCTCGGCGGGGTCGATGTGGGCATATTTATGGTTGTCAAAGAGCCGGAAAAACCGGTCAATCCGGACGTCCACGGAAGACGGCTGAACCATCGCGGGGTCGTACGGTTCAAGAACAATCCGTTGGGAGTCTATTTCGGCACGAATATCGCGGTCAGAGATCAGCACAGCATCAAAAATACCCCATGCATTGTCCACGCCGCCCCATGGGACTATAGTTCCCGGACATGTAGAACCGCGCCCGTACTTGGGGGCAACGAGCATTCGCGGGGTAATTGTGAGAAAAATGGCTGCGCCTGCCGCTATTGTGCTGGCTGGTGTACTGGCTCTCGGGGTGGCCGCCTCCAGCCAAATTCTCCCGTCCACGCAGACGGTCCCAGGGCCCGCCGTCACCCCGTCGGCCGGCGTCCCTTCAGGGATGACAGCACCGAAGGAAACCACGACGGCGGACCCCGCACCTTCAGCGGCCCTTCCGGGGACTGGCAGCGCCTCGGACCCCACCACTGTGCCCTCGCCGGAACCAGTGACGCCGGAGCCGATGCCAAGCGCCGGCACTGGCAGCGGCTCGGACACTGGCCCCGTTGCTATAGATCCGGTGTTTGAAACTCCACCACCCGTCCCGAACATCGGGCCCTCGTGGGGGCCTGATGGCCCCTCGGATCCCGGTGCCACCGAGCCAACCGTCGCGGAGCCGTCTCCACAAGAGACCGTTGGTACTGTTCCAGCCGAACCACCACCATCCGCACAGGCCGCCGGACCTGATCCTTCTGCGTCGCCGAAGGAGACGCCGGCACCAACTGATTCGGTTTCCCCTAGCGAAACATCTCCACCAATAGGGACGCCTGCACCTACAGGAACCTCGTCCCCTACCCCAACACTCGAAACCGCCCTACCCTCTCCGGCCACAACGCCGGAAGCGTCTCCAACCCCTACACCGACCCCCTTCCCGGGAAAGAGCCCGAGCGGCAACGTGGATCCGGAAAACGGCGCCTTGGCACTCCTCCCTGATAGCAACACAGCTGCGATCCTGACGGTGTTCAACGCGATCAACAGTTACCGCGCATCGCTCCGCCTTGCCCCGGTGAAGTATCACGCAACTGTGGCCAGCCTGGCTCAGGACTGGTCCAACAACATTGCCACGCGTGAGGTGATCCAGCACCGTGCCAACTTCTGGACTGATCCTCGGGCGCTCAACCCCAACAACGGGGCTGGTGAAGTCATCGCTGTCCGTTGGGACCGTGACGCAGCACAGCTTGTGGAGTGGTGGAAGGGTTCTCCGGGTCACGACGCCCTTCTGCGTGATCCCAGATTCAACGTCATGGGTATCGGTATCACGTACACGGACGGCAACTGGCAGACCACCCCCAACCGCTACACGCTGTGGGGCGTGGTGAATTTCTTTGGCTACACGTCTTTGCCGGCAGGCACCACCACGAGCCCGGGCGGTTCGGTCCCGCCTCCAACAGACCCTGTGGCTGTCTGCGAACCGGGCAGCAAACACCAACCACCCACCCTTAACTTGAGCGCGGCATCGATAAGCAGCGCAGCCGACCTCGTATCAATTGCAAGCGACGGTACGGTGGTTGCCTACCCATCGTGGGGTGGCGGCAGGTACGGCGGCGGCAAGAGAATCGGCGTCGGCTTCACCGGGCTCAAAGACCTCCTCATCACGGACTGGGACCGCGACGGCGTGTTTGATCTGGTCTCTCAAAGGCTCGACGGAGCCCTTCTGGTGTACCCCGGACTTCAGGCCGGTGGGTTTAAGGATCCTATTAGGCTGGGCCAAGGATGGGGGACGCTGAACATCACCGTGGGCACTTGGTGCGCCAACAACCGGCTTCCGCAGATCGTTGCCATGGACTCAGGCGGAAACCTGTATCTCTATAAGAACGCGGGCCTTGCCTACATTCGTGCCCAGGCCCCGATCGGAACGGGCTTCCCAGCGATCAGGCTAAGCATGGTGGATTACAACGCCGACGGATTCCAGGACCTGCTCACTACCGAGGCAAACGGTACCCTCCGGCTGTACCGAGGCAGCGGGCTGGGCACACCCAAGCAGGAATCCCGTCCGGTGGTGGGCGCGGAATGGACCGATTACACGGGGTTGCGGGCACTGCGCGGCGTAACGGGTCCCGACTCGACGGGTGTCGCCGGACTGGACCGCAACGGAGTTGTTGAATATTGGGATCTCAACACCGGGCGGCTTACTACGCCCGTGACCATAGGTATCGGCTGGGGCGGACTGAAGTTCGCCCAGTAGACAAGCATGCCCACCTAACCGCGGGGTTTGCCGTCGGACGCCAACCCGTCGACGTGCGTCAACAGCTGCGGCTAAGCCGCCGGGTGGGACTCGATCGCAACCTTAAGTTGTTCCAGCTGCGCCACTTCGCCCTCAAGGGCTTTCTGGAATATGCCATTCATCAGCTTCCGCAGGCCCTTCGGATGGTACTCAAGGGCGAACCGGAGGCGGGTGGTGTTGCCTTCAGTGCTGAGGTAGAAGCCGCCGGTAGGCCGGGCCGGTCCAGCCACCACGGCATAGCGGACTTCGGCTCCGGGACGGGCTTCGGTGATCCTGAAGTCGGCGGCTACGGGTCGGCCGCCGGGGCCGGAAACCGTCTGTTGGTAGAGGGCGCCTTTTTGGCCGCGAATGCCGGAGCGAAGCGCGATGCTGCGCACGCCCGAACGCCACAGGGCGTTGTTCATCCCGTCCATGAGGAATCCGTAAACGGTCATGGCGTCCCTGCTGATCACCACTTCATTGGCAGCGAATGCCATGGAAAACCTCTTTCGGCGTACGGTCGAGTGTCGTAGCCCGGTTCCCCATACGCTGCAGCTAACACCTTCAGAATAGTCAGCGGCGGGCGCTGGCAACACATGACTGCCGAGCCTTGATCGAATGGTTATCTGTCAATTTTCCAGGGCAGTGCTGACAGGCGTTCGTCGGCCGGGTAGAGTGCCTCCGGCTGGCTACATGAAAATTGGGGGCGTTATGCGAGGTCAAAACCATTCAGTTTCCGGAAGGAACGCACGACGACGGCTGGCGGTTTGCGCTGCATTCATCAGCCTTGCAGTGGCTGGCGGTGTCATGGCTGCGGCTCCTGCCACAGCTGCTCAGGCCACGACTGTGCCGGCCACAGCTGTGCCAGCCACCGCGGCCGTGACCGCGAAACCGACCAGTGCACGGGCCGCCGTCGTGCATGCAGCGATACCGACCACTGCGAATCCTCTTCCGAGCGTCGATCCTGTGGGCGACCCCGCGAACTTCTCTGTCCTGGTCAACAAGTCCCGGCCCTTGAATCCCGTGAGCTACGCTCCCGGCGACCTGGTCAACGCCCGCGGCTCCGGCCAGTATCTGAGGGCCGAGACTGCGGCCTGGCTCAATGGATTGTTCCAAGGTGCAGCTGATGCCGGCACGGGAGGGCTGGCCGTGGTGAGCGGTTACCGGTCCTATGCGCAGCAGCAGCAGGTTTACTCCTATTACGTCAGCATCTACGGCCAAGCACAGGCAGACCTGATCTCCGCACGTCCGGGGCACAGCGAGCACCAGACGGGGCTCGCCGTCGACGTCGGGAACGCCAACGGTTCCTGCGGTCTCAGCACCTGTTTTGGGAGCACACCCGCCGGGATCTGGGTGGCGGCGAACGCCCACAAGTACGGCTTCATTGTCCGGTACCCCAACGGATATACGAACGTCACGGGCTACAGCTATGAGCCGTGGCACCTGCGCTACGTCGGAGTGGACCTCGCCACCGACATGAAACGCCGCGGCTTTCCCACTATGGAGCAGTATTTCGCCGGCAACCCCACCGCGTATGCGAGCATCACCTCCGGCGCGGACCTGGTTGCTGCGGACTCGTCCGGGAGGCTGCTTCGCTACCCTGCACACGGCGGTGGCGGCTATGGCATTCCTGCGGTAATCGGTTCCAACTGGCATGGCTTGAAGCAGGCCTTCGTGGTGGACTGGGATGCTGATGGCGTCTACGACATTTTGGCGCAATGGAATAACGGCACTCTCGGCCTTTTCAAGGGGTGGCCCGGCGGTGCGTTCTCCACTCAGATCGTGGTGGGAACGGGTGACTGGGACAAGATGACAATAACCGTGGGCAAATGGTCCGCGGCGCAGGGGTATCCGGGCATCGTGGGCTATTTCCCGGATGGCGGGCTCCGGTACTACCCCAACACCTCTGGCAGGGCGTTGACCTACCGCGTGGACATTGGAAGTGGCTGGGCGGGCATGGGCTTGACCATGGCCGACTGGAATGCCGACGGCGCCAACGACATTCTGGCCACCACTGCCTCCGGGCACTTGCTCAGCTACCCCGGCAACGGTGGCGGCGGCTTCGCGGGCCTGCCTATTACAGTGGGTTCCGGTTGGGGAACCATGAAGGCACTGGTTCCGAGCTTCGGATTGTCCGGTCCGGGCACGCGCAGCATCACTGCCCAAACCGTGGATGGTTACCTCGTCGATTATCGTCTTGGGACCGGAGCCTGGGGCACTCAGCGCCAGGTGGGCAATGGCTGGAACGGTATGAAGCTGTTCAAGTAGGCATCCGGTGCGCCGGTCATGAGGAGCCCTGCAACTGCGCTAAGCTAGGATTCGCTCGGGGGAGTTTTTCCGGGCAATGCGGGCGTAGCTCAATGGTAGAGCGCTAGCTTCCCAAGCTCGATACGCGGGTTCGATTCCCGTCGCCCGCTCCAAGAAAACCCCGGATCCAGCGATCCGGGGTTTCTTTGTCTCCGGACTGCTCCACCGGAATTGAACCCTCGACGACGACACCTCACCAAAGAGGTCCGCGTACCCGTCGACCGGGAGGCTTCGCGAGCCTAAACTCTTACGTACATCCACCTATCCGGGAGGTCCTCCAATGACTCTCACCGACGATGGTGAGGCGGGTCCACTCGCCGTCATCAATCGCTTGCTGGAAGCCACGAACAAGCATGATCTTGAAGCCTTGGCTGAGTGTTTCGCGCCGGGCTACGTCAACGAAACACCGGCCCACCCCACTAGGGGATTCACGGGACGGGACACCATCCGCAGCAATTGGGAGCAACTTTTCGCCGGCGTACCGGACATCGCAGCCCGCATGTTGGCGCACAGCGTGAAGGGGAGCAGCGTGTGGACCGAGCTGCACCTGAAAGGCGCCCGCCGTGATGGCACCCCGCATGAGATGACCGGCGTCATCATTTTCGGCGTAGATGAGGGCATCATCAGCAGTGCCCGCTTCTACCTGGAGCCTGTGGAGCAGGTTGTGACTGTTGACGACACCGCGGATCGCGTCACTCACCGTGTAACTCATGGCCGTCCGGCGGTTCAGCCGGCCCAATAGTCCGACGCCAGCTTTCCCGATCAGCCAGAGGCCTGCGGTCCAGCACGCGTGACTCCGACCACAAAGCCATCCGGGGAGGTGTATCGTCAGGAGTCAGGAGCCATCTCGGCTCCGCTCTAAGGGAGCCATCATGGGCGACAAATCACCGCGCCAAACTGCGTCAAAGAAATCCAGTAAATCCATCAAGGAAAAACGCGCGGATAAGCGGGCTTCCGAGTCCTCCGCCACCGAGGCCGCCAAGCCCTCCACCGGCAACAAGAAGTGACCGCACCAACCGGCCAGCTGAGCATTGGTGTCCTTGCTACTTCGCTGAAACCCAATGAGCGCCGCCTGCCGATCCACCCGCAGCACTTGGAGCGCATAGCTCCGGAAGTGCGCCAACAGCTGCGCTTTGAGTACGGCTACGGCGAGCGGTTCGGTGTCCCGGACAGCAAGCTGGAATCGTTGGTGGGCGGGCTCGGCACACGCCAGGAGTTGATCGCAAACAACGATGTCATCCTCCTGCCCAAGCCGCAGGCCCAAGACCTGGCAGAACTCCGTGATGGTCAGACCTTGTGGGGCTGGCCTCACTGCGTCCAGGACCGGACCATCACCCAGTTGGCGATTGACAAGAAGCTCACGCTCATCGCTTTTGAGGCCATGAACCACTGGGCGGGCGACGGCGGTTTCGGCCTGCATGTCTTCCATAAGAACAACGAACTCGCCGGCTATTGCTCCGTGCTGCATGCTCTGGCGTTGACTGGTTCCACCGGCGATTACGGCCGCCGCCTCAGCGCTGTGGTCATCGGCTTCGGGGCCACCGCCCGAGGTGCCGTCACCGCCCTGAACGCCCACGGCGTCCACGACGTTCAGGTGCTCACCAACCGGGGCGTCGCCGCCGTCGGGTCCCCGATCCATTCAGTGCGGATCGTGCAGTTCGACCACGACAACAAGGCGCCCTTCCTCAGCGAAGTCATCACGGACAAGGGACGTAAGCCCTTGGCGCCGTTCCTGGCCGCGGCGGACATCGTGGTCAATTGCACCCTGCAGGACCCGAACGCCCCGCTGACCTACCTCCGCACGGAAGACCTGGCGGAATTCCAGCCGGACAGCCTGATCGTTGACGTGTCCTGCGACGAAGGCATGGGCTTCAGTTGGGCGCGAACCACCACTTTCGACGAGCCCATGTTCCGCGTAGGCGGGCACGTTAACTACTACGCCGTGGACCACAGTCCTTCATACCTTTGGAACTCGGCCAGCTGGGAGATCAGCGAAGCCCTGCTTCCGTTCCTGGACACTGTAGTGGCGGGACCGGAAGGCGGGGATGCCAACGAGACCGTCTCCCGTGCCATCGAGATCCGTGAAGGTGTTATCCGCAATCCGGACGTCCTGGAGTTCCAGGGACGCTCGTCGGAGTACCCACACCTGCCTGTGGCCCAGCTTCAGCCAAAATAGCCCGCGCAGGATGAAGCGCCCCCGGCTGTCGGGGGCGCTTCATCCTGGTTAAGCCGTCTGAGGCTCCTGCACGATCCGCAGGACCCGACGCCGATCGCGCAGGTCCACTTTGATGTGCAGGGATGACTTCCGGGCCAGTACGACGGCGACTACCGCAGCCGCGATAGCCGGCACGCCACCCGAGATCAGGACGGCCAGGTGCGGGCCGAGATGCTCGGCGAGCCAGCCCATCATGGGGCCGCCGATTGCCTGCCCACCGATCAGCACCACCAGATACAGGCTCATGACGCGGCCGCGGATGCTCATGTTGGAGCTGGTCTGCACCATTTGGTTGGCCGCGGTAAGGAACATAAGGCACCAGAATCCGGCGAGGACCATAGTGACGCTGAACCAGACCATTGTTGGCATGAGCGAAGACACGCAGAGCATCACCCCATACAACCCTGCCGACGTCACCACTGACCGCAACCGCAGCTGGCGACGGCGGGTGGACGCCACCGCGCCTATCAGTGCACCGAGCGCAACCATCGCATTGAGCAGGCCGTAGCCTCCGGCGCCGGCGTCGTACACGTGATCCGCAAACGCGGCCAGCAGCACCGGCAGGCTCATGGCGAAAACTGCCACGAAGCCTGCCATCAACCACGGCCAGTAAATAGTGGGCTTGCTGAGCGCATACGTGAGTCCCTCACGCAACATTCCCTTCTTGCGTGGAGTCGGCTGGCTAAGGTGCAACTGGTCCTTGCGGAGGATCATCAGCATGGCAACAGTGGAGCAGCAGGCCACGGCGTTCGCCGCGAAGGCCCAGCCGGCACCCACTGCTGTGAGCAGGACACCGGCCAGGGCAGGACCGATCAGTCCGCCGAGTTGGAACGTCGTGGAGTTAACGCTGATGGCATTCCGGAGGTACTTGGGACCGACAAGCTCGTTGACGAAAACCTGCCGGGCCGGCTGGTCCAGGACCGTCACAAAGCCCAAAAGCAGGGCGATGACGTACACATGCCACACTTCGACGCGTTGGCTCAGGGAGAGCACCGCCAACGCGGCCGCGAGAACAGCCGCCGCGGATTGGCAGATGATGAGGATCTTTCGCTTGGCAAAGCGGTCGGCAATCATTCCGCCCCAAGGGCCAAGAAAAAGCGAGGGCATGAACTGCAATGCCACGGTAATTCCGACGGCGGTGACGGAACCGGAAAGCTGCAGCACCATCCAATCTTGGGCGATGCGCTGCATCCAGATCGCGATCACGGCGATGAAGTGGCCGATCGCGAAGATCCTGAAGTTGGGGACCTTTAGCGAGATGAAGGTATACCGCCAGGGCAGCTTTTCACTCACGACGGCGAGTGGCTGGGTGACGGTGTCCGCGGGCTGAGGTGCGGATAGGGAATCGATGACGGGCTGGCTGACGTTTGCCGCTGAAGGCGGTGGGGGTGCCAAAGGTAGTCCTCGGATGGAGAGTTTCGGTGGGATGCGTTTAACGCTAGGGTTGCGAGCAGCAATTATGGAAGCGTATTGCGCCTATAACTAGCATTGCGGAATGCAATGACCTCTCTTCATCGGCGCAGTACTCCGGCCCGGCGCTGACCTGCGCTTTAGGAGTTCCGTGTTCGAACCTGTCCAGCTACGTTCCTTTTTGGCCGTCGCAGAAACGCTGAGTTTCACCAAAGCTGCCGAACGCCTCGGACTCGCACAGCCCACCGTCAGCCAGCACGTCCGTAAGCTCGAGGCCGCTGCCAAGCGGGTGCTGGTTGCCCGCGATACGCGGGAGGTCCGGCTCACCGACAACGGCGACGCCATGGCCGGTTTTGCCCGCAGCATCCTCGCCGCCCACGACTCCGCCGCCCGTTACTTTTCCGGTTCGGCCATGCGAGGGCGCCTCCGCTTTGGCACCGCAGACGACCTCGCCATCACCGGGCTGCCCCGGATCCTTCGCGAGTTCCGGCAACTGTATCCCCAGATCAACCTGGAGCTCACCGTCAGCCAAAGCGACCAACTCTACAAGCGACTCAATGCCGGCCAACTGGACCTGGTGTTCGTGAAGTGGGTAGCTGGAGCGAAGGAAGGCACTGTGGTCCGGCACGACAACTTCGCGTGGGTGGGCGTCGAGCAGACCGTACTGGAACCTGGAGCCCCTGTCCCCTTGATCGCTTACCCAGCGCCCAGCCTGAGCCGAAAGCTGGCCATTGATGCACTGGAAGCCGAGGGCCGGACCTGGCGGATTACGTGCAGCACTAAGCAAATCAGTGGAGTGCTCGCAGCCGTTCGTGCCGGCATTGGAGTTGCCGTGATGCCGGCGTCGCTGGTGCCCGAGGACCTGAAAGTCATAACGCAGCGGTTCGGGCTGCCGCCTGTAGGTGATGTCGATTTCACCCTGATCCGGAATCCCCTGGCCAATGCCGAGGTCATCGATGCCCTCACGCAGGCCATCATGGGCAGAACACTGAGTAAGTCGAACTAGTGGGCGTGCAGGCTCGGCCCCGTGCTGGCACGCCGCCCGACCCACCCTCGGATCATCCGGAGGTCATTCAGCGTGAACCGCCCCTCGGGCAGCGCGGCTCTGATGCGTTCGTCGTCGAAGGGGAGCGCGGGACGCAGTCCGAACGGAAGCTCCGGCGCGAAGGGCGCGGGTTCGCTAACCCCTTCGGCGAGCATATGCGCTTGTGCTTTGGCAACGAGCGGCACCACCATGGTCCACTCCGTTAGCTGCGCGAGCACCCGGATTGCCCATACTGGAGCCCGAACGTACAGAGGCCGCCCACCTGCAAGCCGCGCGATCCTCCGGACAGCAGTTCCCAGCTCAAGTTCTTCGGCTCCAAGTAGGGTCACAGTAGGGCTGGTGACACGGCCTTCCATGGCAGCAATCAATGCGTTGACAGCCTCTTCCACTGGAACCGGCCGAACTGTCCGTTCGTGAAAGCCCACCGTCGCGAAGATCGGAAAGGTACGCACGGCGCGGGTGACGTGGTCCACCATATGGTCGCCTAGGCCGTAAATCATCCCCGCTTTGAGGATGGTGTGCTCGATGCCGGATTCCCGCAAGAGCTCCTCGGCCGCCCACTTGGTCTCGTGGTAGGCCGAGCCACAGTCAGGCCGGGCCCTGAGGAAGCTCAGCATTACTATGCGCTGCACGCCCGCTCGTCGGGCCGCCTCAATGACCGCCCGGGTGCCATGGACGTGTACACGATCGAAGGTCTGGTCGCCGATCTCCCGATTGATCCCGGCACAATGCGCCACTACGTCGCAGCCGGCGAAGGCAGCCGCCAAGGCATCCACATCATTGATCTGCACGCCCGTCCGCCTGGAGATGACAACAGTGTCCGGACTGTTGAGTCGCTCCGCCAAGTGACGCCCTACAAAGCCGGTTCCACCGGTAATGGCTACACGCATATTCTTGCTCCTTCGCTTATTAGCAATGAAGCTAAACTGTATATAGCAGTTGTGCTATATTGCAAACATGGCAGATACGGCATCAGACATCTTTGCTGCGCTTGCGCACCCTACAAGGCGGCAGATTCTGCAGGACCTCAAGGACGGCGAGTTGGCTGCCGGTGAGATCGCTGCGCGGTTCAGCGCCACGGGCCCCACCATTTCCCGTCACTTGAGCGTGCTCCGGCAGGCCGGCCTGATTGCGGAGCGGCGCGATGCCAATCGCATCCTGTACTCACTCGTCGGCGAGCGGCTTGCCCTCTCAGTCGGCGACTTCCTCTCGACTGTCTGCCCCGAGCAGATGGTGTTGCGCGAGGTCCGGAAGCGCACCACCCTCCGCCCGTCAACGAGCACATCTGAGGCCTGAATCAACAGGCGTAGTAGGCTCACCGAATGATTCACAAGCTCACTAAGCCGTCGGCAAGCTTCCATACCTCCTGGCTGGAAAGTTATGACGAGTGGGGAACCTTGGACCAAGACGGTTCTGCGGCCTTCGTGGCAGCGAGATACGACTTGGATCTTCGCGACAGCAGCGACTTCGCGAAATGGGTTGAAGTACTGCATGAATTGCCGAAGCAGAGCTTCCGGCCTCCCGAGGGGTTGGCCAAGCAAAGCACCATATGGGTGGTGCGGGATGCTGCCTACCTGGGCTCCGTCAGCCTGAGGCACGCACTCGCGAACGAATACCTGACCGAAGTGGGCGGACACATCGGCTACGGATTAAGGCCAAGCGCAAGAGGCCACGGACTCGCCAAGTTTGCCTTGAAGGGTGCCATGGAAGAAGGACTCACGCTCGGAATGGAGCGCGTCCTGGTGACTTGCAGGCAGCCCAATGTGGCGTCCGCCCGCACCATCGAGTCGTGCGGAGGCGTCCTTGAGAGCGTCCGCACTCCAGAGAGTTTTGCCCCGGAGCTTGGTGTCACCGAATCGATCCGACGGTACTGGATCAATCTGTAGCGCGGGGAAGTGCACGGTCACTGTCATGGCTGACTTGGCGCGTTCGCTGCACTTTCCGCGCTTTGCACCAGTAACCTCTGGTGCGCACGGAGGGAACGGGTGCGGCTTTGGTGCTCAAGGGGTGCGCACGGCGGAAGTCGGCACAAATGTGTTCAACAGGCGATACGCCCTTACTGGGTAAGCGCATTCCCGATATCCTGTGACCATGATCGACCTCACTACGCTGGCTGACCTCACGCCAGGCATCTGTTCCGTCACTCTCCGTTCGCAGGGGATAGACGATGTGGTCCGAATTTCTTCAGACGCAGGCTTGGCCGGGATCGAGTGGGGTACCGATGTACACGTCAGCGATTCCGAGTCAGCTGCGCACGCCAAGGAAGCCACGGTGGCGGCCGGGCTCAGCGTCCTCTCGCTCGGCTCCTACTACCGCTGCGGCGCGTTCGGCGATTTTGGGCGGGCGTTGGACCTTGCCACAGCTCTGGGCGCTCCCAGGATCCGAGTGTGGGCCGGGGAACTTGGCTCCGCCGAGGCCAATGAGGATCACTGGGATGCGGTGGTCAAAGACACCCGGCGAATTGCCGATCTGGCGGCCGACCGCGGCATCGCTATCGCCTTCGAGTACCACGGCAACACCCTTACCGACTCCCCCGCCACCACCCTCGACTTACTGAACCGGGTGAAACACCCCAACGTCGGCACCTACTGGCAGCCCGCCGTCGGGCTTTCGGACAAGCAGGCGCTTGAGTCGCTCCACGCAGTCCTGCCGCATCTGGTTGGCGTGCACTGTTTCTCATGGGGACCCGAAGCTGAGCGCTTTCCGCTAAGGAACCGAAAGCTGCTGTGGCAGACCGTCACCGATGTCCTGCGCGGCAACGGCAAGGATATGGAGATCATGCTGGAATTCGTTGAGGACGACCTGCCGGACAACGTCCTCAATGACGCCGCTTTCCTGCACACGATCACCTTGGGCGAAGACTAGCGCTGGCTACTCCGACGGCGGGAATCACTGTGAGCTCCCGGGGCACCTTTGCACCCTTGCACCCTTGCACCCTTGCACCCTTGCACCCTTGGCGGTCATACCTGCGTTTCCACCGGGGTTTCCGTACTCCGGCGCAGCTTCACCGCGCCACTGACCGGCGGGGTGTCAGGGTCTCCGGCGGCGAGGCGCCCGATGTCCTCCAACGGCAGATGCACCGTGGACAAGGCCGGGCGGAAGTCGCGCAGTGTTTCAATGTCGTCAAAACCCGCGATGGTGGCATCCCGGGGAATCCATACGCCTTCGGGTCGGAGCGCAGCGGTAACGCCTATGGCCATAACGTCGTTCACTGCGAAGATGCAGAGCCGTTCTTTGGAGGCTTTGATTCGCTTGGCGAGTGCGGGGCCGGCGTCGTATCCTCCGGCACGGTTGAAGCCGGTGCGGATGATCTCCGCCGGGGGGCTGCCAGCGTCTGCGAGTCCCCGTTGGAAACCGCGGACGCGGTCGTCGGAGGTGTACAGACCTTCGGGACCCGCAACGATGAGGAATTCACCATCATGCGTAGCGGCCAATTCCGCAGCGAGGTCCGCGGCAAGCTCTTCATTGGGGACTTCAACCACGTGGTAACCCTCAGTAGTAGAGGCCCCAACCACCGGGTGCCCCACGACCCCCACATGTCCGCCGTTGCGGCAGTATCGATCCAATTCGGCGGCGAGTTCAATGTTGCCTTGCTTGTCCTCGGCTCGCACGGAGCGCGAACCGGCGATCACGATGGAGTCGGCACGTCGGGCGGCGAACGCGGCCACTGCTTCTTTTTCGTCCTGCGCGGCGCCGGAGGTGCTGGCCAACAACACCATGCGGTTTTGCTGGCGGGCTGCTTCCTGGACACCGCGGGCGATGGCTGAGAAGTAGGGATCGGCAATGTCATGAACAATGAGGCCGATCAATCCCGAGCTCGATTTTGCCAGGGCCTGCGCCTGGGCGTTGGGAACGTAGCCGAGTTTGTCGGCGGCTTCGCGGACGCGCTCGGCGATGTCCTCAGCTGGCTTTCGGGACGAGCCGTTCAGGACCCGGGATGCGGTGGCGAGGGAGACCCCGGCCAATCGGGCAACTTCACTCAGTGTGCTGGCGGCCACGGGGCCCTCCTTTTCTGCAAGCGTCGGGACTGGCGCTAAGAAAATTATGGCAGTCTTCCACCATTTTCGGGAAAGCGCTTGCCAATGCGGCGCGTCATGGTGCATGATCGATTGCAGCGGGAATGCGCTTTCCCACATCAAGAACTGCAAGCACCGGCAACCGCAGAGCGACCGGCACACAAGGCACTGGAGAAAACATGGGCTACGAAACAAAGACGATCCGCATCGCCATGAACGGCATCACCGGCCGTATGGGCTACCGCCAGCACTTGCTGCGTTCCATCCTGCCCATCCGCGACGCCGGCGGCTTCACCCTGGAAGACGGCACCAAGGTTCAGGTCGAGCCGATCCTCGTTGGCCGCAATGAAGCCAAGATCCGCGAACTAGCCGAACTCCACAAGGTTTCCGAATGGACCACGGATCTCGACGCCGTCATCGCCGATCCCACCGTGGACATCGTCTTTGACGCCTCCATGACCAGCCTCCGCGCCGCCACCCTGAAGAAGGCCATGCGCGCCGGCAAGCACATCTTCACGGAGAAGCCCACGGCAGAAACTCTTGAAGAAGCCATCGAGCTGGCACAGATCGGCAAGGAAGCCGGTGTCACTGCGGGCGTCGTGCACGACAAGCTGTACCTCCCCGGCTTGGTCAAGCTCCGCCGCCTGGTGGACGAAGGCTTCTTTGGCCGCATCCTCTCCATCCGTGGCGAGTTCGGCTACTGGGTCTTCGAAGGCGACGTGCAGGCGGCACAGCGTCCGTCCTGGAACTACCGCAAGGAAGACGGCGGCGGAATGACCACGGACATGTTCTGCCACTGGAACTATGTTCTGGAAGGCATCATCGGCAAGGTCAAGAGCGTCAACGCCAAGACCGCCACGCACATCCCCGCCCGCTGGGACGAGGCCGGAAAGGAATACAAGGCCACAGCTGACGACGCTTCCTACGGCATCTTCGAACTCGAAACCCCGGGCGGCGACGACGTCATCGGCCAGATCAACTCCTCGTGGGCCGTCCGCGTCTACCGCGACGAACTGGTTGAGTTCCAGATCGACGGTACGCACGGTTCCGCCGTCGCCGGTTTGAACAAGTGCGTTGCGCAGCAGCGTGCCCACACCCCCAAGCCCGTCTGGAACCCGGACCTCCCCGTCACCGAATCCTTCCGCAGCCAGTGGCAGGAAGTTCCCGCCAACGCTGAACTGGACAACGGCTTCAAGCTGCAGTGGGAAGAATTCCTGCGCGACGTCGTTGCTGGCCGCGAGCACCGCTTCGGCTTGCTCTCCGCAGCACGCGGCGTGCAGCTTGCCGAGCTCGGCCTGCAGTCCTCCGCCGAGCGCCGCACCATCGACATCCCGGAGATCACCCTCTAATGACGTCACTGATTCTTCCCACTGACGACGGCGGCACCCGCGAGTACCGTCTGCAGCCCGCCACGGCGTGGGTCAAGCCCACCGCTCCGCTGACGGCCCGCCGCGCCTACGCAGCAGCCCACGTCATCCCCGAGGTCGCCGCGGACAACACTCCGGGCGCACCGGCGCAGCTCGACTGGGACGCCACGCTGGCCTACCGGCACGAGTTGTGGTCCTACGGCCTGGGTGTCGCTGACGCCATGGACACCGCGCAGCGCGGCATGGGTTTGGACTGGGCGGCCACCCAGCAGCTCATCAAGCGCACAGGCGCCGAGGCGGCGTCCGTTGTTGCAGCCGGTAACGCCGCTATCACCGGCAAGTCCGTCCGCGACCTCGTCTCCTGCGGCGCAGGCACCGATCAGCTGGATATGACTGCCCTTCCTGAGGGCGCAGCTGGTATCCAGGCCGTCATCGACGCCTACCGTGAGCAGATCGCCGTCGTCAGTGAGGCCGGCCCCAAGGTCATCCTCATGGCGTCCCGTGCGCTGGCAAAGGTTGCCAACGGCGCCGACGACTACCTGCACGCCTACTCGACGCTCCTGCAGGAAGTGGATCAGCCCGTCATCCTGCACTGGCTCGGCACCATGTTCGACCCCGCACTGGCCGGATACTGGGGTTCCAACGACGTCTCCGTGGCCACCGAAACGTTCCTCAGCCTGATCCGCGAGCACGCGGACAAGGTTGATGGCGTGAAGGTTTCGCTGCTGGACGCCTCGCACGAGGTGGCTCTCCGCGCCGCACTTCCGGAAGAAGTCCGCCTCTACACGGGCGACGACTTCAATTACCCGGAGCTGATCGACGGCGACGAAACCCACCACTCGGACGCGCTGTTGGGCATCTTCGCCGCCATCTATCCTGCCGCTTCGGTGGCCCTGCAGAAGTACGACGCCGGTCAAGGCGCCGAAGGGCGCGCGATCCTGGACTCCACCCGTGAGCTCGGAAAGCACATCTTCAGCGCACCCACCTTCTACTACAAGACCGGTATCGCCTTCATGTCCTGGCTCAACGGCAAGCAGCCCGGTTTCCAGATGGTGGGCGGCCTGCACTCCGGCCGCTCGGTCCTGCACTTGGCCAAGACCTTCGAGCTGGCCGATCAGGCCGGCCTGTTGAAGGATCCGTCGCTGGCGGCATTCCGGATGTCAGACTTCCTGCGGATCAACGGAGTGGGCGCATGAGCGATTTCTCACGGCTCTCCCTCAACAGCGCCACCACCAAGAAATGGACGCTTGCTGAGGCTGTGGATGGTTGCGCCCGCGCCGGCATCCCCGCGATCGGACCGTGGCGTGACCGCGTGGCCGAGGCCGGACTGGATAAGGCAGCCAAACTCATCAAGGACGCTGGCCTCCGCGTGTCTTCCCTGTGCCGCGGTGGCTTCCTGACCGCTGCCGACGCCGAGGGACAGGCAGCCGCGCTGGCTGACAACTTCGAGGCAGTTCGCGAAGCGGTTGCCTTGGATACTCAGGAGCTGTTCCTGGTGGTGGGCGGGCTCGCTCCTGGTGAGAAGGACGTCGTCGCTGCCCGTCAGCGTGTGGCGGACAGGCTCGAGGAACTGGTGCCTTTCGCTGCCGAGAACGGTGTGCGCCTGGTGCTGGAACCCCTGCACCCGATGTACGCCGCGGACCGTGCGCTCATCTCCACCCTTGGCCAGGCCCTCGATCTCGCGGCCCCGTACGACGCAAAGGCCGTGGGCGTCGCCGTCGACACCTTCCACGTCTGGTGGGATCCGGAACTGAAGGCGCAAATCGAACGTGCCGGCCGCGAAAACCGCATTGCCTCGTACCAGGTGTGCGATTTCAACCTCCCGATCGCTGCGGACGCGCTGCTGTCCCGCGGCATGATGGGCGACGGCGTCATCGACTTCGCGACCATCGGCACCTGGGTCAGGGACGCCGGATATACAGGCGACATCGAGGTTGAAATCTTCAACCAGGAAATCTGGGACGCCGATGGCGATACCACCCTGGAAACCATGAAGCAGCGCTATGCGGAGTTGGTCCTCCCCTACGCGTAATCACGTGATCCTCCCGCGGATGCCCTAAGCTCCGCGGGAGGATCGCTCCAAAACCAGCGGGTTCCTGCCAAGGTCACGGCAGGGGCCCGCTTTTTTGACGCCACGCACCTTCGTTCGGGCCACAGGTACGCACCGGCGCCACCTGAATCCTGGCCTCACCTGTGAGTTTGCGCGGCGACAAGGAATTCCCGTGGCGCTGCCACCCCGCAACCACAAGAAAAGGCTCGACGACGGCGCATGGGCGAGCGCCGCCGTCGCACCTTGGAGCGTGGCTGGCTGTCGCTGGTGTGCCGCTACCACCCACTTTGATTTCCGGAACTACCAGACACGCCGCATTGCGGGTGTGTCGGGGCAGCTCCGGGGCCAAAGAAGGTGGTGACTGCACACCCCTCATGTGTATCCGTCATGAGTCGTGGAGTGGCTAGGTGAGATAAGTGGTACACAGCTGAAACATTGCGGCGAAGAGAGGAAACAATGGCCTCCTACGCTGGTTTTACCTGGACAAAGAAGTCCACGAAACCACTGAAAGGACACCAACGTGATGCTCTTGAAGACCCTGAACTTTTTCCTCGACGCCAGCGGCAACCAGAGCGGCGCATCCGGCGAATCCAACGCCGAGCACTCCCCCTACATCGCTCCGGAGCGCCTGAGCTCCAGCGCCTGGGAAGGCTGGTGGGACGACGCCGACCAAGGCTTTCCCACCGAAGCCTGAGCTTTCAGGAAAATGTTCCCGAAACCGGCTTAGGAGGCTCGTGCGGCGAGCTGCACTTTGGCCTTCGGCAGGCCAATAAAGGTGACCGATCCGCCGTCGGGCCCTTTGAGTTCCAGCCTGATGTTCCGCGAGCCCTCCTGGGGTTCGACGGAGTTGACCTGAAAAACCTCACCGCTGATCCGGACGCTGTCGCCATTCTTAATGGCTTTGAGCTTCTTACTCCTTGTACTGGATTCCATGGCCGGATCCTCCATTCCCACTACTTGTTCCTCCGGGAATTGCCACTTCTGGAATCGTCAACGCGGGACTGGTTCCCGTGGTCGTCGTTCCCTTGGTTATCCTTCCCGTGGGTTTCGCGAAGTTCCTCACCGCGGCGAACTACTTCTTCTTCCTTTTCCTGCATCTTGTCGCTCTTCTTGGTATCGCGCGGCGGCAGCTGGATGCTTTCTTCGGCTTCAATTCCGCCCTGAAGTTGGCGTCCGCGTTCCATTTCGGCGTCGAACTCCGCACCGAATAGCAGGGACATGTTCAGTATCCAGAGCCACAGCAGCATGACGATGACGCCTGCCAGGGCACCGTACGTCTTGTTGTAATTGCTGAAATTCGCCACGTAGAAACCGAACCCGAGGGATGCCAAGGCGAAAATTATCAGTGCGATGAACGAACCCATGCTCATCCACCGGAACTTGGGCTGCTTGACGTTGGGGGTGAAGTAGTAGAGCACCGCGATAATCGCGACCACGATGAGGATAAGGACCGGCCACTTGGCGATATTCCACACGGTGAGGGCGGTCTCGGACAATCCGATAGCGCCTCCGATGGCCTCGGCCACTGGGCCGCTGAGGACGAGGATGGCGGCGGCGATCGCTGCACCCAGTACGGCGACGATGGTGACGGCGAGCATGGTGCCGCGCAGCTTGACGAAGCCGCGACCTTCGTCCACCTCGTATACGCGGTTCATGGCCCGGCTGAAAGCTGTGGTGTAGCCGGATGCCGACCAGAGCGCCACCAGGATACCGAAAACCAACGCGAACCCGGCAGTGTTGGATTGCGAGAGTTCCTCGATCGGCTGGCGCATTGCGTCAACGCCCGGCCCCGGCGCGAACTGTTGGACTATGTCCAGCAGTGCCGATGTGGTGCGTCCGGCGTCGCCAAAGATGCCAATCAGCGAAACCAAGGCCAGGAGCGCGGGAAACAGCGAGAGGACAGCGTAATAGGTCAGACCTGCTGCTGCGTCCGGGCACTGATCCTTGGTGAACTCCCGCAACGTCCGCTTGGCAACGTACATCCAGGTTGGCTTGACCAGGTCATTGGGACTGTCGGGCTTGCGCGAGTCCTCAGGAGAAGGAGCAGTCTGCTCCTTGGCTGTACTGGTGTGTGCTGAATCTTGTGTAGTCATGGGGCACTCGTCCGTGGGTAGTTTGCGCGAACAACTGACCCTTCAATAGTAAGCATGCTGATGAATACTAGGAAGCGCCCACGCCGGTTAATCCACGCCGACTAGGACCTGCGCCCCCGGAAGATTACCGCGGAACCCACCCAGCCCGCGAGCCCAAGCCCAACACACCAAGCCACAGCGATCCAACCCGTGGCACCTGCATCACCGCCCAGCAGGAAAGCCCGCAGCGCCTCGGTGACCGGCGTAAACGGCTGGTGCTCAGCGAAACCCTGCAGCCAGGACGGCATGGTTTCGGGCCGCACGAAAGCGCTGCTGACATACGGCAGGAAGATGGTGATACTGGTCAGGCCGCTGGCAGCTTCCGGGCTCAACAACAGCCCCGCCAAGGTGGACAACCAGGTGAAAGCGAGGATGAAGGCCAGGAGTAGCGCCACCGCAGCGAGCGCGCTCCCCCACGTCGCCTGCGGGCTGAATCCCAGCAGGACCGCGCATCCAAGCAACACTGCGCTGGTAGCCAGGTTCCGGAGGGTACTGGCCACCACATGGCCTGCCAATACGGTGGATCCGGCGATGGGCATGGTCCTGAACCTGTCCACGACGCCGGATTTGATGTCTTGTGCCACGCTCACAGCAGTTTGCGACGAACCAAAGGCAGCACACATGAGCAGCAGCCCGGGCATTACATAATTCACGTAACCTCCGCCGGATTGGATGGCACCGCCGAAGACCCAGACGAAGGCAAACAATATGCCTACAGGCACCATCAGCGAGATCACGATGGAATCCACGGTCCTCAGGGTTCGGATGAGTTCTCGCCTGACCATGGTTCCGGCGTGTGCGACGTACAGGGATACCGCAGTCATTGTTTCGCCTCCTGCTTTGCCGTCAACGCCAGGAAGACATCGTCCAAGGTGGGCTTGATGATCGCGATGCTGCTGGCAGTGCATCCCCCAGCGCTGAGGCTGGCGACCACGGAGGTGATTACGGCAGCGCTGTCAGTCGTTGCCACTCGGACGGTGAGAAACTCGTCGTCTTTATTCACGTTATTCCCGGCATTTCCCCTTTCGGCTCGGATCAGCGTCAAGGCCTTCCCGAAGTCCTGCGGATCTTGGAAGCCGAACTCCACGTGACCGGCGGGAACCAACCGCTTCAGCTCGTCGGCGGTTCCCTGCGCCACGATGCGCCCATCGTTCAAAACTGCAATGGAGTCAGCCAACTGATCGGCTTCTTCCAGATATTGGGTGGTCAGGAACACGGTGACCCCTTGCTTCGACAAGCCGCGCACTGCATTCCACACTGCCAGCCTGCTTCGCGGATCGAGCCCCGTGGTGGGTTCGTCCAGGAAGAGCACCTCCGGACGCCGCACCAGGCTCATGGCAAGGTCCAGGCGCCGGACCATACCGCCGGAGTAAGTGGAAACCTTGCGATCCGCCGCTCCGTGAAGATCGAAGTCCCGCAGCAACTTATCAGCACGACTGATGGCTTTAGCACCGCCCAGAAGGTGCAATCGACCGATCATGGTCAGGTTTTCCCTGCCGGTGAGGAACTCGTCCACCGCCGACGCCTGACTGGTGACGCTGAGCAGGTTCCGGACCGCGGCTGCCTGACGCCCGACGTCGAGCCCTCCCACGGTGGCCGTCCCACCGTCGGCGCGCAGGAGCGTGGTGAGGATGGCAACCAGCGTGGATTTGCCCGCCCCGTTAGGACCGAGCAGGGCGAAAACGCTCCCCGCGGGGACGCTCAAGTCGATGTCGGCCAAGGCCGCTTTGCCCCCAAAGCTCTTCCGAAGGCGTGAAACGCCTATGGCTAATTCTGTCTTCATGACCCTCCAACCAAGTGTTTATGCCATAAACTGTTTATAGCATAAGCTGTTCTGTTGTGTATACCCGAAACAGTTAGGCTGGCTGTGAAGGAAGGAAGCCATGCCGCATAACGAACCGAGCCCTGTGGAATTACCCCCGGGCATAGCCATCGCGTGGGGTTTGGAGCGCCCGTCTACGCGGGGCACCAAAGCGGAGCTAAGCGCAGCCCGGATTGTGGAGGCGGCCATCCGCCTTGCTGACCAGGAGGGATTGGCCGCCGTTTCCATGGCGAGGGTGGCCAAGGAACTCGGCTTTACCTCCATGTCCCTCTACCGCCATTTGCGCTCCAAGGAGGAGCTCCTGGTCCTTATGGTGGACGCTGCATTCGGCGAGCCTGAACTACCCGGCTCCCCTACCCCCGGCAGCGAACCCGACTGGCGCACAGCCACCCGCAACTGGGCCAAAGCCATCGAGCAGCGGTACCGGAAACACCCTTGGATACTCGACCACCCGATCACCGGGCCGCCCGCCTCGCCCCACGAGATTCTCTGGCTTGAGCAACTCCTGCGCGCCCTCGCGCCAACGTCGCTGACAGCCTCGGAGAAACTGAATTCCGCCCTCATGCTGGCAAACCTGGTTCGCTCCAGCACCCGGATGGAACTGGATGTGGCCGACAACGATTCCCCCGCCGCTTTCGAGGCCTACGTGGGCTTGCTCTTCAAACTCCTGGACCCCGAAAAACACAGGGAAGTTTTGGGGCTGTTCAGTGATCCTGAACTAGCAGTCATGGAACATGCCGGGGATGAGCTCAGCTTTGCCTTGGAACGATACCTGGACGGCATGGAAGCCCTGATGGTGCAGCGCGATGTGGGCGCGAACCAAGAAAACGTGAGCCAGGAGTGAGCTCCAACGCCTGCGGCAACCTAGGCCAACTTGCTCGCCAGCAGGAACTCGAACGGCGACTCAATGACTGACCGGATCACTTGACCGGCAGCGCCGAGGAGCGTGCCGGAGTGCTCGAGGGTGGAAACTGTCAGGTTGCTTGGATCCAGCAGACCCGGCGCGTAGCGCTCCAAACTACTGATCAGTGACGGCCTGAGCCATTCCGCCAGCACGGCAAAATGCCCACCGAGGACCACGGCTTCAATATCCATCAACCGGGCAGACGAGGCGAGCGCAACGCCCAAGTACCTCCCGGCGTCGTGAACCGCTTGGGTGGCCCGCGGTTCCTGGGCAGTCAAGGCCGCGAGCAGCAGCTCCGTGCGCTGTCCCAGCGATCCCTCGGGGATGCCTGCTGCCTCGAAAATGGCCTCCTGGCCTGCGAAGGTTTCCAAGCACCCCGCCCCGCCGCAGGAACAGCCCGGCCCGTCAGGGTGGACCACGATGTGGCCAAGTTCGCCCGCTGATCCGCCTGGTCCGGTGTAAAGTTCCGAGCCGATGATGACGCCCCCACCAACACCAACTTCGCCTGAAACATAGAGGAAGTCCGGCCGACCTGCGCCATACCAAAGCTCTCCGAGTGCTGCGCTGTTGGCCTCGTTGGACAACCTGACGCCAAGAGGTGCGCCTTCCAGCAGGTTCTGCGGATTCAGCTTTTCATGCTCCCAGTGCAGATTGGGAGCGGACAACACAAGGTTGTGCTGCTCATCCACCAAGCCCGGCACCGCCAGTCCGCCACCGAGGATCGAGATGTCCGCAGCGGCCGCGGCGGCTATTGCTTCAGCGGCCAGGCCACCCAGACGCTCCATGACCTTTTCAGGCGCCAGACCGCGGTTTCGCGATTCGACAGTGGAATGGAAGCGGAGGTTTCCTCCCAGGTCCACGAGGCCCACGGCCAGGTAGTCCACGTTGATTTCCATGCCCACCACGCCACGGCGCGCGCTGAGTTCCAAGCCCTGGCCGGGCCGCCCCCGCTCTCCGTCGCGGTAAAGGCCAACTTCCGAGACCAGGCCGGATTCCACGAGGTCGGCAACCAGGCTTGAAACCGCTGCTTTGGTGAGTCCGGTTCCGGCCGCCAACTGCGCGCGGCTTGGCTTAGCATCGCCGGTCCGCGCGATGGAGTCCATCACCAACGAAAGATTCCGACGGCGGACGTCACCTACGCGTCCAGGCGCGGTTTGCTCATTCACTGGCGTGGGACCTCCCTGCACATTCGAAGAATCTTTCCGACTTCCATTGACCATGATCCATCATCCCGCATATAGTTCAGATTGAAAACTAATTGTTATGCACTTCTTCCAATTCTTCCCCAGTGCTTTGCAAAGGAGCAAAAATGACCCCGCAGCCCACCCCGCAGGACCGCTTCACCTTTGGCCTTTGGACCGTCGGCTGGACTGGCGCCGATCCGTTCGGCGTTGCCACGCGTCCCGCCCTGGACCCGGTGGAAGCTGTTCACAAGCTCAGCGAGCTGGGCGCCTATGGCATCACATTCCACGACAATGATCTGATCCCCTTTGATGCCACGGCATCCGAGCGTGACCTGATCCTGAAGAACTTCAAGGCAGCCCTCGCAGAGACCGGCCTGAAGACACCTATGGTCACCACCAACCTGTTCAGCCACCCGGTGTTCAAGGACGGCGGATTCACCTCGAACGACCGCTCCATCCGCCGCTTTGCCCTGAGCAAGATCCTCCGGAACATTGACCTCGCTGCTGAACTGGGTGCCGAGACCTTCGTGATGTGGGGCGGCCGTGAAGGCAGCGAATACGACGGTTCCAAGGACCTTTCCGCAGCACTGGATCGCATGAAGGAAGGCGTGGACACCGCAGCCGGGTATATCAAGGAGAAGGGCTACGGCCTCCGGATTGCCTTGGAGCCCAAGCCGAACGAACCCCGCGGCGACATCTTCCTGCCCACGGTCGGCCACGGCCTGGCATTCATCGCACAGCTGGAACACGGCGACATCGTGGGACTTAACCCGGAGACGGGCCACGAGCAGATGGCCGGGCTGAACTTCACGCACGGCATCGCCCAGGCCCTGTGGGCGGGCAAGCTGTTCCACATCGACCTCAACGGCCAGCGCGGCATTAAATACGATCAGGACCTTGTCTTCGGCCACGGCGACCTCACCAGCGCTTTCTTCACGGTGGACCTTCTCGAGAACGGCTTCCCCAACGGCGGCCCGAGGTACGACGGTCCGCGTCACTTCGACTACAAGCCCTCTCGTACCGATGGTTACGACGGCGTGTGGGAATCGGCTAAGTCCAACATGTCCATGTACCTCCTGTTGAAGGAACGCGCCCTGGCCTTCCGCGCAGACCCGGACGTCCAGGAAGCACTCGCCACGTCAGGTGTCTTCGAATTGGGCGAGCCAACGCTGAACGCTGGAGAGACCACTGCGGACCTGCTGGCCGACGCCAGCGCGTTCGACACGTTCGACGCCGATAAGGCCGCCGAGCGCTCGTTCGCCTTCGTCCGCCTGAATCAGCTGGCCATCGAGCACCTGCTCGGCGCCCGCTAGGTCACTCCCACCCACCGTCATCCCGCCGCCGGGCACCCCAAGGTCTTCTCTTTACAGGGTTTCCCTTGCCACCCGGCGGCGGTCCCCATAAGGAATGAACGCATGCCTCTCGTAGCCGGGATCGATAGCTCCACCCAGTCCTGCAAAGTGGTCATCCGGGATTCAGCCACTGGCACCTTGGTACGTCAAGGGCGGGCCTCCCACCCGGAGGGCACCGAAGTTCACCCGGACCATTGGTGGTCAGCCCTCCAGGAAGCAATCGCACAGGCAGGCGGTTTGGATGACGTCGACGCCGTGTCTGTTGGCGGTCAGCAACACGGCATGGTGTGCCTCGATGAGTCCGGAGACGTTGTCCGACCCGCTTTGTTGTGGAACGACACCCGCTCGGCCCCGGACGCGGAAGCTCTGATCCTTGACGCCGGCGATGGCGATGCCACGGCAGGCGCGTCCTACTGGGCATCGCACACCGGAACCGTCCCGGTGGCATCGTTGACGGCCACCAAGCTTCGATGGTTGGCCCGAAACGAACCCGCAAACGCCCAACGGACAGCGGCGGTTTGCCTACCCCACGATTGGCTGTCCTGGCGGTTGGCCGGACACGGGCCCGGAAGTGGGCCGGCCGCCCTGGATCTCCTCCGCACAGACCGTTCGGATGCTTCCGGCACGGGCTACTACTCTTCCAGCAGCGGCGAATACCTTCCAGAAGTCCTCAACAACACGCTCGGCCACGTTCCCGTCCTGCCCGTTGTGGCCGGGCCATTGGAAACTGCAGGAAAGACACCTGGCGGGGCACTGATCGGGCCCGGGGCAGGCGACAATGCGGCAGCAGGTCTGGGCGTGAGTGCGGGCGTCGGGGACGTAGTGATTTCGATCGGAACATCGGGGACCGTCTTCGCGGTTTCAGATGTCCCGGCGTTTGATGCAAGCGGGCTCGTGGCAGGATTCGCGGACGCTACCGGCAACTACCTGCCCCTGGCTTGCACACTGAATGCAACGAGGATCTTTGACGCCACAGCCGCACTGCTGGGCATCACCCTGCCTGAGCTCGGCGACTTGGCACTCTCTGCTCCGGAGGGCGCCGAAGGGCTGACCCTCGTCCCATACTTCGAGGGCGAACGAACCCCTAATTTGCCGGAAGCCAACGGCTCCCTCCACGGCATCACCGTTTCCAATTACACTCCAGCCAACATGGCACGAGCAGCAGTAGAGGGCGTGCTATGTTCTCTGGCCGACGGGCTGGCCGCTCTGCAGGCACAGGGCGTGTCGGCCCAGCGCATCATCCTCGTGGGCGGAGGTGCGCAATCGGCTGCGGTCCAGCAGATCGCCGCCGCAGCCTTCGCTTTGCCCGTGTTCGTCCCAGAACCCGGAGAGTACGTGGCGGACGGCGCAGCCCGGCAAGCTGCAGGCGTTCTGACAGGTAGCTTGCCGAAATGGCCACTCAAGGGAATAGAGGTTGTTCACGGAAATACCGCCGGGAGTCCCGAATTCCTGACGAGGTACCGCCATTACGCTGCCAAGGTGGCCAAAGGCTGATCGACGTCGAGTGTGCTCTATCGTGACAGGGTGAGCACTGAAGAATCCGCACCGCCCCGGCCTCCCGTCATGGAGGACGTTGCCCGAGTGGCAGGTGTCTCCCACCAGACCGTTTCCCGGGTGTTGAACAACCACCCCAATGTGAGCTCCAAGACCCGCGAGCGCGTGGAGCAGGCCATCACAGAGTTGGGCTATCGCCGGAACACCGCCGCGCGAAGCCTGGTTACACGGCGGTCCCAGACCATTGGCGTACTCGGCAGCGAGATGGCGCAGTATGGGCCATCACACACGCTCCTCGGAGTCCAGCAAGCAGCGAGGGAGGCCGGCTATTTTGTCAGCGTCGCCGGCCTGCGGGAAGTGACGCCGGAGACCATCAAGGACGCCATGGCGCACTTCATGGACCAAGGCGTCGACGGCGTCGTGGTCACGGTCCCCCACCCGGGGACCTTTGACGTCCTCAAAGACATCACCGCCCAAGTGCCCTTGGTCGCCGTCGGGTCCATCGGCGACGAACACCTCACAGGCGCCACCGTGGACCAGCGGCAGGGTGCGCAACTCGCCGTCGAGCATCTCTTGGAACTGGGGCACCAACAGATCGGCCACTTATCCGGCCCTGCTGATTGGATTGACGCCGCCGCCCGTATCGAGGGTTGGCGGGATGCCCTGACCGAGGCCGGGATTGAACCTCTGACGCTTATCGAGGGCGACTGGAGCGCCGAATGCGGGTATCGCGAAGGCTTGAAAATCGCCGCCGACCGCTCCGTGACAGCCCTGTTCGTCGCAAATGACCAGATGGCCCTCGGCGTCCTCCGGGCGTTCAACGAACTTGGCGTCCGGGTACCGGAGGACATCAGCGTGGTGGGCTTCGACGACCAACCGGAGTCGGCATACTTCATACCGCCGTTGACCACCGTGGCCCAGGACTTCGAGGAGCTCGGCCAGCGCTGCATCGCCCTGCTGTTGGATCGGCTGGAGAGCGGCGCCACAGGTACTCCTGCCACTGTGTCGCCCCGGCTGGTTATCCGCTCCACCACCGCTCCCGCCCCAACCAGGTAGCAGAAGATGCCGTTTTGAGCGCTCATAACGGCATCTTCTGCGACCTACTTGGGGGCGCATGCGGCTGACCCCGCCATAAGTACCACTTCGATGTAGCCTGCTCTTGACATCAAAGTTGTGAGCGCTAACAATTGCATCAGACCTTCTTTCGTTTTCCACCCCGACCCCCGGCAATGAGGCCTTGGCCAGCCGGATGGAGACCCCATGAATACCTTTGAAAATCTCCCGCTGGACGAGCAGTTCGTCATCGGCGTGGACTACGGCACTTTGTCCGGCCGCGCCGTCGTCGTGCGCGTTTCGGACGGAGCCGAACTCGGCAGCGGCGTGTTCGAGTATCCGCACGCCGTCGTGACGGAAAAGCTCCCGGGCACCGGCCAGCGCCTCCCCGCGGACTGGGCTCTCCAGGTGCCCAACGATTACCGCGATGTCCTGCGCAATGCTGTACCGGCCGCCGTCGCCGATGCCGGAATCAATCCGGAAAATGTGGTGGGCATCGCTACCGACTTCACCGCATGCACCATGGTTCCGACGACGGCGGACGGAACGCCGCTGAACGAGCTGGAACGCTTCGCGGACCGGCCGCACGCGTTCGTCAAACTGTGGCGCCACCACGCGGCCCAGCCCCAAGCGGACCGCATCAACCAGCTCGCCGAAGAACGCGGCGAGTCCTGGCTTCCCCGGTATGGAGGCCTGATTTCCTCTGAGTGGGAGTTCGCTAAAGGGCTGCAGCTCCTCGAGGAGGATCCGGAGGTCTACGGCGCCATGGATCACTGGGTTGAGGCTGCCGACTGGATCGTTTGGCAGCTTTGCGGCAGTTACGTCCGCAACGCCTGCACCGCTGGCTATAAGGGCATTTACCAGGATGGAAAGTACCCGTCCGAGGACTTCCTGGCCGCGCTGAACGCTGATTTCAAAGACTTCGTCAGCAGCAAACTCGAACACACCATCGGCCGCTTGGGTGACGCCGCCGGTTACCTCACTGAAGAAGCCGCCGCTTGGACCGGGCTTCCGGCGGGAATCGCGGTGGCTGTAGGAAACGTGGACGCCCACGTCAGCGCGCCGGCCGCGAACGCCGTTGAACCAGGACAGCTCGTAGCGATCATGGGCACTTCCACCTGCCACGTAATGAACGGCGACGTCCTCCGCGAAGTCCCAGGCATGTGTGGAGTCGTGGACGGCGGCATCGTGGACGGGTTGTGGGGTTACGAAGCAGGCCAGTCCGGAGTCGGCGACATATTCGGTTGGTTCACCAAGAACGGGGTCCCGCCGGAATACCACCAGGCCGCCAAAGATCAAGGCCTGGGCATCCACGAATACCTCACCGGACTCGCAGAAAAGCAGGCCATCGGCGAGCACGGACTGATCGCCCTGGACTGGCACTCCGGCAACCGTTCAGTGCTGGTTGACCACGAACTTTCCGGCGTGGTGGTGGGCCAGACCCTGGCCACCAAGCCTGAGGACACGTACCGGGCGCTGCTGGAAGCCACAGCCTTCGGAACCCGCACCATCGTGGATGCGTTCCGCGATTCGGGTGTTCCCGTCAAGGAATTCATCGTGGCCGGCGGGCTGCTGAAGAACAAGTTCCTGATGCAGGTCTACGCCGACGTCACCGGCCTGCAGCTCTCTACGATCGGATCTGAGCAGGGTCCTGCCCTGGGCTCCGCAATCCACGCCGCTGTTGCTGCCAGGAAGTACAAGGACATCCGTGAAGCAGCCGCCGCCATGGCAGCTGCTCCCGGTGCCGTCTACACCCCCATCCCCGAAGACGTTGCCGCCTACGAGGTCCTCTTCCAGGAATACAAAGCTCTGCACGATTACTTCGGCCGCGGCACCAACAACGTCATGCACCGCCTCAAGGCCATTCAGCGCGCCGCTATCCAAGGTTCAGGACAACAGAGTTCGGTAAACGGAGCCACCCAGTCCAGCACCTTGGAAGGAGCCACGGCATGAGCACCCTTCTGGAAACCATCGCGAAGGTCCGCAGGGAAGTGTGCGAGCTGCACGCCGAACTGACGCGGTACGAACTTGTGGTTTGGACCGCCGGCAACGTTTCGGGTCGGATCCCGGGACATGACCTCATGGTCATCAAGCCATCCGGCGTCTCCTATGACAACCTGACACCCGAGCTCATGGTGGTCACCGACCTTTATGGCACACCTGTGCGGGGAATGAACACCGGCAGCGCAGGGACCGTGGACTGGGGTAACCCGAACCTTTCTCCGTCATCGGATACCGCCGCGCACGCGTACGTCTACCGCCATATGCCGAAGGTGGGTGGCGTGGTCCACACGCACTCCACCTATGCCACGGCCTGGGCTGCCCGCGGCGAGGAAATCCCCTGCGTGCTGACCATGATGGGCGACGAATTCGGCGGGCCCATCCCGGTGGGACCGTTCGCGTTGATCGGCGACGATTCCATCGGCCAAGGCATCGTGGAGACGCTGAAGAACTCCAACTCCCCCGCGGTGCTCATGCAGAACCATGGCCCCTTCACCATCGGCAAGTCCGCCCGCGACGCCGTCAAGGCTGCGGTCATGTGCGAGGAAGTGGCCAGGACAGTCCACATTTCCCGCCAACTCGGCGAGCCGCTGCCTATCGACCAAGCCAAGATTGAGTCCCTCTACGACCGATACCAGAACGTTTACGGCCGCTAAAGCGCCGCCGCTTACAGCGACTTAGACAATTCGGACCACCACACTCCAGGAGCACCTCATGCCTACCGCCGTCAGTACTTCCGCTAACAACACTTCCCTCGATCAGTACGAGGTCTGGTTCCTCACGGGCAGCCAGCACCTCTACGGCGAGGACGTCCTCAAGCAGGTCGCAGCGCAGTCGCAGGAGATTGCCAACGTCCTCAATGCCAACAACAACGTTCCGGTCAAGCTTGTGTGGAAGCCTGTCCTCACCGATTCCGACGCCATTCGTCGCACTGCGCTGGAGGCCAACTCGGACGATTCCGTGATCGGCGTGACGGCGTGGATGCACACGTTCAGCCCCGCAAAGATGTGGATCCAGGGCCTGGACGCCCTGCGCAAGCCCCTGCTACACCTGCACACGCAGGCCAACCGGGACCTTCCTTGGGCTGACATCGATTTCGACTTCATGAACCTCAACCAGGCAGCGCACGGCGACCGGGAATTCGGATATATCCAATCGCGCCTCGGCGTGCCGCGGAAGACCGTCGTCGGGCATGTCAGCAATCCCGAGGTGGCCCGTCAGGTGGGCGCGTGGCAGCGCGCCTCGGCCGGATGGGCGGCCGTCCGCACGCTGAAGTTGACCCGCTTCGGCGACAACATGCGCAACGTCGCCGTCACCGAAGGCGACAAGACCGAAGGCGAGCTCCGCTTCGGCGTCTCGGTGAACACCTGGTCCGTGAACGAGCTCGCCGACGCTGTCCACGGCACCGCGGAGTCCGACGTCGATGCCTTGGTGGCCGAGTACGAGCACCTCTACGAGGTGGTTGACGAACTCAAAGCAGGCGGTGACCGTCACGAGTCGCTGCGTTACAGCGCCAGGATCGAGCTGGGTCTCCGCAGCTTCCTGGAAGCCAACGGGTCCGCAGCTTTCACGACGTCGTTCGAGGACCTGGGCGCGCTGCGACAACTTCCCGGAATGGCCGTCCAGCGCCTCATGGCCGACGGTTACGGTTTCGGCGCCGAGGGTGACTGGAAAACTGCCATCCTGGTCCGCGCCGCCAAGGTGATGGGCGGCGACCTGCCCGGTGGAGCGTCACTCATGGAGGACTACACGTACCACCTTGAGCCCGGCTCCGAGAAGATCCTTGGCGCGCACATGCTGGAGGTCTGCCCGTCACTCACGGCCAAAAAGCCGCGTGTTGAGATCCACCCGCTGGGCATCGGCGGCAAGGAAGACCCCGTTCGCATGGTGTTCGACACCGACGCTGGCCCCGGCATCGTCGTCGCGTTGTCCGATATGCGCGATCGGTTCCGCTTGGTCGCCAACGTGGTGGACGTCGTCGACCTCGACCAGCCACTCCCCAACCTGCCCGTAGCCCGCGCACTTTGGGAACCAAAGCCCAACTTCGCTACCTCGGCCGCAGCGTGGCTCACCGCAGGCGCAGCGCACCACACGGTATTGTCCACGCAGGTGGGCCTGGACGTGTTCGAGGACTTCGCCGAAATCGCCAAGACCGAACTCCTCACCATCGACGAAGGCACCACCATCAAACAGTTCAAGAAAGAGCTCAACTGGAACGCCGCCTATTACAAGCTGGCCGGCGGCCTGTGAGCACCGAATTCACGCTGAGCGCGGGCGGCTACACGGCAGTTGTTGCCGCCCGCGCGGCCGCGCTGCGCGTCCTGCGCTTTGAAGGCCGCGATCTCGTTGTCCCGTTTCCGGAGGGTGGTCCGATCCCGGACTACCGTGGCGTTATTGCCGCGCCGTGGCCGAACCGGATCGCCGACGGCACGTACAGCTTCGACGGCGCCCAGCACCACGTGGCAATCAACGAACCGGAGCGGGCCACTGCCCTGCACGGGCTGGCCTTCCCTCTCGATTGGGCCGCGAAAGAGTCCGACGCCGGATCGCTGACTTTAACCTGCACGGTGGGGCCCACGGCGGGATACCCGTTCGTGCTGGAGCTGTCGGCCCGATTCAGCCTTGACGATGCCGGACTTCATACGTCCGTCACAGCCCGGAACGCCGCCGACGTCGCTGCCCCCTATGGCGTTTGCCCGCACCCTTACCTTGTGGCCGGCACGTCACCACTTAATGAGTGGGTTCTCGAGTTCGCCGCCGACTCTTTCCTGGAAGTCACTCCGGACCGGCTTCTGCCCGTGGGTGTCGTGGGCGTGGAAGGCCACGAGTTCGACTTCCGCTCGGCGCGCGCCATCGGCAGCACCGAGATCGATCATGCTTTCACAGGAATAGCGTTCGACGGCGGGCTGGCGCGGCTGTCGCTACGCGACCCGGCGGGCACCGGCGTCGGGATGTCCTGGGACGAAAGCTGCCCTTGGCTGCAGATCCATACGGCAGATAAGCCCGCACCCGTTCCGAGCCGAATCGGCCTTGCCGTGGAGCCCATGACGTGCCCGCCGGATGCCTTCAACAGCGGCACGGATCTGATCCGACTCGAACCCGGCGCCGAACACACTGCGTCCTGGAGCATCTACGCCCTGTAGCTACCCAACTGGGTCGCAGATCGCGTCGTTATGAGCGCTGAAAACGACCTGATTTGCGACCTACTTGGGTGCGCCGGCGGTGCTTTGACGGACCACCAATTCCGGGGTGAACACCACGGACCGGTGCTTGGTCCCACCGCTTTCCTGCTCCTCCGCGAGCAGCTCGATCGCCGTCCGGCCCAGCGCCTCGGTGGGCTGGCGGATGGACGACAATGGCACCACTGCGGAGATGGCGAAGTCGATGTCGTCGTAGCCGATGAGGGCGATGTCCTCCGGAATACGAACGGTCCGCAGCATGGTCAGGGATTGCATGACTCCGAGGGCCAGGAGGTCGTTGGAGCAGAAGACGGCTTCGGGCCGCTCTTCCGGGGAGCGTTCCACCAGGCTGTTGCCCACTTTTCGGCCGGTCAGGACGGTCTGCCCTTCGGAGTCGAGCACCTCGATGCCGGCATCCGACACTTCACTGACGGCACGCTGCGCGCCCTTGAGTCGGCTGGCCACCTGGCGGATGGAGGGCGTGCCAACAAAAGCAAGACGACGGCGGCCCGTGTCCAGCAGGTGCTTGGCGGCCAGATACCCGCCTTCCTCATCATCCACGGAGACTGAGCTGCAACGCTCGGTGTCGGCGAGTTCATCCACGAGGACCGTTGGGACTCCCCGTTCGCGCAGGGTATCGATTCGCTGACCAACGTCGCCGACCGGCGAAATCAGCAAGCCTTGGACACGCTGCTCCTGGAACAGGTCCATATAGTGCGCTTCGCGCGAAGCATCCTGGCCGCTATCCCCCACCAGCACAACGCTGCCCAGGGCTGCCGCCGCATCTTCCGCCGCACGAGCCACGGAGGAGAAGAAGGGGTTTCCGACGTCGAGCACGATCAAGCCGATGGTCCGGCTCTGGCCGGCGCGGAGCTGACGGGCGGCGTCGTTGCGGACGAAGCCAAGTTCGGCAATGGATTTCAGGACGCGTTCCTTGGTCCGCTGCGAAACCCGGTCCGGATAATTCAGCACATTGGAAACAGTTCCCACTGCTACCTGGGCGTGGGTGGCAACGTCTTTGATGCTCGCTGTCTGGGACATGCTTTCCGATCTCCGTTGGCTGACGTCAATGTGCTGGAAACGCCTTGACACCCCCACGCTTGCGAGGGTAATTTGAATCGTAACAAATGAAACGATTCAAAAACGAGTAACCTTGGAGAACAGCCAATGAGGGTTTGTTTCCGCTCCTCAGTCCAGCCGGAACTGATGGCCGAATACAAGCAACGCCACGCAACAGTATGGCCGGAGATGCTGTCAGCGCTGAAGAACGCCGGGTGGAATAACTACTCACTGTTCCTAGCACCGGACGGCCAATTGATCGGCTACTTGGAATGCGAAGACTACGAGGCGGCCCAGGCCCGAATGGCAGCGACTGAGGTCAACGCCCGCTGGCAAGCCGAGATGGCAACGCTCTTCGCGAACAGCGACGTCCCTCCGGATCAGGGGTTCGAGATCGTCGAAGAAGTTTTCAACCTCGAAGATCAACTGGCTGCCACAGCCAACGTCACGGACGCGGCAGCCTCCGCACAGCTAGACAAAGACCCAGCCAACGAATACTAAAAGGAACAAGCATGAACACCACAGAATCGGCCCTGGGCCGCCTAGGGGAACTGGCCATTGAAGTGCCGTCCTGGGCCTACGGAAACTCCGGGACCCGGTTCAAGGTCTTCGGCACACCGGGCACTCCGCGCACCGTCCAGGAAAAGATTGCCGACGCCGCCAAGGTCCACGAGCTCACCGGCTTGGCGCCTACCGTTGCTCTGCACATTCCGTGGGACAAGGTGGACGACTACTCCGCGCTGCGCGAATACGCCGCCGGCTTGGGCGTTGGACTGGGCACTATCAACTCCAACACTTTCCAGGATGACGAGTACAAGTTCGGCTCCCTGACCTCGTCCAACGAGTCCGTGCGCCGTCGCGCAATCGACCACCACCTTGAGTGCATCGAAATCATGCACGCCACCGGGTCCCAGGACCTGAAGATCTGGCTGGCTGACGGCACCAACTACCCTGGCCAGGACGATATCCGCGGCCGCCAGGACCGTCTGGCTGAGTCCCTTCAGGAGATCTACGCGGGCCTGGGCGACGAGCAGCGATTGGTCCTGGAGTACAAGTTCTTCGAGCCCGCTTTCTACCACACCGATGTTCCGGACTGGGGCACTTCCTACGCGCAGACCCTTGCCCTGGGCGAGAAGGCGTTCGTCTGCCTGGACACCGGCCACCACGCACCGGGTACCAACATCGAGTTCATCGTGATGCAGCTCCTGCGCCTCGGGAAGCTCGGCTCCTTTGACTTCAACTCCCGCTTCTACGCGGACGACGACCTCATTGTGGGAGCAGCCGACCCGTTCCAGCTGTTCCGCATCATGCACGAGGTCATCCGCGGGGGCGGTTTCGGCAAGGATTCGGGCGTCGCGTTGATGCTGGACCAGTGCCACAACCTTGAGGAGAAGATCCCCGGCCAGATCCGCTCGGTGCTCAACGTTCAGGAAATGACGGCCCGCGCGCTGCTCGTGGACACTGCGGCGTTGTCCGAAGCCCAGCGTACCGGCGATGTCCTGGCCGCGAACGGCATCTTCAACGATGCCTTCTACACCGATGTCCGCCCTGCCTTGGCCGAGTGGCGCGAATCCCGCGGCCTCCCCGCCGATCCGATGGCCGCCTACAAGGCCAGCGGTTACCAGAAGAAGATCAATGAGGACCGCGCAGGCGGCCAGCAAGCCGGATGGGGCGCGTAAAAAGATGAGCACTGTTGAAGAACTGATTTCCCGTTCCAACCGCCTCGGAGCGGACAAGCGGAACACCAACTTCGCCGGCGGCAACACCTCCGCCAAGGGCATTGAGAAGGACCCTGTAACAGGCCAGGACGTCGAACTCCTCTGGGTGAAGGGTTCCGGCGGCGACCTCGGCACCCTGAGAGCGGAGAACCTTGCTGTACTCCGGCTGGACCGGCTGCAGGCACTGAAGTCCGTTTACCCCGGCGTCGAGCGTGAAGACGAGATGGTGGCCGCCTTCGATTACTGCCTGCACGGCAAGGGCGGTGCTGCCCCGTCGATCGATACCGCCATGCACGGCCTGGTGGACGCCGCTCACGTTGACCATCTGCACCCGGACTCGGGCATCGCGATTGCGACGGCGATGGACGGCGAGGCGCTGACGTCCAAGGTGTTCGGCGACAAAGTTGTGTGGGTTCCGTGGCGTCGTCCCGGTTTCCAGCTCGGCCTGGACATCGCCGCGATCAAGGAAGCCAACCCGCAGGCCATCGGCACCATTTTGGGCGGCCACGGCATTACCGCGTGGGGCGCCACCAGCGAGGAGGCCGAGGCCAACTCGCTCTGGATCATCGACGCGGCGGAGAACTACATCAAGGACAACGGCAAGGCCGAACCCTTCGGCGCCAAACTCCCGGGCTACGGCGCGCTCCCCGAAGCTGCGCGCAAAGCCAAGGCAGCCGCCCTTGCACCGGTAATCCGCGGCCTGGCTTCCACGGACAAGCCGCAGCTGGGGCACTTCAGCGATGACGCCGTCGTGCTTGAATTCCTCGAGTCCACGGAACACCCCCGCCTTGGCGCGCTGGGCACGTCCTGCCCGGACCACTTCCTGCGCACCAAGGTCAAGCCGCTGGTGTTGGACCTGCCGGCCGACGCCTCGATCGAAGAGTCAATCGACCGGCTCAAGGAGCTGCACGCCGCCTACCGTGAGGATTACCAGGCGTACTACGACCGCCACGCCGACGCTGAATCACCGGCGCTGCGGGGAGCTGACCCGGCGATCGTCCTGATCCCCGGTGTTGGCATGTTCTCCTTCGGCAAGGACAAGCAGACCGCACGTGTGGCCGGCGAGTTCTACATCAATGCGATCAACGTGATGCGCGGCGCCGAGGCCATTTCCACCTACGCCCCGATCGAGGAATCCGAGAAATTCCGCATCGAGTACTGGGCCTTGGAAGAAGCCAAGCTCGCCCGCATGCCCAAGCCCAAGTCGCACGCCACCCGCATCGCATTGGTGACCGGAGCGGCGTCGGGTATTGGCAAGGCGATCGCCACCCGGTTGGCGTCCGACGGCGCGTGCGTAGTCATTGCCGATCTGAACCTTGAGAACGCACAAAAGGTTGCCGAGGAACTGGGCGGCTCCGACGTCGCCATCGGCGTCCAGGCGGACGTGACCGACGAATCCCAGATCGCCGCGGCCATCCAAGAGGCCGTGCTCGCGTTCGGCGGCCTGGACCTGGTGGTCAACAACGCCGGCCTGTCCATCTCCAAGCCGTTGCTGGAAACCACGGAGAAGGACTGGGACCTCCAGCACAACGTCATGGCCAAGGGCTCGTTCCTGGTGTCCAGGGCCGCTGCCAAGGTGATGATCGATCAGGGCCTGGGCGGAGACATCATCTACATCTCCTCCAAGAACTCCGTCTTCGCCGGTCCGAACAACATCGCCTACTCCGCCACCAAGGCAGACCAAGCCCACCAGGTCCGCCTTCTCGCCGCCGAACTAGGTGAGTACGGTGTCCGCGTCAACGGCATCAACCCCGACGGCGTGGTCCGCGGCTCGGGCATCTTCGCCGGCGGCTGGGGCGCCAAGCGCGCAGCTGTGTATGGCGTGGACGAGCAGGAACTGGGCAAGTACTACGCCCAGCGCACGCTTCTCAAGCGCGAAGTCCTCCCTGAGCACGTAGCCAACGCTGCGTCCGTCCTGACCAGCAACGAACTGTCGCACACCACCGGCCTGCACATCCCCGTGGACGCCGGCGTCGCGGCAGCATTCCTGCGCTAGGACTGACAGTGAACAACGGAACCACCGCGAGCACCGCCCCGGCACACGCCGGGGCGGCGTCCCCCGCCGCAGGCCCTCACGCAGTTTTCGCCGCCATCGACATCGGCGCCTCCTCCGGCCGCGTCATGCTGGGCCGTGTTTCACCAGAGTCCGGGGTATCCCTCGAGACCATTCATCGCTTCCCCAACGGTGTTGTAAACCTCGACGGCGGCCTCCGCTGGGACTTCAACGCCCTGTTCGCTGAGGTGCTCAAGGGCCTCACGGCCGCCGCTGCTGTGGCGCGTGAGAACGGCGAGCGCATCGTGAGTGTCGGCATCGACACGTGGGCGGTTGACTACGGCCTGGTGAACAAATCCGGCGAGCTCACGGCGCAACCGTACAGCTATCGGGACGAGCGTAGCCGCGCCACTGTGGAGCGGGTCCATGCGGCCGTTTCCCCGGAGAAGCTATATGCCACTACTGGTTTGCAGTACTTGCAGTTCAACACCGTGTACCAGCTCGCGGCGGAACCGAATCTGGACGGGGAGCAGACTCTCCTCATCCCGGATCTGATCGCGTTCTTGCTCACGGGTGAGCGCCGGACCGAGGCCACGAACGCGTCCACCACCGGCCTCTTCGACGCCGTTTCGGGAGAATGGGCTTCTGAATTCCTCGATGCCTTGGGACTGCCCAGGAACATCTTCCCGCCGCTCATCCAGCCGGGGGAGACGGTGGGCACACTCCTGCCCGCGATCCTTGAGCAGACCGGTTTGCCTGCCGACACCACCGTGGTTGCCGTGGGTTCGCACGACACCGCCTCGGCCGTGGCAGCCGTCCCCGCCCAGGTTATGGGAACAGCCGGGCAAACAGATTTCGCGTACATCTCCTCCGGGACCTGGTCCTTGGTGGGCGTGGAGTTGGACGCGCCGGTGCTCACCGAAGCGAGCCGCAAGGCCAACTTCACCAACGAACGCGGCGTGGACGGCACCATCCGGTACTTGCGCAACGTTGGCGGACTGTGGTTGTTGAGCGAATGCCAACGCTCCTGGGCTGCCCAAGGGTTCAGCCAATCGCTGACGGGACTGCTCGACTCAGCTGCTGCACTTCCCGCCGGAGGTCCGCAGATCAACGCCGACGACCCTGCCTTCACCGCACCGGACAACATGCCGGACCGTATCCGCGCGGCCGTGCGCAACACCGGCGCGGTGCTCCCGGACCGGCCTGCCGCCGTCGTGCGTTGCATTATGGATAGCCTCGCAGCCGGATATGCGCGCACATTGGCCGACGCCGAGCGGCTCACCGGCCGCAGCACCGGAGTGGTGCACATCGTGGGCGGCGGTTCGCAGAACCGGCTTTTGTGCCAACTAACCGCTGACGCAACCGGGAAGCCCGTGGTCGCAGGACCTGTTGAGGCAACGGCCCAAGGCAACGTCCTGGTCCAGGCACGCGCAGCCGGGGTGGTGGGCGGCGGCCTGGCTGAGATGCGTGCGCTGGTGGTGGCGGGAACCGCACTGGAACACTACGAGCCGGCAAGCCTGGAGTCTGATACGTCACAGCGCCGAATGAGGGTGCCGCGCTAAACTGATCGCATTATGATCCGCACAATGTTCAAGTCCAAGATCCACCGCGCGACGGTGACCCATGCTGACCTTCACTACGTCGGTTCGGTCACTGTCGACCTCGATCTCCTGGATGCGGCCGACATCCTTCCCGGTGAGCTGGTCTCCATTGTGGACGTCACCAACGGCGCCCGGCTGGAAACGTACACGATTGCGGGTGAGCGCGGTTCCGGCGTGATCGGGATCAACGGCGCGGCAGCCCACATGGTCCATGTTGGCGACACCGTCATCCTCATCACCTATGCAGAGATGACCACGGAAGAGGCCCATACTTACGAGCCCCGGGTTGTCCACGTGGGCAGGGACAACAAGATCCTGCAGCTCGGCAATGACCCCGCAGAGGGCCACACGCCCGGGCTTATGCGCCCGCCGCATGCGCTCAGTAACGCTGCGCACCTCAGCTAGATCTCCACAGCAACGTTCGACGTCGGCACTTGGGTGAGTGCCGACGTCGAGCGTTTTCCGTAGTCCGTATGACGGAACTCTCGTGAGAAAACGCTTACTCAGATCGTATTTATGACTAAGCTGTCACTCGTGACCCAACAGACTTTGCCCCGCACAGCGCCATGATCGGCGTCCTGTCCGGGTTCTTCGTGGTGTGGGCCATCATCCTGGTGGGCATGTTTGTTGGACGGCGGAACATCCTGGGCGAGAACGCCCGGTTCGTCCTGAGTTCGCTGACTTTCTTCGTGGCAAGCCCCGCCCTGCTGTTCGAGACCCTGAGCAAAGCCAAACTGCATGACGTTTTCGCTGCGCCCTTGTTGGTCGCGGCCGTGGGCGCCGTAGCAACGGGCACGCTCTTTTTCCTGATCGTGAAGTTCTGGCTCAAGCGCGGCTTGCCGGAATCCCTCATGTCATCCATGAGCGCGTCCCTGGCCAACTCCGCCAACCTCGGCATCCCCATAGCTGTGTTCGTCTTGGGCGACGCCAGCTATGTGGCACCCCTGCTGATTTTCCAGTTGGCCTTCTTCACGCCGATGTACCTGATGGCCCTCGACGCCAGCACCAGCACGCACCGCACCACTTTTCTCCGCTTCCTCCTGATGATCGTGAAGAACCCCATGATCGTGGGCTCGGCGCTGGGTCTCTTGGTTGCGGGCACCGGTTTCCAAGTCCCGACGCTGATACTTGAGCCGATCCACCTCATTGGCGGCGCCGCGATTCCGGCCATGCTGATGTCCTTTGGCATGAGCCTGAACGGATCCAAGCCACTTCAAAAAGCCGCGGGCCGGCGGTTGGATACGTTGCTGGCCAGCGGGTTCAAGCTGATTGTCCACCCGTTGATCGCGTACCTGTTCGCTCGCTTCGCCTTGGGCATGGACGGGCACGCACTGTTTGCCGTGGTGGTTACATCCGCTCTGCCCACAGCGCAGAACGTCTTCGTGGCAGCGAACCGCTACCAAGCAGGAATAACCGTGGCCAAGGACACCGTGCTAGTCACCACCATCGTGGCGGTGCCGGCCATGATCGCCGTGGCTCTGCTGCTCGCCTAGCCCCCAAGTAGGTCGCAGATCAGGCCGTTATGAGCGCTCATAACGGCCTGATCTGCGACTCACTTGGGTTATTCCACGTCCGCGCTGGCCAGGTAGTAATCCAGGAGCTGCGCGCAGCGGATGAAACCCAGGTGCGAGTACGCCTGCGGATGGTTGCCCAAGTGCGTTTCCGTGCCGGGATCGTACTCCTCCGGCAGCAAGCCCGTGGGTCCGAACAATGCCACCAACTGGTTGAACAGCTCCAGGGCATCATCCAAGCGGCCAACGGCAAGGTACGCCTCGATCAGCCAAGTAGTGCAGATGTGGAAGCCGCCCTCCAAACCCGGCAGTCCGTCGTCGTACCTGTACCTGAAAACGGTGGGCCCCACACGCAACTCACGCTCGACGGCGGTGACGGTATCCAAGAACCGCTGGTCCTGTACATCCAGCAAGCCGGAAAGTCCTATGTGAAGGACGGCGGCATCCAGGTCAGGGCTGTCGTAAGCCACTGTGTAGGACATTGCAGACGAATCCCAGCCCTCCCGTAGGACTTCCTCGCGGATGCTTTCGGCAGTGGGGCCCCAATCATCGTGGGGCGGGCGCCCATGCAAAGCGGCAGCCCGTAGGGCCCTGTCCAGCGTGACCCAACACATCACTTTGGTGTACACATGGTGCCTCGGGGGTCTGCGGGCTTCCCAAATCCCGTGGTCGGGCTCGTGCCAACGGGCAAGCACCGCATGTGCCATCTGCTCCATCAGGAACCAGTGTTCATCGGGCAGGAATCCACGCCGCTCGGCAAGATCGTGGATCAGCTCGGCAATGGGCCCGAACACGTCCAACTGCACCTGATGATCTGCCGCGTTGCCGATCCGGACCGGTCGCGAACCCGCATAACCGGGCAGGCTTTCCACGATTGCCTCGGTGGAGAGCGGCGCGCCGGTCACCGAATACAGGGGGTGCAGCCACTCAGGCCCAGGAGCATTCTTGAGGATACGGTCCAACCAGGCCAAAAACCCGTCGGCTTCCAGGGTGGAGCCCAACGACACCAGTGCGTTCACGGTCATGGACCCGTCACGCAGCCAGCAATACCGGTAATCCCAATTGCGGGTCCCGCCGATTCCCTCAGGCAGCGAGGTGGTGGGCGCGGCCAGCACTGCACCGGTGGGCTCGTGGACAAGCGACTTCAGCACCAGGGCTGAGCGGCGCACCAAGGAAGTTTTGATGGTGGGCAGCTGCAGTGCCTTGATCCACTCCCGGGAAGACTGCCCGACGCCGGCACGCCGGTTTGGCTCCCCCGCGGGGTCCGCGGGCGGCGGCTCAGTGTCACCGCAGCGAAGGTTCAGCACCACAGGGCCGTGGTGGAGGGGAACTTCGGCGGTGGCAGTGGCGTATTTGCCGTCGCTGCTGATCCGGAATTGAACTCCTGGTGCAGAGAGGATGATGGGATCCGAAGTGCCCATGATGTGGACTTCGTCGCCCCGGATCTCCATGCTGAAGGGCGCGTTGGCGTAGTCCGGCCGGGGCGCAAACACTACGCGCGCAGTACCCGTGCCGGAGAGGACCCGCACCAGGCTCGTGATGCCTTCCGGTGCAGGCTCCAAGTAGTCGGTCACCGTAACATCGGCCCAGCGCGTCTCCACGATCATGGTGTTATCCACATATCGCTGCGCCAGTACCTGCGACGCCTTCACTGGCTCGATGCTGAAGTGGCCAGCGGGCTCACCCCCAAGAATGTGGGCAAAAATTGACCCGGAGTCCGGCAAGGGGTGGCTCATCCAACAGACCTTCGCGTCCGGGGTGAGCAACGCCGTGGAACTCCCGTTCCCAATCATCGAATGCCGTTCCAGCCCCACAGCATCCTCGCCGAACAGCCAAGCCCGCCGCAGTTCGAACAGCAAAGCCAGCACGTGCGCAAAGGACTCCGGATCCGGGATGGTATGGGCCGCCGTCGTATCCCCCGGTCCCACATGCAGGCCAAGGTCTGGTCCGCGGAGCGTGGCGATTGCTTTTTCATCGCTTTCGGCGTCGCCGGCAAATAGCGCCGCACTTACGCCCAGCCGTGTTCGCAACTGCTCAAGCGCCTGGCCCTTGGCAGGTTCCTCAACGGTCAAATCCAGCACTGTTCCGTCAATGACGAAATACAGCCCGAACTCGATGGCTATCTTCTGCGACACGAAGATCACGCGGTCCACTACCTCAGGCGTCGCCGGCCGGGTATGGACGGCGACACCCACGGGCTTTCGAACAACGCTGATGCCCTTTTCGAAGCCCACTGCTTCAGTCAACGCCGTAGCCACCTGCTGAAGCAATTGCTCCGTGGCGAGCGACAAGGTGTAGGCGTAGCCCATGTCGAACTCCACCCCGTGGGAACCCACCAAATGGACCTCGGCCGGAAGCCGGGAAACTGCTGCAAGATCCCGCAAAGAGCGTCCGGAGATGATGGCCGTGTGCGTGTTGGGCAGGGCGGCAAGCGCACGGAGCGCCACGGCGGCGCTATCCAGCGGCAGTGTTTCCGTTGACACACCCTCAGCGGAGCAGAGCGTTCCGCCATAGTTGCAGGCCACCAGCAGGCCGGGAACCCTGGCCAGTGCCCTGAGTTCCGCGAATAGCTGCGGAGTGATGCCGTTCTCCGCGTCGGACTGGAGGACGGTGCGAAGGAGGCCAAGCGGGAGCGATTTCATGAGCAGCGCCGAGTCGGCTACTGCTTGGTTCAAGTGCGTAGGCATGGCGAATCCTTCCGAAGCGGATAGCTACAGTTTCCGCCCGGACGGTTTCGCTTGACTACCTAGTAGATTGCAATTAAGTAAAGCTTTTCCTTGGATTTATGCGTTGAAGTCCCGCACTCGCTTTACAGGCGCGAGGCGGGACCTGACGCAACCACTAAGCCGCGAAGGTGTCCGCGATGTCCAGGACCTCGTCCAAAATGGCCAGGCCTGTCCGCGCGTCCTCAACGCTGATGTTGCAGGGCGGGACCACATGGATACGGTTGAAGTTGGCGAACGGGATGAGTCCACGTGACTTGCATGCTGCCACGAGTTGGTTCATCTCAGGGCTGGAGGCGCCGTAGGGAGCCAGCGGTTCACGTGTGGCACGGTCCTTGACCAGCTCAATGGCCCAGAAAACACCCCTGCCCCGCACTTCGCCCACAGACCGGTGACGTTCGGCGAATCCGGCGAGCGCGGGCCCGATCACGTCAGTGCCGAGGTTCGCTGCGTGCTGCACAATGCCTTCGCGTTCCATCGCATTGATGGTGGCTACGGCGGCCGCCGTAGCCAGCGGGTGGCCGGAGTAGGTCAGCCCGCCCGGGTAGGCGCGAGTACCAAAGGTGGCTGCGATTTCCGGGCTGATAGCTACTCCGCCCAAGGGTACGTAGCCGGAGTTCACGCCTTTGGCGAAGGTGATCAGATCCGGGACAACGTCAAAATGCTCGACGGCGAACCACTTGCCTGTGCGTCCGAAGCCAGCCATGACCTCATCGGCTATGAAGACGATGCCGTACTTGGTGCACAGCTCCCGAACGCCTTGCATGTATCCGGCCGGAGGAACGTAGATGCCCGCCGTTCCGGGGATGCTCTCCAGCATGATCGCAGCGATGCTGGACGGACCTTCGAACTCGATGAGCTGTTCCAGGTGCTCCAATGCCCTCTGGGCTTCCTCTTCCTCGGTGGTGGAGTGGAACGCCGTGCGGTAGAGGTATGGCGGGAAGAAGTGAATGGTGCCCGCGGAGCCGTTGTCACTGGCCCATCTCCGTGGATCACCGGTGATATTGACTGCCAAATGCGTTCCGCCATGGTACGAGCGGTAGGCGGAAAGGACCTTATGACGGCCCGTGTGCAGCCTCGCCATTCGGACGGCGTGTTCGTTGGCATCTGCCCCGCCGTTGGTGAAGAAGATCTTGTTCAGCTCCCCCGGGGTCCGCTCGGCGATCAGCCGTGCTGCTTCGGATCGGGCGTCGTTGACATAGCTGGGAGCAATGGTGCACAGCTTTGCTGCCTGTGCGGCGATCGCCGCCACAACGGCCGGGTGCTGGTGTCCGATGTTGGTGTTGACCAGCTGGGAGGAGAAATCCAGATACTTGTTGCCCTCACCGTCCCAGAGGTGTGATCCCTCTGCTGCGCTGATGACCATGGGATCCATGGTGTCCTGTGCGGACCAGGAGTGGAAAACGTGCTTGCGGTCCAGTTCGTAGGCGCGTTGGGCTGCCTCGCGGTCCGTTTGTGTTGGTTCAAGGGTGGCGGTCATGGTGGTTGTCCTGACGTCGTGGGCGCTTAGGAGTTTTGGGGGAAGCCGAGGTTGATTCCGCCGTGGCTGGGATCCAGCCAGCGGGTTGTGACGGCCTTGCCTCGAGTGAAGAATCCGACACCTTCAGAACCGTGGGCATGGGTGTCGCCGAACAAGGAGTTCTTCCATCCGCCGAAGGAGTAGTAGGCCATGGGCACCGGGACGGGGACGTTGATGCCCACCATTCCAACCTCAACCTCGTTCTCGAAGCGGCGGGCTGCACCGCCGTCGTTCGTGAAAATCGCGGTGCCGTTGCCGTACGGGTTGGCATTGATGGTGGCCAGGGCGTCGTCGTAGCTATCCACCCGGACCACCGAAAGCACAGGTCCGAAAATTTCGTCCTCGTAGATGGACATATCGGTGGTTACGTGGTCAAACAGGGTGGGGCCCACGAAGAAGCCGTCGCCTTCAGCGTCGGGAACTACGCCGCGACCATCGACGACGAGCGTGGCACCTGCCGCTTCACCGGCGTCGACGTATCCCGAAACCTTGTCCCTGTGCTGGGACGTCACCAGAGGGCCCATGTCGCAACCGCGCAGTCCATCGCCGGTGCGGAGGCTGCGGGCACGATCAGCGATTTTGTCCACTAGCGCGTCGGCGATGTCGCCGACAGCCAGGAGCGCCGAGACAGCCATGCAGCGTTCCCCGGCGGAACCGAAGCCGGCGTTGATGGCGGCGTCGGCGGCGAGGTCAAGATCGGCGTCGGGAAGGACAATCATGTGGTTCTTCGCACCGCCCAGGGCCTGGACCCGCTTGCCGTGGGCGGTTGCGGTCTCGTAGACGTACTTGGCGATCGGGGTGGAGCCCACGAAGGACACAGCTTTGACGTCGGGGTGCGTCAGCAGGGTATCAACCGCCACCTTGTCACCGTGAAGGACGTTGAAGACGCCGTCGGGCAAGCCAGCTTCCTTCCAGAGCTCGGCGACCCAATTGACTGCCGTGGGATCTTTCTCACTGGGCTTGATAATGACGGTATTGCCTGCCGCGATCGCAATCGGGAAGAACCACATGGGAACCATTGCCGGGAAGTTGAACGGGCTGATGATTGCCACAGGACCCAGTGCCTGGCGGATGGAGTGGATGTCCACCTTGGTGGAGGCGTTCTCCGTGTAGCTGCCCTTGAGCAGGTGCGGAATACCGCAAGCGAATTCCACCACTTCCTGTCCACGGGTCACCTCGCCCAGGGCATCATCCAGGACTTTGCCGTGCTCCGAGGTGATAATCGCGGCGAGTTCGTCTTTGCGGGAGTTGAGGAGCTCCCGGAAAGCGAAAAGGATCTGGGTGCGGCGCGCCAAGGAGGTATCACGCCATGCGGGGAAAGCAGCTTTCGCGGAGGCGACGGCGGCATTGCCGTCCTCGACGCTGGCCAAAGTAACCTGCCCGGTCACCTTCCCAGTGGCTGGGTTTGTGACGGGAGCTGTGCGGTCTCCGGCGGGGACGTAGCTGCCGTTGATCCAGTGTTCGATGGTGTTCAAGAGTTCTCCTTGGTGCGGGGGTGGTTTCGAAGGTTGGAATCAGTCTGTCCGCCGTCGAGTCCGCACAGAAGGGTCTATATGTAAAGGAATCCTCCGCAAGCCTTACACTGTGTAAATGCTGCCTACCGTTAGCGCCGTCCTCGATCTTCCCGTGCTGCGAGCCGCCGCCCCCAAGGTGCTTTGCGGTACAAAGGGTTTGAACGCGCCCGTTCGTTGGGTGCACGTCAGCGAAATACTCGACGTCGGCAACTTGCTGTCCGGCGGGGAACTGGTTCTGACCACGGGACTGGAGCTGGAGAAATCCCCGGAAGAATCGGCCTCGTTCATCCGCTCGTTGGAGGCGGCCGGAGCCGCCGGATTGATCGTGGAGCTGGTTGGGCAGCGCCAACGCAGCCGCACCGCCTTGGAGAAAGCCGCCCGCACGGCAACATTGCCGGTAGTCGTTGTGGAACATCGGGTGCGGTTCGTCCAGGTCACGGAGATCGTCCACAGGATGATCGTGGCCGAACAACTGGAGCGGGTGGAGCGCGCCCGGGACGTCCATGAAGCATTCACTGTGCTGAGCCTGGAAAGTGCCGACACCCAACGCATCGTGGAGCAAGCAGCCACCATGATTGGGGCTTCAGTGGTGCTGGAGGATCTTTCGCACCTGGTGCTTGCCTACGCCGGCCAGCACGTGTCCACCACGGATCTTCTGGACGACTGGGAGCGACGATCCAGGACCACGCCCTTCCCGGCACACACCGCACGGTCCGGACCAGAGCGATGGCTGCAGGCAGCAGTTGGTGTCCGGCAACAAGTCTGGGGCAGGCTGGTGGTGCCCACACCGTCCGCGGCTTTCGACGCCGACGAGGACATGGCGATCATGGTTCTTGAGCGGGCGGCCCAGACCCTGGCGATCAACCGTTTGGCGGACCGCGATCAACGCGAGCTCAGCCATCACGCACAGGCCGGGCTCCTGAACGCGCTCCGCCAGCCGCGCGGACTCAGCGAAGCCGAGGCGCTGGCACGGGCGGGTTCCTTGGGTTTGAAACGCTCCTCCTACTACGTTCCTCTGGTTTTCAGGACCGCCCTCCAGGCTTGGGGCTCCCCGGTCCTCCCCGCGGACCCCTTCGCCGGGCAACAGGACGAACGCGAACTTCTCGAGCGGCTGGCCAAGGCATTGAGGTCCAGCGCCGGCACAGCCCTGACAGCAAGCATCCAGTCCGGTTCGGTGGGGATGATCCTCGCCCTCCCCGCCCGCCAGCAAGAGGAAGCAACCCTGCAAATCCTGGCAGAGGCCGCCGCAGGACCAAGGGCTGATGCGAACTCCGCGGCCCATCCCAATTCCGCGTCGCCCCCTGCCTGGATCATCGGAGTAGGCCGCATGAAGGCAACGCTTTTGGAAGCCGCAGCCGGCATCGACGAAGCCGCCCATGTGGCCGAGAGTGCCGCCACGCTCCGGGAAGCGGGCAAGCCCTACTATCGGGCCACGGACGTGCGCCTTCGCGGGCTCCTGGCCCTCCTGCGCAAGGATCCTCGCGTTCAACAATTCGTGGAGTCGGAGTTGTCCGCCGTCCTCCAAGCGGAAGCCGAGGGCAAAGGCGAATACCTGGAACTGCTGGGACTTTACCTCGGGTCCGGTGGCAACAAAGCAGCCATGGCACGCAGCGGTTACCTGAGCCGCCCCACTCTTTATGCCCGACTCGCCAAGCTGGAGGAACTGCTGGCGGTGGATCTGGACGACGCCGAATCGCGCACCTCACTGCATGTGGCGCTTCTTGCGCACCTCATCCGGGGACAGTAACCAAGCGCCTTAGGTGCGACCATGGACGGATGGCCAAACCCTTCACCCTCACGCAGCTGCGGTACTTCGCCGTGGTGGCGGAACTCGAGAACATGACGGCAGCGGCCCAGCGACTGATGGTGACGCAGTCTGCGCTATCCGCGGCGATGGCCCAGTTGGAAACGAGCCTGGCCACGCAGCTGTTCGTTCGCCATAAGTCCCGGGGCCTTCGACTGACACAGAGCGGCCGGCAATTCGCCAAGGACATCAAGTCCTTCCTTGAGCAGGCAGATTCGCTGTATGAGTCCGCGCGAGGCCTGTCCACCACGCTGGTTGGCGAGCTGAAAGTTGGCGTCTTCGCCCCGCTGGCGCCTTTCCGCCTTCCCGCCATCCTGCAGACGTTCGAAAGCCGGCATCCCGGCGTCGAGGTTTCCATTCTGGAGGCGGATCTGGCTACGTTGCAGGACGCACTGATGGATGGCCGTTGCGATGTCGCCCTCACCTACGGCCTGGGCCTTGGCAAGGGTTTCGCGTACAAGGTGGTGGAGCGGGTTCCGCCACACATCCTGGTCCACGAGGGGCACCCGGCGGCCGCGCGCCCGGAACGCGAAGTCTCGCTGATGGAGCTCGACGGCGAGCCTTCCGTAGTGCTGGACCTCCCGCATAGCCGGGAGTACTACGAGCAGCTGTATGCCATGGCCGGAGTAGTCCAGAATGTCCGGCACCGATTCGCAGGTTATGAGACCGTACGCTCATTCGTTGCCAAGGGCCACGGCTATGCCATCCTCAATCAGCGGCTGCACAGTGACGTCACCTACTCAGGTGGAAAGGTAGTCCCCCTGGCGTTGACGGATGCCTTCCCGCCGATCGAGGTGATGCTGGTCCGGCCCGAAGGAGTCCAGGCCACCAAACGGGTGCTGGCCTTCGAAGAGACCTGCCTGAAGTTGTACGGCGCCGTCCGGGACTAGAAGTCCACGGCCATCTCTGCAACCAGGTATCGAAAAAGTCGATCGCAGGATCAAAAACAATCAATTGGACAGATGTGATCCGCGTCACCGAAGGTTGAACAAGTCCAGCTTCTGCACCACTGGGTAAGGGCCCCAGAGCCCCCGCAGTTGCAGGAAAGTCCCCTCACCTGGACCCCCGTTTGCCATCTTGATCAGAGGAGATTCGATGGTACAGAACAGCGTAGAAAGTGTCCGCGTGGTTTCCCCGCACGGATCCATCCGCAACAACCAAGCAATATTCGCCGAAATCATTTCCCACAGCCGAAACACCGAATCGGCAGCAGGAAATCTGAGCAACCTAGCGTGGCAGTCATGACCCTCAATAAGCTCGCCGAGCAAGATTCGGCCCAGGATCCGGCACCCTCAACGCCCACCACCAATGGCAATATCCAGCCCCACCACAAGTCCACAACCATGCAGAAACGTGTCCTGGCAGGCGGCAGCGTCGGCCAGTTCATCGAGTTTTACGACTTCACCCTTTACGGCCTCACCGCTGTGGTGTTCTCTCAACTCTTCTTCCCGGGCAGCAACCCGCTGACAGCTATGCTGGCCACGTTCGCCACGTTCGGCGTGGCTTTCGTGGTCCGTCCCCTCGGCGGCCTGTTCTTCGGCGCATTGGGTGATCGGATCGGTCGGCGCCGGGTCCTCACCATCACCCTCGTTGCGATCGGCGGAGCCACGGCCCTCATGGGACTGCTCCCTACGTACGCTCAAATCGGAGCTTGGGCCCCGGCCCTCCTGGTTCTCTGCCGTCTGATCCAAGGATTCTCCGCGGGTGGCGAATCCGTTGGTGCGCCGTCCTTCGTGTTTGAACATGCCCCCGTCAGCAAACGTGGTTTCTGGCTCAACATCACCATCGCAGCAACGGCGCTGCCATCGGTGGTGGCGGGCTCCATGATCCTGATCCTCAGCCAGTCCATGCCCAACTCGGCGTTCATGGAATGGGGATGGCGTTTGCCGTTCCTGTTGGCCCTCCCCCTTGCCTTGTTCGGAGTGTGGATTCGCAGTCGCACCGAAGAAAGCGATGTCTTCAAGAAGGCACAGTCCGGGCAGACCAAGGAATTCAGTCCCATCCGCGAGGCCTTCCGCGAAAACAAGCTTCGGATGCTGCAGGTCATCTTCGTGATGGGCCTGACAGCCATGGGCTTTTATTTCCTCTCCGCTTACTTCGTCTCATATGTCCAGACGACAGGAAAGCTAAGCCGAGAGCAGTCATTGATGGTCAACGCCGCGGCCCTGGCACTCTATGCCGTACTCCTGCCGATCGGCGGGCGACTCGGGGATCGTTTCGGCCGCAAGCCAATGTTGATCGCCGGTTCAGCTGCCCTGGCTTTGCTGTCCATCCCGAGCTTCATGCTCGTGACCAGCGGCAGCCTGCCCCTTGCACTGCTCGGCCAATCAATCTTCGTGGTGGCACTCTGCATCTACGGTGGCGGCTGCTACACGTTCTTCGTCGAAATCTTCACCACCAAGACACGCTTCACCTCGGCAGCTGTCAGTTACAACGGCGCCTACGCGATCTTCGGCGGCACCGCTCCACTGATCGGCACCGCACTGGTAGGCGCTACCGGGGTACCGCATGCGCCAGGCCTCTACATGGCGGCAGCTGCCGCCGTCGTACTTCTCCTGATCCTCTTCACCAAGGTGCCTGAGACCCGCGGCCGCATGGGCTGAGACCCACCGCACCCACTGCACTTCAAAGCACTCTAAGGACCTCCATGACTTCCTCAGCTTTTCTTCAGGACTTCCACCATGTGGCCACCATCGGCGCCACAGCCAACAACGGCGTCGACCGCCAAGCCGCAACGCCGGATGATGCAAAGACCCGCGCTTGGTTTGGGCAGTGGATTCACGACGCCGGATGGCAGCTCCAGGTGGATGGCATCGGCAATATGTTCGGGCTGCTCGAGTGGACGCCCGGGGCGCCTTTCATCCTGATCGGATCCCATCTGGACAGTCAGCCATTGGGTGGCCGATTCGACGGCGCCTACGGTGTGATTGCCGCCCTGCATGCCGCCCGGGCGATTGACCTCGAAGTCGGGGCGGCCGGCACTGCGCCCCGCTTCAACCTGGCCGTCGTCAACTGGTTCAACGAGGAAGGCGGCAGGTTCGCACCTTCCGTCATGGGAAGTTCCGTTTTCACGGGGCTGTTTGACCGTGAACAGATGTTGTCCGTCAAAGACCTCCAAGGCGTCTCAGTCCGAGAGGCATTGGAAGGCATTGGCTACCTCGGCACGGACGCTGGACCGAAGGCCGCGGGCTACGCAGAAATCCATATCGAGCAGGGCCGCATCCTGGAACGGGAAGGAATCAGCATTGGATTGGTGGACAGCAGCTGGTACACGCAGAAGCTGGACATTGAAGTGCTGGGCGAACAGTCCCACACTGGTGCAACTGCCATGGCAGACCGACACGATGCCCTGGTGGCGGCATCCAAAATCATCCTGATGGTCCACGAGGTCACCAAAGACTTCGACGAGGAAGCATTGGTCTCTTCCGTAGGCCAACTGACGTTGGAGCCCAACTCGCCTATCGTCGTCGCACGTCGTGTGCACTTGGTGGCGGATTTGAGGTCCGGCGACCCGGAGATCGTCAACGCGGCCCGGGCCAGGTTGCTGGCCGACATCGAGAAACTTGCCGCTGAACATGACATCAAAGTCAACGTTAGAGACTTCGATATCCGCCCCATTCGGCGTTTTCCGGAAACCGGGCTGGAACTATCAGCCAAGATCGCGGCCAACCTTGGGCTGTCTTCCCGCCGCATCCAGACCATGGCCGGACACGATTCCGTGGCCATGAACACGGCCGTTCCGTCAGTGATGTTGTTTATCCCGAGTGTGGACGGCGTATCCCACTGCGAGCGCGAATTCACCAGCGACGAGGATATGGTGACGGGCGTGGAAATGCTGACGGGTGTTGCCCGGGAGCTGGTGCAGGGAGAGCTGGCATGACCGCGTTGCACTACCTCGACGCCAGTACGGCCCTTGGTTTGTTCCGGCGCCGTGAGCTCTCTCCGGTGGAACTACTGCAAGCGGTGATCGACCGCATTGGTGAGGTAAACGGTGGCATCAATGCGCTGACGGAGACACTCTTTGAGGAGGCCCTGCCGGCGGCACGAAAGGCAGCCACCCGCTATGCCCGCGGACGGGATATCACTCCCCTGCTGGGGTTGCCGGTGGCCGCAAAGGAAAAACACGGGCTCCAAGGCCGCACCCTCTCCCAGGGGCTATTGGCGCGGAAGGACACCATTGCAGCGGCGGACCATCCTGTGATTGACAGGATTCGACAGGCCGGCGGGATCATCCACGCCCGAACCACCACACCGGAATTGAGCTGCGCCACTGTGACGCACAGCCCGCTCTGGGGTGTCACCCGGAACCCGTGGAATCAGCAGTTTTCCCCTGGTGGGTCATCGGGAGGTTCAGGTGCGGCATTGGCTGCAGGGTTCGCGCCCCTGGCGACGGCGTCCGACATCGCTGGATCAACCCGGTTGCCGGCGTCGTTCACTGGAACAATTGGCTACAAGGCGCCCTACGGAAGGATTCCAGGGTTAGCCCCGTTATCAGCGGACCACTACCGGGGTGATGGGCCCATGGCACGTACCGTGGCAGACACGGCATTGCTGGCGAACATCATGTCCGGGCGCCACCCCGGTGATCACACCACAGTGGCCGACGCGATGTCGATAACTCCGGATCCGGCAAAGGTGACCGGCTTGCGGATCGCGCTCTGCCTACGCTTGGGCAATTACCCGGTAGCTCCCGACGTCGAGGCCAACACCCGGCGAGTGGCGGAAGCACTGACGACGGCAGGGGCCGTGGTGGAGGAGATCGTCCTCCCTTGGACCGTCGAGGAGATCAGCAGAACCATGTTCACGCACTTCGGATATCTGCTGGGCCCGGCCATGGAGGACGAAACAGCCGGTAGCGAACCCCAGCTTGCCGCCTACACCAGGCGCTTCATGGCTGATGCCCGCGCGGCTGCCGAGGCTAACCGATATGTGGACGGGCTGCGCTCCGAAACCCTCCTCCAAGCGCAGCTGGCAGAGGCCATGACCGGGTTCAACGCACTGCTGTGTCCGGCGTCGGCTATTCCAGCTTTGGACGCCGACGCCCACTATCTCAACGGAATCGACGCCAATGGCCAACACCTCAGCCACTACTGGCAGGCGCACATGACCGCGCCGTTCAACATTGCCAACCGATGCCCGGTCCTGGCCGTTCCCAGCGGCATGGCAGAGTGCGGCATTCCCACTGGGGTGCAGATCGTGGGCCATCCGTTCGATGACGCGACTGTATTCCACATCGGCGCAGCCGTGGAATCAGTGCTTCCGTGGGCTGACCGCCACCCCATGGCACCTGAACTCGCGGGGCACTTCGGGTAGCGGAGCTACCCTACGCGCTCACCAGCCCCGCAACTTCGGCCACGAGTTCCACCGACCGCAGGCGCTCTTCGGTGCCGATGCTTTGGTGCGCCACGATCAGTTCATCCGCATCAGCGAACGCCGCGAACTCGTCGAGGTAATCGCGCACCACATCTTTGGTGCCCACGGCGGAGAACTTCATCATCTGGGCGATGTGCTGGCCCTGCGGGGAATCGAGCACCATGTCTGCTTCGTCGTCGGTGAATTCGCGACCGCCACCAAAGAACAGTGAGACACGGGCGCGCTTCACGGCGAGGTGGATGGCCTGGGCCTCGGCGTTAGAATCCGCGGCGGTAACGTTCACGCCGGCGATCACGTGAGGCTCGGACAGCTGGTCCGAGGGCTGGAATTCACGGCGATAAACAGCTACGGCATCCTGAAGCGCGGCAGGAGCAAAGTGCGAAGCGAAAGCGTACGGAAGGCCCAACTGGGCGGCCAACTGGGCGCCGAACAGCGAGGACCCCAGGATGTACAGCGGCACGTTGGTGCCCTTGCCTGGCGTCGCTTCAACACCTTGGATGCGGGTGGGACCAGTGAGGTAGCCCTGCAGTTCCAGGACATCCTGCGGGAACCTGTCCGAGGACGTGTGGTCGCGGCGCAGCGCACGCATGGTGTTTTGGTCACTGCCGGGGGCACGGCCAAGACCGAGGTCGATCCGCCCCGGGTGCAGCGTCTCCAACGTGCCGAACTGCTCAGCGATGGTCAGGGGCGAGTGGTTGGGCAGCATGACGCCACCTGCACCCAGACGGATGGTGTTGGTGTGGGCAGCGACGTGGGCGATCAGCACGCTGGTGGCCGAAGAGGCAATCGCGGACATGTTGTGGTGCTCGGCATACCAGACACGGCGATAGCCCAGCTCTTCGGCCTTCTGCGCCATGGCCACGCTGCCCGCGAGGCTTTCCGCCACCGTCTGGCCCTTCCCGATGGTTGCCAGGTCGAGGATGGAAAGAGGAACAGTCACAGGAAAGGCCTTTCGGTACGTTTTTTGTGCCCGCACGGTTGACTGCCGGGCACTCTAGCGACAACGACGACGACACCCGGCTTATTTCTGTGAGTTGCGTCGCGC
>JAPSHX010000030.1 GCA_031179305.1 Paenarthrobacter sp. | reverse complement strand
ATTGCCCTGGCCCGACGACGCTGCGACACCCTCTACGCCATGCTCCGCGACGGGACCCTCTACCAATCCCCAACACCCACAACCACTTGACGAAAAACATAGGGACACTCTCACATCCCTAGGGCTTCCCGCCGACGCTCACTCACCTCCCTCGGGCTTCCCACCGACGCTCACTCACCTCCCGATTTTCAAGTCTTGACGACACGATACTTACCGATATATCGTTAAGTATCGCCGATACTTCTTGGGTGACCCATACAACCGAAAGGACGATGCTGCTATGAAAGGCATCAACGAACACGACAATTCCTTCCCTGAACATGACCACGCCCACCCCGAACACGGACACGGTCGGGGCCGCTTCAATCGAGGCAAGGGGCGCCGCGGACCTGGCGGACATGGTGGAGGCGGATTTGGCCCGGGCTTCGGTCCAGGTTTTGGCCCCGGCGTTGGCCCGGGTTTCGGGCCTCGGGGCTTCGGTCCCGGCGGATCACGCCGAGCCAACCGCGGGGACGTCCGCGCAGCGATTCTCTCGCTCTTGGCTGAGGCTCCCTCCAACGGCTACGGACTGATCAAAACGATCGCGGAGAAGACGTCGGGGGCATGGCGTCCCAGCCCCGGCTCCGTCTACCCGACGCTGCAGCAACTGGTGGACGAAGAACTGATTGTCGCCGTCGGCGAGGGTCGGCGTACCGAGTTCACGCTCACTGACGACGGCAAGGCTTACGTCGCCGAACACGAAGAAGAACTCGCTAATGCATGGAACACCGGGGCCGATGGAACAGGCGCCGCATTCCACCAAAGCGTCGGCAAGCTCATGGGCGTCATCCACCAATTCCGCGGAGCCGCTACCGACGAACAGCGTCAAGCAGCGATCGAAAAGCTGGACGAAACCCGCCGGGCTCTCTACCTGATCCTGGCCGATTAATTGGTGGCCGCCATCCTCTTGACCTTGACGTAACGTCAACCTCTATTGTCGAAGGACAAGCACAGGACGGAGGACGTATGGACTGGTCAATTCAGGAAATTGCCAAGATTGCAGGGACCACCAGCCGCACGCTGCGTCACTACGACGACATTGGGCTGCTCAAACCAAGCCGGACCGGCCCTAGCGGCTATCGCTACTATGACGGTCCGGCTCTGGTTCAGCTCCAGCGGATCATCCTGCTCCGGGAACTCGGACTTGGACTACCGGCTATAGCCGAGGTTCTTGGCCGCGAGACGGACACCATTAAGGCGCTGACAAGCCATCTGGAATGGCTTGCCCGAGAGCAGGACAGGCTGACCCGGCAGATCGCCTCCGTTCGGCAGACCATTGACACGATGAAAGGGGATGGACAATACATGGCACAGAACATGTTTGATGGTTTCGACCACACTCAGTACAAGGATGAGGTGGAGGAACACTGGGGCAAAGAGGCCTACGCCGCCAGTGATTCCTGGTGGCGCGGAATGAGCGCCGAAGAACAGCAGCAGTGGAAAGACCGCATGCAAAAGCTGGGCGCAGACTGGATCTCTGCCGCAGATTCCGGTGTCTCCCCTGCCAGCGCCGAGGCGCAAGATCTGGCGCGGCGCCACGTCGAGTGGCTTCGCGGCATCCCGGGAACTCCGTCCGCCGTTCCCGGCGGTGACGTCAAAGGCTATGTCACGGGCCTCGGGGAAATGTACGTAGCTGACCCTCGATTCGCGGCCAACTACGGTGGCGAATCAGGCGCGACGTTCGTCAGGGATGCCCTTAGGGTTTACGCGGAAAAGAACCTGTAGACGGTCAGGATGCGCCGATCAGGGTTAGGCAATAGTCTGGCCGAATGGGTACAAGCAGCGTAAAGTCCGGCGAACAGGTTGACAGGCAGAAACGCATTCTCGACGCAGCCCTGGAACTGCTGTCCCGCCACGGCATTTCGGGCATCAACATGCGCGCTGTGGCGCGCGAAGCCGGCGTCGCCCTCGGGCTTGTGAACTACTACTACGAAGATAAGTCGAGTCTCATCCGCGCTGTTCTTCACCAGATTGAAGCGCACGACCTCCTGCTGGTGGAGCCGGCGCCCACCTCAACCCCGGAGGAGCAACTCCGGGAGTCACTTCGGCGCGTTGCGGACCCCGGGCTTCTGACCACACCGTATCTGTCCCTCCGTCTCCACTTGTGGGCCCTCGCGCAGGCGGATGAGGAATTTGCACAGATCAACGCCGCAGCTTTTGACAGGTACCTCCAGGGGCTTGCGGCCCTGATAGGTAACGCCATGTCCGGCCTGTCCCCGGATGAATGCAGGGATCGGGCAGCCGACATCGTCGTAGTGCAGAACGGCATGTGGCTCACCACGCTTCTGGGCATCGACAAGGCGGCCATCGAGCGCGGCATTGTCCGCACGGAGCAGATCGCCTTCGCCCCTGCAGCGTAGCTACCGGGTCCGGCAAGATCTTTGCTGTGTGTTTAGAAGGTGTCGGAGAAGGTGGTTGAAGGTAGTCCGGTTCCTGTGAATTGGTAGTTGAGGGTGGTTGGGGATGCTGGGTCTTTTCGGGAGATACCTAGCGTGAATTGCAGGTTTCCGGGGTCTACCGCTGTTTTCGTGCAGCGGACTTCTTTACCGTCATCGTTTTGTGCTGTGCAGGACCACCCGGCGGGTTGGAGGAGTTTTCCCGGGATCAGGCTTGCCCCTTCGGAGACGGAGAAGACCACTTCAGCGGTTTCGGCGGTTTCCTGGCCGGCAATGGTGAAGGTGATCGTGGCCTGGACATCGGCTGCGTTTGAGCCCGCCCCGGTGGTGACCGTGGCCGTGACCTCTGGTGCTGTGGGCCGGGTTGAAGTTGGGCTTGGGGTTGGTGATGGGCTTGGCGTTGGTGATGGGGTTGGAGTTGGGCTTGGCGTTGGGGATGGGCTTGGTGTTGGGCTCTGCGTGGGTGATGGGGTTGGAGTCGGGGTTGGCGTTGGGGATGGGCTTGGGGTCTGCGTTGGGCTTGGGCTTGGGGTCTGCGTCGGTGACGGGCTGGGTGTTGGGTCCGGGGTGGTCTCCGCTCCTGGTAGTGGCGGGGTTGTTGGCGGAGCGGCCGGGGGCGTGGCTGGCCAAACGACCGGCCGGTGTGGCGGGACGAGGAAACCCGCGGGGCTTCCTTGGACGCCGTTCAGGGCGGGGAAATCTTCAGGACCTGTGCGGAGTTCTTCAGGACCTGCGGGGAGTTTCTCAGCCGTGTGGCTGGGGGTTTTCGAAGGCTGCGTCGACGGTGCGGCCGGGGCCGGGGTGGTGCCGGTGAGTGGGGACTTCGTGTTCTGGTTATCGTGGGTGGAAGTGGATACCGGGCCCTCACCGGCCTGGGGTGTGCCGGGGGTGTTGGGTCCAGTTCCTGCCAATGCTATGGTGGCGCCCACAATAATGGCTGCCCCGGTCAAACCCGCTGCCCCGACTTTCACCATCGCAGCCACGGACCGGGGAGCAGTGCCGTCGCCGACACCGGCCCCCGCAATCCCACCGGCGCCCGCAAGTCCAGCGGTGCCCGTGATTCCAGTGATGCCCGTGATTCCAGGGGCGGCCGAGGTCAGGGCCACTCCCGCGATCAGGGGGAAGATGATGGCCCTCATGGCTGACTGGACATCGTTGAGATCCAGAAGCAGGGCCGTGCATTTTGAGCAGGATTCCAGATGGACCTGGACTTTGTGGTGCGCCCGCCGGCTCAACCCATTCCGGGAGTAGGCCCCTAACTGGTCCGGATACCCTTGGCACTCCTGACCGGTCGCGTCTTTGATATGGCCCTGCAAATACGCTTGCCGCAGGCCTTCCCGGGCCCGGATCGCCAGTGAAGAGACCCCGTTCGGGGTGATCCCCAGTACCTCCGATGCCGCGGCTGGTTTCATTCCCTCAATGTCCACGTACCAGAGGACTTCCTGCCAGCGCACCGGCAGGGACTTGAACGCGGCGGCCACCGTGCTGGACTCAAACCCGACAACGGCAGGGTCCTCCGGATCCTCCACCCGGTCCAGGACGAAATTATCCGAAACCGGCAGGCTACGGGCGGCCATCCGGTTTTGGGCCTGCGCGATCCGCCGCACCGCCGTCAGCAGATACGCCCTAAAGAAAGTATCAGGACCCTTGCCACGCATCAGGGCCTGATGAATGGAAACAAAAGCCTCCGAAACAATGTCCTCAATATCTGCCCTGTTATCCACCTGACCCGCCGCGACGTACCGCGCCATATCCCGGTGCCGGTCAAAAAGACTCGCAAAAGCCCCCTGATCCCCCGACCGAACCCTCAGGACAAGATCAGCATCACTCACAGTCTCCATCGCCGTTGCCACAGACGTTCCTATCTTCAGGTTCAATAGTCGTTCCGCCCACGTCAGCCGTAGTGACGGTGTTCCAAGAAGCGCATCTTCCGCTGCGCGCCTGAATCAAGGGCGATCGCAACGGCAGCAACCTGTTCACGCGAAAAATCGATGCCACGCTGCACTTCATAAGTGCAGTCAGCGGGCAGTTCGTGACGCGGAAACGGAAAGAATCTTCGTGAGGGGCGGTTCACGTTCCCGGCAACGCCCGCACACAGCTATGACCGCTGGGGGAAGAGCAGGATTTCCACTTCGTTCATGTCCACCAGCCGGCGCTCATTTAGTTGGTCCTCGTGGATCCAAAAGAGCCCCGCCTTCGGCATGGTCTGCGTGACGATGCCGCGATGTACAAGAACACCCTGCGACCAAGCTTCAATGGTGTCCCCTTGCGCCAAGTCCAGGCATCGGACGATGAGAATCTGTTGGTTGGCCGTCACTGTGCGGTCCTTTCCCTGCGTGGAACTGGAGCTGATCCACGAGGCCGGGTGACCAGGATGGCAACCGTTGCCGCTCCGATGAGGCCGAGGACCCACCAAGGAAACCCTGGGTCTGATGCTTGGCTCGGCATTGTTTGCGGGCTACCGGCACTAGGGGCCTCTGTGCGTTCGCCGCGGACGAGCAAGCGATGACTGTTAACGCCGGTAGGCGTACAGGTGATGAGAGTTACATAGTCCTTGCCGGGCACCTTCCGGAGTGCGTCCGTTTGATCCGGCAAGACTGTTTGGATGGAATCCACTTTGTAGTAGATGGTCTGGTCCAGGACGCTGATGCTAAAGGTTTCTCCTTTAGCGACTTTGTGGAGGTTCTCGAACAGGGTCGCGTTGACAAAACCGGAGTGTGCGCTGAGGACGCTATGGGTCCCCTCTCCCCCAACTGGCAGAGCCGAACCGAAAAGGTGACCGGCCCCCTTGGACAGGGAGTCTTCGTCAGTGCCATGGAAGATTGGCAGGTCCGATTGGATGGAGGGGATGCTGATCCGGCCCATCATTCCCCCCGGCCCCACGTTCAGTAGATTCTGGTAAGCGTCTGATCCTGCCCCGATAGTGGTCTGTTTGCCTTCGTCATTGAGGGAGTAAGGATCTCTGAGGGGGCCTGACGGAAGGTCCTGGTTGAACTTCTTTGCCGCGTCAAAGATTGACTTTTTGGCTGAGGGGTTTAGGTTCCCAACGGTGTCAACATAGCCACTGATTTCGGTGGCGTGGACCCGGTCCGAGAACCAGGCAGCCGCTGTTGGATAGAGCAAAATTCCCACGCCCATGATGGCGATCAGGACTATGAGGAGGCGTTGTTTGCTCCATGATCCGACGATTCGGCCTAGGTCTCTTCGGGATGGGGTTTGAGTGTGAGTCATCAGGGTCCTGTGGCGGAGGGTTTAGTGCTGAAACTTCAAAGTGGGGAAGATCGTTGTAACGATCTTCCCCACTTTGGCTGGATGGGAGTCGAGGTTGCGGCTCCCGTCGTGTTAGCTGTTGGTGGTCTTGCGGTTCCGTACCAACAGCAGGCCTGCACCAACGACGAGGAGCGCTCCGGCTGCGTACAGCAGGCCGGTTCCGACGCCACCGGTCAGGGGCAGTTCGAAGCCGCCGTTGGACGGGATGTTCTTGACGCTCAGGTCAATGCCAACCGTGGTGGATGCTGAGTTGATCAGGAAGGAGATCGGCTCGGCGAGCAGTTCGTATCCGGCCGGAGCGGTGGTCTCCACCAGGTAGTAGGTGCGGTATTCCGGGTCGCCCGGTGCAACGGCTGCGCCATCGGCCCAGTCCGAGTAACGCAGACCGGAGATGGTCAGGGTTCCGTCGGCAGCAACGGTGAAGACGCTCTGGCCGCTCAGGACGATCGGGTTGGTGCCGGCCAGTGCGTCGGCTTCGGTGGCGTAGACCGAGAAGGCTGCGCCAGCAAGAGCCGTTCCGTTCTCGTCAACCTTCTGCAGCGTCATTTCGCCCCACTTGGTGACAACCGGGGGAGTAACGATGGGGCCGCCGGGCTGGCCCGGGGTTACGTCGAAGCTGGGAAGGTTCGGGTAAACGAGTGCTTCGTTTTCGATTTCACCGATGGTGTTGACGTTGGTGTTCACAACAACCTGAACGCGGGCATCGTTGTTAGCTGCCAGTACCAAGAGGCCGGCGGGGGTGAAGACGATCGACACGGTGTTGTTGGCTGCATCGAAGACCACGTTATAGTCGGTGCCCTCGGCGATTGCGGTGCCGTTGGTCAGGGTAGCGGTGGCGCCTACGTAGGTCAGCTTGGAATCGAGCGCGTCGACGATCTTGTAACCATCGATGACGGCTTCGTTGGGGATGTCACCGGTGATGGTGAAGTCGATCTGGTCGCCGAGCTTCACATCGGGGGCGTCCGTGACGGTCTTTTCTGCACCCGTGATGGAGTTCTTCGGGTAAACGTGGACGTCGTAGATCCAGTTGTCCTGGTTATCGGGGTCGGTCAACGGAACCGATACCAGGAACGGTGCCGCTGGCGTCACGCCGGAGGGGTAATTGGTCTCGGTGACCAAGTACAGGCCGACAGGAAGGTTGTTGAAGGCTGCCGTGCCGTCAGCAGCGGTGGACTGGGCCTGACCCGCGCCCAAGGTGTACCCGGCACCGGTGATGGAGCCTTCAGGATCGGCGGGGGCGAAGACGCTGCTCAAGTTATGGGCTGCGTCCCAACCGGCGTTGGTGGAGAGGTCGATGGTGTTGACCTGCTGGATGGTGAATTCGATGCCGCCCAACGGCGTCAAACCGGAGGTGTCTACGGCAGTGCCGTTGTTCGGAAGGCCTGTGGGGGTGTTGGGGCGTTCGAACTTGTGGACTGTGATGGAACCGATCTGGTCGCCATCAACCAAGGGCGCTGCCGAGGCCGGCGCGACGGAGAAGGACATGGCCAGCACCGCCCCGGCTATAGTTGCGGCGGCGGTTTTCCACAGCCGCAAGGAGCTTGGATTACTCACTTTGTATCTTCTTTCTATGGATGGTTCGGATGCTCGGGAGTGAACATTCTGTGTTCCGGCTGGCCGCGCTAGCGGCCCCCAGGAGGTCTAAGTGCTGGTGATGTTTCGACGGCGAACATTGGCATGCCCGAGGCCAAGAGCTGTCAGGAGGAGAAGCGATCCGGCTGCGGTGAAGGGCCACCAACCAATGCCGCCAGACTCTGGCATCTGCAAGGCCGGTACGTCGCGCACTGTGATGAGGAAGATCCCGTCACCGTCGTTGTCGCTACTGGTCACGACGTCCGTACCGCTGCCCTGTCCAACTGTCACCGCGCCGTTGGCTGCAACCGTGAATTGCACAGGTTCGGCCAACAGGTTGAAACCTTCAGGTGCGGTGGTCTCTTCGAGCCAATAGATACCGGGTTTGATTCCCTCGAGTTGGAACAAACCTGTTTCGCCTGCCACCGCCACCGCGGTTGGGCTTACCAGGGCAGCTCCGGGGACGCCGCCGTTGTCGGTGTAGATCGTCCAGGACGAGCCGGCCATTCTGACCCATTCCCCTTCAGAGGATTCCCCGACCTTTTCGATGAGGACTTTGGCAGGTGTCACGTGTGTGGTGGTGCAGTCAGTTCCGGGACCGGAGGAACCGGACGCAGCGCAGGTTTGCGGAGGGGTGCTGCCGCTGCCGGTCACAGTGTTGACCAATGTGGCGTTCCAGGCGCTGGTTTTGACCGTGACGCTGTAGTGAAGTGTCGCGGTTTGACCGGCAGGAAGCGTGAAAGCGGCCGTTGTCAATGTTGTTGAGGGGGCAATCGGATCCGCCACCGCAACAGGGGTTCCTGTACCTATGGTGAGGGTTGCCGAGCCGGGGACGTACGTCGCATCGTCCAGAACATCAGCGAGATTGTCGTTGAGGGTTACCCCGGTGATGATGCCGCTGAGGCTGGTCGCCGTCACTGCGTAGTTGATGGTCTGGCCTGGCGTCACCGATCCATTCGCCGGGACTGAGCCGTTGACCGTCGCTGTCTTCTTGATCGTCCATACCGGGGGTGCCTTGACTTCTACATCGTCCGTGGCCGTGACTGGTGGTCCCGTGGGCGGGTTGCCTGCGACCATGGCCGTGTTCGTCAGAACCCCGGTGGTCACATCGCTTTGGGTCACAACGTAGTTGGCTGTAGCAGTCACCGATTGGCCGGCCAGCAACACACCGGGCAATCCCGGCCAGGTGTAAGACAATGCCGACAGGGTGCCCGTGCCGGAGAACTGCGTTTCGCTGATCACAACGCCCGTCAGGGTGACGTTGCCGGTGTTCTGGGCCACAAAAGTGTAGGTGGCAGTTTGACCGGCCACGAGTGTGGTCCTGTCCACAGTCTTGACCAACGTGATGGCAGGAGCAGCGGCAGGGGCGATGGTGACGATGTAGTCCTCCACCTCGCCCGAATTCGAAGGTCCAATAGGCACCTGGGTCTGGGTGGTGTTGTACCCAATCCGGAAACGCGCATAGGTGGTTCCAGCGGTTATCCCCGCAGGGACAGCGGACCAAGTGAGGGTGGCCGACGTGGCTCCGGCGGCAAAAGTGGCACACGCCCGCTCCGCCGTGTTGTTAAAGAGCCCGTCCTTGTTGACGTCGATCCACCCGCACGTCATTCCGGCTTTGCTGGCACCACTAATGGCGACGGTTCTGGAGTAGCTGGTTACTCCCGCCGTCATGGGCGCCATGACGACGCCATCGTCCATTTGGTCCAGCGCCGCAGTGGCGCTGGCATTGGGGGACGTCGTACCGTTGGCAACGTTGGCGTTGTCCTCGGTGATGTTGGCACCCAGCGTTACGTCGGAGGTAGCAGCCCTCGCAGCGTTGCCGTTGTCGTAAGACGCCGGGGCATCCCCGAAGTCCTGGGGAACCGTGACGGCCATCACATAGTTGTCCTTGTTGTGTATATTTTCACTCGTGACATTGTTGTCCGTGTAGCCGGGAATCGAGCTGCTGGTCGGAACGTGAACGCTGCTGACATTGAAAGTCAGCGTGGTGACGACGCCTTCAACTCTCACGGATCCGCAGGCAGCTGTTGCCTGAGCACTGAGCGGAGTGGGATTTCCGTTTTGAGCTGTGGTGTTGCACGAATGACCGGTGTTGTCATTCACTGCCGTGATGGAGTTACCACTGACGGCGAGATTGCCTCCGGAGAGCTTGCTCATAGTCAAACCCGTGGTGGCGAGGTTCAGGACGACATGGTACTGGGACTGTAGAAGGACACTTCCGTCACTTTCAGAGTATTCATTAACGTACCCGCCCAGACCTGCCAGGTTCAGCACCGGGTTTCTGACTGGTTGGCTAAAAGCAACAGTGACAGTGCCCAGGCCCGAACACGACCCGCTGACCGGGCAGTTGTTCGTGGCATTGGTCCAGAACTCGACAGCATGCGTTGTCCCGGGGAGGCCCTGCGAGAAATCCGAGGGGACGTAACCGCGACTACCCATCGTGGTCCTGCCTACCACGCCGGACAAACCCGACCCGCTGTACGTGGCGGTCAGATTCGATCCGGGCATCGTCAGAACGGCAGTGCCTCCGCCGAGGGTCGCCTGATTCGTAGCAACTTCATATGCCTGCGCCGGCGCGCCTAACGACAGCCAGCCAAGGACCACCACCAACGCGGCAAAAATGGCCGTCGCTCTCCCGCGGGGAAACTTCAATGGAGGTCCTTCCAAGAACTCTTACTCAACCGCTCCGCTGGGGAGCCGAACAATTACAAGGGGCAGCCACACCCTCAGCAGGGCGAAGCTTCACTAAGGGAGTAGCGGCAGGGAACGGAATGTGTCGCAAGTTCCAGAAAGTTTTTGATAGACGCCTATCAGCCGCGAACTGCAACCACAGCATCGTGTTCGTCGTGGAACTCCCGAAAGGCCGAACGCCCGATCACCCGCATGCCACTCAGCAGCTCGCCGTCGTTCAGTTGATCCCGCGCGGTCACCAGGTAGGAAAAGCTCCGATAGGCGGTCTCGAACTTTCCTAGTCGGCCAATGAACTGGCCATTAGGACGGGGCAACGGCAAGAACTGAAGTACGTCCAAAGCCTCATTGGTCAACGAGCCGGGTACTAGGCGGACACCTTTGAGACACCGACCCGTTTCATTGATGACCCAGGCAGTGAAAACTACCGTCTCCCCCGGCCTGGCCAAGCGCCTGTCTGCGGCATACATCAGCACCAAGCCTGATCCTTGAGGCCGCCGTTTGAGTTGGCTCCATCTGGACCTGAGCCGGCGAATACCCTTTACTGCCCGTTCACTTCGCACACGCATTAAGTGCTGGTCGGACGCCAATCGTGTCGCCATTTGTGCAGTAGCAGATCCAAGAGAACAACCTGCCATTTCCGCCTACCACCACTGGCTGCCAATCCATCAATGTCGCGACACAAATCCAGTACCCGCGGTACTTACTTGACATGAACGACCAAACAGAGATTCTTAGCGGCGACCTCGTTACTACATCCTGTGGACTCCAACGTCGCTGGCAAAAAAGCAGCCTACAAGCGGGATGGAAGCTTCCCGGCGACTGGCTGGTACCCGAAGTCGAGGAGACCACCAGAGCGAGGACTCGAGGGGACGAACTCCAGAACGTGGCGAAGCGGCTGGGTGCTTCCCGCGCTTACCACGGCGTGGGTGTCCGCGAGACCATGCTGGACTTTCGCGCCTTTTACTCCGTTGCCGGCTTGTGCCCGGATGACTCTTCCATGGTGGCGTTGGTCGAGGGGTGGACCGCCGAAACAGAGCGGCTGGAACCCCTCTCCTGCACCGATGTCCGCACGGGGCTTGCAACGTTCGCACACTTCGAACGACTCATTTACGACGTGGCTGTCAGTGGATCCCGGGCACAACAAGCCCAAACCATTGCGTCCCTCCATCTCGACTGGTCCGACCAAGGCCATCGTCTTGGCTGGGATCTGCTTGCGGACGTAGGAAACATTTGCAGCGAGGAACTTGCCACAATCAACGTCTCGGCTGCATATCATCGAGGCAGCATCCACGCGATCATGGAGCGCACCACTCAAAGTTACGAAGCCCTGTTCCGTTGCCGCGAGCGCCTCGATGCACTCGCCATGTGGCCTACTCCAGCTACGACAGTCCACTTCGGACCCGTACCGACAAGCCGGGCGGATTTCACGAAAACAACGGCTGCGCTCCGGATCCGGCGAGGGGCCTGATGTCTCTCGCCAACCTGGCCTTCACGCGAAGCGTGGTTACGGCAGACCCCGAACGCATGCTGGAAAATCACTTCACAACATGGTGCGCACGATTCAAAATTACGCGTGGCGAGTCTGGCTTCACCACCGAGACAGGCCACGCTGTCTATCCCGCTCATGGGGTAACGGAGGCCGATGGAACTGTGTGGCTGTCTACCTTGGCATCCTTTGACAGATCCGGAATCCGAGGGCAGGTAGAGAACAATCCGCGCTTCCGGCGCATGCTCATCGATGTAGCCAAAGTGCCGGACAGAGCCCCCGACGGGATAGCGCTCTTGATCCGCGGAACTCCATACCAAGTGATTTTCCAGAACACAAAGGATGCTGGCGGCGACCACATCATCAATGTCGCTTTCATCAATCGGACACCGCTTAACATCACCACTCTTTGAACATCTGTTCATAATTTTCCTTGAACAGATGTTCAAGATGCACTAGCCTGCTTCGTATGACCCAAGCCACATTTTCCGATTCCGCCTCCACTCTTTTCATCAACGGTGCGTGGGAGCCGGCTGCCTCCGGCGCGGTACGCGAAATCCGCAACCCGGCCGACGGCGAGCTGGTCGCCACGGTCTCTGAAGCCGGCCGTGAAGACGCCGAGCGCGCCATTTCTGCAGCTCGTGCGGCCTTCGACTCCGGCGTCTGGTCCTCAGTCCCGGCACCTGAGCGAGGCGCGTTCCTGCTCAAGGTCGCAGCCGAACTGCGCGAACGCCGGGAGAAGTTCGCCCGCGCCGAATCCTTGGATACCGGCAAGCGCATCATCGAAAGCCGCATCGACATCGACGACATCGCCGCCTGCTTCGAATATTTCGGACGTCTCGCCGGGCAATCGGCGGGTCGGGTTGTGGACGCCGGGGACCCCGCCGTCGTGAGCAAAATAGTCTACGAGCCCGTTGGCGTCTGTGGCTTGATCACGCCGTGGAACTACCCGCTGCTGCAGGCCGCGTGGAAGATCGCGCCCGCCCTGGCCGCTGGCTGCACCTTCGTGCTCAAGCCCGCAGAGCTGACCCCGTCCACGGCTATCCTTGCCATGCAGTTGATGAAGGATCTTGGCCTGCCTGACGGTGTAGCCAACCTGGTGACCGGCCCTGGCCCGCAAGCGGGCGCACCACTGTCGGAGCACCCTGACATTGATCTGGTCTCCTTCACCGGTGGCTTGGAAACCGGCAAGCGTATTGCCGCCGCCGCAGCCGGAACGGTCAAAAAGGTGGCGCTGGAACTTGGCGGTAAGAACCCCAACGTCGTGTTCGCTGACGCTGACTTCGACGCCGCCGTCGACAATGCGCTGAACGGTGCCTTTGTGCATTCAGGACAAGTCTGCTCCGCCGGGGCGCGGCTGGTGGTGGAGGAATCCATCGCCGAGCGCTTCGTTGACGAACTGGTCCGCAAGGCACAGGACATTCGCCTCGGCGGCCCCTTCGATGAGTCTGCCGAAACCGGACCACTGATTTCCGCGGCACACCGGGAGAAGGTGGACACCTACGTCCAACGCGGCGTGGCCGAAGGCGCCCGGCTGCGATGCGGCGGCGCTGCCCCCGTAGGTGAAAAGTTCGACGCCGGGTTCTACTACCAGCCGACCGTCCTGGACCGCGTCCACAAGGGAATGTCGGTAGTCATCGACGAAGCCTTTGGCCCGGTAGTAACAGTGGAAACTTTCCGCACGGAAGACGAAGCCGTAGCCACAGCCAACGACACCATCTACGGACTGGCTGGCGCCGTCTGGACCCAGGATGCCGGAAAGGCCCAGCGCGTAGCGGGCCGTTTACGGCATGGCACGGTCTGGATCAACGACTACCACCCCTACCTTCCGCAGGCCGAGTGGGGCGGCTTCGGCCAGTCCGGCGTCGGCCGCGAACTCGGCCCCACCGGACTGGGTGAGTACCAGGAAGCCAAGCACATCTACCAGAACACCAGCCCTCAGGTGACTGGCTGGTTCGCAGACCACGGCAAGGAGAAATAGATGCACGTTGACAATATCGATAACCTCAGCGAGCGCGGGTTCGATTACGTCGTCATTGGCGGAGGATCTGCCGGAGCTGCCGTCGCGGCGCGCTTGAGCGAGGACCCTGCCGTTACGGTGGCCTTGGTGGAAGCCGGCCCGGATGACCGGAATCTGCCGGAGATCCTACAGCTGGACCGTTGGATGGAACTGCTGGAATCCGGCTACGACTGGGACTACCCGGTGGAACCGCAGGAAAACGGCAACTCCTTCATGCGCCACGCCCGCGCCAAGGTGATGGGTGGCTGCTCCAGCCACAACTCCTGCATCGCTTTCTGGGCTCCTCGCGAAGACCTGGATGAGTGGGAGTCGAAGTACGGCGCCACGGGCTGGAACGCAGCTACCGCTTGGCCTTTGTACCAGCGGCTGGAAAGCAATGAGGACGCAGGTCCGGAAGCTCCACACCACGGCCACGACGGTCCTGTGCACTTGATGAACGTTCCTCCCAAAGATCCCGCCGGAGTCGCACTCCTGGATGCCTGCGAACAGACCGGCATCCCCCGGGCGAAGTTCAACGACGGCAACACCGTGATCAATGGCGCCAATTTCTTCCAGATCAACCGCCGCTCGGACGGAACGCGATCCTCCAGTTCTGTCTCCTATATCCACCCCATCGTCGATCGCGAAAATTTCACGCTGCTGACCGGCCTGCGGGCCCGCCAACTGGTGTTCGACGCTGACAAGCGCTGCACCGGCGTCGACGTTGTGGACTCGGCCTTCGGCCGGACGCACAGGCTCGCGGCACATCGCGAGGTCATCCTATCCACCGGCGCTATCGACTCCCCCAAGCTCCTCATGCTTTCCGGCATAGGCCCGGCTGCACATCTGGCGGCGCATGGCATCGAGGTCCTGGTAGATTCCCCGGGCGTCGGCGAGCACCTGCAGGACCACCCGGAAGGCGTGGTGCAGTTCGAGGCCAAGCAGCCCATGGTGCAGACTTCCACCCAGTGGTGGGAAATCGGCATCTTCACTCCCACCCAGGAGGGTCTCGATCGCCCGGACCTGATGATGCACTATGGCTCCGTGCCCTTCGACATGAACACGCTGCGGTACGGCTACCCCTCTACGGAGAACGGCTTTAGCCTCACACCGAACGTCACGCATGCCCGCTCCCGCGGGACGGTCCGGCTGCGTAGCCGGGACTTCCGCGACAAACCCATGGTGGACCCCCGGTACTTCACCGATCCAGAGGGGCACGACATGCGCGTCATGGTTGCCGGCATCCGGAAAGCCCGGGAAATCGCCGCGCAGCCAGCCATGGCTGAATGGACTGGCCGGGAGCTCTCCCCTGGTATTGGGGCACAGACCGACGAGGAATTGCAGGATTACATCCGCAAAACACACAACACCGTCTACCACCCCGTCGGCACAGTTCGTATGGGACCAGTGGAAGACGACATGTCGCCCCTGGATCCCGAACTGCGGGTCAAGGGCGTTACCGGGCTGCGCGTGGCCGATGCCTCCGTCATGCCGGAACACGTCACCGTGAACCCCAACATCACCGTCATGATGATTGGCGAACGTTGCGCCGACCTCATCAAGACTGACTTCATCCGTGCCAGCCGGACGGAGGAAACCACGACGGCGGAGGACGACTTCAGCTTGTCCCTCGCCTGAACAGGCACCCTGCTTTTAGACCAACGCATCAACCAATGGGGGAACAGCCCGGGGCACATCGTGGTGCCCGGCCTTTGATTTCGACTGCGTCCAACGGCGGACGCAGGTAATCACCATTCGTGCATGTCTGAATTAGGAGTTCGAATGTTAGAACCCAGCAAAACGGGACCTCGCAAGAGCGATGCCAGCGGCATGGACGAGTTTGGCTATGCCCAAACCCTTGACCGCAGCATCGGTAAGTTCGCCAGCTTCGCCGCCGGTGTTAGCTACATCTCCATCCTCACCGGCGTTTTTCAACTGTTTTACTTCGGATTTTCGACGGCGGGACCCGCTTACGCTTGGTCGTGGCCCATCGTCTTTGTCGGCCAGCTCATGGTTGCCCTGTGTTTTGCCGAACTTGCCGGACGTTATCCGGTGGCTGGATCGGTCTACAACTGGGCAAAAAGGCTCTCCACCGGAACCTGGGCCTGGCTGGCCGGCTGGTTGCTGCTGCTCTCCTCGATCATGGCCCTGGGGTCCGTGGCCTTGGCGCTCCAAATCACCTTGCCCCAGATCTGGAGCGGTTTCCAACTGGTAGGCGACGGAACAGGCCCTTATGATTTCGCCGTCAATGGGGTCATCCTTGCCAGCATCATGATCGGCATTTCCACACTTATTAACGCGTTCGGCGTGAAACTCATGACCATGATCAACAGCGTGGGCGTGTTCGTGGAATTGGTCGCGGCCGTCCTTCTCATTGCAGCACTTATCTGGCATTCCGTGCGCGGACCGGGAGTCCTCCTGGATACCGCCGGATTCGGCGAAGAGCATCCCCTGGGCTTCTTCGGTGTGTTCCTCATTGCCGCGATGGCTTCCGGCTACGTCATGTACGGATTCGACACCGCCAGTTCTCTGGGCGAAGAGACCAAGGACCCCAAACGGACGGCTCCCAGGGCAATTTTGCGTGCCGTTACGGCATCCTTCCTCTTGGGAGGGCTGCTCCTCTTGGGCGGCATCCTGGCCGCACCCGATCTTTCCGACCCCAAACTCGGAGCGGCTGACGGCGGTCTGCAGTACATTGTGCTGTCGGTGCTGGGCGGCCCCTTCGGCAAGGCGTTCCTGGCGTGCATCGTTGTAGCTGTTGTGGTCTGCACTCTGGCCGTCCATGCAGCGGCTATCCGGATGATGTTTGCCATGGCCAGGGACAACAACCTTCCCTTCAGCCGTCAGCTCAGCAAAGTTCACCCCACCCGCAAGACCCCCACAGTGGCTGCCATCGTTATTGGCGTAGTGGCAGTGATTCCGTTGATCGTCAACATCTCGCAGCCAGCTATCTTCACCATTCTGTCCAGCATCAGCATCGTCCTGATCTACCTGTCCTACCTGCTGGTGACAGTGCCCTTGCTTCGGCGCCGGTTCCTGAAGAAGTGGCCCCTGCAGGACGACGGATCAGAACCGGGATTCAGCCTCGGTAAATGGGGGCTCCCGGTGAACATCCTGGCCGTGCTGTGGGGCGGCGCCATGACGTTGAACCTAGTGTGGCCGCGACCGGAGATTTACAACTCGGTACCGCCGTTCGAGTGGTACCTGCAATGGGGTGGTGTCATCTTTGTCGCAGCGGTAATCATCGGCGGAACGCTCCTCTACCGCCTCCGCATCAGGCATCGGACAGGAGTCCTGGCAGAACACGCCGCCCTGGTCACACCCGAGGAGTCCCCCCAAGTGGTGACTCAAAGCTCCTAGCCAACGCCCGGGCGGGTTCAGACGAACGCCGACTTCCCCGTCACCGCCCGGGCAACGATCATCGAGTTGATCTCGTAGCTGCCCTCGTACGTATAGAGGATTTCTGCGTCGCCGAAGAGCTTGGCCATCTCGTAATCCGTAGTGATCCCGTTCCCGCCCAAGAGGGACCTGCCCATCGCAACTGAGGAGCGGGCCAGCCGGGTGGTGGTGGCTTTGCACATGGCGGCCTGCACCATCTCGAGCTTCCCGGCCTGTTGGATCCGGGCGAGCTCCACCATCATGGATAGTGAGGCATTTGCATTCCCCAAGATGTCTGCAAGCTGCTGCTGCACCAACTGGAAGCGGGCCAACTCTTTGCCGAACTGCCGGCGCTCCAAAGCGTACGACCGGGCGATATCAAAAGCGGCCAGTTGAATTCCCGCAGCTTGCCAGCCCACCCAGGCCCGGGAATCACGCAAGAGGTCATTAGCGCGGGAAAACTCCGTGGCACCCGGCAGGAGGTTTTCCAAAGGAATGCGCACCTCATCCAACACGATGTCCGCATTCTGCATGATACGGAGGCCGATCTTGTTGGAGATCTTGGCGGCTGAGTAGCCCGGCCGGTCCGTCTCAACGATGAAGCCCTTGATGTGTCCATCAGCCTCGTCGCGGGCCCAAACGAGAGCAAAGTCGGCAATCGTGCCTGCCCCTATCCAGCGCTTGGCACCGTTGATGACCCATTCGCCGCCGTCGCGTCGCGCCGTCGTCGAGAGTCCTCCGGCGATATCCGATCCGTGATCCGGTTCCGTCAGCGCGAAGGCGCCCAGCTGGGTAAATGCCTCCAACCCGGGCAGCCATTTGCGCTTCTGTTCAGGGGAACCGAGCTCGTCAATCATGCCGACAATGAGCTCATTATGGATGCCCACCAACGCTGAAAGGGACACATCCGCTCGCGCGATCTCGGTGTACATGAGCCCTTTGAACAGCTTGGAGGAGCCATCCGTTTGCAGCCCGCCCAACCCAAACTTGGCCATGTCAGCCAGTAGCCCGAACGGAAATTCCTCGCGGTTCCAGTAGTCGATGCTCGCAGCCCGGATCTGTGTTTGCAGGAACTCCCTGATCTCGAGATACCGCACACGCTCCCCCGCTGGGAGCAGGTCAATGACGTGCATCAAGTCCGCCTCCGGATAAGGAGGCAGGACGCGTTCTGGTGCCGTACCGCTGGTAACGGTGCCGGCAGCTTTTTCGTCGAGCATTAGACCCCTTCGTCATGTCCCGCACGGGCTCTTCCAAACCCTTGGATGTCCTAGTATATTGCAAGGTGATGTGGATCACTAGGCGGGTAGCCCGGCGACGGTGCCGTGAACCCGAAGGCGAAAGGCGGACTATGACAGTCACAGAAGACTTCCGTGCGGCCCGGGACCGGCTCCTGGAATTGCGCGAGGACTACAAGCAGGCCCACAGCGAATTCCAGTGGCCCCGCTTCGAGGAGTTCAACTTCGCGCTCGACTGGTTCGACCAGATCGCCGCAGACCCGGAGCGCGGAGATAGGCCCGCGTTGGTCATCGTGGAACAGGACGGCAGTTCAACCCGCCGCACCTTCAAGGATCTCTCCCAGAGATCCTCCCAACTCGCCAACTGGCTGCGGGACCAGGGCGTCAAGCGCGGCGAGCACATGATCATCATGCTCGGCAACCAAGTTGAATTGTGGGAACTCATGCTGGCCGGCATCAAACTGGGCATCGTCATGATCCCCACCACCACCCTCATGGGCGCGCGCGATCTCCAGGACCGGGTGGAGCGCGGCGGCGCAACTTGGGTGGCCGTCGGAAGTGGCAACATCGGCAAGTTCGCCGACGTTGAGGGTGATTACACGTTGATTGAGGTCGGCTTGATTGAGGTCGGCGCGGAAGCCGCGAACGCGGACGCCAGGCAGTACGCGGACTCTTACGACGCCGGCACGGACTTCACGCCCGACGCCCCCACCAAGGCGGACGAGACCCTGCTGCTTTACTTCACGTCCGGCACCACCTCACGGGCGAAACTCGTGGAGCACACCCACACGTCCTACCCCGTAGGACACCTGTCCACCATGTATTGGATCGGCCTGGAACCGGGCGACGTCCACCTGAACGTCGCCTCCCCCGGTTGGGCCAAGCATGCCTGGTCCAACGTCTTCACGCCGTGGATCGCGGAAGCCACAGTCTTCATTTACAACTACCAACGCTTTGATGCTGCGGCCCTCATGGGTCAGATGGGCCGCGAAGGCGTCACAAGTTTCTGTGCTCCGCCCACGGTGTGGCGCATGCTCATCCAGACCGACCTCACCCAACTCACCACCCCGCCACTTAAGGTGGTCTCTGCCGGCGAACCACTCAACGCCGAAGTCATCGGCCAGGTGGAGGAAGCCTGGGGAGTCACCATCCGTGACGGCTTCGGCCAGACCGAGTCCACAGTCCAGATCGCCAACACCCCCGCGCAGCCGGTGAAAATCGGCTCCATGGGACGGCCGCTGCCGGGATACGACGTGGTCCTGGTGGACCCGGTCACCGGGCAGGAAGCCAACGACGGCGAACTCTGCTTGCGCTTGGACCCCCGTCCCGTGGGACTCATGAAGAGCTACTTCGGTGACGAAGCCAAGACGGCCGAAGCCTTCCGCGATGGCTACTATCACACGGGCGACATGGCCAGCCGGGATTCCGACGGCGTCATTACATACGTCGGCCGGGATGACGACGTCTTCAAGTCCTCCGACTATCGCCTGTCACCTTTCGAACTCGAAAGCGTCCTGATCGAACACCCGGCAGTGGCGGAGGCCGCCGTCGTGCCTTCGCCTGACGCTGTAAAGCTGTCAGTGCCGAAGGCGTTCGTGGTCTTGGCTGCCGGTTATGAAGCGGGGCCGGCGGTCGCGGAGGACATTCTCAGGTACTGCCGTGAGCATTTGGCGCCGTTCAAGCGCATCCGGCGGCTCGAATTTGGCGAGCTGCCCAAGACGATTTCCGGGAAGATCAGGCGGGTGGAGCTGCGAGGGACGGAAGTCGCCCGGCACGGCGAGGGCCCGCTGCCCGCAGGTTTGGGTGTCGAATACACCGAGGAAGAGTTCCCGAATCTGAAAGACTAGCCAACCGACACATTAAGCCAAGCAGGCAACCGAAGGAGGCCCATGGGCACGCCACTCCCCCGCGACCCCATTGCCGACGCCCAACGAAACTGGGAACGGCATGGTTGGGGCGATGTCGCTGCGCCCATGGCTGCCATCACCGCGATCATGCGCACCCAGCAGATCCTCCTGGCGCGCATCGAAACGGTACTCAAGCCGTTCGGGCTGACGTTCGCACGCTACGAACTGCTGGCGTTGCTGAGCTTTGCCCGCAGCGGCGCGCTGCCCATGAACAAAGCCAGTGCGCTCTTGCAGGTTCACCCGACGTCGGTGACCAACGCCGTCGACCGTTTGGAGAAAGCCGCCCTGGTTGCGCGTTCACCTCATCCAACAGATGGGCGCACTACCTTGATCGAGCTCACCGCAGAGGGACGCACCCTCGCCAAGAAGGCGACGGCGGCCCTCAACGCCGAGGTCTTTGGCAAGTCAGGCTTCGGGCCCGACGACGTCGATCACCTCATCCGTGTACTGGGCACTTTCCGCAGGGACGCCGGGGACTTCACGGAGGAATAAGACGTCAAACGAGCTTTCTACGTTCTGGAGGGGCGGTGTCCGGGTAGGGGTGGGGCTTTCGATTGATAGCTGTGCCCGGTGGGGGTGCTGATTTCCAGGGTGTAAACACCTCCGTGCAATTCAGCGGCAACGGTTTTGGTGGTCCAGCCGGGGTTTTCCTTGGTGTGGTTGCACGCCTCGCACAGACCTGCACCGTTGGCGAGGTTCGTTTTCCCTCCGGAACGCCAAGGAACCACATGGTCGATATGCCGAATGGGCGCATCGCAGTACGGCATCCGGCAGGTATCGTCGCGGGTTTCGATGAAGCGCCGGAGCTTCGTCGGGAAGAGCCGGGCTTTGGAGTCCATGCTCAGGAGCTCACCCGTGGCTGGTGCGGTGTAGAGCCGGCGAAGCCACACCGTGAACTCTGCATCCGGCGTTGTCGAGTGATCCGGGCCGGTTTGGTCCTCGGTCAGAAGCTCTCTGGCCCATTCTGCGGGGACAATTCCGTAGCCCTTGAGCCGGGCTGGTTCGCTGTCACCTTGGAACAGGGTGCGGTCGGTCATGACAAGGTCCAGGTTGATCCCTGAAATCCCGCCGGGTGTGCCGGTGACGCGCTCGACCAAGGTATCGGCCATGACCTGACCGCGGGTCGGGACGACACCAGACCCCGCGCTATCGCCGTTCCCTGCAGCGCAGCCGGATCCCGCGACACCGCGTGAACGGGCCGAATCAGCCTCCCGGCAGAGAGCAGCGTAGACCGCCACCCCTTGGGCCACGGGAAGCAGGGCGGTCAGGTACGTCATGGCGTCAGGAGCAGGGCGCAGGCTGACGGTCCGTTCGGCGGCGGCACGGCTGGCACGCCCGACCACCGACCGCGGATCGCGCCGATACGCGGCAGCCTTCGCCGCCGCAACAATCGCCTTATCGCCCTTCCCGTCAAAAGTCCCGGTATCGGCGGCGAGCTCCTCATCCACCGCGCACCGGTCCTCAACAGACAAACACGCAGTCTCTTTCACCAAAAGCGTGGCACGCCACTCATTCAACTGCCCCGACTTCAACGCAGCCAACGTCCGCGGCATCTCAAGCACAAGGGCCTTCGCCAACCCCAGCAACCGGGACCCACGATTCGGTGACTCCCGCCGGGCCAACGCCACCTGCGCACCCACACCTTGGCCACGCTCCGCCGCTGGAACCCCCGCCTCGGCCTGCTCGGCACGCTGGGCAAGATCAAAAGCCACAGCAACCCGCGCCTGCAACG
>JAPSHX010000020.1 GCA_031179305.1 Paenarthrobacter sp. | reverse complement strand
CAGCCAACGAACCCGACCCCCGCCGTGCTCTGGAGAACATCCGCGCCACCTACAAAGCCGGCGACACCGACCTCGCCTGGACCCGCCTGACCAACTGGCGCATGCAACTCGCCGCCGTCTTCGACCACGTCGACGCCCGGTCCGTGACCGCCGTCGAGGTTCAAGGCGCCTCCGATTCAGCCAGCACCCACCTCTTGGCGGCGTGGCTTAAGAACTCCCTAAACGCGCCAACCACCATTGTGGATGGCGAGCCAGGGAGGGGCATCCGTAGTATCAGGCTGCGCCGCGATAACGGGGATGTCCAGCTGTCCCGGCCGGGTCACTCAGGGGTGATTCTGACCCAACCGGGACAGCCGGCGCAACGTATCACGCTCCCCCGCAGAAGCCTCAAAGACTGCCTCGCAGAAGAACTCCGACGGCTCGACCCCGACGAAGTCTTCGGAGAAGTGATCGGCGTAGGTGGTGCTTAGATCATTCCGCCGCGCGCGCCGATGATCAGTTCCAATGACCGGAGCACCGCGAATGGTACAACGCCACTGGTGCGCGGGTTTTGCGGCGATACTTCATTGCAGATTTCAAAGCGGTAATTCCCGCTGTTTCCGGAAGCCTCGATCAAGTGCGTCGTAAGCTCGGCCGCTGGGTCGGCTCTTACAGACACAGCCACAGTGTCCCAGTCGTCTACCGCGAGGGCGACGGCGGCTGCCACGTTGAGCGACTTTGGAAACAATTGTGTGGCTCGGGCGGCGGAACCGGCAAAGATCTCGATGGGGTCGGCGGTATTCCGAATGCGATCAGCCTCAACCTCGTCCATCCACGGCTGAATCAGGGAACCCGGCAGCTTGGTTGTGGTTATCCTGACGGCGTCATACCCTGTGGCGCGCGCGCCCGAAGCCAACAGGTCCAAGCCACCAATAGAGCCCGAGGTCAGGAAAAGCCTGCCTGGGCCGGCGGCTGACAATCGCTCCGAGAGGTGTGGGTCCGCAAGCGCCCCGAGTGATGTAGCGAGCAGGTCGACGCCTGCCGAAAGCACCGCCTCGCCATGGTCGATCAAGACCTCCTGCCCAGCACATTCAACCAAGAGGTCGCAGCGCTCCAGCGCTTGGGCCATCTCAAGCCGGGGTGCCGGCGCGTTGACTATGGCGCTGCGGCAAATGATTCCCTCAAGGGTGGCCCCCTTGTCTTTTCCAGCGGCAATGTCAGCAGCAACACGAGCCCCAATGGCTCCATGTCCTATTATTCCGATCCTGCGGGCTCCTGGCTTCATTCGATTCCTTACATGATGGAGTGGATGGACGAAACCCGCGCCGTGATCTAGACGTTCAGCATAAGTTCGTCCGCGGAGGAAGCCTTCGGGTCATACGCGACGATGGAGGCTTCAGTTTTCTTCAGTAGCAGTGCCAATTGGTCGATCTCCTTGGCAGTGAGGCCGGCGAGCATATTGCGCTGCGTTTCCAGATGCTTTGAAATGACCTCATCAATGAGCTCCTTGCCGTGGTCCGTCATCTGGGCGTAGACCACCCGACGGTCCTCCTTCGACCGAACCCGTTCAATGAGGTTTTGTTCCTCCATACGGTCCAACCGGAAGGTGATGCCGCCCGTGGTCAGCATGGACGAACTGGCCAGTTCACCAGCAGTCTTCCGGTGCGGAGGGCCGGATCGACGCAAGTTCGCCAAAACATCAAAGGATGCCAACGTGAGCCCGTACTCCTCGTAGTTCACATCCTGCACAGCCCGCTGCCGTGCCACCAGGCTCTGCAAGCGGCCAAAGACGCCAATGGTGGTGGGATCAAGGTCCGGGCGTTCGCGGTGCCAGTCCTCAATAATGGCGTCCACGGCGTCCGTGTCACTGTTCCGCGATTCGGTGGTCATGCGCATTCTCTCCTTCGTTCGGCGGTCTAAGCATCTTAACACTGAGCTTCCCAACGAACGCAGCAAATTTTGAGCACTTTCCACCGGCGTCTTGCAGCCGCTTCCATTATATCTTAGTCTTGAGATAGTTAGAGTCGAGGGAGATGGAATCCACGCCGGCTCTTTCGAAATCTGGCAATAACCAATCCGAGAGAGGTCCATCATGAGCGACGTTATCGAAAGCAAGTTACCGGAACTTGAGGAGCTGATTGATTCGGCCATCGCCTCCCGTGAGAGCCGGGTTGTTGACTTCAATACCCTGAAATTCCAGACCAAAATGGGTGAAAAATTCCGACGCGGACAGGTCCGCTACATCGGTTCCGGAGCTACCGGAGACCACTCCGACGACAACAACATCCTCCAAGCGGAGCACTTCACCTTCTCCAACATGGTGCTGCCCGCCGGATGCGTAGGTCCTGAACACACGCACCCGGACGTCGAAGAGGTGTTCTTTGTCCTCGAAGGAGAGGTGGAGTTCAGCGTCCACGACGTGGAAGACGGCAACAAGAAAGCAAGCCGCGTGCTGGGCTACCGCGATCTGATCCGCGTCCCCGCAGGCGTTCCGCGGAGTTTGCGCACCGTCAGCGATGTTGACGCCATTATCTGCGTGATCATTGGCGCCAAGAAGCCGGAGATCCCGTTCTACCCGCCCACCTCGGAGATGTATGGCGTGACCCGCTAAATCTCCAAGAACCCGGGTACCGGCCGACGCGGCCGGTACCCGGGTTTTGTTTTGCTGAATTGTTTGGGACACACGACAAAAAGAGCCTGCAGTTCGAAGAGTTTCGAGCTGCAGGCTCTTTGGTCTAGGCGAGTCCCTCTGAGAGAATGGCGGCCTGCTTCTGGGCATCGGCATCGTGGACCCGGCGGATCCTGGCTACGCCAAGATCGTGCTGATACAAATGCTCGTCCTTATCCGCATCTGCAGCCAGCGCCTCCAACAATTCCCGGTCCTGTTCCAAGACCACCCAGTGCTTTTCTTCAAGGGTCGTCTTGTACATGAATCGCCAAACGTCCCGTTCCCAGTCCGAAACGGTCCGGGTACGCCAATGGAAAACGGCGGAAGTATGGGCATCAATAGGAGTGGACATTCCTACGATGCCGAACGAACCGCCGGGACCTGCCGAATCGGCATAGGGGATCTCCAGGTCCACGTAGTCCATGGCTTCACGGCAGTACTCAACCCAGTCAAAGTTCTTGCCGCGCTGGTCCGTTTTCTCGAAGAAGAATCCACGATCGGTCTCACGGATTCGGAAGCGGGCACTGGTGTCACCGCCAAACATTGAATGCGAGTCACGGTGGAGGAATGCGCCGTGCATCGGATCCAGGACGTTGTCCATGTAGAAGCGCCACGGACTGTTCCATTCGGCGTAGTTGGAAAACCAGGAAACCTCGGGGTTGTCCAAGCGATCGGGCAGTTTGAACGCCGTCACCTCGGAGTCTTCGGTCAATGGCATGAAGGCAAAGATCATGTCAGCGCCTTCCTCCACGGCCAGCGACGCGGTGACTGTCTTACCTTCAAGCGCGCAACCCGGCATGCCCGGAACCGAAACCACGGTGCCGCTGCCGTCCACCTGCACGCCGTGGTACTTGCACGCCACCCGGTCCCCCAGGTGTTGGCCCACGGACAAGGGGGCGCTGCGGTGGGGACAGCGGTCCTCCAACATCCGGATTTGCCCCCTGGCATCGCGGAACAGAAGCCAATCCACGCCCAGGCGTCGGACTTTGACCATGTCGCCGGGACCCACAAACCGCGACGGGTAGATGGGATACCAGCGATCCCTCAGTCCCGTCGCGGCCAGTTCTGCGGCATCGAGTTGGCGCCGGGTACCGACGACAGTTTTGGTCTTGGCCCTGCCGGCCCTGACTCCGGTGGCAGCGCTTGCAGTTGCAGTTGTCATGTCCTAATCTCCCAGTCGTCGCATTTCGGAACGGAATCGGGCTTCATCCCAGGGGTTCCCGTCCGGGGCGTTCAGGCCCAAATTGTTCAACCCCGAGATGATGGCCGGCAGCTCGTGGCTACCACTGGCGAAAATCTCGGAGAGGGCTCCGGCGAGCTTCAGCTCATAAGGATTAGGCGGACCCACCCGGGACTGGTTGGCGTCAAGATATTGCTCAGGCACTGTGTTCCTCCTGTGTTTCGGTGACGGTGTGCAGACCTTCAGCGATGTTCATGAATGACCTGCTCCACTCGTTGAATGAGTGAGATCGGCTTTGGTGTGCCGGAACGGCGGTGTTGTCGATGATGACAAAGACCCCGTTCCTGATTCCCCCGGCGATGCTTTGCGGTACGGAGATATCGGTGTCCAGGTCAGGGGCGGCAGCAATGACCAACGACGGCGCCCGCACCCGCTGGAGCGTGGCCACGAATCCTTCAACCGATGTGTCCACCAGCGGGTCGCCCAGGATGACACTCTTGATCTGCTCCGGGTGCAGTGCAGCGAGCAGGATGGCACCGTACGCAGCTGCTCCGCTGGCCAGAATGTGAGCAGGACCGGCGGTCGACTCGTACAGGGCGGACGAGGCCGATTCGACCCACTCCTCCATCCGGCCGGGCGGACCGGTGACGTCGAACGTAAGGCCGATTCCCGGTTCCCAGGCTCTGGCGCCCAAAGCGTCAAGCTGGTCGGCAAACCATTCGCCGGCTCCCTCGCCGCCGTGCAAGCACACGACGTCGTGTTGTGGCATGACGTCCCCGTGCCCTTGGTCAGGGCGCGGATCAACTTCCGTACTTGATTTCATGTGCTCTCCTGCTCCTCTACTGATGTGGGGTTGGAATATGCACGGGCGGAACAAACGCACCCGGTACGGGGTCCAAAGCGGTGACGTCGATCTCGATCACCGCGGGCCCCCGCACCGCGAGCGCGTCCGCCAAGGCCCCATCGAAGGAGCCGGGGCCGCGCACCCGCCAGAACGGCAAGTCCAGTGACTGTGCGAGCAAAGCAAAGTCCGGTGTATGCAGGTTCACTCCTGCCTCCGCGAAGCCGTTGGCTTTCTGCATGTTGCGCAGCACCCCATAGCCGCCGTCATTGAAAACCAACACAACGCACCAGACCCCTGAACCGGCAAGGGAGGCAAGCTCACCAAGGTGCACGGCCAGGCCGCCGTCGCCGGCAATAACTACCGTGGGAACGTCCGGGCGGGCGCACGCCGCCCCGATGCCCATGGCCAATCCCTGGCCGATGCCGCCTCCCAGCGGGAAGATGTTTGTTTCGCGGGAGTACATCTCCAGCAGGCGGTTACCCCACTGGCTGGAGGGAATGGTGACATCACGCGCAACAACGGATTCCCGATCCAGGCGCTCCCTGAGGCTGTGGCAGATTTCCGCATAGCCCCCGATGTACTCAGTCAGCGCGGCCCTTACCTCGCGGCGTACGGTGTTCACCCGCTGCGGCCACGCTGCCTCCACCGAATGGCCATCCAACTGGCTGACGATCGCCTCCAGAATTTCCCGGGAGTCACCCACCAACCCCACCGTGGCCGGATACACCCTGCCCACGGCTTCAGGATTTAGATCCAGCTGGATGTGAGTGGCGGGCAATTTCAGCGAATAATGCTGCGTCTCGTTGGAACGGAAATGCGTGCCAACACTTAACAGCACATCCGCCTCTTCGATCAGCCGGACGGCAGCGGGAGTGGTAGCAAAGTTGCCGATGACAAGATGGTCATCTTCAGGAACCACACCCCGTCCCGAGTTGCTGGTCAGGAGTCCTGCGCCAAGATGGTGCAGCAGAGCCGCAAGTTCCTTGTCCGCGCCGGCCGCTCCTCCACCAGCCCAGATGAGCGGACGCTTGGCACCTGCCAGGAGCCGGACCGCTTCGGCGACGGCATCGGCGTCGTGATCCGGTAAAGGCTTCACCTGCGCATCGATGGGGCGCTGATCATCCGGGTGGGCCAGGTACTGCAAATCTGTAGGCCATTCGATGCTGGCCGGCGTGTGAGGTGAGGAGAGCAAGTGTGCGATTGCCTCTTCCAAGTCCGCCTCCGAATCCTTGCCATTAAAAATGGTGCGGGCATAGCCGGAGATCGCGTGGAGCATCTGCAGCTGACGTGGGACCTCATGGATCACTCCACGGTTGCTGCCCATGAATTCGCTGTCGATCTGACCGGTAATGTGCAGTACCCGGCTTCCCGCGGTGAGCGCCTCAACCATGGAACCCGCAGCGTTGCCGGCTCCTGTACCGGTGCTGGTCAGGGCGATCCCGATTTTGCCTGAGGCGCGGGCATAAGCGTCAGCTGCGTTGACTGCTGCCGCCTCGTGGCGGACGGCCACAAAATTCAGCTCCCTGTCCACTGCCTCCACGAGGGGAAGATTGTGGATGCTGATCACCCCGAAGGCCGTATCGATGCCGTGCCGACGCATTACACGGACAAGGACGTCACCGCCTGTTGGCCCTCGCGGGACCGTTGCTGCTTGTGTCACTGACATATCTGGATCTCTTTCGTGATGAAGTTCCGCTGGTTAGACATAGCGCCCAACGCCACCGCCGACGTCGATGGTTGCTCCTGTGGTGTATCCGCTGAGGGGCGAGAGCAGCGAGACAATGTGGAAGGCCACCTCCTCAGCCGTGCCGAAACGGCCCAGCTTGATGCCGCGGTTGGCGGCGATCTCCGCACTCCAGGCCTCGTAGTCGAGCTCGGAACCGGCTTCCTCGAAGCGTCGCCGCCACTGGCCGGTATCCACCAGGCCGAGCAGGACCGAATTCACCCGGGTTCCCTCTTTTGCCAGGTCTTCGGCAAGGGAATGGGTGAGGTTCAACAGTGCGGCGCGGGCAGCAGAAGTGGCAGCCAGTCGCAACTCCGGCTGCCGGGAGAGGATCGCGTTGACGTTGACCACCGAGCCGTGCGGTGAGGCATTCAGGGCAGACCTGGCAGAACGTACCATGTTCAGAACGCCGAAGATCTTCAGACTGAACTCATCCCGCAACTGCTGGTCTGTGGTGTCCTGGAGTGTGGCCATCAAGGAACGGCCGGCGTTGCAGACCAGGCCATCAACGGCGCCAAACCGCTCCAGCGTGCCGGCTATAAAGCTGTTGGTGGCATCTTGGTCCGTGACATCGCACGAAGCAAGGTAAATCGCGTCCTTGTCCGCCCAGGAAAACTCGTCAAACGCGGCGGACAATCGGCCGGCGTCACGCGCACAGGCAGCAACCCGGGCACCTTCGCTCAGCAAATATCGTGCAGTGGCAAGGCCGACGCCGGAGCTCGCCCCGGTGACAACCACCGTGCGGTCCTTCAATTGCAGGTCCATGTATGGGACTCCTTGTTAGTGTTTTTTGCCGCTGCAGGGCGGTTCGGCTCAGCCATTTCAGTAGCCGGAGGCTTCAGTGGCTCATGACGAAGCCGCCATCCACCACGATGGTCTGGCCGGTGATGAAGCTTGCAGCATCGGACAACAGGAATTGGACGACGCCTGATACGTCTTTGGGTTGTTGATCCCTTGGCAGCACGCGGTTCTCTTCATAGAGGCGGTAGCGGGAGGCCGGCACTGACTCGGTGGCTTCCACCCGGGTCAGGCCCGGAGCAACCGCATTGACGCGGACTCCGGCCGGTCCCGCGTCGCGGGCCATCGTGCGGGTCATTGCCAGGACCGCGCCTTTTGATCCGACGTAGTGGACCAGCCGTGGAGAGCCGTAGAGCGCTGCGTCTGAGGCGATGTTGACGATGGACCCTGCCTGGCTTTGTGCCAGCTGGGGGTAAAGGTGTTTGCTGACCAGCCAGGTTCCGTAGGCGTTGACGGTCATCACCCTCTGGAAGAACTCTTCGTCCAGTTCCCAAAAGGTGTCACCACCTACGCCGTCGGCCAGTGCCGCATTGTTGACCAGCGCATCGGCGCCGCCCAGCTGCTGGACGGCAGTGGCCAGGCCTGCCACCGAGGCTTTGTCGGCGATGTCGGTAATGACTGCCGTAGCGTCGAAGCCCTGTCCACGGAGTATTGCAGCAGCATGCTCTGCGAGGTCTGTGTTCTTCTCGGCAATGACTATCCGGTCTCCGCTGGCTGCCAATCGTTCGGCGATGTCGAAGCCAAGTCCCCGCCCGGATCCGGTGACTACCACCAGGCGCGTCACCGAAGGTCCGCCCAGAACGCGAGGATGGCAGCGGACATCTCCATCGGTTTTTCCTGCACGGCGGCGTGCCCTGCACCGGGAATGATGCACAACGTGGCACCGGGGATGTTCTCTGCGAGGACCCTCGATTCCGCCACTCCCGTGATCACATCGTCCTGGCCTACTAAGACCAACGCCGGGGTCCGGAGCTGAGGCAGCAAATCCGTGGTGTCGCACTGCGCCATCATGGTGGCGGCCGACGCAAATCCGGACAGCCGGACGGCGGCCATGTCCGCACGTACAGCCTCGGCCACCCATGCCGGGGCGGAAGGGGATACCAGCTTTGCCGCCCGTCGGGCCGCAAGAATTTCAGGGCCGACGGCGGCCAGTTCCGGAACGCGCGCCAGCATGCGTTGCGCCGCGGTCCGGGTAATTCCCGAACCCCGGGTGCTGTCCGCCAGCACAATTGACCTCACCGCCTCAGGTGCTTGAGCGGCTATCCGGGTGGCGATTACTCCTCCCCACGACGTACCGATCAGATGTGCGGGACCCACACCCAATGTGGCCAGGATGTCCAGCACCAAAGCAGGATGATCCAAGCCTTCCGGTGGAGCCGCTGATTCGCCGTAACCGGGCGCATCCCAGCAAAACGTCTGGTATCCGTGTGCGCTCAGCAACTGAGCCAATGCACCACAGGAAGACGCGGCGCCCCCGATGCCATGCATGAGGAAGACAGGTGTTCCTTCTCCGCGAATAACCAGGGAGACGCCGTGAACCAATGTCCGGCGTTCGGCGATGGTGTCAGTCGACGCGGTTTCCGTGGCTGGGGGCAACGAGTTGCTACGCATGGGCTTTTTCCGTGGCAGGAGCCTTCGGCATGGAGAAGTAGTCATCACGTCCGGGGACCACCAGCGAGCTATACCCGCTGTCCGGAATGCCGGCCATGGCGCTTCGGACCGCGCTAGTGGGCGGACCTGCGGTTCCCCACTGGTCGGACAGTTCCGGCGTCCGCTCCCAGGTGCGGCACAGCCAACTATCCTCGTCTACCTGGGCTACTTCGGAGGTGTATTCGCATACCAGGCCCGAGGGGTCTGTGAAATAGGAAAACGTATTGTCGCCCGGACCGTGACGGCCCGGCCCCCACTGGGGTGCGATGTTGTGGCGCCTCAGGTTGCCGATGCCGCGCATGAAGTGATCAATGCTCTGCATCTCGTAGGCCACATGATTGACCGAAGTCCAGGGAGCCTGGTTGAACGCGATGGCATGGTGCTCGCTGTTGCACCGCAGGAAGGCCATCTGATGCTCGGACCAATCTGAAATGCGCATCCCCAGCACTTGCGTATAGAAGGCCGCGGCACGGTCAATATCCACGGTATTGAGCACCACGTGCGCGATCTTGCGTGGAAGGGCCCGCCTACCTGCAGGCTCCTGGCTGACAACGGCGTGGACGTCGGCGGAAAGTTCCACCAGCCTGCCTTCGGGGTCCACCAACTGGAGACCGTAGCCGCCGGCAGCGTCATCCAAAGGTCCGGGTTCACGGAAAAGCGGAATCCCAAGGGCGGTGAGTTTCGTGGCCGCACGGTCAACGTCCTGCGGCGTGGCCAGGGCGAAGGAGACCCCGCCCAAGGCGTTCTGCTCGCCCCTTTCCAGCCTCAGGATGTGATGTTCGGAACCGGTTCCGCGGAGCCAGAACTTGTCAGTGTCTTCCTCCACGGTGGAAAGGCCCCATACTTCATGGTAGAAATCCCTGGCTGGCCGGGTATCGGGCACTTTCAGGGACACAGAACGCAGCGACCGCAGATTGCAGACAGGCTCTGCTGAGAAATAGTTCATGGGATTCAACCTTCAGTCGAGTGATGTTCGTACTAGAGATCCAAAATCAGGTCCCGGGACCGGCAACGCGAGACGCAAACAAACATTGATTTGTTCTCCTCCCGCTCAGCAGGAGAAAGCAGGAAATCACGGTGCTCCACGTCTCCTTCGATGACTCCGGTTTCACAGGTTCCGCAGATGCCCTCTGCGCATGAGCTGGGAACGTTGATGCCGGCATCGTTGAGGGCCTCCAGAACGGAAACATCGGGTCCGACAGCGATCCGCTGACCAGTGCTGTGGCAGATGACGTCGAAACTTGTCTGGTCGAGTTCTAACCCGGGAGCAATGTCCGGTGCTTTGAACCGCTCAATTCTCAATTGCGATTCGTCTGCCATGGCGCCGGCCACAGCCTGCATCAGTGATTCAGGTCCGCAGGCATACACCAGAGCTTCAGGCGGGAGCGAGCCCACCGCCGCAGAGAGATCGGCGAAGTTGCCATCGGTTTCGTCGGCAGCGTGGATGGTTACCCGGTGCTGGGGCAGGCCTAAAACCTCTTGCAGGAAAGCCATGGTTGAACGTGACCGGCCCGTATATAGCAGTGTCCAGTCGGCTCCGACTGATTCCAACCGCCGCACCATGGAAATAATCGGGGTGATGCCAATACCGCCCGCTACCAGTGCATATCGTTCGGCATGATCAAGCTGGAAGTTGTTGCGTGGACCCTCAACTTCAAGGAGTGTTCCCACCGGAAGCTCATCATGGACCAGCCTGCTGCCGCCGCGGGAATCAGGGGTTCGCAGCACGGCCACAGTCCAGCTTGAGGAATCTTCCGGGTCCGAACACAAGGAGTATTCGCGGGTGAGCCCATTGGGCAGGTGCAGGCTCAGATGCGCCCCGGGAAGCCACTGCGGGAGCGCCGCCCCGGCAGGGTCAACAAACATGATCCGGATGACGCCGTCGGCTTCCCAGGTTTTCTGCTGCACCCTGAGTGTCTGAATTCTAGGCTCGGGGACATCAGTGGTCACCGCCGCACGGTTCTGAATTTCCACGCTCATTGGTCCTCATTTCCTCCGGTGCGCGATTGCTTCGATTTCCACCGTGGCTCCATAGGGCAGGGCGGCAACCTCCACAAAGGAACGAGCCGGACGCGGTTCCTCGAACAGCTGCTCGTAGTGACCGTTGGCTTCGTCGCGCAACGTCACGTCCGTGACGAAATAGGTGGTCTTAATGACGTCAGCCAAGGACATGCCGACGGTTTCCAGCCGTTCGGAGAGCCTCGCGGCTGCCGCAACCAGTGCTTCGGAGCGGCCGCGTACGGCAATACCACTTTCATCCACCGACAATGCGCCGGAGATAAAGCCGAATCCCCCGGCAACAAAGGCGGGGCTGTAGGGGTGAGCATTCATTGACGTACCTTTCGAAAGCAAGATGGTGGCAGCCTGTCCGGCTAGTTGCCGGCCCATGGGATGGATGCGCCCGAGAGGTCGATGTAGATGCTCTTCTGGTGCATATAGGAACGGATGCCGTCCCGGCCCTTTTCGGTACCCAGACCGCTTTCCTTGAGCCCGCTGAACGGGGTGGAGATACTGAATTGCTTGTAGGTGTTGACCCAGACGGTGCCGGCAGAAACGGCCCTCGCTGTTCGCCAGGCCAAGCGGTAGTCAGCGGTCCAGATTCCGCAGGCCAAGCCAAAAACACTGTCGTTGGCTTGGAGGATGAGATCGGCTTCATCGTCAAACGGCAGGATCACCGCCACAGGCCCAAAAATTTCCTCCTGGCAAATGACGTCCGAGTTACTCACACCGGCAATGATGGTGGGCTCGTAAAACGCACCAGCCTGAAGCCTGGTCTCATTGGGCACGGCGCCACCGCAGAGGATCTGCGCACCGGCCAGCCTCGCGTCTTCAACCATCCTGGCCACGGCGTCACGGTGGGCATGAGCCACCAGTGGCCCTACCTGGGTGGTTGGATCCGTTCCTGGTCCAATTCGTAACGCTTCGGCACCCTTGACCAGTCTTTCGACGACGGTGTCATAGACCGATCGTTGGATGAAGACGCGCGAGCCGGCAATGCAGCTCTGACCACTCGAAGAGAAGATGCCGTAGAGCACGCCGGCCACTGCCTGGTCCAAGTCCGCATCAGCAAAAATAATGGTGGGCGATTTCCCGCCCAACTCCAAGGTAATCGGCATGATCTTCTCGGCCGCAATATGGCCCAGCTGGCGCCCCGTGGACGTGCCACCCGTGAAGGAAATCTTGCCAATGTCAGGGTGTCGCGCAATCGCGTCGCCAACCACGCGGCCGGGGCCCGGAAGGACAGAAAGCAGACCTGCCGGAAGTCCTGCATCCTCACAAATCCGTGCCAACAGCAGCGAGACCCAGGGAGCCCAGACGGGTGGCTTCACCAGAACCGCGTTTCCTGCCGCGAGTGCCGGAGCTACCTTTTGTGCGTCGCTGGCAATCGGCGAGTTCCAAGGCGTGATGGCTCCGATTACGCCGATCGCCTCGTAGGTGGACATGCTGAGGTAGTTCCCGCGAGGGGACGTCAGTGCATCCTCCATGGTTTCCAGAGCGGACGCGGTGAAGCGGAAGGTGGCTGCCGCGCTCATAGCCAGAGCCTTGGTTTCCACGAGTGTCTTACCTGTATCCAGCGTCTGCAGTTCAGCAATGCGGTCAGCGTTGGCCTCGATTGCAGAACTGATGCGGTGCAGCACGGCGGCCCGTTCGTGAGGGAGCTTCTTTGCCCATCCGGACTCTTCCACGGCTTTCAGGCCGGCAGCCACAGCGGCGTCCACATCCGCCGTCGTTGCACCATGGAGGGTGGCGAAAACCTCCGAGTTGGCGGGATTGACCGATTCGATCAGCGCACCGCTGCCTCGGGTCCACACGCCGCCCACAAAGATTTCATCCCGCGTATCAAGGCTGTCCGTACTGTCCGTACTCATCTTCGGCTTCCGTTCATCTCTCTGTCATTCCCACGGCGTGAAGTCATGCGTGCCGCCCAGGTAAGGCGCGTGCCAATCCTGTGAACTACGTCATACAAAAAGAATATCAGTAGTAAGATACTTTCTGTCAAGATATTTAGGGCCAAAGTTAATTGGACTTTGAACCCGCATGCTCCAGCGCCCCTCTATGAATCGGCTCGCTGGTGTGCGCCAATGGCAGGCCCGAGCTCTGGTTCTTGGCAGCGATGATCTCCGCCATGATGGAAACCGCAGTTTCAGCGGGCGTGGAAGCGGAAAGGCCCAGGCCGATGGGTGAGCGGAGCGGTGCCACAGACCGCTCGGTGTGGCCCAAGCCAATCAGTCTCTCCCGGCGGTCACTGGCAGTTCGGCGTGAGCCCATCGCGCCGATGTAAGCAAAACCGTGTCTCAGGGCTACATCAAGGACCGGAACATCAAATTTGGCATCATGGGTCAACACACAGATAGCGGAATCAGGGGCGAGCCTTCCCAAGGCGATTTCTTTTTGCAGGTAGCGCGCCGGTTGATCGACCACGATCTCATGGGCTGAGGGAATGCGCTCAGCCGTCGCGAAGACCGCACGGGCATCACAAACTGTGACGTGAAAGCCAAGGAAAACCCCCAGCTGCGCCAAGGAGGCGGAGAAATCGATGGCCCCGAAGATCAGCAGCCTACGGGCCGGACGATAGACATCGATCAGCACGGAGAACGGCGTTTCGGTACCGATGTCCGCCGGGAGAGTGACCGACGTCGTAATTCCGGAGGCTATTGCCTCCTGGACTGCAGCCCCGGCGGCGCGGACCGCCTCGGGAGCAAGGGCCGTACCTTCAAACAGCTCTTCCATTTCCGCACTTTGCAGCACCAGTTCGGATCGACCCACCACGTCAGGTAGGCCATCGAAGATGGTGACCATGGCGCAGGGCAGATTTTCATCCAAGGCCCTTTTCACTGAAGCAAAATGCCGGCAGGAAGCCGGAACATACTTTTGGATGAAAATCTCAACTCTGCCGCCACACGTCAGCCCGACGCCGAAACCGTCATCGTCTGAAATGCCAAATCGGTAGAGCTCCGGGACCCCGCTGGCGAGGACCCCGGCTGCTGCTTCGATCACACTTGCCTCTATGCACCCACCCGAAACGGAACCGATTGGCGATCCGTCTTCGGTGACAAGCATGGACGTTCCGACTGCCCTTGGCGCGGAGCCTTCCGTGCGGACCACCGTGGCCAAGGCGACATGTTGATCGCTCAGCAACGATTTCTCCAGCATCTCCATCACCTCACGCATTTCCGTCAGCCCCGCCTTGGCGCAAACGCGCGGCTCGGATCCCGTTGTAGACGCGTTCCGGCGTCATGGGCAACGACGTGAGCTGCGCCCCGGTGGCGTCAGCAATGGCTTGGGCAATCGCTGGAGCAATGGGAAGCATGCCGCCCTCGCCCATCCCCTTGGTCCCAAAAGGTCCCGCGCCATGGCCCTGTTCCTGGGTAATGGAGGAAAACAACCGGGGAATGTCCTCAGCCAGAGGCACCCGATAGAGGAGCGCCTCACCATTAAGCAGCTCACCGTCTTCGTACCGCAGTTCCTCGAAGAGTGCCTGGGCCAATCCGAAGACCGCTGCGCCCTCGTCCTGGCCGCGGCAACCCAACTTGTTCACCACCTTGCCGGCGTCTCCGCTGACCACCAGCTGCAAAAGCTCCACCCGCCCGGTTTCCGGATCAACCTCCACTTCGGCAGCTGCCCACCCGATCTCCCAAAAGATGCAGGGTGCTTCCAGGGGTGCGCTGCTGGAGTTGCGGACCTTGTAGTAGCCGTCCGCCGTGAACTCGAATCCCGTTCCGCCGAATCTGTCCATAATCAGCGGCGGGAGCTCATAGGTGGTGCCTTCAGCATCAACGATGTGCCAGTTGTCCAGACGGATCGACTGCCGGTCCAGCATCAGGTGTTCGGCCGCCGTGTCCAGTACGGAACACTTCACTCGCTCTGCGGCCTGCAGGACGGCATGACCCATGACGGCGATGCCCGAAGAGGCGTTGGTGCCTTGGTCAAAGGGTGTGTTGTCGGTATCAATGGCGGCATACTTCACCCGCTTCGGATCGCAGGCCAGCGTCTCCGCCACGATCTGACACAGCGCTGAATGACCGCCTTGACCCATTTCCACCAAGGCGCAGTTCAGGAACACATCGCCGTTGGTGGTCACCTTGACCCGGGCCTGGGCAGGCTTGTTGACGCCACCACCATCTTTGATGCCGATGGCAACTCCCATGCCCCGGTTACTTGAGCGTGTCCGGTCACGATAACCAATGGCATCCGCCACGAGGTTCAATCCATGCTTAAGATCCGAATCGATGGGCGACTCTCCGGGAACGAACTCTTCCCCCAATTCCTTGGCGTTCTTTAGCCGAAGCTCAAGGGGATCGAACCCCAGCCGCTCAGCGATCAGGTCAACCTGGCGTTCACTGGCCCAAGTGGCCTGGGTTGCGCCGAAACCGCGGTAGGCGCCGGCAGGGACGGAGTTGGTGATCACTGCTTGGCAGACGGAATCTATGCGTTTCCACCGGTAGGCACCGGGCATCCGATACCCTGCCTTCTCCGCCACCAGGGGACTGGCATCGGCATAAGCCCCACCGTTAAGCAGCACTCGCGACTGGCGCGCCATGAACTCACCGTCTGCCTTGAGGCCCGATTTAACCGTGAGGATGGCGTCATGCTGGCTCAATGTCAGGAAGACTTCTTCTGTGCTCATGCAGTAGCGCACAGGCCGTCCAGCCGACAACTGCGAGAGCCGGATGGCGATCGCCTCCGTTTTAGGGCCGTTCTTGGCACCAAAACCGCCGCCCAGGAGCGGAACGTTGACCCGAACGTCGTTTTCAGGCAGCCCAAAAACCCTCGCCAGTTCCTTACGCATTGGGAAAGGGCTTTGAGTAGAGGTCCACACTTCGATTTCGTTCGCTGTCGCCTCAGCAACAGTGGCAAAGGGCTCCAGGTGCATATGGTTCATGCGGGAGAAAGTAAAGGTGTCCTCGAAGATGTAATCGCAATCCGCCCAGACGCTCTCCTCGCCCGTTTCGTAGCGGAATTCGTAACTCACGTTGTGGGCGGTGTGTGCCGCCCCCGAGGCGCCATCGCCATATTCGGGATAGGCGGCGAAGGGCTGGTCGGGAAAAATGGCGGGCGCGGAAGGCTCCATCGCTGCTCTTACATCAAAGACAGCCGGCAGCTGCTCGTACTGAACACTGATCAAATCCAGTGCAGCGAAAGCGGTGCGTTCATCCACGGCGGCCACTGCAGCGACGACGTCGCCAACATAGCGAACCGACTCTGTGGCCACAACCGGCTGGTCTTTGACGTAGGTGCCGTAAGAATTCAGCCCGGTTATCTCCTCGCGGGTGACCACAGCCGTGACTCCTGGCAGGGAGCGGGCGGCCGCAGCGTCGATGCTGAGAATCCGGGCGTGCGCATGCGGGCTTCGCAAGACCTTCGCGTGAAGCATCCCCGGCTTCTCAATATCCACTGTGTAAACGGCACGGCCGGTGACCTTGACGGTGCTGTCCAAGCGCGGGCTGTTGCGTCCCACGATCGGCGCATCTTCCGGAGCGCAAGGATTCACGAACCCGGTCATTCGGAAACCTGATCCTGCTGCTTGGCAGAGGCCAGTTCTGCGGCACGCTCCACGGATTCCAAAATCATCTCGTAGCCCGTGCACCGGCAGGTGTTCGAACTGATCCACTCACGGATCTGGTCCCGCTCCGGTTGTGGATTTTGCCGCAGCAGCGCCGTGGTCAGCATCAGCATGCCGGATGTGCAGAAGCCGCATTGGAAGCCGCCGCATTCCCTGAACGCCTGTTGCTGGGCGCTCAACGTGCCGTCCTGGGCTGCCAAGCCCTCAACCGTTTCAACACGCGTACCGTCAACGTCAAAAGCAAAAGTGGAACACGCAGCTACAGGGAGGTCATCAACCAAAACAGTGCAGGCACCGCAGACGCTGCGCTCACAGGAAGCACGGACCCCTTGCTTACCGCAGCTGTTGCGCAGCAGGTCCAAGACCGTGGCACTCGTGGGGACACAGTGCCGTTCCGGGCTTCCGTTCAGCTCGAATTCAACCTTGTGGGCGAATCTTTCCTCGCTTGATTCCGGTGATTCAAGGCTCATGGCTGGCTATCCTTCCTTTCCTTTGTTACCGGTTGCTTCGGCAAGAAGACGGCGGCAGAGAACGCCCACCAGGTGTCGGCGGTAGTCGATGGAACCCGCGTAGTCGCCCGCCTCATCCGGAAGCTGAACCGCCAGAACCCCGCCCACAGAGACCGGGTCAAGCTCGGTGATGTCAGTTGCTTCGGCAGTATGTGACAGGAGAAAAGGCTGCCGGTATTCACTGCCACAGACGGCAGAAACGGTGAGGCCGGCCACCGGGTCCTTTCGTACTGCGAGGGACACTGTGCTCACCGGGCGCATTGACCGCTCGTAGCCGAACCACAGCAGGGACGCGGTGTCGACGGTGACGGCGGTCAGAATACCGACGTTGCCAAGGTTCCTATCCCAGAGTGAGTCCCGGTCCCACAGTGACGAGATGGGCAGGGCTTCAACGTCACCGCCTTGAAACAGCATCTGCCCGCCCAAGGCCGACAGAATGACAGGCATCTCATATCGATATCGACGGGAAAGGAGATTGCCGCCGAGGGTGCCGCGATAGCGGATTCGAACCGTGGCAATTGATCCCCAAGCGGCTGCCAGGGCGGGCACGGATGACAGTACTTCATGGCTTCTGCTGGCTTCAGCGTGGCTCACCATGGAACCAATGCGCAGAACCCCTGCATCATTCTTTATCGCTCGCAGTTCTTTGATTCGCTGCACGGAAATCAGAACCTCCGGCTCCAATCCCTCACGAAACTGCGCCACAAGATCCGAACAACCCGCAGCAATCACTGCCTTTGGATGCTGCCGGGAAAGAGCCACTGCTTCTCCGAGCGAAGTGGGCCGATGCAACGTAAAGGGTGGAAGGGCGGACTGGCTCTGGGCTATCAGCCCCGCCCCTAATTTCTGGCCTCGCATTGGTCAGCCTTCTTTCACTTTCGCCCGATAGGGCTGCTGTCACGGCATCTTCGCCGTGAAACCTTGAGCTCCATAACAACCGGCCGGGCGGCCCACGACGCGCCGCCCGGCACGGTTCCAGCAGGCACTATGCCGGGCGATCGCCCTTCAGGGTGACCCGGTGCATCAGCCGGTAGTGCGGGTGGTAGTCCCCCACCGCATAATGTTGGGTGGATCGGTTGTCCCAGATCACCAGGGAGTTCGGTTCCCAGCGGAAGCGAACCTGGTATTCCGGGGTTCTGGCGAGGTCGGTGAGCATGTTTCTCAGCGAGTCCCCCAGCTGGGTGGAAATGCCCGTGAGCCGGGTGGTGAACAACGCGTTGACGTAGACAAGCTTGCGGCCGGTTTCCGGGTGTTTACGCACAACAGGGTGCGTCATGGGTGGATATTTCCGCCGGGTTTCCTCATAGCGGGTCTCGCCGTCGGGACCCTGGCGGACAACGCCGGTAAGTTCCTTTTCCCAGTCATGTACTCCCTCTAGCCCGTCAATGACGCTTTTCACGTTCTCCGGCAGAGCGTCATATGCGGCGGTCATACTCGCCCAGAGCGTATCCCCGCCGCACGGCGGGATTTCCTGGGCGTGAAGACATGTAGCGGAATTCGGCGTAGCCTGCCAGGTCAAGTCCGAGTGCCAGACGTCGGTCCCCGCCGCGCGGCCACGCGACTCCAACACCTCAATGTGCGGATATTCGGGGAGCGAGGGGAAGAACGCACTTACTTCCTGGGGGTCGCCGAAAACCTTGGCGAATTCGATTTGGTCATCAGGGGTGATGTGCTGATCGCGGAGAAACAGAACTTGGTGTTCCAGGAAGGCTTCCCGTAGTTCCTCCCGGCATTCGGGGGTGATCTCTTCGCGTAGATCCAGACCATGGATGTACGCCCCGATGGTGGGGGTTGCCCGTTCCAGCGTGAATGTTTTGAACTGTTGATCGTTGCCGCTCATGGTAGTTCCTTCCTTTGGTGGCGTTTATACGGCGCCCGTCTCTGTCATCGGTGACTGATCAAGACGAGCTGTTCCTGCTGAGGAGTGCTTTGTGTCAACTCACTCCGAATACGTGGCTGCGGGGATCTCATCGACCCCGGTCGCATCGCTGCGTCTCCCAGCCCGCGATGCCTTCTTGCGGATGACACGTCCCAGCAGAATGGCGCAGGTGATGGACACCGTTCCGGCGACGGCGACATAAAGCGATGTTGAGACAGACGCTTTTGTCGCAGCAAACAGTGCGCCGGCAATGAGGGGTGCAATGGCGCTGCCGAGAAGGTTTCCAAGTGTGGTCGCCAAGGACAATCCGCTGTAACGCACCTTCGCGTCAAAGGCTGTGGAGAAATATGCAGGTGACAGCGCCCAAGGGATGTACACGGCTATGGTTGCCGCAAAGTAGCAGACGGCAATCAAGCCATACGAGCCGCCATCGAGGGCAAAGTACAGCGGGAAGGCAACCGCAACGATGAGTACAAGGCCACACAGATAAACCCTCTGTACACCGAACCTGTCCGCCAGCGCACCGGCTGCCGGATTGACAAAGAAGCCAACGGCGGAGGTGATAATCACCAGGACCAGCATGGACGACGAGTCGAGTTCTCCGGACTGACCAGCGTAGACAAAGTTGTACACGGTGATCAGGTAGAAGAAGATACCCGGTACCAGGCTTGCGCCGGCTACTAGGAACACTTGCTTCGGGTGGGTTCGAAATACTTCGATGACGGGCATGCGCACAACGCTGTGGTTGGCCTTCACTCGATCGAACTCCGGGCTTTCTGCAACCTTCACGCGAATCACCAGGCCGGTGATGACCAGTACCGCACTGAGCAGGAACGGGACGCGCCACCCCCAGGACATGAATGCTTCCGGTGACATGGATTCCAGCGGTAGGTACAAAGTCATGGCAAGGATAAGTCCCACGGCCACGCCTGCCTGCGGCCAGCTGCCGAAGAAGCCCCGTTTCCCCTCGGGGGAATGTTCGGTGGCCATCAGCACTGCGCCACCCCACTCGCCCCCGAGTGCGAATCCCTGGGTCAGCCGCAGTATGACCAGGAGTATCGGGGCGAACACGCCTATTGAGTCATAGGTGGGCAGCAGTCCGATGGCTACGGTGGCAATGCCCATGATCAGGATGGTGAGGACCATCATCGGCTTTCGGCCTGCCCTGTCCCCGAAGTGGCCAAAGACGATGGCCCCGATGGGACGTGCGACAAAGCCCGCCGCGAATGTCGAGAACGCAAGCAGGGTCCCGGTTGTGGGGTCGAAGCCAGGGAAGAAGAGATGGTGGAAAACGAGCACCGCTGCGGTGCTGTAGATAAAGAAGTCGTACCACTCGATAGTCGTGCCGATGAGGCTCGCGAAGGCGACCTTCCTCGGAGAACTCGCGCCCGATGGTTGTGCGACCACTGCACTCATATTGTGCCTCCAGGTAATTTTGCGAACAGTCGGCCCCGCTATGCGTGGACCCTGGTGATCAGGGCTGCCTAAGGCACCTGTCTCAGAATGAGCTTTGAAGTGATGCAGATTACTTCAGTAGTCATTATCTTATTACTGAGATGCTTTGTGCGCAAGATCTCATTTTGATGGAGCGATGAGGCCTGTGGCTATCCGCTCAAGAATTTCCTGGATGCCACGGATGCCACGGAGGGATGGAGTGCGGACAACGCTGCTGACCACATGCAAAGCCGCTTTCACCCGGGTCCTGACCACTTCTTGATCGGTACCGGGGTAAACGTCCTGGACCAGCGATGCGACATCGGTGACGTAGTCGCTCTGCGCCTCCATCAAGTTCCGCAACTCCCGCTCGGGAAGGTGCGGACGTTCGGACACGGCCAATTGCAGGAATTCCGGGCTTCCCAGCGAGAAGGCAATGTAGGAGGAAAGGATGCGCTCCAGCGCCTCGGCTGCATCAGCGGATTCAGAGAGCGCGCGTGACATGTCCATCCACCGCACTTCTTTGGCCCGATGCAGGGCCGCGGCAAGCATTTCCGCCTTGCTGTCGAAATGGCGGTAAATGCTGGGCCCCGCTACACCAACTTCGGCGCCAATGTCGTCAAGGCTGACGGCGTCAAACCCGTACGCAGCGAACTGTCGGATTGAGGCTGCCAGCAACGCCTCGCGGCGGGTGCGCGGCAAGTCAATGGATGCACCACGGTGATTCGTTGCTGCTTCAATCGGGGGCATTGGCATGACCAGTAGTGTGCGGGCGAGCGTGATCAGCTGGGATTCTTCGTCCGCACGCGAGAGCCGATTTGGGTCGTGCGACACACTGATCATCGCCGCAAACATGGCCCACGCGCGCAAGTCCGCCTCGGCGGCGGGCAGAGCGGAGCTGCCGGACTGCAGCTTGCCACTGATGGCGAACTTGATACCGCTGGCAATATCGAAGCGGATGGCAGGCGGGAGATGGCGGGATTCACGCTCCCACAGGACACCATTTTCCCGGTGCACCAGAATTGCCCGTCCCAGCGCCGTGACCAACTGTTCGAAGTCGCCGTCGGAAGCCTGGGTAATGCTGTCCAAAACGGGTTGGAGGCTGGCCACCACCGCCTCGCGAAGAAGCTCGCCCTTGCCCGGAAAATGCCGGTAGAGGGCAGATGGCTGCACTGCCATTGCCTTGGCCACATCGGTCATGCTGACCTGCGGGTATCCCTTCTGCGCGAAGAGGTCACCGGCCGCAGCAAGTATCAGTGCGCGCCGGTTCCGCGGCCTAGTGCCACGCTCCGGGGCGGTGGAGGACTTATTCATGCTCTCAAGATTAGTCGGATTCACTTATTGCGCAATAGCCCGCCACGTGCCAAAGTTGAAGAACAACCTGCGAACCACTGAACTTCACTTACGGATAAGCCAGTTGATGCGGGACAGTGATGTCCCACCGTGGCGGAAACGTGAAGGTTCCCCGCAACGCAAGCACCAGCCAGGAGCACCACGCCGGCCGATGCGTATTCACTTACGGGACGCCAAGGTGGCTTGTAGAGCCAGAGAAACAATGCAAGAACGAGACACCGATGGACAAGATTTCCCGGGCCCTTGCGGCGCCCCTTCCGCGAGTCTCCATTCCCCGCGAAAACGCAAAAGACCGTCCCAACCCAAAGTTCAGTCCCAACCAAAAGCACCGACCCAACTTAAAGTTCAGTGCCGTGACAAAGGAGTCCCACATGAAACGACGTGCAATAGTCGCTGTTGCTGCACTTTGCGGCTTCGCAGCTCTGACAGGCTGCAGCACCGGGAATGACGCCCCCAACGCCTACGCCGTCAAGACGGACATTCCGACGGCAGCAGCAATGGACCCGGCAATCCTGGATGCTGCCCGCAAGGAAGGCTCGCTTTTGGTTTACGGCGAGGCGAATGAGGCCACCATGAAACCGGTCCTGGCTGCTTTCCAAACCCAGTACCCCGATATCAAGACCAGCTACATCAGCCTCGGCGGAACCGAGAGCTTCCAGCGCTATCTCAACGAGAAAGCCACTGGCGGAAAGACGGCGGACGTCATCGTCAGCCTGCAAGGCGCGAACTTCCTGGATCTGGTCAAGCGTGGTGACATCCAGGACTTCACACCACCTGCCGCCGCGCCCCTGCCCGACTTCGCGAAACTCGCCCCCGGGGTCTTCGCAATGGAACTGAACCCGGTCATGGCGCTGATCAACACCACCCTCCTGCCCGAATCCGAACAACCCGATTCCCTTGAAGCCCTCGCCAAGATGTCCAGCGACCCCAAACTCACAGGCAAGATCGTCACCTACGACGGCACTACGGAGTTTGGCTACACGGTAAATCACGCCTACATAGCCAAAGCGGGAGAGGCCGGATGGGACGTTTTGGACCAACTCGGAAAGAACACCAAGGTGGAAGCCAGTGCAGGGCCCATGTACAACAAACTCCTGCAGGGCGAGTACACCATGTCCTACTTCCAGTCCGGCGCTACCCGGCCACTACTCACAGGCGCTACCGCAAAAGTGCTGAACTACAAGTTCTTCAAAGATGGATCACCCTTCATGCCCCGCGGTGCCGGAGCAACAACCGGAGGTAAGTCACCCAACGCGGCCAAAGTGTTCCTCAACTTCCTGATTGACAAGGCCGGCCAGACGGCCGGTTGCGCCGGCGGCTTCGCACCGTACCTGGACGGGGTGGACTGCCCAGTGAACCTCGCGAAAGTAACAGAGCAATTGGGTGCGGAGAACATCAACATCGCCACGTGGCATGAGGCCCTGGTGAACGATGCTCCGGCCTTCAAGAACCGCTGGAAAGAAGCATTCGGGCGATGAGTAGCTCCACACTGACAGACCCCAAGGCCCCGCCACCGCCTCCGGGTGTTGGAAACATCAAACGGGCATGGCTGCCGGAGAAAGTCATCCACTACGGTGTCTGGATCCTCGCAGTCCTGCTGATCCTCGGCCCGATCGTGCCGATCATCTGGTCATCACTGTGGTCCACGCCGCTCTATGAGGGCGGCGGCAGCGGTACCCTGGAGAACTTCCGAAAACTGGCGACCGATCCACTCTGGTGGTCAGCCGTCGCCAACAGCTTGCAGTTCGCCGTTTTGCCACCATCGGCTCAGTTCTGGTTGGAACCACAGTGGCCTTGTTGGTAGCCCGAACCGACCTCCCGCTGCGGAAGCTCTACTCAGCCCTGATCGTCCTGCCCTTGGTCCTGCCTGGACTAGTGCTCATTGTCGGGTGGCAGTCAATGTGGTCGAAGAACGGATATGCCACACATTTACTGGAGCAATACACACCGTTCACTGTCCCCTTTGACCTCTACAGTGTCGCGGGAATGGTGGTCATGGGTACGGTCCTCGGCTCGCCTGTGGTCTACCTCTTTGCCCGCGGGACGCTGTCCTCAGGTGATTCGACACTTGAGGAAGCCGCCCGTTGCGCCGGCGCAGGTCCCTTCCGTGCGTTGATCACGGTGACTCTGCCGTTGCTGCGCCCGGCGCTACTCAACTCCGGGCTGCTGGTCTTCGCGTTGGCGCTGGAAACGCTGGGAATTCCCCTCATCCTTGGTACTTCAAAGAACATCGACATGATGTCCACCTACCTGTACCGGCAGTGGACCGGAAGCGCCGACGGCGGTGGAGGAGTTCTGCCTGCAGGAGCGGTCATGTTGTTGCTCGCCGTCACTTTGCTGCTGTTGCTGCGCAACCGCCTGGCCGGCGACCTCGCCCGCTTCACCACCACCGGCGGCAAGTCATCCAGGCCGGCAAACGTCGTCAAATTAGGCGCCTTTGGCTGGTTGCTGTCCGCCGGCGTCGGAGTTCTTCTGGGTTCCGCAACCCTGGTGCCGCTCAGCGGGGTGGTTCTCGCCTCCGTCACCGCTGTTCTGACCCCCGCGATCAACCCGTTCAGCCTGCTGACACTCGACCACTTCTCTGCGATTTTGACCAACCCGCTCTACACCGGAGCTATTGGCAACAGCTTGTTGATTGCCACAGTCGGCGCCGCCATCGCGACAGCCTGCATCGCCGTCATCGCATTGGTTGCCCACCGTTCCAGCTTTCGGTTCCGTGGATCCCTGGAGCACATCGTGCTTTATCCCCGTGCCGTCCCGGGCTTGATCACCGGCATGGCCTTCTTCTGGACGTTTGCCATCCTGGACCAGTCCGGAACTTTCAGGGCCACACTTTGGGCGGTGGGAATCGCTTTCGGGGTTCGCGCGCTAGCCATGGGCTACGCCGCGTTCTACCCATCGCTTGCGGCGCTGGGTGCGGACCTGGACCGCGCCGCGCGCTCTGCCGGGGCGGATTGGTGGACGGCGATGCGCACCATCATCCTCAGCCTGCTAAAGCCAGCCATGGGCATCTCCTACGTCCTGCTGTTTGTAGCAATGCTCAATGAAGCCGACGCCGCAGTTTTCCTGGTGACCCCTGAAACACAGGTCCTGGGGTTGGCCATGCTTCAGATCGCAGCAAATGGCCTCGGCGGCACCGTCGCGGCCCTCGGAGTCATCCAACTCGTCATCACCGCAGCTGTCCTGGGCGCAGGACGCATTCTGTTTGGAGTTCGCCCTAATGTCTGATCTGGTTATCACCAATCTCACCAAAAATTTTGGCCGCCTGACGGTCCTGGACAACGTGTCTGTGACTGCCACAGATGGGCAGATCCTGACGTTGCTCGGGCCAAGCGGTTGCGGCAAATCGACAACACTCTGGTCCATCGCAGGACTGCTCAAGCCGGACGGCGGCAGCATTGTTGTGGGCGACCAGACGTTGTTCAACCACGACACCTCCGCCTTCCTGGCGCCGGAACGCCGCGACTGCGGCGTGGTTTTCCAGTCCTATGCCGTGTGGCCGCACATGAAAGTCCGCGACAACGTGGGCTATCCGCTACGGCTGCGACGCTACAAGGCCGAGGCACTACGCAAACGCGTCGATGAAGTGCTCGAGCTGGTTGACCTCTCTGACCAGGCAGACCGCTATCCGCATCAGCTCTCCGGCGGTCAGCAACAACGGGTGGCACTGGCGCGCGCCTTGGCTTTCCCGCCGCGCTTACTGCTCCTGGACGAGCCGTTTTCCAATCTCGATGCCAAGCTGCGGGAACGGACCCGCGATTGGTTGCTTCAGTTGCAACGCAAGATTGGCGTCACCACGGTGTTCGTGACCCACGATCAGGACGAAGCCCTGGCAATGAGCGACAAAATTGCTGTCATGTCCGCCGGAACCGTCCGCCAGATTGGTACGCCGGAGCAGATCTACAACGATCCTGCCGATCTCTTTGTTGCTGATTTTGTTGGCACCAGCAACCTGCTGGAGGGAACAGTGATTGGCCGTTCAAAGGGGACCCTGACCATCAAAATCGACGGATTGGACCAAGCGATCCACGTACCATCCGCAATCGATTCCGACGGCGTCGTGGTTGCCGTTCGTCCCGAAGCGCTGGCGTTGCTGCCTGACGATGCGTCGTCTGACGGCTACGAAATGACCGTCAATGGTCCTGTCCTTGAGAGGTCATATCACGGCCATCATTTCCGGTACAGGGTGGGCGTCGGCGAGCAGGCCCTGGTGGTCGAAACCCGTGAGCGCACGGATTCCTCCCATGTGCGCGTGGGCATTCCTCGCGACGGATACAAGTTGTTCCCGCCCCGCACTGCCACCGCGCCCAAGGCCGCACAGTGATTCCGGTCGGATCAAGCTACCCCATCAGAATCGACCTGTTCAGTGACACTATTACCCGGCCAACCGAGGCCATGCGCCAGGCGATGGCAAACGCCGAAGTCGGGGACGAACAAAAGGGTGAAGACCCCTCTACCAACGAACTGGTTGCCCTGACGCGGGAGCTCCTGGGCAAGGAGGAGGCAGTGTTCCTGCCGTCCGGGACAATGTGCAACCAGATCTCCTATGCGCTGCACTGCCGGCCCGGCGACGCGATCCTTGTTGACGAGACCGCGCATTCGCTGTGCCATGAGGAAACCGGCGCTCCCGCCCTGTCCGGGGCTATGTACAGGCCGATCACAGCAGATCGTGGCGTGTTCTCGGTTGCCCAGCTCGAAGCGGCGCTCCGTCCGGAAGGCAGGTCATCGGCCCGGAATGCGGTGCTCTCCATTGAGCAACCGTCCAACCTCGGAGGCGGCACGTGTTGGTCGCTGGAGGGAATCACGTCAGTGACGAACGTAGCACGGGATCACCAGATCAAAACCCACATGGATGGCGCCCGCCTGCTCAATGCGGTGGTGTCCACCGGTGTATCTGCCCACGATTTTTGTGCCCCGTTTGATTCAGTCTGGCTCGACCTCAGCAAAGGCCTGGGCGCCCCCATAGGAGCAGTGCTGGCCGGAGATGCTGATTTCATCAATGAGGCGTGGCGTCTCAAGCAACGATGGGGTGGTTCCATGCGCCAATCAGGCATTGTGGCGGCAGCCGGTACGTTTGCCCTCCGCAACAACGTGGACAGGCTCGCGGATGACCATGGGAATGCCCGACTGCTGGCTGAATTGCTTGCCGTCCACCCGCACATCTCCATCGATCCGCTAACAGTTCAGACAAATATTGTCCTCTTCGACCTGGTCGACTTCCCCGTCACCGCGGCAGAGCTGGTGGATCGCCTGCTGCAGAAGAGCGGGATCCGGATGGGCGCTTTTGGCCCGTCCACGATTCGTGCCGTCACCCATCTGGACGTTGACACGGAAGACGTACGCCTCGCCGCTGACGCACTCAGGGAGTTGCTGGACGAAACCTACTCGATGCACGTAAGCACAAGGAGCAACTAACATGACCATCACCTTTGATGTGACGGACCGTCCCGTACCGTACAGCGTCAGCCGCGCAGCCCGGACAGGCGACGACGTCACCGTGCTGCTCAATGCACGTGTTGTTGATCCCGAGTCGGGCACGTCTGGTTCCCTGAGCGATGTGTGGCTCCAAGCTGGGCAGATCTCCCGTATTGTTCCTGCCGGCAGTGAACCTGGCATGGGCAGCGTCTTGGACCTTAAGGGCAAATTCGTGGCTCCCGGACTGATGGATGCCCATGTTCATCTGGCCTTCGACGGTGGTGATGACCCGAAGGGAACCTATGAGGCCAGCAGCGATGACGAGATCGTTGCGCAGGTTGTGGCCAATGCACGGATTGCGCTCCGCGCCGGGACAACCACGGTGCGGGATTGCGGGACGCCCAGGCACCTGCTTGCTCCCATGAGGGCAGCCTTGGGTATGGCCTCCGATGTCGCCACCGTGGTTCATTGCGGTGCACCGATTTGCCGTGTGGGTGGGCACGGCCACGACATGGGCGGAGAGGTACGCACCCGCCACGACGTCGAGGCCATCATCGCCGAACAGCATGCGGCCGGCGCCACCTGGATCAAGCTCATGGCAAGCGGCGGCGGATTTACTCCCGGAACCAGTCCAAGCGTCTTCGAATTCGACCCCACGCTGCTCCGTGAGGCAGTAGTCATCGCCGGCTCCTACGGCATGAGGACTGCAGCCCATGCCCACGCCACTGCCTCGATGGTCGCGTGCATCGAGGCAGGCGTGCACTCCTTGGAACACGCCTCGATGCTCGGGCCGGATGAGCAGTGTGCTCCCGATCGCGAGCTATTGCGCAGGGCGACTGATGCCGGGATCCATGTTGTGCCCACCGTCGTTTCAGCGGACATCGTTTCCCGGCAACTGCGACAAGGCCACCCGGTACTAGCCAACCCGCAGGACCGCAACGTGGTGGCGCGATTGGAATCGCGGTTTACCAACGTGACCGAGTTCCTACACTCCGGCGTATCAATCGTGGCGGGTACTGACGCAGGCCCTGCGCACGTCACCTTTGACCTCATTGCCCGCGAGTTGGAACGCTATGTCGACGCCGGACTGGCAGCACAGCATGCACTGAAGTCTGCCACCTGTGAAGCCGCCGACATGCTCGGGATGGAGACGCAAGCGGGCCGCATCCGGCCCGGCCTGTGGGCCGACCTCATCATCACGGCGGCGGACCCCATGCAGGACATCAGCACTCTTGCAACGCCGCTTGGAGTCCTCAAGCGCGGACTACTGTTCGCCCAATAACTACTCGCACCCCCATGACCACCTCACACCCTTTAAGGCATCCAATGAACCTGACCCCAGTCAGCGATGACCTGGCGGAGAAGACCGCCTCGACCCTCGACGACCCCCAACTGGAAGCACTTGCAGCGATCGAACGCCGTGTTCTGTGGCTTTCGACATCCATCATCCATCACGCAAACAGAGTGCGGCCGAACACATCCGGCATCAAGGTGGGAGGGCACCAGGCCTCGAGTGCCTCCATTGCCACGATCATGACCTCGCTCTGGTTTGGGCAGCTTCGCGCCGAGGACCGTGTCTCGGTGAAGCCCCACGCCTCGCCGGTGCTCCACAGCATCAACTACCTGCTGGGCAGCTTGGATGAAAAGTACCTCACAACGCTGCGTGAGTTCGGTGGGCTGCAGAGCTACCCCAGCCGTTCCAAGGATCCGGATCCCGTTGACTACTCCACGGGCTCTGTGGGCATCGGGGCCACCGCACCGATCTGGGGTGCCATCTCGCGGCGTTACATTGAGACCGTGAGCGGCACCCCAAACCGTGGGCGCCAGTACTCGCTTGTCGGCGACGCCGAACTGGACGAGGGCGCCGTTTGGGAGGCCGTGCTGGACTCGAACGTTGCCGATCTTGGTGAGATCGTCTGGATCGTAGACCTGAACAGGCAGTCCCTTGACCGGGTGGTGCCAAACATCGCTGCGGGCAAGATCGAGCGCCTCTTCGAGGCCGCCGGGTGGCAGGTCATCACGGTGCGCTTCGGCCATCTGTTGGAGAGCCTCATGGCCAGGCCAGGAGGCGACGCACTCCGGAAACGCATTGTTGAGATGTCCAATCCCGAATACCAGCGGCTCCTGCGCTGCTCTGCCGAGGAGCTGCGCAGCAGGCTTCCGGGTGAGGGCGCCGGAGGTGAGGCCATCGCGGAACTTATTGCCGGCGTCGAGGACCAGATCCTGACCCGGGCAATCAGGAACCTGGGCGGGCACGACCTCGCCGCATTGCGCGAGGCCTACGCCCAGATCGATGACACCCGCCCCACTGTCATCATCGCTTACACCGTCAAGGGCAACGGACTGCCCACCGAAGGGCACCCGCAGAACCACTCCTCGCTGCTGACTATCGATCAGTACCGCCAACTCGCCCACACAATGGGCGAGAACCCCGACGCCCCTTGGACGCGTTTCGACCCCGCCAGCACCGAAGGGCAACTGGTGGGATTTACAGCGGAATCCCTCCGGCGCTCCGCGGAGCCTGCGGTGGCACCACCTTCAGTCCCGTCAGATTTCGGCAGGACGCCCTCGGGCACAGCAACCACACAGGCGGCTCTGGGCCGTACCCTGCTGGACGTCACCCGCGCGGCGCCTGAAGTGGCGCGCCGACTGGTGACCGTCAGCCCGGATGTGAGCTCCAGTACCAACCTCGCCGGCTGGCTGAACAAGGTGGGCGTCTGGTCAGTGGAAGAGCGCCAGAACTGGTTCAGCGACGATACCGAGACCGTCATGCACTGGCGTGAAAAGCCCACTGGGCAGCACATCGAACTCGGCATAGCCGAGGTCAACCTTGTCAGCCTTCTGGGTGAGCTTGGGGCAACCTGGAGCCGGTGGGGCCAACCGTTGTTCCCGATCGGCGTGCTCTATGACCCATTCGTCGAGCGTGCCCTGGAACCATGGTCCTACGGCATCTACGCCGGCGGACAGTCGATCCTGGTGGGCACGCCGTCGGGCGTGACTTTGGCACCCGAAGGCGGTGCCCATCAGTCCATCAAGACGCCGTCCATCGGCCTTGAGCAGCCCGGCTGCACCAGCTACGAACCCGCCTTCGCCATCGACGTCGAGTGGGCGCTGCTCGCCTCCATGTCCCAACTCGGACGACCGGACGGCAAGTCCGCCTACCTGCGGCTTTCAACAAAACCCGTCGACCAACAACTGGCCGCGGTCCCCGAGGATCCCGCCGCCCGTGAGCGCCGCCGTCGCCAAGTGGTGGCCGGCGGCTACGTGCTGCGCGCGGCCGCGACACCGTCCGCCACGATCGTGGCCATGGGCGCCTTGGTCCCGGAAGCCCTCGCAGCCTCAGGGCGGCTCGCCGCCCAAGGCACTCCCGTTGACGTCGTCTGCGTCACCAGCCCCGGCCTACTCTACGAAGCGCTGCAGGGTCGCAACGGACATGACCAGGACGCGCCGTCCTGGATACTGGATCAAATACTGCCCTCTGAGCGCGCCGTCCCCATGGTCACCGTGCTGGACGGACACCCCCACACATTGGCATTCCTCGCCAACGTGAACCAAGTCAAAAGCCGCAACCTGGGTGTAGACGCCTTCGGCCAAGCGGGCGGCATCGACGACGTCTACCGCTACCACGGGGTGGACACCGACAGCATCATCCGCGCTGTCCTGGACCTGATTCAGTGACAGCTACGGCGTTGGGGACTGTGAGTGATGCTGATCTTGTCCTGAGGGTTCGGTCGGGGGATCAGGGGGCTTTTGCGAGTCTTTTTGACCGGCACCGGGATATGGCTCGGTACGTCGCGGCGGGTCAGGTGGATAACAGGGCAGATATTGAGGACATTGTTTCGGAGGCTTTTGTTTCCATTCATCAGGCCCTGATGCGTGGCAAGGGTCCTGATACTTTCTTTAGGGCGTATCTGCTGACGGCGGTGCGGCGGATCGCGCAGGCCCAAAACCGGATGGCCGCCCGTAGCCTGCCGGTTTCGGATAATTTCGTCCTGGACCGGGTGGAGGATCCGGAGGACCCTGCCGTTGTCGGGTTTGAGTCCAGCACGGTGGCCGCCGCGTTCAAGTCCCTGCCGGTGCGCTGGCAGGAAGTCCTCTGGTACGTGGACATTGAGGGAATGAAACCAGCCGCGGCATCGGAGGTACTGGGGATCACCCCGAACGGGGTCTCTTCACTGGCGATCCGGGCCCGGGAAGGCCTGCGGCAAGCGTATTTGCAGGGCCATATCAAAGACGCGACCGGTCAGGAGTGCCAAGGGTATCCGGACCAGTTAGGGGCCTACTCCCGGAATGGGTTGAGCCGGCGGGCGCACCACAAAGTCCAGGTCCATCTGGAATCCTGCTCAAAATGCACGGCCCTGCTTCTGGATCTCAACGATGTCCAGTCAGCCATGAGGGCCATCATCTTCCCCCTGATCGCGGGAGTGGCCCTGACCTCGGCCGCCCCTGGAATCACGGGCATCACTGGAATCACGGGCACCGCTGGACTTGCGGGCGCCGGTGGGATTGCGGGGGCCGGTGTCGGCGACGGCACTGCTCCCCGGTCCGTGGCTGCGATGGTGAAAGTCGGGGCAGCGGGTTTGACCGGGGCAGCCATTATTGTGGGCGCCACCATAGCATTGGCAGGAACTGGACCCAACACCCCCGGCACACCCCAGGCCGGTGAGGGCCCGGTATCCACTTCCACCCACGATAACCAGAACACGAAGTCCCCACTCACCGGCACCACCCCGGCCCCGGCCGCACCGTCGACGCAGCCTTCGAAAACCCCCAGCCACACGGCTGAGAAACTCCCCGCAGGTCCTGAAGAACTCCGCACAGGTCCTGAAGATTTCCCCGCCCTGAACGGCGTCCAAGGAAGCCCCGCGGGTTTCCTCGTCCCGCCACACCGGCCGGTCGCTTGGCCAGCCCCGCCCCCGGCCGCTCCGCCAACAACCCCGGCAGCCCTGCCGGCACTACCAGGAGCGGACACCACCCCGGACCCAACACCCAGCCCGTCACCGACGCAGACCCCAAGCCCAACACCAACCCGGCCCACAGCACCAGAGGTCACGGCCACGGTCACCACCGGGGCGGGCTCAAACGCAGCCGATGTCCAGGCCACGATCACCTTCACCATTGCCGGCCAGGAAACCGCCGAAACCGCTGAAGTGGTCTTCTCCGTCTCCGAAGGGGCAAGCCTGATCCCGGGAAAACTCCTCCAACCCGCCGGGTGGTCCTGCACAGCACAAAACGATGACGGTAAAGAAGTCCGCTGCACGAAAACAGCGGTAGACCCCGGAAACCTGCAATTCACGCTAGGTATCTCCCGAAAAGACCCAGCATCCCCAACCACCCTCAACTACCAATTCACAGGAACCGGACTACCTTCAACCACCTTCTCCGACACCTTCTAAACACACAGTACTTTCCGGGTCCGCAGGAGCTTTTAAGCCAACAGGGATCCAGCCGTCGAGCGAGGCATTGCCCGCACAGAAGTGATCTACTCAGCCACCACCTTGTTGACGCTGCAATAGACAGGCCCCTTGCTTCATACTCGGGGTGCATATGGACTTAATAACTAAAAGACCTTTATGATCACGGCAACAGCGTAATTCGTTTGCATGCGAAGTCTGCTGGAGTAGTCAGGAAATATTTTACTTTGCGATAGCTCAGTACCGCAAAGCAGCTCTAAATGACTCACAATAATTCCGTTCGCACCCTGGTCTTCCGTCAATGAGGCAATTGGCGGCTGCCCGTTTCATTTTTATGAGAGAGCGCCCCTTGAGCACACCACCAGATACACCTATGCCCAGCCCCAAAGCCGGGCACCCCCGAAGGACCCACCTTTCCCGATCCAGCCGAACCGTCATGGTCGGCATTTTTTGTGCCTCCCTGGTACTTACCGGCCAGACGGCAGCAACAGCCGCCGGCGAAACAGAAAATGCCGTGACGTTCACCGATGTACCCGCAGGCATGATGTTTGCGAAAGAAATGTCCTGGCTAGCGAATGAGGGCATCTCCACCGGCTGGTCCGACGGTACGTACCGACCACTGATCGCAATCAATCGTGATGCAATGGCCGCGTTCCTCTACCGCCTGGCGGGATCACCGGATTTCACGGCGCCCGGCACCTCACCCTTCCAGGACGTCAGTCCCGGCCAACAGCACTACAAGGAAATGGCATGGCTTCACCAGGAGGAAATCTCCACCGGGTGGGATGCAGGAAACGGTAAACGGGAGTACCGCCCCACAGTCCCGATTAACCGCGACGCCATGGCGGCCTTCCTTTATCGCTTTGAGAACGAGCCTGATTTCCAGGCACCAGCAACGCCTCCGTTTTCTGACATCACCAGCACAACGCAGTTCTTCTCTGAGATTTCGTGGCTCCACGCGAAGGGAATCGCTACGGGTTGGGATAACGGAAACGGCACGGCTTCCTACCGCCCGCTCTCACCCATCAACCGCGACGCCATGGCGGCATACTTGTACCGTTTATCCCTGCCCCCTGCAGCAGATGGTGTTGTGACATCTCCGGATACCCTGGTGATTGATACCACCACCCTGGCCCAAGAATACGTTCAGGGCGACACAATCATCACGTTCAACTCCGTGGGTGCGGGAGCTCCGGATATAGACCCCGGCAACGTGCTTGTTTCGGGTTTCTCGGAGTTCACCCCGGACGGTATGTTGGTTCGCGTTCAGCAGGTTACTAATGCATCCGACGGTAAGCAGACAGCTGTTGTCCAACAGGCCACTCTGCCGGACGCCATTTACGACACCAATGGTTTGGTGACCCCGACCACCACCATCGTCAAGCAGGAGTTCATTCCGGCCGATGGTGTCGAGATCATCGATAACGACCAGGCCTCTGCGGCTCCTCTGAACCGCAAAGGGGGTCGAATTCCAGCAGACGAATTGGCCACAACCAGTGATGTGTCCCTGCCCATCTTCGAGAAAACCTTCAAATTCTCTGACACGCTGAGCAAATCCGCAACGGGAACGGCGTGGAAGACAGTGGATGTGGAAGGCACCGGAACTCTGGCACTCAGCAGTGAATTCGGTGTTGATTCTGCTGTCAACGCAGAGGTGGATATTCACTGGGCGTCACTGAAAGAAGCGAAGTTCACTCTGGACACTGGTTTGTCCGCCGAAACAACTGCCCGGGCAACGGGAACCCTCACTGGAACAGCGGAAAAGAACCTGGGCACGGTCAACACCTGGGCGCATATCCAAGTGGGCCCGGTCCCCGTGGACATTCAGTTCATTTCCTCAATCGACCTCAACGCCAAGAGCGAATGGACCGCAGATACCTACGTCACGGCGGCAGCATCTGCGACCACTACGGTTGGCATGTCCTACAAAGACGGCAACTTCCAGCCCGTCGCTGAGTACGGCGGCAATGCCGAAGCAACATTCCAAGGCCCTCAGCTGACCAGTGAATCTTCAGTGACCATCGGCCCCACCCTGACCGCAAAGCTATACGGAATCGCAGGTCTCACTGGTGGACTCGACACATACGCCAAGTACGCCACCGGCCCGGAAACCTGCGCGCACGAGGTCGGCCTGGCTGGCCGCATAGGTGTGGTCGCCGGCGTCGAAGTCTTTGGCATGAAGCTGACTGACGAGTGGAAGAAGGAGATCACCAAGAACCTGGTTCTCTGGGAAGGTGAACTCTGCAAGCCCGTCACGCCACCCGTTGATGACGTCACAGCGGAAGTATTCGGGGACGGCATCACCGTGGAAGACGACGGCGGAGCTGGTGACTCGTCCCAGTGGGGCAGGGCAACCGATTATGGTCCCGGTGGCGCCGCATGGATCTTGTCCACGGGCAACATGCAGAACTCCATTGGCACACCCGATCAGCAGGCTTCCAGCGATCTGGGAACACCGGGAAACACCACGCTGTCCAACTTCATCGGCGGTCTGCCCACTTTTGATGCGGCCTCCTACTGGGCCAAGATCATTCCTTCAGGCGACACCCTCCATGTTCGCTACTTCTTTGCCAGCGAGGAATACCCCGAATACGTGGGCAGCGACTACAACGACGTCATGGGCGTCTTCGTCGATGGAACCAACTGCGCGTTGGTACCCGGTACCCAGAGTCCAATCAGCGTGAACAGCGTGAACGATCACACGAATGAGAGCTATTACATTGACAACGCCGCGGGCGCAAGCGGATTCAACACCGCCATGGACGGTATGACCACCGCCCTGACGTGTTCCGTTCCTGTGCAGCCGGGCGTACCTGTCACTGTGGAAATTGCTGTTGCTGATACCAGTGATGGCATCCTCGACAGCGCCGTAGCCTTGCTCGACGGAGGCATCTGGTCCGACTAGCGTTTAGAACCAAGCAGGGCCCTCCGCCAGATGGCGGGGGCCCTGTTTCGTCGTTCACTGTCCTGTTTCGTTGATCGCTGCCAGGATCAGCGAAGTGAAATTCGACGACGGCGGTCGGTTCCGCCGCGGAGGTCCCGGTTGAGCCGGCGGTCGCCGTGGTAGAGGATAGATTCCCAATCAACTTCCTCGGCCGTTTTGGGGACAACCAACGATTCAGGCTTTGCCTTCGGCTTTGGCGAAACGTAAAGCCAATTGACTGCTCCCAGGACCACATCCACCACCGAGTTCCACAAGCCGATGTACGACTGGATGCACATCATGGCCAACACGGCATTAAGTGAGGCGAAGGCAACGTTGCCCCAATTTCCCTGCTGGGCGTCCCTCCAAACAGTAAGTACCGAGAATGCGACGATGGCGTAAGGAATCAGGACATAAATGGCGGGGGCGGCTGTCCGGTCCTTGACCTTGGGGGTTCGCACAAAGGGGATCTTGTCCCCCGTCAGGCCTTGCTGGAGTGATTTCAGGACGCCGGCGAGGTTGACGGGCAGCAGAATGAGGTTGAAGCCGTAGATCCGGAAAATGTCGCTAAAGCGATGGCCACAATCGCGAAGGTCGGAACCCATGCACAGGAAGTACGGCAACGCAGCTATAAACACCGCAGGGCTAAGGAGCCTGCTGTCATAGGGATAAGCCAGCAGGAAAAGAAGTCCGAAGCTTGCCCAGGTAATCGACGCCATGTAGTTCACACGCAGGAGAACCTCGCGGATGAGTACCCGTTGACGCTGGTGTCGCCGCTGCGAGAGCTGGTTCCAAAGCTTGGGAAGGATCAGCAGGCCACCGTTGGCCCAGCGCCGACGCTGCACCACCAGTGAACCGAAATCCGGTGGCGTTGCACTGTAACTCAGACGCTCCGGATAATTCACGAGTGTCCATCCGTGAGTGCCCAGGTCAATGCTGGATTCGGTGTCCTCGATGACGGTGCGGTCCTGAATGTAGGTGCGGATTTCGAACCCGCCTACTGTCTCAACTTCAACGATGTCTTCGAGGGCACGTTTACGGATAATTGCGTTGGCGCCCACCCAGAAAGTGGCTCCATAAAATGTCATGCCTTGGTGCAGAATGTGCTGAATATCCGTGGTGGCACCTGCGATCCTCTCAATCCGGGTAGGCGCACCTCGGAATGAGGAATAGGGTGTTTGCGTCACTGCCACGCGCTCGTTACCCGCAGATTCCAGGAAGTACACCAAGCGCAGGCAATAATCCCGCAGCAGCAGGGAATCCGCATCCAAGGTCAGCAGATAGGTACTGTCCGGAACCAACAGATCGTCATCATGCGGAACCAGGGACGGACGAAGAACCACGCCTCCAGCAGTCTGTTCCCGCCGCCAACGTTTGCCCATCAGGGAAATGTAGGCGTTGAGGTTCATGGCCTTGTTGGCTTCGTGGGATAGGCTGGCATACCTCTTGCGCTCAAAAGTCTCGGTTTGAACGTTGAAAATCCATGTGAGCCTTAGGTAGAGCTGTTCCATTCGCTCCGGGTTCGGAGCCGTATTCTGAGCCTCCGCTGCGTTCAGCGCCAACAAGACCAAGCGAAGTTCGCGAGCCAGTCCCATGATGACCAGGTCCACGAAGAACTCGTCCACATGGTCTTCAACGGTTTCAGCCTCAGCCATCGCTTCCAGCCACTCCACCGCTGCCTCATACTCCGCGATCAGGAGTTGGAGCTCGTACACTTCGACCGTGGCAGGGGCCTCCTCTGCCAGGGGCGACGCATGTCTCTCCCGGAAGGTGGCCAAGGCATTGTTGGCACGCTCTGCCGGGGCAGCCATTGCATCGGCAATTTGCCCCGCCAGCGCCCTGGTCTGTTCAAGGCGGTGGATCTTCTCCGGCTCGGTGGGGTGCGGAGGGTCATCCAGCAAGAGCACCACTCGAAGATCCGGGAACTCCTGAAGGGCGGCCGACCACAATGTACCCCGCACAACCTGGGGTTCTTCGGCGTAGGACGGCACCAACACCGTGACGGCCTCTTTGTAGTTAGCGAAGTGATTATCAAGTTCACCCCGAGGTACCCTGCGGTGTTCCTTGAACCGGTACAGCGCACCTTGCCGTGCCATGAGGTACATCAGGGCGGAAAACGTCAGGAACGTGACGACTATGAGGTACGAAATCGACTCGAATCCGAAGCGGAATCCGGAGTTTGGATTGTCAACAAGCTGCCGAATGATGGTTGAGACAACGTAATAAAGCCATGCACCCACCGTCACAAGCATGGCAAGCCTGCCAAGGACAATTTTTCGGGACGACGGCGTTGGGTGAACAATAGCCAACGGTTCGGACCGCCGCTCCGCCCCCCACTGCCGCTTTCGCCCTGTATTTTCCAGACGGTCGGCGGGAAGTTCTTTGGTGTCCCGCTCGACATCGGATAAATCAACCAACTGGTCCGTCATTATTCCCCATCAAACTGTGAACCCGCGCCTTCCGGCCGGTAGCCGGTTGAACGTCCGCCTGCTGTAACAAAAGCGTCGCCGATTGCCCTTATAGTAATCGATAGCAGGAGCTTCCGATTCCCGTTTGGTCGACGGAATTTGTTGGAACAGTTCTTGGCCTCACCCACGGGCTTTACCTCTGCTCGCTGGAATTTTGGGTCTCAATGTTGGGGGATTAATGTCCAAGCACTTTCCTGGGCGAAAGCTGTCCTGGATTCGGCTCTCCGTGCTGCTGGCGGTCATAGCGGTAGTGGTGGGTGCCGGCGTCGTTTCCTGGCGTAACTACACTGACACCCGCGCCGCAGCAGCATCACCTTCACTCTTCACGGGGTACGTCGATGTGACGGCGACGCCTCGGTACGCGTTCGAGCAGCCAGTCAGCGACACCACAAAGTCGGTGGTTTTGTCGTTCATCGTGGCCGACCCCAAGGACGGATGCACGCCATCGTGGGGCTCCTTCTACAGCCTGGACGCGGCCGCCTCAGACCTTGATCTTGACCGGCGCATTGCCAGACTCCGGCAAACCGGCGGTGACATCGCCGTTTCCTTCGGTGGGCTATCAAACAAGGAACTCGCCACCGCGTGCACCGACGTCGACCGGCTACAGCAGGCCTACTCGACCGTGGTTGACCGCTACGACCTCAACACCGTTGACCTCGACATCGAAGGAACCGCCCTGACGGATAAGGCAGCCGTCGCACGGCAAGCCAAAGCCATCGGCGCGATTCAGCAAGGAAAGCGGGCCGAGGGCAAAAGCCTCTCCGTCTGGCTGACGCTACCCGTGGCTCCGGCGGGGCTGACGGCAGACGGGACGGCCGCCGTCGAGCAGATGCTCTCATCCGGTGTGGAATTGGCCGGCGTGAACATCATGACCATGGACTACGGCGAAAGCCGTGTGGCCGGACAGTCCATGCTGCAGGCCTCAATCGCTGCAGCCGAGGCAACTCACCTCCAGCTCGGTGATATCTACTCCGCAGCGCAACAGAACCTTGGGACACAAACCCTGTGGCGCAAAATTGGCTTGACCCCCATGATCGGCCAGAACGACATCGTGGCCGACGTCTTCACGCTCGCCGACGCCCAAGGTCTGCACGACTTCGCGCAGGGTAAAGGCATAGGCAGGATGTCCATGTGGTCCTTGAACCGGGACGCCGAATGCGGCCCGAACTATCCCACGTTGACTGTGGTGTCCGACGCTTGCAGTGGCGTGCCTCAGCGCGACACACGTTTCTCGGACGTGCTGGGTGCCGACATTGACTCCAGACCCGCTGACTCCCCCGCGCCGGTGCTGCCGACGGGCACAACCACTGCCACGGCAGTAGTGGACGACCCCGCTACCAGCCCTTACCCGATCTGGTCTCCCTTGGCCACGTACGTGCAGTCGGACAGGATCGTTTGGCAGGGCAACGTCTACGAGGCCAAGTGGTGGACCAAAGATGAGGTTCCCAACGACCCCGTCCCGGACAGAGCTGCAGCGCCGTGGAAACTGATCGGCCCCGTCCTGCCCGGCGACCGGCCCAAGCCTGAAGTCACCGTTCCCGCCGGAACATATCCGACATGGTCAGTCGCAACCGTTTATCACAAGGGCGACCGCGTGATGCTGGGCCAGCACGTCTTCGAAGCTAAATGGTGGGTCCAAACCCAGAGTCCGGAAGCCGCGCTGCAGGGGTCCACAGATTCGGCGTGGATGAAACTCTCACCTGAGGAACTGGCCAGAGTGCTATCGGGCGAAGCGGCCAAATAGGAGCAACACAGCATGAGGAAGTACCTGGCACTCGTGGCAATGTTTGCAGTAGCCGCGCTCCCCTTGAGCGGATGCGCCCAAGGGCACGATGACGCCAAAGCGAGTGACCTCGGAATTACCTTCGCCTACTCCTTGGCAGGTCACGACGGCAGATTCTGCGACCTTCTGGACAGTTCCAGTGAACAAAACGTGGATGAGTGCAGGAAAAGCGAAGCGGAAATGGCAGCAACGCACGAAGCCGACCCGCAGCCAATAATCTGGGTTCCCAAAATCTACCAGTTGGTGCCTGGGGAAGAAAAAGTGCTCGGAATAGTAGTGGAGTTCAACCGGGCAGGGAACCAGGAGTTTGTTGCCATTGAAGCAATACGGCACGGAGACGAGTACAAAATCCTTCGGTGGGCCTATCCGGATGAGGCCGACTACAAGACCGACCGTGCCATTACAAACACCTTCGGATGGTGAATCCGGGCCTGATCAGTGCATAAAGCCGCTGCCATCCCAGTCCCGGTCGTATTTGCCGCAGCGGGTGCATCGCCTATACCGGCCGCTGCCATCCTCCGCGGATTCCACGTGCCAACGGTGGTGGAGGTTTAGCTTGCACATGATCATCTGGAGCATGGCGCTCTCCGTTCTCAGCACGCTGAGCCGCTAGGCGCGTTTCATGCGTGTGGCTAAGTTTAAGCCGCACGCCTTGGTACGGATAGTGAAAATCGGAAAGGCGCTCCCTGCCTCAGACCAATAAAGCTACCCTTTGAAAACCGGTGCCCGCTTCTCTTGGAAGGCCCGGAAACCTTCGGCGTAGTCGTCTGTCTTGCACAGCCGTGCCTGCTCCGTGTTTTCCTCTGCCATGGATGCCCACAGGCCCAGTCGCTGGTCACGGATGTGGGCCACGAGTTCCTTGGATGCAACGAACGCGCCGGTGGCCCCGGTCGCTACACGGGCAACGATCTCCCGGGTCACCGGCAGGAGGGAATCTGCCGGCATTGCCCGGCTGAACATCCCCTGCTCCACGGCTTCCGCGCCGGAAATGAGGTTGGCAGTGTAGATCAGGTCCAGGGTGCGGTGCATGCCCAGGCGCTCCGTGAAGTACCAGTGGCCTCCTGAGTCCAACGTGGCACCGAGCTTGGCAAAGGGTGAACCAAACTTGGCGTTGTCCGCCACGTACACAACATCCGTGGCCAACAACAGCCCCAGCCCGACCCCAAGGCAAGCCCCGTGAGCGGCGGCAAAGGTGGGTGCCGGAAATGCTGCCATCTTCTTCAGCAATGGTTCAACGATTCCGCCGAGGTACGCCTGGGCATCATCGGTTTCCGGCGTTACTCCTGAGATGTCACGGCCGGCACAGAAGGCGCGGCCCTCACCGCGAAGCAGCAGCGCCCGCACTTCACCGCGTGAGGCGGCGGCAGCAGCGTCGTCGTACGCCTTGTCCAGTTGGGCAAGCGCGTCCTCGTTGAGCGAGTTCAGCTTGTCCGGGTAATTGAGGACGATTTCGGCAGTACCGTTGGCAATGGAGAGCTCGATCATGGGGACTCCTTAGACGTCGAAGTCGACGGTAACTTCTTCGCTGGTGGGGTGGGACTGGCAGGTGAGGACGTAGCCCTTGTCCAGCTCGTCCTGCTCAAGGGCGTAGTTCTCATCCATGGTCACCGTACCGGTGATCAGCTTGGCGCGGCAGGTGCCACAGACACCACCGGCGCATGCGAAGGGCACGTCCGGGCGAACACGCAAGGAAGCGTTGAGAATGGATTCGCGGGCGTGGGTGGGGCTGGCGACGTCGCCGGTGAGACCGTCCAGGGTAAAGGTGATCTTGTACGTGTCCTGCGACTCGTCCTCCACAACCGGTCGCCCGGCGTTGCCCTCCGGACGGTCCGGACGGCCGGTGGTGAACAACTCGAAGCGAACGTGCTCTGGCTCTACGCCTCGGGCAGCAAGGGTGTCACGGCACAGCTGGACGAGCTCGAACGGCCCGCACAGGAACCACTCGTCCACGTCCTCGGCACGGATGGCACTGCTGAGCAGCGCCTGCAGCTTGTCGGAATCAATACGGCCCGTCATCAGCGGGGCGATCCGCTGCTCGCGGGACAACACGTGATGCAGCGCCAGGCGCGACGGATACTTGTCCTTCAGGTCCGCCAGCTCTTCAAGGAACATGACGTCCATGGCGGCTTTGTTGGCGTACACCAGGTCAAAGGTGGTCTCCGGATTAGCCGCCAGCAGCGTGCGCGCAATCGCGATGACCGGTGTGATGCCCGAACCAGCGGCAATCGCCACGAAGTTACCCGGCTCCCCCGCGAGCTCCTCCGGGTGGTTCATGGAGTTCATGACGTTGTGCTGAACAGACGCGCCGTCCTTGCCGTGCCGCGAGATGAACGCACCTTGCGGGCTCATGACATCCAGGACGTCTCCGGCCTTCAGCTCGGCGTTGGCCCACGTGGAGAACAGTCCGCCCAAGTCCTTCTTGATGGCCACGCGGATCTCGCTGCTGCCGTCCTCGAAGCTGCGCGGCTCTGCGCAAATGGAGTAGCTGCGGCGGATCTCGTGCGGCTCGCCGTTCTCATCCGGGAGCGTTGTGCGCAGGGCCACGTACTGCCCGGGCAGGTAGTCGTACTGCCCGGCCAGCTCCGCAGGAACCCCGAAGGTGACCTCAATGGCATCGTCCGTGAGGCGCCGGACCTCCGAGACGGTCAGGTTATGGAAAGACGCACGACGGCGGCTGGCCGTCTGGGTTTCGGTGGTCATGGAATTCCTTAGAGGACTTTGAAGTAGTCGAACGGTTCCTTGCAGTCCTGGCAGACGAACAGCGCCTTGCAGGACGTGGAACCAAAGCGGGTGAGTTCCTTGGTGTTCAACGACGAACACTGCGGGCATTTCACGGCCAGGCTCAGGCGGACGGGACCGGAATGGCCACCTGCGGCAGCCATGCCACTGGGCGGGGCGATCCCGTATTCCTCCAGCTTGGCCTTGCCGGATTCGGTCATCCAGTCGGTGGTCCACGCCGGGGACAGCACGAGGTTGATGTGCACGCTGGCGTAGCCCTCTTTCTCAAAGGCCTTGCGCAGGTCGTCGCCAATGGCGTCCATCGCCGGGCACCCGGAGTAGGTGGGCGTGATGGTGACCTCGACGGCGGAACTTGGGGCGCCGCCGTCGTGCTGGCCTGTTGTTTGGGTTGAACCGGGAGCTTGGGCCGCCGACGGGACAACCCGCACGCCGCGGAGGATCCCCAGGTCCTCGATGGTGAGGACCGGGATCTCCGGATCGCAGACCGTGGAAGCGATGTCCCAGGCCCGCTGCTCAGCAGTCTTTTCCAGGGTGCTCATGCTGGTCACCAGCTCGCGCCGGGGTGTTCGCGGGCCAGGACCTGCATTTCAGCAAGGATGTAGCCCATGAACTCGGAGTGCTTACCGTTGCGGCCGCCGCCAAGTGTCTGCGGGACGCCGGGAATTTCCAACTCCGCTTCGGCCATAATTTCTCCGGTGAGGCGATCGAATTCCGCGCGGAGGCTTGAAGGCTGAACAGTGACGCCAGCCTCGGCCAGGCGTGTAGTCAGTTCGTCGTCTTCGAAGAGTTCGTCCACATACGGCCACACGAGCTTGAAGCCCTGGACGATGCGTGCCCGGGACTCATCGGTGCCGCCGGCCAGGCGGAGCACCCACTGTGCACTGTGGTCGCGGTGGTAATCCACTTCCTTCACGGCCTTCGCGGAGATGGCTGCGATGGTGGCGTCGGTGGACCCCATCAACTTGGTGTAGAGCTCGTACTGGTAGAAGCTCACGATGAACTGCCGGGCGATGGTCACCGCGAAGTCGCCGTTGGGCTGCTCAAACAAGTGGGCGGAGCGGAACTCGTGCTCGCGACGGAAGTAGGCCAGGTCATCCTCGGATTTACCCCAGGCGGCACCGGCATAGGTCAGGAAGGAACGCGCGTGGCCCAACTGATCCAGCGCGATGTTGCCCAGGGCAATGTCTTCCTCAAGCTCGGGAGCGCGGGAGATCCAGTGGCCCAGGCGCTGGGCAAGGATCAAGCCGTCATCGCCGATGCGAAGGGCGAACTCTGCAACGTCTTCGCTGGGCTTGACCTTCCCCCGCTGGATTTCGAGGGCGATGTCCTCCGGACGGAGCGCGTTGCCCGGCGTGATGCGGGTGGCACTGGCCGAGCCATCGCCGGACGCGCCGGCGCCGTGGACGCCAACGGAGATGTCGCCGTGGCCTTCAATAGCGAAGTCAGTGTCTTTAGCAGTTTCTTGGGTGGTCACAGGTGCTTCACGCCTTCGCTCTTGGTGTAGTACGTTGCGTGGCGGTAATCCTTGCCCTGCGGGGACTCGAAGAAGGAACCCTTGGAGTCGGGATCGCTGGAGGAAATCGCCTCAGCCGGGACAACCCAGATGGAGACGCCTTCGTTGCGGCGCGTGTATAAATCGCGGGCATTCCGGAGGGCCATGGCCGCATCCGGGGCATGCAAGGAACCAGCATGTACGTGGGACAGGCCGCGGCTCGAGCGGACGAAGACCTCCCAAAGGGACCAGGGGGTTTCTTCCTGGGCGCCACGCGAGGTGGCGTCCGGGCCTGAGGCGCGTGCCGTCGTCGTGCTTTCAGCGTTGGTTGCCGCAACCTTGGGGGCCTCGCGGTTGATTTCGCTGGCGGCGCTGGCCGGTGCTTCCGGGTTGCCGTGAGGAGCCATTATGCTGCGTTCTCTTTCTGTGCTTGCTTGCGGGCGTAGGCCACTGCGGCTTCGCGAACCCAGGCACCGTTTTCGTGTGCCTCACGGCGGCGCTCGACGCGCTGCGAGTTGCAGGGACCGCGGCCGGCCAAGACTTCCTTGAACTCGTTCCAGTCCAGGGGTCCGTGCTCCCACTTCTTGGTTTCTTCGTTGAAACGGATGTCCTTGTCAGGCAAGGTCAGGCCGAGGACCCGCACCTGCTCCACCATCATGCCGACGAACCGGCTACGCAGCTCGTCATTGCTGAACCGCTTGATGTTCCAAGCCATGGACTGCTCGGAGTTGGGTGAATCGTCATCCGGCGGGCCGAACATCATCAGCGACGGCGCGTACCAGCGGTTCACTGCGTCCTGGGCCATCTGCTTCTGCGCGGGCGTGCCGTTGGAAAGCTCCAGCAGGATCTCGAATCCTTGGCGCTGGTGGAATGATTCTTCCTTGCAGATGCGCACCATTGCGCGACCGTAAGGACCATACGAGGCACGGCACAGGGGAACCTGGTTGCAGATGGCTGCACCGTCAACCAGCCAGCCGATGGCCCCCATGTCAGCCCAGGAGATCGTGGGGTAGTTGAAGATGGACGAGTACCGGGCCTTGCCGGCAATCAGATCCTCCATCATCTGGTCCCGGGACTGGCCCAGGGTCTCAGCGGCGGAGTAAAGGTACAGGCCGTGGCCGGCCTCATCCTGGACCTTGGCCATGAGGATGGACTTGCGCTTCAGGCTCGGCGCCCTGGTGATCCAGTTGGCCTCCGGCTGCATGCCGATAATCTCCGAGTGCGCGTGCTGCGAGATCTGGCGCAGCAAAGTCTTGCGGTAAGCCGCCGGCATCCAGTCGCGCGGTTCGATGCGCGAGTCCTCCGAAATGATGCGATCAAAATACGCCTGTCCGGCTGCCTCCCGCTCCTGCTCTTCCGGGGACAGCTCAGCGGGCACTGACTGCAGATTCTGCGATGCCATGGTTGCTCCTAATAAATTACCGACCGTTCGTTCAGAATATGCGGAGCGGGTGATTTCAGTCAAGCGTTCTTGTCTTGCCGAGGCGGCAGCCCGGACCTGTTTGCGTGGCTCTGCGTTGTTGACAAGGTCCTCGCTGCCCGTCGTGTTAACTTGGGGTGGGACCTCAGCTGTCCCCAGTCGCCGCTAGAAAAGAGCCTTACGTGGAATCGCCCCATCCCTTCAGGATTCTCACCGTCTGCACCGGAAACATCTGCCGCTCCCCCGTGGCCGAACGGTTGCTGCAGACCGGGCTCAATCAGGTCAGCCCGGGATCCTTTGAGGTTCGCAGCGCCGGAACGCGGGCCATGGTGGGCGAGCCTATCCAGCCGGTCTCAGCCCGGATCATCAGCACCTTCCGGGGAAGCCCGGACGATTTTGCAGCCCGGCAGCTGACTCCCAAGATCCTCAAAGAAACCGACCTGGTGCTGGCCATGACGTCCAAGCACCGCGGCGAAGTCCTCCAGCTGGACGCGTCCTTGTTGAAACGCACCTTCACCGTCCGGGAATTTGCCCGAATGCTCTCCGTGCTGGAGAACCGGGGCGATACGGCGCCGGCCGGTGACATCAAGGAGTTCTGGCGTGCGCTTCCCACAAGGGCGGCCTCAGTCCGCCACCTCGCGCTGCCATCCGATCCTGCAGACAACGACGTGGTAGACCCCTACCGACGAGCGGAAGAGGTCTACCACCAGATGGAGGATGAGCTGGCCCCGGCCATCCTAGGCATCCTCCGTTTCGCGCGCCTGACGGCGCCGGCCTAGTTGGATATTGCTTAGTTGAGGGCGATCACCAGCATCTGGCTGGTGCCAGGGATGCAGGTCTGCAGGACAACTGCAGGGAATCCGCCGAACACTGCTGCGACGTCGTTGGTGCTTCCCGGGTTGGGTACCTGGCCCCTTCCGGTAGCCGTGAAGGTTCCGTAGCCAGGGATCGACACCGTTTCACCAACACCGATGCCCGAGAACCGTCCCCAACCTCCACAGAAATCGTGCTCCGTGATGAACGTTGCATAGGCGTTGGTGGGCGTGTAATGGATGGGCCCGATGCAGGCGTCCACCATTGATTGGCCACCGGCACCAGCTACGTAAATGGTCCTGACAGCGGGAGCCGGGGCGGGAGCCGGTGCTGGCGCGGGAGCGGGAGCGGCAGCTACAGGAGCGGCCGGTGCTGGCGCGGGTGCAGCCTGTGCAGCGGGAGCTGCCGGCGCCGGGGCGGGAGCGACCACCGCAATGGGCGGTCCCGTGAGCTTCAAAACCTGTCCCGGCACAATCACCGAGTAGGCGCTGAGGCCGTTGGCAGCCAACATCGCAGTGACGTCCACGCCGAAGCGCGACGCTATGGCACCAACGGTGTCCCCGGAGACCACTGTGTAGAGGTTGGGGTCACCAACTGGAGCCGCGACAGGAGCTGGAGCCTCCACAGGGGCGGGAGCCGGTGCCGCAGGTTCGGGCGCCGGCGCTGCAGGTTCGGGTGCTGGTGCTGCAGGCGCTGGATCCGATGCCGGAGCTTCAGCTACGGGCGCAGTGTCCGCTTCCGGCACTGCTTCCGCTTCCTGTATTGGCAAAGCTACGGGCGCTTTAGCACGGTCGTCTTTTGAAAAGGGCACTTGTTCCAGCGAAACATTTTGGTCAGCGTCACCCGCCGGTGGCGTCGCCCAGTTGACGACGCCAAAGAATAATGGGATCAGCGCTAATATCGCGAGTACTGCGCCGGCAATCAACAGTTTGGATTTACTGGAGTGCGGCCGCCGAACATCGCCATTGCTCTTGGTTGACAGGGAAGTTTGAAGATCTAAGTCATTCATGTTCATGGGAAACCCCGGGACTCCATGGCTCTGGACCGCGCGAGACAGGCCGCAGTGGGCCCGAACGAGAGAAGCGCAGCTACGTATTGGGAGGAGCACCACCCACAATTAACGGGGGTGCGGTCCACCGCTGAGCCGGAGGAACGGAATTGCTATAACCTAGGAATTTCAATGATAGGAATAGCCCCCTGCCCGCCGCACGAGTAGGAACTACTCGACTTTCCTGCTTATGCCCCGAATGGTTACTTGGGCATTACGCAGTTCCCGGAAATGGACTACTTGCTCCCGAGCGTGCCGGCCGCGCGAGTAACTGGCTTTTGTGGCTATTCCCAGGCCTGATATCAGCCACGAATACGAGTTAGTTGGGTTTCATCTCGCCCTCACCCTCCGTTCACGCTGGCCCCGCACTGTGGAACCATGACTGACCTCTCGCGCCGCTCACTCGTCAAGACTTCCCTTGCCACGCTCGGTCTCGCCGGCGTCACCGCCAGCACCGCCGCACCCGCGTCCGCTACCCCTTCCGCCATCCCACTTGTGCGCAAGCGGCTCACCCTTCCCACGGGGATCGCCACCGGCGACGTAACAACGGAGTCTGCCGTCCTCTGGTCCCGCGCTTCGGGCCCGGGCCGACTCACGGCACAGCTTCAGGCGGTGGACAGCGCCGGTGAGATCCTTCGCGGACGCTACGGTTACAGCCGGACCATTCGCGGGCCCTTGGCCACGGACGCCAGCGACTTCACCGCCAAAATCCATGCCAAAGGCCTTCCCGCAGGCACACGCTTCGCCTTGGAACTGACCTTCGAGGACGAGAACGGTCCAGGCGAGGCAGTTCGCGGCACCTTCAGCACAGCGCCGGGTTCCACCAACGGAAAGCACGACGACGGCATTGAAGACGCGCGCGGAGGCGGCAGTTCGTCGTCGTCCTCTCAGTCCTTCGTATGGACCGGCGATACCGCCGGCCAAGGCTGGGGCATCAACGAGGACCTGGGCGGCATGCGCGGCTACAAAGCCATGCACGCAACGAAGCCCGACTTCTTCATCCACTCCGGCGACACCATCTACGCCGACGGCCCCATCGCCGCAACCGTGACGGAGAAGGACGGCCAAGTGTGGCGGAACATAGTCACTGAGGAAGTCTCCAAGGTGGCCGAAACCCTGAAGGAGTACCGGGGCCGGCACCGCTACAACTCCTTGGACGCCAACATGCGCGCCATGTTCGCCGACGTCCCGGTGATCGCGCAATGGGACGACCACGAAACCACCAACAACTGGTACCCGGGAGAAATTCTGGACGATCCCCGCTACACCGAGCGGAACGTCAACGTCTTGGCAGCGCGGGGCAGGCAGGCCTGGCAGGAGAACATGCCGATCGCCGACGCAGCCGCACTCTGGCGCCCCGGAACGTACGACGCCGGCCAATACCGGCCCGCGCGCATCTACCGGAAAATCTCCCGCGGCCCGCAGTTGGACATCTTCTGCCTGGACATGAGGACCTTCAAGTCCCCCAACACGGACGGCAAAGAACCCTACGCCACCAACATCCTGGGCCAAGAGCAGGTGAACTGGCTGATCAAGGAAGTCCGCAAATCCAAAGCAACATGGAAGGTGATCGCCGCCGACCTGCCACTGGGCATCATTGTGCCGGACGGCGCCGTGAATCAGGAAAGCCTGGCCAACCGGGACCACGGTGCTCCTCTGGGCCGGGAATTGGAGATCGCCGGCGTGCTCAGCGCCTTCAAGAAGTACGGGATCAAGAACACGGTGTGGATGACGGCCGACGTGCACTACTGCGCCGCGCACCATTACTCCCCCGAGCGGGCATCGTTCACCGACTTCGACCCCTTCTGGGAATTCGTGGCCGGGCCCATCAACGCCGGTTCCTTCGGGCCAAGCGAGATGGATAAGACCTTTGGGCCCGAAGTTCTGTTTGCCAAGGCCGGGCGCTTCCCGGGCGAGTCACCGCGTGGCGGCGAGAACCAGTACTTTGGCCATGTGGACCTCGCCGCGGACGGTATGTTCACGGTGAGCCTGCGCAACGCTTTGGGAGCGGTGATCTACTCGAAGGCCCTAACCCCGCAGCGCTAACCCACGCAGCCCCACCCAACCCCACTTAACCCAACTAGGTAGCAGTTAATGTCGTTTTGAGGGCTCAGAACGGCATTAACTGCTACTTACATGGGATTTTCGGCGTATGCTCTCCTCAGCGCAGGCTAGACGCGTTGTTCGCTTTTGGTGGGGCCACTTTTGAAGGTAGGGGTTCAGTGGCAGGAGTGAAGCACGGGGTTCTTCCAGTGCGCTCGTCGTTGCAGCAGGTTTGGCCACTCTTTCTGGTGCCCGCTGCGGTTTGTTTGGTGCTGCTGGCTTTCGGGCTGGCAAGCGGAGTAGGAACGACGACGGCGCAACTCGCCGGTGACTTGGCCATCCTTCTCGCCGCACTCACCGCGCTGACCACCCACACCCTCGCTGCCTTGAGGCGTCGGGACAATAACTCCGGCCGCTGGTTCATCGTGGCGGGCCTGACCATCTGGAGCGCCGGCCAGACGGTATGGACCATCAATGGCATCGCCCTGAACCACCAGTACCCGTTCCCGTCCTTCGCGGACATCGGCTTCGTTTGGTACGCGCTGCCCACCTCCATCGGGCTGGTGCTGCTATCAAAAGGGCAAGGACTGCGTATTTCGCTTCGCCGCAGCATCCTGGACGCAGGAGTGGTGGCAAGCTCCACGTTCTTCATTGCCTGGAGCTCCGTGCTGGGCCCCCTGGCCGGAGCTACGGACCAGGACGCCATTGCCCACATGACACAGATGGCCTACCCCATCGCAGATGTCTTCATGGTTTCCGTGGTAATCGTCCTGACCATGCGCGCAGCCCGCGGCCGCCGGCTGCCATGGCTGAGCATGGGACTTGGCTTCTGGATCCTCGCCATTACAGACCTGGCGTACATGAGCTTCACCATCCAAGGCATCACGGGTGTCACTGGCTCCCCCTTGACCCTTGGTTGGGTACTCGCTTTCCTGCTGGTGGGACTCAGCCCCTTGCTCCCCGAATCCGGGGCAACGCAAAAAGACGGCCGAGCCTACGCCGCGGCCCTCGAACTCCTCCCCTACGTGCCTGTGTTCAGTGCCGTGTTCTTCTCCCGCAGCCGCCCCATCGGCGAAGACCGCATCCTGTTGATCACCGGTCTCGTGGTGATTGTTTTCGTCATAGTGAGGCAGGTGCTGATCGTCGTCGAAAATGTGACGCTGACGCGCGAACTCGAGTCAAAGGTGGCCCAACGCACCGCCGAGCTTGAGGGACTCGGGGCGATCGTCAACTCCTCCGGCGACGCCATCATCGGCGAAACCCCCGACGGCGTGATCACCAGCTGGAACCCTGGTGCCGAACACATCTTCGGCTATCCTGCGTCGGAAGCCATTGGCCGTAAAGGTGACTTCTTCGTTCCTCAGCACCTGTTCGAGAGCGAACGCCAAGCCTTGGAGGTCACCGCCCAAAGCGGCGACGTGCAGAACTACGAAAGCCAGCGTCTACGCGGTGACGGAGAGGTTATCCCCGTGTCCGTGACACTTTCTCCTGTTCGGGGTGAATCCGGCATCCGCGGCGTCGCCACCATCTCCCGCGACATTACGGAACGCAAGGCTGCCGAGAAAGAACTACTCGCAGCACGGGAAGCAGCCCTGGAGGCCAGCCGCCTCAAGTCCGAGTTCCTGGCCACCATGAGCCACGAAATCCGGACTCCCCTCAACGCGGTGATCGGCCTGACCTCCCTCATGATGGACACGCCCCTGAGCGAAGGCCAACGGCAGTACGCCCAAGGAGTGAAGGGCGCCGGCGAGGTCCTGCTGACCCTCATCAACGACATCCTCGACTTCTCCAAACTCGAAGCCGGGAAAGTGGACCTGGACATCAACGTCTTCGACCCCCGGGCCCTGGTGGAAGAAGTAGCGGGACTGGTTGTGGAAGCTGCGCAGGGAAAGAACCTGGAGCTCATCTCCTACTGCCACCCGGACGTTCCCGCTCGCCTGATGGGAGACGCCGGCCGCATCCGCCAAATCCTCCTGAACCTCTCTTCCAACGCGGTCAAGTTCACTCCCTCCGGTGAAGTGGAAGTCCAGATCTCCGTTCTTGCCCAGGACGCTGCCAAGGCGTCGTTGCGCTTCGAGGTCAGAGACACCGGCATTGGCATCACCGCCGAAAATCACCAGAGACTCTTCGAATCCTTCGCCCAGGCGGACGCCTCCACCACACGCCGCTACGGAGGGACGGGACTGGGCTTGGCTATCTCCAGGCGCCTCACGGAAGTCATGGGTGGGAGGATCGGCCTGGACAGCGAGGTTGGAGTCGGCAGCAGGTTCTGGTTTGACCTTGATCTCCCCGTTGGCCCGGCAGCCTCGGACACGGAAGCTTTGCCTGCCAGCCTGGCCGGACGCAGGGTTTTGGTGGTGGACGACAACGCCACCAACCGCCTGGTGCTGGAAACGCAACTAGCCAGCTGGGGAATGTTTCCCCTCTCGGTTGCCGACGCCGCGTCCGCACTGGACGAGTTCCGGTCCGCGGCCCTGTCCAGCCACCCCTACGACATCGCCGTGGTGGACATGTGCATGCCCGACATCGACGGCCTCCAGCTTGCCCGCAACATCAAGGACGAGAGCAACGGTTCCGGCGGCCCGGGGATCATCCTGCTGACCTCCACCATGCAGGTGGAAAGGAGCGACCTCACATCGGCCGGAATTCGCGAATACCTCACAAAGCCCGTCCGCAGCTCCGAACTCTATAACCGTCTATTGCGTGTCCTGGCTACAAAGACCGCTGGCATGCCATCCCCTCAGCCATTGGCACACCCAGTTGAAGCGGCCGATCCCGTGCCACGGCTCGGAAAGCTCCTGGTGGCCGAGGACAACGAAGTGAACCAGCTAGTGGCGCGCGGCATGGCAAACCGCCTCGGCTACGAGGTACACATCGTGGAAGACGGCGAACAAGCCGTTTCCGCTGCACTGACCGGCGCGTACGCGGCAGTGCTCATGGACTGCCATATGCCCGTCATGGACGGCTTCGATGCAACCCGGGCCATCCGCGCCCGCAACGGTCACTCCGCCCGAATACCCATCATCGCCATGACGGCCGGCGCGCTGGATGAAGACCGCGAGCGCTGTTTCGCCGCGGGCATGGACGACTACATCAGCAAGCCCGTGGATTTGGCCAAACTCGCTGAAGTCCTGTCCCGCTGGGTACCGCAAACGTCGACGGCGGAAGGAGGGTTGGGTGCCGCAGCTGTTGCGGACGTAGCGCAACAGCAGGCGGAAGCACCGGCGTCGAATCCTGTTGTTCTTGAGCTCGAGCGGCTGCAGATCCTGCGCGAACTTGGACCGGCCGACGGTTTGGGCCTGTTGCCCGAAGCCGTCAGAGCTTTCCGACAGGATTCCCAACGAGCCGTGGACACCTTGCGTGCTGCTTTGGAAAACGGACAAGCCGCGGATGTGGAAGCGGCAGCACACAAACTCGCGGGTGCGGCCGCCAATATTGGAGCTGTGGGCGCTGCCGCCCTATGCAAGGAACTGGATCGGCTCGGACGCGACGCAGGACCTGGACTGGGAGCTTCCGGACCGCTGCTGCTGGGCCAATTGCGCACTGAACTTGCCCTCGTGGACGAGGCACTCGAGCAGACACTTACTGAAGCACACTCTCCGGGAGCACTGTGAAAATTCTCATCGCTGACGACGACCAGATCTCCCGGATGATCACCAAGGCCGCCGTCGAGCAGTCCGGCCACGAGTGCATCGTGGCCGTCGACGGCGACTCGGCATGGCAGCTCTATAAGGAGCACAGCCCGGAAGCTGTTGTGACCGACCTGATGATGCCCGGCCTCAACGGACTGGATCTTTGCCGTGCCATTCGGGCGGCCGAAGAGGACCGGTATACCTACGTGATCCTGGTGACCTCGCACGGTTCCCGGAAAGACGTACTGGCCGGAATGGAAGCCGGAGCTGACGACTATGTCACCAAGCCCCTGGATCCGTTCAGCCTGCACATCAGGCTCCTGGCTGCCCAGCGCATCACCTCTTTGCATGCAGATCTGGCCCGGTACCGTTCCGCGCTGAGTGACCAGGCTCGCACGGACCCCCTTACAAAGCTCCACAACCGGCTGAAGTTGGCCGAAGATCTGGGCGCCCTGCACGGAGGGGGCGTGACTGCGCACAACTACTGCCTGGCCATGGTGGATGTGGACAACTTCAAGAGCTACAACGACATCTACGGCCATCAGGCCGGGGACGCCGCACTGGTTGCCATTGCCTCGACGCTGGCTGGCGAGGTCCGGAAATCCGATGCCGTGTACAGGTTCGGCGGCGAGGAATTCCTGCTGGTCCTGCGGGATCAGCAGGCTCCCGGCGCTCGAATGGTCATGGAGCGTGTTCGGTCTGCTGTGCAATCCCTGCGGATCGAGCACTCCGGCGATCCCGACGGCGTCCTGACCATCAGTGCGGGCATCTCCGCGTTTACGGAGGGGCACCGCGCCGGGACCGAGCAGCTTTTGCGGGAAGCCGACCTTGCCCTCTACGCAGCGAAAGCCTCCGGCCGGAACCGGGTGTCCCTGGCCGATGCCCTCCGCTCAGAGTGACCTGGCCGCGGACTTCAGCTGCTGGATGACTTGTTTGTAGTCCTCCGTGCTGAGACCGTTGCCTTCCTCATCAAAGAGGTTCTCTTCGAAGCCAAAAAGGAACGTCGTCATCCCACATTCCACGGCGTACCCCGGAGCCGTACGCAGTTGTTCGCCAATGCTGTGTGATTGCGGTGAGCCGCCGGTGAATGGTGCATCGGGAGGACCAGGATTCTCCCCGACCAGTCCCAGCCCGGCTCGCCGGGCCAAGGCGCTCGTGTACCTATGGGAGGACCACTGTGAGACGTCATCCATCAGCACGCTCTCGTCGTCGTCGGGGAGGCACCTGTCTTGCCGGGGCACGGCAGCGGCCGCTCTCACGGCCGACACGTCATCCAAGCCGGTGAAGTCCACGTCCACGCCCGGCAACGTTGCGAGCGCAGCGAACTGAGCAGAATAGTCCAAGCCGCGTTCCTGGGCGCCGTCCGGATTGGCCCGGCCATCCAAGCCTCCTTCTATGGCTTTTGCTTTGTCTTTCAGCAAGACTCCGCGGCCCGCTACCGGAACATGCACGCGCCCTTGATAGCCAAGTCTCCGTAGCTCGCTTATCTGCCATACGGCTGCGTCCACCGTAGATCCGGAATACCAGTCCCACCACCGTTGGACCTGCTCGGCAGTTACCGGCCGCCCATGCCATGAACTGGAACCCGGAATCCACCCCGGCATGGGGGAAGGCGCAACGCCCTCTGCCAAACCGATGCCGTACTGGGGAGCGTCACCAAATGCCCAGTACTCGCGTTCATTTCCACCGTCACCGGGCCCTGGGTATCCCAACTCCCCGCTGGCATTCGTCCCGACTCGTATTGCTGTTATGCCCTCAAACCCTAGGTCCGACGCAACAAGGGCCAAGTACTTTTGCGCCGCATCCCTCGCCGCGGCACTGAATACGAGCTCGGCCCCCTCCTCCTTTGGGACTCCGCCGCCGCTTCCCCTCAGCACACCTCCGGCCAGACCTCTTACCCAATCAGGCGGGTAATGCAGGCCCGGGGACAGAACCACGGCCATACCGGCCCCACGGCAACTGTTGAGGCGTTCACGAACCTCTGCAACGTAATGATGGTCCACTCGTCCGGCTCCCGGCTGGTACCGATCCCATGCCAAAGGTAACTCCACGACGGAAACTCCGGCATCGTGAAGTGCAGCGAGGCGTGCGGAGGTGCATGTGGCGCCCAGAACACCGAAATACATGTGCTCCGGCGCCGGCTGGGTCGCCCCACTGCAGCCGACGATTACAGATGTTGTTATGAACACCAATGCAACACGAAGCATGCTTCTCACGGGTATCCGCCGCTCACGGGAGGGAAATTCAGCCCTCCTGCGACTGCAGCGTCCAGCTTTGCGCGGTCCAATTGCCACACAACGGTGTCGCCTGAAGTCGGTCCCCTGAAGGTGAAAACCGGTTGGGCGTTGTCCTGCAGCCAGTCCAGGAACTCAGGTGCAGCGAAGCCGTATCCCTCGCTCAATTGCCTCCCCTGTGTCAGGACATACTGGGCATCGCGGTCGTGCAGAGACTGCAAGGATGGCAGGACCTCCCACCCCTCATGCGGCATAAGGGCGAACTCACCGGTTACTGACGTCAAACCCACTTTGGAGGACGGCGGCAATTCGGCGTTCATCCACTCCCGAGCACGGACAAGCCCGTCATCGACTACTGATCTTGCCTGAACACCCAGAAAAAGACTGAGCATGGTCATGATTACTGTGGCGGCCATGACGATCCCCCTGAGGCGGGGCCGCCATTTCACCACCATCACAGCGGCTACGGGCACCGAGACCAGGGCAGCCAGCACCACACAGTAGCCAAATTGTTCCTCTGCCGCCCCGAAGAAGACGGAGTAGAGACCCACCAAGCCGGTAACAAGCGAAAACAAACCAATTGCCCGCCGTTCCACCAGCGGAGACATAGCAGTCACTGCTCCCGCCACGATGGAAAGCCCCAGAAGCAGATAGCTGGTGCCGAAGCGGCCAGCCAGGTCAAGGAGCCGCTCTGCGAGGCTCACGCTGTGGACTGAGTTGAATCCGGTCATCTGAACGACGCCCATCATTCGTAGGACACCCACCGATTTCTGTTCCATGAACTGCGGAAACAGCCCGCTGGCGGCGATCAAACCCAGATAAATCAGATAGGGAACTGTGGAGCATGCGAGGATTCGCAAGGCTGTTTGGAGGGGCACTGTCCTGCGCCAGACCACCGCGGCAAGTAACGGAACCACAGTGAACACTGCAGTCATGTCTTTCATAACGATGGCCAGTCCGAAGACAATTCCGGCGCTGATTTCAAGCCATAAACGGCTCCGTCCCGGCGTACGATCGAGCAGCAACAGGACCAATAACCATCCCGATAGGACTCCCATGCCGGCTGGAGTTTCCATCATCAACCGCCCATCCATGCGAAGGACAAACGGGTCACTGGCCAGGATGACGCCAGCCACAACAGCAGGTCCAACACCCACTAAACGGCGAACCAACAGGAAACAGATAACCACCGCAACTGCTCCGAGGACACTATTGACCCAGCGCAACTGCAACACCAAATCGGTGGAGTGGCCTTCCAGGCCCAACGCGCGGATGACCACAGCGTTAAGGGCGTATGTGCCTGGAGGGTGCAGGAAAAATGGGGTGCCAAAGATTGATGGCATGTGCCCATCCGCTATTTGCCTTGCAATATCTGCGTAGGTTACTTCGTCAATGAAGACGTCATTGGCCCGTTGAACACCGAACATCCGGAAGACCGCGGCCAACAAACCTACAAGGACTGCAAACCACAAGTGTCCCCGCAACGCCCTCTGTGAGGCACGGGCAGACTTCCGCGCTCGATTCCTCGGCCGGGATACCTCACCGGCCTCACCAGTAGTCGTCATGCACTGCCGGTAATAAGTCCGGGCACAAAGTAAGTTTCCGGTTTCACGGGAATCTCCCCGGTGGGGAACAGGGCATCTGCCTGCGTGGGATATTGCCTGATCCGCCCGGGCTTTGCCTCGAGTCCCGTGTCCCAGGCCCACGGCACAAAGCCCATCCTGGACATGTGCTTATTATCCGGGCCGCCAGCCAGGTCATAGGGGAAGTCTGAATACATCACCACGTTTTCCGGGTGTCCTTCGCCTACCTCCCGGGTGATCAGGTGGTCCACATGCTTCCCCACCCCTGCCGGGCAAAACAACAGCTCAGCTTGGGTTTGTGCCATGAGTCCGGCGACGTCAGAGCGGAGTTGGCGGATGAGTGCTCGATCACCCTTGGCGATCCTTCCCAGCGCGATGTCGAACCGGTACGTGGGATAGCGGTGGGTGAGCTCCGGGAGCAGCCTTTCCCAGGCGCTGCTTCCCAGCACCGGTGGCTTGCGTCGTCGTCGAAACAGCGCGTCCACTTCACCAAGGTGAATGGATTGAACTCCCATGTCCCGCAGCACGGCACGGTCCTCCGACCGCCTGGCCTGGAACAATTCACCAGCGTCCGGAACGGTGCATTGACGCATGAAGGACCGGGCTGCCCGGGTGTGGGGTGACGGCAGTGCCTCAGTGAACAGCGTGGCGACGATGATCTGCCGCCCCTGGGCCTGGGCTTCAATAAGCGCACCGCATGACAGGACTGCATCATCAAGATGGGGTGACAGGAACAGCCAGGGGGCGTCGCCCGCCATTGAATGTTCGATTCGTGATCGGAGCGGCATTCAAGCCCTTTCGGTGTGGTCGGCTTGTGGCCGCCGGGGTTGAGGGCTGTTCAGTTCTGTGAGCGCCATGTGATAGGCCTGCGCCTGCTTGTCTGCGAGCGCGTCCCAGTTGTAACCGGCGGCAAACTTCCGCCCTTGCTCAGCCACGTGCTCCAGCCCCGTTTGGGAGTAACGGGAGGCAATTTCATCGGCTAGTGCCAGAACATCGAAGGCCTCGACGATCCAACCCGTCCCCGGCGGGATGATCTCTCTCAGGCAGGGGATATCGAAGGCAATAACCGGAGTACCCGCTGCCAGTGCGTCGATGGCCACCAAGCCGAACGTCTCGTGCCGCGAAGGCACCACCAGAAGCCGGGCATCGCTGAGCGCTTGGAACTTCTTGTCCCCGGACAGCCACCCGAGCATCAGGACGCGCTCGGAGAGACCGGCCTCTTGGATTGATGCTCGCAACCGTTCCTCGTCCGGGCCCGTGCCTGCGATCAGCAGATTGCCCTCAACCCTCTCGCAGGCCTGCGCCCAGGCTTCCAGAAGGAGATCCAAGCCCTTGTGCCCGTACTCGAGGCGTCCGACGAAGAGGACGTCCTTCCCCAGCCGGGGTTCGTTGTCCCACACTCCGGGATCTACGCCATTGCTTATAACGTCCACGTGCAGGTCCGGGTTCAGTTCTTTCAACCGATCTCCAATGCCTTGCGAAACCGCGATGAGCCTGCGGTGCTTCCGCACGCCCAGTCGCTCTATCCAATGCAGGGGCAGCTTGTACTGCCGGGCTTTATCCCTGGCATGAAGCCACTGGACAACACCAATGGTGGGGCGCTTGGTCCAGAGGGGAGCGGCCATGGTGGAAAACGGGGCGAAGAAATCCTCCACCACCAAGTCAGCCATTAACCGACGCTTCCGAACCTCGAAGGGCAGCCGGGCCACATACGCCACCAGCCTGGACAGGCGGTTACCGCCCGTTCCGAACCCGATGGGCACATAGTGCACACCGTGTTCCACGCGTTCCTGCCAGCCCGGATAGCGGGTGGTCAGCACGGTGACGTGGAACCCTTTCGTGGCCAGTCGGCGGTTGATCTCGTGGGTTCTCACAGATCCCCCGCCTGCCCCGGGCATGCGCGGATCTTCAAAGCCCAAATGCAAAACTCTCATCTTTATCTTTCCGTCCCGAAGTCTTTGGAAGGCACTCCGATGTTGGCCGCAGCAGCTGCATCAAGGGCAGTGGGATCCACGTACCAGATAGTGGTTTCACCGTTGGTGGGGCCGGGCGTTGTGACCATGGGAGTTGCGTGGTCCTTTAGCCAAGCCAGCATGGTGGGGTTGGCGTAGCCGTAGCCTTGGCTGGTGGGCTTGGATTGGGTGAGGATGTAGCTAACGCCGTTCTGCTTCATCAACGGTGCCGAAGGCCAGATCCCAAACCGGGGGTCATGCATGTAGGCAAAATGCCCGGTGCTGTTGGTAACACTAATCCGAGCGTCGGCAGGGAGATTGGCCTGCACCCAGTCATTAGCCCGGACGAAGCCGTTGTCCACAGTTAGGGCTGTGCGAAGGCCCAGTACCACGGTCAATACCACGTAGCACACGCTGATGATGGCCAAGGTATTGCGGGTTCTCGGGTACCTCTCCCGAATTTCCACCACCACCAAGACCGAACAAATAGCTCCGGCAACCATGACGCCGTATCCGTATTGTTCCTCGAAAGTGCCAAACAAAGCGCTATACGCCCCTGCAGCTCCAAGGGCCAAGCCGGCCAGTCCAATCAGGCGCCGGCCCGCGTGGTGGCTGAAGCACAACAGCAAGCCAACCACGGGGCATAGCCCCAGCAGGATGTAGCTGGTCCCGAAGTGCCCGCTCTGTTCAACGAGCCGGGACAGAATGCTGGGCGATCCCTCAGAGGTGAACCCCGTGCTCTTCTCCACGCCGGACATGCGCACCAACCCATTGGTCTTGGCCCACACCCAACTGGGGAAGTGACCGTGCACAGCGACCACAATCAGGTAGATCACGTAGGGCACGAAGCCAAAGGCTGTGACCACAAGCCCCTGTCGCCACGGGTACGTCTTCTTCCACACCATGGCCGCAACCACCGGGGCCACGGTGCAGATGAAGAAAAAGTCCTTGCAGAGAATGGAATACCCCAGCAAGAGCCCCGCTGTTGCAAGCCTGAGGAAGGAATGCAGCCTGCTCTTCGGCTCCTTGGTAGAGACCAGAAGCAGCAATCCGGCAAGCCCCGGCACCATGGCCGAGGTCTCGAGGAATGCATGGCTGTTGTTCCGCAGGATGAACGGTTCGAATGCCAGCAGCACGGCCGTGAGCCACGCCGCGGTCGGAGTGGCCAGCTTGCGTACCAACAGGAAGCCCAGCCCTACTGTCGCTGCACCCATCAGGGCGTTGAGCCAACGCAGTTGAAGGGTCACCTCGATGATCTCACCGGTAACTCCGAAAATATGGACGACCCCGGCTTCCAACAGGAAATAGCCGGGTGGGTGGAGGAAGAACGGGCCATCAGGCAAAGTGGGGAATTCACCGGCGGCTACGGACTCACCCAACCGGACATAGAGCATCTCGTCTACCCACACCTCGAAGCCACGCTCGAGGCCGAGGGCACGAACACCGAACGCGCCAGCAACCACAGCGACGAATGCGGTCAGGTTGCACGAAAGCGCCCGGATTACCCAGGCTGGAAGCGGACTGATGTCGGCTGATTCAGGCTTGGACCGGCGGCCTGGACTTTTGCTGCGTCTGCCAACCTGCCGACGACGGGAGATCCTGAAGTCGTTCTTGTGCGGCAGGATTCCGCGCTGATGGGCAAGAACGGTGACACCGCTGATGCCGGCGAGAAGCAACCAGAGCAAGGGGTGCAGGTGGGCGGCGCCTGCAAGGACCACGATCAGGGCCAACGCCAGGATGGCGAACCTGCCCGTCCCCTTTCCCGGGTTGGCAGACGCCAGCACGGGACGCGCCAACAGTGTCAGGACCAAGCCAGCAGTGACCGCACCGACGGCAGATCCCACAGCCATTCCCGAGACGGCGTTCGTCTGCCAGCCGATCCACAGTCCGCCGATCACCAGAAGACAAGCACAAGCAAGGCCGATTTGGCAGCGGCGATAGGCACGCATGGCAAGGAGGATGGTGGCAAGCACCATCAGGACGGCATAACCGAGGCCGGACGCCGCCAGCCATGGCAGGAGCCCAAGGGAGCCGTGATACTTCTGCGGAACAATGACGCCGGACATGAGGGGCGGTGCCGTGGCGATGATGGCGAAGGCCACCACCACAAGCTGCCCGAACGAGGCGAAGGAAGCGCCCAGCACCGCGCTGACCTTGACTCCAGGGGTGCGAAGCAGCGGAAATGCCACCAGCGCCGTTCCCGCAGCCACGTAAACGGGCCCCTTTGCAATGGTGGCGAGCGCTTGGAAACCTGCCGCCTCAGCCGAGCCATTGTCCAGAAAGCCGACCACTACGACGTCGATCCCCACCAGCACGGAGACGACGCACAGAACCGACGCGATATCGCTGGTTTCGGCCCATCGCCACTTCTCGAGCAACACCCGCGGACGCCAGCGGAGATCCCGATAGAACGACCACGGCACCACCAGCGGCGCCAGGCACCCCACGACAAAACCGAGGACAGCTCCCCCGGCACCCCATGCCATCACGATCACCAGCAGGCTGAAGATCAACCGCAAGACAACCTCGCCGATGGTTGACACTGCGTACCACGTGAAGCGGAGTTCGCCCTGAAGCCACCCGGCGGGCGCATTCACAACGAAAATGACAAAGGCTGCCAGAGCCACCGCTGCTGCCAGGACGGGAGTGGCAAGCGCGAGAGTTACGCCGCCGGTAATGGCGGCTGCGGCGGCACCCGCCAGGCAGGACACGAAGACGGAGAAGGCCACGCCGTTCCGCCGCTCTTCGGAGCCTGCCGGATGCACCGCAACCACATGCGAGAGAGGAAGCGGAACCATCGCGTTGGCCACGATCCCCACAACGCCAAGGATCATCGCGGCGGCCGCAAACTGTGTGTAATCCGCTGTCCCCAGCATGTTGGCCATAAGCAGGGTGCACGCGTAGCTCACCACGCCCACCAGTCCGGCGGACACAGCGAGGAAGCCACTGTTTTGAGCTATGTTAACGTCTTGATCCGGTGTCCTTTCCCTGCTTTCAGCCCTGTGCCTCATGCCCGCTGCGGTGGTTATGGCTTGTTCGGATAAATCCACTGATCAGCTACCGTTACTGGCCATCGATGGCTTCGGCCGGGACGAAGACACTACCCGGTCCGGCAAGCAGGGTGCTGCGGCCTGCTGATCGGATGTCGGCAGCGGCCACGCCGATCTTCTTCATCGCGGCAAAGGCCTCGAACTCATCCCGGCCCTTCATGATGATGGATACGTGATCGTCGGCCAGCGCATACTCGTCGGTCGGCCTCAGGGCGGCTGTGAAATCAACGCTGCCAGTGACTTCGGACTGCGCAGGGACTTCGAATTGAATCAGGGTGGACAAGTCCGAGTGGAAAGCACGTGGGTCTCCGCCGTCACGACGCATCTTCGCTTCCTCAAGGAGCACCCCTGTGAGCAACATGGTGCTGCGGTCCCAGGTAAAGCAGCGGGCCCATTCACGGCACTCACCGGAGACGATGATGGCTGCCTCGGGTTCGCTCAACTCGTTGATCGCATGAACCATGGCAGATCCGAAGTCCGTGGGATGGTCCACAAGCCATCCTGTACGGCCGTCTACTACCGAATCCCTGATTCCCGGAACCCGCAACGCCAAGCACGGCACGCCCCAAGCTGCGGCTTCGATTACTGAACAACCCCAGCCTTCCGATGCCGACGTGGTGGCAGTCATCCATGCCCGGCTCAACAGGTTGTCACGGACCTCGTTGGGTTGGTATCCGTGGAAGGTGATGGCGTGATCCAGGCCGAGGTCCATGGCCAGTTGCTGCAGCCGCGCCCGTTCGGGACCGTCCCCGACGATGTCCATGCGCAAGTTGGGAAGTCTCCGCGCCGCCACGGCGAACTGGCCCAGCAGCAGGTCCAGTCGCTTGTGGGGCACCAAACGGCTCACGACGGCGATGGTCGGCTCAGCGGCCCGCGCGGCAACCGTCGGCGGAATGTCGATGGTACCGTTCGGCACCACGTGGATGGGTCCCCTGAATCCAAGCTTTCGCAATTCCATCCGGGTTGAGGGCGATACCGCGACGATGGCGCGCTGCCCGTACACCGTCTTGGCGCCACTGCTTTCGAGGAAGCGGCCGACGGCGGCCATGGGCGGGGAGAACCGGGTGCGGAACTGCTCTTGGTGAACGTGGTGGACCAGCTGCACGATCGGGATGTCCCCGCGCAGAAACAACGGAGAGAAGAACGGAATTCCGTTTTGGCAATCCACCACGGCGTCGAACTGGCCGCTGGCACGCAGGAGCCTCATTGCCGCCTGCCCGTAGATGGAGAGTGCTCCCCCACCTCGCAATATTCGGATGCCGTCAATGGTCTCCTCGGCTGACTGGCCGGTGTCCCGGCCCGTAAACCACGTGACACGAACTCCGCTGTCCACCCATCTGCGGGAGATCTCATGCATGTACTGCTCGGCGCCGCCGGCTTGGGAGTGCTTAACATCGCGCCAGTTGAGCACCAGTACGTGCTTTCCAGCGAGTTGGGTTGGGGAGTTCATGTCAGTTGAGCCGTCCGTCACGATGTTGCTTTCTGAAGTTGAATCACCGAGGCGAAGCTGGCCACTCCGTCCTGGAAGGGGCGGAACGTGGACTCGGCTCCATCGGTCCAGGCCACGGGCAGTTCCACAATGCTGGCGTCGTTGTCCTGGAGCCGAAGAAGCAGTTCCACGTCGAAGGCGAAACCTGTGCTGCGGCACTGCACCATGGCAGCGGTGAGGGCATCCCGTTCGAAAAACTTGAAGCCGCATTGGGTGTCCTGAATGCCTTTGACCTTGGATTTGGTCAGAGCCCGGAAGGCCGTGCCGCCCATTCGGCGCCCGATGTGCTGGGGCACAACAAAGGTGGATCCCGGGGCGTGACGGGAAGCGATAACCGCGGAAGCGCCGCCCGCGAGATGCTCCATGGCTTCAGTGAGCGTTGCCAGCGGCGTGGCCAGGTCGGCGTCAAAGAAGCCCGTGAACCTGGACGTCCCGCTGAGGAGGCCACGGCGGACAGCTGCCCCTTTGCCACGACGGGAACACCCCAGCACTGAGATTGGCACTGCATCTCCCTTTTCCCGGGAGATTTGGCGGACGACCGCAGCAGTCTCATCCACGCTGCCGTTATCCACCACCACAATGCGCGAAGACCACGGTTGAGCGGCCAGGAAGTCCACTGTTTGCATCAGTGTGCTGGCAATTCTTCCTGCCTCGTTGTAGGCAGGAATGATGACTTCGAGGTCTACGTGGGAGCGACGCAACGAGTCTGGATGTCGCCGTGCTTGCAGACGACCCCTTTTGCCGACATGGACACTGTGCGCGTGAAGCGGAACCATCTGAACCTCCAATATCCGGGAACGGGGACTAAATTCGTGCTCGCAATATATGCAGTGGAGTTACCACGCAAGTCATGACGCGAATCCGGGCGTTGTGGTCCATGTCATGGATTACTCTCACTGCAAAGGCGGTCCCGGGCGCTCTGAGCGAAATTGCTGGTTCTGTGTCAGAGCCCGTCTATAGAGTGGCCACATGAGCCACACGTCTTCCGCGCCTGCCGCTGCTAAGGAACCCACTCTCCAGCCTCCTCGCGCCAAGCAGATCCCTACCCGCCGCGAACATCATGGCGATGTCTTTGTGGACAACTATGAGTGGCTCAGGGACAAAGAATCCTCCGAGGTTGTTGACCATCTCAAAGCAGAGAATGCCTACCAGGAAGCATTGACGGCGCACCAGGAACCGCTCCGTGACGCGATGTTCCAGGAGATCAAGGGCCGTACCCAGGAGACGGATCTATCGGTGCCCAGCCGCAAGGATGGCTGGTGGTACTACAGCCGCTCAGTGGAGGGCAAGGAGTACAGCATCCAGTGCCGCGTCCTGGCCGCCAACACGGGCGATCCCGTGGCGGACTGGACTCCCCCTGCGGTTGAAGCCGGCGTTGAGCTTCCCGGCGAGCAGGTGCTCCTGGACGGAAATGTTGAAGCAGAGGGCCAGCCGTTCTTCAGCGTGGGTGGTGCCGCCGTGACAATCGACGGCAACCTTTACGCCTACGCTGTGGACAACTCCGGAGACGAACGCTTCACCCTGCGGATCAAGGATCTGAGGACCGGCGAGCTCCTCCCGGACGTCATAGAGGACATCTTCTACGGGGTGGCGTTCTCCCCGGACGGGACCAGGCTCTTCTACACAGTGGTGGATGATTCGTGGCGACCCTACCAAGTCAAGGCCCACGTCCTGGGCACGCCTGTGGCTGATGATGAGGTCCTCTACCAGGAGGACGACGTCGCCATGTGGCTCGGCTTCGATCTCTCCTCCGACCGCCGCCATTTGGTGCTTGGCATCGGCTGCTCCGAGTTCAGTGAAACCCGGCTGCTTCGCTTCGACGACTACGACGCCGGCCTGAGCACCGTCATTTCCCGCGACCACCACGTCCTCTATGAGGCTGAGCCTTTCCTCCTTGACGGGAAGGAAACCCTGCTCGTGACCCACAACAAGGGCGCCATCAATTCGATGGTGAGCCTGGTGGATCCTGCAGAGCTCTCCAAGCCGCTCGCCGGGCAGGACTGGCGGACCGTCGTCGAACATTCAGACGACGTTCGCGTCAACGGTGCGGGCGTAACCTCCACGCACCTGGTGTTGTCCGTCCGCAAGGACACAATCGAGCGCGTGCAGGTGCTCCCGCTGGCAGGCCTGGGCACAGCTGCTCAAGGAATGCCCGTGGAGCCTGCCTTCGATGAGGAGCTTTACACCGCGGGTGTATCCGGCTCCGATTACGAAGCCCCGGTGATCCGCATGGGCTATACCTCTTACTTCACGCCGTCGCGCGTCTACGACTTCGTCCTGCCCACGGCAGAACAGCCTGGCGGTGAGTTGCTGCTCCGCAAGGAAAGCCCGGTTCTGGGCGGCTACTCCTCTTCCGACTACGTTGCCACCCGTGAATGGGCCACTGCCGACGACGGCACACAGGTCCCCCTGTCAGTGCTGCGTCATGCCTCGGTCCTGCAGGATGGCAAAGCCGCCGGGTTGGTTTACGGTTACGGCTCTTACGAAATGAGCATGGATCCTGGCTTCGGCGTGGCCCGTTTGTCCCTCTTGGACCGCGGAATCGTCATGGTGATCGCCCACATTCGCGGCGGCGGTGAACTGGGACGCAAGTGGTACGAGGACGGCAAGAAGCTCGCCAAGAAGAACACCTTCACGGACTTCATCGCAGCTACTGACTGGCTGGCAGACTCCGGCTGGGTGGACCCTGCGCGCATCGCTGCCATGGGTGGATCCGCCGGCGGCCTGCTCATGGGCGCAGTCGCCAACATGGCCCCGGAAAAGTACGCGGCCATAGTGGCGCAGGTGCCGTTCGTGGACGCCTTGACCACCATCCTGGATCCTGAGCTTCCGCTATCCGCCCTGGAATGGGAGGAATGGGGCAACCCCATCACGGACCCCGAGGCCTACGCGTACATGAAGTCCTACACTCCCTACGAGAACGTGGGGACCGTGGCCTACCCCAAGATCGCAGCTGTGACCTCCTTCAACGACACGCGTGTGCTCTACGTGGAGCCCGCCAAGTGGGTCCAGGCCCTGCGCTCTGCGTCCACGGGGACCGAGCCGATCGTCATGAAGATCGAAATGGACGGTGGCCATGGAGGCGCATCGGGCCGGTACGTGCAGTGGCGCGAGCGGGCCTGGGACTACGCTTTCGTAGCCGATTCCCTCGGTGCCACGGGGCTGCTTCCGGGCGCCGGCCTCAAGTAGCTATGCTCGGCGGGCCCGGAGCAGCGCGTAGTAGCCCGGGATGAGGTCCGGGGCCGACGGATTGCTCAGCGGACGCGTCTCGATGCTCGCTGAGCCTTCTTCCACAAGGTCCCAGTCCGCCGTCGGGAAGGCCTTGGCACGTTGTGCGGCACCGAACCGGCCAGGCATAGGCAGTCCCCGGATCGCCCCCTCAAGCGGCGCTGGAATGGAGTTTCGGGTTGCCCCGAGGTGACTGACGTAGTCCACAGGCGTGCCGGGGAAGTTGGTCTCGGCCAGAAAAACGCCTCCACGGTTCCCGACGACGGGCAGCAGGTTTGCGGCCAAAGCGGACTGGCCGCTGCGGTCGAGTACGTGCAGGACACCTCGGATGAACACGTTTGCGTCCCCGGGCCAACCCGCCGCTTCAAGGGCCGTCGCTACCGTCCGGGCAGCGTCAGGCGCCGTCATGTCGCACACGGCGAATGACGCCGTCGTGATCCCGGCTGCCTCCTGGCGCGCGCGGTCCACAGCGTTGGCGGAGTAGTCGAGCCCCAGCGCATGAGGGAAATGCTCTGCCAATAGTCGGGTAAAGCTGCCGTTTCCGCACCCTACGTCAACTACCGGCAGTGTGGGGTCCAGCTGCTTCAGCGTGGGGAGATAGCCATTGAGTTCATGGGCGCTTCCCGAATCCCACAGGACATCGCCCGTGGCACCGGTTGAACGGACGTTACCCCAATACTGGTCCCAGGCTGTGAGGGGGTCCTTGGGTGCGGCCGAGGACAGCCTGATGAGGCGAGGTATCAGCAGGTATTTCCTGAGCGCGGTGAACATCCTCCAAATATATGGGGCGTTATGCCTCCACCAGCCACTCCAACGCTTCTGTTTCGGAAGTGAAGAACCGGGTGGGGCACGGCGGCTTCATGATGCCAAGGAAGAAGTTGGCGATGACCCTGTCCACCGGGGACGAACCCCACAAGGCGATGCGGGAAGCTTGGCAGGGTTTGGCAAACACTGATCGGGCACCCCTGGTGACGTCGTCGGTGGTGGCCATGTCAACAATCATGGGATGCCGGTCCGGGCCGCAAAGTTCGTTGACCCTGTCCATGGCCCTTTGGGCATCCGACTCCTTGATCCGGGCGCCACGCGGCCACGTCAGGCGCAGGATCCCAGACTCTTCGAGTACCAGCTCGAATTCCACCTGTTGGTGTTCTTGCGGTGTCGCTGGGTGGTCCACAATTCTCCTCGCACTTTTCCTAAACAACTGCGGAGGAAATCCGGAACGGACCCCCACACTCACTCTCTCAAGGCTGTCGAATCCGGCAGTCAAAGTAAAGGTGTGTCCCACGACTCAAAAAGCCTGTTTACAGTTCGGCGGCCACTGGCCGCTATGCCGCTGATAAGGTGTTGCCAAATCGTGAAATATTGTGAACCGATGGTGGAACGGAAGGGGCGCAGTGGGCGAGACCGTTGCCGGTGAAACGCATGCATCCCGTTCGGTTGTGGTGGCGGACTCAAACCATGACCGCCTGGCGGCCACCACGTCCGTGCTCCATGGAGCGGGCTTCCAGGTCTTCCCTGCCACGGACACCGCCTCCATGGCCTTGCATCTCCAGCAACACCACCCCTCAGTTGTGGTGGCGGAGAACGCCCTCGCTCACGGACTTGGCCGCCCAGGGGTTCCTGTACTGCTGCTTCTTGATGCTCAGGAGTCTGTAAACCTTGAGGAAGTGGAGTCCTGGCGCGTAGCAGACTACGTCATCAACCCGGTTCGTCCCGGGGAACTCGTACACAGGGTTTCAACCTTGATCGGTCGCGCAAAGGAGCGCGCACGTTCCCGTAGCGAAATCGAAGCACTCCGGGAAAGCCTCCGGAACGTCTCTTCGGCAATCCGGCAAACCAATGACCCGCAGCTGATCGCAGAGCACGTGGTTCGCGGTTTTGGCGAGGCCTTGGGCGCGGACCATGTTTGGTTCGCCACCTTCCGCGATGAACGGGTCCCCAGCATCCGTGCGCAGTGGAACCGTCCGGGACTTCCACTGCTGCCGGCCAGGCTGGGCGAGAGCGAAAAAATCATCACCGAGACAGCCAACCGGCTGTGGGCAGAAGCGGACGTCCTCGCTGTCGCGGACCACCGGGAAGATCCTGACTCGAAGATCGCCAATGCACTTCGCGAGTGGTCCGGCGAACTCAAACCCGTATCCACTGTGCTGCTCCCTGTTGGCGAAGGCGCCTCCGCCATGGGCATCATCCTGTTGTCCACTGTGCAGGAGCGGCACGATTGGACGCGTCCCGAGATCGCCTTGATGCAGCACGTGGCCGGGAACGTAGCCCATGGGCTCATCCAAGGCCACCTCATCAGCGCCCAGCAACGCGTCCTGCACCAGCTGAGGCAACTGGACAAGGCGAAAACAGATTTCCTAGCCACCGTAAACCATGAGCTACGGACGCCCCTCACCTCCATCACCGCCTACTTGGACATGATCCAAGACGGCTCCGGCGGCCCGGTCCCCGAGGGCATCAGGAAAATGCTGGACGTCATTGCCCGGAACTCGGACCGCCTGCGCAGGCTGATTGAGGACATGCTCACGGTCTCCATGCAGGACGGCAGCAACCTGGACCTCAAGCCGGTTGATATCGACAAGCTCCTGCAGGTGGTGGTGGCAACTCTCCGCCCGTTGGCAGAGTCGCGCCACGTTTCCGTGTCCTTCACGGAGGCGACCGAGGACATTGAGGTCACTGCCGATGAAGCAAAGCTGGAACAGGTGTTCACCAACATCGTGGCCAACGCCATCAAGTTCACTCCCGAGGGCGGCCGTGTTGGCATCACCAGTGCCATGGCAGCTTCCGAGAATGGCGGACGGGCAGCCCTGGTCCAGATCGAAGACAATGGCCTGGGCATCCCGGAACACGATCTCCCTCACATCCTGACGCGCTTCTACCGCGCCTCGAACGCCACCTCTGCGGCCGTACCGGGCAGCGGATTGGGGCTGGCGATTGCCAACGACATCATCAGCCGCCACATGGGTCGCATGGCGTTCGACTCCATCTTGGGGTCCGGGACCACGGTGTCCGTGGAGTTGCCCGTGGGAGGACCATAGGCCGGCTGCCGGCGAGTGACCGGTTTCGGCTGCGGTTCCCGCGGCTGTGACAGCAATGTCATTGTCAGGCGCCGAAGATGTGCTCTGCGGTCACTAATGCTCGACATGCAGAGAAACAAAACTGATGCCCCGGGCAGCAGCCCGGGGCATCAATTTAGCTTATGAGGCCTTGAGAGGCACTCCCCCAATGTTTAGTTCGGCCACCAACCGATGCTGGTGGTGTTCGTCTTACCTGTGGTGGTGCTGTTCGGCCACCAACCGATTGCCGTGCTGTCCTGCGTAGGCTCGGCATTAGCCGGAGCAGCGAATCCTGTTACTGCCAGAACCACCGCCATGAGCAGGGTTGCCGCAAATTTTTTCATCCGCTATGCCCTTTCGTACTGATGCGAATTTGTTGACTGTGACTTGAATAAAGTCACGGGGCAAACTATACGAGCTTTTCTTCCGCAATGACATGGATAATGGGCACATGCAAAGTCCTCACTTGGCCTCCCACCTAGTTGCCGGACTCAATGCACGCGCCAAATGGAAGGCGCGGGACTTTGACGAGGCCTTCAGAATGGCTGCGGAGGCGGCTGAACTCGCCCGGGACGCCGGAGACGAACAGGCCTGGTGGAACATGCGCTACCTGCAAGCGGAGTGCCTCCGTGATCAAGGAAGCATCGAGGAATACCTCGCGCTGGCGACCTCCCTCAATGACCACAACCTGACAGCTTCCTCAGCCGAGCTCGGTGCCAAGGCCGGAACAATGGTGGCCATCGGGCTGCAAGGCCTCGGCCGGCTTGCCGAAGCCGCAACCATGGCTGCTGACGCCGCAAAACTCGCTGCCACGGACCCGGACCTCCTCTACGTTCAGGTCCTGGCCCAGCGTGCCCTCATCGCGGCCCTGGCTGAGAGCCGGCTGCTGGATGATGCGTGGCGGGAATGCCTCGTTCTGGAGACCTTGATTTCTGATGACATTGATGAAGACACCGCGGGCAAGGGCTACTGGGTGATCGGAAACGTTGCCTTCCTGGCTGACCGCGTGACGGATGGAGGCCGGTACCACGATCTGGCCGCCGAGAGGCTTTCACCGTCAAAAGACGTTGATTTGTGGGCTCGTTTCAACCGCGCCTCAGCGGAAATGCGGCTGCAGGCAAAACTCGGCGACGCCGCCACCCTCCGCTGCATTGAAAGGGCAGAGCTCGCTACCGACATTGTGGGCGGTTCCGAGCGGGACCATCTGGAAATGTCCTTGGTCCGTGCCCATTGGAATTACCTCGCCGGCGATATGCAGGAAGCCCTGGCGATCCTCGAACCCCTTTGCTCACGTTCCTCCATTCTTGCTACCCAAACATCCGCCGAAGCTCATTTCCTTTTCGGACGTACCCTGCTGGCATCCGGGCGACGTGAAGAAGGCCTGGCTGCTTTCGAAGAAGCAGCAAAGCTCTTCGACCAAGCGGCCCTGCCCGAGCGCAGCGCGGCTGTTCGCGAGCATCGTCGGCAAAGCGTCCGGGGCGGGCCGCGCGGGGAGTGAGCATGTCCGACGCAGAAATGTACTCCGCGAACGACCCCCGTTTAGGGCTGCTCCTGGAAGGCATCGTCAGGTTGGCGGCCGGCGACCTGAACACCCGGATCCGGGTCTCCGAGGCGCGCGACGAGATTGACGCAGTGATCATGGGCACCAACCTCCTGGCCGAAGATCTACAGATCGTCTATGAAGAGCTGGAGCAAAGGGTGCAAGCCCGTACACAGCAACTTAATGACGCACACCTTGCGATGCAACGCATGGCCATGACCGATCCGCTGACGGGGCTGAACAACCGCTCCGCTTTCGCCGCCGCCCTTAACGAGGCCCAAGCGAACGGCGTGCAAGGCAACAAACGGCCGGCGATCCTCCTGCTGGATATGGACGGCTTCAAAGCCATCAACGATTCCCTCGGCCACACCATCGGTGACAAAGTCCTGGAAACAGTGGCGAACCGTATCAGCGGCGCGGTCCGCGAACAGGACATGGTGGCCCGCATGGGCGGCGATGAGTTCGCTGTCCTCCTTCCTGAGGTGACGCCTGCGGAGGCCAGCGCCATTGGCAACCGAATCCTCGCCGCCGTGGTGGGACTAATGGAGATTGAGGGCCAACACCTCCACTGCGGGGTCAGCATGGGGCTCCGGATGGCCGATCCGGGCCAGCGGGCCGAAGAGCTCATGATGGAAGCGGACATCGCCATGTACGAGTCCAAGGCGGACGGACGAGGCAAGCTCAAGGTATTCGCTCCCGACATGCTGCTTGCCCGGCAAATGCGGAACCAGCTGGTGGGCGAGCTCAAAGAGGCCATCGCCGGCTCCCAGCTGGTGCTCTACTACCAGCCCATCATCAGGCTTGAAACCCGCGAAATTGAAGGAGTGGAAGCCCTGGTCCGCTGGAACCACCCCACGCGTGGGCTCATCATGCCGGACGAGTTCATTCCCATTGCCGAGGAAACGGGAATGATCTCCGATCTGGGCGGTTGGGTTCTCCGCACCGCCGTCGAGCAGTTGAAGCAATGGCGAACCGACCCCCTCACGGCGGGCCACAACTTCAGCATGCGCATCAATGTTTCAGCGGCAGACCTGCAACGTCTGGAGTTCATTGAAGACGTCCGCGAGGCGCTGGTTTCAGCCGACCTGGATCCGTCGCTACTGGTCCTGGAGCTGACCGAGAGCGCAGTGATCCAAGGCAACGACCTGGATCGCTACACGCTGAACAGCCTCCGCCGCCTTGGCGTGGGATTGGAAATTGACGATTTCGGCACCGGCTACTCCTCCATCAGCTACCTTCGCCAACTGCCCGTGGATACCGTCAAAGTGGACCGGACGCTACTGTCCGCCTTGGGCAGCGACCCGGCGCAGCCAGCCCTTCTCGCGGCTGTGCTGCAACTCATCCGTGCCTGCGGCTTGGCTGCTGTCTGGGAGGGCGTGGAAACCGCCGAGCAGGCTGATTACCTGCTCAGTATCGGGTGCACCAGCGGTCAGGGGTACTACTTCAGTCGGCCTTTGCCTGAAGCGCAGTTGACCGAACAGCTAAAGCACCACAAGACGTGGCCCGTCAGCTGATTTTTCGGGTCCATGGATGGTGCCGCGTGCGCCATTCCGAGTCCAGAATCGCGTAAATGTTCTCGCTGGCCCATTGGCCTTTGTAATGCCAGTTGTCCACCAGTGTTGCTTCGAGCCGCATACCCAGTCGCTTGCAGATGCCAGCAGAACCGGCGTTGAGTGCATCCAGCTTTGCGTCGATGCGATGGAAGGCCAGTTTCTCGAATGCCAGCTTCATAACGGCCTCCGCTGCCTCCGTAGCAATGCCGTGGCCACGTGCCTCCGGATGCAGTATCCAGCCCAGCTCACCCTGCCCGGTGCCCTCCAGCCACTTCAGCACTACCTCCCCCATCAGGCCGGGGTGATCCTTGCGCTCAATGGCAAGGCAAACCCAGTCGCCTTCCTGGTTGAACTCGAAGTTCGCGTACTTGCCGAGCACCTCCATGGACTTGGTCTTGGTCAGCTCGTTACGGAGGAGGTACCGGGCAGTTTCGGGAAGCGACTGATAGCCGTGGAACCGTTCGAGGTCCTCCGCCTCGAAACGCCGCAGGATGAGTCGATCGGTGATGATGGGAAGCTCAATTTCGGGCATGACTTCGAGGCTACTAGCTACGGGCGAAACATGGTCCAGTCTTGACACGTGGCGCGATCTGGGATTACCTAATGAACATTCGGTAAATAAAGCTGGAGGCAATGACGCATGGTTGAAACAACCCTCTCCGGTGCACAGCACCACATCCTGACGAACGACTACGCGTCGGAATGGATGGGCATCGAGGTCCTCAAGCTCGACGACGGCCACGCCACCATCCGTATGCATCTCCGCCAGGAAATGCTGAACGGATTCGGCATGGCGCACGGCGGCATGATCTTCGCCTTCGGGGACACCGCCTTCGCACTGGCCTGCAACCCGGCCAACCCCACGCCCAAGCAAGCCGCCCACATCACGGTGGCGTCCGGCGTCGATATCAACTTCATCAAGCCAGCGTTCCAAGGCCAGGTGGTCACCGCCGTCGCAAACCGCCGCGCGAGCACCGGCAGAAGCGGCCTGTACGACATCCAGATTTATGCGGTGTCCCCGGACGAAGACGCCTCCGATCCCACAGCCTCCGATCCCACCAGTGGGGAGCTCATCGCTGAGTTCCGTGGCCGCAGCCGCACCATCTCCAAGAAGTAGGAAACCCATGACGCAGAACACCGTGGCCGCACCCGCAGCTTCCTCCTCCAAGGAAACCGCACCAGTGCTTGACCGTGAAGAAACCATCTCCCGCGACGAACTCGAGGCACTACAGCTCACCCGCCTCCAGCATACGGTGGCATACGCCTACGATCGCGTGCCGCTGTACAAGCGCAAGTTCGATGAGGCCGGCGTTCACCCCACGGACCTCCGCGAGCTGAGCGACCTCGGCAAGTTCCCCTACACCACCAAGGAAGACCTTCGGCTGGAATACCCCTTCGGGATGTTCGCCGTCCCGCAGGATCAGGTGGCGCGAATTCATGCGAGCTCCGGCACCACCGGCCGCCCCACCGTTGTTGGCTACACCAAGAACGACCTCGCCAACTGGGCAACCCTGGTGGCACGCTCCTTCCGCGCCTCCGGCGTCCGGCCCGGGATGAAGGTACACAACGCCTACGGCTACGGCCTCTTCACCGGCGGCCTCGGCGCCCACGCGGGTGCTGAAGCGCTCGGCTGCACGGTCATCCCCATCTCCGGCGGCCAGACCGAACGCCAGATCCAGCTCATCCAGGACTTCAAACCGGATGCCATTCTGGCCACACCCACCTACCTGCTCACCATCGCCGATGCCATGCAACACCAAGGCATCGATCCCACGTCCACCTCGCTCAAGTACGCCGTCCTGGGCGCCGAACCGTGGACCGAAGAAATGCGCCACGAGCTTGAAACCACCATGAACATCAAGGCCTCGGACATCTACGGGCTCTCCGAAGTCATGGGCCCGGGCGTCGCCGGCGAAGCTGTTGAAACACAAGACGGCTGCCACATCTGGGAGGACCACTTCCGCCCCGAAATCATCGATCCGTTCGACCACTCGACAGTCCTGGCCGACGGCGAACCCGGTGAACTCGTCTTCACTTCCCTCACCAAGGAAGCGCTGCCGATCATCCGGTACCGCACCAAAGACCTCACCCGCCTGCTCCCCGGCACCGCACGCCCCGCCCACCGCCGCATGGGGCGTATTACCGGCCGCAGCGACGACATGATCATCCTGCGCGGAGTGAACCTGTTCCCGTCACAGATCGAGGAGATCGCTCTCCGTATCCCCGAGCTCAGCCCGCACTTCCAGCTGGAAATTACCCGCCCCGAGGGCAAACGCATGGATTCGCTCACGGTCCGGATTGAGCGCCGCGAGTCGGTTTCCACCGAGGCAAGCACGACGGCGGCACACACCCTGCGTGAGCAGATCAAGATTCACGTCGGGTCATCTTGCGTGGTTGACGTTGTGGAGCCCGGCTCCCTTGAGCGGTCCAACGGTAAGCTCCGCCGGATTTACGACATGCGCCCCAAGGGCTGAGCACCTTCCCCTTTTGAGATCGTGAGAAAATGCCAGCATGCCTACTGAGACCACCACCAAGCGCGGACGGCCCGGTTATGACCAGCAGTCGGTGCTCCGCATCGCCGTCGACGTCTTCAACCGCCACGGGTACGACGCAACGTCCATGGGCATCCTGGCCGAAAACCTCGGGATTTCGAAGTCAGCCATCTACCATCACGTGCCGTCCAAGGGCGATCTGCTGAAGCTCGCCCTGGACCACGCCCTTGGCGGGCTCGAAGCCATCCTGGAGGATCCGGCCGCTACGTCCGGGCCCGCCGATGCTCGGCTGGAGTTCGTGCTGCGCCAGACGATTGGCGTGCTGGTGGACAGGCTCCCCTTCGTGACTCTGCTGCTGCGGTTGCGCGGTAACACGGAGATCGAGCGTGACGCCCTGGAACGTCGTCGCGCTTTCGACCATAAGGTGGCCGAACTGATTGCCGCTGCCCGGGAAGATGGCTCCCTGCGTCAGGACATTGATCCCCGCACCGTCACACGGCTCCTGTTCGGCACCATCAACTCCATCGTTGAGTGGTACAAGCCGGGCGGATCGCTGTCCCCGGAGAAGCTTGCCGACGACGTCATCACCATGGTCTTCGACGGCCTCCACACGGCCGCCTGACGCTCTCGCACATCCCTAGGGCTTCCGGCGCACCCTCTCGCACATCCCTAGGGCTTCCGGCGCACCCTCTCGCACATCCCGGATGGCCCGTCGGCCAGAGCCGGCTAACGGCGTCCGGCAGTGCCGACCATTTCATCCCCGAACGCGAAACGCCTTCCCACGTAATGTGAAAAGGCGTTTCGTCGTAAGAGAGAGTGTCCCTATGTTTTTCGTCAAGTGGTTGTGGGTGTTGGGGATTGGTAGAGGGTCCCGTCGCGGAGCATGGCGTAGAGGGTGTCGCAGCGTCGTCGGGCCAGGGCAATGAGCGCTTGGTTGTG
>JAPSHX010000019.1 GCA_031179305.1 Paenarthrobacter sp. | reverse complement strand
CCCAACGACTTCGCCTCCCTCGGAGCAGACGGCTTCGGCTTCTCCGACACCCGCCAAGCCGCACGCCGCTACTTCAAAAACGACACCCACTCCATCGTCGCCAAAACCCTCCAGTTACTGGCGGCGAAGGGCGAAGTTGAAGAAGGTGCGCTGGAAAAGGCGATCGAAAAGTACCGGCTGCTGGATGTGAACGCCGGCACCACCGGCGGAGCAGGCGGCGACGCCTAACTGTTCGTCGGGTTACCCGCGGCAAAAGCAACGACAGTTATATCCGCGACGGCGGCTTTCACCGAAAGGTGAGGGCCGCCGTCGGGCGTTAAGGGGGTTGGGACCTACGTGCCGAGGACGTGACCAGCAACAACACGAGTTGTAGCCTTCTCACAAATGGAGCTTGCCCGCGATGGGCCGTATGCTCGTTCCATGGCAGAGCCAAGCAAAACAACCACCAAGCGCAAGGCAGCACCGCAGGCTTTGTCACCCGAAAAGGCAGAAACCCTGCGGCAACTCCGCGCCAACGTGGGCCAACTGTCCACCAGTACCATGCGGCAGCTCGAGAAGTCACTGCCCTGGTATGGCCGCCTGAGCTCCGATGAACGGTCGGCCTTGGGCCTGGTGGCCCAGAACGGCATCGCCGCCTTCGTGACGTGGTACGAACGGCCCAGTTCGCCGTCGTGGATCCTCACTGACGTCTTTGGCAACGCCCCCACGGAACTGACTCGTTCCATCAGCCTGCAAAAGGCCCTGCAACTGATCCGCATCGTGGTGGAAGTCGTGGAGGACCAGGTGCCTGTGATCGCCCCGGAGTCCGACCAGCCGTCACTACGGGAAGCCGTACTGCGCTATTCACGGGAAGTAGCTTTCGCAGCCGCTGATGTTTACGCGCGGGCTGCGGAATCCCGCGGTTCCTGGGATACACGCTTGGAAGCGTTGATAGTTGACGCCATTTTGCGAGGCGAGAACACCGATGCGTTAAGGTCCAGGATCGCAGCCCTCGGCTGGAAAGCGCAGGAGCGATTCACCGTAATGGTGGGAAACTCGCCGTCAGAGCCCAGCGCCAGCTATGTCAGCGAACTACGCCGTACCGCCGGGCGCTTCGCCGAGGATGCACTGGTGGGAATCCAGGGCGACCGTCTCATCTTGATCCTTGGCGGGGTGCAGGACCGCGACACAGCCTATATCAAGCTCAGTGAGCTCTTCGCACCGGGCGCCGTGGTTTACGGCCCGGAAGCAGGCTCCTTGCTTGAGGCGAGCAGTTCCGCCCAGGCGGCGTTCGCAGGGCTGACCGCAGCCCGGGCATGGCCTTCCGCACCACGGCCTGTTGCTGCGGATGACCTCCTCCCTGAGCGTGTCGTTTCCGGGGATGACGCCGCGCGAAGGTCACTGATCAAGAACATTTACCGACCCCTGCTCGCGGCCTCGAACGGGCTCGTGGAGACCTTGGGCACGTACTTGGAGCTCGGCCACTCGCTGGAAGCAACAGCACGCGAACTATTCGTCCATGCCAACACCGTGCGCTACCGTTTGAAGCGTGTCTGCGATGTGACAGGCTGGGATCCGCTCCTTCCCAGGGAGGCGTTTGTGCTGCAAACGGCGTTGGTGGTGGGCCGCCTTTCAGCCCAACCAAAAGCCGCTACCGAACGTCACGCGTCACGTTCTCAGAACTGAACCGTTGTAGACTTCCTACAAACTGACCCAGTGAGCTTGGTGTACCAAAACACCAGTGGATCACGTGGCAATTTGGAAAGCTGGATACGTGCTTGCAATCGTCTGCCCTGGACAGGGCTCCCAGACCCCCGGATTTTTGGCCCCTTGGCTGGAACTCCCCTCCGTCGAAGGCCAATTGGCCGCACTGAGCGAAATCGCAGGCATTGACCTCAAGGCCCACGGAACCACCTCGGATGAAGAGACCATCAAGGATACTGCCGTAGCGCAGCCATTGATCGTCGCCGCCGGCCTGGTTGCTGCCAAGTCATTGTTCGATGTCGAACTCAGCTCCCTTCCGGTCATCCTCGCCGGGCACTCGGTGGGCGAAATCACGGCCTCGGCCCTCGCGGGCGTCCTCACCGAGTCCGAGGCAATGACCTTCGTTCGGGAGCGCGCCAACAGCATGGCCGCAGCAGCCGCCGTGACCCCCACGGGCATGAGCGCCGTTGTGGGCGGAGACCCTGCCGAGGTCCTGTCGGCCATTACTGCCGCGGGTGCCACACCAGCCAATGTCAACGGCGCGGGACAAACCGTCGCCGCAGGTACCTTCGAGCAACTCAAGGCCTTGGCGGACAACCCGCCAGCGAAGGCCCGCGTCATACCCCTCAAGGTGGCCGGCGCCTTCCATACTTCCCACATGGCACCGGCAGTCAGCGCCCTTGAGGCCCTCAAGCCGTCCCTGTCGCCGCAAAACCCGGCAGTTCCACTGTTGTCGAACTACGATGGCAAAGAGGTCACAGCAGGCCATGCCGCCGTCGAAAGCCTGATCGCACAAGTCTCACGCCCGGTCCGCTGGGATCAGTGCATGGAAACCCTCGTTGAACGCGGTGTCACCGGTGTGATCGAACTTGCCCCTGCCGGCACACTCACAGGTCTTGCCAAGCGTGGCATGCCTGGCGTCAAGACGGTTGCTGTCAAAACCCCGGAGGATCTCTCCGCGGCTCTCGCACTCTTTGCTGAATTGGAGGGGCAGGCATGAGCACTCCAGTACTCAACAAGGCTGCTGTCAACGAGAACGCACGCATCCTGGGCATCGGCGCCTACCGGCCGGACGTCATCGTCACCAACGACGACGTGTGCCAGTGGATTGACTCCTCGGACGAGTGGATCCGCCAGCGCACCGGCATCATCACCCGTCATCGTGCAGCCGCGGATGTCAGCGTGATCGACATGGCCGAAGGCGCCGCACGTGAGGCCCTCAAGCAGGCGGGAATTGAACCGTCCCAGCTGGGTGCCGTCATTGTGCCCACCGTGACACACCCCTATGCGACCCCTTCTGCTGCCGCTGCACTTACTGACCGACTGGGTGCGACGCCGGCACCGGCCTTCGACATCTCGGCCGCCTGCGCAGGATACTGCTACGGCGTGGCCCAGGCTGATGCCCTTGTCCGTTCCGGCGCTGCCGAGTACGTACTAGTGGTCGGCGCTGAGAAACTCTCAGACGTCATCGACAACCACGAACGGACTATCTCGTTCCTCCTCGGCGACGGCGCCGGCGCTGTGGTGGTTGGCCCGTCCGACACCCCTGGCATCGGACCTTCCGTCTGGGGCTCGGACGGCAGCAAGTGGGACGCGATCGGCATGACCCACTCCCTTGAGGACGTCAAAAAGCTTGGCGAGTCGGCCCGGCACTCGGATGAGACCGACGACCTCGCCATCATCTCAGCCACCCAGGATGTCTGGCCCACCCTGCGCCAAGACGGCCAGACAGTGTTCCGCTGGGCTGTCTGGGAAATGGCCAAGGTTGCCCAGCAGGCCCTGGATGCTGCAGGCATCGAGGCCAGCGATCTCGCAGCTTTCGTTCCTCACCAAGCGAACATGCGCATCATTGACGAGATGGTCAAGAAGCTCAAGCTTCCCGAATCCGTTGTCATCGGCCGCGACATCGCCCAGGCGGGAAATACGTCGGCGGCATCCATTCCCTTGGCAACGCACCGCTTGCTTCAGGAGAACCCTGAGCTGAGCGGCGGCTTGGCACTGCAGATCGGTTTCGGCGCCGGATTGGTCTTCGGCGCGCAGGTAGTGGTTCTGCCGTAGGTCGGGACTCATCCCGGCTCACCAGCCAACTGAATACGACTTACAAACCCAAGCCGCAACCCGCGGTTTGCCCCCTTTCCGGCAGTAGCCGGTACAACAAGAAAAGGAGCCAACAATGGCTAGCAACGAAGAGATCCTGGCCGGCCTGGCTGAAATCGTCAACGAGGAAACGGGTCTTGCAACCGAAGCCGTGGAGCTGGACAAGTCCTTCACCGAGGACCTGGACATCGACTCCATCTCGATGATGACCATCGTCGTCAACGCTGAAGAGAAGTTCGGCGTTCGCATCCCGGACGAAGAGGTCAAGAACCTCAAGACCGTCGGCGACGCCGTCAGCTTCATCGCCAACGCACAGGCCTAGTACCTGACACCAGCTGTGCCGGGCCAGGATTCCTATCCTTGCGCCCGGCACAGCCGCAGTAACACCCATAGATTTTTATGCCTCCCCCTGTGAACCGCGCATGCGGGACGGCTATCCGACAGAGAGTGATCGCATGGCACGCAAAGTAGTCATAACCGGTCTGGGGGCCACCACTCCCATCGGCGGCGACGTACCCACAATGTGGCAGAACGCGCTGAAAGGGGTCTCCGGCGCCCGCACGCTCGGTGACGAGTGGGTGGCCAAGTACGACCTCCCCGTCCACTTTGCTGCCCGGTGCTCGACGCCGGCACTTGAGGTCCTGAGCCGCGTTGAGGCAAAGCGTATGGACCCCTCCACGCAGTTTGGTGTCATCGCAGCCCGTGAGGCCTGGTCAGACTCCGGGATTGAAGAAATCGACCACGACCGGCTCGCCGTGGCATTCGCCACAGGCATCGGCGGCGTCTGGACGCTCCTTGATGCTTGGGACACGCTCAGGGACAAGGGCCCCCGCAGGGTCCTGCCGATGACCGTCCCCATGCTCATGCCCAATGGCGTGGCAGCGGCGGTCAGCCTCGACCTCGGCGCCCGGGCCGGCGCGCACACTCCCGTCTCGGCCTGCGCGTCCGGAACCGAGGCCCTCCACCTCGGCTTGGACCTGATACGGTCCGGCAAGGCGGACGTTGTAGTGTGCGGTGGCGCTGAAGCTGCCATCCACCCGATGCCGTTGGCAGCCTTCTCCTCCATGCAGGCCTTGTCCCGCCGCAATGACGAGCCGGAGCGCGCCTCGCGCCCGTACGACATCGATCGCGACGGTTTCGTCATGGGTGAAGGTGCCGGTGCGCTGGTACTGGAAGCCGAGGAGCACGCGATCGCCCGCGGCGCCCGCATTTACGCCGAACTCGCGGGGACGTCCGTGACAGCGGACGCATATCACATCACAGCACCGGACCCTGAGGGTCTGGGCGCTACCCGTGCGCTGAAGGCTGCCATGTTCGATGGGCGTATCCAGGCGGAGGACGTGGTCCACGTCAACGCGCACGCCACCTCGACTCCTGTTGGCGACAAGCCCGAGTACACAGCCCTGCGCGCCGCCCTGGGGACCCACGTGGACAATGTGGCGGTCTCCGCTACGAAGTCGCAAATGGGCCACCTCCTGGGCGCCTCAGGGGCTGTTGAAGCTGTACTGACCGTGCTGGCCGTCTACGAGCGCAAAGCACCAGTCACCATCAACCTCGAAAACCAGGATCCCGAAATCCCCCTCGACGTAGTGACGTCCGTCCGTGACTTGCCCAGTGGCGACATCGTGGCACTGAGCAACTCCTTCGGCTTCGGCGGGCACAATGCCGTCATCGCTGTCAGGAACGTCTAAGTCCCGCTTTTCACCGCTGCCCCAATGAGACATGAGAAGGGCCCCACCAGCAGGTGGGGCCCTTCTCATTGCTATGGAAGACGCTGTTGAGTCAGTGCCGCTAATGGATTGCAGCTAGCCGACCTGGTGCAACCAGCGCACGGGAGCACCTTCAGCTGCGTGGCGGAACGGCTCGAGTTCCTCATCCCACGCTTCACCGAGCGCTAAAGAGAGCTCATGGTAGACGGCTGAGGGATCCCCTGCGCCGGACTCATAGGCGTAGCGGATGCGGTCCTCTGTCACCATGATATTGCCGTGCACGTCAGTGACTGCATGGAAAATACCCAGTTCGGGGGTGTGCGACCAACGCGCACCATCCACCCCTTGGCTGGGTTCTTCGGTCACCTCGTAGCGCAAGTGGGCCCAACCCCTCAGGGCCGATGCCAATTGCGCGCCGGTACCGGGCGCCCCGGTCCAGGACAACTCCGCCCGGAACATTCCTGGCGCTGCAGGCTGAGGGGTCCACTCAAGATCGGTTCGCTTATCCACGACCGATCCGATGGCCCATTCAACATGCGGGCAAAGCGCCGTTGGGGCCGAGTGCACGAATAAGACACCGCGGGTTGTTGCAACAGACATTCCATCCTCCATAGCTGTAGGTACGTCTTCCCCAACGACCTCTGCCTGGATGTTTTGCTGTTGCTGCCGGATGCCATGAAACTCATGCGGGCCCTGACAGGCTATTCAGTTTTTAGTACTACAGACGATATTGGCACAGATATAACCCTCAACCGTGAATTGAAGGTTTCCCCGTGGTGCTTTCATTTTGCCGTACGCTGCCCGTTTCCGCCAGTGCGGCACTTGAGGCGTCATGCTCAGGCCCTCGGGTGCGCCTGTTGGTAGCTCTTCCGGAGTCGGTCCACGGACACATGCGTATAGATCTGCGTGGTTGCCAGGCTGCTGTGCCCAAGAATTTCCTGCACAGCCCGCAGGTCTGCTCCGCCATCCAGCAGATGCGTGGCCGCGCTGTGCCTGAGCGCATGCGGCCCTGTGGCGGATGTGTCTCCCAGCGCCTGCAGCAGTTCGCTGACCACCGCGCGGATTTGGCGGGGATCAACGCGGTTGCCACGCGCGCCCAGGAACAAGGCAGCTCCGCTCGTTGCTGTTACCACTGCCGGTCGGCCCCGCCTGAGCCAGTCGTCCACAGCCACAGCCGCGGGTACGCCGAACGGGACAGTGCGCTCCTTGTTGCCCTTACCCAATACGCGGAGCGTACGGCGATCCGGATCAAGGTCATCTATATCCAGCCCAGCCAGCTCACCGACGCGAACTCCGGTGGCATACAAAAGTTCCACCATCGCCCTATTTCGTAAGGCCAGGGCGCCCCCGTCGGCGGCTGCGGTGTTCAGATCATCCACCATCCGGGAGACTTGCTGCTGCTGAAGGACCCCTGGCAAGGACTTGTCCCGCTTGGGCGCTTGCAGGCGGACCGCGGGATCCGTCTTGATGAGTTCTTCCCGAAGCGCCCAACCCGTAAACGACCTGGCGGTTGCCGCTCGACGCGCCAACGTGGCCCGGGCCATGCCGGCCTCACTCTGCGCACCAAGCCAGCGACGCAGGGAACCCAACTCCAGCTGCCCTAGTTCCTGGATTCCCTCCTGCACGGCGAAGCCAAGGAGACTCTCGACATCGGCAAGGTAGGCACGGACTGTGTGCGCAGACCGGGCACGTTCGCCCTCCAAGTACCGGCGAAAGCCATCGACTGCCTTTTGAAGGGGCATTGGTAATGATTGTCCGTCCACCTTCCCACTGTGCCAGTCGCCGGGACAAAAGGGGGCATCAACATGCTTGTCCTTACCGGACTAAGCTTTCTTGACGCGTTTCCACCCTCCCCGTTCCGAGCCCGCCAAACCCAGCAACCCCAGCCGACCAAGGCCAGCGCGGACAGTATCCGCGCTCAGTCCTGCCACCACGGTCAGCTTCTCCACCGAGCTCGCGGACCGGAGGGGCAGTGCGTCCAGGAGGATGAGATCCTCCAAGGACAGGCCATCGTGCACCGCCGCCCCGGAATCCTTTTCCTCGCTTGTGGCTTCTCCTATGGCGCCGGCAAGCTCCGCAATTTCGCCGACGTCGGTAACACAAACGGCTCCTCCATCCCGGAAGAGGCGGTGACAGCCTGCTGAGTTGGCACTGTGGATGGAGCCCGGGACGGCAGCAACAACCCTTCCGATGGTTTCAGCATGGTGGGCTGTGTTGAGGGCGCCCGATCTCCAGCGCGCCTCCACCACCACCGTTACTGATGCCAAAGCGGCAATGATCCGGTTCCGTTGAAGGAACCTGTAGCGGGTTGGCGCGGATCCCGGTGGTACCTCCGAGATGACAGCGCCTTGAATGGACACTGCGCGAAGCAGGTCCTCGTTACCCGATGGGTAGAAACGGTCCACGCCTCCTGCCATGACTGCGATGGTGGGCACGCTGGCGACTCCGCCGCTCAAGGCTCCGCGATGTGCGTGGGCATCGATGCCATAGGCTCCACCGGAAACCACGGTATAACCGCGCTGCGCCAAGCCATAAGCGAGATCACCTGTGACGGAAGCTCCGTAGTTGGTACTGTCCCTGGAACCCACCAGGGCGATGGTTTGGCGGGCGGCGGGCAACTCCTGCTCCTGTCCCCGCCACCACAAACAGAGCGGCTCCTGGAGTCCCAGGTCTTCCAACTGCTCCGGCCACAAGTCATCACCGGGGACGATCAATCTCCCACCCAATCGACGCATGGTCTCCAAGTCGCGGTCAGGCGCGAGGTCGGCGACACGCGGCGCCCATCGTCGAAGGCTGGCCGGAAGCCCTGCCCAGGACGATGCTCCTCCTCCGTCTACAAGCAAGGAAGAGATCTCTTGTTCCAGGTTTGGGCCTGTACCCAGCTCGCCTGTGGCAACACCCAGGGCATCCACGGCACCTACTGCCCGGACCAACGCGAGTCCTACGGAGTCCTGTGGCTCCATGAGCCGGGCCAATGCCGCTCTGGCAATCCGTTCTTTGTCTTGCTTCCCCAATACAGCCATGGCCGTGAGTCCCTTCGCGTCGTTATTACTCATGTCGCAGCCGCAGCTTGCCGCAGGCTCAAGGCCTGGCCAATATGATCGATGTCCGGTGTATCGCTGTGCCCCAGATCTGCCAGCGTCCACGCCAGCCGGAGGACGCGGTCGTAGCCGCGGGCAGTGAGGGCACCACGTTCCAGCGCAGTGTCCAGAATCCGCGTGGTCCCGGGAGGCAGCCGCAATTCCCCCCGCAAGGTCCGCCCCGGCACCTGCGAATTCGTTTCAAGCCCCATGGCGACCAAGCGCTCAAGTTGCCGTTTCCTGGCCGCCAGCACGCGTTTTGCGACGACGCGACTATCTTCCTCTTCACCCGCATGGCCGAAGTCGGCCAAGGACACCCGCTCAACTTGCAATTGGATATCCACGCGGTCCAACAGTGGCCCTGAGATTCGCCCGAAGTACCTGCGCCGCATCATGGCCGTGCACGAGCAGTCCATGCCTTTGCCTGAAGCTTTGCCGCATGGGCAGGGATTTGCGGCAAGTATGAGCTGAAACCGAGCCGGGTATGCCGCAGTTCCCGCTGAGCGGTGTATGACCAGCTCTCCGCTCTCCAACGGTTGACGGAGGGCATCCAGTACCCGGCGCTCATACTCTGGAGCTTCGTCCAGGAACAACACGCCCCGGTGCGCGCGCGAGGCTGCCCCGGGCCGCGGAAGGCCTGAACCTCCACCGATGATGGCAGCGGCGGTGGCACTGTGGTGGGGATTTTCGAATGGCGGCCTGCGGACGAGCCGCACCGTAGACGACCGGACAGCAGCCAGCGATCGGATGGCCGTAACCTCCATGGCCGCTGTATCGGCTAAATCCGGCAGCAAGCCCGGCAAGCGCTCAGCCAACATGGTCTTACCGGCTCCCGGCGGCCCGGTCAGCAACATGTGATGACCGCCGGCAGCTGCTACCTCCAGGGCACGGCGGGCCTCGCCCTGTCCTGACACATCGGAAAGGTCCGGCACAGCGGCCGGGACATCGCCCTCTTCATCCGGCGTATCGGGGTCCGTAGGGTTGTAATCGAGGGCGAGGTCCTTGGGATCCGCGCCAAAGTCGAAGGCGAGCCGGGCCAGTGTCTTGTATCCGCGAACCTTCGCTCCAGGAACCAGCGAGGCCTCCACGGCATTGGCGTCGGCCACCACAATGTCCGGGTAGCCTGCGTGAACAGCGGCCATCACGGCAGGCAGTATGCCACGTACCGGCCTCAGTCTTCCATCCAAACCCAGCTCCGCGATGAACACCGTTCCCCCGATGTCACGGATATCGTCGGCGGCGCGGAGCACGGCCATGGTGATGGCCAGATCGAATCCCGAGCCCCGCTTAGGGAGGGACGCCGGAATCAGGTTGGCCGTGATCTTCCGTCTGCTCAGCGGAATACCGGAATTTTGCGCCGCAGATCGAATGCGTTCCTTCGCCTCATTCAGGGAAGCATCAGGGAGCCCCAGGATCACGAAGTTCGGCAGGGTTTGGCCAATGTCAGCCTCGACCTCCACGATGTAGCCGTTGAGCCCGACGAGGGCAATACTATAACTGCGCCCGATTCCCATCAGCCAACACCCCGCAGATGGTCCAGCTGCGGCTCACTGACGCCGTTATCCACCACGGAGATGACATCGATGCGCCTCCGCGCGGCGTTGAGGTCGTGCTCCCGGCACCACAATGACGAGAGCCGGTGGAGACGGGCCAGCTTGGCCGCGTCCACCGCCTCAAAAGGATGTCCGTAGTCCAGGCTCTTCCGGGTCTTCACTTCGGCAACAACCAGGGTGTCGCCCTCGATTGCCACGATGTCGATTTCGCCGTCCGGACACCGCCAATTGCGATCGACGATCCGCATTCCCTGGTTTTCCAGAAATTCGGCCGCCAGTGCTTCGCCGTTTCGGCCAAGCAGGTCTTTTGCTCTCATGACCACCACCTCCGCTCACCAGCTTTCAGGCTGGCGGAGAGCGGCGGCAGGGGCCTATGAAGCTATGTGGGTAAACGTGGCCAAATAGATGTTGTGGAGGACTACTCCCGGCAGAGAAAGGCGCTAGTTACCGAGATCGCCCAAATCACCGAGCCCGCCGTCCTTGGGCAGGGCCAGCTCCTCATTTCGCGGCAGTTCTTCCACGTTGACGTCCTTGAAAGTGATCACCCGGACGTTCTTCACGAAACGGGCTGAGCGGTATACATCCCAAACCCAGGCATCCTGCAGGGTCAGGTCAAAATAGACTTCACCGTCCGCACTGCGCGCCTGCAGGTCCACATGGTTAGCCAAGTAGAACCGCCGCTCGGTTTCCACTACATAGCTGAACAGACCGACAACGTCCCGGTACTCGCGGTAGAGCTGAAGCTCCATGTCGGTTTCATAGTTCTCAAGGTCCTCGGCGCTCATACTTCCATCTTGCACTATCAGCCGGGCGGCCCGCGTCATGGGAAGCCGGCAGCATCACTCAGGGTGACGTCAGAGCAGTTCCGGCCCAGTGAGGTTCCAGCTTGTCCGGTGGTGCGCGCTTGGGCCCTGCAGCCGGATCACGTCCCGGTGGGCAGAGGTAGCGTAGCCCTTGTTATCGTTCCAGCCGTAGGCAGGAAGTTCCGAATGCAGGTCCACCATGATGCGGTCCCGGGCAACTTTGGCCAGAACACTGGCAGCGGCAACACTGAGGCAACTCATATCGGCCTTTACCTTGGTATGGACAGGCGCTTCGCACCACGGTCCCGAGTCGGACGCATCGAAGAGAGAGGCCTGAACCTCGGGCGACAACCAGTTATGGCTGCCGTCAAGCAGCACAGCATCAGGAGTAACGCCGCCAGCCAGGATCTCGAACCAGGCACGGGTTCCGGCCAAACGGAGCGCCGCGATGATGCCGATCTGGTCAATCTCCCGGGACGATGCGTGCCCAACGGCTGAGGCCACGGCCCACTCCCGAACCAGTGGTTCCAGCCTGTCGCGATCCTCAGGCTTGAGCAGTTTGCTGTCCCGGACGTCTGCCAACAAGCTGTGGTTCTCGAGGTTGACCACGGCAATACCCACGCTCACGGGACCAGCCAATGCTCCCCGCCCAACCTCATCCACGCCGGCCAACAAGCGCACTCCGGAGGACAAAAAAGATCGTTCGACGTCAAGGGTAGGGAAACCCACCGGCTTCTTGGCTTTGGTGGTGGATTTCGCCGTTGTCTTGGAGGCGGCCTTGACCTTCGCCTTGCCCTTCGTGCCGCTAGCCGTTGTTGCCATTACTTTGCCGCGATGCCTTACTTTGACGAGGTGCCTTGAGGAACGTCACGGAAAACGTCCTGATAGTTATCGAGGATGGTCCAGCGGTTGATCGGCCAAGCGATGACGGTGGCTTTGCCTTCAACATCCTCAATGTTAATGAAACCACCGTTGACTTCCTGGTGCGCCCGGGAGTCCTCTGAGTGGTTTCGGTTATCGCCCATCACCCAGACTTTTCCTTCCGGAACAACGATGTCGAATGTCGTGGGCGAAGGCACTTCTGCCGGGTTGATATAGGACTCGTTGACCGGAACCCCGTTGATCGAAAGACGGCCCTCAGCATCACAACAGGAAACCCTGTCACCCGGGAGCCCGATGATGCGCTTAACAAGGTGCTGCTCGTTGTCATCAGGGGCCAAACCTACGAACTCCAGACCGTCTCCCACCCAGTCCATGGGTCCGGCCGGTTTCTTGGCCATTGGCGGCAACCAAGCCTGAGCATCCTTGAAGACCACGACGTCCCCGCGCTCAAGATCGAACGGCCCAGGCACCAGGAGATTGATGAAGATGCGATCGTTAACGTCCAAGGTGCTTTCCATGGACTCGGAAGGAATGTAGAACGCCCTGAACAGGAAAGTTTTGAGAAGGAAGGACAGCACCAGCGCAATAGCCACCACCGTGACGATCTCCTTCACCCACACGAGCACCGGATTTTTGCGCGGCTTCTCTGCAGCGTGGGAGCCGCCTTCAGAATCACGGGAACGGGGCTCGTCCGCGGCGTCGCGCGAGCCGGATGTGACGCCGTCGACCTGGCGCGGCTCAGCCACACCGGCAGCGGCATTTGCCGTTCCGTCCGAGAGCCGGGCGTCGTCGTCGTACCGCTCGGGATTCTCAGGAGCTTTGTCCGGCATTTACTGTCCGTTCTTCGATGATGTTTCAGCCTGCGCTGAGCGAGGCATCTCTGCAAATCTATCAAGTGGCCAAACAATCCGGACCGGTCGCCCGATAACACGCTCGACCGGGACCATGCCGCCACCTGGCGCTCCCAGTAGTCCACGGGAGTCAGCAGAACGCGAACGGTGGTCACCCATGAGCCATAGACGGCCATCAGGAACTACGACGTCGAATTTCTGCGTGCTGGGCTCATCCCCCGGATACAGATATGGTTCCTCAAGAATCTGACCATTGACCGTGAGATGCCCTGCTGCGTCACAGCACTGGACGTGGTCGCCCCCGATCCCAATGACCCGCTTGACGTATGTCGTGTCACTGCCGGTAAGCCCGAACCATTGGCTTGCAGCCGACACCGTGTCAACGAACGGGCCCTGGCCGCTGCTCAAGGGGGCGAAGGAACCGCGGCCGTCGAACACCACAACGTCACCGCGGCGGATCGGCTCGGCGCTGAAGGCCGTCCGCGAAACCAGGATCCTATCCCCTTCAACGAGGAGGGGCTCCATGGACTCGGACGGAATGTAGTAGACATCCAGCCACGAGGACCGGACCAAGCCGCTGATCGCGACCGCCAGCACCAGTGCGAGCAAAACAAAACGCCAGCCCTGTTTACGGGGCTGGCGTTCTGTTGTGTCCATGACTCGTATCCCTGTTGCGTTGCGGATTGCTCCGGAACTACCGGGCACGAATCCTGGACCCGTTGCGTAAGTCGCAGGACTTACTTGGCGAAGTCGCGCTTTTCCTTGATCTTCGCAGCCTTACCGCGCAGTGCGCGCATGTAGTAAAGCTTCGCGCGGCGGACGTCACCCTTGGTGACGACCTCGATCTTGTCGATGATCGGGGAGTGCACCGGGAAGGTACGCTCTACGCCGACACCGAAGGAAACCTTGCGCACGGTGAAAGTTTCGCGAACGCCGTCACCCTGGCGGCCCAGGACGAAGCCCTGGAATACCTGGACACGGGAGTTCTTGCCTTCGATGATGTTGACGTGAACCTTGAGGGTGTCGCCCGCGCGGAACTCCGGAACATCGTTACGCAGCGAGGCTGCATCTACGCTATCGAGGATATGCATTAATCCACTCCTGGTGAACGCCACAGGTCATTCACTTTGGGTTACGGCAGACAAGCCCGGGCATGAAAGCAGCCGGAAATCTCCGCCGAAGTTTCTTAGTGTCCAGCTCCGCCACTGATTGGCGTCGCCGGGTTGTCCGACTGTTGGCTGAACTCCCCCTGTGGCAGGTGTCAGCCCAGCAGACACAAGGGTTAATTCTGCCATAGTCGCCACCATCCGGCCAACTGCCATGACTTCCGGACGTTCGACGGCGGGAAGTGGACTTAGTTTTCGATGTCGCCGCCGGGCCTGGCCTTGAGGCGGCCGTCAACGACGTCGTACCCGAGGTCTGCGAGGGCTTGGCGGTCCGCGCGACTCAACACACCGGCGTCGAACCCCTCCATAAGATCAGGCCTCCGCTCAGCCGTCCGGCGGAACTGCTCGTGGCGACGCCACTGCGCAATCTTGCCGTGGTTACCGCTGAGGAGGATCGGAGGGACGTCGTGTTCCCGCCATGCCGACGGTTTGGTGTACACGGGATACTCCAGGAGGCCATCGGAGTGGGACTCCTCTACCAAAGACTCAGGGTTGCCAACCACGCCGGGAAGGAGGCGGCCAATGGCCTCGACCATGGCCAACACGGCCACTTCTCCGCCGTTGAGGACGTAGTCACCGAGACTTACGGGCCGGACCGTGAAGTGTTCCTGCGCCCAATCGATGACGCGCTCGTCGATGCCTTCGTAGCGTCCGCAGGCGAAGACCAGCTGCTCTTCTTCGGCTAGCTCATAGGCCAAGGCCTGGTTGAACTTCTCCCCTGCCGGCGAAGGGACAATCAGCACAGGCCTGGAGCCCTCACGGGCGGCTGCGACCGATTCGAGCGCCTGCGCCCAAGGCTCGGCTTTCATGACCATTCCGGCGCCACCACCATACGGCGTGTCATCTACAGTCCTGTGCTTGTCCGTGGTGAAGGTGCGCAGATCGTGGACGTTAAGCTCCAACAACCCGTCCTGGCGGGCCTTGCCTATGAGCGATAACTCCAGTGGAGCCAGGTACTCAGGAAAAATGCTGACAACATCAATCCTCATTCAGGCATCATCCCCGGCGTCGTCCTTGGACTCCTTGGGATTCTCGTCATTGATCTCAAAGAGGCCGGCCGGCGGAGTGATCAGGATGTACCCGCCCTCGACATTGACCTCCGGCACGATTTCCTCGACGAAGGGAACCAAGATTTCCTTGCCGTCGTCGGCCTTGACCGTCAACAGATCCTGAACGGGCAGTGTGGTGAGGGCGGCAACCTTGCCCACCACTCGCGAACCGACCCGGGCCTCGAGGCCAACGAGCTCGTGCTCGTACCAGCCCTCGTCATCATCCCCGTCGTCCAGTTCCTCGGTTTCGACGAAGAGCTTCGCCCCACGGATGACCTCGGCGGCATTGCGGTCGGCAACTTCTTCGAAGCCAAGCAGGAGGATGTCCTTGTTCCACCTGGCACTGCGGATGGTCAAAGGTCCAGCGGAGGCGGGCTCAACGACGAACTCCGTTCCGGCGACGAAGCGCTCGGAGGGGGCATCGGTGAGAACCTGCACCGTAACCTCGCCGCGGATGCCATGGGGTTTGCCGATCCGGGCCACCTGGAGCTGCATGGGTTCCTCTGAATTCTTGTAGTGCCCGCGCCACCGGGCGGCAACGGACAGGAAAATGTGGATAAAGCAATCCGGCCCCTCCACCATATTCGGTGAAGGGGCCGGATCTAAGACAAGTAGTGCTGAGCGCGTTACCGGCGACGGTCGGTATCGACGACGTCGACCCTGACCTGCTCGCCACCAGCCAAAGCTGCAACCACAGTGCGCAATGCGCGTGCGGTGCGTCCCTGACGGCCGATCACCCGTCCGAGGTCCTCCTGGTGAACGCGCACCTCGAGGGATTCCCCGCGGCGGTTGTTCTTGGCACTGACCTTGACATCCTCAGGGCTGTCAACGATCCCACGGACCAAGTGCTCGAGCGCTTCTGCCAGCAACTTACTCAGCCTCGGTGGTCTCTGCTTCAGCCTCGGCCGGAGCTTCGGCTTCGTCCTTCTTGGCCTTCTTGGTGATGGCTTCCGGAATGATGACGGAACCCTTCTCCGGGGCTACGAAGGCTTCCTTCGGAGCTTTGGTCTTCAGGGTGCCTTCCTGGCCCGGCAGGCCCTTGAACTTCTGCCAGTCACCGGTGATCTTCAGGATCGCGGCAACCTGCTCGGTGGGCTGGGCGCCAACGGAAAGCCAGTACTGGGCGCGCTCGGAAGCGACCTCGATGTACGACGGCTCTTCGGTGGGGTGGTACTTGCCGATTTCTTCAATGGCACGGCCATCGCGCTTGGCGCGGGCATCCATGACGACAATGCGGTAGTACGGTGCGCGCATCTTACCGAAGCGCTTAAGGCGAATCTTTACGGCCACTTTTGTGGTCACTCCTGTTTCTGAAACGAGGTGAACCCGACGTTTTGCACCCGTGGGGCGGGCCATACTTGACGGTTCGAAGGACAAGATACGAGCACGGAGAGAGGGGCCGCACCGATCGAGTACCTGTCTATTGTGCCAGATGCCCGGAGCAAATACGACTTAGCCCATGTTGAGCGGCGTGTTCTTGCCCACTCCCCCGGTTATAACGTGCCGCGCTTGTCCGGATCAATGCCTCATTCAGACCAGACGAAGAGCCCGGAGCGCTCCGCCTTCTCAACGTCCGTGGCAAGGGCGGCCAACTGCTGGACGTACTGGCGCGATCGCGCTGCATCAAACGGCATATCGTCCTGTGCGGCCCAGGCAGCAGCCACGTCATCGAGGACGTTCGCGTCCCCTTCGCTTTCATAGGTGAGGAGTTCGGCCAAGGCCCGCACCATGGCCTCAGGAACGCCCAGGAGCGCATCACTGGTGACATCAACCAAAGCAAGCTCATAATCAGCTCCGGCGGCGTGGACAGCTTGTCCTGCGAGGTCGCCCAACTGCTCCACCTCGAAGTCGGTGATTCCCTCAATCCTCACGGCGGGGCCGGTTACGTCAGCCCCCTTTTCAAGGGCAGCTGCCCGCTTGAGTGCTTCATCGTGGGTGGCTACAAAAATTTCGGCAAAGCCCATGGAGAGTACTCTCATTCCTTCGTGCTGACGGGGCGGCGGCACGAATCCGAATGGCTTCGTGCCGTCACTGCCCAGCCTAGTGCAGGAGGGAGCCTGTGCAGGAGGGAGCCTGCGCAGGAGTGGCAGCAAGCTGCTAGCGGACGGCAACCCGCAGCTTGTTCCGCCAGGGGTCCTCAAACCGAAGCTCAGCTCCTGTGTGATGATTCTGCACTCCTGCGACCTTCAAGCGATCGGCCAGCGCTGCGACGTCGTCACTGCCGGGGACTTCGATCAGAACCTCCCCGAGGCCGAGCGTGTCCTTTCGGGGGCCTGCTCCGCGACTGTTCCAGACGTTCATGGCCATGTGATGGTGGTAGCCGCCGGCGGAAACGAATAGTGCCTGGCCATGCCAGCCTGCGGTTCGCTCGAAGCCGAGAGTCTCCACGTAGAACTTTTGCGCAGTTTCGACGTCACCCACTTGCAGGTGCACGTGTCCGATCCCGGCAGCGGCCTCGCGTTGACCTGTCACCGCAGCTTCACTCAGGTGCTGCTGAAGGAAGCGCTGCGGTGGCAAAGCCACATTGTCCATCACAACATTCTTGCCGTCCCACTGCCAGAGCTCACGCGGCTTGTCGTAGTACAGCTCAATTCCGTTGCCTTCGGGATCAGTGAAGTAGAACGCTTCGCTCACCAGGTGGTCGGCGCTGCCCGCGAAAGCACGAGGCTCGTACTCCGCGGCCGTAGCAATAGTCGCGGCCAGCGACGGCTGATCTTGGAACAGGATTGCCGTGTGGAACAGACCAGCCTCTCCCCGCCCGGGAATCTGCAACCCAGCAGCGGGGGCAAGGTGGACGACGGGCTTTCCCACGCGCCCCAGGTACAGCCCACCATCCTGCTCGGCCACAACTTCCAGGCCGAGTGCCCGCTGATAGTAGTCGCTCATGACTTTCATATCGCCCACCTTGAGCATGACAGTGCCCATGGTGAGTTCGGCAGGCAGAAGATCCTGGCTGAATGATGAGGTCATGTGAAGCTCCCGGGTTCTGAGGCGGCCGCGCATCGGCACCTTCTTACCTATCTAAATTACTTGAAGCTTCAATTTATTCCTAACGGACGACATTGCCCCTGAGCACGACATGCTTGAGCGCCGCGACGGTACCCGGATGACGACGCGGATCGTCACTGCACAGCACGACGTCGGCACTTGCGCCTTCGCCGATGGCCTCGACTCCCAGCCACTCACGGGCGCCCCAGGTGGCGGCGTGCAGCACCGCCGCCGGCGGAAGGCCGGCGTCGTGCAGTTCCATCATTTCGTCCGCAATCCTGCCGTGTTTGATCACGCTGCCGGCGTCAGTACCTGCATAAATTGAAACCCCTGATTCGAAGGCCTCCAGCACCCGCTCGCGACGACGCTCCCAGAGACGAATCATGTGGGCCGCGTAGTCAGGAAACTTCGGCCCTGCCTGGGCAGCGATATCCGGGAAGGTAGCGATGTTGACCAAGGTGGGGACGATAGGCACTGACTGTTCCACCAAGCGCGGCAGATGCCGCGGAAGGAGACCAGTGGCGTGCTCTATGCAGTCGATATTGGCGTCGAGCATGTCATCTATGGTGGCCTCGCCGAAACAATGTGCGGTGACCCTTGCGCCCTCATCGTGCGCCGCCGAGATGGCTTCCTTGACGATCTTCGCAGGGAACGAGGCTGCGAGGTCTCCAACACCGCGATCGATCCAGTCGCCCACCAGTTTTACCCAGCCATCGCCGTCGTGGGCTTCCTTCCGGACCGTCTCCACTAGTTCTCCGGGCTCAATTTCATGGCCCAACCCGCGGAGATAACGTCGGCTCCGGGCGATATGCCGACCCGACCTGATCAGTCGGGGCAAGTCCGTTCGTTGCTGCACCCAGCGGGTGTCGCCGGGCGATCCGCAATCGCGGATCAGCAGCGTTCCAGCGTCGAGGTCTGCCTGGGCCTGGGCCTGCGTGACCTGTTCGTCCACAGCTCCTCCAGCGCCGAGCCCAATGTGGCAGTGGGCATCAACGAAACCCGGCAGAACCCAGCCATCCAACACCCTGTCCGGCGTCGCAAAGGGACGCTCGAACGTCAGCTTGCCGTCTACGGACCACAGCCCATGGCGTTCTTCGGCTGCCGATACGAGCACGGGTCCGCTGAATTCGATGATGTTGGCCATGGCAAAAGCGTAGCGGGGGGAGGTGCGATGGAGCCTGGTGCCTGCATGTGACTGGGAGCCCGTCGGGAGCTGTGGTAGCTTCGTCTACGACCACACGGGGGCCCCTGCAGGGGCTGAGATCGGACTGACGCAGTCTGCGACCGTTGAACCTGTCCGGGTAATGCCGGCGAAGGAAGTGAGTATTCCCTTGAGCACCACAGAAACACAGCACAGCCCTGCCCAAAACCAGACCAATACAGTCCAAAACCAGATCAATACGGCGGAAACCGTCACGCAATCCTTGAAGTCCCATTCGTTGGCTTGGCTGGAAGATCCAAACAACGGCATACGGGTCCCCGTCACGGAGATCGCGTTGGAGCCCTCCCCCAATGGGCAAGCCAACAAGCCTCTGCAGGTATACCGAACAGCGGGCCCCGGAAGCGATCCCGTGGTGGGCCTTGAGCCTTTCCGTGCACCATGGATCGAATCCCGCGGAGACACGGAGGAGTATTCGGGGCGGGAACGGAACCTGCTCGACGACGGCAAGTCCGCGGTTCGGCGTGGAGCCGCGTCAGCGGAGTGGAAGGGTGCGCAACCGGTGCCGCGCCGCGCCGTCGCGGGTAAGACCGTCACGCAAATGCACTACGCGAAACAAGGCGTCGTGACTCCGGAGATGCAGTTCGTTGCGTTGCGGGAGAACTGTGACGTTGAGCTGGTCCGCAGCGAAGTTGCCGCGGGAAGGGCAATCATTCCGAACAACATCAACCACCCTGAATCAGAACCGATGATCATTGGCAAGGCATTCTTGGTCAAGATCAACGCCAACATCGGCAACTCGGCAGTCACCAGCTCCATTGCAGAGGAAGTGGACAAACTGCAGTGGGCAGCCCAGTGGGGTGCTGACACCGTGATGGACCTCTCCACGGGAGATGACATCCACACCACGCGGGAGTGGATCATCCGAAACTCGCCCGTTCCGATCGGAACAGTCCCCATCTACCAGGCGCTGGAGAAGGTGAACGGCGAGGCGAATCAGCTCACGTGGGAGATCTTCCGCGATACCGTGATCGAACAATGCGAGCAGGGCGTGGACTACATGACCATCCACGCGGGAGTTCTGCTGAGGTACGTGCCCTTGACCGCCAACCGCGTCACGGGCATCGTCTCCCGCGGGGGTTCAATTATGGCCGGATGGTGCCTGGCGCATCACCAGGAGAACTTCCTCTACACGCACTTTGACGAGTTGTGCGAAATCTTCGCCAAATACGATGTCGCGTTCTCCCTGGGTGACGGGCTTCGTCCCGGTTCCATCGCCGACGCGAACGACGCCGCGCAGTTCGCGGAGCTGGATACGCTCGCTGAGCTGACGCAACGGGCGTGGGAATTCGATGTCCAAGTCATGGTGGAGGGCCCCGGGCATATTCCTTTCCATCTGGTGCGCGAAAATGTGGAGCGCCAGCAGGAACTGTGCAAGGGTGCGCCGTTCTACACGCTGGGTCCCCTGGTTACTGATATCGCACCTGGCTATGACCACATCACCTCAGCTATCGGCGCCACGGAAATCGCCCGCTACGGCACCGCGATGCTTTGCTACGTGACCCCGAAGGAACATCTGGGGCTTCCCAACAAGGACGACGTCAAGACGGGTGTGATCACGTATAAGATCGCGGCTCACGCAGCTGACCTCGCCAAGGGACATCCGGGGGCCCATGAGCGTGATGATGCGCTTTCCAAGGCACGGTTCGAGTTCCGCTGGAGGGACCAGTTCGCTTTGTCCCTCGACCCGGTCACGGCAGAATCCTTCCACGACGAGACCTTGCCCGCTGAACCAGCGAAGACCGCGCATTTCTGCTCCATGTGCGGCCCCAAGTTCTGTTCGATGCGCATCAGCCAGGACATCCGTGACGAGTATGGTTCGGCAGAGTCACAGGCCGCAATCGCAGGGATGTACAGCGGGATGCGGGAAAAGAGCGAGGAGTTCCTGGCCTCAGGTGGAAAGGTCTACCTGCCGGAACTTCAGGTACCGGCGAACCAGGGTGGGAGCGAAAGCAGCTCAGGAAGCCTGAGCTGACATTGCCCGTCCAACATCTGCGATGAACGAGCGGATTACCTGAGCGCCATCAACGGAATCCTGGGGCCGGTGTCCACCCGCTGCCACACGGCGGAGGGCACCGGTCTCCTGGAGATAGCCGGCGATCTCCTCATACAAGGGCTCCCAACCGCCAGTGAGAACCAGTGTGGGGACGCCCGGAACAATGTGAAGCGGGGCTTCCCACGGTGGTGCTTGGAGCCGGAGCCTGCGGGCTGACCGCCGCGCCTCCGGAGTGTCCAGTCCGCCGGTCTCGGCAGAGAAAGCGCGCCGGTAATACTCACGTTGGTAATCGGCGTCGTTAAGCTGGCTCCGCACATCGAACAGCGGTTCCATCAGGGCCCGATAGGAAGCAGTCGCCGGAAGCTCAGCGGTCAGGGACAAGCAGGAAGGCTCCACCAAACAAAGTGAGTGCACAAGGTCCGGGCGCTCGACTGCCGCCAGCATGGCCGAAATGGCGCCTTGTTCGTGGGCAACGATATGGCCGCCACCGGAATCAGCCAAGGCGTTGATCACTATTGCGACGTCGGCCGCCACGTTGGACTCTACCGGTTCGGCCACGGAGTCAAAGCCGTGCCGCCGTAGGAAGAGTGCATCATAAGCAAGGGCCATGCCATGTTGCTTCGGCCATGCCGCAGCACCGAAACTTCCCAGGCCGTGGACGAAGGCTACGCGCTGCTTATGCATTGATTCAGCCTATTCCACGGCTCCGACATCCCAACTGCGGCGCGGTTGGGATGTCAGCCACGGTTTACTTTCCCAGGAACTTGTCGAAGCCCTTGGGGAGGTTGAGCGATGAGGGATCGAAGTCTGCCGCGCCTTGGCCGAAAGCTGCGCCCGTGGGGGCTGCCGAGGCTGCGTTTGCCCGTTTGGCTTCTGCATCCCGCAGCTCCTGGGCTGCCTTGGCAGGGTTGCCCGAGCGCGCCTTCTTCTTCGGGGCGTTTTTGCCTCCCTTGCGTCCTCCGCCGGGGCCTCCAAGGCCAGGCATCCCGGGCATACCCGGCATGCCACCACCCTGCGCGAGCTTCTTCATCATCTTTTGGGCCTGGGCGAAGCGCTCCAGCAGGCCATTGACCTCAGACACGTGCACACCGGAACCCTTGGCGATACGGGCGCGACGGGAACCGTTGATGATCTTCGGAGCTACACGCTCGTGCGGAGTCATGGAGCGGACGATGGCCTCGACGCGGTCGATCTCTTTTTCGTCGAAGTTCTCCAATTGCTGCCGGATGTTTTGCGCGCCCGGCATCATCATGAGCATCTTCTTCATGGAGCCCATGTTGCGGATCTGCTGCATCTGGGCGAGGAAGTCATCCAGGGTGAAGTCTTCCTGGTCAGCGAACTTCTTCGCCATCCGGGCGGCTTCGTCTTTGTCCCACGCCTTCTCGGCCTGTTCGATCAGGGTGAGGACGTCACCCATGTCCAGGATGCGGGAGGCCATGCGGTCCGGGTGGAACAGTTCGAAATCGTCCAGGCCTTCACCGGTGGACGCGAACATGACCGGCTTACCGGTTACGGACGCTACCGAAAGCGCGGCACCACCGCGGGCGTCGCCGTCGAGCTTGGAGAGCACGATACCCGTGAAGTTGACGCCTTCATCGAAGGCCATCGCCGTGTTGACGGCATCCTGGCCAATCATTGAGTCGATGACGAAAAGAACTTCGTTGGGGATGATGGCCTGACGGATGCGGCGGGCTTGATCCATCATCTCGGCGTCAACGCCAAGACGGCCGGCGGTGTCAACGATCACGACGTCGTGCAGCTTCTGGCGCGCTTCCTCGACGCCGGCCTTGGCTACGGCCACCGGGTCACCGGCAGGGTGCTCGAGCTCGGACGTAGCACCGGGGTGCGGAGCGAACACCGGGACGCCCGCGCGCTGACCAACAACCTGAAGCTGGGTCACGGCGTTGGGTCGCTGAAGGTCACAGGCCACCAGCATGGGGCTGTGGCCCTGGGCCTTGAGCCACTTGGACAGTTTGCCGGCGAGGGTGGTCTTACCGGCACCTTGGAGACCGGCAAGCATGATGATGGTGGGGCCCGTCTTGGCCAGGCGGATGCGGCGGGTTTCGCCACCAAGGATCTCCTTGAGTTCCTCGTTGACGATCTTCACGATCTGCTGGCTCGGGTTCAATGCTCCTGAGACTTCGGCACCCAAGGCCCGTTCGCGAACGCGGCCTGTGAACTCGCGGACCACGGATACGGCAACGTCCGCATCCAGCAAGGCACGGCGAATCTCCCGAACCGTGGCATCGACATCAGCCTCGGTGAGGCGGCCCTTGCCACGAAGGTTCTTGAAGGTTGCTGTCAAGCGGTCAGAGAGTGAATTGAACACGCGCCGTGCACTTCTTTCGATGGTCTACGAATGGCGGCCAATGCGGCACGCCAGAGTCTTGACGATTGCCCCAACAAATATGTCTCAACCCAGCAAATCTGAATCGACAAGGGGACTCGACTATCTAGGGTACCAAGTCGCACCTGCAAGATGGCATGCTGGCACAGTGACCAGCAAAAGAACCGTAAAAACGTTGCTCATCCTCGGCGCGTCGGGGGACCTGACAGGGAGGCTGCTCCTGCCCGGGCTTGCCGGGCTCCTGGCCTCCGGCCGGGCACCCGGGCTTCGTTTGGTAGGGGCGGGTTCTGACCCGTGGTCCCCTGAACAGTGGCAGGAACGGGTCCAGGGCGCCTTTGCTGCCGCATCGGATGCAGCCGATGCGACAGGCCGCGCTGCTCTGGCTGCTGTAGCCGCGGCAACCGAATACCATCAGCTGGATGTCACGGCAGACGGGCCTTTGGCGGAGCTGCTGGCCCGGTTGGAAGGCCCGGTAGCCATCTACTTCGCCCTACCGCCCCACATCAGCCAGAAGGCCTGCGAGGTTCTTCACAAGGATCAGCTGCCCACGGGTACACGCTTGGTGATGGAGAAGCCATTCGGTTCGGGAACAGAATCTGCGTATGAGCTGAACAAGACACTCGCCGCGCTGGTGCCCGAGGACCACATCCACCGCGTAGACCATTTCCTTGGCAAAGCCACGGTGTTGAACATCCTGGGTCTTCGTTTCGCCAACACGTTCCTGGAACCGGTGTGGAACCGCGATCACATCGAGAAAGTGGAGGTCATCTTTGACGAGGACCTGGCACTTGAGGGCCGCGCCCGTTACTACGACACCGCCGGGGCGCTCCGCGACATGATCCAGAGCCACCTCCTTCACATCATGGCTTTCCTGGCCATCGACGCGCCAGCCACCATCGAGGAAAGGGACCTGCGTGACGCCGTGGGGACGGTCCTGCGAGCCAGCAGCATCAAAGCCCCGTACACCGATTCCACACGCCGTGCCCGATACACCACGGGAACCCTCGGAGAACGAACGGTTCCGGATTACGCTGCCGAGGAAGGCGTGGACCCGGCCCGCAATACTGAAACCCTTGCAGAGGTCCGGGTGGACATCGATAACTGGCGTTGGAAGGGTGTCCCGTTCATCCTTCGCTCCGGCAAGGCCATGGGACGCCGACGCAAGGAGGCCGTGATCACCTTCCGTCCGGTCCCCCACCTGCCGAAGGGATTTTCGGGCGTGGACTCCCCCAACCAGCTGCGGATCGGCTTCGGTCCGGACGTGCTCCGTCTCGACGTAGATGTGAACGGCCCCGGTGACATCTTCACGCTGGACCGCGCCAGCTTGGTTGCTCAACTCAACGCAGACGGAATGCTGCCGTATGGAGAAGTACTGGAAGGTATCCTCAACGGCGACCCCTTGTTGTCCGTTCGGGGCGATACAGCCGAAGACTGTTGGCGGATCATCGAGCCCGTTCTTCGCTCCTGGGAGGGCGGCGACGTCCCGCTCCAGGAGTACGACGCCGGCAGCGCGGGGCCGGCGGACTGGCCCACCGTCGTCGAGGACTAAAGAAGATATGAATTAAAGACACCGCCAACACCGCAAGCGGGCCGGGTACCTTGAACTGGTACCCGGCCCGCTGTGTCTTGGCTGAAGGACTTAGATTGCGGCTGCGCCGCGCTCCCCGGTCCTGACTCGGACTGCTTCGTAGACATCCACGGTCCACACCTTGCCGTCACCGGCGCGGCCTGTGTTTGAGCTGGCGATGAGGACATCCAGGATGTCGTCTGCCTGCTCATCCGTGGCGAGGACCTCGATGCGGATCTTGGGAAGGAGGTCCACGTTGTACTCGGCTCCGCGATACACCTCCGTGTAGCCGCGCTGACGGCCGTAGCCACTGGCCGCGCTGACCGTCAGGCCCTGGACCCCGTAGGACTCGAGGCCTTCCCGGACTGCTTCAAGCTTTTCGGGACGGACGATCGCTGTAATGAGCTTCATGCCTGGACACTCTCCTTGCCTTCTGCGGGGCTCTTGGCATCTTCGGTGCTGTCCTGCTTTCCAGTCATTGCGTTGTGCACCGGCTGGAAGCTTCCACCGTGGCCGTTGACGCCGAACTCATAAGCCGTCTCAGCGTGCAGGCTGAGGTCTACGCCCACGTTTTCCTGTTCCGTGGAGACCCGGAAGCCCATGGTCTTGTGGATGGCGAAGGCGATGATGGCTGTCATGATGGCCGAGAATGCGATAGCGATGCCGGCTGCTGCCAACTGGGCCCACATCTGGGCCATGCCGCCGCCGTAGAAGAGGCCACCACCAACGCCGTCGGTGGGAAGGGCGATGAAGCCCAGTGCCACGGTGCCGATGATGCCGGAGACAAGGTGGACGCCTACAACGTCAAGGGAGTCATCGAAGCCCCAGCGGAACTTCAGGCCTACGGCCAGGGCCGACGCCACACCGGCAACCACACCGAGTCCAAGGGCGCCTACCGGGCTGACGTTGGCACATGCAGGGGTGATGGCCACAAGGCCGGCAACCACACCGGATGCTGCGCCCAGCGACGTCGGGTGTCCATCACGGATGCGTTCGGTGATGAGCCAGCCGATCATGGCTGCTGCCGGAGCTGCGAGGGTGTTGATCCAGATCAGGCCACCCTGCTCTGCGGTAGTTGCTGCGCCGCCGTTGAAACCGAACCAGCCAAACCACAGGATGGCTGCACCGAGCATGACGAACGGGATGTTGTGAGGGCGGTGGTTCGGGTCTTTGCCGAAGCCGCGACGGTTGCCAATGATCAGCACCAGGACCAGCGCTGCAACACCGGCGTTGATGTGCACCACGGTGCCGCCGGCGAAGTCGATGGCGGGGCCAAGGGCCTGGCCGATTGCGCCCTCAGGGCCGAAGAGTCCCCCGCCCCAGACCATGTAGGCAAGGGGGCAGTAGACCAGGGTGACCCAGACCGGAACAAAGATGCTCCACGCGCCAAACTTGGCACGGTCCGCGATGGCGCCACTGATAAGGGCAACAGTGATGATGGCGAAGGTGGCTGCGTAGCCCACCTTGATCAGACCATCCGGGGTATCGATACCCTCAAGGCCGAAGGTGGCAAACGGACTGCCGACGATCTGCATGAAACCTTCGCCGGAGCTCATCGAAGCGCCCCACAGCACCCAGACGACGCCCACGATGCCGATGGAGATGAAGCTCATCATCATCATGTTCAGGGCTGCTTTGGCGCGTGTCATGCCGCCGTAGAAAAATGCCAGACCAGGTGTCATGAACAGCACAAGCGCCGCCGCCACCATGACCCATACGTGACCTGCGGTAAGTTCCATGGTGCACGTTCCTCTCTTGCTAGATCTGCGGTTCACCCGCTGTCCTGACGCCGTTTGCGTCCTGCTTAAGAGTTTTGTGCCGCCGTGTTTCACCTGCGCAGGTTTTACATTGCGGGCTCGTTACAACAACCTCCCCAACGTAAATGGTGCATATCCCCGGTGTTACGGATATGTTTCAGGCGTCGGACTTCACTGGAATTACCCGGTTTTAGGCCACAGGCACCTCAATATCCCCGGAACTACCACCACAAACCCACATGAAGGACCCGCATAGTATGACCGAGTCGCCCAGATCCGTGAGAGCCCCAAGGATCAGGCCGGATAAGGCTCCCCTTCCGCGCGACATCAAGGTGATGTTGGCTGCCGCGTTCCTGATCGCCTTGGGCTTTGGCTTGGTGGCGCCGGTTCTGCCGCAGTTCGCTACGACGTTCGATGTTGGCGCCACGGCCGCCGCGGTGATTGTCAGCATCTTCGCCTTCATGCGGTTGGTCTTCGCCCCTGCCGGCGGCGCTTTGATTGGACGGTTCGGTGAGCGGAACGTCTACGTCACCGGTTTGTTGATCGTGGCCGTCTCCACCGCGGCGTGCGCCTTCGCACAGGACTATTGGCAACTACTGATTTTCCGGGGCCTCGGCGGGGCCGGCTCGGTGATGTTTACTGTTGCCGCCATGGGACTGCTCATCCGTCTCGCACCGCCCGAGCGTCGGGGCCGCGTATCCGGGGCCTACGCCTCCGCATTCCTGATCGGAAGCGTCCTGGGTCCAGTAGTCGGCGGTTTACTGGCGGGCTTCGGACTTCGGGTACCGTTCCTTGCCTACGCAGGAGCATTGTTGGTGGCCGCCCTTGTGGTGCGCACCATGCTCAGCGGGGAAGGCAACGCCGCGGCGGACGCTACACCTGCCCCGGCCATGACTCTGAAGGAAGCCTTGGCGGACTCCGCTTACCGTGCCGCCATCTTTTCGAGTTTCGGCAACGGCTGGGTGACGTTCGGCGTCCGAATGGCCACCATCCCGCTATTCGCCGTTGCCGTCCTGCAGTCAGCGCCCGAGACCGCTGCTTGGGCGCTGGCCATCTTTGCTGTGGGCAACGCCTTGGCGCTGACCTTCAGCGGGCGGCTCGCCGACGCTTGGGGGCGTAAGCCCCTGCTCATCCCCGGCTTGCTCATCACGGGCGCGGCCACCGCGGTCATCGGACTCACCACCGACCTGACCGCATTCCTCATCGCATCCGCGGTGGCGGGTTTCGGCTCAGGCTTGCTGGGCCCGGCACAACAAGCCGCCGTCGCCGATGTCATCGGCCGCGAACGCTCGGGAGGGAAAGTACTTGCCATCTTCCAGATGGCGGCCGACACGGGCGCGATTGTCGGTCCGATTGTTGCCGGCTTGCTCGCTGACCGCCTCGGCTACGGGTGGGCGTTCGGCATCACCGGAGGGGTGCTCCTCCTCACCGCAGTGGCATGGCTGCCGGCACGCGAGCCCTCGAAGCACTCCCCCCTCCGGTGACAACGCTAGTTGAGCAGTGCGTCCACAAAGCTTTCGGCATCAAATGGTGCGAGGTCGTCCGGGCCTTCGCCCAGGCCAATGAGCTTCACCGGAACGCCGAGTGACTTTTGAATCGCTACGACGATGCCACCCTTGGCGGTTCCATCCAGCTTGGTCAGCACGATGCCCGTGATGTTCACCACCTCAGCGAAGACGCGGGCCTGGTTGAGGCCGTTCTGTCCGGTGGTGGCGTCCAGGACCAGCAGGACTTCATCAACTTCGGCCAGCTTCTCGATAACGCGCTTGACCTTGCCTAGCTCATCCATGAGGCCGGTCTTGTTCTGCAGGCGTCCTGCGGTGTCGACCATGACCACATCGACTTCCTGATCGATGCCGGCTTTAACGGCTTCGTAGGCCACGGAGGCGGGATCGGCGCCGTCGATGTCGGACTTGACGGTGGGCACACCCACGCGCTGTCCCCACGTGGCCAGCTGCTCCGCAGCAGCTGCGCGGAAAGTATCAGCGGCACCCAACAGGACGTCCTTGTCTTCAGCCACCAACACACGTGCCAGCTTGCCCACTGTGGTGGTCTTGCCAACACCGTTCACGCCCACAACAAGCACGACGGCGGGACGGTCAGCCTTGCGCTCGACGTTCAAGGAGCGGTCCATGGAGGGATCAACCAGCTTGATGAGCTCCTCACGGAGCATCGCCTTGACGTCCTCGGGGCTGCGGGTGCCCAGCACCTTGACGCGCTCACGCAGGGCATCGACCAGCTGCATGGTGGGCTCAGTGCCAAGATCGGCCAGCAGGAGGGTTTCCTCCACCTCATCCCAGACGTTTTCATCGATCTTGTCGCCCGACAGCAGGGCCAGGAGGCCCTTGCCCAGGATGTTGTTGGACTTGATCAAGCGGGCGCGGAGGCGGGTGAGCCTACCCTCCACCGGCGCCGGAGTATCAATGGCGATGGTTTCGAGCCCGGCGGCATCATCCGGGACATCCGTATCCTCCACTGTCCCGTCGAAGGTTGGGGCCGGGGCCTGCACCGCATCCGGGCGGTCCTCCACAAGGGTTCCGCCGCCTGCTGCCGATGACTGAAGGGGGTCGTTCGCGTCGCGTGTTCCGGGGTACTTGGCGCCGGCCTTCCGGGCTTTCATCAGTACCGGCACGAGTCCGCCGACCACTACGAGCGCAGCGAGAATGGACAGAATTATGGGTAGGAAATCGTTCACTCCCCTACCTTCTCATAAAGCTACGCCCCGGCACCGAGCCTCTGGCTGATGACCGTGGAGACGCCGTCGCCCCTCATAGTGACTCCGTAAAGTGCGTCCGCCACTTCCATGGTGCGCTTCTGGTGGGTGATCACGATCAACTGGCTGGACTCGCGCAGTTCCTCGAAAATGGTGATGAGCCTGCCCAAGTTGGTATCGTCCAGCGCCGCCTCCACTTCGTCCATGACATAGAACGGTGAGGGACGGGCTTTGAAGATGGCCACCAGCAGTGCCACTGCCGTCAGTGAACGCTCCCCGCCGGAGAGCAGCGAAAGCCTCTTGATTTTCTTGCCCGCAGGCCGGGCCTCTACTTCGATTCCGGTGGTGAGCATGTCGTCAGGATCCGTGAGCACCAGCCTGCCCTCACCACCGGGAAAGAGGCGGGCAAAGACGTGGTCGAATTGGGCCGAAGTATCAGCAAAAGCCTCGGTGAATACCTGCTGGACACGGTTGTCCACCTCTTTGATGATGTCCAGCAGGTCTTTACGGCTGGATTTGAGGTCCTCAAGTTGCGAGCTGAGAAACTGATGCCGTTCTTCCAGTGCGGCGAACTCTTCCAATGCGAGGGGGTTCACTTTGCCCAGCGCCGCGAGCTCCCGCTCGGCCTTCTTGAGCCTCTTTTCCTGCTCCGCACGGACGAACGGAATTCCCTCAATGATGGCCTCGCCATTCTCATCCACGGGCGCCCGCAGTTCAGCCCACTTATCGGTGGTGGTTCCAGGAGGCAAAGGAACCGGTTGATCGGGACCATAGTCTGCGATGAGTTGTTCAGCGGAGAGGCCCAGTTCTTCTACGGACCGCGTCTCCAGGGCCTCGATACGGAGCCGCTGCTGTGTCCGTGCCATCTCGTCCCGGTGGACGGAGTCGGTAAGTTGGGCAAGCTCCCGGGCCAAGGCATCGTTACTGGTGCGGACCTCGGTGAGTTCCTTCTCCAGCTGCTCCCGCTTTTGCTCGGCAAGGTCACGGTCATAGCTCGCCAAGTCCACCGAAATATCGATGAACCGGAGGGTCTGCTCCACTGCTGATGCGACTGCCGCGGCACGCTGAGCCTGGGCGCGTCGGCGTTGAGCCCGACGAGCGGCTTCTTCACGGGCGCGGCGTTCGGTCGCTGCTGCCCGCTCAAGCGATGCAGCCCTGTTGCTGATGGCCCCCAACTGTTCCTCGGACGTGCGGAGCGCGAGGCGGGCCTCCGTTTCCAGTGCCCGGGCGGTTCTGGCCCTGGCAGCGAGTTCATCCCGTTGGTCCGTGGACGGTTCCTCGTCCGGAGCCTCCTGGGCAGCGGCGAGGCGCTCCGCCGCAACTTCAAGGTCCATTTGAGCTTCGGCGATGTTCGCCTCAGCCTTGGCCATGGAAGCTGCGAGCCGTTCGCTTTCGCCAACAGCACTGCGAAGAACCGAATTAAGGTGACCCAATCGCTCTGCTACCGCCGCAAGCCGGGCATCCGATTCGTGCAGCCGCTCCAACGCGGCGTCGGCGCGGTCCTGCGCTTCAGCGCGGCGGGACTGAGCCCCGGCCAGGGCGAAGCGTCCACGTTCCAGACGGGCTGTGACCTCCTGAAGCCGGGCAACGGCGTCGTCAACTGCTGCCTGGACCTCAAGCAGTGACGGTGCGTTGGCCGATCCTCCTGTGATGGTGAGGGAGGTCAGGACGTCACCTTCACGGGTGACGGCCGTGAGGTGATGATGTTCCGCGATGAAGGCTGCCGCCGCCTCCAGATCATCGACGACGGCGGTCCGGGCCAGGAGCCCGAGCGCGCCTTGGGCAGCGGGATCAGCGATCTTGACAAGATCCGCTGCCCAGCGGCTGCCTAGGGGAAGAACGTGGTTCGCGCGGGCATCTTCACCTGCGGTGTCACCGCCGGCTAGAAGCAGTGCTGCCCGCCCGCCGTCGTCATCCTTCAACAATCGAATGGCTTCTACGGCACTATCCGTATTGGCAACCACCAAGGCATCGGAGGCACTGCCCAAGGCGGCAGCAATGGCGGCCTCGTACCCCGGCTCAATGGTGACCAGCGCGGCCAAAGGTCCAAGCACGCCGTCGGCTGTGAGCAGACTTCCGGACCCGTCCTTGCGGTTGAGTCCAAGCTGAAGGGCTTCGCGTCGTGCCGTCAGCGCGTCCCGCTCGCGGACAGCCTCCCGCTCAGAAGCTTTCAGTTCTTCGATCTCCTCGAGGACTGCATCGAGGACGTCGTTGGCATCCTCGTATTCAGCATCAAGGCTCTCTTCGCCATCTTCTACGCCGGCCACCTGCGATTCGAGGGCCGTGAACTCGCTTTGGGCTTTGCGGCGCCGTTCATCACCGGCGGCAAGGGATTCCCTGAGGCGGCCTCGTTCCGCCTCGGCAGCTTCAGCCCTGGACCTGGCCGCGGCCACCTGCCCTGCCAGTCTCGCCAGCCCCTCCCGACGGTCGGCGGCTGCCCTCAGCATTGCCGTTAAGCGTTTGTCCTCCGCAGCCGCGAGCGCTTCGACCGAGTCTTTCGCAACTGTGGCTTCCAAGAGCGCCGCTTGCTTTGCAAGGATGTCGTGCTCCAGAGCAGCTTGTTCCTCCCGGACCTTGGCCGCCTGGCGTTCGAGTTGCTCAGGGTCGCGTCCGGTGTCCGGGGACGTCTCGGACGAACCCAGGAGCCTTCTGCGCTCGGTGGCCAGAGACCCCAGTGAGCGGAGTCGTTCCCTGTTGGCTGAGAGCTGGTACCAATGGTCGCGCGCAGCGTTGAGTCGCGGTGTGGCTTCGGCGGCCTGCTGTTCCAAGGCCGCTTGGCGTCGCCTTCCCGCACCCAGCTCCGCCTCAACCACCTGGCGGCGCTCCTTGAGGGCGGCTTCGTCGGCAACGTCCTTTTCAAGCGTTGTGGTCAGTTGCACGAGGTCGTCCGCAAGAAGTCGGGCGCGGGCATCACGGACATCGAACTGGACTGTTTGGGCACGTCGGGCTATTTCTGCCTGCTTGCCCAACGGAGTTAATTGCCGCCGTATCTCCGCCGTAAGGTCACCGAGCCGTGCGAGGTTGGCCTGCATGGCTTCCAGTTTGCGGACAGTCTTTTCCTTGCGGCGGCGGTGCTTAAGGATTCCTGCGGCTTCTTCAATGAAGCCACGGCGGTCCTCCGGAGTGGCATGGAGTACGCGGTCCAGCTGGCCCTGTCCCACGATGACGTGCATTTCGCGGCCGAGGCCGGAATCGGAAAGGAGTTCCTGGATGTCCAGGAGCCTGCAGGGTGCGCCGTTGATGGCGTACTCGGACCCGCCCGTACGGAAGAGGGTCCGGGAGATAGTGACTTCGCTGTACTCGATGGGGAGCGCGTTGTCTGCATTGTCGATTGTCAGGGCTACATGGGCCCTGCCCAATGGTGGCCGGCCGGACGTACCCGCAAAGATGACATCTTCCATCTTGCCGCCGCGGAGGGTTTTGGCGCCCTGCTCTCCCATGACCCAGGCCAGGGCATCCACCACATTGGATTTGCCCGAGCCGTTGGGACCAACGACGGCAGTGACGCCCGGCTCAAAGTCGAAGGTCGTGGCAGACGCAAACGACTTGAATCCTCGGACAGTCAAACTTTTCAGGTGCAAGGCGCTTCGGTTCTCCTGGGTGGCCCGGGTGTCTGTATCCACTAAATCTACTGCGGTTTGTGCGAAATCCGCGGATCTGAAGGCGTAAGGCCTTGCGGGCGGCAAGCCACGCCCCTACACTCCTGCCAAGGGTTACTTGGCGGATTCGTTCCTGTGATCCGGCTTCGGCTTGAACTTCTGTTCGGTCATTGCCGGACCCGGTCCCGATCTTCGGAACATCCATCCATGGTAATCCTGAGTTTCATAACTGAAGATCTTGGTTTGACCCTGGCTGGGGAGCGGCAAGCAGGGGCTGCGCTTACTGCGTGGCCCCGTCTTAGCAATCGGCGTACCACTCCAGGAGTTCTCATGCCCGGTCCTTCAGCTACCCAACCGCAGCGGGTCTTCAAAGGGTTTCTTGTGCCCTTGGTGCTTGCCATGGTGGCAGCGCTGCTGCCTCTTACAGCACCAGCAGCAGTTGCAGCAGGGCCTTGCGACCCCGTGGTGAACCCTGTGGTCTGCGAGAACTCCAAACCGGGCAGTCCACCATCGGAGTGGGACATCCTTGGAGCCGGGGATGACAGCATTCAAGGCTTCTCCACCGAGATCAGCGTCAATGCCGGCCAGCCCATCCGCTTTAAGGTGGATACGAATGCGCCGAGCTACACCATAGCGATCTACCGCACAGGCTGGTACGGCGGCAATGGAGCGCGCAAGATCGCGGATGTAGTGCCGTCGGTCCTCCGCCAGAATCAACCTGCCTGCCGGAGTGACCTCACCACGGAGCTGTACGACTGCGGTACGTGGGCTGTATCAGCAACATGGCAGGTACCGGCAACAGCAGTATCAGGTGTTTATGTGGCCCTGCTGACGCGGCCTGATACCGGCGGTCAAAGCCACATAACGTTCATTGTCCGCCAGGACGCCAGCCGCTCCGACGTGGTTTTCCAAACCAGTGACACCACATGGCAGGCGTACAACACTTACGGAGGCTCCAGCTTCTATGAAGGCGGTGACAATGGCAGGGCCTACAAGATCAGTTACAACCGGCCCATGAACAGCCGCGGCGGACCCGATGGCAGGGATTTCTACTTTGCCAACGAGTACCCGATGGTCCGCTTCCTGGAGCAAAACGGCTATGACGTCAGCTACATCAGCGGGCTCGACACTGACCGCAGCGGGAGTTTGCTGCTCAACCACAAGGTGTTTTTATCCGTGGGACACGATGAATACTGGTCCGGCCCGCAGCGTGCCAACGTCACAGCGGCCCGCGATGCGGGCGTCAACCTGCAGTTCCTGTCCGGAAACGAGATGTATTGGAGGACCCGTTTCGAACCCTCAATAGTGGATGGGGCTGCCGGGCGTACGCTGACTTCCTACAAGGAGACTTGGTCCAACGGCAAAATAGACCCGAGCCCACAGTGGACAGGCACCTGGCGGGACCCGCGCTTCGCATCGCAGGCCAACGGTGGAGGACTCCCTGAGAACGGGTTAACGGGAACGCTGTACATGTCCAATTATTCCGACCTTCCCGTGACCGTCAGCTCCGAGGAAGGCAAAACACGGCTATGGCGCAATACCACCCTGGCGTCCCTCCCGGCAGGCTCGTCGGCGGCGTTGGCTCCCCACACCGTGGGGTATGAGTCAAACGAGGACATCGACAATGGGTTCCGTCCGGCGGGCCTCATCCGCCTATCAACAACGGTAGGCAGCGTATCCGAATATCTTCAGGACTACGGGAACACGGTGAAACCCGGAACGACCACCCATAACGTTACGCTGTATCGCGCTGCGAGCGGGGCTTTGGTGTTCTCAGCCGGCAGCGTGCAATGGACCTGGGGCCTTGATCAGGAACACGACGGCAATGGGGCGCCAGCTGATCCGAGGATGCGCCAAGCCCAAGTCAACCTTCTTGCTGACATGGGGGCGCAGCCGGCTTCGCGTGCAGCAGGTCTCGTGGCCGCTGCCGCGAGCAGCGATCGGACAGGACCCACGGTTACTGTTACCGCCCCGGCGAATGGGGCCACCATCCCCCACGGCACTAAGGTGACCGTCAGCGGCACCGCAGCCGACACCGGCGGGGTGGTTGCCGGCGTCGAGGTTTCCACGGACGGCGGCAGCACTTGGCACCCTGCCGTGGGAAAGCAGAACTGGACCTACAGTTACATACAGCAGGGCTTGGCAACTGCTTCCATCCAAGTCCGGGCGATCGACGACAGCGCCAACATTGGAACGACGACCACCCGCAGCCTCGTAGTGAGCGGACCATACAGCGTGTTCGGCCAGACGATTCCCGCGATCCAGGACTCCGGCGACGGTGGCGCCTACGAAATGGGACTACGCTTCACTCCCACAGTGGACGGCTTTATCACCGGCGTCCGCTTTTACAAGAGCGCGGCAAACACAGGCACGCATACGGGCTCGCTCTGGAGCTCCTCCGGCGAGCGCCTGGCCACGGCCACCTTTACCAACGAGACTGCCACGGGCTGGCAGAGCACGCTGTTCAGCCAACCCGTGGCTGTCGCCGCCGGGCAGAAATACACGGTCTCGTACTGGGCACCACAGGGGCACTACGCCACCAAAGAGTTCCAATGGGCGAGCTTCGGATCCACTGCTGCACCGCTGACTGTGGCTGGTGGTTTTGGCGCTGAACCGGCTGGCGTGTACAGCACATCGCAGAGCTTTCCGACCGCCAGTTTCAACGGGGGCAACTACTTCGCCGACGCCATCTTCAGCACCGTGGACAACTCCCCGCTGACGGTGTCCGGGCATTCCCCCATCCCGTCGTCATCGAGCATTGCGGTTGCCACCAAGGTCAGCGCGGTGTTCTCCAAGCCCGTCACGACCGCCAGCGTCCAGTTGACGTTGCGGTCTGCTGCCGGCCCGGTAGCCGGAACCACAGCCTACGACGCCGCTACCCGCCGCGCCACGTTCACGCCGACGTCGCAGCTGGCCTTCAGTACGCAGTACACGGCGACGCTTGCCGGTACCGACACGGTAGGCGGCCAGGTAACCTCAGGCGGCACGTGGACGTTCACCACAGCGGCCACGTTGCCGGTACCCGGTTCCTGCCCATGCAGTCTCTACGATGACAGCGTGACGCCAGGGATTGCGGAGATTCGTGATGGCGTTCCGTTGACTTTGGGCGTGCGGTTCTCAAGTGTTTCGGCAGGCGAGGTCACCGGCATCCGCTTCTACAAGTCCGCCGGCAACACCGGCACGCACACAGGCGCCCTCTACACGGCTACTGGCCAGCAGTTGGCAACAGTTACCTTCGCCAACGAGAGCAGCTCCGGATGGCAGACCGCAATGTTCAGCCAGCCCGTCCAAATTGCTGCGAACACTGAATACATAGCGTCCTACAAGTCACCCACGGGCGCCTACTCGGCCACGTCAAACGGCTTCGGGTCCGGTATGAGCGTTGGCCCCCTGAGGACCGTCTCGGACGCGGGCGCTTACACGTACAGTGGCGATTTCCCTGGTTCGCGGTCGTCCGCCAGCTACTTGGTGGACGTGGTGGTCATGGTTCCGACACCGCCGTTCACCGTAGGCGGCCATAACCCGATCCCGAACGCCTCCAGTGTCCCGCTGAACTCGACCGTGAGCGCAGTACTTTCAGAGGCCGCAGTTGCATCAAGCGTCAACTTGTCCCTCAAGACTGCCGCCGGCGTCGCGGTTTCAGGAACCACCGCCTACGACACAGCAACGCGTAAGGTCACGTTCACTCCCGCGGCCCCTTTGGCGGCGGGTACAACGTACACGGCAACGGTGACCGCGACGGCGGCTTCCGGACAACCGATGTCTGCCGGTGGTACCTGGCAGTTCACCACTGTCCCGCCGGCCGGCACGCCTGGTACGTGCCCCTGTACCTTGTACGAGGACACAGTGACGCCAACCACCCTTGAAGTCAATGATGGAGTGCCTCTGACGTTGGGCGTCCGGTTCACCAGTGACACCGCCGGCCAGGTGACCGGCGTGCGCTTCTACAAGTCAGCGGGGAACACCGGGACCCACACCGGATCCCTGTACACGGCGGCCGGCCAGGTTTTGGCTACCGTCACCTTCACCAATGAATCCAGCACCGGCTGGCAAACAGCCACCTTCAGTCAACCGGTGAACATCCAGGCCGACACAGAGTATGTAGCCGCCTACAAGACGACTACAGGTAAATACTCGTACACCGCCGGAGGATTTAGCGAGGGCTTCACCAGGGGACCGCTGAAGACCGAGCCTGGTTCCGGGGCCTACTCCTACAGCGGCGACTTCCCGAACACCTCATCCACGACAAGCTACCTCGTGGATCTGGTATTCACCGTAGAGGCACCGCCACTGACGGTGGCGGCGCAGGTGCCCGCTCCCGGCGCAACGGCGATTCCGACTGACGTGAAACCGTCCATCACGTTCTCCACGGCCATAAATCCCGGGGCCTCGTTCACGTTGACCGCGAACGGCTCGTCCGTGGCCGGGACGGCTGCCTTGTCCGCCGATGCCCGGACGATCACCTTCACGCCCACGGCTGTCCTGCCGGCCAACACAGTGATTTCCGTCAGCGTCTCCGGTGTGGCATCTCCACAGGGGCAGACCCTACCCCCGAGCAATTGGCAATTCACCACGGCTAGCGCCGAAGTGCAGCAGAGCACCATCTTCGGTTCGCTGCTCCCACAAGTAGCGGCCGTCTCGGAAACCAAGTCGGTGGAGCTCGGGACGGCCTTCACGGTTTCGCAGGCAGGAAACGTGACCGGCATCCGGTTCTACAAGGGAACGGGCAACACTGGTACTCACTTCGGATCCCTGTGGAATTCTGCGGGTAGCCGCCTTGCTCAGGTGACATTTACGAATGAAACCGCCACCGGCTGGCAGACGGCGACGCTGTCCGCCCCAGTCGCCTTGTCCACGGGCCAAACCTATGTGGTGTCTTACCGGGCACCCAACGGCAGGTACTCCTATACACAAGGCTTCTTCAACCAAACGTGGACAAGTGGTGTGTTCACTGCCTCCGGCCCGAATAACGGGCTCTATCGGTACGGATCCGGCGGCGTGATGCCGACCAACTCCTGGAACGCCACGAACTACTTCGTTGACGTGGTCTACTCCACAACGGCCCCGGCCCAGCAGCAGACAGCACCATTGGCCACAGCCACTCCAACGGCCACAGCCACCACCACCACTGCCACGCCGACACCAACAGCAACAGCGACAGCGACCCCGACGGCGACTGCCACCCCCAGTCCGACCCCGAGTCCCACACAAACCGGCGGGCTTCTCTGCGGGCTGCTACGGGTCTGCTGACGGTCAGCAGGTAGCGGAGAACAATCAGCGGACGACGCTGGGCGACCATCCGTGGGCGATGAACAAGCTTGGCTGGGACGTGGGGTCCGTTCCGAGTTTCCAGATGTTACTGTCACCATTGCCGCCCTCGGCTGCCAAGCCATAGAGCAGGTTCTGGTTGTCCAGCCACTCGATCTGGTCATCAACGCTGCGCTTCTCGGAGAGCACGGTTTGTTCTCCCGTAGCGAGCTCAAGGACCGCGACCTTCCAGTGTGCGGCCAGCGCCCCGCCGTCGTTCTTCTTAAACGCGATCCGCGTGCCATCAGGCGAGATGGACGGACATTCGACGTTGTCATGAATGGCAGTCAGGGTCTTCGCGGACAGGCTCCCCCGAACCAGCCAGGTGCGCCCCGAGGAAGCGGCCGTTGCGTAGAAAACATCGCTCTCGCCAGGAGCGAACGTCACGCCCCAAATGTTCCTGTCCATGGCAAGAAGCCGCTCGCCGTTCACCATCAGGGCGAAGTCCTCGAGGTTCCCGGATGTGCCTTCCGGAAGGCTGATCTCGGTGGCGGTGGAAAAACCAGCCGTGGCATAGGAGTGGCCCGAGACGAACACCGTAGTGGCAATCATGGATCCGTCGGGGCTGATGCGGGTCCTGCTGGGTATTCCCGGAACCGGCCATGCCCGTTGTTGCTCCCAGTTGCGGTCCAGGACAGCAGCTTCAAACGCCGTCACGAGTCCCCGGTTTGTCTTCAGGCACACTACCTTCTCCGGCGTTCCGTAAACGCGGTCGCATTCCTGCCCACTGACGGCCCGGGGCCCATCGGGAGATGCCAACGGAACAGTGGCCGCGTTTCCGTAGCCTTGGCCCGATGCTGTGTTGCGAAACAGGATAAAGGGTCCTGCCGGAAGCGGCTGGCTGGCCGTGACGCCCACGGACGAGGCCGCTGTGCGGCTTTCCTCGAAACGCTGGTAGGCCCCCACCGCATAGACACCAGCCGCCACCAAAACCAGTGCCGTGACGGCGAGGAGGGCGCCCCACCGCAGCTTGCCTTCAGTGAGCGCGCCGCTCATGCCTCGTTGCTCGCGTCATCCGAGTCCCCGGACGCTGCGACCCGTGCCCCACGCAGGATGAAGGCCACAGCCACAACAGCGCAAGCGAGCAACCCACCGGCCACCATCATGGCCGTCGGAGCACCAACCGCATACCAGAGGACACCAAAACCTGCCGATGCCAACATCCGGGTGAGCGCCACTACGGTCTGTGCGGACGCGATGCCAGTAGCGAGTTTTCCCGGAGGTGTCAGTTGGCTGGCCAATGCGGCCAACACACCGTCGGTGGCTGCGTAGAACGCCCCCAGAAGGATCAGGCAACCCACGGTGGCCCACAGCCCTCCGAAGGGTGCCGCCGCGAGGAGGTACGTTGCCAGCAGTGCGATATGTCCACCCACGAACACCGGGATTTTTCCCACCCGGTCAGCCAGCCGTCCGAACGGGATGGCGAACGCCAGGAACACCACATTCGTGCCTACGAACAACAGCGGAAACCATTGAACAGCGAAGGAATCCCGCGCCTGCAGCACCAGATAGATGAAACCGTCGCCAATGGTCACCAAGCCCAGCAACCCGGCCGCGATCAACAGCTTGCCCAGCCCTGGCTCCTTCAGGTGCGACCAGGAAAAAGCAAAAAGACGGCGACCTTCGCGTTCCGCAGTGCCTTTGACGCCATGTGCCTTGATATCAGGCACAACCAAGGCGAGGACGGCAACACCGATCACGGCGAACGCCAGCGACACCACGAACACCGTGCTGAAACCGTTGGGAATCATCAACAACACGAAAAAGGCGATCAACGGCCCGGCTGCAGCGCCGATATTGTCCAGCATGCGATGCACGCCAAACGAACGAGCCAGATGTTCGGGCTGTGCTGAGACTGAAATGAGGGCGTCCCGCGGCGCCGTGCGAATGCCCTTTCCGATCCTGTCGCCGGTCACTATCGCCGCAATGGCCCAGAACCCGCCCGCGAAAAGGAATCCGATCCTGGCAAGCATGGATAAGCCGTAGCCGGCCAACGCTATCCGTTTGGGGTGTCCGCTGCGGTCGGCAGCCCAGCCGGCGGCGATCCTGACGATTGCACTGGCGCCTTGGTTGATACCGTCGATGAACCCGAAGGCAATCGTGGACAGACCCAGGAATCCTGTCACGTACAACGGGAGGATCGCGGTGACCGATTCCGAGGAAACATCGGTCACCATACTGACAATGCCCAGCCACAGAATGACCGGAGACAAACGGAACGGCACTTCGCTCGATAGTGCCGTTCGTGTTCCTTCCGGCTTGTCCCGTTTGCCACGGTCCGAGAGTGAAATGTACATCGCTGCCCCTAGTCCGCCGCCGTGTGCAGGCTGCCCAACAGCTGGAAGCGTGAGTTGCCTGTGCCAGTCGTCGACACTGAAACCGTGACCGTGTCTGTGCCTCGCACGAATCGTTCGGCTAGTGCGCCCTCTGCGGCGGGCGCCGGCTCAGACCAGAACCCGTGGGCAACCAACGACTGACGGAAGGACGCCAAGACCTCTGGTTGTGGCTTGGCAATGATGCCATCAGCAGCCACTTGTAGGACATTTCCCGACGTCGACACTGACGTGGAACCGATCGTTGTTCCTTCGGGCAACGTCAGGATGTCGGCAGGCCACCCGTCAACCACTCCACCGGCGGCGCTGCCGGGCTCGGGCAACCCGGTGACCAGCGGCGCGGGGGCAGATGGTTGAGGCAGTCCTGTGGGGGTAGCCGTCACCGGAGGCAGGACTTCAAGCGGCTTGGCAGTGGACTGGCCAGCATCACCCTCACCGCTGTTGCCTGCGCTGCCGTCATCATTGCCATCAGCCCCCGACGTCGGGCTGCCGGACAGAGGATCGCCGGTGGGATCTCCGGCACCGCCAGGGGATGCTCCCCCGGACGAGGTATTGCTGGAGCCCGCGCTCGGAGCGGACGACGATGTGCTTTGGGCGGCAGATGGCCCTGGTTGCCCAGCCATCTGGTCCAGAATTATGGCGCCGGCGGCGATCAGCACAGCAAGGCAAATGCCCACAATGACCAACCGCCGCGCCATCATGGCATGCCCGGGGTGATTGGGCTGCCGACAGGTTGGTGGGCCTTTTCACGAAGGACGGCGGATAGAACTGACGCCACCCACATTGTGGTGGCGTTGATCTTTGCGATGGCGATTCGAAGCGCCAAGCTGTTCATGGGGACAGTCTGCCATTGCGATCCGGATTCCGGAACAGTTTTGGGCCTACCAACGTCCATTCCGAGGCCGCGGTTGGCATACAGGGCAGGTGTAGGAAGATCGGTTCATAAACTGTTCCCGCTTAATGGTGCTGTGCAGGCCCAGCGCCTCGCAGCGGCCGCACAATTCACCAGCACGTCCGTAGACATTCAGCGACCGGGCGAAGTACCCGGAATCGCCGTTGACATTAACATAAAGCGAGTCGAAACTGGTGCCTCCTGCGGCAAGGGCTGCGTTCATGACGTCTTTCACAGCATCCACCAGCCTTTCAGCATCCGCCCGGCGTAGCGCGTCCGTAGCCCTGGCGTAATGGAGGCGGGCGCGCCACAAGGCCTCGTCGGCATAGATGTTCCCGATGCCGGAAATAACCGACTGGTCGAGCAGGGCCCGCTTCAGTCCCGTCTTCCGCCCCCTGACCTTGCGGTAAAACGCTTCGAACGAGAAAAAGGGGTCAAGCGGATCCCTGGCAATGTGCGCTGCTTCTTCTGCGATCTCCGGCAGGGGCGTTTCGCCCAAGCCGCCCGGTCCGCCGTCGACAGTTGGCACCAGGGACGTCACGAACAGGCCGCCGAAAATTCTTTGGTCCACGAAACGCAGCTGCTCCGGCATACCGTCCACGGGACTGAGCCTGATCCTCACTTTGAGGTGCTTTTCATCCGATACTTCAGGGTCCTGCATCAGCAGCTGGCCGCTCATTCCCAGATGCGCCATCAGCGCCACCTTCGGGAAACCCTCGCTGAGGTCCGATGCTTTTGCGGAATCAGTTTCAGGCGAGTCGGACATGGCCAGTGGCATCCAAAGGAATTTCCCCCGCCGTACGACGTCCATCACAGTGGCTTGCTCAAGATTTCCGATGAAATCTTCGGTGCCCAGTGTGTGTCGTCGGATGGAGCGCGGATCGAGGACGTCCACGCCAGTAACAGTCCGGCCACGAACCCAGCGGGCCAGGCCGCGGCGGACTACCTCTACTTCGGGAAGTTCAGGCATCTGGCTTCAAGAGGAAGCAGGACCGGCAGTAGTGGGATCCAAGGCGGTCAGAGCGCGCCAGGCATCAGCGGCGGCTTCCTGTTCCGCTTCTTTCTTGGAGTGGCCCGAGCCCCGACCGTAGGGAGTTCCGCCGATGTTCAGAACTGCCTCGAACGTGCGGGCATGGTCCGGCCCTGAACCTTCCACGGCATAGTGGATGGCACCCAGCTGCCGGCTGGCCGTAAGTTCCTGGATGCTCGTCTTCCAGTCAGTACCCGCCCCAAGTGCGCCTGCATCCTTGAGGAGCGGGCCTACCAGGCGCATGACCAGTTGACGTGCGGTCTCGATATCGTTCGAGAGATAGGTAGCCCCGATCAGGGCTTCCATGGTGTCAGCCAGGATGGATGCCTTGTTCTTACCGTCGGTGAGCTTCTCGCCCTGCCCAAGGTAGATGAACTCCCCGACGCCGATCTGCCGGCCAATCCCGGCCAGCGCGCGCGTACTAACGACGGCGGAGCGTCGCTTTGCGAGTTCACCTTCCGGCAGCGAGGGGTTCTCACGGTAAAGAGAATCGGTCACCGAAAATCCCAGGATGGAGTCTCCAAGGAACTCGAGGCGCTCGTTGGTGGGAATCCCGCCGTTCTCATACGCGTATGAGCGATGTGTCAGAGCAAGACGAAGCGTCTCGGTGTCAATCGAGACACCGAGACGCTTCAGAAGCTCTTCAGTTGAAGACATCCTTAGTCAGCCTGTACGGCAGATTAGGCGTCTGCGACCTTGCGGCCCTTGTATTCAAGGAACAGCGCGGTGCCGGCAGAGTCAGTGACGACCTTTGCCTGGTGCGGCAGGCTGTAGGTAACCTGACCGTTTTCGATGGTCTTGACCAAGTTGGGGGCAGTTGCCTTCCACTGGGCACGGCGGGCGCGTGTATTTGCGCGAGACATTTTCCGCTTGGGAACAGCCACGGCTATCTCATTTCTCTCTTAGACGAACACTTACTAATCGGTTTGCCGGTCAGTCTTAGCCAGATCAGCTAGGGCAGCCCAGCGAGGGTCAATGACCTCGTGGTGGTGCCCCGGCTCGTCTTCCAGGCGCGCTCCACATTCGGAACACAGGCCCTGGCAGTCTTCCCGGCACACCGGCTGGAACGGCAGCATAGTGACAACTGCGTCCCGCAACACCGGCTCAAGATCGATTAGATCGTACTCGACTCGACGTTGCTCTTCATCGTCTTCTTCGCCTGAAAGCTCAACGCCTTCATAGAAGAAAAGTTCTTGCACATTGACCTCAAGGTCATACGCAAGGGGATCCAGGCATCGACCGCATTCGCCGGTTACTTCGACGACTACGGTTCCGGATACCAGAATTCCTTCGTGTACGGCCTCAAGACGAAGATCCAGCTCGATTTCCGAGCCTTCCTTTACGCCAATGAGCGCCACACCAAGGTCACTTGGCGCAGGTACATGCTCGTTGAGTGTCCGCATGGTCCCTGGACTGCGTCCAAGGTCCTTGACTACCAGCGCCAAGGGCGAACTTGCATCTCGCTTAATGAGAACTCCTGTAGAACATATGACCGACGTACCATCTTAGCCTGATCACGCTTGAGGACTCAAACCGACGCCGGGCGCGCGTAAATGCGCGGTGATTTCAGCTTGGGGACTCTGCGCGAAGGCGCAAGGTACCCGACAAGCCTACCCCTTGCGCGGCGGTTCCGTTGGCGGCTCGCCAGCGAGGAGCCTCTTCAGCACCGATTTGGGGACGAAATCGGAGATGTCTCCACCGAGGACGTTGACCTCTTTTATCAACGTCGAGGAAAGGTGCACGTAATGCGCTTCCGCAGGCAGAAAGACCGTTTCGATGCCGGCCAACTGGCGATTCATGGTGGCCATCGGCAACTCGTAATCAAAGTCCGACGATGAACGAAGGCCCTTGACTATGGCTGAGACACCGCGGTGGCGGCAATACTCCGCCAGCAGCCCTTCACCCATCGGCTCAACGATGATGCCGCGCAAAGAGGCCAATGTTTCCCGCGCCATCTCCATTCGGTCCTCGAGGCTGAACCTGTACTTCTTGGCGTAGTTGGTGGACACGGCCACGATGACTTCGTCGAACAGGCCCGCGGCCCGGGCGATGACTTCGAGATGTCCATTATGGATAGGGTCAAAGGATCCAGGGCATACCGCGCGTCTCATGAGACGAACCTACCCCATGGCTTTGCCGGGATACCATGTCTGACATGGCATCCGCAGGCAGCAATTCTTCCCTTGATATGAGCGCGGGCACCACCGCAGGTAACAACGCAACACCATGGCAGCGGGCGGCCATGGGCGCCAACCTGCTCTCCCCCGAAGGAACGCTGGGCGTGACCATTTTCGAGGAAATGACCACCTTGGCACTGTCCACTGGTGCCATCAACCTCGGCCAAGGTTTTCCCGATGAAGACGGGCCCGCGGAAATCAAAGCGGCAGCCCAGTCTGCCATCGCCGCTGGAGCAAACCAATATGCGCCCGGTAAAGGCGTTCCCGCGTTGAGGGAAGCCATCGCCACCCACCAGCAACGCTTTTACGGGCTGAACCCGGACCCCGATACCGAGGTTCTCGTCACGACGGGCGCAACAGAAGCGATCGCAGCGACACTGCTCGCGTTCATCCAGCCCGGCGACGAAGTCCTGACCTTCGAACCGTTCTACGACTCCTACGGGGCCATCATCGGCGTGGCTGGAGCCAAACACGTCACCGCTCCCCTGCTGGCCCCGGACTTCCTTCCCGACCTCGCGATGTTGGAAAACTCCTTCAGCAACCGCACCAGGGTTGTCCTCCTGAACAACCCGCACAACCCCACGGGTGCCGTCTTTCCGGAGTCCGTCTTGTCCACGATTGTGGAACTGGCTGCAAAGTACGGCGCGATCATCGTCAGCGACGAAGTCTACGAGCACCTCACCTTCGGCGTACCCCACATACCCATTACGTCGCTGCCCGGCGCCGCCGAACGTACCATCACCATTTCATCCGCCGGAAAGACGTTTTCCTTCACCGGCTGGAAAATCGGCTGGCTCAGCGGTCCGGCACATTTGGTGGCGGCAGTGCGCACGGTGAAGCAGTTCCTGACCTACAGTTCAGGCACCCCCTTCCAGAACGCCATCGCAGTGGGCCTTGGCCTTCCCGATGAGTTCTATAAAGGCATCGCCGATCAACTGCGCCACAAACGAGACATCCTCGCACAAGGCCTCCGGGCCGCCGGCTTCGGCGTTTACAACCCAAGCGGCACCTACTTCATCAACGTGGACACGGCACCGCTGGGGATCCGCGACTCCGTTGACCTCGCAAGGCGACTGCCAGGGCTCGTAGGCGTGGCAGCTATCCCCGTCCCGGTCTTCTGCCATCCGGAAGGAGCCGAGCGTATGCGAAGCCTGCTGCGTTTCGCGTTCTGCAAGAAGACCGACGTCCTGCAGGAAGCGGCCGAACGCCTTGCCACCTTGAAGGATCGGCTCTGAACGCCAAGGGCTCCGGCCAGCACCAGGCAACACGCTTCCTACGAACAACAGGACAACACGCCACTATCGAGAAAGACACCCTCGTTGAAGGCGGCTTCGTCCTTAGTATTGGCGGGGCCGAACAATCGCACGTGAACCTGGCCCATCCCTCGGAGATCTTCTATGAGTACCTCCGCAGAATCGGGCACGTGGTGGATTTGGCTGCAGAACCCGGAAACCCCATCAGCGCCCTGCATCTGGGCGCCGGTGCCCTCACCCTGGCTCGATATATCCAAGCCACCCGTCCGGGCTCAGAGCAATACGCAGTTGAGCTTGAGCGTGAGCTTTTGGACTTCGTACTTCAGAAGCTGCCCATGCCTGAAGGCACCACGATGACCACCCACATCGGCGACGCCCGCGACGCACTGGCGGAGCTCCCCGCGCACGTGATGTTCGACGTCGTAATTCTTGATATCTTCTCCGGGCCGGAGGCCCCTGCCCATATTGCCTGCCGGGAATTCTACGAGGAAGCCGCAGGCAGGCTTCGGCCGGAAGGGGTGTTGATCGTCAATGTGGGTGACGAACCTGCGCTGACGCTCGTCCGTAGTCAAGTGGCCGCGCTGCGCCAGGCGATGCCGGACGTCGCCGCCTTCGCTGAGACGGGAATGTTCGCTGGCCGCTACCCGGGCAACATCGTTTTGGTAGGCACATGCAAGCCGTGGTCCCCGGACTGGACGGCGCAACTGCTGGCGCGTGGCCCCCACCCCGCCACCGTCCTCACCGGTGTAGACCTGGACAGGATCACGGGCTAACGAGACGGTCCGTTAGGCCGGCTCAGCGAACCACAACTTGGTCTCGCCATATTTCTTGTCGGCGAAACATTCCAAGGCGTCGGGCCACTCAGGCTCAGGGCTCCGCGAACTCCGCTCCACCACAACAACGGCCGCATCGTCCAAATGCGGCCCCAACTTTGCCAGTACAGCACTCAAGGCAGGCTCGTCCAAGGGGTATGGCGGATCAAGGAAGACGAGATCCCACATGTCCGTGTCACCCGCACGCTCCAGGAATGACTCCACCTTGGAACGATGGACTGAGACCCTTTTCCCGCCCAGTAGTTGGTTCACCAGATCCGCATTGCGCTGGCAGACGTCGCTTGCCTTCGCATCAAACTCCACCAGATCCACAGTCCGGGCCCCTCGGCTGGCACTTTCGATGCCCAAGGATCCAGAGCCTGCATAAAGGTCCAGGACCCGGGCATCGTCAATGACTGCCAAGGATTCCAAACGGGAAAAGAGCGCCTCCTTGACCCTGTCCGTGGTGGGACGCGTGGCCGTTCCGGGGACGCTGGCCAGCGGGTTCCCTCCACCAACTCCGGCGATGATCCGGCTCACAGGGATTCCCCATGAGCGCGCTTCCATGGATCTCTAACCGCGTTCAAGGAACGCCTCCTTCTCCGGGTTCAAATAGTCATCTATTGCGGCGGCAAGTGCCGGCTGTCGTTGCAGGGCAGGATCTTCCGACACCAGGCCTTGGGCATCGGTACGTGCGCGGGCAATGATGTCTTCGTGTTCAAGTACACGGAGCAACTTCAAGGTGGAGCGTCCGCCCGATTGCGAAGCACCAAGAATGTCGCCTTCCCGGCGGAGTTTCAAGTCTTCCTGGGACAGCTCAAAGCCGTCAGTCGTTGAAGCAACGGCATCAAGCCGGCGGCGACTCGGATGTCCGGGTTCCAACGTGGTTACAAGCAGGCAAGTGCCGGGCAACCCTCCACGGCCCACCCGCCCACGCAACTGGTGGAGCTGTGAGATGCCAAAGCGGTCGGCGTCAAGAATCACCATGAGGGTGGCGTTGTGGACATCGACGCCCACCTCAATGACGGTGGTCGACACCAGCACTTTGGTGTTGTTGGAGGCGAACGAAGCCATCGTCTCTGACTTCACCTGCGGATCCTGCCGTCCATGGAGCGGGGCCACCGGGACGCCAGCCAGGGCCGGCTCCTGCAGGAGGCTTTCGACGACGGCTGTCACTGAGGCGAGTTCCCGCGCCGGTCCCTCATCCGCGAGGTCGGCATCGCTGGGTTCTGCTTCGCCTGGACTGAAGTCACCGTCGTCATCCGAGCCAATCTTGGGGCACACCACGTACACCTGATGACCCGAATCGACTTCTTCGCGGGAACGCTTCCAAATGCGATCTACCCAGCCGGGATTCTCCGCGAGCCCCACTACGTGAGTGGAAATTGGCGCACGCCCGGCTGGAAGTTCATCCAGGATGGAGGTCTCAAGGTCACCGAATACGGTCATGGCCACCGTGCGGGGAATCGGCGTGGCTGTCATGACCAGCAAATGTGGAGGCCGCTGTGCCTTGGCCCGGAGGGCATCGCGCTGCTCCACACCAAAGCGATGTTGCTCATCCACCACGATCAACCCGAGGTCTTGAAAGCTGGTTTTGTCGCTCAGCAAAGCGTGAGTGCCAATGACAATTCCCGCATTTCCGGAGGCCGCGTCAAGCATTGCTTGTTTGCGCGCCGCGGTGGGCATGGAACCGGTCAGGAGCGTCACTTGGACGGCTGCCTGGGAGGAGTCGCCGCCAAGCATTCCGGCACCGCCGAAGATGTGGTCACCAGCCAAGGCACCCAACGTCTTGCGGATGGAGTGGAAATGCTGGGCCGCCAGGACCTCCGTGGGCGCAAGGAGCGCTGCCTGGCCGCCTGCGTCCACTACCTGCAACATGGCCCGCAGGGCGACGATCGTCTTTCCCGAGCCCACTTCACCTTGCAGCAGCCGGTTCATGGGAGTGTCGCGACCGAGCTCTTCAGCCAGCGTCTTTCCGACGGCGGATTGGCCGGCAGTCAGGGTAAAGGGCAAATTTTGATCGAATTTAGTGAGCAAACCTCCCACGCGGGGACGGCGCGCAGTGGTTTCTTCTGCAGCCAGCTGTGCCCGCCGGCGTGCCAGGGCGGTTTGAAGCACCAGGGCTTCCTGATACCTAAAACGTTCCTGGGCCCGTTGCCAGTCCTTGGCAATCCCGGGCGAATGGATCAAGTGGTAGGCCTCAGCGACACTGAGCAGCCCGTCCCTTCGGACGATGCTTGCCGGCAGGGGATCTTCCAAGGAATCAAGGTCCATGGTTTGGAGCAGGGCAGTGATCACTTTGTGGATGGACCAACTGGTCAGCTTGGCCGTCGCCGGATAAATGGGGATGGGCATTGCTGCGAGCTTTTCGGGATCCACGGAACCCTCGGCTTCCGGATCCTCGTCGAGCAGAAGGAAGTCGGGGTTGGTCAAGCCGAGGGCTCCGCCGTAGCGGGTCACCTTGCCTGAAAACATGGCCCGACGGCCAGCAAGGAGTTCTGCCTTTGCCCGGAACCCGTTGAAGAAGCTGACCTTCAACGTACCTGGAACACCGCTGCCACCAGCCTCATCCGTCACCACCACATCCGTGATCGAACCACGGCGGGCCCTCATCTGGCGGGTGCTGTTGGACAGCACCCGGGCAATCAGCGTGACCTCTTCATCCAGCGGGAGCTTGCTGATGGGTGTTAACTCACCGCGGTTCAAGTATCTGCGAGGAAAGTAGTTCAGTAAGGCACCGGCAGTTTTTAGGCCCAAGTGCTTGTCTATGACAGCCGCGGACCGTTTGCCAATCCTGCGTTCGAGGGGCAGCTCCAGTTCAGTATTCATGCCGTGACTGGCCTGAGGAATTGAAAGCTTCTTTGATGCTGGTTGATCCGCTGCCGGCCGGTTCTTGTGTGTCGGCCGGGTGCTGCCCGTCATCACGGGGTATTGCCAGCTGGCTTACGGCTATATCGGTGGGTTCTCCCAGCGAACGAATGAATGCGACGGCCGGCTCCGGGTCGGCGACGTGCACATGAACGCGCCACCGGTAGCTGATTTCCACAGTGGATTCGTCGTCGTCATCATCAGCGCCCTGTGCACCGCCTACTTGGCTCATGATGACGGAATCGCCCATCTCGTCCAGGCGTTGCCGAAGGATGGCCGCATTCAAGGGCGAGAGATTGATGGTGCACATGACTTCCACGCCGTCGTCGGCCGGCATGTGCTCATGGATGTGGGGATCCTGCAATTTGTAGCCGTGGAGTCCATCAAGCAATTCCTCCTGGAGTTCCTCACCGAGGACCGCGGCCCGGAGGCAATCCAGTACCAGCAACATCCCCACACCCCCTGCATCCACAACGTGTGCTTCATGGAGTTGTGCCAGTTCATCCTCTGTCCGGATGACGGCTTGGTAGGCGGCCTCCACCACAGCGTCGAGCGAGAGGCCCAATGCATGGTTACTGTCGTCGCCATTTTGGGATGCGTCCGCGGCCTCAGCGGCATGAGCGGCCGCTTCCAATACCGAAAGCATGGTGCCCGCCACAGGTTCACTCAGGGCAGACCAGGCACGGATCTGTGCCCTGTTCAACGCAGTGGCAAGCAAGGGTGCGCTGAGGCGGGTTTTTCCGGCCAAGGGCTCTGCAGCGGCGCACAGGAACACTGCAAAGAGTGTGCCCGAATTGCCTCGGGCTTGCTCCATTGCAGCCTGTCCGGCACGGGACAGTACCGCGCCGACGTCGTTGCCGTTTTCACTGGAGTCAGGCGCAGTTCCGCCCAGGGCAGCGACCGCTGCCCGAACGGTGAGGTAAAGGTTCGTTCCGGTATCGCCGTCCGCTACAGGGAAGACGTTGATCGCATTGAGACGGTCGCTGTGGTTGCCGAGGACCACCTCCGCCTTGCCGAGCCAACGTTTCATGGCGTGTGCATTCGCGGCGATCTTAGTCTGCAAAGTGATCCCATCCAACGGTGTCAGCAGTTTGCCCGGCAACCCGGACGCCACTGCCTGGCGGCTCGACAACGGCTTGCACCGAGCCTATCGCAGTGAAGCCCTGCGGCAGCTGAATTCCTGCTGGGAACGTAGCAAGCAACCCGTGGTCTTCTCCCCCGCCAAGCACCCACCGCATGGCTTCTCCTCCCAGAAGCGCAGCTGCTGGTTCCAAAGAGGCTGCGTGAGTCTTCAAAGCAACGGGATCAAAATCAAGAACCACATTGCTCGCCCCGGCCAGGCGGCCGCCATCGCGCAGCAGGCCGTCGGAAATGTCCATCATGGCTGTAGCACCCGTACGCGCAGCCAGTGGTCCCGCGGCCAGTGGTGGTATTGGCCGGCATTGGTTGTCCATCAAGCTCCGCAGCTCCGGAGGCAGCTTGTCGAACGGAATGTCGCTTTCCAGTAGAGCCCAGCCCGCAGCTGCCCTTCCCAACGTCCCTGAAACCGCCACGACATCACCGGGCTTGGCACCGGACCGTAACACCGGTGCGACACCTGCAAGCGTTCCGACGACGGCGACGGTCACCGCCAATTCGCGGCCCCTTCCAAGGTCTCCGCCGGCCACCGAGCAATCCGAAGCACCCAGGCCAACAATTGCCGCAGTGAGCCCGTCAGCAAACGCTTCAACCCATTCGACGGGCGTTTCCGTGGGCATGGTGAGGCTTACCACGAGACTCGTGGCACTGCCGCCCATAGCGTTGATGTCGCTGAGGTTTTGCGCTGCAGCCTTCCAGCCGACGTCGTATCCGGTGGTCCGGTAGCCGTTACGCCACTCAAGCCTGAAGTCCTGGTCCTGCGTTTGGGTGTCGATGGAGATGAGCGCCCTGCCATCCGGCGCTGCTATCAGGGCGGCGTCGTCACCGGGTCCCAGCAGGACGCCGGGGCTATGGTGCAGGCGCGGAAAAATCCGCGCGAGGAGCTCGGACTCCGAAAGGTCTTGGACGGTCAACGGTTCTTCTGGCACTGCTGTCAACTCTTCTCTTGGCACGGCGCCCGCGTCTTCTCATGGCACCGCTCTACGCTATCGCGATCCACCGACAGAATAATGCGGGCGCTCCGGACGGCAGTTCCGCAGGGATGTGACCCGGGCTACGCAAATCTGCCTGCCGGTGCTTGCGGGATAGGCTGGATAAATGCACCGAAAGACCCTTCCCCGGACCGCTCTGGCCATCGCTTTGGCCTCCGCGTCCGTCACCGCTCTGACAGCCTGTGCGCCCGCCGTGGACGTCACAGCGGCCGCCGACGCAGCAAATCCTGCCTGCGCACCAATGATGGTGGCTCTGCCGGACCGGATCGGCGATGCGGCCCTCCGCAAAACCAACAGCCAGGCGACAGCTGCCTGGGGCGATCCTTCGCAGGTCATCCTCCGATGCGGAGTGAACGTTCCCGGACCTACGACGGACCGTTGCGTGAGCGTCAACGACATCGACTGGGTCATCAAGGAAGGCGATCCCGTTTACACCTTGACCACGTTCGGCCGCGAACCAGCCACTGAGATCTTGATAGATCCGGTCAAGCTGGAGGCGGCAAACATCAGTTCAGCAACTGTCCTGACTGAGTTGGCGGCCGCGGTTGGCAAGATCAAGGCAACCGGAAAGTGCGTGGGCCAGGAAGACCTGCAAAATCTGCCCTCCGCGCAGTAGTGCTTTAGCGCAGCCCCGTCTTGCGTGTCAGAGCCAGGTGGATCAGTTCGTCGATCAAGTCCCCGTAAGCCAGGCCGGACGCCGCCCACATCTGCGGGTACATGCTTTTGGGCGTAAAACCGGGCATGGTGTTGATCTCATTGATGATCAGCTCGCCAGCAGGGGTGTAGAAGAAATCCACGCGGCTAAGGCCTTCCGCCCCCACGGCGTCGAACGCCACGGCGGCGAGTTCACGCACGCGTGCGATTGCCTCGTCCGGCATGTCAGCCGGGCAACTCAGGGCTGCGGCGCCGTCCTCAACATACTTGGCGGCAAAGTCATAGAACTGGTGCTCACCGGCTGCCACCGCAATCTCACCCGGCATGGAAGTACGGGGCGCATCCGTGCCGCGACCCTGAAGGACAGCACACTCGATCTCGCGGCCCACGATGCCGGCTTCAATGACCAGCTTCAGGTCATGGCGGCGGGCTTCCTCGATGGCAGCGTCCAGCCCTTCCATCGAGTCAACCTTGGAGATACCCATGGACGAACCCGCGCGGGCTGGCTTCACGAACACGGGGTACCCGAGTTTGTCCACCCGCTTACGGACAGCCTCCGCGTCCGTGGTCCATTCTCGGTCTGTGACCGCTACGTACGGTCCTACGCTCAGTCCGGCAGATTCAAACACCACCTTCATGAAATGCTTGTCCATCCCCACGGCCGAGGCCAGCACACCGGCTCCGACATAGCGCGTGTCTGAAAGCTCCAGAAGGCCCTGGATGGTCCCGTCTTCGCCCCACGGCCCATGAAGCAGGGGGAAGACAACGTCCACGGACCCCAGTTCCTGGGGAACGGCATTGGGCTCGGTGACGATGAGTTGATGCACGCCAGCCACTTCGGCCAAAGTCACGGTCCTGCCCGACGGCGCCACCTCGGGAAGCGCTGCCGAACTCAACGACCAGTCGCTGGTGTCGCCCGAAGCGAGTACCCATTGCCCGGATTTGGCGATGCCAATCGGTATGACTTCATACTTGTTCTTGTCGATCGCCCCCATGACACCAGCTGCAGTGACGCAGCTGACGGCGTGTTCACTGGAGCGCCCCCCGAAGAGAATCGCTACACGGGGCCGGCCCGTCACGGGGGTGGATTGGTCAGTCACCATCAGTAGTCGCCTTCGGACTTCAGTGCCCGGGCCAACAGTCGTGGCCCCAGGTCATCAACGGACATTCTGCCTTCAAGCACCGCCACGACGGCAGCCGTAATGGGCATTTCAACATTCAATTTGCCAGCCAGTTCGTGAACAGCGGGGCCGGACTTGATGCCTTCTGCTGTCTGCGTCATCTGTTCGGCCACTTGCTCAAGGCTGAGGCCTTCACCAAGCAACCTGCCAGCGGTGTGATTCCGCGAGAGGGCTGAGGAGCACGTGGCAACAAGATCGCCGAGTCCGGCAAGACCGGCCATGGTGTGGGCTTCGCCGCCAAGGGCCAGGGCAAGCCGGGACGTCTCAGCAAGTCCGCGCGTGATCACCGAAGCCTTTGTGTTGTCGCCCATCTGGCGGCCTTCACAAATACCCACAGCAAGCGCAATCACATTTTTCACGATCCCGCCGATTTCCACCCCCACAACATCAGTGCTGGTGTAGGGCCGGAAGTACGGTGCCGTGCAGCACAGCGCTATGGCAGCAGCGGTGTCGGCGTCGCTGCAGGCAACAACTGAGGCTGTTGGCTGCTCGCGGGCAATCTCCATCGCCAGGTTGGGGCCCGACACTACTGCTACGCGCGGCGCGGGAAGACCCAACTCCTGGGCAATGACTTCGCTCATCCGGGCGTCCGTGCCCAGTTCCAGGCCCTTCATCAAGGACACAACCACGGCATCGGGCGCAAGGAACGCCTTCCACTCCCCGAGCTGTGGTCGTAGCGACTGGGCAGGCACGGCGAGGACCACCAAGGTGGCATCCCTCAGCACCTCCTCCACATCTGTGGATGCTGTTACGGATGGTGGAAGCTCAATGTCTTTGAGGTACTGCTCATTGCGGTGCGAAGAGTTGATCTGCTCCACGACCTCCGCCCGACGACCCCAGATCCGGATACTACGTTCAGATCCGGTGGCCGTCGCGGCATCAGCCAGGACCTTCGCAAACGTTGTTCCCCACGAACCCGCACCCAAGACAGCCACGATGTCCGGTGTGGAGACATTCGTTTCCACTGCAGTCATTTCCCGTCCTCGCCTTCGCCGGCATCAGGAGAACCACCCTGAATGAAGCGGCCGTGCTTGGACTGCTTGTGAACAGCCGGATCCCAGCGTTCCGCCGGTGCAGGTTCACCTCGAAGGGTTTCAAGGAGTTCCGTGATGGCAGCCATGATGACTTCAGTGGCCGCGGTCAGTGTTGCGCGGTCCAGCGGCTGTTCCCTGAACGCACTGAGATCAACGGGCTTGCCAACAAGCACGCGGACGGTTTTGCGCGGGAAGATGTGGAACCGCTTGGCGTACCGGGGGAAAACCTCTTGTGCACCCCAGTGCGCCATGGGCACCACAGGGGCTCCGGTCTGCAGGGCAAGTCTGGCGGCCCCGGTGTGGCCCTTCATCGGCCAAAGATCAGGGTCGCGGGTGAGAGTGCCCTCGGGGTAGATGATGATGGCACCACCGGCGTCCACCACTTCTTTGGCGACTTGAAGCGAGCGGTTCGCTCCCGCCGTCGAGCGTTCAACCGGTATCTGCTTTGTGGCGTGCAGCAGGGAACCCAGCACGGGCACGTTGAAGAGGCCGGTCTTCGCGAGGAAGTGCGGTGGCCGCTTCTGGTTGTACACCATGTGTCCGATCACGATGGGGTCGATCTCGGTGCAATGGTTGGGTACTGCGATGAAGCCGCCGGGTGGAAGGTTCTCCATGCCTTCCCACTTCTTGGCCATCAGGACGTTCATCAACGGACGCGCAAGACCCGCCAGCAGCATAAACGTTGCACGGCTCTTGGCCGATTCCTTCAAAGGAGCCCCCGCTACTTGGTGGTGGTGATATCGAAATCGGCGCCCAGGCCGGCCAGCTTCTCGGTAAAGCGCTCGTAACCGCGGTTGATGATGTCGATGCCCGTAACGCGTGACGTGCCCGTAGCAGCCAGCGCTGCGATGAGGTGGCTGAAACCACCCCGGAGGTCAGGGATGTCAATATCGGTGCCCCTGAGCGGGGTGGGGCCTGAAATCACTGCTGAGTGCAGGAAGTTCCGCTGTCCGAACCGGCAGGGAACACTGCCCAGGCACTCGCGGTGCACCTGGATGTTCGCACCCATCCGTGCAAGGGCGTCCGTGAATCCGAAGCGGTTCTCGTAGACAGTCTCGTGGACGATGGAGACGCCCTCGGCCTGTGTCAAGGCCACCACCAGCGGCTGCTGCCAGTCCGTCATGAAGCCCGGGTGGACATCTGTCTCCAGGACCAGCGGGGAGAGCTTACCGCCCTGGTGGTAGAAGCGGATGCCGTCGTCGCCGATGTCCATGCCGCCACCGACCTTGCGGTAGGTATTCAGGAACGTCATCATGTCGCGCTGAGAAGCGCCCTCAACAAATATGTCGCCACGGGTAACCAGAGCAGCAGAGGCCCAGGATGCGGATTCGTTGCGGTCCGGGAGGGCCCGGTGGTTGTAGCCACGAAGGTCTTTGACGCCCTCAATCCGGATGGTCCGGTCAGTCTGAACGCTGATGATGGCGCCCATCTTCTGCAGGACAGCAATGAGGTCGATGATCTCGGGTTCGGTGGCCGCACCAATGAGTTCAGTAATGCCCTCGGCACGCGTTGCGCTCAGCAGCACCTGCTCAGTGGCCCCCACCGATGGATACGGCAGCGAAATTTTGGCTCCATGCAAACCGTTCGGGGCAGAAATGTGGATGCCGCCCGGGCGCTTTTCCACCACGGCGCCGAACTGCCGCAGGACGTTCAGGTGATAGTCAATGGGCCTGTCGCCGATCTTGCAACCGCCCAGATCCGGGATGAAGGCCTCGCCGATCGCGTGAATCAACGGTCCGCACAGCAGGATGGGAATCCGCGAATCGCCAGCATGCGCGTCAATGGCCGTGCTGGAGGCCGTCTTTGCATCTTTGGGATCCAAGGTGAGGTCGCCCGATACCGGATCCTTCACGACGGTCACGCCGTGCAGCTGCAGCAGGCTGGTGACAACCTCGACGTCCTTGATTTCCGGCACGTTCCTCAGCACCGATGGTTCGCTGCCCAGCAACGCCGCCACCATGGCCTTGGGCACCAGGTTCTTGGCACCGCGAACGGTCACTCGCCCGGTCAAGGGGACGCCACCGCGGATTGTCAGAACACTACTCATCTATACCGGTTTCCTCACGACTACTCGCCCCCCAAACTTACAAAGGCTCCAGCTAAGCATAGAAGCTCGCTTTACCGATCCGAAATGGAACCGCCCGACACCCCGCGTATCAGGCTTCGCGTGTTCGCCAACGAAAAAGGACCGGCAGACGCTCCCGAAGGGGGCCTGCCGGTCCGTTATCCGCGGAGTTGCGGCCTCAGATGATGGGCTATCCGGCATCAACCTTCGCCGGAAGCGTCTTCGGCTTAAAGGCCGGGCGCGTGGCCTCGTAAGCCGTGATGTCTGCCTCATGCTGAAGGGTCAGCCCGATGTCGTCCAGGCCTTCCAGGAGACGCCAACGGGTGTAGTCATCAATATCGAAAGGCGCCACCACGTTGCCACACTCAACCGTTTTGGAGACCAAGTCAACCTTGACTTCAGTTCCGGGGTGGTTTTCCAGAACCTTCCAAATGAGTTCAATGTCATCCTGCGCCAACTGTGCGGCGAGCAGGCCCTGCTTGCCGGAGTTGCCGCGGAAAATGTCGGCGAACCGGGAGGACAGAACGGCCTTGAAACCATAGTCCTTCAACGCCCAGACAGCGTGCTCACGGGATGACCCTGTACCGAAATCCGGGCCGGCAACCAGTACGGAGCCGGCATTGAACGGGGCTTGGTTCAGGATGAAGGACTCGTCCTTCCGCCAAGCAGCGAACAAAGCGTCCTCGAAGCCTGTGCGCGTGATGCGCTTCAGGTACACAGCAGGGATGATCTGGTCAGTGTCAACGTTGCTTTGGCGCAGGGGAACGCCGATGCCGGTGTGGGTGGTAAATGCTTCCATGATGAATCCTCCTAGACTGCGATTCCGGTCGGTGTGCCCGCGGAAGCGGACTCGAGGTCCGATGGCGAACTCAACGTGCCCCGGACAGCGGTGGCCGCAGCCACGACAGGCGAGACCAGATGCGTGCGGCCGCCCTTGCCCTGGCGACCCTCAAAGTTGCGATTGGATGTTGAGGCACAACGCTCGCCCGGCTCCAACTGGTCCGGGTTCATGCCCAAGCACATGGAGCAACCGGCAAAACGCCATTCTGCGCCGAATTCCTTGAAGACTTTGTCCAGGCCCTCTGCCTCTGCCTCCAGACGGACACGGGCGGAACCCGGTACCACCAGCATGCGGACCTTGGGGTCCTTTTCGCGGCCACGAATGATGTCGGCAGCAGCGCGCAGATCTTCGATACGTGAATTAGTGCAAGATCCCAGGAAGACGGTATCCACGCGGATGTCCTTCATGGGGGTGCCGGCTTCCAAGCCCATGTACTGCAGGGCGCGTTCGGCAGCTGCCTTGGCATTCTCGTCACCAAAATCCTCCGGCGACGGTACCTTGGAGGACAACGACACACCTTGGCCCGGGTTTGTACCCCAGGTCACGAACGGTTCCAGGGTATCGGCATCCAGGTCAACCTCGACATCGAAGGTCGCGTCTGCATCCGTGTTGAGCGTGTTCCAGTACTCGACGGCTGCATCCCAGTCGGCGCCTTCCGGCGCGTGGGGGCGGCCCTGCATATAGTCGTACGTGGTCTGGTCCGGTGCCACCATACCGGCGCGGGCACCGGCTTCGATGGACATGTTGCAAATGGTCATCCGGGCGTCCATCGACAACGCACGGATAGCGGAGCCACGGTACTCGAGAACATATCCCTGACCGCCGCCTGTCCCGATCTTCGCGATGACGGCAAGGATAATGTCCTTGGCTGTGACGCCGGGCCGCAGGGTGCCTTCAACATTGATGGCCATGGTCTTGAACGGCTTCAAAGACAGGGTTTGGGTGGCCATAACGTGCTCCACCTCGGACGTGCCGATTCCCATGGCCAACGCACCGAAGGCGCCGTGGGTTGAGGTGTGCGAGTCGCCGCACACTACTGTCATACCCGGCTGAGTCAGTCCCAGCTGCGGCCCCACGACGTGCACGATCCCCTGTTCTTTATCACCGAGGGAGTGCAGCCGGACGCCGAATTCCTTGCAGTTGGCGCGCAGGGTCTCAATCTGCGTGCGGCTGGTCAGGTCCGCGATTGGTTTGTCGATGTCCAGCGTGGGAGTGTTGTGGTCCTCCGTGGCAATGGTCAGGTCGACGCGTCGCAGCTGCCGGCCAGCCAGGCGCAGGCCCTCAAACGCCTGCGGGGATGTCACTTCGTGGACGAGGTGCAGGTCGATGAAGAGAAGGTCTGGCTGGGCATTGGCTCCTTCGCCCTCACCCTTGCGCACTACGTGCGCGTCCCAGACTTTCTCGGCCAGTGTCTTTCCCACGGCCTTGCTCCCTTCACTGCGGTTGGCTTGTTGCGTTGTTCTTGTTCCACTGAAGCAGCACCGCCGCAAAATAGGCCAGCGAAACAACTTGCATCTCAGATATTGAGACGGCAATATCATTACATGGACAATTCTAGTGGAGTCGGTGTCATTGATAAAGCGGCCCAAGTACTCGATGCCCTTGAGGCTGGACCCACGACTCTTGCGCAACTTGTAGCGGCCACGGGCCTTGCCCGGCCCACAGTTCACCGGCTTGCGCTGGCCCTGGTTCACCATCGTCTGGTGAGCCGCGACATCCAAGGACGCTTCGTCCTGGGCAGCCGATTGGTGGAGCTCGCATCCGCCGCCGGGGAAGACCGTCTCATCGCCTCCGCAGGACCCGTTCTCATTCAACTCCGGGACGCCACAGGCGAAAGCGCGCAGATCTTCCGCCGCCAGGGTGACTGGCGTGTCTGCGTGGCCTCCGCAGAACGTCCCATCGGCCTGCGGGACACCATTCCAGTGGGCACCCAACTCTCCATGAAGGCTGGCTCCGCCGCGCAAGTCCTGCTGGCTTGGGAAGACCACGACCGCCTTCTCGAAGGGCTGCAAAACGCCCGCTTTACCCCCACCGTCCTGGCAGGCGTACGACGCCGGGGCTGGGGTCAGAGCCTTGGCGAACGCGAGCCGGGGGTCGCCTCGGTTTCAGCCCCCGTGCGGGGACCGTCAGGCCGGGTCATCGCGGCTGTGTCCATTTCAGGTCCCATTGAACGGCTCACGCGCCAGCCGGGCCGCCTTCATGCCGAAGTGGTTTGCAACGCCGCCCGGGTTTTGACCGAAGCCCTGCGCAAGAACAATGACTAGGGTGAACAACTACGCCGTTTTCCTCCGCGGCATCAATGTGGGCGGCATCAGCATCAAGATGGCCGATCTCACATCAGCCCTCAAGGACTACCCGTTTGCCAAGGTCAAAACCCTGCTGGCCAGCGGAAACGTGGTGCTCCAGAGTGAACTCAGCGCCAAGGACGTCAAGGCCCAGTTCGAAAAGTGCCTACGGGAAACCTTTGGTTACGACGCTTGGGTGGTTGTCCTCACCGCCGCACGGGTAGCGGAACTGGTGGACGCGTGCCCGTACCCGGCGGACGACAAAACCACGCACAGCTACATCACCCTCGCCTCCGACGCAGCCATGCTCGATGAACTCTTTCAGGCAGGCGAAGCGCTGGACGGCGTGGAGCAAGTTCGACTGGGCCCGGAGGCTTCCGCATGGCTGGCCCCCGCCGGAGGCACGCTGGACAGTCCCCTCAGCAAGCTCTCGGCCAAGCCACGCTACAAAGCCAGCACTACTACAAGGAACCTGCGCACGCTCATCAAAGTAAGGGACGCCGCTGGGGCCCTCTAGGCTGCACAGCCCTAACCGGAGCGGGCGGCCTTCAGCGCCGCGTTGAACGCCTTCAAACGCGTAATTTCAACCTCGACGGGCTCCACAACCCGTTGATTGGCAACTGCTGCCACGGCGGCCTTCAAACGTTTCGATGCCCCGGATGCCCTGACCCGGGCAGCCCAGCCTCCAAGGATCCTTCCGGCGATGGCGAGGACGATCCCCAGCACCACTCCCCCCGCGACCATCAGCGTAGGCCAGGGCCAGCCTTCTGTTCGCGGGACCTCGGGCACTGGCATTTGAAAGTAGCCAAGTGCTGCCAACACACCCAGCCACCCCAGGCCGCCAACTGCGAGCAGAAGCGCAATCCATTGAAGGGTATTGAAAAGGATCCACCACAGGGGACGCTTGACCGCCTTCAGGTCCGTGCCTGCAATAGCTTGATCCAACGCGTCGGGCAGCTGTTCCCGCCCGTCCCTGGCCACGCTGCGAATCGCTGCACGCCAAGGACCGGGAGCGCCGGCAGAAGCCTCATCGGCAAAGTCCCTGACTGCGGCATCCGTCCGCGCCCGCTCCGGCGCCCCCGCGGGAGGCAACGATGTGCGGCTCAATTCAGGCTTGGTGTCATCCCTGCCCAGGTTAAGCCTCCGCAAGGGGTCCGGTCGGAAACGCAACAGCCACCGGGTGACGGGCCACCCGGTCCTCTTGGCTGACTCCCTCGCGAAAGATCGCTGCACGGCGTCCACCACCACTGGTACGTTTGCCGCCGTCGAGAGCTCCGACGCGAGGCGGGCCTTCGCGCTTCCCTTGATGCCGCGGGCTTCGCCCTCGCCGGAGGCCCGGGCAAGTTCCGCTGCGGCCTTGGTGACGTCCGCCGACAGGCGCTGTGTTGTTGCCTCCCGTTGGACCACGACGTTACGAATGGCCCCGCGGAGAGTCGGCACACCGTCGCCGGTAAGCGCCGAGGCACTAAGAACCCTGACCTTGCCCAGTCCGTCCCGGGCCAGGATGCCTTCCAAAGACTCCAGCACGGCGGCTGCATCGGCCGCATTGAGTTTGTCCACTTGGTTCAGGACCACCAGTGTTACGGCACCGTGGGAGGCCATGGGTCGGAGGAAATCTTTATGCACCGCAGCGTCAGCGTACTTTTGCGGGTCCAAGACCCACACCAGCACATCCACCATGCCCACCATGCGCTGAACAATCTCCCGGTTTTCCACCCTGGTGGAATCGAAGTCGGGAAGGTCCAGCAGCACCAGGCCGCTGCTCTCGTCTGCGAGCCCGGCAACCGCCGGAAGGGTATGTCGCTCTTTGACGTCCAGCCAATCAAGCAAAGGCCCGCTGCCTTCTTCGCCCCAGATACCCGCCAACGGTGCAGACGTTGTAGGACGCCGCGCAGTGGCAGTGGCGAGCTCACTGCCGGAAACAGCATTGAACAACGACGATTTTCCGCTACCTGTCGCCCCGAAAAACCCCACCACAGTGTGCCCTGCCGACAATGACCGCCGCGAGGTGGCACGCTCCAAAACGTCATACACAGACTGCAGATCGGGGTCCGGGAGGACGCCCTCAGCCAGTTCCCGGGCGGTGTTGAGCGATTCCAGCCTGCGCTGCAGTTGGGACGACTCGCGGACATGGCCGTGGCGGCTCATGCGGCCCCCGCCAGACGGCGCAAAGCTTGGGCATGCCGGGCGAGGCCGTCTCCGGAGGTCGGATGGGCTGCTTCAAGGCGATCCAGGAATCTTTGCCTCTCGTCGTCAAGGAGCCGTTGGCACTGTGTGTGGAGATCATCCCTGGCCTGCTGGGCCAAGCGGCGCACTGCGTCCTCGCCGAACACGGCTTCCAGCAGCTTCTGGCCAACAACGGCGGTTCCGCCTGCAATACCGATCTCCAAGCCGCTCAGGCCGGCGGTCATGGAGAACACCACCACCATGAGCGCCGCGCCGAGCCCGTTGACGCCGAAGGACAACCACCGGGCCTGGGTTCGTTTCCCCTGGCCCTGTGTTCGGATCATCTCCATCAGCCCTTCCTGCCAGGAACGAATAGCTGCTGCAGCCTTCGCATCAAAACCCTCGCTGGTGCCCGAAAGATCTTCGGCGCCAAGGAGTTCCCGACCCGCAGCGTCCGAACGCCAGCGCCTGTCCACGTTTTCGGCGGCATTCGCGGCTTCGTCCAGGATCACCGCCTGCAACCCGGTCTCGATAGCTGTTTCGACCTTCACGGCAGGAGCGGGCTCGCCTCGGAAGAAGGCCCCTACACGGTCCCTCATCCGGCCGATGTTCTGCTCGAGGGCGCGAAAGAACTCCCCGGTTCCCACGAAGTCCTGCCAGCGCGCCAACACTTCGCCGCGGAGAAGTGCCCCGTCCTTCGTGGCCTCCAGAATGCGTGAGAGAGCTTGCTCATACTCGGCAAGGCACGTTGCCTGGAGGTCGTGGGCAGCGGCATCCTGGGCCGCAGCAGCACCCGCGATTCCCTCCAACCGGACGCTGACAGCCTTAACTGCGCCATTCAGTGTCCGCCTGGCAACCTCCGCCCGTCCGGCCGCATTAGCTGCCAAGGCACCCAGCCACTGACGCAAGCCAATGACGGACTCCTCAGGAAGCATGCCCAGTTCATTCAACGCACTCTCCAAAACGACGAAGAGCTTCGCTTCCGCCAGGCCCTGCCGGTCCAACATCGCTTGCAGGTCAGTCCTGACTTCGTCTTCTGCTGCAGCGGGCACGCGGTCAAGGACTACGGCCACTGTGATATCCCGCGAAGCTGCGTCCAGCAGCAGGCGCCACGGTACGGCGTCGGCGTAGCGGTTTGCCGTGGTGACAAATACCCAGAGGTCAGCGGCAGCAAGCAACTGTCCGGCGAGCCTGCGATTGTCATCAGAGATGGAGTCGACGTCGGGCGCGTCCAGCAGGGCGATGCCTTGGGGCACTGACTCGTGTCCCACCAGAACCAAAGACGTGATGGCCTGAGCGTCGGGAGCGGCACCTGCCTGATGCGCCGGCAGCGGACTCGCAGATACCGTGCCGCGGATACGCTCCATGCTGGGAAGTATCCGGTGGCCTTCAAACCACCCGGCGTCCAGAGGATGATGCAAGAGGATGGGCTGGCGGGTGGTGGGCCTGATAGCGCCGGCACGGGTCACCGGGTAGCCGATCAGCGCGTTGACCAGCGTGGACTTCCCTGCGCCGGTGGAACCGCCTACGACGGCCAGAAGGGGGGCGTCGAGGCTGCGGTAGCGGGGAATTACGTAGTCGTCGAGCTGGGCCAGGGACTCACGGATCCACTGTCGGGCTTCCCGGACCTCCGGCACTGCGAGCGGAAGGGTTGTGGCCGCAAGTTCCGTGCGGGCAGCTTCCAAGGTCTCGACGGCGGCTGCCGCACCTTGGGCAGCTTGGTTAGCCCGGGGTGTTGTCTCATCATCATTTGCGGTCACAGCATCATCATGCCAGCCTGATCCCCGTCACAGGTGCGGCGCAGGCAGGGACGACAGAAATAGAGAAAAAGAAATCCCCCCGGAACCGTAGTTCCGGGGGGATTTGTTTGTGACCCCAGCGGGATTCGAACCCGCGTTACCGCCGTGAGAGGGCGGCGTACTAGGCCGCTATACGATGGGGCCTTGCACTTTTTGTCGCCGTTTCCGGCGATCAAGCTGAATGAGTATTTCATACTTTCAGCTATGCTCCAAATCGACTGAGCGACTTGAAATTTCCGAATTTCCATCGTGTTTACGCGGATTTTCAGAGCTGGGATACCAGGACTCGAACCTAGAATGACGGTACCAGAAACCGTAGTGTTGCCAATTACACCATATCCCAAAGTGGCTTTTGGACCGGAGCTCAGTGCTTTGGTTTCCCTCAGCTTTTCCCTCCGCGCCCCTCAGCACGAGTAATGACTCTACCGGAGTCTCGCCACCTGCACAAATCGTAAGGCCGTTACCTGCATCACACGATTCTTAAGCCGGAGTGGCAGCCTTGACCAGCAACCGCAACAGAGAGTCCACTTGGCGGCCAGTGAACTCCTCCACCAATTCCCCCGTCCTGTTGAGCCACACTCCAACCAGGCCGGCCGCCGTTGCACCGTCAGCGTCAAGCAACCTGTTATCGCCCACATAGAGGGTCTCCTCCGGACGGGTGCCCAGCAGACGCACGCCTTCGAGGTAGATCGCCGGTTCCGGCTTCGGCACGCCTACCGTGTCGGTGCCCACAAGGACCTTAATCCTTGAAAGCCCGGCACCGTCCAGCTTTGCCCGCTGGTAATCATGCACATTGTTACTAACGGCCCCGTAGGGGATGCCGGCAGCATCGAGTGCGTCCAGCACGCCTTCCACATCGTCAAAGGCCCGGACGTAGGCCGTCTGGCGTTGGTGGTACTCGGCCACCCACGCCTGAGACTCCTCGCCGTCCTGAAGGTCCACGCCAAAGTGGCCCAAAGCAGCCCTGCCTCGCAGCAGGCGTTGCTCATTGAACGTCAGCTCGCCGGCAAGGTAGCGGTCGTAAAAGTGCGTCGTTTCGTGGGTGAAGATGCGCCCGAACTTCACCCACCCGGCCTGGTCCAGGCCAGGCAGGAGATGTTCGCTGACGTCCCGGAGTGCTGTTGTCATGGCGTACTCAAGGTCCACCAAGGTGTCGTCAATGTCGAAGAGGACACCGCGGATGGTGCCGAAAGTTCTCGAGATAGCCATGACTGATTCCGTTGCTAGCCGCGGAAGGCACGAACACGGGCGAGCGAGGAATCCTTGCCAAGGATCACCATCGACTCGAACAGCGGCGGTGAAATCCGGCGCCCTGAAATGGCGGTGCGCACCGGCCCGAACGCTGCACGCGGCTTGATGCCCAGGTCCTCCACCAGAGCTTGCTTGAGCGCGGTCTGGATGTTCTCCGCCGTCCACTCCCCGATGGGCTCCAGCGCCGCCAGGGCAGCATCCAGCACTTCTTCCAGGTTCTGCGGAAGGCCTTTGCGGGCATCGTCTGCAACGTCAATGGCGTCGTCGGCCTTGAAGAGGAAAGCCAGCATCTCGGGAGCTTCGCCGAGGAGGGTGATGCGTTCCTGGACCAGTGGGGCCGCCTCGTCGAGGATCTCTTCCTGGCGCGTCGTGAGGATCTCCCCTACGAGACCTGCAGCGCGGAGGTAGGGAACCAAGCGTTCCTTGAAGTCCTCCGGCGCGAGCATCCGCACGTGGGTTCCGTTGATGGCCTCGGCCTTCTTGATGTCGAAGCGTGCCGGGTTGCCCAGGACATCATGGATGTCGAAGTTGGCCACGAGCTGCTCCACGGTAAAGATGTCCTCGTCCGCGCTCAGGGACCAGCCAAGCAGCGACAAGTAATTGAGCAGGCCCTCTGGGATGAAGCCACGCTCGCGGTGTAGGAACAGGCTGGACTCGGGGTCGCGTTTGGAGAGCTTCTTGTTGCCCTGGCCCATGACGTACGGCAGGTGGCCGAACTCCGGCATGTACTCGGCCACGCCGATTGCATAGAGCGCACGGTACAGCGCAATCTGACGTGGAGTGGAGCTCAGCAGGTCCTCGCCACGCAGGACATGGGTGATCCCCATGAGGGCGTCGTCCACCGGGTTGACCAACGTATAGAGCGGAGCACCGTTGGCACGGACAACGGCAAAGTCGGGAACAGAGCCGGCCTTGAAGGTGATCTCGCCGCGGACGAGGTCGTTGAAGGTCAGGTCCTCGTCCGGCATGCGGAGACGCAGGACGGCCTCGCGCCCTTCGGCCTTGAACTGTGCCAACTGCTCATCCGTCAGGTGCCGGTCGAAGCCGTCATAGCCCAGCTTCGGATCCCGGCCTGCCGCCCTGTGGCGTGCTTCGATCTCATCAGGCGTGGAGTAGGACTCGTAGACGTGCCCGCCCGCCTTCAGCTTGGCGATCACATCCTGGTAGATGTCACCGCGCTGCGACTGCCGATACGGCTCGTGCGGTCCGCCAACCTCTACGCCCTCATCCCAATTGATGCCGAGCCATTTGAGGGCGTCCAGCAGCTGGTGGTAGCTCTCTTCGCTGTCCCGGGCAGAGTCAGTGTCCTCGATGCGGAAGATCAGCTTGCCGCCGGTGTGGCGCGCATAGGCCCAGTTGAACAGGGCAGTGCGGATCAGGCCAACGTGCGGTGTTCCCGTGGGTGACGGGCAGAAACGGACGCGGACCGGAGTCTCGGCGTTGACGGCAGGAATGGCGCTGGAGGCAGCGTTCGACGCAGAAGCAGTAGTCATAGTGGTTCCAACTTTACCGCTTGGCGTTGGCTCGGATTCCCGTATGGGAACGCTCGACGGCGGCACGCACCTTTCGTGCGAAGGGCGCATGCCGCCGTCGAGGTTTAATGCGTGGCTGGGAGCCTAGCGGCGAACCACCGGGTTGGAGAGCCGGCCGATGCCTTCGATCTCCACTTCAAAGCGGTCACCCTCGCTGACCAGGCCGACACCGGCAGGGGTGCCGGTCATGATGACGTCTCCCGGAAGCAAGGTGAATGCATGCGAAACGATGGAGACGAGCTCGCGTACGCCGCGGATCATTTGGTTGGTGCTGCCATCCTGGCGGAGTTCGCCGTTGAGCCGGCCCTGGATGGACAGGTCTTCATGGTCGAGTTCGGTTTCGATCCACGGACCCAGCGGCGCGGAGGTATCGAATCCCTTAGCCCGCGCCCACTGAAGATCCGTCTTCTGGACGTCGCGGGCCGTGAGGTCATTGCCGCAGGTGTAGCCGAAGATGACATCGTCCGCACGGTCCTCGGGAACGTCCTTGCAGATCCGGCCGATGACTACGCAGAGCTCAGCTTCGAAGGAAACTTCCTCCGAGAACTCAGGAAGGATGATGGGATCGTTCGGACCAATCACTGAGGTGTTGGGCTTCAGGAAGAGCAGCGGATGCTGGGGAACTTCGTTACCGAGTTCGGCTGCGTGCTCGGCGAAGTTCCGGCCGACGCCAATGACTTTGCTGCGGGGAATGATCGGGGCGAGGAGCCGCACGTCCTCGAGCTTGTGCTTCACGTGGGTACGTTCGACGCCGTTGAAGAAGGGGTCGCCGTTGATGACAGTGATTTCCTCACTGCCGGGCTCGCCTTCAACAACGCCGTAAAGGGGATCAGAATCAACTACAAACCGGGCGATACGCATGGGCTCAAGCCTACAGTCCGGGTTTAGCTTCGGAGGTAATCCAACTGGGCCGCAACGGAAGTCTCTGCTGCCCACCTGACGGATGGGTCGACGTCGGGATAAACCGCATCAGTGACCGCAGCGATGGACGCATCCTCGCCGAGGTGTTTCAGTGCCGTTCGGATTTGTTCGAGCCGCTGCTCGCGATGATCACGGTACTCACGGCACTTTTCGTCCAAGGCCGGGAGCACAGGCCCATGTGCGGGCAGCAGTGTCGCGGGTCCTATCGTTTCAAGCCTGTCCAAGCTTGCAAGGTAGTCACCCAACCGGCCGTCCGGGTAATCCAACACAGTGGTTCCACGGCCCAGAATCGTATCGCCGGTGAGAACGGATCCGCTGGGCCCGTCATCCGGGACATGGAAGCAAAGGGAGTCCGACGTGTGACCCGGGGTGGCCACCACGCGAATCTCCACGCCGCCCGCCGTCAGGACTTCGCCGCCCATCAGCGGCTCGCCGCCGTGGCAATGCTCCGGCAACGCAGCACGGACAGGCGCCCCGGTGATCTGGTGAAAACGTGCTGATGCTTCAGTGTGGTCCGCGTGCCGGTGGGTAATGAGGACAACATCCACAACACCTGCCGATGCCAACGCAGCCAAATGCTGTTCGTCTTCAGGGCCCGGGTCTACCACCGCCACATGACGGGATCCCGGCGCGCCGATGACGTACGAGTTCGTGCCGTCCAGGCTCATTGGGCCCGGGTTCGGAGCCAATCGGAAGCGGGTGAGTTCGCTGCTGCGCTGCAGGGAAGAGGAGTCACTTGTGGGCGAGTTGCCGGAAGTCGCCATTGATTCTGAAGTCACTGTCCCATCTTGACACTGAACGCATGCTCGCTCACATCCCAAGCCCTCCCCACCAACGCTCGACGCCGTCACCTCACCGAGGTGCCGCCGTCGCCGGTCGAAGGCCTCCCGAGGGACCTGATAGAGCGTCCGGCTCAAACCCGAGGGACCTGCGAGAGCGTCCGGCTCAAACCCGAGGAACCTGATAGAGCGTACGGCCCAAACCCGAGAGACCTGCGAGAGCGTTCGGGGAAGTAGTACGGCGGCCCTTCCGCTTGTTGCCAAGTGGAAGGGCCGCCGTCGTGCGTTCTGCTGTGTCGAAAACTTAGACCAGGCGCGTCAGCCAGCCGTGGGTGTCCTCCACGGTTCCAGTCTGGATGCCCAGGAGCTGCTGGCGGATGGCCATGGTGGTTTCCCCGGCCTTCGCGTCCTCGGAGCCGATGAATTCCGTGGCGTCCTTAAGCACACCGATCGGCGTGATCACGGCTGCGGTGCCGCAAGCGAAGACCTCGGTGATCTCGCCGGAGGCCACGCCGTCGCGCCACTCATCCAGCGTGATCTTGCGCTCGGTGACTTCACGGCCCATGTCCTTGGCCACCTGGATGACGGACATACGGGTGACGCCTTCAAGGATGGTGCCGCTCAGGGCCGGAGTAACCAGCGAACCGTCCTTCATCACGAAGAACACGTTCATGCCGCCGAGTTCTTCCACGGCGTCGTCGTTGAAGTGGTCCAGGAAAAGGACCTGCTTGCAACCGTTGGCTTCAGCCTCCTGCTGAGCGATCAGGGAAGCTGCGTAGTTGCCGCCACACTTGGCGGCACCGGTTCCGCCACGGCCCGCACGGGCGTATTCGCGGGAGATCCAGATGGACACGGGCTTGAGCTCGCCGCCGAAGTAATTGCCGGCGGGGGAAGCGATGACGCGGAAGGACACTTCGCGGGCAGCACGCACACCAAGGAACGCCTCCGTAGCGATCATGAACGGGCGCAAGTAAAGGGCTTCACCGTCGCCGGAAGGAACCCATTCCTTGTCAGCCTGCACGAGTTCGCGAATGGCACCGAGGAAGTACTCCTCGGGCAGTTCCGGGAGTGCAAGGCGACGCGCGGACTTGTTCAACCGTGCTGCGTTGGCTTCGGGCCGGAAGGTCCAAACGGAACCGTCAGCGTGACGGTAGGCCTTAAGGCCCTCGAAGATTTCCTGGCCGTAGTGCAGGACAGCAGCCGAGGGGTCCAGGGAGATGGGTCCGTAGGGTTCGATCCGGGCATTCTGCCAACCGCCATTTCCATCGGCGTCAACCTTGTAGTCAACGACGGCGGTGTGGTCGGTGAAGTAGTCGCCGAAGCCTGGGTTCGCCAGGACGGCTGCACGCTCCTCAGCAGACTTCGGGGTATCCGAAAGCTGCTGGCTGAATTCGACGCCATGGGCAGTCTGAGTCATGTTTCCTCCACAGTCAGCTACCTGGCAGTGCGAACCGGGCCCCAAAAAAGGGTGTGGTTCAGCGATGGACCAGGGAAGCAGGTAAATAATTCAACACAAGCTTACGCCTGAGAAATGGGCCTAAAGTGCGGCCGCGATGGCATCACCAATAGCAGCGGTGCTGCGCGGCTCACCGGTGCGGCCTTCGACGTCGGCGACTACTGCCGCTTCGATCTTGCGGGCCGCCGTGGTGTAGCCAAGGTGGTCCAGGAGGAGCACTGCGGAGAGGATGGCCGCGGTGGGATCTGCTTTCTGCTGTCCGGCGATGTCCGGGGCTGAGCCGTGGACGGGCTCGAACATGGACGGTGCGGTGCGGTCCATGTTGATGTTGCCCGATGCCGCCAGGCCGATGCCGCCGGTGATTGCAGCGGCGAGGTCGGTGAGGATATCGCCGAAAAGGTTGTCGGTGACGATGACATCAAAGCGTGAAGGGTCGGTCACCATGAAGATGGTGGCGGCATCGATGTGCAGGTAGTCGTGGGTGACCTCGGGGAATTCCCGGGCCACGGCCTCAACAGTGCGCTTCCACAAGTGCCCGGCAAAGACCAGCACATTGTGCTTATGAACGAGCGTGACGTGCTTGCGCGGACGCTCGTTGGCGCGGCGGAAGGCATCGCGGACGACGCGCTCCACGCCATGAGCCGTGTTGAGGGAGACTTCCGTGGCCACTTCGTGGGGAGTGCCGCCGCGCAGGGTGCCGCCGTTGCCCACATAGGGCCCCTCGGTACCTTCGCGCACCACGATGAAATCGATGGTACCGGGGTTGGCCAGGGGGCTGCCGACGGTCCCGTACAAGCGGGACGGGCGCAGGTTTACATAGTGGTCCAGGCTAAAACGAAGCTTGAGCAGCATCTCGCGTTCGATGATGCCGGAAGGGATGCGGGTATCACCCGGGGCTGCGCCCACTGCTCCAAAGAGGATGGCATCACGCGTGCGGAGGTCTTCCAGGACCTCGTCCGGGAGGGTCTCGCCAGTCTCAAGCCAGTGCTGGGCGCCAAGCTTGTAGTTGGTCAGCTCAAGGGTTACGCCTTCGGCGGCGACGGCCTTTTCGAGGACCTTGACGGCTTCGGCGATGACCTCAGGGCCAATGCCGTCGCCTGGGATGACAGCGAGATTGATGGACGTTGCACTCATAGCTCTATCTAGCCAAGCAATCCACATGCTGGTCAAAATCGTCTCACTCTTCGAACACTCACTGTGCTCATAGCCCCGGCGAGAGTCAGACCACGGCATGATGCCCCGTCGGGTGCAACCACATAGAGTCATAGCGTGGATAGAAGGCACGAGATATACGAATGGTTCCGCATCAACCGCTTCAAAGTTGATATGACGGCCACGTGCCTCCTCATCCTCCTCTTTGGTCCTGTCTATCTGGTCGCAGACCGGCCCTGGTTGTTCCTCTTGTCCTGCAGCCTCCTGCTTCCCCTCGCATGGCGACGCACCCGCCCGGCCGTGGCGGCCGGCGTCGTTGTCCTGGTGTGCCTCATCCAGTGGGCGGCAGGCGCTGAACCCGTAGCGGGCCAAATCGCTGTCCCGCTGGTCATTTACGCCACGGCCGCTTATGGCCCAGCGTGGGCGAGTCGGACGGTTCTTTTGACCGGACTGTTGGGTGGGGTCATGCTCACTACCCGGCTCTTTTCAACCACAGCTGAGTCCGGCATCCTGGGCCTCACCATCGGTGCGCTCTACACCGTTCTGATATGGATGCTGGTACTGGTGAGCTGGACGCTGGGCGACCTCACACGCGTACGCCGGCTACAGCTTCAGGCCCTTGAGGATCGCACGCGGAGGCTTGAAGTGGAGCAGATGCAGGAGCGCAAACTGGCCGCCGCCGATGAACGTTCCCACATTGCCAGGGAAATGCACGACATCGTGGCGCACTCGCTGTCGGTCATCATCACCCAAGCGGACGGTGCCCGATACGCTGCCGCCGCGAAACCCGAACTCGCAACCGAGGCCCTGGCAACCATTGCTGCCACGGGCCGGGATTCTCTGGGCGAGATGCGAAGACTGCTGGGCATACTCCGCTCCGACGACGACTCCCCTACCCGCCCTCAACCCCGGCTTTCCGATCTCGACGAACTCCTCCTTGGCTTTCGCGCCGCAACACTGCAGGTAGCCTTCGAAGAGACCGGCGTACCCCGCAGGGCCCTACCAGCCGGCGCGGAACTTACGGCCTATCGCATTATCCAGGAAGCCCTGACCAACGTGATGAAACACGCAGGACCGAAGGCGACGGCGAGTGTCACCCTGACGTGGCTGGCCCGCGGCCTTCAACTGGACATCATCGACGACGGCCGGGGCGCCGCTGCAGATCCGCCCACCGCCGGCGGCGGCAATGGGCTGCGTGGAATGGGTGAGCGCGTCTCCCTCTACGATGGTTCCTTGACCGCGGGCCCTGAACAGGGCGGCGGTTTCCGTGTGTCCGCGTTTATTCCATATTCGGAGGCCTAAGCCATGCCTGAAGTTCCCGCACCCATCCGGGTGGCGCTCGTTGATGACCAGCAATTGGTTCGATCGGGTTTTGGCATGCTCATCAATTCACAGCCGGACCTTGAAGTGGTGGCCGAGGCCGGTAACGGAATTGAGGCGGTCCAAGCCCTGCGAGCCACCGCCGCCGACGTGGTCCTCATGGATGTTCGCATGCCAGGGATGGACGGCATTGAGGCGACCCGGCGCATCCTGGAACAGGCAGGGGCACAGCCCAGCGGTTCGCAGCGTGCAGATGTGAAAATCGTTGTCCTCACCACCTTTGACCTTGACGAGTACGCCCTTGCAGCCATCCAGGCCGGCGCCAGCGGATTCCTCCTGAAGGATGCACCGCCGGAGGAGCTACTCGAGGCCATCCGCACTGTCTATCGCGGGGACGCCGTGATTGCCCCTTCCACCACCCGACGCTTGCTTGACCACGTGGCGCCCCTGCTGAGAACGCAAACACCGGAGCAGAGTGAGCATGCTGCCGCCGTCGAACGCCTTACAGCCCGCGAGCGCGAGGTGTTCCAGCTGATTGCGCAGGGACAATCGAACCCGGAAATCGCGGCGGGGCTGTTCTTATCCGAGGCCACGGTCAAGACCCACGTGGGTCATATCCTGGCGAAGCTTGGCGCACGGGACCGTGTCCAGGTGGTGGTCATCGCCTATGAGACCGGCGTTGTATCCCCGGGTACCTAGCATCTCAGACCACGGTATGAGCCAGCCTCCGCGATAATGGGCCTGCGGCCCGATCCGGCAGGGCTGGCCGGAAACATAGCGTGGAACCATGACAACATTCACGCCTCTCCCCCACCCGCCAGGAACCGATCGACCCGCACGCCCGGAAGACGCCCAGGCTCGTCCCGCTGTGGAGGCCCATGAGCTGACCAAGAGCTACGGCCGCGCTGATACCACCGTCACTGCCTTGAACAACGTCTCAGTGAGCTTCGATGCCGGCAAATTCACTGCGATCATGGGACCGTCCGGATCCGGCAAGTCCACCTTGATGCATTGCCTTGCCGGCTTGGACACGGCCGATTCCGGACGGATTCTGCTGGGCGGCACCGAATTGACGGGGCTCAATGACCGTCAACTCACCGCTCTGCGCCGGGAGCGCATCGGCTTCGTTTTCCAGGCGTTCAACCTGGTGCCCACATTGACCGCCGAGCAGAACATCACACTTCCGCTCGCTTTGGCAGGAACCACCGCCGACGCCGGGTGGCTGGATACGGTTGTCACGACGCTGGGGCTCAAAGACCGTTTGAAGCACCGGCCCCATGAGCTCTCGGGCGGCCAACAGCAGCGCGTGGCTGTAGCCCGGGCATTGCTGACGCGTCCCGACGTCGTATTCGGCGACGAACCCACCGGAAACCTGGACTCACGGGCGGGCGGAGAAGTCCTGGCATTGCTGCGCCGCAGCAGCCAGGAAATGGGGCAAACCATCATCATGGTCACCCACGATCCCGTGGCAGCGAGCTACGCGGACCGCGTGGTGCTGATGAGCGATGGAGGGTTGGTGGGCGAGATCCACGATCCCACTGCCGATTCTGTGTTGGCTGCCCTCGGCAAGCTGGGGGCCTAAGGCATGTTGCGCGTTGCCCTTTCCCAATTGACCACCCACTTCCGGCGTTTCGTGGCTATTGGGCTGGCAGTCATGTTGTCTGTCATGTTCCTCTCGGCCACGCTGATGGTGGGCGCGAGCACCAATGCGTCACTGGGCGCGAGCATCGGCGAGGCATACCGCAACGCCGATGTTGTGGCTACTTCCAAGAACGGGGAGCCGTTCACGCAGGCAGCGGTGGACGCGGCGGTTTCCTCGCCCGCAGTGCAGGACAGCTATGCCGAGCGGTCCACCTACGTAACGTTCGAGGCTGGCGGGGGTGAACAATACGGCCGGCTGCGCAATGCGGCGCCGGCTTCCCTGGAGGGTGCAGTGCTTTCCTCCGGGTCCATGCCATCGAACTCTTCGGAAGCCGTCATTGACGTCAAGACGGCCGATCATCTGGGCCTCACAGTCGGCAGCACCTTGGAGTTGCGGGGTGCAGGACCCGTCAAGACGGCAAAAGTGACCATCTCCGGCCTGACCAAGGCCACCAACGATCCCTTCTCGTCATCGGCCGCCCAGTTGGTGGCTTCTGCGTCAGTAGTGAACGCGGTCCAGGACGCGGGAGCCGGGTACTCCGGGCTACAGTTCGCACTCAAGCCCGGCGAAGACGTCACAGCGGCCAAGGACTACATCGCACACCGCATGGAATCAGCAGGTGCCGTTGAGCCCGTGCTGGAAACGGCACAGGAGAAGGTCACCTCCACAGTGGCCATGCTCAGTGCGGGCCAGGACCAGCTGACCGTTGTGCTGCTCGCCTTCGCGGGAGTGGCCATCCTCGTTTCCACCCTGGTGGTGGCCAATACTTTCTCCGTTCTGGTGGCGCAGCGGACCAGGGAGTTGGCATTGCTCCGGTGCCTGGGCGCCGGGCGGGCACAGATCCGCGGTTCGGTCATGCTGGAGGCCGTCGTGGTTGGGTTCATCTCTTCAGTCTTGGGGGTCCTCGCTGCGACAGGCCTGATGACCGGCTTGATCGCCTGGGCTAAATCCCAGCCTGAGCAAGCGTTCGCGACGTTGGCGGTGCCGCCGTCGGCCATCATTGCCGGCCTGGTGGCCGGAACGCTTCTCACCGTAGTGGCTGCGTTGGTGCCCGCGAAGGCGGCCACCGCCGTCGCGCCACTCGCCGCCCTCCGCCCGGCCGATGACGCCTCCGTCAGCAACCGGCGTGGCAAGATTCGCCTTGCCCTGGGCCTGCTGGCCCTGGTGGGCGGAACAGTCCTGCTGGTGTACGGCAGCATGACTGTTTCCTTGCTGGTGGCGCTGCTTGGTGGTGCTGCGTCGTTTGTGGGGATCCTGTTGTGCTCCACCCTGTTCATTCCCTCCGTGGTGGCCCTGGCGGGACGTCTGGCCGCACCCGCCGGTGTGCCTGGCAAGCTTGCCGCCGTCAATGCGACGCGAAACCCTGCCCGTACCTCCGCTACTGCCGCCGCGCTGCTGATCGGCGTCACCTTGGTTTCCCTCATGATGACCGGAGCGGCTACCTCCAGGCACGCCTTCAACGACACCTTGGCGGAAAACTACCCGGTGGACCTGTCCGCCCAAACCGCAGTGGACGCCAGCGATCCCGCCCAGGCTGTATTTCGGATTAAGGCGCTCGACGGCGTCAGCGCTGCAGTGCTGCTGCAGCCGGTGGGAACGCTGAGTGACAGTGCGACGCCCGACGGCGGCATGACCATCTATGGCCTGTCCGCCGCAGACGCTGCATCCGTGGTGCGTGATAACCACCTGAAGCCGTCCACGGGCATCGTTTATCTGCCTGAGGACTCCCCCGAAGGCCCGGCAAGAATCACGACGGCGACCGGCACCGTTTCGCTCGATGCCAAAGTCCTGCGTACCCGCCACGTGCCTGCCTTCGTGGAAAGTTCCAGCATCCCCGCTGATGCGCTACCGGAAACGCCCGGCATGGTGTGGGTGAAACTGGATGATTCCGTGTCTGCGGACCGGGTTCAGGCCATTCAGAAAGAGATCGCGGCCGCGTTGGGCGTGCATGAGCGCACTGTCAGTGGCGCCGCAATTGAGAGGGTGACCTTCAACAGCATCATCGATGTCCTGTTGCTGGTAGTCACGGGGCTTCTTGGTGTCGCGGTGGTGATCGCCCTGATCGGTGTAGCCAACACGTTGTCGCTCTCGGTCCTGGAGCGGACGCGCGAGAACTCGCTGCTTCGTGCCTTGGGGCTGACCAGGGGCCAACTCCGCGGCATGCTGGCCATCGAGGCCGTGCTCGTCGCCGGTGTGGCCGCGATCATGGGAGCAGCTTTGGGCATCGTCTATGGCTGGCTCGGCGCGCAGGCAAGCCTGGGAGGCGTAGCCACAGTTGTTCCGGCCGTGCCGTGGCTCCAGCTGGCGGCTGTTTTCGGTGTCGCCGTGGTTGCAGGGCTCCTGGCTTCAGTGGTTCCTGCCCGGCGCGCGGCGCGCTTGTCACCGGTGGAGGGACTGGCCACAGCCTAGACCCTCCCGCACATCATCACGCCAAACGAGAATCGCTCTCTCAGTTCCCGCGGTCATACTGACGGGAAGTGAGAGTGTCCCTATGTTTTTCGTCAAGTGGTTGTGGGTGTTGGGGATTGGTAGAGGGTCCCGTCGCGGAGCATGGCGTAGAGGGTGTCGCAGCGTCGTCGGGCCAGGGCAATGAGCGCTT
>JAPSHX010000041.1 GCA_031179305.1 Paenarthrobacter sp. | reverse complement strand
CACCCTCATCTCGTTCAGCAAACGTGTTCAATAATCGTGTTCAAGGCTACCTGTTGTTGAAGCATGACTGAGTTTCGCGCCGATATAGCCTGGCAGGGACTTGCTGTTCAGTAATCGAGCGTTTTCTGAACGGCAAGCGACCGGACGATATTAGAGTACGTGAGAGCATGGGCAACGAAGCTAGACATAGTGCGCCCACTAGGCGCCCTGGGCTGCAGGAGGCTCCACGACAGCCGCGGCCCAGTGCCAGCTCTCCTAGTCCCTCGAGCGCACCCAAAATGGGTTTGACGTGGGAAAACGTCCAAGATTAGATGGATCTTCCCTTAGGGTGGATCTCATGCCTTCTTGCCAGAAGGCGGTTCGTAACCGCGTGCGAGTTTGCTAGCACGTCGGTCAAGTATTGGGGAATATATGCATCGTCTATTTAGTAAGGGCTTGGCAGCGTCGGGGATTGCTGCAGCTCTTATTCTCTCTTCATCCCTTCCTTCAACAGCGCTGGTTGGGGCTCCCGAGACAGGTCCTTCCGCCTTGGAGAGCGTGCTGGACGCGCAACCGTTTGAGGACGCGTCGCAAGCTGTGGACGAGAACCAGAGAATAGCACTATCCGGCGATGGGTCCATGACAATTGGTTCCGCTGCCGGCGATAAAGTCAGCGTTCGTGCGGTTACTGATGGCGGCGCTGTAAAGCTCACCGAAACAGGCGACCTGAGCGCTACCGAAATTGCCGTCGCTCCTTCCACGTCGTTCGTGTTCGCGGCCAAGGAGGGTATATCCGGGGCAGGGTTTGCTGTGCTCAAGGACGCAACGTCGGAACGGTCGTTCGGGTTCGACATCGAAGTGAACGGGGCGCCCGCGCAGCTCAGCATTGGCTCTACAGGCAGCGTTGTGGTGATGGATTCAACAGGTCGGGTCATCAACCACATCGAATCCCCCTGGGCCAGGGACGCTAACGGAAACGACGTAGCTACCAGCTACACAGCCGAAGGCGGACGCCTGATCCAAAGCGTTTCGCCCTCAGCCACGTCCACTTACCCGATTGTTGCTGATCCGCAGTTCGGCTGGAACGGGCCTTTCCCGGTCGTACGATTCAACAAATCCGAAACCAGCGTCGCCAGGGTTACTGGTGGCGTCCTGGCGGTCTGTGGCAAAATCGCAGCCGGACTTCCCATCGGCCTTGCAGCCTGTTCCATCTCCGCTGTGCAGATTGCAGCCCAAGCAGCCATCGCCAACGCGCGGGGCGAATGCGTGATGCTGGCACCTGCTCCGATCGGTGTCATGGCATTCCGCTACACTGGCGGCTACTGCCAGTAATTGGAGAACTAAAGTGCTGAACTATCTTCGCGAGGCCGCGGAAGCGCGGCGAGCAACAAGCGGACGTCGACTATACGGCTATATCTCTGCAGCCATCATCGTCTTACTGATGCTGGCGGTCATCTTCTGGAACCTGCCTCTTTGGCTGTTCTTCGTTGTAGTGGTTGGCAGTATCGCACTCGACGTCGTCCTGATCCGCAAATGGATCAACGAGGACCTCCTTAATCAGTCCCGAGTGCAGCCATAGGCTTCCATCGATCCAATCAAGAGGGTAGCGAATCAGGACAGCTGAATCGCTACCCTCTTGCTTTGTCTGAACGTCCCGGCGTTTGGCGCGCGAGAAATCCCGCCAGCTGTAGCGGAACCGGCGGGATCAGCCTAACCCTAACAAGTCTCGGTGGTTGGGGGCGCGGGTCTTCTTGGCCCGCGTTGCGCGGCGATTCCTTGGCCAGTCAATGTCTTGTCGTCGTGGTGGACGTGGCTATTGACGTTGCTGGCGGCGGAGGCCACTAGGGGCAGGGGGCAATCCGTCGATCCGTTTTCCGAACTATTTTAAGGTTTCGACGAGGCCAGCTGTCGGGCCCCGCAAGGGTCTGAGCCCGTCGGGCATAGGTGCGGTAAAGGCGTGCCGGCCGAGCATATTGATATGCGCGTCGCGTAACGGAGACAAGCGGGCAACGTCTTCCTCTGAGATCTCCTGCCCGACTGCGCGCAACTCGGCTACTGCCGCGTCGATATACCTGGTGTTCCACAGCACGACGACGTTCACCACCAGGCCGAGCGCGCCGAGTTGGTCTTCCTGGCCTTCGCGGTAACGCTGGTAGATCTGCCCGCGGCGGCCATGGAAGATCGCCCTGCCCAGACGGTGGCGCGATTCCTGGACGGTCAGCTGGGTGTTGATCGAGCGGCGGTAGGTCTCATCCGTCGGGGCGACCAAGGCCAGCAGGTGCAAGGCCTTGGCTATGCGTCCGTGTTCCGAGATGGCCGCTCCGAGCGGGTTCGGGGACCCGTTGTCGCGCGTGAGCATGCGCAGCACATCGTAAGCCCGCACCGTCCCGTGGCCAGCGACGCGGCGACGCGGGTCATATCGTCCCAATGCGCGGTGATCTTGTCCAGGTTGATCTTGTGCCGGGCGACCTCGTTTAGAGCCCCGTAGTCGCTCGGCGTCAGACCGCGGAGAGTGGCCCGCCATAGCCGCTGGTCGGAAAGGTCCGCGATCCGGGGTGAGAACCGGTACCCGAGCAGGGTGAAGATCCCGAAGACCACATCAGAGTATGAGGCAGTATCGGAGGCGACCATCTCGGGCTTGGGACCGCCGTCGAGATTGAGCATGGTGTCCAACACGTACAATGAGTCGCGCGCCGTTCCGGGCACGACGACTGCGCCGATGCCGGCTACCTGATCGTTGACAGCGTTGAACCAGGTCAAGCCCCGCCCGTGGCCGAAGTACTTCGGGTTCGGGGCCGCGTCGATCGTGCTACGGGGACGACGAACCGCAGCCCGTCCACCGAAGCCAAGAGCCCGCCGCCCCATGTGCGGACTACCGGAATATTCGACTGAGCCTGAATCAGCAGCGCATTGGCAGCGCTGTGGGTCTCGGCCCACACGTAGTTCGCCTCTACATGCCCCAACCGGTCCCTTGTCAGCTCAGGGTTTCCTTCGGCGACGACAGGAGTTAAACCGACGTTGCAAGCCTGGGCGATAAGCACCGCGGCGACAGAGACCGGCAGCTCTCTCATTCGGGCACCGGCGCCGGAAAAATGCGTGTAGGCATCAAGGAACCCGGTCCAGGAATGCACCTCCAGGAGGATCTCCGGCAGATCAACCCTCGGCATCACGTCCGCCACCAAACCCCGCAGACGGGTCAGCGACTCCGGGATGTCCAGGGCATCCAGAGAGGCCACGGATAGCTTGACCCTCCCCTCGTCGTCCTCAACCAGGCGAACAGTCCCTTCAGTACCTGCCTGCCCGATCGCATCCGCGAGCCCTCGCCACGCGGCATCCAGCACCTCGACTCTGGCAGCCAGGTGTTCACCCACAGGACCGTCCAGGCTCAACGCCTGCAAGGCGGGTCCGCGTGCGGCGTCCCATGCGGGGCCTTCTAGCAGCTGCGCCCGCGGGTCGCCCCAGCGGGTCGAAGTCATTGCGAACACGTCACGACGACGTAGGCCCGCGCGCAGCTGCTCCAGCAAGCAGACCACCCATCCATCCCGGTCCGCCTCGACCTCATCTCCCCGCCCGAACACCGCTGCGCGCCACGCTGGCGGAACGAGCGCCTCGTCGATCTCCTCCCGGTCTACCTTGCGCCGCCTGCGCAAGGAGTCCAGCCCGGCCAGTGCGTCCAGAACCGGCCGCCCGGCGTGGAGGCCGGCAACCGCAGGAAGGGCCCCACCGTGCGGAAGCGGCGTGCCATCTGCTCACGCATCGCCCCCTCGACGCCAGAAGTGTCCGGCACGAGCTCACCGATCTTCGCCACCGCATCAAAAATCCGGTCCCGGGTAGCAACTTGTTCCAGTACCGCCCACGCAGCGGCGACATCAACCTGCTCACCCGATTCTTCAAGAACACGCAACAACGCCTGTCCGACCTGTGCCCGAGCGCAAAAACCCACGATCCCCATCCTCCGCCTTAATTCCATAATCATTTTCAATGGCGCCCCGCCAACATTAATACCGTCAGCCCTGAGTACCTGTCGACACGGACTGGACCACTCCACGAGTGGTGACCGGATCGATGCAGTCCGATATGCGCTCCGCCGAACTCGCGGCATTCCTAAAACCCCTCCGGTCCTAGTTCAAGGTTTCTACAGTTCGTTCACAAAACAGCCCAAGGGTCCAGTGCTCCTGTAGCTGGTCTTAGCCGCCAAGTTTGTACGATGGACGGACTGTTTGTGTGACTGTGGCGGAGTGACTGGGCGTATTGAGGAATGGACTTTGGTTGAGCGCGAGAGGGTCTCCGCTGTGAGCACGGTCAGTTTCGGTCCCAGACCCGCTCAAAGCAGGGGCGACGCCCGAGTACGCTACGCAGCCTCTCGGTAGCAGTGAGAAGCAGATCAACCGAGAACCTGCCAACGATTAGCAGCTTTGAGGCCAAAAATCCAATGCTTGCAGGTTCGGCCCAGCGCACGTTTTCCTTCTCGGAATCCAAGATTCGAAGCCCAGCTGGAAACCGGAGACCAAAGTACGCCAGGAATCAGTGATCAGTGACGTACTCTGCCGTCCGTTTTTCACGGAACCCCGGTCCGGGGCCGGCCCGTGTCCATCCATCAGGTCACATCAACCCCTTGGGGCAGTCGGCCCTGGTTGTCCCGCCCCCTCACATTGCCCCGGGCCTGACTCCCCAACCCAGGGGTTATGTGATAGTCGTATATCGGGTATGTTGTCCGGTGGAACATATTCGTTGCCAAGAGGGGCGCGAACACAAAAGGGGGATGATGGCTGGCAGATTCGAGATTCTCTGGGAAGCGGGGACGGGGTTCCTCTTCCATTTGACGGGCGGCGAGGGTGCAGTGCTAGCGGTTTCAAGGCCTTTCGCAACAATCCAGGACATCAAAGCTGGCGTAGAGGCGGTGCGGGAGAACGCCGCGACAGGGCTCGTCGTTCTTCACCCCACCAGTAAACCGATGCTCTGTCCATCTGCCGGACATGAAGGGTCAATGTCAAGCCTTGAAGTGGACATTGTCGATGGCCACGGAATGATCCGCGAGTGCCTTGCTGGGTGGTTGGAAGAAAACACTGAAGGGATCAGGGTGGTCGGGAGTTTCTCCTCGTGGGCCGAACTCGTGCCGAGCCTAGATGCCTTGTCCGACGTTGTGATCATGGAAGTACTGCTCGGTGACAATACCTCGTTGACGGCGAGAATCCAGACGATCCTCGCAGCGGGGCATCAAGTGGTGGTGTGCAGCAGCGTGACGAACCCTGCCGTGATGCGCCAGGCCTTCGAGGCCGGGGCGTTGTCATATGTTCCCAAGACCGCCCCGGCCGCCGTCCTTGAAGCCGCACTCCGGGCAGCCGCCGCGGGTCAGGCCCACGTCACCGAAGAGGTAGCTGCGGCTGTGGCTGTCGATGAACCCAAGCCGAAACTCGCTCCAGGGAACTTGCGATGATTACCCTGTATCTGGGGTGCGGGATCGCGATGGCCGAAGCCGCTCGGGAGCTGGGAATCACCATCGACGGGGGAAGAGCATGTCGCTTCAGTCCGACGCAAATTCTGCAACGGAACCGGCCCGTGACCAGAATCGGACTCGGCACCTTATGGCACCTTCCGGAGAACTGGGCCGTGGTGACAGATCTGCGGCGGGGGCGAATCCCTGAGGTTTGTGACGGGACCGGACTCATCGAAAACCACACCACTGGGGCCCGGGGACCACACCGGCACTGCCGGGACCATACACCGCTGCCAAGGTCCCAGGACCCGGACGGTGGCGCCCGTCCCGGATCCGATCCCTAGAATAACGTCGGGGACGTAAGGCTGGAAAGCCTCAGTCGCTACGAAGAAGACGTCCACGCGTCCTAGCCGGGCTTGGGGCTCAGGCGGAGCATCTGCTGGCAAGTAAACGCCCCAGGGGTAGTGGCGTGCAATGTCACCCTGATCCGACCCAACACGTCCCCGACTCACGCTTGCGCCGGGGATCTGGCCAGGTCCCTGATTGAGCTGCAGGCCATGGTCGGCGAGGGGCCGGGCGTGACGGCCTTGGTCGAGAAGCCCGTCGTCGTTATCTCCGATGTGGCAGCCGGTGACCGGAGGCCGCATTTTGGCAGGGTCGCGCTCCGACACGACATCAGGGCAGTGCTGGAAGTTCCGCTGACCCCACAGGGGCTAACAGCTGCGCTGTTGACCCTGTGCGCCAACCGACCCGGCGTTCTGTCGGCTGATGTCATCGGCGAAGCGGAAGCCTTCGGACGCGACGCTGCACGGGAACTACAACCAGCGCTGCGCGTCGCCCTACTCATCGATATTGTGCAGGATCTCTATGCCGCCAGCGCCAACAGAACAGCCATCGACATGGCCTGGGCATCATCATGGCCCAGAACCGCTGGACCAAGGACACTGCCTTCAACATCCTCAAACACGCTTCCTCCACAAGAAGCATCAAACTCCGTGACATCGCGGTCTCCATCGTTGCCTCCGTCTCCGGCGACGCCATCATCGGAGTCCACTTTGACGCCTGACCTTTTCTGCGCAGCCGGGCTTGAGCACCATTGGAACGGTCAGTGGTGTTAGCGAGGGTTTAGTTTTAGGGATCCTGGTAGTTATGGAACAGGATTGAACGTTAAGGAACCAGTTCCGGGTTGATATCGCCT
>JAPSHX010000063.1 GCA_031179305.1 Paenarthrobacter sp. | reverse complement strand
TTGGATACAACCTCCTGCGCATGGATCCGGACCAGGAATGGAAGCCCTTCAACCTGGGCAACCCGGTCTACAACGCCATCCTCGCGCCTATTTTCGAGTGGGGTATTGCCGTCTACGACCTGGAAATCCCTGATTACCAGGAAGGCCTGAAGTCCAAGGAGGCCATGCTCAAGGACCTCAAGGCCCTGGGCCGCAAAGTGGTTATGCAGTTCACCAAGGACTATGCGGCAACTCCCGCGCTGGCCATGCTTTCCGGTTCCGGCAAGCAGGCACTGGCAGGCACGCTGACTGCCAACGCCGTCCGCAATGTGTGGGCGCACGCCGTCATCTTCTGCGGACACTTCCCCGAAGGCACGGACACGTTCACCGAGGAAATGGTGGAGGGCGAGACCCGCGGTGACTGGTACATCCGTCAGATGATCGGTTCCGCCAACATCTCCGGTTCCAAATTCATGCACCTCATGACCGGAAACCTGTCCCACCAGATTGAGCATCACCTGTTCCCGGACCTGCCCTCCAGCCGGTACGCCGAAGTGGCGCCCAGGGTCCGCGAAATCTGCCAGCGCTATGGGCTCAAGTACACCACCGGCCCGCTGCTGAAGCAGGTCGGCTCGTCGTGGGCGAAGGTCTTCAAGCTGGCACTGCCCGGCAAACCGGCCTAGCAGCCCCCAAGGTTCAATAACCGAAGCATGCAGCTCCCGGGAGCGTCCGCCGATCAACGGCAGACCCGCCCGGGAGCTTTTGCATGTGCTACTTAGCCAGAAATGCCAGGATCGCTTCGCTGACCTCTGCCCCGTGGGTCAACAGCATGCCGTGCGGGGCGCCTTCAATCTCGACGTAGTCCGCGGACGGCAGGGCCTGGGTAAAGCGCCGCGCTGTCACGTCGATAGGCAGGATCCTGTCCGCCGTGCCATGCACGATCAGGGCCGGGACGTCGATCGCGGCAATGTCCGCCCGGAAGTCCGTCAGCCACGAGGGCTGCGCGGCCACTGAGGCAACCGCTCCGGACCTGGCGGCGATGTTCCAGCTCGCTGTCAGGGCCTCCTGGCTCAGCCGCTCCGTTCCCAGGAATTCATCCGTGTTGTAAAAGTTCTTGAAGAACTCGGTGAAGAATGCGTACCGGTCCACGGTGACGGCGTCGTACAGTCCGGTGAATACTTCCTGCGGCACTCCATCGGGATTGTCCTCAGACTGCAGCAGGTACGGTTCCAGGGAGCCCAGGAACACTGCCCGTGCTACCCGCTTTGAACTGTAGGTGGAGAGGTAGCGGGCCACCTCGCCGGTGCCCATCGAAAAGCCCACCAGTACGGCGTCGTTGAGATCCAGTGTCTCCATCAGCACGTTCAGGTCCGCGGCAAAGGTGTTGTAGTCAAAGCCTGTGGTGGTCTTGCTTGACTGGCCGAACCCGCGCCGGTCGTACGTGATGACGCGGTAGCCGGCGTCCAGGAGAGCCACGGACTGCTTCTCCCAGGACGAGCCATCCAGCGGGTAGCCGTGAATCAACACCACCGGCTGCCCGCTCCCGTGATCCTCGTAGTAGAGCTCGATGTCGGTGCTGTTCTCGGTTC
>JAPSHX010000018.1:66499-82298 GCA_031179305.1 Paenarthrobacter sp. | reverse complement strand
AAAAGCGGGCCGGCAACGTGTCAGCAAATACTAGCTGCGGAAGTTCACAAACTGCAGGTCAGCTTCTTCGAACTTCTTGAGGATGTTCATGGTCTCCTGCAGGTCATCACGGGACTTGGACGTGACGCGGAGTTCGTCGCCCTGGATCTGGGACTTGACGGACTTAGGGGCTTCATCGCGGATGATCTTGTTGATCTTCTTGGCGATGTCCTGGGCAATGCCCTCCTTGATGGTGCACTCCAGACGGAATTCCTTGCCGGAGGGGAAAGGCTCACCCTGGTCCAGGGACTTCAAAGAAATGCCGCGCTTGATGAGCTTGGACTGGAAGACGTCCAGGACAGCCAGGACGCGGTCCTCTGAATTGGCCTTCATGAGGATCTTTTCGCCACTGAAATCAATTTCAGCACCGACGCCCTTGAAGTCGTATCGCTGCGCGATTTCCTTCTGGGACTGGTTGAGCGCGTTGGCCACCTCTTGCTTGTCTACCTTGCTTACGACGTCGAACGTGGATTCGCCTGCCATGACTCTCCTTAGGTTGGGGGCCCTGTGAGGGCGGGTTGGTCTGGCATCCAGCCTAGTACGGAAGGCGCGGGTTGGGGCCGTGGACTTCTTTCACAGTTCGCTCACAGCACATGCAGGGTTGGAACAGAGGCTCCTGGTTGAGAGTTGTACCAGTTGGAAGAACGCATCCACGGAGGATCAGCATGAGCAGCAAGGCCGCCCAGTCCATCAGCAAATCCGCATCTGCAGCAGCAGGATCCATAGGCACGGCTGCAGTTGCCGCAGCGAGTGCCGTAGCTGCCGCGGCTGTGGCGGCGTCGATCGTGCTGAGCCCGGTTCCCGACGCGGCGTCCCGGATGGACGGAGTGCATGCTGACCTCCTGCGCGCCGTGCAGCTCAACCAGATCACCGCTGAGCAAGCCGAAAAGTTCGAAGCGAAACTGGCCGGCCGGATCCTCGGGGAAACCTGAAATACCGCGAAATCCCGGGTGTCTGCGCCCGATTAGATTCTTCGCAGAAAGTTCTGTAAGGTTGTCTCTGCCTTCGGTTACCGGATCTAAAAGAAACGGTCTCCGGAAGTGATCTTCTTTTGAAGTTCGGCAGATTACCCGAGCGGCCAAAGGGGGCTGACTGTAAATCAGCTGGCAACGCCTACGGGGGTTCGAATCCCTCATCTGCCACCCAAGGAAAATCCCCGGAACCATTGGTTCCGGGGATTTTTTCGTATGCCCGGCTACTCGCTGCTGCTCGGGGTCTCTGTTACCGACACGCATATTCGCCCGGGCCACCCAGGTTCGCTGACGCCGCCCGGATCCGGGTGGCGCCGGTCTGGCTGGGTGGCCTCAACGAGTGCGGGTAGCCTCAGCCAGCGTCCCGGTCTCCGGGGTATATATGTGGCGTGGGCGGTGCGTGCCGGGAATGGACCGTTCCTCTGCCACCCACTTTGATGCTGGAATGTGGGAGGCGCGCCGCATTCGCCGGCATGTCGTGGCGCCACCGTGTTCAAAGTGGGTGGTGGCGGCACGGGAATCGGCAGGGAAGCGGGGATCCCGGATTAAGCCTCGTGCCCCTGTCAGCGGCGCTCCGTCACTTGCCGGAGCTCCGCGATCTCCATCCGCAGGGCCGCGATCTCTGTCACCAGATCGGCCATCTCGGCACGCACGGGTTCCTCGGCTGCGGTGGCCTTGGCTTCTGCTGCCGCTGCTACCCCCTCGGCGTTCTCCTCGATTCGTTGCAGGAGCCACGAAGCGATGGATGCCGTGACAATACCCAAGACAGCGATCCCGCTCATCATGAGGGCTGCAGCGACGATCCTGCCGATGGGGGTCACGGGGTAGAGGTCGCCGTAGCCCACGGTAGTGATAGTGGTGATAGCCCACCACGCTGCGTCCCCGAAAGTGACGATCTTCGCGTCAGGGGCGTTCTGTTCAACATCCAGCACGGCCAGCGCTCCGATGAGGATGAGCATCGCAGCTGCGCCTGCTACGTACGTGGCGACGCGTCCGCGCAGGGTTTCACCTACGGTGCGTTGCAGGACGGAGAGCAGCGTGACCAGTCGAAGCAGTCGGAGGGGCCGGAAAAAGGGGAGTACCACGATCAGGAGTTCGTGCAGGTTCCACAAGAACCAGCGCATCCGGTCTTCGGCAAGCCAAAGATTGACGAAGTAGTCCAAGGCAAAGATTCCCCACGTGATCCAGAGGGCAACCTCAAAAGGGACGGCCTCCGGGCCGCTGATGCGACCTATGACCTGCCACGCGTAGGCCGTGAGGAAAATCAGTGCCGTGGCCATGAGAGGCCATTCAACGAGGTCCCTGTATCGCGCTTGAGTCATACGGGAATACTAGCCACAGCGGAAGTACTCCACAGCTTCAGGCGGCCGGTGTCTCCAGCCAGTAGCCGTCCAAATGGTGGATCAGTTGGCGGCCCAAGCCGCCCTTGAGCTGGATCCACAGCGTGCTGCGGTCATTGGTCATGCCATCGATGGTTCCTTCGATGCGGTTCCCGCGTGCGTCCTGGAGGACCACGTCCTGGTGGCGGGAGAGTTCCGGCCAAACGTCGCCTTGCGGCTTGGCGGTTTGCAGTGTGCTCAAAGGGTCCCCCTTAGGTGTTCGATCAATATGAGTTTCAGATATTGTGCACGTCTTTCATGAACCGGCGGTAAACGTTAGTGCAATCGTTGTACATAAAGAGGCTTTGGGGTAAGGCCCGAGTCCATCATGCGGTCCGCATATTCCGTCCGAAGTTACCGACGGGTAACATTGAGGCATGCATCTGCTTCTTCGTACCCTCATGCTGCTGTTCACGTCGTCCAGGCGTTCGCCCCTGGGCGTCTGGGAAGAATCATCGCTGCCTTTACGGGTTCTGCCCACTGACATCGATATCGCGATGCACGTCAATAACGGCATGTACTTCTCACTGATGGACCTTGGCCGTTTCGACCTCATGGTCCGCAGCGGCATCTGGACAAGAATGCGCAAGCGGGGCTGGAGCCCGGTGGCCGCCGGTGAGACCATCGCTTTCCGCAAGTCGCTGCAGCTCTGGCAGCAATACACCATCGAAACCCGCATCATCGGGCTGGACACCAAGGCCATCTACTTCGAACAACGCATGGTGGTGGACGGTGAAATCTATGCACGGGCACACATCGCCACCCGGCTGGTCAACAAGGGTAAGCCTGTCACGCAGGAAGAAATCATCGCCGAGTTCGGAGCCCCGCCGGCTGACCTGGAACTGCCCGAGTGGATCCACGAGTGGCGGGAAAACAATGCACTTCCCGGAGCGCGTCGTCCGGCCCCGCATGTGTGGAGCTAAACCCCTACGTCGCGTCGCTGCAGTGCCACAGCCCCGAGCCCAATCAAGGCTAGCGAGATGCCGTACAGGCCTATTGCGGCTCCCCAATCAGCACCGTTCGCCACGGGTGAGTTACCGTACGCCCAGTGGTAGGGCGAAAGGTTAAGCAGCCACTCTACGTCCGGACTTTGCCGCCCCACCGCATTGAACACATATCCGAGGACGGCCACGGCGGCGCCCGCCGCGATCCCGTACACCTTTCGGCCACTGAGCGCTCCGGCGCAGAGCGCGGCTGTCCCGCTGAGCAGCGCCAAGGCGGCGAACAGCAGCACCGCCCCGGCGAGGTGTCCGACGTCGATTCCCAGTTGCGAGGGCCCGTTCAGTCCCAGCACCAGCAGGAAGACGAGCACCGAGAGCAGCGCGATACGAACCAGGATGGCCAGTGCACGCTCGAGGACCACCTGCACGCGGGTGACACTGTGGGCGAGCGTCAGCTCAAGCAACCCGGATTCCTCGTCGCCACCCACGGCCGCGGCGCCCCAGCCGACCGAGGCCATGGACATCAGCAGGAACCCGAGCAGCCCGAACATGGTGGCTTGGGTGTAGCCGGGGCCTGATGCGATTTGATCGTAGTTCAGGGCTTTGGTCATTTCAGGGGGAAGCGCGTTGATCATGTCCTCCATCTGCGTGCCTCCGATCGAGGGAAACAGGGGCAGATAGAGCATGCACGCCGCCGACAAGCCCAGTGCCCATGCCAATGTTGAACGCCACGAGTCAGCCAAGCCCTTCGTGAACAACGGGAGAATTCTAGGCACGGTGTGCTCCTTCCGCGCGGCGGCCCGAAGTATCGCCATTCCCGGCAGCTTGGCCCGTCCCTGGAGATTGGCCCGCGTAGAGAGTCAATACGGCATCCTCCAGATCGGGTTCCTCAAGGACCAGATCCGTCAGGTTCAGCCTGGACAGCTCTTGGATCAAGGGCTGTACAAGACCGGAGAGCGTTGCCGTAACCTCAACTGTTCCGGCGGCGTGACCGTCGGCCTTGAGCTCCCGTACTGCCACGTTGGCGACGCCGGGCACCCTGGCCAGCAGCGCGCCGACGTCGTGCGGTTCCGCTCCGGTGCTACTGAACCGAAGCTGCCGGACGGCTGCCGTCCTGAGCGCCTCCACGGTGGCGACGGTGACGATTTCGCCGTCGCGGAGGATGGCGACGGCGTCGGCGGCCTGCTGTACTTCGCTGAGGACATGCGAGCTCAGGAACACGGTGGCGCCCTCATCCACCGCTTCACGGACCATCGTATGGAACACCTGCTGAACCAAGGGGTCCAGGCCGCTGGTGGGTTCGTCGAGCACCAAGAGTTCCGGCTTGTGCATGAAGGCCTGCAGCAGTCCAAGCTTCTGTTTGTTGCCTTTGGAGAGCTTCCGGGTTTGGCGATCGAGGTCAAGGTTCAGCCGCTCGGCGAGCCCGTCGACATGCCGAGGCTCCACAGGCCCGCTGATTGCTGCGAAGTGCTCCAGTATGCGGCGGCCCGTGGTCCTGTCTTCCAAATGCAGTTCGCCGGGAAGGTAGCCGATCCTGCGGCGAAGGGCCGTGCCTGCCTGCCGTGGGTCCTGTCCCAGCACCGAGATGGACCCCGCGCTGGGCCTGATGATGTCCAGAAGGCAGCGCATGATGGTGGTCTTGCCCGCTCCGTTCGGCCCGATGACGCCGAACACTGTCCCGGGTTCCACCGCGAAGTCGAGCCCATGGAGCACTTCCCGGGCTCCGAATTTCTTACGCAAACCCTCGACGACGATTGCCTGGGTCACAGTGCATGCTCCCTTCCGGCGCTGGTGCTGTCTTGCTGTAAGGCGTCCCGGGCCTCGAACTCATCAAATCCTCTGCGTTGAACGCATGTTGCACACACTAAACAGCTGTTCAACCGGGATCAAGGGACTGCCGAAAACGGGTGGTTCGGCGTTTATTCCCGGTGACGCGGGAAGCGAACAGGGCCACCCTCCACGGGACATCGCCACGTGGGTCGCGTACCGTGGAAGGATGGCTACAGTTGACATCACTGGAGAACAGTTCGCATCGACCATCGAGGACAATGACATTGTCCTGGTGGATTTCTGGGCGGCTTGGTGCGCCCCGTGCCGTCAGTTCGCCCCCACGTATGGGGCAGCTTCAGAGAAGCACACTGACGTCGTGTTCGCGAAGGTAGACACCGAAGCTGAGCAACAGCTCGCCGCCGAAGCCGGGATCACTTCCATCCCGACGCTTATGGCATTCCGCGAGAAGGTCCTGGTCTTCTCGCAGCCTGGAGCCCTCAACGGCCCGCAGTTGGAGCAGGTCATAGAGGCCGTGAAGGGTCTGGACATGGAAGAGGTCCACGCCCATGTAGCCAAGGCACGTGCAGAGGCTCAGGAAAACTAAGACTAAGCGGCGGCTCGAAACATCGAGCTCGCCGGGACGCATCGAGGTCGCCGAAATTCCGGCGACCTCGATGCGTTTAAGGCGTTCTCACAGTCTTGCAGCGATTTCGCCGTACTGAAGCGGGGAGAGCCTAGAGCCGTTCGAGCTTGACCGGCTCGGCGAGCAGCGCGCTGAGGGACTCGTTCAGGTCCTGGACGGCGATGCCCTTGGAATGCTTCTCCAGAAGCTCCTCGGATTCCCAGCGCTCAGTCAGGACCAGCTTCTCTTCGGTGGCCTCGGTCAGTTCATAGCGGATGCAGCCGGGCTCGTTGACAACCTCGTCGATCGCGATTTCCAAAGCGAGCTTCACTCGGAAGAACTCGCCTTCGTTGGGGATGAACGTGGCCTGCAGGTCAATGGGTTCACTCATGGCTTCAACCCTACCGGCAGGACACGGCGCCGCTGGAGGCGGTTACGGTTCTGTTGCGCGCCGTCCCTTGGTAGCGTTCCGTCATGTTGTCCTACACTGCCGGAGACACTGACGTCCCGCTCCTCGAAGAGACCATTGGCGCCAATTTTGAGCGCATCGCGGCCCGGTTTCCCCTGCGGGACGCGCTCATCGAAGCGGCAGCGGTGCCAGGCGGTGACGCCCGCCGCTGGAGTTACCAAAAGCTGAACGACGACGTCGATCACCTCGCCCGCGCGCTGCTCGCCATGGGTGTGGCCAAGGGCGAGCGAATCGGCATTTGGAGTCCCAACTGTGCCGAGTGGACCATTCTTCAGTACGCCACAGCCAAGATCGGTGCGGTGCTGGTCAACGTGAACCCGGCCTACCGGAGCCACGAGCTGGAGTTCGTGCTGAATCAGAACGGCATGCGAATGCTGGTGGCAGCGCCATCGGATAAGAACAGCGACTACGTGGGCATGGTCAGGGATGCGGCCCGTAACTGTCCCGACCTCCGGGAGATCGTTTTCCTCCCGGGCGAGCCGGAATTGGGACTCACTGCGGGCGTTCCGGAAGCCAACCACGAACTCACGTACGCCCAACTCCTTACCCTGGCAGACGGCGTCGGGCTTTCAGCGCTTCGGGATCGCATGGACGACCTTGACCCGCACGATCCCATTAACCTGCAATACACCTCCGGCACCACTGGATTCCCCAAGGGTGCCACGTTGACACACCACAACATCCTCAACAACGGACACTCGATCGGCCGGCTCCTGAACTACACCGAGCATGACCGGGTGGTAATCCCAGTGCCGTTTTATCACTGCTTCGGAATGGTGATCGGGAATTTGAACGCGCTGAGCTTTGGGGCAGCAACCATCATTCCGGGTCGCGGTTTCAACCCGTCGGCGGCGTTGGAAGCAGTTCAAGACTTCGGCGGGACGTCCCTCTACGGTGTGCCCACCATGTTTATTGCCGAGCTCGCACTGGACGATTTCAACTCCTATGATCTCTCCACGCTGCGCACCGGAGTCATGGCCGGTTCCCTTTGTCCCATGGAGGTGATGCGCCGGGTCATTGATGAGATGCACATGGTCGATGTTGCCATCTGCTACGGCATGACCGAGACCTCGCCCGTGTCCACCATGACCCGGGCGGGGGACACCTTGGAGCAGCGCACCAGCACGGTAGGCCGGACAATGCCGCACCTTGAAAGCCGCATTGTTGACCCGGGTTCAGGCGAGGTGGTGGAGCGCGGCGTCATCGGTGAGCTTTGCACGCGCGGTTACTCAGTGATGCAGGGCTACTGGGGCCAACCGGACAAAACGGCGGAGGCAATCGACGCTGAAGGCTGGATGCACACCGGTGATCTCGCCCGCATGGATGTGGACGGCTACGTGGTGATCGAGGGCCGGATCAAGGACATGGTGATCCGCGGTGGGGAGAACATCTACCCGCGGGAGATCGAGGAATTCCTGTATCTCCACCCATCCATCCAGGACGTGCAGGTCATCGGCGTTCCCGACCGGAAGTACGGAGAAGAGCTGATGGCTTGCATCATCCTCAAGCCCGACGCTGAGGCTCTGACCACCGAGGACCTGGCGGAGTACTGTCGAGGGAAGCTGGCCCACTACAAAATCCCGCGCTACATCGACGTCCGCGAGTCCTTTCCCATGACTGTGTCCGGAAAGGTACGGAAGGTGGACATGCGCCAGGAGGCGGTGTCCCGGCTGCACCTGTAGCTGACTGAACCTGCAGCTAGTTGGTGTTCCGGCTGATCGTCCGGATTCCCACTACAAGTCCGACGGCGGCCGTCACCACAGCGGCCAGGAGACCCCACATCGTGTCCATACCAATGCGTCCGGCAAACAACTCCCGTTCGGCATTAACCAGGTAGGTCAGGGGATTGAACAAGCTGGCAACCTTCATCCAACCGGGTCCGGCCTCGATGGGCAACATGATGCCGGAGAGGATCATGAGGGGGAACAGCAAGGTTTGTTGCACGCCCCAGAAAATCCATTCCTTGTTCTGGGACACCAAGGCAAGCGCATAGGACAACGCTCCCAGCCCGATGCCGAAGATGCCCAGGATGACCAGCCCCAACACCACGTGCAGTGGATGGAAAATGAAACCAAACGGGATGCAGACCACGGAGATCAGCAAACCCTGCAACACCAGGGGAGCCCACTCCTTCAGCGCCCGGCCAATCATGAGCGAAGACCGCGAAAGCGGTGTGGCCAATATCCGCTCATAGGAACCGGTCATGAGTTCGTACTGCAGGTTTGAGCCCGTCATGGAGGTGCCGAACAACGCGATCATCACCACCACTCCGGGAAGGAACCACTGCAGCGTGGATTGGCCTCCAAAGGCCGGAGCGCCCACGGCCGAGCCCAGCAGCGGCCCGAACAACCCCAGGAACACCAGCGGTTGGATGAGGGAGAAAATCAGCGAGAACGGATCCCGCAGAGGCAGCAGCATTTCACGCCAGAACACGAACCACGTGTCAGTGACGACGCTTCGCGGACCGCGCTTTTGGAGAGCCACACCCGGGGCAACGGCTTGTTCAATCATCAGACTTCAGCTCCTTCCCGCAGGCTGCGGCCGGTCAGTTCCAGGAAAACGTCGTCCAGTGTTGGCGGTTTCAGTTCCAGCGACTGGGCGGGAGCGCCGGCGTCGTGCATTTCCTTCAGCAACCCCGGCGCCAGTTGGGCGCCTTGGGCCAAGCGGAGACGGAACCGGACCACGCCGTCGTACGCGTTTTCCTCCATGTCGCCTTCCGAGGCGGCGCGACCCAGCAGTCCTCGCACCTCGGACGCGGAACCGGCGGCAACCTCCACGGCCAGGAGGTCCCCGGCGAGGTTGGCCTTGAGTCGTGAAGCGGTGTCGTCGGCAATGATGGTCCCGTGGTCGATCACGATGACGCGCTCGGACATGGAATCGGCCTCATCCATGTAATGGGTGGTCAGCACAATGGTGGTCCCATGCTCCTCGCGCATCCGCATGATGTGTTCCCACAGGTTGGCGCGGTTCTGGGGATCCATGCCGGTGGACGGCTCATCGAGGAACAGCAAGCCAGGGGAGTGCATCAACCCGAGGGCCACGTCCATGCGGCGTCGTTGCCCGCCGGAAAGCTTGATCACGGTGCGCTTTGCGAGGTCGGTGAGGTCCAGGGATGCCATGAGAGTTTCGGCACGGGCCTTCGCGTCCGTGGTGTTCATTCCGTAGAAGCGGCCTTGCATGATCAGTTCGTCGATCACGCGGTAACTGTGCCCGCCGCCATTGCCTTGGCCGATGTAGCCGATCCGGGCCCGCACCCCTGCGGGGTCCTTGGCCACATCGACGCCCGCCACCGTTGCCGACCCTGACGTAGGTTTCAACAAGGTGGTGAGCATCCGCAGGGTCGTGGACTTGCCGGCGCCGTTCGGGCCAAGGAAGGCGACAAGTTCGCCGGGGGCGACGTCGATGTCCACGCCCTTCACGGCCTCGACGGTTTCCTTCTTCACGGTGAAGGTCTTGGTGAGCTTGTTGGTGTGGATCACGGTCACTCCAGGGATGGCAGGTGATGGCTCCTAGGCGCCACGCTATACCCGTGAATGAAGACCGTCCATGCTCCTGCGGACAGCTCCTGTCCGCAATCAAAACTCAGTGGCCGCGGTGGTCCTGGACCGTCATCCTTGGCCCGAAAGTGGGTTTGCGGAAGCCGCTGAGATACAACATCCGCACCAGCCGCTGCCTTTGCCCGCGCCATGGTTCCAGCAGTTCGATCATCCCGGCGTCGTCCGTCTTTTGGCCCGTCAGCGCGTATCCCACGTAGGCGGCCAGATGGTAGTCGCCCACGGAGATCGAATCCGGGCAGCCGTGGGTGCGTTGGACCACTTCGGCGGCCGTCCAGATGCCGATGCCCGGAATGGTCTGCAGCTTGGCGCCGGCCTGCGTTGAGCTCAGGTCCGCCAGCCGTTCAAGCGCGACGGCGGATTGCAGCGCCCGCATCACGGTGGCCGAGCGCTGTGGTCCAACACCGGCCTTGTGCCACTCCCACGAAGGGATGGCCAGCCACTGCCTCGCAGTAGGAGGGACCAGGAGTCCAGCAGGGGCCTTGCCCGGCGCTGCCGTTCCGTGGCGATACATCAGGTAACGGTAGCCGCGCCTTGCCTCCAAAGTGGTGACTTTTTGCTCCAGGATGGTGGGCACCAGGGAGTCAACCATCCGCCCTGTGGATGGCAAGCGCAGAGTCAGGTTCCGGCGTCGTGATTCCGTGACCAACCGCGGAAGGGTGGCATGGAAGGCGGGTTCGTCAAATGCCGACCAATCGTCGTCGGCGCCGAGCAACCGCGGTACTCCGGCGACGGCGTCGTCCGCTCCCGGTCCCCAGGCTTGGGCATCAACGAAGGAATCGACTCCCACACCGCCTCCCGAAAGCCTCAACGTGACCGGCCCCGAAGCAGTGGTAAAGGCCATCCAAAAACCGCTGGTGTGCGCTGCAAAAGACGGATCCGCGTTGCCCCGCATGAGCGGAAACATGGTCCGGTCCAAGCGGAAGGAACCGCCCGGATGCCACCGAACGGCCGCATCTGCCGCGGCCGCAACAACGGGCGGGGCTTCTGCGATGGTCATGTTTTCATGGTCCCACGCCCGGCTGACAATCTGCATCCGGGGACCCCTTACGGCAACAACCGCCCGCCGCTAGACTCCCAGATGTGGCGTGGGTGGGCCGCGCCATATCCGAGGAACAAATCCCAGGAACAAATCCCAGGAACAAGGAGCACAAATCATGGCCGCCATAGTGCATTTCGAGATTCCGACGGACGATACAGGCCGGGCCAACAGTTTTTACCAGAGTGCCTTCGGCTGGAACCTGAGCCCCATGCAAGGGATGGACTACACGATCGCCATCACAGCCCCTTCCGACGAGCAGACCGGCACGCCAACGGAGCCGGGAGCCATCAACGGAGCCCTGTTCCCGCGCACGGACAATTTGAAGACCCCCATCCTCACCATCGATGTGGACGATATTGATGCCGCACTGGGGCAGATCGAGTCCGCAGGCGGCAGCGTGGTCCAGGCCAAGGACGCCGTACCCACCATGGGCTGGTACGCCTACTTCAAGGACACGGAGGGCAACGTCCTGGGTGTCTGGCAGACGGACACCTCCGCCGGGGCCTAGCGGGAGGGGCCGGGTCAAGCCCCATAGCGACCACGCGGTAACTTTGTACCTATGAAGTACGCCCAGTCCGTGTTGGACCTCATCGGCAATACGCCCCTCATCAAGCTCAACCACGTCACGGAGGGCATCAAAGCCACCGTTCTGGTGAAGCTCGAATACATCAATCCCGGCGGATCCATCAAGGACCGGATCGCCGTGAAGATGATCGAAGATGCGGAAAAGGACGGCCGGCTCAAACCGGGCGGAACCATCGTAGAGCCGACGTCGGGCAACACGGGAGTGGGGCTGGCGCTCGTAGCCCAGCAAAAGGGCTACAAGTGCGTTTTTGTGGTGCCGGACAAAGTGGGCGAGGACAAGCGCGCCGTGCTTCAGGCGTACGGTGCCGAAGTTGTGGTGACGCCTACCGCCGTCGCGCCCGACAGCCCGCAGAGCTACTACGGTGTCTCGGACCGCTTGGTCAAGGAGATCCCGGGCGCCTTCAAGCCGGACCAGTTCTCCAACCCCGCCGCTCCCGGCAGTCATTTCGAGTCCACGGGCCCGGAAATCTGGCAGGACACAGACGGGCGGGTGACGCACGTGGTCATCGGCGCCGGCACCGGCGGCACCATCACCGGCACAGGTCGCTACCTCAAGCAAGTCTCGGCGGACCGTGCCGAGTCCGACGGCGGCCCGGTCAAGGTCATCGGCGCGGATCCGGAAGGCTCGGTCTACTCAGGCGGAACCGGCCGGCCCTACTTCGTGGAAGGCGTGGGCGAGGACATGTGGCCCGGCAACTACGATCCCGCCGTCCCGGACCACGTCATCGCCGTATCAGACGCCGACTCCTTCACCATGACCCGCCGCCTTGCCCGGGAAGAGGGCCTCTTGGTGGGCGGTTCCTCCGGCATGGCCGTGGTCGCGGCGCTCCAGGCTGCCAAGGACCTGGACGAGTCAGCCGTTGTAGTGGTGATACTCCCGGATTCCGGCCGCGGCTACCTTGCCAAGATTTTCAACGACCAATGGATGCGTTCCTACGGCTTCCTCTCCGGCGGCGAAGAAGCTTCCGTGGGCGAGGTGCTCAAGTCCAAGACTGGCGAAATGCCGGACCTGGTCCACATCCACCCGAATGAAACCGTCCGCGACGTCATCAACATCATGAACGAGTTCGGCGTCTCCCACATCCCGGTGCTCTCGCAGGAGCCACCGGTGGTGATGGGCGAGGTCATGGGTGCCGTGGACGAGCGCAGCCTCACCAGCAAGCTGTTCCGTGGGGAAGCGAAGCTGACGGACATGATCTCCGAACATATGGGGGACAGGCTCCCCGTAATCGGCTCGCTGGAAACCATTTCCGCCGCGCGTGAGCTGCTGTCCGACGTCGATACCGTGATGGTGACATTCGTTGGCGCCCCGGTGGGCATCCTGACGCGCCACGACCTTTTGGCGTACCTGAGCAATTAAGCGCCGCCCTGATCCAACCCTTCAAACCCAGAGGAGCTTCCATGTCTGCCAGCAACAACGCCGGGTTCAACACGCGCGCCGTCCACGCCGGACAGGCCTTCGAGCCGGTGACCGGTGCTGTGGTGCCCCCGCTGCACTTCAGCTCCACGTACGCCCAAGACGGCATCGGCAACCTGCGCTCAGGTTATGAATACGGCCGCGGCGGCAACCCCACCCGCGACGCACTCCAGGAGCAGCTTGCCGCGCTTGAAGGTGGAACCGCTGCGTTTTCCTTCGGCTCCGGCCTTGCAGCCGAGGACTCCCTGATCCGGGCCCTCGCCCGGCCAGGGGATCACATTGTCCTGGGCAACGACGCCTACGGTGGAACCTACCGCTTGATCAACCGCGTGCTGGGTGATTGGGGCATCGGCAACACGCCCGTGGACATGTCCGACCTCGACGCCGTAGCCGCTGCTGTTGCGGCCAACAAGACGCGAATGGTGTGGGTGGAGACGCCGTCCAACCCGATGATGAAGATCACCGACATCGAGGCACTCGCCGTCTTAGCGCACGACGCCGGTGCCCTCCTGGTGGTGGACAACACCTTCGCGTCCCCCTACTTGCAGACCCCGCTCGCCTTGGGCGCCGATGTGGTGGTCCACTCCACCACCAAGTACATCGGCGGCCACTCCGACGTTGTGGGTGGCGCGATCGTGGTCAAAGACGATGAGCTGGCAGAGAAGATCGGTTTCATCCAGTTCGCCGTCGGTGCCGTCTCGGGGCCAATGGATGCCTTCCTGACAACCCGTGGCCTGAAGACGCTGGGCGTTCGCATGGACCGCCACAGCGAGAACGGCCAGGCGGTGGCCGAATGGTTGCTGCAGCGTCCCGAGGTTGAAGCCGTGCTCTACCCGGGCCTCCCGGACCACCCCGGACACGAGCTCGCGGCCAAGCAGATGAAGAAGTTCGGCGGCATGGTCTCCGTACAGTTCAAGGGTGGCGAAGCGGCTGCACGCACGGTTGCTGAATCCACTTCGGTGTTCACGCTTGCGGAATCGTTGGGCGGCATCGAGTCCCTCATGAACTACCCCTCGGAGATGACACACGCTTCTGTGAAGGGTACCGAGCTGGCTGTCCCGGTGAACCTCCTCCGCCTTTCCTGCGGAATCGAAGAAGTCGAGGACCTGATAGCGGACCTTGAGCAGGCCTTTGCCAAGATCGGCTGAGGCAACACCTGGCTTTCTTTAGGGAAGTCAGCTAGTTTTGTGCGCATGCCTCTTCGTTCCGACTGGTCTGCCCGCACGTGCAGCCTCGCCCGCGGCCTGGATGTCCTCGGCGATCCCTGGGGGAGCCTGGTCCTCCGCGAAATCTTTTTCGGCAACGGACGCTTCGATGCCATCAAGCAACGCCTCGAGGTAGCAGACAATGTCCTCAGCAAACGCCTGGGATGGCTCCTCGACGCCGGACTGCTCGCCCAACGCCCCTACCAGGACGGCACGCGCACACGGCAGGAATACGTCCTCACACCTAAGGGCGAGGACGCGCTTCCAGTGCTCAACGCCATCATCATCTGGGCGGAGAAGCACCTGGAAGCTCCCAACGAGGTGTCCCATATGAAGGTCATCCACACTGACTGCGGGCAAGCCACGTTGTCGGCGGACACATGCACCAACTGCGGGGCCCCGCTGACTGCCGGTAACACCAGCTGGCATAGCCTCAAACGCAGCGACCATCCACTCCCACTCGCCACTGCACCCGGCACAGCTTCCCCTGAAACGGAGATCCCCGCATGACCGCTCCCGACGTCACTGGGGCACCGCCCGAAAAAACCGGGACGCCTGCCGGCAAGAACCGCCGTCTCCACCCCGCCTGGATCGTTGCTGCAGTTGCCTTCCTGGCGCTGGTTGGAGCCGCAGGCTTCCGTGCGGCACCCGGGGTGCTCATGGTCCCGTTGCAGGAGGAGTTCGGCTGGTCCACCACGATCCTCTCCTTGGCCGTCAGCATCAACCTGGTTTTGTTCGGCTTGACGGCCCCGTTCGCTGCGGCCCTCATGGAACGCTTCGGCATCAGGAAGGTCACCTCGCTGGCCCTGTGTCTCATCGGGCTCGGGTCAGCATTGACCGTCTTCGTGAACCAGTCCTGGCAGATCCTGCTCACCTGGGGACTGCTGATCGGCCTGGGCACCGGTTCCATGGCCCTCGTATTCGCTGCGACCATCGCCAACACCTGGTTCGCCAAGAGCCGGGGCCTGGTCATTGGCATCCTGACCGCAGGAAGTGCCGCCGGACAGTTGGTGTTCCTGCCGTTTATCGCCGCGCTTGCCCAGAACCCGGGCTGGCGAGGCGCTTCCTTGCTCATCGCTGCCGGTGCGCTCGCGGTGGTTCCGCTGGTGCTGCGCTGGCTGCGGAACTCGCCCGCCGACGTCGGGGTCCTGCCCTTCGGTGCGGAGGAACCTGCCGCTGTGGCTAAGTCGCCGGACTCTGAGGATTCCCCCAATGCGGCGATCCGTGCCCTGCAGGTCCTCAAACGGGCAGCTAAAGTCCGCACATTCTGGGCCTTGGCTGCGGGTTTCGCGATTTGTGGAGCCACCACCAATGGCCTTATCGGCACGCACTTCATTCCATCGGCGCACGATCACGGGATGCCCGAAACCACGGCGGCAGGTTTGTTGGCCGTCGTCGGAATTTTCGACATCGTGGGGACCATCGCGTCCGGTTGGCTGACCGACCGCTTCAACCCCAAGGTCCTGCTGGCCGTGTACTACCAGTTCAGGGGGATCGGCCTGCTGGTGCTGCCGCTGCTGCTGGGCTCGTCAGTGGAGCCGAGCATGATCATCTTCGTTGTGGTCTACGGGCTCGACTGGGTTGCCACTGTGCCGCCCACTGCAGCAATTTGCCGATCGGTTTTCGGTGCCGATGGTTCGGTAGTCTTCGGCTGGGTCTTCGCGGCTCACCAGCTCGGGGCTGCCGTTGCCGCCCTCCTGGCCGGCTTCATCCGCGATGCCACCGGGCACTACAACTACGCCTGGCTCGGCGCAGCTGCGATGTGCACGGTGGCCGCGGTGATCAGTGCCACCATCCGCAAGGAC
>JAPSHX010000018.1:0-66399 GCA_031179305.1 Paenarthrobacter sp. | reverse complement strand
GGCTGCCGTTGCCGCCCTCCTGGCCGGCTTCATCCGCGATGCCACCGGGCACTACAACTACGCCTGGCTCGGCGCAGCTGCGATGTGCACGGTGGCCGCGGTGATCAGTGCCACCATCCGCAAGGACCCCGTGAAGAAGGAACCCGTAGCGGTCGCCTGACAACACGATCCCCGCAGATGTTGTGGGGCCCGCTCTGCGCGTTATATGTGCCTGGAAGCACGCAGAGCAGGCCCCGCAACGGGGTTCCGGCGGGTTGTGGGGCCCGCTCTGCGCAGTATTCGTCCCCGAAAGCACGCAGAGCAGGCCCCGCAACGGGGGCCAGCCGGGTTGCGAGGCCCGCTCTGCGCAGTATTCGTCCCCGAAAGCACGCAGAGCAGGCCCCGCAACGTGAGGTTTAGCCCGCTTCGGTAACCCGGAACGTCAGCGTCCGCGCTTCCGGGCGCAACGCGTACTCCGGCCACACGTCGGGTCCACAGGCCCTTGACCCCAGCCCGTGCTGGACGGCATCAAGGTACAAGTAGCTGCCCTTGCTCGCCGGCAACTCGTGAGGATGCGCTGCCGCGGAGATCTCTTGGGCTGTGTGCCGGGAGAGCGTGAAGCCGGGCAAACGTCCGCGTGAGTCGGGAACCGCGTCGAGCTGCAGCCAGGAAGCGCTATTGTTCAGCAGATCCAGCGTCCGGACAGCGCTTCGGTGGCCCGTCTCCTGCGGCTTGGCGTAATTCACCGAAAGCTCGTCGATGCCCGCAGAGTAGCGGCCCACAAGGGCCGCGTGCATGCTGTCCGGGTAGGACTCACGGGGGCCGGCGCCGAACCACGAGGCACCATCCACCGAGCCGGGCAGATCAAAGCGCACCCCCACCCGCGGCCAAATCATGTCCCATCCTGCGCTCGGAACAATGTCCAAGCGGAGCCACAGTTCGCCGTCGGATAGCTGCCAGCTCTCCTCCACAGACACCCAATGCGCGGCGTCTGCTGCGGCGTAACGGGTGCGGGTCAGCACACTGCTTTCGCTGGCTGAGACCTTTTCCACCCGGGCCGTGATCCTGTCCAAACCGGCACGGCGCCACACCTTTTCCATCGAAGGTGCAGCAACGCCATCGCCGTTATTGAGCCAAGGATCGGCGAGGTCGTAGCTGCCGCGGCCGGCACCGGCGTCGTTATCCGTGGGAGCACGCCATAGCTCCAGCCGCGGCCCGGACACCGGCAGCCCCGCGAGCGACACCAAGCGACCATCCTCAAATACACCAGGACCCAGCGAGACGGTCCCGGAAACCTGCGAAGCTGCCCGTCCAGCCGATGCCAGGGGGCGAGGGGTCGTCAGGCGGGGACGTGCTGCGGTCAGTTCCAGCTGCGCGGCAGAGATGACATGCCCTGCTTCGGCCCAGGCCGTGTCCTTTCGAAGTGCCACCTCCACGGTCAGCCACTGCTCGCCAACTCCAGAGCCAAGTTCCACAACATCAAATTCAGGCAGCTCGATATGCGCCGAATCCCCGGCGGCGAGGGAGGCTCCCGCTTCAGTGACGACGTCGATTTCGCCCGAAGCGGTCATCACACCGTCTGCCTCTGTACGCCAGCGCAGTACGACGTCGGACGTATCTGCCGTGTGCCGCAGGTTGGCGACCGAAACGAAGCTCCGGGGGCCGCCGTCGTGGTTTTCCGTGCTGAAGCCCAGGCGCAGGGGAGCGACAATCTGCTTGTACTCAAAGAGTCCCGGGCTGGGCGTGGAGTCAGAGAGGACCATCCCGTCCATCACAAAATTGCCGTCGTGGACAACCTCGCCGAAGTCCCCGCCGTAGGCGAAGAACTCTGTGCCGTCGGCCGTGGTGGTGCGGATGCCGTGGTCCCGCCACTCCCAGACGAATCCGCCGTGCAGCCGCGGGTAGCGGTCCACCAGGTCCTCGTACTGGTCGATGGCGCCGGGCCCGTTGCCCATGGCGTGGACGTACTCGCACAGGATGAACGGTTTGGTGCGCTGTCGTGCGGACTCCGCAGCGGAGCAGCCCAGCAACAGCGAACCGGAATCGTCGCGGCCGATCGCCTCAGTCTCAGGAACCGAGGAGTACATGCGCGAGTACACGTCTGTGTAAGCGCCGCTGTAGTCGCCCTCGTAGTGGACGGGCCGCCCGGTATCGCGGGCGTGCGTCCACGCGGACATCGCAGCGAGGTTGGCGCCCGTTCCGGACTCGTTGCCCAAGGACCACATGACGATTGAAGGGTGGTTCTTGTCCCGCTCCACCGTCCGCTCCATGCGGTCCATGTACGCCTCCCGCCAGGCGGGGTCGTCACTGGGGTTGCCTACCCAGCCGTGCCGTTCAAAGCCGTGCGTTTCAAGGTCGCACTCCAGGATCACCCAAAAGCCCATCTCGTCCGCGATGTCCAGCAAACGAGGATGCGGAGGGTAATGGCTGGTTCGGATCGCGTTGACATTGAACCGCTTCATCAGGGCGAGGTCGGCGCGGGCAAAGTCTTCGTCGAACACGCGGCCGCGGTCAGGATGCGTCTCATGGCGGTTCACGCCGTGGAACACCACACGACGGCCGTTCACCAGGAACTGATCGCCCTTGATCTCCACGGTCCGGAAACCAAGGCGCAGCGAAACGGTCTCGCCTGCGCTTTCCACCACTGCGTTATAGAGGCGCGGAACCTCTGCGGACCAGGGTTCGACGCCGGTGATCGCCACCGGGGCGACGTCGGCAGGGGAGTTCCAGACGACGTCGACGTCCAGTTCCGGGACGGATAGCCTAAGCGGGAAGGCCGCCTTGTCCGCTGAAATCTCAGAATCAATGGTGCCTGAGCCGGCGGTGTAGGACGTCCGTAGCCAGACGTCGTCGATCCCCTTCTTGGGGCGGGCCTGGAGGGTGACGTCGCGGAAGATGCCCGGCAGCCACCACTGATCCTGGTCCTCCACGTAGCTCGAAGCCGACCATTGATGGACCCGGACAGCCAGCACGTTGTGGCCCGGGCGGGCGGCAACAGTGACGTCGAATTCCTGGGCCAGCCGACTGCCTGTTCCCACTCCGATCTCGCTGCCGTTGAGCCATACCTTGTAGCGGGATTCGACGCCGTCGAACCTCAGCACGATGCGCTCGGCTTCGCTCCAATCCGCTGGCAGATCGAAGGCTCTCCGGTAGTCACCGGTGGGGTTCTCGTCCGGGACGTGGGGTGCGTCCGTGGGAAAGGGGAACTGGACATTGGTGTAGATGGGGCGACCGTAGCTGCCGTCCCCCTCCAAAACCCAGTGAGCCGGAACCGGGATCCGGTCCCAGCCGGAGTCGTCCAACCCTTCCTCGGCGAAGCCTTCGATTGCCTCTCCCGCGGGAAGGACACCCCGTCCGCCGGGGGTTCCGGGCGCACCGGGGAGAAGCCGGAAACGCCATTGGCCGTTGAGGGACAGCGTGGGCGCGTCAGTGTGCAGCCAGGAGCGGGCCGGGAGCCTCTTGCCGGTCCCAGGACCGGTATCAGTGATGTAGTTGGCGGTGTTGGTCATTACTTAACGGCTCCTTCTGTCAGCCCGCCGCGCCAGAAGCGCTGCAGGACAACCATGGCGATGCTGAGCGGAATGATGGATAGCAGCACCCCGCCTGTGGTTAGTTCGTAAAATTCGGGCAGACGGTCAACCTGGCTGAGCCAGTTGTTCAGGCCCAGGGTTATGGGATACAGCTCTGCGTCGGACAGCATGACCAGCGGCAGGAAGTAGTTGTTCCAGATGCCCACCAGCTGGAACAGGAAAACGGTGACCAAGGCCGGCGTCAGTACCTTGAGCCCAATGGTGTGGAAGATGCGGAGCTCGCCGGCGCCGTCGATCCTGGCGGCCTCGATCAGCGAGGTATCAACAGTGGCCTGGGCGTAGATGCGGCAGAGGAACAGCCCGAAAGGGGAGACCAGCGATGGCAGCAGGACACTCCAGTAGGTGTTCGCCAAGCCCATCTGGCTAAACAGCAGGAACAGCGGCAGGGCAGTGGCGGTGCCGGGAACAAGCACGCCGCCAAGGATGGTGCCGAATACCAGGTTGCGTCCGCGGAATTCGTACTTGGCCAAGGCATACCCACCTGCTGCGGCAAAGTACGTGGCCAGGAGCGCTCCGACGCCGGCATAGACCGCCGAATTCAAGAACCAGCGGCCAAAAATCCCGTTGTCATAACTGACCACGCGGCCGATGTTCTCCCAGAGAGAGAACGTGGGGGCGAACCAGAAGCCGTTGGTGGAAAAGAGATCGGTGGTGGACTTCGTGGACGCGACGAAGACCCAGTACACGGGAATCAGGAAGTACAAGGCGACCACCACCAAAAGTGCGGTGACGATGATGGTGGATGACCGTCGTCTTCCGGCTGAGCGGTCCGGGCCTGCCAAAGCCTTGCTGCGGACGGCGGTGGTGGTGGGCTTCGTGGCGGTGGCGGTGGCGGTCATGAGGACTTCCTGTTCGTCAGTGCGAGGAAGGCGAAGGAAAGGGCGAATGCGGCCACGGCGATGATGACCGACTGGGCTGCAGCGACGTTGTAGTCGTTGTAGGCAAAGGCCGTTGTGTAGGCGCTGAGGTTGGGTGTGTACTGGCTGTCGATCGCCGGAGCCACCGTCTTGAGGACTTGCGCCTCAGCGAAGAGCTGCAAGGTTCCGATGATGGAGAACACCGTGGTGAGCATGAGGGCCGGACGAATAAGGGGGAGCTGGATGCTCCGGGCGACGCGCCACGTGGAGGCGCCATCCACCTTGGCGGCCTCGTAGAGTTCCACCGGGATGGCTTTCAGTTGCGCAACGATGATCAGCATGTTGTAGCCCGTGTAGCTCCACGTGACGATGTTCGCGATGGACCACAGCACGCTGTTCGCGCCGAGGAAATCAGGGGTCAGGCCAACAACCTTGGCCACGTCAAACAACGGGCTGAGACCGGGCACGTACAGGAAGGACCACAGAATGGTGGCGATGACACCCGGCACGCCGTAAGGGAGGAAGTAGGCGGCACGGAAGAACCCCGGCCATTTCGCGGAGGCCGATTCCAGCATGAGGGCCAACGCCGTGCACAGGACGATCATGACGGGCACCTGGACTACCCCGAACAGCAGCATTCGGCCGATGGAGGCGACGAAGCTGCCGTCGGCAAGGGCCTGGGCGTAGTTGTTGAAGCCGGCGAACTCGCTGGTCACGCCAGCCTCGCCGAAGAGTCCGCTGCGGGTCACTTTGGTGAAGCTGGACATGATGGCCACAACGATGGGCAGCAGGAAGGTGAGGACGAAGAGCCCCAGGAAAGGTGCCAGCAAGAGCCAGGGTGCGCGTGCGGCAGCACCGGCCCGTTTGCTGGCCCGGCTTGGTGCGGCGGGGTGCTGGACGGTGGGTGCGGTGCGGGTGGTGGTCATGCCGTTTCCTTCCGGATGTTGAGGCCCTTGTTCTTGAAAACGGTCATGATTTGCTGCTCCGAAGCGGCAATGGAATCCACCAATGAGGTCCCGAAGGCCTTCTTGCGGAAACCGTCGCTGAGAATGTTGAAGGACTGCTGGGTTACGGGCCACCAGGACCAGTCCGGGTTCTGCTGTTGGGTAGCCGGGACGAAGACTTCCTCGTTGTAGCGCTGGCCGCCGAAGAACGCCGAGGGTTGTTGCCGCTCCGTGCCGATGAACTCGGGGTTGGGTGACCAGCCGATGCCGCTGTTCTTGATCTGGGCGTCGATTCCCTCTTTGGACGTAGTCAGCCACACTGCGAACTCGACTGCTTCCTTCGGGTGCTTACTATTGGCCAGGACTGCCGCCGTGGAACCGCCGAGGTAGCTTGAGCCGAAGCCCGTATCGCCCCAGGTGGGCATCGGAGTTGCGCGCCACTTTCCTTCGGAACCGCTGACACCCTGAACCAACGCATCGCCCCAGCTGCCGGTTATGGTCGAGGCAATCCCGCCCTTGGCGGCAGCCGCAAACCAGCCCGGGGAGAAGGCTCCATACGCGGTGGTGACGAGGTCGTCGTCGATCGCTTTGTCGAAGAAGCGCGCGGTGTTGAGCGTGGCGTCGTCGGTCATGTTGATGACCCAGCCATCCTCCTCCGGGCGCAGCCACTGCGCGCCGGCCTGCCCGGCGAAAGAGGCGAATGGAGAGGCATCACTGATGGGGAAACAGTCCAGGTAGCTGTCCACGGAGCGAAGTTCGGCGGCCAGCGCAGCCCATTCGTCCCAGGTTTTCGGAGCGACTCCGCCCACCTTGTCCAGGACGGCCGGTTGGAAGAACATGCCCATGGGCCCCGCGTCCTGGGGGATGCCGTAGACGCCCCCTGTGTAGCTGACTTGCTTCCACAGTGTGGGGTCGTACAAGTGGGCGTGGTCATTGGCGCCATAGCGGGACACATCAACCAGGCCGTTGACCAGCATGAACTCCGGGATGGAACGGAACTCCACCTGGGCCAAGTCCGGTCCGCCTCCCGCTGCCAAGGCCGAGTAAATCTTCTGATATCCGCCGTTGTTGCCGCCCGGGATCCACACCACGTCCACCTGGATGTGCGGATTGGCTGCGTTCCAGACGTCGGCGACTTTCTGGAAGTCCTTGAGCCAGGCCCAGTAGGTCAGTCGCACGGGCTCGCCGGCCGCGGGGATGGTTGGGGCAGCGTTGACGGACTGTGTTCCTGGGGTAGCGCACCCGGTCAGCAGGCCCATGGCTGCTGTGCCCAGGCCTGCGCCCAGGAGTTGTCTTCGCGTGAATCGGGTCATGAGCCTTCACCTCTTCGTGTCAGGTTGACGATGACGCGGGCTTGGATTCGTGGATCCTGCCGCGACAAGTGTGACCACGGTAACAGAAAATTCGAGTAGTTACTCGAATTTCATTTTGGACCCTCAACACGCATGTACACTGGCTAGCCATGACCACAAAGGACGTGGGTCGCGCAGCGCGGCGGGGCCCCTACGCGAAATCCGAAGAACGGCGCCGGACCATCCTCGATGCTGCCCATGAGGTGTTTGCTGCCCACGGTTATCGTGGTGGATCCCTCCAGGATGTTGCCGACAAAGTAGGCCTGAGCCAAACCAGCCTGCTGCACTATTTCCCGTCCAAGCGCGATCTCCTGATGGCAGTCCTGGAGCGCCGCGACGAAATCACCGGTGACGCCTTCCCGGACGACATGGAAGAGGGCTTGGTTGACTCGGTGATCCGTACGGCGCTCTTCAACGAGAACATCCCTGGCGTGGTTGAGTTGTACACCGTTTTGTGCGCGGAGTCCGTCACCGATTCGCACCCCGGGCGGGTCTACTTCACCGAACGTTTCGAACGTCTCCGCAAAAGCTATGCGCGGCGGTTTGCCGAGCTGGCTGCCCAAGGCAGGCTCCGCTCCGACGTCGATCCTGACGTAGCTGCCATGTCCCTGGTTGCCCTGTGGGACGGGCTTCAGACGCAATGGCTGCTGGCCCCCGACGAAGTGGACGTGGTCAAGGGCTTGCGCGGCTACTTTGATCTGGTGGTGCTCCCCGAACCCTCACCCGACCCCTAACCCGACCCCTCACCCAACTGAGTCGCAGTTCAGGTCGTTCTCAGACCTGAAAACGACCTGATCTGCGACCTACTTGGGGGGCTAGCCGCGGAAAGCTCCGATGCCCGTGATGTGCTGCCCCAGGATCAGGGTGTGAACCTCATCCGTGCCCTCGTAGGTCCGGACCGACTCAAGGTTGTTGGCGTGTCGGAGCGGTGAGTAGTCAAGTGTGACGCCGTTACCGCCAAGGATGGTGCGGGCCTCGCGGGCGATTTTGATGGCTTCGCGGACGTTGTTCAGTTTGCCCATGGAAATCTGTTGGGGCTGAAGGTGGCCGGCGTCCTTCAAACGGCCCAGGTGAAGGGCCAACATGGTGCCCTTCTGGATCTCCACCAGCATGTTCACCAGCTTCTCCTGGGTCAGCTGGTAACCAGCCAAGGGCCGTCCGAACTGCAAACGTTCACTCGCGTAGGAAAGTGCAGCTTCGTACGAGTCGCGCGCAGCTCCCATGGCACCCCACGCGATACCGTAGCGCGCCTCGTTCAAGCAGGAGAACGGTCCTCGGAGTCCAAGGGCACCCGGGAGGATGGCCTCGGTCCCCAGCCTCACGCCGTCGAACTTTACATCGCACTGAACCGAAGCGCGCATGGAGAGTTTCGGCTCGATGGGTGTCGCGGTCACGCCGGGGGTTCCGGCGGGAACAAGGAACCCGTGGATTCCGTCCTCGGTGTTCGCCCACACCACCATGACGTCCGCAATCGACGCGAGTCCGATCCAGCGTTTGGCCCCGTCCAAGACCCAGCCATCGGGGGTTTCACGGGCAAATGTTGTCATGGAGGACGGGTCCGACCCCGCCGTGGGCTCCGTCAGTGCGAAGCAACCGATCAGCTCGCCGGCAGCCATCCGCGGCAGCCACTGCTCTTTCTGCGCCTCCGAGCCCCACTTATGGATCGCCGTCATGGCCAAGGAGCCCTGCACCGAGACGAAGGTGCGGATCCCCGAATCGCCAGCCTCCAGTTCCATTGCGGCAAGGCCATATTCGACGGCGGTCCGCCCGGGACAGCCGTAACCCTCCAAATGCATGCCAAGGACACCGAGCTCGCCCAACTCCGGGGCGAGCTCGGGTGGGAAATGAGCGTCCTCATACCAGCGCGCGATGTTCGGACGGATCCGTTGCGCCGTGTAGTCGCGAACCCGGTCGCGGAGGGCCAGCTCGTCCGCAGTCAGCAGGGAATCGAGGGCAAGGACGTCGGAGGTGTTCGTCGTTGAATCGCTCATTCCAGCATCCTAGGTGGCTAACCCACCGGCAGGCACGGCAGCCTACTCGCCGCGGACCGCCCCAACCTCTGCGCGCTCTCCCGTGAAGTAGCCACGGGTGGAGGGTGCGAAGCGGCACACCACGGCTAAAACCACGCCCAGAGCCAGCAGCAGCACGCCGCTGACGAAGGCCCCGCCGATGCCAAAGATCTGCGTGTCGCCATACGCCGGATCCCACATCTGGACTGCGGAGATGAAGAACGCCACGGTGAGGGACAGCGCACCGAGGAACGGCAGGATGCCTCGGAACCACAGGTTCCGCGCCGAGTCCCGGAGCGTGGAGCGGAAGAACCACACACAGGAGAAGCCGGTCAGTGCGTAGTAGAACGCGATGAACAGGCTGATGGCGCTGATGGAGTCCGAGAGCAGGTTTTCGCTGAGGAAGCTCATGGCCACGTAATAAACCACGGCCACCGCACCCATCACCTGAGTGGAGAAGCCCGGCGTCATGAAGCGCTCGTGGACCTTGCCGAATCTGGGCGGCAGCGCACCGTGGACGCCCATGGACAGGGTTCCGCGGGCAGTCGGGAGGATGGTGGTCTGTGTGGAGGACAGAACGGATGCCAGCACAGCCACGATGATCAGCCAGCCCCAAGGGCCCAACACAACGTCCTTCATGGCAAGGAAGACGTCGTCCTGGTTTGCTTCATTGCCCAGCCCGATACCGTCGGTACCGATCGTGGCGTACATCATCACCAGGAGGGCCACGGAAACGTAGATCGCCACCAGGACAGAGGCCGAGATCACGGCGCCACGGCCGGGGGTCTTGGCCGGGTTATCAGTCTCCTCGTTCAGCGCCAGGCACGTGTCCCAGCCCCAATAAATGAACAGGGCAAGCAGGACGCCGTGGACCACCGCACCGGGGTCGGCAAAAGCGCCGGCAGGGTTGAACCACTCGAAATCGAAGGCCTGCCCCTCAGGCGCTCCACCTGCTATGCGGAAAATAATGGCGACCGCAAAGATGCCCAGCGAGATGTACTGGATGTAGGTCAGGGTGCGCTGAACGTGCTCGCCCAGCCGGATTCCGCGATGGTTCACGTACGTCATGAACACGATGAACAGCACGCCGGTAGCGGTCACGAGCCAGGTGTTGTCGGCCAAGGAACCGTCGCCGATCAACAGCCACAGGTACTTGCCCGCGATTTGCGCCAGGTTGGCCAGCACCACCACTCCCGCGAGGGCCACACCCCAGCCGCCCAGCCAACCGGCCCACGGCCCGAAGGCTTTCCGGGCCCAGAAGAACGTAGTGCCGCAGTCGGGCATGGCGCTGTTCAGCTCACGGAACGCGTAAGCAATGAACAGCACAGGGATGAAGCCGAGGATCAGGATCAGGGGAGTGTAGTTGCCGTTGACCGCCACAATGAGGCCCAGCGTGGCCGCCAGCGAGTAGACGGGCGCGGTGGACGCAAGACCCAGCATGACGGAGTCGCCCAGGTCCAGGATCCCCGCGTGGAGGCCTTTGGAAGGTACGACGGCGGTACGGTCGCCGCCCGCTGGGCCGCCACCCGGCGTCGAAGTTTCAGTGCTCATAGTGCAGCTCCGTAGGAAGTAGCAGGGGGCGCAATGGGCGCCGGGGCGTCGATGGTGTTGGGGACAAAGCGGCAGAAGTAGTCCGTGATGGGGCCGTCGGATTCACGGATGCCGCAGCCCACGGATTCGCCATCCACTACCCAGAGACCCAGCACCGGGTGGTTCCCGTCGAAGTCGGGGAGGGAATGGTACTGCTGGAAGCACCAGCCTTCGCGCCCGTAACCACCGGGCTGCTGGATCTCGATGCCCGGGGCGTGGATGCGGATGTTGTCGCCTTCACGTCCATGCAGCGGCTTGGCCACCCATTCCTTGAGGGGACCTGGATCGCCGAGGTAGGCGGGAAGCAGGTTTTCGTGGTCGGGGTAGAGATGCCATAGCGCAGCGAGCAAGGCTTTGTTGGACAGCAGCATCTTCCAGGCCGGCTCAACCCAGCGGGGGTTGTGGGCGCGCTGGAGGAGGCGGTGTCCGAACGGCTCCTTCATCATCAGTTCCCACGGGTACAGCTTGAACATGGTGCTGATCATGAAGTTGTCCAGGTCCACGAACCGGTTCAGGTTGGGATCCCAGCCGATATCGGACATGTTGATGCCAATGGTGGTCCACCCGCCTTGGCTTGCGACATCGCGCATGTAGGCCGCAGTCATCCAGTCCTCGCCGGATTCCTCCGCCTCCGAGTGGGCAACGTGCAGAGTGCTCATGCCGGTACGGAATTGCAGCTTCTTCCACTGACGGATCAGGGCCTCATGGATTCCGTTCCACTGGTCCTTCTCGGGGAAAACGTCCTGCAGCCAGAACCACTGGGCCACGGAGGCTTCGATCAGTCCGGTGGGGGTATCGGCGTTGTACTCCAGCATCTTGGCCGGACCACCCTTGCCGTCATAGATGAAGTCGAAGCGGCCGTAAATGTCCATGTCCGCGGCCAGCAGTGATTCGCCGGCGAGTTCCAACGCCTGCTGCCCGATGCCTATATCGCCCATGGCCCCGGTGGCGAGGTACTTCGCGGCCTCCAAGCACATGATGTGCATGTCCTCGGCGGTCTTCTCGAGGGTTTCCACTTCGTCTTCGGTGAACTCGTAGTAGGCCGATTCGTTCCAGTATTCGATTTTCCGGCCATCGGGCATGGTGGTAGTGGAAAATACCAGGCCCTGTTCTTCGATCTTTTGCTTCCAGTCCGGTCTGGGCTTGGAGGGCAGTCGACGCACGCCTAGCCTCCCGAGCTTCCGCCGCTTTTGGAGCTGCTGCCGAAACCGCCGCGGCTGACCGTGCCGCCCTTGGTGCTGTAACCCTTGGAAGTCTTGGCGTCCGTAGGCACGTTCTTGGTATAGCTCGGGTAGGAGCTGCGGTTCTGGCCCACGGCGGGCACACTGGCCCCGCGGGAGTAGAAGTACCAGGCGTAGATCGCAGAACTTCGGCCCGCCGAACTGCTGTTGTCGCACTGGTTGTCGTCAACGCGCTCGCCGGTTTCCTCATTGAAACAGACCTGCGCGTAGTCGGCTTCCTTCTCGTTGCTGGCCACGATTGCGGTGATGGTGCCGGCCAAGAGGGCAGTCACACCCAGACCCACCACGACGGTGCGACGCTGCGAGCGCTTTTTCTTCTTTGCCGCCTCGGCCTCACCGCGCTCGCGTTCCTTGGCGAAGGGGTCAACCACGGGGAGGGGCTGGCCGGGCTGGGGCGTCCCGGCCGGGAATGCACCGCCCTGCGGTGCCCCGGCGGGAGTTTTCTTCCTCTTGCCTGTGCTCCCGTTGGTGGCGCCGCCTGGCGCCGGGTCGTTTTGCACGGGCGTGAACAGCTCAGGATGAAGTTCGGGTTTGGGTACCTGCCATGGAGGAGGCTTGGGCTGGTTATTGCCCGCTCCGAAGTCGCCGTTGTTGTCCCTGCCGCTGCCGTTGTTGCCGGCTGCGTCAGGGCTGTCTTTCGGGCCCATGTGTATCCCCCTGGATAGACCGTTGAAGTGTCCGGCGCCACGCCGGACCAGAATGCTCAGAGCAAGCCTAGTCCCTGTGCGCGGTGCAGGCACGGGTGACAGCCGTAAATGGGAAGAAGTCCCCACCTGCGGAACCATGTAAGGATGTAGCCATGGCGGGACCTGAAGCACGTAGCAACGTCGACGACGGCGTGCTGCTGCGGCTTCCGCCGGTTCGCGGCATTGGCTCCGCCCGGGTCATCACTGGCCTGGTGTTGGCTGTCCTGATGCCGCCCGGTATTGAACTCATGGTTACTGTCCTCGGTTTCCGCAACTTTGCCATGATCATGCTGTTGCAACTGGCAGTAGCTGTTGCGGTGGCGGCCATCGGTGGTTTGTGGCCCGCGGTGGTCGCCGCAGTGTTGGGCAGTGTCCTCCTTAATTACTTCTCCGCGGACCCTGTGGGTTCGCTGTCCATTGCCGATCCCACCACGTTGTTCACCTTGGTGGTTTTCCTTGGGGTGGCCTGTGGGGTGGCGCTCGCCGTGGGCCTCGCAAGCCGCCGCGCGCAGGAGGCGGCTCGCTCCGGGGCCGAGGCTACGGCCCTTAGTGAGCTGGCCCTGCGAATCCTTAGCTCGGATGGGAGCTTGGAATCGTTTCTGGAAAAAGTGCGCAGCAACCTGGGCATGGAGGCGGTAACGCTGCTGGGCTCGTCAGGCAAAGCGCCCGGAGCCCCGAGCATGGCTTCGGCCGGGGCCCAACGCGGGTTGCGTGTCCTGGCCAGTGCCGGCCCGAATCCGCCGTTGACCCATGCCGCCGCCGACCATGCCGCCGTCGTCGATCCCCACTACACCCTGCTGCTGCGGGGCGGGCCGTTGTCGGCGGAACACCAACGGATGTTGGCTGCGTTCGGGGCTTTCGTGGTGGCTGTCCGGGAGAGGCAGCAGCTGGTGAAGAGTCGGCGGGATAATGCGCGGTTGGCCGAGGGCAACAAGATGCGGACGTCCATCCTCCGCGCTGTGTCGCATGACCTTCGGACTCCCTTGGCCGGGATCAAGCTCGCTGTCAGCAGTCTGCGCCAGGAGGATGTGCATTTTCCGCCGGATGTTGAACGCGAGTTGCTGGAGACCATCGAGGAGTATGCGGACCGATTGGACCATTTGGTGGACAACCTCCTGGACATGTCCCGCATCACGGCGGACGCGGTCAACCCCCTGTTGACCGGAATTGTGTGGGCTGAGGTGCTGCCGCAGGCGCTAAGGGGAATCCCCCCAGCGCGGTTGCGTAATGAACTCCCGCCCAACCTTCCCCCCGTGCAGGCCGATACCGGAATGCTCGAGCGGGTGGTGGCCAACATCGTGGAGAATGCCATGAAGTACGCGCCCGACTCCGACGTGGTCCTGACCGCCCGTACGGGTGCCGGCATCACTTTGGGGGAGCGGCCCGCAGGCGAATTGAGGATCATCGATTACGGCAGGGGCGTCGGGCAGAAGGAAGTGGTGGATATTTTCCAGCCGTTCCAGCGCTTTGGCGATTCGCCGTCGCCTGCGATGGAAGGCGGAACCAGCGCTGGTGGCGGGATCGGCTTGGGACTGGCCGTCGCGAAGGGTTTCAGCGAGGCAATGGGTGGCAGGCTCGCAGCGGAGCCGACGCCGGGCGGCGGCCTGACCATGGTGGTCACCTTGCCGCTGTGGACAGGGGACCCGCAATGACGCTGGTGCTGATCGTGGAGGACGAAGCCCGTATCGCCAGGGCCATGCAGATCACACTTCAGGCCCATGGCTACCAGGCACTGACGGTGGGCACTGGCGCCGACGCCCTGCGGGCCGCTGCCAAGCAGCCCGTGAAAATCGTGGTGCTGGACCTTGGCCTGCCGGACAAGGACGGGGTGGAGGTTATCCGACGTATCCGCAGCTGGAGCAATATGCCCATCATCGTGCTGTCCGCCCGGCACGCATCGGAGGACAAAGTTGAAGCGCTCGACGCCGGTGCGGACGACTACGTGACCAAGCCTTTCGGTTTGGATGAACTGCTGGCGCGGCTTAGGGTCGCTTCGCGCCGGGTTGTGACCGAACACGAGGAACCAACGCTGGCCACCACGGACTTCATGGTTGACCTGGCAGGCAAGAAGATTCTCAAGGATGGCTCGGAAGTGCGCCTGACGCCCACGGAATGGAACATTCTGGAGCTGCTGGTCCGCAATAAGGGGAAGCTCGTGAGCCAGCAGCAGATCCTCACCCAGGTCTGGGGGCAGGCGTACGCGAAGGAAACACAGTACCTGCGCGTATATATAGCCCAGCTACGGCGAAAGCTGGAGCGGGATCCTGCCGAGCCCCGGCACCTGCATACGGAAGCCGGTATGGGCTACCGATTCGATCCTTAAGCTTGGAGCTGCCCGTCCGTACACTGGTGACCATGAACACCGCATCCCTCCTTGCCGTCTGCCGTGTCCACCAGCTGCTGCCCGACCCCGAGGGGAGTGTGGGGGTCACGGGCCTGGACAAACGTCCGGTAGAGGGGCAAATCAAGGTTCATAAACTTGGGCTCCACGGGGATGTGCAGGCAAACCGGGTGGATCACGGCGGGGAAGACCAAGCCCTGTACGCGTATTCGCAGGCAGATGCGGACTACTGGTCAGGTGAGTTGGACCGGGAGTTGCCTGCCGGCGTGTTCGGAGAGAACCTTCGTGTGGCCGGAATCGAAACCACCGGCGCGGTCATCGGCGAGCGCTGGAAGATTGGCCTGGATGTGGAGCTGGAAGTCACGTCCCCGCGAGTACCGTGCGCCACCTTCCAACGGGTGATCGGCGAACCCCAATGGGTGAAGCGTTTCACGCAGGCCGGTCGGGTTGGAACGTACCTCCGGGTGATCAAGACGGGCACCATTTCCGCAGGGGACCATATCCGCCGCACCTTCGTCCCCAAACACGGCATTACTGTGGGGCAATGGTTCAGCGAGCCCACCCCTGAGCTGGTGCAGATCCTCCTGGATGCGGACGCCGATGGGGAGATTCGTTTGCAGGAGGACTACCACCCGGTCTTCGAAAAGGTACTGCGGAGAAGCGGGTTCTAGAACCCCGTTGGGGGTCTTGCAAGCCAGTGTGAACAAGCTCACCCTGTCTTCAAGGACTCTCAACTCGCGGTGATGGGCCTCCGTGCCCTACACTTGAAATATCCCCCACTCCGGAAATCCCTTTATCCTGCCCAATTCTTGAGGCAGGACTGGTAAGTGTTGGGGCCCGCAAATGTGTGCGGGCATTTTCATAGGGAGAGCCGGCTAAAGAAAACGCTGTACAGACTGCTGGGATAGCAGCCAAGAGATGCAGCGGGAAGTCCTGCCATGGGATTGCGATAGCGCCGGACTTCTTGCGAAAGCAGGGCACCTTTTCCTGTTTCTCGCGACGAGTAATGCGGCCAGCCCAACCGGGCCGCGCCGACTGCCCTATGGATGAGGAATTTCCCCCTATGACCGAAAATCTCAACGAAAACTTCGACGCCACCACGGCTGAGTCCGCTGAAGCAGCAGAGACCTCCGCACCCGCCGAAGCTGAAGCACCGGCTACTGCCGCTGCCCCCGTCGAGACCGTTGCAGCTGAGACTGCAGCCCCCGCCTTCACCGAAGCTCCTGCCCCCAAGGTAGAAGAAGAGGAAGAAGAAGGCGTCAAGTTCGTCGATCTTGGTATTGACGGACGCGTTCTGGCCGCCCTGCAGGATGTTGGCTACGAAAAGCCGTCTCCCATCCAGGCAGCCACCATCCCGCTGCTTCTTGAAGGTCGCGACGTCGTTGGCCTCGCCCAGACCGGTACCGGCAAGACCGCAGCTTTCGCTGTACCTGCCCTGTCCCGTCTGGCCGAACTTCATGACCTCAACGGCCCGTCCCGCAAGACCCAGGCCCTGGTCCTGGCTCCGACGCGTGAACTGGCTCTGCAGGTTGCGGAGGCCTTCACTTCCTACGCCAAGCACATTGATGATTTCACCGTGCTCCCGGTCTACGGTGGCTCGGCTTACGGCCCCCAGCTCGCAGGCCTGCGCCGCGGTGCACAGGTTGTTGTCGGTACCCCCGGCCGCGTGATCGATCACATCGCGAAGGGCTCCCTGGACCTCTCCGAACTCCAGTACCTGGTACTGGACGAAGCTGACGAAATGCTGCGCATGGGCTTTGCCGATGACGTGGAGCAGATTTTCCAGCAGACTCCGGAAACCCGCCAGGTTGCGTTGTTCTCTGCCACCATGCCGGGCCAGATCCGCCGCATGTCCAAGCAGTACCTGAACAACCCGGCCGAGATCTCGGTGAAGTCCAAGACCACCACCGGTGCCAACACCAAGCAGCGCTACCTTCAGGTCATGGGCCCGCACAAGCTGGACGCCCTGACCCGCATCCTTGAGGTGGAAGAATTCGACGGCGTTATCGCCTTCGTGCGCACCAAGATGGCTACCGAGGACCTGGCAGACAAGCTCAAGGCCCGCGGTTTCCAGGCTGCCGCCATCAACGGCGACATCCCGCAGCAGCAGCGCGAACGCACTGTGGACGCGCTGAAGGAAGGCCGCATCGACATCCTGGTTGCTACCGACGTCGCGGCCCGTGGCCTTGACGTTGAGCGCATCAGCCATGTGATCAACTACGACATCCCCCACGACACTGAGTCCTACGTGCACCGCATTGGCCGTACGGGCCGTGCAGGCCGTTCCGGCGATGCCATCCTGTTCATGACGCCGCGTGAAAAGTACCTGCTGCGTTCCATCGAAAAGGCCACGCGTCAGCCGGTGGAGCAGATGCACCTGCCTACCGCCGAGACCGTCAACACTCTTCGCCTGGGCAAGTTCGCCGAGCGCATCACCGAGACCCTCGAGTCCGAGGATGTTGCAGCGTTCCGCGACCTCATCTCCTCCTACGAGGAAGAGCACAACGTTCCGGCGTCGGAAATCGCTGCAGCCCTGGCCGTCATGGCCCAGGGTGGACAGCCGCTGCTGGTCAAGGAACTGCCTGCCGCTCCTGAGTACCAGAAGCGCGAGCGCTCCAAGGACGGCTTCGGTTCCCGTGGTCCGACCCGTGCACTTACCGAGGGCAACGCCACCTACCGGATCTCCGTGGGACGCCGCCAGCGCGTCATGCCGGGCTCCATCGTTGGTGCCATTGCCAATGAAGGCGGTATCTCGTCCGCGCAAATCGGCGGCATCGACATCCGCTCGGACCACTCCCTGGTGGAGCTCCCGGCAGACCTGAGCCCCGAGCAGCTGCGCGCACTGTCCCGCACCCGCATCGGTGGCGAACTGATCAACCTCGAGCTGGATAACGGCCGCCGGCCCAGCGGCGACCGTGGCAGCTACCAGGGTGGCGGCTCTGGCGGACGTGGTGGCTATGGCGACCGCGAAAACCGTGGCGGCGGAAACTTCAAGGGTGCCGGTGGCTTCAAGAAGGACTTCCGCAAGTCCGACGGCGAGCGTACCTCCGCTGACCGTGGTGGCCGCTCCTACAGCGACCGCTCCGAGCGCACCGCAGGCAGCTTCGGCGACCGCGACCGCGGACAGGCAAGCGGTTCCCGCTTCGGCGGTCATGGTGACGGCGCACGCAAGCCCCGCAGTGGCGGCGAAGGCGGACACCGCGATTTCAACCGCAAGGGCAAGTGGTAAACACTTTCTTGGTGATCACCACTGAGTAATTCCCGTGAGGGGGTCGGCTTTCGAGCCGGCCCCCTCACGCGTTTAACCCCTTGCTCCGGGGCTACTTCCGGGACGGAGGCTGTCCCGTAGGGGATCCGCTAGCGGCGCAGTTTCAGCCGATCGGCCAGGCACTACACTTAATCCTCCGGGACCAAAGGAGAACCCGGAGCTTAGTCACCGCATCCTTTGACCCCTTAGAACCTTTGAAGAGACATATCCCAGAATCGGAAAGGGCGGGCGGCCAGAGTTTCGCCGCCCACCCCCTCTTGCCTTGTGAATCCGGCAGAGCCGTCAGATTCTAGGTTGGTATTTCACCGATCCATTCCAAGCCAGGAAACTCGGCATTAAGGCCCTTTAACCGTTCCGTATCCACTGTTCTTCCGTGGGCCGTTGGTTCGATGAGCTCACTAACTACAATGCTTCGGACTACTTCGCGAGGAAGCCCATGGAACTCGTTGAGGTCGGCCACGCGGTAAGCTCTCGCGCTGAGGTGCTTCTCCCAGTCTTCGTAAACTAGAACAAGCACATCGGGGGCAAGTGGTCTTACAGCCCGGTAGCGTATGGTACCGAGGGACCGAGAAGAAGTATCGGAGAACCCGTCTGTAAATGCTTTCATCCACACGTCGAGTTTCATCCCGTCGTCCACTGGTTCCTCCTCCGGGTTGATCGGGTCTATTTGGTAGCCGACAAGTCGGCTTGCTTGATCTTCTTCTGCTGCTTATCGAGATCGGACCGGTCGACCGTTGAACCTACTGCAAGCGGCTCAAAGCTGATGTAAAGGGAGCCGGGGCTTGTTGGCTGGACCTTCTTATCAGCAGACTCGGTACCGGCTGTGCTGCGACTAAGAGTTCCGTCCATGGCTCCAGTGACCCACCAGGGACAGACGATGTATCCCTCGCAGTAAATGGTCTTAAGGCCGAGCTGTCCATATACGGGTTGACCATAGTAGGTAGTGACGGACTGCGTTCCGGTCACCGTCTTGACAGGTTGCGAGGCGTCAACTTGGCAACCAAACGAATCGCATGTGATCTTGTTGGCGTAAACGCGCGTGAGGAAGTCAGTTCCTTCCCACCAGCGTTCTGTTCCACCCATGGCCCATGAGATCGCGCCGACGCTATAGATGCCGTGCTTCCACCATGCTTTGTCAAAGCCGAAACCTTGGTCGGCATCGGAATCGTAGAAGCCTCGTCGGATTGGGTAATTTGCGGCGCTTCCCTGGCCATAGCCCATAACTTCGTTGGATGGGTAGCCTGGCGGCGGTGGCGCCGCTTGGGCGGGCGCAGAGACTGTTGCGGCCACTATCGTAAAAGTAGCGAAGGCAAGCAGAAGTGTCTTCCGAATGTTTTTCATACCATGTAGTGGCGGTCACAGTTGAATCGTGACGCAGAACACAAGTGTTCGGCAATCTGGCGGACCGAGTTTCCTTGGTTACACCTCCAGTCAGCGCACCACCCTAAGCCGCGTTTATCGGAATCTCCACCGCTCGGGCAGTCCCGGATTCCCATATGCCCCGCTCCGAAACTGCCCGCTGAAGGTGCGCTAAACGCTACACAACCCTCCGCGAGATGGGTCCTCCCAGAGACCACTTTAGTGGGGTTCACGAACGACCCCTTGCGACGTTGTGGAACCCACACGGGTATTTCGAGCAGAACCGGGGTGACGTCGGCCACTGCGCCGCCGTACTATCACCTCATGGGATTGCTGGACAACGTGAAGAAGAACCTGGGCTTCGGCGGCAAGGACGCTGGTGAAAGAAGTGAGGCAGCTCCGGTAGACCAGAGTGCTGCGAGCCAGGCAGCGGAGGATGGTGCCGCCGTCGAGGTTTCCACTGCGGACAAGGCCGCTTCGGAGGCTGCTGCCGCGCAGGCAGCCCGGCAGCAGGCGGCTGCGGACGCTGCCGCAGCTCAGGAGGCCGAGCAGGAGGGCTTGGAACCCGAGGCCCCGGAAGTCCAGCCGCAGGCGCAGGAGGCCGCCTCTGAGGCCGCGGCAGGGACCGGTCGGCCGGGAGCGGTGGCGCCGCGGGTCACGGAGGTTGTGGTGGAGCAGGGGGACACCATGAGTGGAATCGCCGCGCAGTACGGCGTGGACCTTGGTGCCCTCATCGCCACCAACGCAGATACGGTGCCTAACCCGGATCAGATCTACCCTGGGCAGGTGCTCCGGCTGCCCTGATTCGGTCCACCTAAAGAGCCCACGGTGATTGCCGGCGGTGCACAATACGGATCAGGAAACATGCGTCTTCGCAAATTGTGTCGGCGCCGTTTTTCCGCGTTTTTTCGCCGATTTGTAGCTTCTGAAAACGTCCGGTAGAGTATTTACTCGTTGCCCCCCTAGCTCAGTGGTAGAGCGCGTTCTTGGTAAGAACGAGGTCACCGGATCGATTCCGGTGGGGGGCTCTGGATGAGGGCCTGTGTCAAGGCGGTTTTGACCGGCTTGACACAGGTTTTTCTCATTCGTGGCGGTGTAGCTCAGTTGGTTAGAGCGCACGACTCATAATCGTGAGGTCGGGAGATCGAGCCTCCCCACCGCTACAGAGCAAGACCCCGCAGCATTCGCCTGCGGGGTCTTTTTTTGTTCCGTGGGACAGAATGGTTTCATGAGCCGAATCGCAATCATTGGCGGCCACGGGAAAGTGGCCCTGCATCTGTCCCGCATTCTTAGTGGCGAAGGTCACGACGTCACGTCCATCATCCGAAATCCCGATCATGTGGCAGATGTCACGGAGACCGGAGCGACTGCTGAGGTGCTGGACGTGGAAAATTCGACGACGGCGGATCTCGCCCAGGCGTTCAAGGGCCACGACGCCGTGGTCTGGTCGGCCGGGGCCGGCGGAGGCAATCCTGCCAGGACCTACGCCGTGGACCGTGACGCAGCCATCCGCTCGATGGACGCGGCGGGGGAGGCCGGCGTCAAGCGGTATGTGATGGTGTCCTACATCGGCGCCGCCAAAGATCACGGCGTCCCGGAAGACCACCCGTTCTTCGCCTATGCCGAGGCCAAAGCGGCGGCAGACGACTACCTGCGCAGCACCGACCTCGACTGGACCGTCCTGGGCCCGGGAACTTTGACGAACGAGCCTGCGACGGGTCTGATCGAAACGGATCCAGCCAACCCCGGCAATGGCACGGAGACCTCCAGGGCCAACGTTGCCTTGGTGACAGCGGCAGTCCTGGAATTGCCGGGGACCATCCACCGGACCATCACGTTCAAGGATGGTACCGACGATGTTGTGGACGCCTTGACGGAGGACTGACGCAGCGCTGCCTATTCGCCGGGATGGGCCTGTGCACCGGGATATGTTTGTAGGGAACTTTTTCGGCTTCGCCTGGGGAAGTGCCGTGCAACTTCAGGGGAAGCAGGAGAATGGATCAGTTGGCGCTCATTGTCGGGTTGCTGCTTGCAACGGTGCTGGCAGTGGGCTTGGGGGACAGGCTCCGGCTTCCCTACCCCGTCCTGATGCTGCTTCTGGCCGTTGCCCTCACCTTCATACCGGGCTTCCCCGAGTTTGAGATTTCGCCTGAACTGATCCTGCCCATCTTCCTTCCGCCTTTGCTGTTCGCAACGGCGCAGAAGAGTTCCTGGGCTGTCTTCCGGGTGCGTTGGCGGACACTTCTGCTGATGGCTGTGGCCCTCGTGGTCGTGTCCACAGCAGTGGTGGCTGGCGCTGCGTGGCTCATGATTCCGGGCATCGGCATCCCGGCTGCCATCGCCTTGGGTGCCATGGTGGCCCCGCCGGACCCCGTTGCCGTGGAGTCCGTGGCGGGCCGAGTGCACATGCCGCGCCGGCTCATCACGGTCCTTCAGAGCGAAGGACTCTTCAATGACGCCGCGGCAATCGTGATCTTCCAGGCAGCGGTGGCAGCAACAATGTCGGGCAAGGAAGTGGGCCCGGAAGTAATTCCGCAGTTCGTCATTGGCGCTGCGCTGGCTGTTCTGCTTGGCATCGCGATGGGCTGGTTGACCAAGTTCATCACCAAGCTGGTCACCTCCATGGTTGCCCGAAGCGCTGTGACCTTGGTGGTTCCTTTTGCCGCGTATATTCTCGCGGAAGAGCTGCACGCCTCAGGTGTGGTGGCCGTCGTCGTCACCGCCTTGGAACTGCAGCGTCATACGCGGCCGCAGGACGCTGCCGAGCGGATTACCCGCACCGCCTTTTGGGATGTCGTGGAGCTGCTGGCCACCGGGCTGGCCTTTGGGCTGGTGGGGCTGGAGATCCGTCACGTCATCCGCGATGAAGGTACTGCCATTTTCGGGATGATCGGCATGGCCGTGGTGATCTGCGTCCTGGTGTTCGTAGTGCGCTTCCTCTGGCTGGGCCTCCTCGCCCTCACTGCACGTAAGCGCAGAAACCTGTTGCAACCGACGTCGCCCAAGGAAGTGTTGATCCTGACGTGGTGCGGCATGCGTGGCCTGGCCACCTTGGCGCTGGCTTTGGCCCTCCCCATGACCTTGCCGGATGGCAGCGACTTCCCGGCCCGTCACGAGATCCTGGTGATTGCCTGTGCGGTGCTCCTGGCCACTCTGGTCCTCCCTGGCCTGACTCTGCCGTGGCTCATGCGCGTCCTGGACGCGACGGAGGACGGATCACATGAGCAGGACGCGGCCAAGGTCCTTGCCAAGCGTGCCCAGTCGGCGGCCGTGGCAGCTTTGAAAGACCATGACCTCATGAAGGAACTCCCCGCCGAGAAGGTGACCTTGGTCAAGGAAAAGATGCGCCGCCTCCATGCCGAGCTCTTGGATGGCACGTTGCAGAACGAATCCGTTGCTGAGAAGCGCAAGCGTGGACGGGAGCTGGCCATCGCCGTGCAGACCATCGCCCTCGATGCCGCCAGGCAGGAAGTGGTGGCAGCCCGCAACGAGCCAGGCACCGATCCGGAGGTGGCTGACAGGGTCCTCCGACAACTGGACCTGCGGACCATGTCAATGCCGGACTAGGGCCGATGTTGGACCAGGTCAGCCCGCAGCAACTTGCGTTGACAGTGAGGCCGGGTAGAGGTCCAGTGCATTCTCTTCCACGTAGTCCAACGCGTGGCGGATGGCACCAAGGGACACAATGCCATCTCCCAAGGTTGATGTTGCCAAGCGTGGGGGAGTGAAGGTGAAGTCCGGCACCTGTTCTTCCATGGCTGGGATCAAGGTCTGGGAAGAAGCCGCGACGGCTCCGGCAATCACCACCAGCTCAGGATTGACCAACGTACTGATTGAGCCAATCACCCGGGCCATGCGGTGCGCCATAAGGTCGAGGACTTTACGCGCTGCGTGGTCGCCTTCCTTTGCTGCCCTGAAAACCATCTCTGCCGTCAGGGCTTCAGGATCACCGCCGCACAGTGCCCGCAGTTCAGTTTCCGCGCCGGATTCGAGGGCTTCCCTGCCCCATAGCGTTGCGTAGTGGGCAATGCCGTAGGTGTCGCCCACCCCGTCCACGTTGTCCAGGTATCCCAGTTCGCCAAAACCACCAACCTGCCCGTGGAGCAATCGGCCGGATTCGAGGATGCCGGCCCCCAATCGGTCACCGGCCAGCATGACTACCAGGTTGTCGACTCCTTGTGCGCTTCCCTGCCACCGTTCTGCGAGGGCTGCAAGGTTGGCGTCGTTTTCCAAGAGCACGTGCCAACCGTGGCGCTCGGACACGATCTTGCGGACATCGAACGATTTCCAGAATTCCTGTGCCCTGAGGACCTCGCCCGCCCGGCTGACCGGGGCAGCCACGCCAACGGACACGGCTAAAACAGAGTCGGCGGATACGCCCGCCTTCTCCAAGGCCTCTGCCGCGATTCTGTCCAGCACGTCTGCGCGTTCATTGGCCGGGACGTTGTAGGCGCGGAAAGGCATGGTGACCTGGGACAAGGGCGTACCGGCCATGTCGGCCACGATCGCTGTGATCTTGTTGGCACCTATATCGATGCCGATCACGCTGGCCGCACTGTCGTCAAAAGCGAAGCGCCGGGCAGGCCTGCCTTTGACGTAATCACCGGCTCCTCGCTGGTTCTCCAATTCCTGGAGCCAGCCGAGCCGAACGAGTTCGTCGCAGATCGAAATGACGGTGGCTCGTGAAAGCCCGGTGGCAGCCATCAGCTCGGTGCCGGTGACGATGCCGGCGCCGCGCATGGCTTTGAGCATGGCGCTGGCATTGACCCTGCGTACCAGTTGCGTTGACGGTGCGGTCCCGGTCTGCATTAGGAGCTCCCACTTTTCAGCCGTCCGATCGGAGTGATAGAGCGGTCTCTCTAAATTTAGTACATAAATTTAGATGACAATGCATTTCGACAAACCCTTGACCCTGTGGCGGGAATCACTCACCATGGATAGCGATAGGTCATAAATTTACCTCCTATCTAAACTTCGGGTGGCGATGCGCATCGTCCGCCGCACGATGGAAATGCGGCCACTGAGGTCCGCAAGACGAAAGGGCTACAGTGTCTGTGAAACCGACACGCAGGAAACGCTTTGCAGCAATAGGCCTGGGCTTGGCACTGCTCGCCGGCCTACTCTCCGGCTGCGCCGGAGACGCAGGGAATTCGGAGAAAGAGACGATCCGCTTCACGTTCAGCAAACGGGAAGCCATCGGGTTCATGACCAAACTTGTTGCCGACTACAACGCGTCCCAGGACGAAACCGAGGTGGTACTGGACACTTCCGGCGTCGACGTCGTGTCCGCGAGTTTCGTTCGCGGCAACCCGCCGGACATCGCCCTTGCCAACTACAACATGGAGACGTCCCGGTTCGTCCAGCGCGGAGCGTTGAGCGACTTGTCAGGGACGGAGGCAGCATCCCGCATTCGCGAGGACCTCCAGCCACTCATGGAGCAGTACGGTTCGTACCCGGGCCGGACCAGCGCCCTGCCGTATTCGGTCATGGCGTCGTCCGTGATCTACAACAAGGAAATCTTCGCTGCCAACAACATTGCCGTGCCCACCACCTGGAGCGAATTGATCGCAGCCTGTGAAGCTCTGAAAGCCGCTGGAGTAACGCCGTTCTATGCCACGTGGAAGGATGACTGGACCATCGCCCAAGGGTGGTTTGACTACTCTGTAGGCGGCCAAGTGGACACCCTTGACTTCTTCAAGAAGCTTGAAGCTGAAGGGGTGGACGTTGGGCCGGAGTCTTCGGTGTCATTCCAGAAGGACTTTGACCAACCCGTCCAGAAAATGTTGACACTGGCTAAAAGCTACGTGAACAAGGATGCTGCTAGCCGGGCATACGGCGACGGCAACCTCGCGTTTTCACAGGGCAAAGCTGCGATGTATCTCCAAGGTCCCTGGGCTTTCAGCGAGATCGCCAAGACCGCCCCCGACCTGAAGCTCGGAACCTTTCCGCTGCCGATGACTGAGGACCCTGAGGATTTGCGCGTCCGCGTCAATGTTGACCTCGCGGCCTGGATTCCGGAGGCCTCCAAGCATAAGGATGCTGCACGGGGCTTCCTCGAGTATTTGTACCGGCCTGAGGTGATTGATGCTTACAACAAATCGCAGCTGGGCTTCACGCCCACCAAGGAGACTGCCAACGTCCCGGACCCCCGGATTGAGGGAATGGTGGAGTACTACGACAACGGCAAGGTTTATCAGGGCCCGTCGGTGCTCGTTCCCCGCACCATCCCGATCATGAACTACACGCAGGCAATCGTGTTCGGCGCACCCCCTGCATCCACCCTCCGCACCCTCGACGCAGATTGGGCGCGCCTGGCGTTCCGCCAGTAGTGCAGACCGTTCCGCCAGTAGTGCAGACCATAGGGAGTCAGCTACATGTCCACCATCACCACCCCCACCACGTCCAAGCAGGGCCTTCAAAAGCAGGGCCGTCAAAAGCGGCCCCAAACCCAACGCAGCAGGCGGCGCGTTGAACCGATCTTCTACCTTTTCCTGGTTCCCAGCCTCATTCTGTTCACGCTGGCCATCACGGTTCCGGGCATCATGGGCATCTTCTTCAGTTTCACGAACTCCATTGGAATCGGTGACTGGGATTTCATTGGCCTAACCAACTACATCGCGATCTTCAGCGACCCGGCGATCCTGCAGAGCTACCTGTTCACTTTCGGATTCTCCATCGTCACAGTGATCGCGGTAAACGTGATCGCCTTCCTGCTTGCCGTCGGGCTCACCGCGCGTATCCGGATGAAAACAGCGCTTCGGACCATCTTCGTCATCCCCATGGTGGTTTCCGGCATCATCATCGCCTACGTCTTCAACTTCCTGTTTTCGAACTCCTTGCCGTCCCTCGGGGCTGCGGCAGGAATTCCATGGCTGGAAAGTAGCTTGCTGGCCAATCCCGACCTCGCGTGGATTGCGATCGTGCTGGTCACGGCCTGGCAGGCAGTCCCTGGGGCTCTGCTCATTTACATTGCGGGCCTGGTTGCGGTGCCCGGAGATGTGTATGAGGCTGCGGAAATCGACGGAGCGAGCAAATTCCAGCAGCTTCTGAAGATCACCCTTCCCCTGGTGGCCGGTTACGTGGTCATCAACATCATTCTCGGGTTCAAGGGCTTCCTCAACGCTTATGACATCATCGTCGGGCTGACCAACGGAGGCCCGGGAACCTCTACCCGGAGCATCGCGATGACTGTTATTTCCGGCTTCAACGGCGGCGACTACGCCTATCAGATGGCCAACGCGACGATCTTCTTCGTGGTCGCCATCCTCATCTCTCTTGTACAGCTTTCGCTGACTCGCGGACGGAACGCACTGTAATGACCAACGAATCGATGACAAGAAAATCCAGCTCCAAAGTGGAACGCGTCAACTGGCCGGCAACCACCGTCCTCGTTCTTTGTGCAGTGACTGTGCTTCTTCCCCTGTACGTCACGGTCTCCATGGCGTTCAAGACCCAGGGGCAGGCGGTGGATGGCAATGCCTTCTCGTTCCCCGCTCCATTTAGCCTGGAGGGCTTCGTTCAAGCGTGGACCCTCACGAACTTCCCGGTGGGGGCCGCGATGTCGTTGCTGGTGACGGCGGGTACCGTCCTTGCCACCATCATCCTGGCCGCCTTCGCCTCCTACGCGATCGTTCGGAACTGGGAACGGCGGCTGTTCAGGTACTCGTTCTTCTACCTTTTGGGGGCCATGTTCATCCCCTTCCCTGTGGTTGCGCTGCCGCAGATCCAGCTCACCGGCCGCCTCGGCCTGGACAACCCGTTCGGCGTGATCCTGCTGGCCACCATGTTCCAGCTGAGCTTCAGCGTGCTGCTCTTCACCGCGTTCCTGCGTTCGATCCCGATGGAATTGGAAGAGAGCGCCAGGATAGATGGCGCAACAACCTGGCAGACCTTCTGGAAGCTGATTTTTCCGCTGCTGGCGCCGATGAGTGCAACCGTTGGGATCTTCGCTTTCCTCTACGCATGGAATGACTTCATGATGCCGTCGCTGATTATTTCCGATCCGGCATTGCAGACGCTTCCTGTGCGGCAGAACCTTTTCCAAACGCAGTTCAGTAACAACTACCACGTGTCCTTCGCGTCCTACTTGATGGCCATGGCACCGGCGATCATCGCCTACCTGTTTACGCAGCGTTGGGTTATGGCCGGGGTGACACAGGGCGCCGTTAAGGGCTAGCAGTTGTTGACCTTCCCGGACCAGAGTTTCATACTGGTCCAGAAGATAAATTTAGATTCTAAATCAAAGGAGTTTCGTGAGTACTTCCGCCACTCAGGCACACCGCACTGAAGCCGACCGCATGTCCGATCCGAACTGGTGGCGCCAAGCCGCCGTTTACCAGATCTACCCGCGCAGCTTCTACGACGCGAACGGTGACGGACTGGGAGACATCAAGGGCATCACGGCCAAAGTCCCCTACCTGAAGGACTTGGGGATCGACGCCGTCTGGCTGAGTCCGTTCTACCCGTCGGCGCTCGCGGACGGCGGCTACGACGTGGACGACTACCGCAACGTGGACCCTAAGCTGGGGACCCTTGAGGACTTTGACGAGATGGCCGCCGCCATGCACGCCGCAGGCATCAAGATAGTGGTGGACATCGTTCCCAACCACTCCTCCGACCGCCACGAGTGGTTCAAGGAAGCGCTGGCCTCACCCAAGGGCTCCGCGGCACGCGACCGCTACATCTTCCGCGACGGGCGGGGCGAAAACGGCGAGTTGCCGCCGTCGGACTGGGACTCCGTCTTCGGTGGACCCATCTGGGACCGGATTACCGAGCCTGATGGCACGCCCGGACAGTGGTACCTGCACATCTTTGCCAAGGAGCAGCCGGACTTCAACTGGGAGAACCCGGAGATCCGGGAGGACTTCCTCAAGACACTGCGCTTCTGGTCGGATCGCGGCGTGGACGGTTTCCGCATCGACGTCGCCCACGGCATGGCCAAGGATCTTTCCGAGCCGCTGCCCATGAAGGCTGACTTGGAAGCCAAAGCCCATGGCACGGACGGCTTCACCGACGGTTCCCACCCGTTCTGGGACCGCGACGAAGTTCACGAGGTCTACGCCGAGTGGCGCAAACTCTTCAATGAGTACAAACCGCCGCGGACCGCCGTCGCCGAGGCTTGGGTGCACGAGTCCCGCCGCTCCCGCTACGCCAGCCCCGAAGGTCTGGGCCAGGCCTTCAACTTCGACCTCCTGCAGTCCGACTACGACGCGGAATCCTTCCGGAAGATCATCACGGACAACCTGGTAGCGGCCAAAGAATCCGGAGCCTCCTCCACGTGGGTCTTCTCCAACCACGACGTCGTCCGCCACGCCACCCGGTACGGCCTGCCCAAGGGCGGCTCCGTAGCGCAGGGAACCAATGCGGCGCAGGACATCACCGGCGGCGAGCCCAAAGGCCAGGACGGCAAGGGCTGGCTGCTGGCCGGCGCGCCGGCTGAAGAGCTCGACGTCGAACTTGGCTTGCGTCGTGCGCGCGCCGCGACGCTTTTGCTGCTTGCGCTTCCTGGTTCTGCCTACCTCTACCAGGGTGAAGAGCTCGGGCTGCGTGAAGTCTCGGAAATCCCTGATTCCGAACGCCAGGACCCGTCCTTCTTCCGGAACCCCGGCGTCGAGATTGGCCGCGATGGTTGCCGTGTACCGCTGCCATGGACCGCGGAAGGCCCTTCCTTCGGCTTCGGTGCCGGCAAAGCACACCTTCCGCAGCCGGAGTGGTTCAAGGATTATGCGGTGTCGAAGCAGGAGGGTGTGGAAGGTTCCACCCTGGAGCTCTACCGGAAGGCACTGAGCCTGCGGAGCGAACTCCAGACCGATGAGGAGCTTGAATGGGTGGAGACCGGCAACCAGGACGTGCTTCATTTCGTCCGCCCCGGCGGCTGGCATGCGGTGACCAACTTCGGCAGCAAGCCGGTGGAGCTTCCGGAAGGAAAGGCAGTGGTTTCCAGCGCACCGCTGGAGGATGGCAAGCTGCCCGCCGACACCACCGCGTGGATTGTCAGCAACGCGTAAGCGCTGAGGACACTACTGGCGCTGCGGCAGAATACTGAAGTTATGACGAATGCGAACGGGCGGGGACGCCTGATTTATGGCTGCATGGGACTCGGCGGCCCTTGGGACGGCACGTCCTATGGGGCTTTGGAGATCGATCAGGCAGCTGCGGTGATTGAAGCTGCGCAAGGTATTGGCATTGAGCTTTTCGATCATGCGGATATCTATCGCAGCGGAAAGTCCGAGGCCGTCTTTGGTGAGGTCCTTGCCCGTTCGCAGGGTCTGCGCGACAAGATCCAGCTGCAGACCAAGTGCGGGATCAGGCTGGGGGAGCGCGGACTGGAGACGCATTACGACCTCAGCCGTGACGCCATCTTTGAACGGGTCAACGAAAGCCTGAAGCGGCTCCAAACGGACTACGTGGATGTGCTCCTCCTGCACCGGCCCGATCCGTTGATGGACCCGCGCGAGGTGGCGGACGCCGTCGGACAGCTCATGGCGGAAGGCAAGGTGCGGCAGTTGGGCGTGTCCAACATGTCCGGCGCTCAGATCGCTTTCCTGCAGGACGAGTTGGAGACGCCCATCGTGGCGAACCAGCTGGAAATGAGCCTGCTCCGCCGGGGCTGGCTGGAGAGTACCGTGCTGGTCAACCATGCGGAAAGTCTGGAATACAGCTTTCCGCATGGGACTCTTGAGCACTGCATGGCCAAGGGAATTGAACTGCAGGCCTACGGGTCGTTGGCCCAGGGACGCTATACAGGTGCGCCGTCCGCGGAGCTTTCGCCGGCCGATTCGGCTACAGCGGAGATGCTTGAGAAATTGGCAGGGGAGAAGAACACCACGCCGGAGTCGGTACTGCTGGGCTGGCTCATGAAGCACCCGGCCAGGATCTCGCCGGTAGTCGGAACCACCAACCCTGCCCGAATTGCTGCCTGCGCCGGTGCTGCCTCCGTGGCTGCCGACATGACCCGTGCCGAGTGGTACGGACTGTGGGTGGCAGCGCGGGGAAACAACATCCCCTAACGCCGGTTTTAACCCAACTGAGTCGCAGTTGAGGCCGTTTCCAACGCTCAGAACGGCCTGAACTGCGACTCAGTTGGGTGCGAACAGCCACACATACTACGAGGCGTCGCTGATCGGAGCCACCACGGAGTACGTGCTCGAGTCACCCTGCAAGGCCTGGCTGGGCTTGCCATCGATGCTCACCGGAATGTCTCCCGCAATAGTCACACGGTTGAGCTTGCGGGGCTGGCCGTCGTAGTTGTCCGGTGCGTAGTGCTGGGTGATGCGGTTATCGAACAGGACCACTTGGTTGGGCTCCCAGTTCACCCTGACCACGTTCTCAGGACGCGTCACGTACGCCTGCAGCAGGCGGATGATGTCCCTGGATTCAGTGTTGGACAGGCCCACAATCCGAAGCCGCTGCGCGAAGCCCCCAATGAACAATCCGCGCTCGCCGGTCAACGGGTGGACCCTCACCACAGGGTGGGCGGTTTCGAACTTCAGCCGGGTGAATTCCTTGCGTCGTTCTTCCGCGTTGGAGTGCTCAAGGTTCTTGGGCACCGAGTAGTCGTAGTCGTTGGTGTGGATGGCCCACAGAGTGTTCGCGAAGTTCCGCAACTCTTCCGGGAGGTCCTGGTAAGCCCCGGCCGAGGACGCGATCAGGGTCTCGCCACCGTAGGCGGGGAGATCGATGCTGCGCAGCGTGGAGGCCTGCGGCGGGTTGATCACGAAGGTGACGTCCGTGTGCCAATTATTGGCCGAACCGTTCTCGCTGTCCACGGGCAGGACATTCTCTTCGCCGTCCACGGAAGCGACCGTCGGGTGCGCCTTGGTCAGCGGTCCAAAATGCGAAGCGAACTTCACCTGGGCTTCGTCCGTGAGGATGTTGGCCTCGCGGAAAACAAGTGCCTTGTGCTCGTTCAGCGCAGCCCGGATCTGGGCAACAGTTTCTTCGCTCAGGTCTCCGCTGATGTCCAGGCCACGGATTTCGGCGCCGATGCGGGAGCCGAGTTTGGCGAACTCGAGCTTGGTTTCGGTTATGACGGTCATGACGTGTTCCTTACTTGTTGTGATGGATCTTGTTGTGATGGTCGCAGCGGGTGCCACGGGGTGGGTCAGGAAGCTGCGGCGCCAACAGCGGTCCGCCAGCGGGAGAAGTGCTTTTCAAGGGCTACCAGCAGGAAGTTCACGCCGAGCCCCAGCAAGGACACCGTGAGGATGCCCGCATACATTTCCGGGATGAGGAAGCTGCTCTGCGCATTCACGATCAGGTACCCCAGCCCAGCCTTGGCTCCCACCATTTCGGCGGCGATCAGCACCAGGATGGAGGCGGTGCCGGCCATGCGGATGCCCGTGAAGATCGTGGGTACGGCTGATGGGAGAATGACCTTCTGGAAGAGCCTGAAGCTGTTGAGCCCCAAGGAGCGGGCGGCCCTGATCAGCAGGGGGTCCACCGTCTTCACCCCGGCAATGGTGTTGAGGAGCACCGGGAAGAAGGCCGCGTACGCCACGATACTGATCTTGGACTCCTCGCCGATGCCCAGCAGCAGCGTGAAAACAGGCAGAAGGGCCAGCGCCGCTGTGTTGCGGAAAAGCTCCAGCAACGGATTCAGGACCGAGTTCAGGCGTCCGTACCAAGCGATGAGCAAGCCCAGGGAGACACCCGCCACCAGCGCTGCGCCGAAGCCGGTCACGGACCGGGTGAGGCTGGCCGCGATATGGCCTTGGATGCTGCCGGCTTCGAAGAGCTTGCCCCACGCTAACAGCACTTCATGCAGCGGTGGAAGGAACACCCTGGTGGACGGGCTCGCCAAATACGTTGGTCCAAGCTCCCACAGCGCCAGGAAAGCCAGGACAGCTGCGGACTTCCACAGACCCGACCCCACGGCACCGGCGACGCGTCGCACTATGCCGGGGGCCGGCGTCGTCCGCTCTCCAGTTGCTGCCCGAGTGTCGGAAGCCGCCTGAGTATCGGAAGGCCCGACGGCGGCACTTGCGTCAGTCGCCGTACCCGACTTGGACCCTGCAGCGGCAGATTCGGCTTGAGCGAGTGTGGTGCTCATCAGGCGGCGCTCCTTTCAGTGATGGTTGCCGGTTCGTCCGGCGCGCTGCCGTCAGGCAGGATCTTGCGGTGGCCGGCGTCCTGCGCCCGGCGGACTTCATCGTGCAGGAGCGTCCACACCTGGTGGCGGTGCTCCACAAAGGCTTGGTTGGAACGGATGTCCTCGTCGCCGTCACGGTCCGGGATGTTGATGTCCACGATTTCCTTGAGCCGGCCCGGGCGGGCGCTCAGCACCGCGACGCGCTCGCCGAGGTACACAGCTTCATCGATGCCGTGCGTGATGAAGACAATGGTCTTGCCGGTGGCCTTCCAGATCCTGAGGAGCTCATCCTGAAGCTGCTCGCGGGTCTGGGCGTCCAAGGCCGCGAACGGCTCGTCCATCAGCAGCACATCCGGCTCATAGGCCAGGCTTCGGGCGATGGCAACACGCTGCTTCATGCCGCCGGAGAGTTCGTGAGGGTAGCGGTCCTCGAAGCCCGCCAGGCCTACGAGGGCCAGGTATTCGCTGGCTTTCGCGGCGCGTTCGCGGCGGTTCAGCTTCTTGCCGTCCGGTCCCACACCTTCGAGCCCAATGGAGACGTTGGCCGAGGCCGTACGCCAGGGGAACAACGCATACTGCTGGAACACCACGGCGCGGTCCTTGCCCGGCCCGGTGACGGTTTTGCCATCCACCAGGACTTCACCGGAAGTCGGGGTGGAGAGCCCGGCCAGGAGGTCCAGGAGCGTGGTCTTGCCCGAGCCGCTGGGCCCCACCAAGGTGAGGAATTCGCCGTCGCGGACGTCCAAGCTCAAGGAATCTATAGCGGTGAGGCGGGTGGCGCTTGTGGTTTTGGTGGCCCGTACCGTGAATTCCTTGGTGACGTTCCGGAGGCTGATTTTGGCGGTCATGGCTATCCCTTCTCTGCAGCGAGCTCGTTGAACTCGTTCGTGTAGTACTTGGAAGGCGTGAGCTTGTCCTTGACGATCCCAGAGGAGTTCAGCCAAGCCTCCCAGCGGGTGAAGTCCTCATCCTTGATGACACCGTTTTCCGGAACGCCGGGGCTCTTCCAGAACTTCAGGTTTGCTGTGCTCTCATTGCGGCCACGGCCCTCGATGATCTTGGTGTAGCGCGCAATGACCTCCTCGCGGGGTGTTTCAGTGGCCCATTTGATTGCTTTTGCAATGGCGGTGGTGAAGGTCCGGGTGGTGCTGGGGTTCTTCTCGATGAAGTCGTTGCGGAGCACAATCTGGCCGCCGGCGAACGTGCCGAACAGTTCGTAGTCGTTGAACAGCGACCTCAACCCGCCGGCCTCGATGGCCCGGTCCTGCAGGACGCCGCCCAATGTTCCGGCGTCCACTTGGCCGCGGCGGATGGCTTCTTCGGTGTCATTCGGCGCGAGTGGCACCAGTTGGACTTGCTTGACCTCGTCCTGGCTGAGCCCGTTCTTTGTCAGGTAGGTGTTGATGACGGCTTCATGGTGGGCGCCGAGGGTGTTGACGGCGATCTTCTTGCCGATCAGGTCCCGCGGTTCCTTGATGGCGCTGTCCGCTTTCAGGTAGTAGCCGCTGAAGTTCTTCTCGTCGGCGCCGTAGTAGTTGATGACGCCTTTCACGGGCGCCCCGGCTTCGATGAGTTTGGTGACGGCGCCGGTGAACGCGCCACCAAAATCGGTCTGGTTTGTGGCCGCTGACTGGATGTCCTGGGGGCCGCTGGTGGTGTTTCCCACCCACTTCAGCTTGACGTCACCCAGGTATCCAAGGTCTTCCGCCAATTCCGGGAAGGTGACCTGGTTGGCCCAGCCCTGGTACCGGAGTTCCGTGATTTCGTTGCCGGCTTGAGCGCCTTGCCCGGCTTCGGCTGCACCGCCGCAACCGGACACCGTCAGCGCTAGTACGACGGCGGCCGCGACGCTTAGCAGGGGCAGGTGCAGTTTCATGGGAGCTACTTTCGATGGGTTGTGATGTGTTGGGTGGCCTGCTTACGCAAGGGCTTGGGAGCCTTGAACGGCTTGGGAACGATGTAAACCCATCCCGACGCCGGCTGGGAAGTGCGGTGGTAACGCCCGGAAACGCTGCGAAACAGCCCGAAACGGAACGAAATCCGGGGCCATTCCCGGCAACCCTGGGACACAAAGACGCTGCGTTGAGTCCTGTGAACAACAACGACAGGTGGGTCGGCTATGACTGGCGCCTACCGCCGTCGGGCGTTCATACTGCGGGACCCCACAGTCATATGGGATTTAGTTCGTATTGATCCTCACAACGGGGCGGAATTCTTCGCTGTGCGGGGTGCCGGACGGATACGGTAGATACATGACGTCTAGCATCGCCGCCGAATCAGTTCGGCCTACCCGCAATATTCCCGCCGACATCGCCCGTTCCTGGCTCCTTGTGAATGCCATGAAGACGGAGCTTTTTGACGAATCCGCGGGTTCACGTGCAGACGCGATCATCCTTGACATCGAGGACGCCGTTGACCCTTCCCAGAAGGACATCGCCCGCGAGAACGTCATCAACTGGTTGACCGCCGGTGGCAAGGCGTGGGTCCGCATCAACGACGCCACCAGCGCGTTCTGGGCCGATGACCTCGCTGGATTGCGCGGCACCCCGGGCCTGCTCGGCGTCATGCTCGCAAAGACCGAGTCGGCTGACCAGGTCACAGAGTCCTACCACCGCATGGACGGCAAGACTCCCGTGATCGCCTTGGTCGAGTCTGCCCTCGGCATTGAGGAAGCCAATCACATTGCGCGTGCGCAGGGTGCATTCCGTCTTGCTTTCGGGTCCGGCGATTTCCGCCGCGACACGGGTATGGCAGCCACCCCGGAGGCCATGGCTTATCCGCGCGCCAAGCTTGTTGTCGCCAGCCGCGTAGGTAACCTGCCGGGCCCCATCGACGGCCCCACGGTGGGAACCAACCACCCCATCCTGCGTGAGCAGACGGGCATCACCGTGACCATGGGCATGACCGGCAAGCTCTGCCTGGCCATCGACCAGACCACCGTGATCAATGAGGTCATCAGCCCCACGCCTTCGGACGTCGCCTGGGCCACGGACTTCATGAACGACTTCGAGGCCAACGGCCGTGTCATTCGGGATGGTTCCGACCTTCCGCGCCTGGGCCGTGCTGAGAAGATCATGAAGCTCGCAGTGGCCTTCGGAGTCCAGCCTTCCCTGTAAGCATGCTTATCCACGGAGTCGCTTGGGACACTTTGTCCCCTTCGTTGCGGATGTTCACGCTGGACGCGCAGTTCAGTGACGTCTCGTTGGCCCAGGGTTCGACCCTGGGCCTGCGCGTTATCCCCGGTTTGTGGTGCCTTGGCCACACGAAGGTCCACGGCCCGGGGGACCGGACGCATGTCCCGTGCCGCAGCGGTTCTCCAGCCGAGCGTGGGAAGCAATGCGGAGCCTGCTTTGCGCGGGACGACTCCCGGCTGATGCACGATTTCCACCGTGGCACGTCCGTTCCCACCGGTCTCCGCGCCTACCTGATGCAACCGCACTGGCTTTACGTGGCCACGTTCGGGAACGGTGCCACCAAAGTGGGGACGGCCTCCGCACCCCGCAAATGGAACAGGCTTGCCGAACAGGGCGCTGTGCACGCCTCCTATGTGGCGCACGCCGAGGACGGCCGCGTTGTTCGTGTTCTCGAGGACTTGGTGACCCGTGAGCTCGGTCTCGTCCAGCAGGTCCGTTCCGCTGCCAAGGCCGCAGGACTCGTGGAGCCGCGTGCCGGCGTCGAGCTTTTGGCGCTGAACCGTCAGCATGCCGGCCGGGTGCGCGAGCTGCTGGGTGGTTTGGCGATGTCCGGCTACGCGGCTGTGGAGGAAGAGTGGGAACGCCCAGCGTTGGCGGAGCGTCTCTGCGCTGGCGCCGAAGGAGCGCGTCGCCACCCCTACCCGGCAACGTTCGACGGCGGCTGGCACGGTTTGCGGATCCACTCACTCTCCGGGGCGATCGCCTTGGCGGGCCTCCCGGACGCTGCGGGCAACGAGGTAGAGGGCAGCTTCGTGGCAGACCTGGGTGCTTTGAAGGGCCGCAAGATCGAGTTCGGCCGGCACACCACGGAAATCCCGGCTCTGCAGGACTCCTTGTTCTAACCCCTCATCGCCCCCCTTTGCGTTGTGAGGCCCTCTTTGCGGGGTATTTCTGGGTTTTGGGATGCAGAGTAGGCCTCGCAACGCGCGCCGGTAGACTTGGACGGTGCTAGAACAATTTTGGGCCACCGCCTCCACGTCCTACAAAGTGATGGTTTTCAGCGCGATGGGTCTCATCGCCGTCGGGCTCGTGCTGTCCATTGTGGGGAACACCTCCGGTAACCAAGGCTTGGCTATTGCTTCATTGCCCGTCATCGGCGTTGGCCTGCTGCTCCATGTTGCAGGACTGGTGGTTCGCGGCCAGAAGATCCGCAAGAGCTACAAGAAGTAACGCCTTCACCCAAGCAACGTGCTGCACCCGAGGCCCGATAGGGTTGGAGCATGAGTATCAATCCGGACCTGCAGGGCCGAAGCTACCCTGCCGCAGAGGTATACGACGTCGGCCGAGAAAAGATCCGCGAGTTTGCCACGGCCGTGAAAGCCAGCAACCCCGCGCATTTTGACGTTGAGGCAGCCAAGGCCCTGGGCCACAGCGACCTCGTAGCCCCGCCAACATTCGCCATCATCGTGGCCCAGCGTGCTGACGCCCAGTTGGTGCAGGACCCGGAGTCGGGCATTGACTTCTCACGGGTGGTCCACGCCGACCAGCGGTTCACGCACCACCGCCCCATCGTCGCCGGCGACCGTTTGGTTGCTGAGTTGCACGTTGACGGAGTACGCGCCATGGGCGGGGGAGCCATGATCACTACCCGTTCCGAGATTTCCACCGAGGCAGGCGAAAGGGTCGCCACCACCACGTCGTCCATCCTGGTCCGCGGAGAGGGACAGTAACCATGAGCCCCACATTCGAAGAACTGACGATCGGCCAGGAAATCGGCACCCGCAGCATTGATGTCACCCGCCAGGACCTGGTCAAGTACGCAGGAGCCTCGGGCGACTTCAACCCGATCCACTGGAATGAAGCCTTTGCAACCTCCGTGGAACTGCCGGGCGTCATCGCGCACGGCATGTTCACCATGGGTGCCGCAGTGCAGTTGGTGAGCGACTGGGCAGTGGACCCCGCCGCCGTCGTGGACTACCAGACCCGTTTCACCAAGCCCGTCCTCGTCACCGACACCACCGGGACCGATGAGGCCGGCGCTGTCATCGATGTCACCGGCGTTGTTGGAGCGCTCGACGCCGATGCCCGCACCGCGCGCATCGATCTCACCGTCGTTGCCGGCGGACAAAAAGTCCTCATGAAGTCGCAGGCAGTTGTGAAGCTCTCTTGAACCAACCGAACACCACTCAACGGCGCGCCACTTCGACTGAAATGTCGCGGTGGCGCGCCGCTGTTCTTGCTTCCTATGCGGCCAGCGGTATCGCCTTCGCCACGTGGGTTTCCCGCCTCCCTGCCATCCGCGATGGACTGAACCTCACGCCGGGTGGCATCGGTCTTTTGCTCATGTGCATGACGGTTGCATCGTTCATCTCAATCTCAGCTTCGGGGCTCATTGTGCTGCGGCTGGGTCCCAAGCTGACCACGAGGATCGGCAGCTGCATGGTGGGTGCGGGTCTTGTCATCGTGGGTGTGGGCACCTCTATTGCGGCCAATCCCTTGGTGGTCGCTGCCGGCTTGGTAGTCCTTGGCCTGGGCACGGCCAGCTGGAACACTGCGTCCAATGTGGAAGGTGCGTCGCTCGAACGCGAGTTGGAGCGGCACATCATGCCCCACCTGCATGGTGCGTTCAGCCTCGGAACCGTGGCCGCTGCGGGATTTGGTGCTTGGGCCGCTGCCGTCCACATGCCGGTGTTCCGGCATTTCCTGATCTCAGGCGTCGTAGTGACAGCCTCGGTGGTGGCTGCAACGTTCTGGTTCCGCGCGGAAAAGACCGCTGCAGCTACGCAGACCTACCGCTCGAAGGAAACGGACACCTTCCGCGACCCTTCCACTGGTCCACTGCCCATCATCACTCCCGAACCGGCCGCCCCTCGGACGGAGGCTGGCAAAGCCGCCGCTCCTCTGGATAACAAGCGCCTGGTCGCCCTTGCCTGGCGTGACCGCCGGACTTTGCTGATCGGGGTCCTGGTCCTTGGTTTGGCCTTGGCAGAAGGAGCCGCCGGAGACTGGGTGGCACTGGCACTGGCACTGGCTGACGGCTACGGGCAGTCCGACGCCGCGGGTGCTGTCGGTTATGGACTTTTCGTCACCTTCATGACCATCGGGCGTTTCACCGGCACTGTCATCCTGGATCGATTTGGCCGCGTAGTGGTGATGCGCTGGTGCTCGGCCACCGCCGTCGTGGGTCTTGCGCTCTTTGTTTTTGCTCCCGTCCCGTGGCTCGCGTTCGTGGCCTTGGCGGTGTGGGGCCTGGGTGCCTCACTCGGATTCCCCGTGGGAATGTCTGCCGCTGCGGATGATCCTGTGCACGCAGCGGCCCGTGTGTCGGTGGTGTCCACCATTGGCTACGGCGCCTTCTTGTGCGGTCCGCCGCTCCTGGGACTCCTGGCTGAACATTTTGGCATCCTGCTTTCGCTGCTGGCACCGCTGGCTTTGCTGGTGGTCAGCTTCTTCCTTGCACCTTTGGCCGGCCAACAGGAGGCGAAGTCTGCGCAGCCCAGCGAAGCCCGTTAGGCTTGATTGGTGACCCAAACGCTGCTTTCCGAACTGACCACTGCTGCCGTTGGCGGCCCCGCGGGCAACTATGTTGAGGCTCGCACTGAGGCAGAAATCATCGACGCCGTCCGCTCGGCCGACGCTGCCGGCGAAAAACTCCTGATCATCGGCGGGGGCTCCAATCTGCTGATCTCCGATGAAGGCTACCCCGGTACGGTCCTGAAAATTGCCTCCGAAGGATTCACCGTGAACTCGGAGGACAGTTGTGGAGGCGTGTCCGTTGTGGTGCAGGCAGGCCACAACTGGGACGCCCTGGTGGAATACGCGGTGCTGCACGCCTGGTCAGGCCTGGAAGCATTGTCCGGAATTCCGGGAGCCACCGGAGCCACGCCCGTTCAAAATGTGGGAGCCTACGGCGCGGATGTTTCACAGACCATTGCGGTTGTGCGCACCTGGGACCGCGAACGCAACGCGGTACAGACTTTCACCAACTCCGAGCTCAAGTTTGGATACCGCGACTCCATCCTGAAGCAGACCACGGTTGAGGGCTCGCCCCGCTACGTTGTGTTGACTGTCGAGTTCCAGTTGCCGCTGGGACGGATGAGTGCCCCCATCAGGTACGCCGAGCTGGCAAGGGTGCTGGGCGTAGAGGCCGGCAAGCGCGCCTACTCCAACGATGTGCGGCGCGAAGTCCTCCGGCTCCGGGCTTCCAAGGGCATGGTCCTGGATTCTGCAGACCGCGACACCTATTCCACGGGTTCATTCTTCACCAACCCGATCGTCCCAGCAGAGCGTGCATCGTCGCTGCCGGAGAACGCGCCCAAATATCCCGCTGGCGAAGACGGACTCGTGAAGCTCTCCGCTGCATGGCTCATCGATCAGGCCGGGTTCGGTAAGGGCTTCGGACTCGAGGAGTCCAGTGTTTCCGGCGGGCGGGCTTCCCTGTCCACCAAACACACACTTGCCATCACCAACAGGGGTTCAGCAACGGCTACGGACATGGTGGCCATCGCGCGCGAGGTTCGTTCCGGCGTCGTCGAGCGCTTCGGCATTGAACTGCACCCGGAACCGTTGCTGATCGGCGTCAACCTCTAGCGAGTGCGCCTCTCGGCAATCGGCAGGACCTTGTTGAGCAGCAGGAACGTGAGGCCGCAACTAACCGCTCCCAGCAGGAAGATCTGGCTGAACGCGATACTTTGCGGCGACGGTCCGCTGGGCATGAACAGCCCGGCCGTGGCGAAGCCGACCAAGCCCAGGAGCAGGACGATCGCACCGAGCAGGAAGCTTCGGACCTGGGCCGCGGCGGCCGGGTAGAACCAAGGTTCCGGGGCGTCGTCATCACGGTCGGCCACGGGCTGGGTGGCGGCAGCGGTTCCGATGAGAAGGGCGGCTGCCGCAGTTGCCACCAGACTTACTGTCTGAATGGCCTGCATTGAAGGGGAGAGCCTCACACCGGTCCCTACCGCCACTATCAGCCCGGCGCCAAGCCCTACGAGCGTGCAGAACCAACCGGCGGTAGCCAACCACCGGCTCATCGGCCGCACGAACGGAGCTAGATCACCAAAAAGCATGAACCCATCCTAGGATCTACGGCTGGGTGACGGCTGGGAGGCACGGCAAGGTTCCCTGTGCTGGCCGGTCCTCTTAGGATGAAGCATGCCTGCAGAGAGAAGTACTCCCACTCCGCGCGTCATGGGCCGGTTGCGCCTGGCCAGCCAAGGCCTGTTGGGTGGCGGCTTCACTGGAGTTTCGGACGCGGTTCGCTGGATGACCGCCATGCAGGCACAGGATCTTGGCTCAGCTTTGTGGGCAGTAGGCCAGCGCGTTCCGGGCACGGTTGCGTCAGACGTCCGGGCCGCCCTCGACGCCGGGACGGTGGTCCGTTCGTGGCCCATGCGCGGGACACTGCACTTGATTGCTCCCGAGGACCTCCGCTGGATTCTTGGTATCACCAGTGCCCGACTGATGGCTTCACTTGCAGCCCGCCACCGTGAACTGGGCATCACCCCTGATGACATCAGCCATTGCCGGGATATCGCGTTCAAAACCGCTGAGGTCCTCAAAGCAGCGGGGGCGCCGGGTGCTACCCGGGAGCAGCTGTTTCAAGCGTTCGAGGAAGCAGGACAGCCCACCAAGGCGCAGCGTGGCATTCATTTGCTGGGGAGCCTTTGCCAGCGTGCCTGGCTGGTCCAAGGGCCGATGGCAGGGAGCAACGGCAAAGTAGGTGTGCAGCAACTCTTCGTGCCGTTCGACGAGTGGATTCCAAACTCGAGGGACCTGGGACGCGAGGAGGGAATCGCCGAGCTGCTGTTCCGCTACATCCAGAGCCACGGCCCCGCCACCATCAAGGATTTTTCGTGGTGGAGCCAAGTGCCCATGACGGAAGCGCGCAAAGCGCTGAACGAGGTACAGGGCCGCCTGGCTGAGCTGCAGTTCGGCGGCACCAGTTATTGGCTCTCGCCGGAGACAGCAGAAATGCTCGACGACGGCGTCCCCGGCTCGCGCTCGTTCCTGGCGCTCCCGGGGTTCGATGAATTCCTGCTCGGGTACCAGGACCGAAGCCTGGTGCTGGCTCCCGAGTATGCGGAATTGGTGGTGCCTGGCAAGAACGGAGTGTTCAAACGGATCATGGTGTCCGGCGGAGAAGTGGTGGGCACGTGGGCGAGGACCGCGACCGGCAAGACCATAGGTGTGGTGCCGGAACCGTTCTCGGGAGAGTTGGGACCGGCCGCTGAGCGTTCGTTCCAAGCCCAGGGCCGCGCCTACCTGAAGTTCATGGCCGGTTGACTTGGAGGCTCACTAACGCGTTGCCGGCCCGCAGTTACGTTGCTGGCCGGCAACGTAATCACGGCCGCACAACGAGTTTGTCCACATACGGTGCCCGGCACCTGCCGCACAGCCCGCCCCAGACGCACGATGGGCCCATGCAACGGAGAAAACTTGATGCCCTGATCGCCACCCATTGGCCCGACACCGTCATTGCCACCACCACGGATCTTGCAGTGAAAGGGCTGAGTGACCGGGTCCTGACGCTCGGCGTACGCTCCGGAACGCTGATCAGGCTCCGGCGGGGCGCCTATATTCGGACACGTGATTGGCGCCAGCAGAAACCGTGGGAGCAAGAGCTACTGCGAATACAGGCACATCATTCCAACGTGAGCCGCAGAAGCGTCTACAGTCATGCAAGTGCCGCCCGGTTGCATGGGTGCTCTCCGTGGGATGTGGGTTCCTCGGTTCACGTCACCATGCCATTCTCACCTGCCCAAGCAAGCTCTGGTGGGGACGTCACAGCCCATGGCGGCCTTTTGGAACCGTCGGAGATGGTTGAGTTACAGGCGTCGTGGCCCCGGCCCGTACGTGTCACCAGTTTGGAGCGTACTCTCGTCGATTGTGCCCGGACCATGGACTTGGAACGGGCCGTGATTATCGCAGATCAAGCGCTCCGCCGCGGTGCGAATCAGCTGTTGCTTCAAGCCTATGTGGACAGCGGACGCATCACACGGGGTGTTCGCCGCGTTCGCCGTGTGCTTGAAGCAATGGATGCCAGGTCCGAATCGGTGGGGGAGACCCGCACACGGATTCTGCTGAACAGGCTTGGCATCCGGGGCGCCGTCCTCCAGCTCGACGTGGACACCCCTCTCGGGCGGTACCGGGGCGACTTCGGCTGGAAGGACCAACGAGTGATCCTCGAGTTCGATGGCCGCGCCAAGTATTTCGAATATGCACCTACTAACGAGGTCATATTCAACGAACGTCGTCGGGAGAAGGCCCTTGTGGACTCTGGCTGGGAGGTTGTCCGTATCGAGTGGGAGCAACTCAGCAGGCCGTGGGAAGTGGAACGGAGGCTCAAAGCCGCGTTGGAGCGGAAGCCGTATGAACGTCGAAAACCCGCTGTTCCGTTGCTGGGCAGCAACGGAACAGCGGGTTAGCGACGTGCTAAGCCGGGCAGCTAGAGCTTGCCCGTCACAATGTTGAGCATGCGGCGGAGCGGCTCGGCTGCGCCCCACAGGAGCTGGTCTCCCACGGTGAAGGCGCTGATGTATTCCGGGCCCATTTCGAGCTTGCGGATACGGCCCACGGGGATGTCCAATGTGCCGGAGGCAGCCACGGGGGTCAGGTCCGCCATGGAGGCTTCCTTGGTGTTGGGAACAACCTTGGCCCATTCGTTGTCCTTGGCCAGGAGGTTCTCGATTTCCGTCACGGACAGGTCTTCGCGCAGCTTGAGCGTGAGGGCCTGGGAGTGTGAACGCATGGCGCCGATGCGGATGCACAGGCCGTCCATGGCGACGTGGTCCTTGCCTGCGGTGCCGTTTCCGGTGCCGAGGATCTTGTTGGTCTCCACCCCGGCCTTCCACTCTTCCTTCGACTGGCCGTTGCCAAGATCCGCATCGATCCACGGAATGAGGGAGCCGGCCAGCGGCACGCCGAATTGGGTGGCGTCAACGCCGGTGCGCTGGGCGGCGAGGACCTTGTGGTCGATTTCGAGAATGGCAGAGGCGGGATCGTCCAATTCGCTGCTGACCTCGTTGTTGAGGGTGCCGAATTGGTTGAGGAGCTCACGCATGTGCCGGGCACCGCCACCTGAAGCTGCCTGGTATGTCATGGAGGTGCCCCACTCGACCAGGTTGTTCTTGAACAGGCCGCCGAGGCCCATCAGCATGCAGGAAACCGTACAGTTGCCACCGACGAAGTCCTTCACGCCACCGGAAAGTCCGGCGTCGATGACATCGCGGTTGATGGGGTCCAGCACGATGATCGAGTCGTCGTTCATGCGCAGGGTGGAAGCAGCATCGATCCACAGGCCATCCCAACCGCGGTTGCGGAGTTCGCCGTGGACCTGCTTGGTGTAGTCGCCACCCTGGGCGGTGACAATAATCGGCAGCTTGGCCAGCGTCTCAATATCGAACGCATTCTCGAGCTTGCCAGCCCCATCAGCGAACGACGGGGAGGCACCTCCTGCGTTCGAGGTGGAGAAAAATACCGGGTTGATGTTGGCGAAGTCGTTCTCTTCCTGCATGCGCTGCATCAGGACGGAGCCGACCATGCCACGCCAACCGACCAGTCCAACGGACGGATTAGCTGCTGTAGTCATTCACCAAGTCTAAACTTTCCAAGGGAACTGCCGCTGTTGGTTACGTCACGCACGCACTGCACGACGACGGCACTCGCCAGCCGCAGTAAGAAGCGGCTGACACGCGTGGCTAGAGGCTGCCTGCGTCGGGCTCCTGAAGAAGGAGGGCTTTGCGCTTGCGCAGGGCAAAGAAAGCACCAAACGTAAAGACCTGCGTGACAACGATCAGCACGATGATCCCGGCGATTCTGTTGCCGCCCAGGATCATGGTGAGACCCACAATGGCAGAGATCAGGGCGAAGAGCGGCAGCAGCATATAGCCCAGCACGAACAGGGTTTCAGGTTTTTTCAGCATGCTTAGTCTTCCTGGGTTTCTTGGCTTGCGTTCCGGCGCCATGTGGTGAACTGGTAGTTGGTACCGTTTTGGGCGGTGAGCCAGCCTTCGGACGGGGCTACGGCGTCGAAGGTCCAATCATCACCGAGTTCCGGAGCGAAAGTGTCGCCTTCCAGGTCCTCGTCGATGATGGTGATCACGGCCAGGTTGGCGATGCCCATGGACTGTTGAAAAATTTCGCCGCCGCCGATAATCCACACTTTCTGTCCCCCGGGGGCGAACTGCGACTCCAGCAGTGCCGCATCAAGGGATGAAACCACGACGGCGCCCTCCGCCTCGGGAGTGGAGGCCCAGTCGGCGTTGCGGGTCACCACAATGTTGGTGCGGCCGGGGAGCGGACGGTACTTTTCGGGGAACGACAGCCAGGTCTTGCGGCCCATGATGACGGGGTGCCCCGTGGTGAGCTGGCTGAAGTGCTTCAAGTCCTCGGGCAGGTGCCACGGCATGGAGCCGTCCTTACCGATCACGCCGGACTTGGTTTGGGCCCAGACCAGTCCGATGCCCGTCATTCGGGCCGCGGTCTCCTGGGTGAAGATGACGCCGGGAAGCTGGGATGGAGTCTCAGGGGTAGGCATGCTCATACCGCGATCGGGGCCTTGATGGTGGGGTGGTGGCGGTAATCCACAACCTCGAAGTCATCCAGCGTGTAGTCGAAGATGGAGTCCGGCTTACGGAGGATCTTCAACTGCGGATACTCGTATGGCTCCCGGGTGAGCTGCTCGGCAACCTGGTCAACGTGATTGTCGTAGACGTGGACATCGCCACCGGTCCAGACGAATTCGCCAGGTTCAAGCCCCAGTTGCTGGGCGACCATGCACGTCAGCAGGGCATAGGAGGCAATGTTGAAGGGGACGCCCAGGAAGGTGTCTGCGGAACGCTGGTACAGCTGGCAGGACAGCTTGCCATCCGCCACGTAGAACTGGAAGAACGCGTGGCAGGGCGGCAATGCCATGTCCTTGAGCTCGGACACGTTCCAAGCCGACACAATGTGGCGCCGGGAATCGGGGTTGGCGGCCAGGTTGGTCATGAGCTCGGAGATCTGGTCGATGTGGCCGCCATCGGGAGTTGGCCAGCTACGCCACTGGACGCCATAGACGGGGCCCAGTTCGCCGTCGGCGTCCGCCCATTCGTCCCAGATGGAGACGCCCTGATCCTGCATCCACTTCACATTCGAGTCACCGCGCAGGAACCACAGGAGTTCTACTGCCACGGATTTGAAGTGGACCCGCTTGGTGGTGATGAGCGGGAAGCTCTCGGCGAGATCGAACCTCAGCTGGCGGCCGAAAACGCTGCGCGTTCCGGTTCCGGTGCGGTCCGACTTGTGTGTGCCGTTGGCCATGACGTCGCGCAGAAGGTCTTCATATGGGGTGGGGATGCTCACGAGTCCAGCTTACTTGTTTGGGCAAGTCGTCCCCGAAGCAGGTCCACGAGCGATTCGTCACCTATGCCTACGTCGCGCGACGTTCGAATCAAATCGTCGACGGCGGCAATAACCGCGGCGTCTCCGCCCGCCACGGCAAGTGTCGGCTGAGGTGGCCCGACGACGATAGTCCCGTTTCGCCGTCGTGATTCAATCAATCCCGACTGCTCAAGTTCTTTATAGGCGCGAGCCACAGTTCCAGCGGCGATACCAAGATCGGCGGCCAGGCTGCGGACCGTGGGAAGCCGGCTCCCGGGTTGCAAAACCCCTACCGCAATCAGCGAGCTGAGTTGTCGTCGGATCTGCTCGTAGGGCGGCACCGGATCGGAAAGGTCCAAGGTAATTCCGGCAGTCATTGTGCGCGTTCCCCATGTTTGACAGGCTCGCCGCGGGGGATGGCGCGGAACAGGCTGCGCACCGGTACCACCGCGACGATTACGGCGCTGGCCGCCAGCACCATTCCGACCGTGATGGCCGGGCTGGGTGCCAGCGGATATTCGCCATCGCCCGGTGAAAACACGCTGTACCAGGCGTCGCCGGTGATCATCAGCAGCGCTCCCGCCTGCCCCAGGCAGTATGCGGCCAGTGTCCTCACGATTCGATACATGCTGATGGCCCTCAGGGCGGCGTCCAGGCCTCTGTCACGCTCGCTTTCCGGAATACCACGACGCCGGCGCACGACGAGGCTGGCCACCGTACCTGTTCCGGCAACCGCAGCAGAGAGCAGAAGAACAGCGTGCCATGTCCTGGGGACAAAGGGCTGTTCTTCCGCGGCCACGGCGAAGGCTACTGCCACGGCAAGCACCAATGCGCTTCCGATCGCGAAGGAGAGCAATCCTCGCGAAACGGGCTGTCGCGGCCAGTGGATTGGCGCTTCGGTTCGTCCGTAATTTCGCGCCATCAACGCCTCACCCGCCGCAATGGCCGCCAGCAGAGTCGCGGCAGCAATGGCGGTCAGGACGGGAAAAGGCCATGGATTGAGAGGACGCAGGGCGACAAGGATCACCACCACTCCGGCCAGGAGCGTGAGTCCGCCCACGACGCCCAACACCGCGCCAAGGGAGATGGTGAGCCGGACAGCGCCGTGCGTTCGGGAATCGGCGCGCAGCGTGTTTGCGCTCGTGGTTTTCCGGACTTTGAGAAGCGACGGGAGTTCAGGGACCTTCCACCACAACATGGCGAGGAGCACTGCCATGTTGACAATCCCCAGGACATTGAACCAGGACGACTGCCACACTGCACCCGGCGCCGGTTGTGCCGCGAAGTTGCCGGCGATGGAAGCCAGCCCGGCGGCGATGGTCGCGACGGTCCGGAGAAGCCGGTTAGTGGCAATGGTCCGGAGTGTTCGATTGTCGTCGCCGTCGAGGGTTTCCAACTGCCTGCGCCGGGCGATCAGGAGAAGGACCACCCAGGTTCCCAGGGCCAGGACCAGCAAAGCCCCGCCCAGCCACAGCGCCATATCCGAGCCCGGAATCCGACCGTCCTGCCCTTGAAACGTCGTAGTGGGGGCAGAGGGTGCGTTGGGCTGCTGGGGGGAAGCCGGCGGCGCAGGCTGTGCCGGCACCAGGGCGGCGTGCCCAGGCAACGCTGCGATCCATGCAATGGCCAACGCTGCGTAGAGAAAGATCACGCCTGTGGTCCGCGCGAGATTTCGGGGAAGGAAGTCCCTGATTCTGCGGACCGTCAGTTCCGCGTATCTGCGGGGTGCCTTCGGTGCGGGGTAGCTTAGTTGACCCAAGGCGTGAACGGCGAGGCAGGCCAGGACGGGCCAGGCTAGAGCGACGCCGATCTGGTCCGGAGTTGCGGGGGCGCTGGAACCCATGGGGTTCGCGCGAATGATCCCCGCGTTCATGGCACCCTGCAGGGAACTGGCCATCCACCCGATGATGCCTACCCACCACCCGTGGGAGGCAACGGCCTGGGCATCCGGCTTGGACCAGACCTGCATGCGCAGAAACAAGTACAGGATGACGGCGCCGATTACAGGCCCCAGGAAAAACAACGTTGGCAGAACAACCACAGCAAGACCCCCACATCTTTTGTATCAATCTACTGATACAAAGAAGTGAAGGTCAAGCAAGCAGTTCCTAGTCGTCGAAAGGCTTGACCTGCTCAACGGACACTATTTTCCGTTCAGACCCGCGAGCTACCTGGCAAACAACAACTTCACCGGGCGACAGGTAGGGATCAGCGGAAGGAAGCAGGGCACGCAGTGCCTGCGACATGTGTTGGCCCAGCTGCTTCAGCGCCGTGGGCAGGGCCGGGCGATGTGTACACACAGCGATCGGCACCTGCTTGTCGAACAGGGCCTCAACAGCTGCTGCGGTCTTCTTGGGGGAGCGTTGGTGGGTGTGCTCGGTGAGTGCTTCCACCAGTTTCACCTTGACTCCGCTGGCCTTGGCATAGGGGGCGATAGTGGCGACACAACGCGCCCAAGGGCTGGTTACAACACGTTGCGGTTTCCACACCTCCAGGAGACGCTGGACAGCCACTGCCTGGCGCTGGCCGGTAGCTGCCAAGGGACGATCGCCCTCGGCCTTTGTCCATGAGGAGCGCGGCTTCGCCTTGGCATGGCGGATCAAAACCAACGGCCATGTGTCCAATTCCCCGCGGACGTGGGCCTTCTCGAGGTATTCGAGCGGTTCCACATCCGTAGGGTTGCTCAGGAAGTTGGCCGCCCGGTCCGGGCTGCACCACATGACGCTGTCCACTTCTTTGCCGTCGGGCCGAAGCTGCGCTCCATTGACCTTGACGGCCCAGTACCGGACCACCTTCAAGCCGGCAGCCACGTGATAGTGGATCGCTGGAAGAGGAATGCCCAGCGGTGCCTTTAGCCCAATCTCTTCCCACACTTCGCGGGCGGCGCACTCGGGAACTGTTTCGCCGGCGTCGAGCTTTCCTTTGGGCCATGACCAATCGTCATAACGTGGACGATGGATCAGGAGGACCTCAAGGCCACCCTTGGTGACGCGCCAAGGAATGGCGCCGGCGGCGACAACGGCCACCGGCTCGCCGGGGTGGTCTGTTTGATCCGCCACGGGAGTATCGCTGTTCAACTGGGTCCTTACCGCCGGGCCGCTGCGCGCTGGCGTGAACGGGAAGCCAGAAGCCAGGACTGCATGTCCAACAATGGCTTGCCGTCTTCGTCCAAATGGTGCCTGGTCCAGTGCCCGCTATCGTCCAAGTGCCAGCTGGCTGTCCCGTCGTCGACGTAGCGCCGCATCAGGTCCATGACTGTAGCGGTGTCTTCCTTGCTGGCGAGCTGCACCAGTGCCTCCACGCGGCGGTCCAGGTTGCGGTGCATCATGTCGGCCGAGCCGATGAACACTACGGGTTCGCCACCGTTTCCAAAGGCAAAGACGCGTGAGTGTTCAAGGAAGCGTCCCAGCACGGAGCGGACCGTGATGTTCTCGCTCAGTCCCGGCACTCCCGGACGCAGCGAACAAATGCCACGAACCACGACGTCTACCTTCACGCCAGCCTGCGAGGCCCGGTAGAGGGCGTCGATGATGGCTTCGTCCACCATCGAGTTGACCTTGATCTGCACCAAGCCCGGAACACCGGCGCGTGCATTGCGGATTTCGGTTTCAATCCTGTCCACCAAGCCTGCTCGTACCGAGCGCGGTGCCACCAGCAACCTCTTGAACGTTGACTTGGGTGCGTAGCCGGAGAGCTGGTTGAACAGCTTGGAGAGATCTTCGCCCACTTGTTCATTCGCGGTCAGCAAGCCAAGGTCTTCGTAATAGCGGGCTGTGCGCGGGTGGTAGTTGCCTGTGCCGATGTGGCAGTAGCGCCGCAGTCCGTCCACTTCCTGGCGAACCACCAAGGACAACTTGCAGTGGGTTTTCAGGCCGACAATGCCGTACACCACGTGGACGCCTGCTTGTTCGAGCTTTCGCGCCCAGGAAATATTGGCTTGCTCATCAAAGCGGGCCTTGATCTCCACCAAGGCCAGGACCTGCTTGCCTGCTTCCGCGGCGTCAATCAGAGCATCAACGATCGGGGAGTCGCCGGAGGTCCGGTACAGGGTTTGCTTGATGGCCTGCACCTTGGGATCCGCTGCAGCCTGCTCCAGGAAGGCCTGGACGGAGGTGGAGAAGGAGTCGTAAGGGTGGTGCAGGAGGATGTCCCTGCGGCGCATGGCGGCAAAGACGTTTGCGGCCTTGGACGTTTCGGACTCGTTGAGGTAACGGGAAGTGTGGGGAACGTGCTTGGGGTAGTGGAGGTCGGCGCGGTCAATGCCGCTGATGGCAGACAAACCACGGAGATCCAAGGGGGCGGGTACGGAGTAGACCTCGGACTCTTCAACCCCGAGCTCACGGATCAAGAGTGCCTTGATGTTCGGGTTGATATCGGTGGTGACTTCGAGGCGGACCGGCGGGCCAAAGCGGCGGCGCAGGAGTTCCTTCTCCAAGGCCTGCAGGAGGTTCTCGGCGTCGTCTTCTTCTACTTCCAGATCCTCATTGCGGGTGACGCGGAAGGTGTGGTGTTCCAGGACTTCCATCCCGGGGAAAAGCTTGTCCAAGTGGACAGCGATGACTTCTTCCAAGGCGATGAAACGGGCTACGCGGCCGGGGATGGCGCCAGCGCGCGGTCCGTCCACGGAAATGAGTCGGGGCAGCTGATCGGGAACCTTAACGCGGGCGAAGAGCTCTTTGTCGCTGATCGGGTTGCTGACGATCACGGCAAGGTTGAGGGAGAGGCCCGAGATGTAGGGGAAGGGGTGCGCAGGGTCCACTGCCAGCGGCGTCAGGATGGGAAAGACCTTCTCCTGGAACATGATGCTGATCCGGTGACGGGCATCCTCGTCCAGTTCATTCCAGTGCATGATGTGGATGTGCTCGTAGGCCAAGGCGGGACGGATCTGCTCGGCGAAGACCCGCGCGTGGCGTTCCTGCAGCTTGTGGGCCTCTTCGCTGATCTGTTCCAGCACCTCAATGGGACTCAGTCCCGCGGGGGAGGGCACGGCGAGCCCGGTGGCGATGCGGCGTTTGAGGCCAGCCACGCGCACCATGAAGAACTCGTCAAGGTTGGAGGCGAAGATGGAGAGGAAATTGACACGTTCCAGCAGGTAAAGATCAGGATCTTCGGCGAGTTCCAGCACTCGGGAGTTGAAGGCCAACCAGCTCAGTTCGCGGTCCAGGAAACGATCCGGGGAGATGTCGCCCTCGGGCTCCAGGCTCGGCGCGAATTCCGGAATATCGATGCGGTCCTGGGTGGCTCGCGAGGCCGGCACTTCCGATGATCCGAAGCGTGGGGGCAGGGTTGCACCCTTCGAGGTGGATCCGGCGGTGCCGACGGGGTCCGGCTGCATGGGGTTCTCCTAAGCTCAGGACGGGGTTTCCTCCCACATTACAAGGAATTTCGGTGCTCGAATCCAAGATGTCACAGGCTTTCCGGCAACTCAGCCCGTCAGGTTAATTTTTGGTTAAAGGCCCATACATCACGTCGGTGTCCCAGCGAACAAAGCCAAGCTTCTGATATAGAGCTACTGCTGCCTCATTGTCGGCATCAACGTAGAGCATCACGGCATGCAGGCCTTGGTCCTGGAGATGCTTGATGCCCGCAACCGTGAGGGCTTTGCCAAGCCCCAAACCTTGCGCTGCCGGAGTCACACCCACCACGTAGACCTCGCCGATGGCCGGGTGGGGGCCTTGCCGGGGGTGGACCTTGGTCCAGTGGAAACCCTGCAATTCACCTTCAGCGTTTACAGCCAGCAGGAAACCTGCAGGATCGAACCAATCCTCAGCCTTACGCGCCTCGAGATCCGCCAGTGTCATGGAACCCTGTTCGGGGTGGTGGGAAAACGCAGCCCTGTTCGCGGCAAGCCACGCCTTCTCATCCTGGCCCGGCACGAAGGCGCGGAGCGAAACACCGTCCGGGAGTCCGGCGTCGGGCAGTGCAGCGGTTGAAGACATCAACCGCATCTTCCACAGTTCGCGCATGGGACCGTAATTGAAACGCGTGGCCAATTCGGCGGCGGCCTCATGGTTGCCGTGGGACCACGCGCTTAATCCGTCGAGGCCCCGCTTGCCCTGCAGCGCACCCAGAAGCCTTCCGGCCACACCCTGGTTGCGGTAGCTGGGGTGAACGGCCAACTCCAGGACACCGCTTCCGTCCTCACTTTCAACGACGACGGCGACGCCCGCCAGATCCTCTCCGGTGACCGGATCGGAATCTTCGTCCGGTGCATACAAGACGAAGGACAAGACGGAATGCTCGCCCGAATCCGCACCGCGCAGCATGACAAACGTCTGTTCGGAGAAGGGCGGATTCCCGTCCGACTCCCCGGCGGCTGCCGCGAGGGTCTTGACGTCCCTAAGGAGTTCGGTGTCCAAAGCTCCGGCAATGATCAGTACGGGCCAGTTTTCCGGGTGCGCGTGACTCATGATGCAAGGCTATACGTCCGGTGCAACCCTGATGATTTGATGTCACTGGAAATGGGAGGTAGTCTCAATATCTCGTTCGGCTCTGCGGTTTGTCCGTGAGTCAGCGCAGGGGGGATCCACCAATGGGGTGGCCTCGATACGTTCGACCCGTATGTCCTCCACCAAGAAACAAAGAAGAGGCCGGGATCCATGTGGATCCCGGCCTCTTCTTTGTTTTGCTTCATCTGTCCGCGTTGTTGCTCAGGCTTCGGACAGCTCATCGTCCGGGAGGCGGACAAGAGTGAGACGGTAGCCGACGTTGCGGACTGTACTGATCAGGTTCTCGTGATCCACGCCCAACTTGGCCCGAAGCCGCCGGATGTGGACGTCCACTGTCCGGGTGCCTCCGTAGTAGTCGTAGCCCCACACCTCGGTCAGCAGTTGCTGGCGGGTGAATACCCGGCCCGGGTGCTGGGCCAAGTACTTCAGGAGTTCGAACTCCTTGAACGTCAGGTTGAGTGGCTGGCCGCTGACACGGGCGGTATAGCTTGCCTCGTCAATCACGACGCCGGCTGCCCGGATTTCGGTCTGGGTTTCTTCTTCGCCGGGGACTGCACGCGCCATGGCCAGCCTGATGCGGGCCTCGACTTCCGCGGGCCCGGCCGAGTCCAGGACAATGTCATCCACTGCCCAGGCTGATGAGACAGCGGCCATGCCGCCTTCCGTGAGGATCAACATGAGCGGCGCGCTGAGGCCGGTGGCCTTCAGTAACTGGGTCAGTGAGCGGGCGCCCACCAGATCCTTCCGGGCATCCAGGAAGACGATATCCGTGGGGTCGGTTTCGAGTAGTGCTGTGGGTTCTGCCGGGAGGATGTGCACGCGGTGGTTCAGCAACTCCAAGGCAGGCAAAATGTCCACCGACGAGCCGGTGCTGTTCGTTAGGAGCAGGATGTGCGACATAGTTCCTCCAATGGGCTGTACGCGCATCATCGGGCGTCGAAACCGGAGTCTCACCGGTCGGTCACAACGCATTGGCAACCTCTCCCGTTGTAACGGGATCGCGGCCAACACAGTGCGCTGTTGAAGTCTGAGTATACCCATCAGTGCCTTACGACACATGGATTCGTGACGGGGAAGCGCTGGAATTACGACATATTGGGCCGGCTTAAGGCAGGATTGTCGAGAGGTCGTAAGGCGCATCGGATTGAGGTCGGCACACAGTGAAGTCTTGGAGCATCGGGGTATTCGGACTCGTGGCGCTCGCAGCCATCGTGGCCAGCACCTTCGTTTCCCGGGAAGCCATGGTGGGTGCAGGCATCATGGCGTCAGCGGCAGTCGGGATCGGGTGGCCGCACTTCCTGGCTGTCCCGGCCAAGAAAACGCTCGCCGCCGTCATTGGTCTTGCCGGCGCGGGATCTGCTGTCACTGCTGCCTATATGCCGGCGCCCGGGTTCCTGGACGGTACACCCGCGTTCGTGGCTTTGGGCGTGATGGCAGTGTTCGTCGTCCAATTAGTCAGGGGCACCGGGCAGGCCCAACGCTTGGAATCCACCCTCGGATGCTCTGCCGGTGTGCTGTTGAACTGCTTGGGTGCGGGATGGATCGCCAGTGCACGGTTCAACGGCGTCAAGGAGATGGTCCTCGTGGCCGGACTCAGTGCGGCAGTTGCCCTGCTGGTGGGAATCATCCGCTGGCCGGACCGGATCGTGGCTCCGCTCGGGGTGTTGATGGCTGGACTGATGGGACCGCTGGCAGGTCTTGTTTTCTCGGATATCGCCGTGCTTCCGGCCGCTTTGGTTGGCGTGGTGGTGGGATCCGTCCTGGTGTGCTTCCGGCGGATGACCACCCTCCGGCGGGGGCGCTTGAACATCCCGGCAGCAATAGGAATGGGCGTAGCGCCTGTTTGGGCTGTGGGGGCCTTGGCTTACTTCATAGACAAACTACTCATCTACTAACGGTTAGGATTGCATCATGTCTGTACTCGCATTTGAAATCTTCTTCCTCGTTCTCCTTGGCCTGGCCAGCGTCGCCATGGCATGGTTTGCGGGATTTGTCGTTTACCGCCTTTTCAAGGGCCAGAAGTAACCTTCTGATCCTGCAGCTCGACAGAGGTAATCGTTGTGCCTATTGAGATCCCAACAGATCTGACGCCCGAACTCGTCCCTCTTTCCTGGCTCATTGGTGAGTGGGAAGGCCGCGGCCGGCTCGGCAGCGGAGACGAGGATTCCGAGCATTTCGTCCAGCACGTGTCTTTCACCCACAACGGGCTCCCGTACCTGCAGTACCGGGCCGAGACCTGGCTCAGTGACGACGCCGGCGAAAAGCTGCGTCCGTTGACCGTTGAGACAGGGTTCTGGGCGTTGGAACGGAAGCTTGAAGAGGGCGACGGCGGCCCCGGCCTGATCCCGGCCGACATCGTCCCCGTCCTCAAGACTGCTGACGAAGTCGAGGAACGTCGCAACAAGGAGGGCGGCTTCGACATTTCGGTGTCGATTTCCCACCCCGGCGGAATCACCGAGCTCTACTACGGCCAGATCAAAGGTCCCCAGATCCAGCTGAGCACCGACATGGTGATGCGTGGCAGCCACTCCAAGGAGTACACGGCGGCCACCCGCATCTTCGGCCTGGTGGACGGCAACCTCCTGTGGCGCTGGGACGTCGCTGCCAGCGGCAAGGCCCTCGAAGCGCACGCCTCGGCATTCCTCAACAAGGTGTCCTGACCCGAGGCCTCACTGTACGTTCCACAGCAACCAGCAGAAGGAGCAGATAGTGAACAACCTCAAACCGGAGGGCTACCGCGGGCTTAAGGCTGTCTTTTTCAATGGGACACTGAAGCCCTCGCCGCAGCTCAGCAATACCGACGGCCTGATCAAAATCAGCCGGGACATCATGGAGAAGCAGGGCGTCAGTACCCGCCTCATCCGGACCGTGGACCACGACATCGCCAGTGGTGTGTATCCGGACATGCGCGAGCATGGCTGGAAGACCGACGAGTGGCCGGAGATCTACCCGCATGTCCGCGATGCCGACATCGTTGTGGTTGCCGGACCCATCTGGTTGGGCGACAACTCGTCCATGACCAAGAAACTCATCGAACGGTTGTATGCCCACTCGGGCGAACTGAACAGCAAGGGTCAATGGGCGTTCTACCCCAAGGTGGGTGGCTGCCTCATCACCGGCAATGAAGACGGCATCAAACACTGTTCCATGAACGTCCTTTACAGTCTTCAGCACATCGGCTTCACCATTCCGCCCCAGGCCGACGCCGGGTGGATCGGCCCGGTGGGACCCGGACCCAGCTATCTTGATGAAGGATCGGGCGGGCCGGAGAATGATTTTACTAACAGGAATGCCACCTTCATGACGTGGAACCTGCTCCACATGGCCAAGCTCCTGCGGGATGCCGGGGGAATCCCTGCCTACGGCAACCTGCCGGAGGAATGGAAAGCGGGCACCCGATTCGATTTCGAAAACCCGGAATTCCGCTGACCACGGAATACGGCTGACCCTCAAGGACTTCTACTACATATGACTTACAAGAGCCCCCTGTTGTCGCGCCCTGGCGCCGTTGAAGATACCGGCCTCGATGCCGGCGTCGCGGCCCACTACGGCGAACCACTGCGTGAGCAGCGCGCCCTGGCAACCGGTACCGCCGTCGTCGATCTTTCGCACCGTGGCATAGTGACCGTTACCGGCCCGGATCGGCTCAGCTGGTTGAACACGCTCTCGTCCCAGCAGCTCACCAACCTCCAGCCCGGGGTCGCCAGCGAACTGCTGCTGCTCAGCGTCCAGGGCCGCATCGAGTTCGATGCCCGCGTAATTGACGACGGCAGCACCACGTGGCTGGTTGTTGAGACCGCCGAAGCCGCGCCGCTGGCTGAGTGGTTGAACAGGATGAAGTTCATGCTTCGCGTCGAGATCGAGGACGTCTCGGAGCAGTGGGCCGTGTTGGGCGCCACCAAGCCGGTGGAGCAGCTGTCCGGCCGCTTGGTGTGGGAGGATCCATGGCCGCACGTCAGCCCTGGGGGATACGCGTACAGCATCGTTCCCGAGGAATCGCATCCTGGGCTTGAACGCCCTTGGTTCGAGTACCTTGTGCCGGCCACCGAGTTGGAACAATCCGTGGAAGGCCTTCCCCTGGCCGGAGCCATGGCGGCAGATGCCTTGAGGATTGCGGCGTGGCGGCCCCGCCTCGGCGCTGAGACTGATGAAAAGACGATTCCCCACGAACTGGATCTCTTGAGGACCTCGGTGCACCTGAACAAAGGCTGCTACAAGGGCCAGGAGACCATCGCGCGTGTCCACAACCTTGGCCACCCGCCCCGGCGCCTCGTGTTCCTCCAGCTTGATGGATCGCAGCACACGTTGCCAGCCGTTGGCAGCGTCGTATTTGTCGGAGAGCGCAAGGTAGGTAATCTGACATCGGTGGCGCAGCACTTTGAAATGGGACCCGTTGCTTTGGCCGTGATCAAGCGGTCCGTTTCGGCGGAGGAAACCCTGACGGTGATGGACGGTGAGGAGCCTTACATCGCTGCCCAGGAAGTGATCGTCGCCCCCGACGCCGGCCAGGTTGTCGGGCGCCAGACCGGATTCCTGAAGGGACCCCACCGATGACCCAAGCTACAGGCCCCGACGACGAAACGTTGGCCCTGGCCCACGCCTTGTTCGATGCTGCCCGCGAAGGTGATACAGAACTGCTGCGTGGCTACTTGAACGCCGGTGCTCCTGCCACGCTGACGAATGCCGCTGGGGACTCCCTGCTGATGCTGGCGGCCTACCACGGGCACGAGGAAGCCGTGCAGCTCATCCTCCATCACGGTGCTGACGTAAACGCAGCGAATGATCGCGGACAGACTCCACTCGCCGGAGCGGTCTTCAAGGGATACACCGGAGTGGCCCGGGTCCTGCTGGACGCAGGAGCAGATCCCGACGCCGGAACTCCCACAGCGCGCGAGGCCGCCTCGATGTTCGCCAGATCAGAGATTCAAGCCCTCCTGGGGTAGCAACTATCACGAGGGGAGCCCGGTCGCTTAGCGGCCGGGCTTTCTTGCGCCCTGATACTCCACGTGGAATAGTTGTTGTGGAGTATCTGTTACGAAAGGGGTCAACGTGGCCAAAATCGCGGAGTTGACCCCGCTCGGGGTCGCTTCACTGGCGCTCCTGGCAGAGGAACCCATGCATCCGTATGAGATGTACCAAGTGCTGATGGCACGTCATGAAGACCGCCTCGTCAAAGTCCGCCCCGGCACGCTTTATCACGCAGTGGGCAGACTGGCCGAGAACGGACTGGTGGAGGCCGCAGGAACGGAACGTGAAGGCAACCGTCCTGAACGGACCACGTACAGGATTACCGCCGCCGGACATGAAGCCCTCGATGCGCGGCTCCAGGACATGCTCTCCACGCCCGTCAACGAATACCCCGTGTTTCCCCACGCAATCGCCGAGGCCCACAACCTTCCCGCGGCTGTGGTGATGGAACTGCTGGCGTCGCGGCTGGTAGCCCTCGGAGCCGATCTCGACTTCCTCGTTCATGCCGAGGCAACCGTGACGGCCAAAGGGCTGGATCGTAAGTACTGGATCGATATCACGTATCAACAAGCAATACGCCGAACGGAGATCGCGTGGATCCGCGAACTCCTCGAGGAGTTGCGCAATGGGCGCCTGCCCTGGGATGAACCCCGGCCAACTTCAACTGAACTTTCATACCCAAAGGAATCCCTTGGATAACGTAGCAAAGCCGTGGCCCGCCCTATGGTCATTGGTGGTGGGCTTCTTCATGATCCTCATCGACACCACCATCGTGTCTGTAGCCAACCCTCGGATCATGGAGGGCCTCAACACGGACATTAACGCCGTCATCTGGGTCACCAGTGCCTACTTGCTGGCCTACGCTGTGCCCTTGCTGATCACTGGCAGGCTGGGTGACCGATTCGGGCCCAAGAACCTGTACCTGATCGGCTTGGTCGTCTTTACGCTCGCCTCGCTGTGGTGTGGGCTCTCCGGTGACGTCACCATGTTGATCGCTGCCCGGGCAGTGCAAGGCTTGGGTGCCGCCATGATGACTCCCCAAACCATGGCCGTAATTACGCGCATTTTCCCTCCGGACCGCCGTGGTGCAGCCATGGGACTGTGGGGAGCCACAGCCGGCATGGCTGTGCTGATCGGACCGATCCTCGGTGGCTTGCTGGTGGACAGCCTCGGCTGGGAGTGGATCTTCTTCGTCAATGTACCCATCGGGATTGTCGCCTTCATCCTGGTGATGCGTTTTGTGCCGAAATTAACCACGCACAGCCACGCGTTCGACGTCGTGGGCGTGGTGCTGTCCGCCGTCGGCATGTTCCTGCTGGTTTTTGGCATCCAAGAGGGCCAGACGTACAAGTGGGGAACAGTCACAGGCTTCGTTTCCGTCTGGGGCCTGATCATCACGGGGCTTGTGGTCCTGGTGATGTTTGTCGCCTGGCAGTGGCTCCTTGAGCGCCGCGGAGGGGAACCCTTGCTGCCGCTCGGCCTGTTCAAGGACCGCAACTTCTCCCTCGGCAACACCACCATCATGGCTGTTGGCTTCACGGTGACCGCCTTCCCACTGCCCACCATCTTCTACTACCAGACCGTGCGAGGCCTGACACCTACGCAGTCTGCGTTGCTGATGATTCCCATGGCCGTTATTTCGGGAGCACTTGCCCCATTCGTTGGCAAGCTTATAGACCGTGCCAACCCGCGCTGGTTCGCGTCCTTTGGCCTCGTCTGCCTGGCCGGGGCATTGTTCTGGACGGCGTCCCTGCTGGGGCCGGATACTCCCATCTGGATGTTCCTGTTGCCCAGCGCACTGCAGGGCGTTGCCAACGCCTTCATCTGGGGGCCGGTGTCCAACGCGACCACCCGCAACCTGGAACCACGCCAGGCAGGGGCAGGCTCCGGCGTCTTCAACACCACGCGCCAAATTGGTGCCGTCCTCGGTTCGGCTGCCATCGCCGCCCTCATTCAGTCGCGGCTCGCGGCGGAATTGCCCGCAGCTCCCGCCGGGGCTCCTGTGGGCGAAGCCTCCATGGGCGGCGTGCTACCGGAAGCGCTCCACGCAGGATTCTCGACGGCGATGAGCCAGTCCATCTTGTTGCCTGCCTGTGCGATTCTGCTGGGTGCCGTGGTGGCGTTGTTCTTTGGCAAGCCGAAGTCCGTTGGAGGTTGGGGCGGGAAAGCCGCTGCAGAACAGGCCGTACAGGAACCTGTCCGGAAATAGCATTTGTTCGGTGTGGGGTTCTTTGTTAGCCGAGGAGTACGCTCGCGTGGAGCCCGCCTGTGGCAAAGCCAAGGCTGCGGGCCATCGCGAGCGCTCCGGTGTTGCTGACATCGGCCTTCCATTGAAGGGTCAGCCCGGATGCCAGGGCCTCGTGCGCAGCGATGGACGCGGCCAACGTGCCCAAGCCGCGTCGTCGCCAGGGAGGCGCAACCAGGACGCCCATGTTGGCCAGGATGCCTTCCCACTCGGAATAAGCCCCGCAGGCCACGGGCGTGGGCTGGTCCTCTTCGGGGTGCATGATGGTGAAACGATGCTCAAGACCTTGCAAACCAACCTCATTGACGTCATCAGGCGGGCATAATCCCTCCAAGCTGATTGCTTCGGGGTTGCCCTGCGAAACCGTGAGTTCGTCGGACGGCTGCTTGAGCGGTAGATCGTCCGCAAAGAACAAGGCGGATGACCCGAGGCCGTGTCCGCCGTGTGATCGGGTGATGGTCAGCAGCGTCACGTGCTGAGCGAGCTCGGTGTCCGGGATTGATGCCGCATTGTCCAGTGCCCATTGCGGTCCCACGAGCGCCGAGACGCCAAAGAGACGGAGGAAAACCAAGGCCCGCGCAGAATCATCCACGCGGACTATGCGGTTGCCGGGGTCCCCTGGGTCAGTAGCAGAAGCGGTGAGCCGGGTAGCTGCGGCGGCGAAAGCGTCGTCGTCGAGCCCCAAACGGCGAGCCCACGCCAGCTGGATGATGGCAGCAGACGTGGGCTCTAGAGTCATGGATTCAGCCTAGTCGACTAGCCGAACAACACAGACGCTTCGTCGTAACGGTGTTGCGGCACGGTCTTGAGCTTGCCGAGTGCTTCCTCGAAGCCCACGTGGGAGATGTCCGTCCCCTTCAGGGCCACCATGGTGCCCCAGCGGCCTTCCACCACGGAGTCGATGGCTGCCATGCCCAGACGCGTTGCCAGGACGCGGTCGTAGGCGGTGGGGACGCCGCCGCGCTGGATGTGGCCGAGGATGGTGGCTCGGGTTTCAATGCCCGTCCGCGCTTCGATTTCGGGGGCGAGCTGATCAGCGATCCCGCCAAGGCGGGGACGGCCGAACGTATCCAGGCCGCGCTCGGAGTGCGGGGACTCCATGTGGTCCGGAACGAAGCCCTCGGCAACCACTACCAGCGGCGCACGGCCACGGTCGTGGGCTTCCTGGACCCATTCAGTGATCTGTTCGATGCTTGCCTTCTGCTCCGGAATCAGGATGGCGTGGGCCCCGGCTGCCATGCCGGCGTGCAAGGCAATCCAACCGACGTGGCGGCCCATGACTTCGGCGATCATGCAGCGGTGATGGGATTCGCCGGTGGTACGCAGCCGGTCGATGGCCTCAGTGGCGATCTGGACAGCCGTATCGAAACCGAAGGTGTAGTCAGTGGCATCGAGGTCATTGTCCACGGTCTTGGGGACGCCAACGATCTTCAGGCCAGCATCGGTGAGGCGCTTTGCAGCTGCCAGTGTTCCCTCGCCACCGATTGCGATGATGGCGTCAATGCCAAGGCGTTCCATGTGCGCTTTGATGACATCCGGGCCACCGCCGTTTTCGAACGGGTTGGTGCGGGAGGTGCCCAGAATAGTGCCGCCCTGCTTGGCGATACCGCGGACCATGGTGCGGGGGATGTCGATGACATCACCTTCAACCACACCGCGCCAGCCGTCGCGGAAGCCCACAAACTCCTGGCCGTGGATGGCAATGCCCTTGAGGACTGATCCCCGGATCACTGCGTTGAGGCCGGGGCAGTCGCCACCGCTGGTAAGAATGCCAATTTTCATGTTTGCTCACTCATGGCTTGGAGGAATACGTGCAGAGCGCCACGCTGAGCTCCCAATGATTGTAGACGCGCATGTGGGGTGGGACACAAACGGTTACTTTTGCCCCGGGCCGTGCGGTATTGGAAACCTGGCTGAAAAACAACGGAACGCCCCGCCAACTGGCGGGGCGTTCCATTGTTTCGGCTGGCCGTAACCGGCAACTACCGGGAACGCTGGCTGATGAAGGATTCGAGTGCGATCTTGTTGTTCTGGTCCGGCAAGATGAGCCAGCCCAGGATATAAACCACGAATGCGGGGCCGGGCAGCAGGCAGAAGAGCAGGAAAGCGACCCGGACGTACGCTACGTCGACCCTGAGCTTTGCTGCGATTCCGCCGCAAACTCCGCCGAGCCAGCGTTGCGGACCACGCTTCAGGCCGAAGCCCCTGACGATGCTGAAGAACTTGTCCATAGCTACACCCTTCCCTGTTGCGGTTGCTTTGTCACGTTGGTGCTTCCAGTCACTTCGCCGGGCTCTTCGGTGTTCCGGAACCTTTACGCGCCGACAGGAGACCACCGATCACCAGCGCTGCGCCTGCGCCGATCATCAGGCCAATCAGGACATACGTACCGTTCAGAGTGACCCAGCCGAGGGTCGAGATGACGATCAAGGCCGCGAGGGCGATCACAATCAATCCCCACACCACTGTGCCTATCCGCGCCTGCCGGGGTTCGTCGTCGTCCGCATGCTCCACCTTGAAGCTGGGCTCCAACGGTGGCGTGAGCGGGATCTGCTGGAGGCTCGGCTTTGGAAGGGACTCAGTGGGGCGGGTTTCCTTGGGCAGGGCCTCAGTGGGGCGGGTTTCGGGTGCCTTGCCTGGCTCGTTGGTGCTCATATCAGTTTCCTTCCTGGATGGTCACGTTGCTGAACGTGCCGTCAATTTCCACCACGAGGTTCGCACCGGCCTTTTCGGTGTTGTAGAGCGTCCTCTCGTCCTGCAGGCGGCCACCCCGGTCCGTGCCACGTTCGTTGAGGTTGCCGAATGTCATGTCCGCCCTGACCTCCACGGGGACGTCATCGGGAATGATGACGGTGACATTGCTGGCCGTTGCGTCCACGGGAATGATGACCTCGGAGATCAACGGCGGCGTGAGTTCCATTTCGCTCAAGTCGAGCTGGCCCTTAGCTCCGGTGACGTTGATGCCCAACCGGGCTTGCTCCAGGCTGGTTGGCGCCCAGTTCACGTCATGGAAGGTGAAGCGGTCGCCGTCCCTGGGGACCACATTGAAGATCCCGCCAATGACCAGGGCGGCCACGGCGAGGAAGCCAAGGAAACCTGACGTCCGTCCGCGAAGTCCCGCTATGAGGATGCCGAGGCCGAGTACGGCGGCACCTGTAGCCCAAACCACTGCATTTCCCGAGTTGCCCAGATCGATGACGTTTCCGGCGTCGAGCGCTTTCAACGTACCGCCGGCCAGAAGTGCCGCACCGGCTGAGACTGAAACGATCGCAGCCCCGGGACCCCTGCGCTTGGGAGCGGCGGGCTTGGGCTGCCAGCCTTGCGGGGGAGTGGAATCGTAAGGAGGACGCGGGCCGGAAGGCGTGGACGGTCCCGAGGGGCCGAACGGCCCTGAGGGGGGAACCGGGCCGGAGCCCTGCCCATGACCGGAGCCGTAGCCTCCTGCCGGTCCATAAGCGCCGCCTGTAGAAGGAGACCCGTAGGTTTTGCTTCCGGCCTGGCCACTGCCGTAGACGGGCACACCGGTGTTGGTGCCGGTGGTGGTGGACGCGTATGACGTGGGAGTTCCGTAGGCAGTCGCGCTGCCGGATGCTGCGGAGTAAGGCGTGGCGGTGTAATTCTGATGGCCCACAGGTGGAGTTCCCTTCGAAGCTTTGTTGCGTTGAACCAGGAAGTAGATGAGGTAGAAGACGCCGCCCATCCAGAAGAGCGTCCAGAACAAGCCGGGGAGGCCATCCCATCCCCAGCCCCAGAATCCGCGGCCAAGGCTCGGCAGGCCGATGATGGTGGTGATCAAGGCCCCGGTCATGCCCCCTGACCATCGGCCGGCGGCTGCTTCCTGCACATGGATGCGGCCGTCAGGCTCCGGGAGGAGTGCCCAGGCCACGCCGTACAGCAGCACGCCGACGCCGGCGAAGAGTGCCAGGACAATGAAGATGCCCCTCACAATCAGCGGGTCGATGCCGAACCGGTGGGCCACTCCGCTTGAGACGCCGCCGATCCAACGGTCCGGTCCCCGACGGATGCCCTGGTTACGGATCCAGTCGAAGAAGTTCTGCTGAGAGGCTGCGGGAGCACCGCCTGCTGGCGGGTAAGCGCCGCTGGCAGCACCGCCTGCTGGCGGGTAAGCGCCGCTGGCAGCACCGCCGGCTGGCGGGTAAGCGCCGCTGGCAGCACCGCCGGCTGGCGGGTAAGCGCCGCTGGCTGCACCGTTTCCCGAGGCGGCGCCTGGTTCACCAGGTGCCTCGGAAGATGCCCCGGACGTGGCGCCAGGGGCGCCGGACGCGGCACCCGGGGCGCCGGACGCGGCACCCGGGGCGCCGGTGGAAGCGCCGTTGTTGGCGCTCGAGCCGGATTCGCCGGCGGTGCCTGGCGTTCCGGGTTCCTCTGGGTTCATGCTGTTCGCGTTCATACTTCGATCCTGCCGCCCGGACCACCCTGCCCTCTACTGGGGGATACCCTGATTGATCCCTGAGGGACCCCCGAACAACGCCGGATCCCGGTTCGGGGCACCCTCATCCGTGTTTGGATTGGTACATGACAACCGTTGTTCAACGCCCCACGCTGGTCCGCAGCAGCGACCGCATGATCGCGGGCGTTTGCAGCGGCTTGGCCGATCACTTGGGCTGGCCAGTCAACTTCGTCCGGCTAGGCATGATTCTGGCCTGCTTCGCCGGGGGAGCCGGCGTGGCCTTCTACGCATGGCTATGGACCATGGTTCCCACTGCGGACGAGAACGCCAAACGCAATGCCCGCCGCCCGGCGTCGCCCATTGCTCCTGCGGTGAGCCTCCCGCCCACCTCCGTGGCCGCCGGCCCTTCCGCAGCGACAGCGTACGACGCCGGCCCCTCGCCGAGCGTCGGCGGCGCGCCTCCGGTTTCCGGTTCAGTCCCGGGTAGCCGTTCTGTCTCCGGCAATGGTTCTATCCCGGGCAACGGTTCTGTCCTTGGAAATGCAGGCACCGTGCCTGTGGCCGAACCTGCCGCCTTTGGCAATGCCGCGTCATCCTGGGACTGGGCAGGATCCCGGAGCGGGGCAGAATTCCGGGACGAAGCAGCCAAGGGCAGCGGTAGCACTTTGTCGTCCTGGTTCACGTTCCGCAAGATCCAGTACGGCAAGGAAATCCTGCTCGGCGCAGCCTTGCTCTTGATTGCCGCGATCCTGATCGCCCGCCAGTTCGGCGTTGACGTCCCCTTGGGCACGCTTATTCCGGCCGCCGCCATCCTGGGGGGCGCAGCAATTGCGTGGATGCAGCTTGATGAGACCCGCCGGGCCGGCTTGGTGGACAAGACGAAGGCCGACCAAGCCGGCGGCTGGACCCGTCTGGCAGCGGGATTGGCCCTGGTGGTGGCCGGCGTCCTGGTGATGGTGTCCGGTTCGGGGTCGTGGGAGCAGACGTGGCTGGCGCTGCTTGCCTCTGTCGCTGTCTTGGGCGGGGTCGCCTTGGTGCTGCTGCCGTGGGGGCTGAAGTTCTGGAAGGACCTTGAAGCCGAGCGTGCCGGCAGGGTCCGTGAAACTGAACGCGCAGAGATCGCTGCCCACTTGCACGACTCTGTGCTTCAAACCTTGGCGCTCATCCAGCGCCGGGCAGGCTCCGAGCAGGACGTCATCCGGCTTGCAAGGGCCCAGGAACGCGAACTCCGCTCCTGGCTATTCAGCGATCCCGCCAAGGAATCGGGCCTTCTGGCAGACAGGATCAAGGCCGTGGCGGCAGAAGTGGAGGACTCCCATGGGCATGCCGTGGAGGTAGTCACTGTAGGAGACACTGATATGACGGACCGGCACGAGGCCTTGGTCCAGGCAGCCAGGGAAGCCATGCTCAACGCCGCCCGCCACGGCGGCGGAACGGTCTCCGTGTACTTGGAGAGCGCCGCCGGTAGCACTGAGGTCTTCATCAAGGACCGCGGCCCGGGCTTCGACCCTGATGCTGTCCCGGATGACAGGCTCGGTGTTAAAGAGTCGATCATCGGCCGGATGAAACGGCACGGCGGCACCGCGGTCATCAACAGCAGCAGCGACGGAACGGAGGTCCGGTTGACCCTTCCATCAATAAGTTCGGACGGCGGCGAGCAGCGGAATGGCGAACAGCGGAATGGAGAAGCGAAGCAATGAACAACAGCCCTGAAAGTGGTGCCGGACGCAGGGTGCGCGTGGTCATCGTGGACGATCACACCATTTTCCGCTCCGGATTGAAGGCGGACCTCGACGAACGCGTGGATGTGGTGGGCGAGGCCGGAACCGTGGAACAGGCCATCAGCGTCATAGCCGAGACGCGCCCTGAAGTAGTTCTCCTGGACGTGCACCTTCCCGGCGGGCTGGGCGGTGGCGGCCGTGAAGTCCTTGCCGGCTCCGGCGCTTTCTTGGGCACCACCAGCTTCCTGGCCCTGAGCGTGTCCGACGCCGCCGAGGACGTGGTGTCGGTCATCCGTGCCGGAGCACGGGGCTACGTCACCAAAACCATCTCCGGCAAGGAGATTTCCGACGCCGTCATCCGCGTGGCCGATGGCGACGCCGTCTTCTCTCCACGTTTGGCAGGCTTTGTGCTGGATGCCTTCGGCACCGCTCCCGCCGACATCGCCGATGACGAATTGGACAAGCTTTCTGCCCGCGAACTCGAAGTCATGCGGCTCATTGCCCGGGGATACAGCTACAAGGAGGTTGCCAAGGAGCTGTTCATCTCCATCAAGACGGTGGAAACACATGTGTCGGCGGTCCTGAGGAAGCTCCAGCTTTCCAGCCGCCACGAACTCACCAAGTGGGCAGCGGAGCGCCGCCTCCTCTAACGCCCTCTCACGTCCCGCGGGCTTGAGCCGATCGCTCGTTACCTTTTTCGTAGCCTGTTTCCTGGTGCAGGATATGGGTGTGCTGGCCTGCTGATCCCGGCATGATTGCGTCGCTCTGTCGATCCGATGATCTTGAGAGTGTTGTCACCGGGGTTG
>JAPSHX010000062.1 GCA_031179305.1 Paenarthrobacter sp. | reverse complement strand
CACGACGAAGCAACCCGGCCACCTATACGGGGCTTCTTGAGCCTGTGCGGAAGGCCTTCGCCAAGGCCAACGGCGTCAAGCCTGCTCTTTTCAGCGCGAATTCCGACGGCGCGTGCCCCACATGCAATGGCGCAGGTGTCACGTTCATGGACCTTGCGATGATGGCGGGAGTCGCCACCACCTGCGTGGAGTGTGACGGCAAGCGGTTCCAGGCCGACGTGTTGGAGTACAAGCTGGGCGGCAAGGACATCAGCGAAGTGCTCGCCATGCCCGTTACCGAGGCTGCAGAGTACTTCGGCACCGGCGATTCCCGCATTCCCGCGGCTCACAAAATCGTGGAGCGCCTTGCCGACGTCGGGCTCGGATACCTGACCATTGGCCAGCCTTTGACAACCTTGTCCGGCGGTGAGCGCCAGCGGCTGAAGCTTGCGACGCAGATGGCGGAAAAGGGCGGAATCTACGTGTTGGACGAGCCCACCACCGGGTTGCACCTCGCCGACGTCCAGCAGCTGCTGGGCCTCTTGGACCGCTTGGTGGACTCCGGTAAGTCGGTCATCGTCATTGAACATCACCAGGCGGTAATGGCCCATGCTGACTGGATTATCGACCTCGGCCCTGGAGCCGGGCACGACGGCGGCAGGATCGTTTTCGAGGGAACGCCCGCGGAACTCGTGGCCGCCGGGACGACGCTGACCGGCGAGCATCTGGCAGCGTACGTGGGACGTGCTGAGTGACCGAACGGCTTCAGTGCAGGTACCTTGACGGCTACTCCTGAGCCGCTCAAAAAACGCCGATAATCTACATTATGTAAAGTAAAGCTCCTCGTGCCTTATCCGACCAACGCCTATGACAGGTAGTCCTCGATGGCAGCTAAGGCATCTAGTCGCCACCGAACATCAACGTCATCAAGAAGCCGTCGCAGGTCGGCGAGGGTTTCAAACGATGCATCCAACAGGTCCTTGGGAGGCGGAAGACCCACGAATTTAGCTTCACTGGAGTCCGGCAGCAACAATTTTGTCCGTTCCTCATAGAAACGGAACTGGTCGTTGAACATGGCCTCAGCAACATCTTCCTGGCCCTTTGACACCAGCTTATTAAGACTGTGAAGGAAGATATCCGACATCAGTTCGGTCGGTTCCGGCAACGCAACAGTGTGAGAAACGCCTCGATCGTCAACCCACATCTGTCCTCCTACTGCGGCCCTGTGGATTCAATAGTAAGACTGGCAGAGCACGGGAGTCGTTCCATGAGTTCACCCCTGAGCCAGGTAGGGATCACAAGATCGACGTACTGCTGCCAGCCGGCTGCAGCAGCGACGCCGGAAGGCCGGTGATGTGTACAGCATCGCTGACAACGTCCTTGGTCCTGGCATTGCGCGAGTAGGAGTCACGCTGGACGGCTGCGCCGGTTCCCCGGCTGAGAACCTGGAACAGCAGGAATTCAACGGCACCGAACTCCCCCTGTTCCTCCAGTACCGGCCGGAGGTGCTCCAGCAGGTCCGTGACCACATCGAATGCCGGCCGCGGCTCGCCCGTTACCGGGTCTGCCAACTCACCCTCCAGCCCGTAGCGGCTG
>JAPSHX010000061.1 GCA_031179305.1 Paenarthrobacter sp. | reverse complement strand
CCCGGATTGAAGAACCCGGTGCAGGAGACCGTGATGAGGTGAGTTATGTCAAGTAGATCGAGCTCAGGGGCAGCGTTAACGGCGGAACGGGCGGCTTCCACAAAGAGCTTGGTTGCCTCGCGGCCGTTGCTGTTGGAGCCCTATGCCGTCAGATGTGCGTGGTCAGGACGCGTATCCCATCGGGTTGTTCTTCTGCCAGCGCCAGTGATCCTCGCACATCTGGTCCACCGTCTTGGTGGTGGCCCAGCTGAGGTCCGCCAGCGCGGAGGAAGCGTCAGCCCAGAATGCGGGAAGGTCGCCGTCGCGCCGTCCGGTGATTTCGTAGGGGATGGGCCGCCCCACGGCTTTTTCAAAGGCATGCAGCATCTCAAGGACGGAGGTTCCCTTGCCGGAACCGAGGTTCCAGCGGAAGACGCCGCTGCGGTCCGCCACGTGGTTGAGGGCCGCAACGTGGCCATCGGCGAGGTCGACGACGTGGATGTAGTCGCGTAGGCATGTTCCGTCGGGAGTGTCGTAGTCGCCGCCGAAGACCATCAGCTTGTCCCGCCTGCCTACGGCCACCTGGGCAATGAACGGCACCAGGTTGTTGGGAATGCCCTGCGGATCCTCACCGATCAGGCCCGAGGGGTGGGCACCCACCGGGTTGAAGTACCGCAGGAGCGCGATGTGCCAGCGGGGGTCTGCGGCGCCAAGGTCAGAGAGGACGTCCTCAATCTGTTCCTTGGTGCGGCCGTAGGGGTTGTCCGCGCCGATTTCCATCTTCTCCACATAGGGAATGGGGTTATGGCCGCCGTAGACAGTGGCCGAGGAGCTGAAAACGATGGAGCGGACATCGTGCCTGTCCATGACCCGCAGGAGGTTCAGCGTGCCCACCAGGTTGTTGTAGTAGTACTTCAGGGGCTCCCGCACGGACTCGCCCACCGCCTTCAGGCCGGCGAAGTGGATGACGGCGTCGATGCCTGCTCCTGCAAAGACTCCGTCAACTGCTGCTTCGTCCACAAGGTCGACGTCGTGGAACAGGGCAGTCTTCCCGGACAGTTGGGCCACGCGCCGAAGCGACTCTTCACTGGAGTTGACCAGGTTGTCGAGGACAACGACGTCGTGACCGGCCTGCTGCAGGGATAACACGGTATGCGAACCGATGTAACCGGTGCCACCGGTAACCAATATCTTCATGCCTCAAAACTATCCCATGAGGCCATTCGGTTGCTTTCCGCCGGCACAACGGCCCGTGGGATGACAAGCGGAAAAAACACAACTGTGCTACAAAAAGGGGTGCCTAAATTAGTCGACCCCGGGGTCCGCCGGCAGGAAGTGGTGGATGCCGTCTGTCGGATCATCGCCAGTGACGGGCTGGAACGGGCATCACTGCGGGAAGTAGCAGACGAAGCCGGACTCGCAGTGGGCTCTGTCAGGCACTACTTCGCCGGCAGCGAGGAATTGCACCGGTTTGCCTTTGCCGCCGTGGTGGACCGGATTCTCCAGAGGCTCGTTGCCGCAGAGCCCCAGGTACTGGCCCAGCAGCGCGGCACGGACGCCCACACGAAAGCCGTTTTAACACTGCTGTGCGAGCTTCTTCCCCTCGACGAGGAGCGGGCTATGGATGCCTG
>JAPSHX010000029.1 GCA_031179305.1 Paenarthrobacter sp. | reverse complement strand
ATGAATGCCACACGGTGACACTAGAACAAATCCCATTAGTGCGTGAAAAACCGCCCACCCGCGAACATCACCGCAGGTCAACGGCCTGCACCCCCGCGAAACCGAAGCCCGTGAGCCAACTCAGGTCAGAACAACTGCCGATATAAGTGCTGATTTGCGAATAAATCCCATGCTATCCCCAATGAGATGTTTTATCTTGCTCTTACGCCTCCTAAGTGGGTGTTCGCAGTGGAACGTGACGTCAATCACGAATATTGTTTAATGCCCCGATCAACGCCGTACATGCTCGGGGAGTATCTGGTCCGCTCCGGCCCGACCGAAATCCGTCTCGTATGGATCGAATGCAGTGTTCAAGACGTCAGATAAACCGAACAACCTGGCGACGTCCAGAAAGGCCTCGAAGCCCACGCCCAGTTCTCCGTGTTCGATTTTTCGGAGGGTATTCCGGCTGATGCGAGCCCTCTCCGCCACCTGCTCCGCCGTTAGCCCCAGCAGCTTCCGCCAGGTGAGCAGGTGCTGGCCGATCTCTTTGGCCGTTCGCTGCGTCTTCGGGGACGTTCTCTTCTGGGACATAACTTCATCATTTGCAATAGTGGTCACAGGCGTAACCACTAAGCTGGTTTGTGCTCATAATGCTGAGCACTAGGGGAACCGAGCAGCCGTACCTCAAGGCCACATGCGGGACCGGACAATCAGCCTTCTTCAGCCGGCTCAATCAACTCGGGGCCGTTGTTGCGGACACTGTTGACCCGTGACTCACGATCCGGGGCGTCAGCGTCGGCTCGGGCAACGAGTTGAGCAAATGCTGGACATCGGCTTTGTCGGTCAGATCCGGGTCCAGCCATTCGCCGAATCGGTATTTGGGAATGACAATCGGTGATCGCTCGTGGATGTGTCCCAAAGCGTCTTGCGTCGTTGTAGTGAGCACCGTGCAGGTGAGCAGCCATTTGTCCGGATGATCTTCAGGTAGCTCAGGATCAGGCCAGAATTCATACAGTCCCGCGAATCCCAGCAGTGGCTCTTTCTCGGAATAGAGATTGTTCGGTATCTTCTTGCCGTGTTCGGTCTTCTGCCATTCGTAGTAGCCTCGGCTGGCAAAATGGCACGGCGTTTGACGGCCGCGCTAAGGAACGACGGCTTCTACAGGATCGCCTCACCCCGGGCATTGATCATCTTCGAACCGATCTTCGCGCCTTTGCCCACGACGTCACCAGCCCCTACTTGGCTATCAACAAGTGCCGGTCGATCGTGCCCTCATCCAGGCGCTCAGCCATAATCGGCACGTTCTGGGTTGGTGCCACGTTCCAGCTTGGAGCCGGCGGAGTACCTTCCACCTCTATGGCGTCGAAGTGGCTTAGAAGGTCGCTTGTTGCTTTGGACATCACGTATCTGCCGCACATGAACCCATTCTGCCCTAGCTAGCAGCAACCACGCTTGACGCTTCGATGGCGCGGTAAGCGCTTCCTTCGTGGAAGCTTTGCCGGCTCATCGCATTTGAGGGTGTAGCGGGGCCGGCGCGTCGGTGGCCGGATAGGGGTCGAGGTCTTCCGATGATGGAAGTTCCTACACCGCCCATCCGGAAGACCTCGATGTGTCCCACGCTACCTTCCTGCCTCCTGACCTGACTACGTTTTGCCGGCTCGATGAACTTGGACTCGAAGCTGCCGGGCAGCGTCTTGCCCCTGGCCGTGCGGTGTTGGAATGCCGTGCCGTTGATCCGGACGACTGGTGCCGTTCGTGTGGTGCGCAGGGCATCACCCGCGGCACGGTCACACGGCCGCTCGCGCACGAACCATTGGGCTGGCGTCCGACGACGCTGCTGGTGAGGGTCCGCCGCTACAAATGCACCGGGTGCGGTCGGGTGTGGCGGCAAGACATCTCCAAAGCCGCTCAGCCACGGGCGAAGATCTCCCGCCGCGGGCTGCGCTGGGCGCTGGAGGGCATCGTGTGCCAGCACCTCACCGTCGCCCGCGTGGCCGAAGGCCTGGGTGTGTCCTGGCATACCGCGAACAACGCGATCCTTGCCGAGGGCAAGCGGGTGTTGATCGAGGACCCGGCCCGGCTCAACGGCGTCGCCGTGATCGGCGTCGATGAGCATGTCTGGCGACACACCCGGCGCGGGGACAAGTACCTCACCGTGATCATCGACCTCACCCCGGTCCGCGACAAGACTGGCCCGGCGCGGTTGCTGAACATGGTCGAGGGCCGCTCGAAACAGGTCTTCAAGGCCTGGCTCGCCGAGCGGCCCAAGCCCTGGCGGGACGGGATCGAGATCGTTGCGATGGACGGGTTCACCGGGTTCAAGACCGCAGCCGCCGAGGAACTCCCGGACGCCGTTGAGGTGATGGATCCGTTTCACGTCGTCCGGCTTGCCGGCGATGCCCTGGACAGGTGCCATCAGCGCGTGCCGCAGCAGACCATCGGGCACCGCGGACGGTCCGGGGACCCGCTCTACGCTGCCCGCCGGACCTTGCACACCGGACACGACCTGCTCACCGAGAAGCAGAAGGACAGGCTGGAGGCCCTCTTCGCCGCGGCCAACCATGCCGAAGTCGAAGCGACCTGGGGCATCTACCAGCGCGTCATCGCCGCCTATCGCGACCCTGACGGCACGCGCGGCAAACAGCTCATGCAAGAACTGATCGGTTCGATCAGTTCCGGCGTTCCCGCTGCGCTCACCGAGGTCATTACGCTGGGCCGGACACTGAAACGCCGTGCCGGGGATATCCTCGGATACTTCGACCGGCCCGGCACCAGCAATGGGCCTACAGAAGCACTCAACGGTCGGCTCGAACACCTCCGTGGCTCCGCTCTCGGCTTTCGGAACCTTGCCAACTACATCGCCCGGTCACTCCTCGAGACCGGCGGATCCAGACCCCGGCTACACCCTCAAATGCGATGAGCCCGTCATCGACGATCACAAAAGGCAGCCCACTATCTTTTCAGACCCAATAAGTTCTTCCACACGCCATCGCCCATCCGACTACGTATCACCAGCGGCAAAGAGATCGCGGAGTGTCTGCTCGCTTACGCGAACGGTCCGGCCCTTGCGGTAGGGGTGGAAGGTCTTCAGCTCACCGGAATCCACCATCCGGCGGACGGTCTTCAGGCTGACGCCCAGGCGTTCAGCAACATCGGGAAGGGAATAAGCGCGGAGAACATCATCGGCACGTGCCGGAGGGGAGATGGTTTTGGTCACACGACAAATTCCTAGGCAGCGGAAGCTACCCGCGCCCTGCGACTTCCTGCGCTTAACGGCTTCCTACCGGGCCCTTACGATCTGAGATTCGATGCTCAGTAGATCCCGAGGGCTATCTTGAATACCCTGAATTACTCCAGTGCCATCTCCTGACACAAACGCAATCACCGCGGTACCTGCGTGGTACCCCCGTGGTACTCGGCAGGCAGGGCCCCCATACGAACCAGCTGCCGGAGGAACTCACATCGCCAGGGAAACCTATCCACGAGTCCCACGCAGGTACCACGGACACGGTGAGAAAGCCTCAGAAACCCAAAGAAACCCCCGGAATTCCGGGGGTTTCTGTTGGTGGGCGATACTGGGTTCGAACCAGTGACCTCTTCGGTGTGAACGAAGCGCGCTACCACTGCGCCAATCGCCCGGGTGCAAAGAAAACACTAACGGACCATGGCCGGAATGCAAAACGCGCGCAACCCCACCACGAAGGAGCGAACTACATCCATGGAATTACAGCCATGAAACTTGCCGCAATCCGCGCAAATACAAGGATCCAGCCACCTTCAGGATCAAAAGCAGGCTACCGATTTGGAGTTTGCAGGAACCTCCTATAGAGTTTTTACTCGTCGGAAAGCGACGGAATGCCTGCAGGGCTGCCCGCCGAAACGACACTGCGGACGTAGCTCAGCTGGTAGAGCACCACCTTGCCAAGGTGGATGTCGCGAGTTCGAATCTCGTCGTCCGCTCGCAAGGCACTGTCAAGGCAAGAATTCCTCGGAATCCTGCTTACACGGTGGGTTGGCCGAGAGGCGAGGCAGCGGCCTGCAAAGCCGTATACACGGGTTCGAATCCCGTACCCACCTCGGTGAAAACCATGTCTTCCAGCTGTTGGCTGGATGCATGGGCGATTGGCGCAGCGGTAGCGCGCTTCCCTGACACGGAAGAGGTCACTGGTTCGATCCCAGTATCGCCCACCAGAACAAGGCAACTTGTTTGTTGTTGAAGGCCAGGCATCAGCCCGGCAGGCAACATGTGCGGACGTAGCTCAGCTGGTAGAGCACCACCTTGCCAAGGTGGATGTCGCGAGTTCGAATCTCGTCGTCCGCTCTCCTTTTGAAGGACCCGGTAACGGGCGATTGGCGCAGCGGTAGCGCGCTTCCCTGACACGGAAGAGGTCACTGGTTCGATCCCAGTATCGCCCACCAAAACAAGGCAACTTGTTTGTAGTTGTTGGCCAGGCATCAGCCCGGCAGGCAACATGTGCGGACGTAGCTCAGCTGGTAGAGCACCACCTTGCCAAGGTGGATGTCGCGAGTTCGAATCTCGTCGTCCGCTCCAAATAGGGAAAGCAGCTCTTCGGAGCTGCTTTTTTTATGCCTTGATTCGGCGAATACTCAATTCATTAATGGAAGTAACCGATACCCCTCAGAAGAAGTCGCTTTATCTAATGTGATTCGACTCGCATAATGTACTGCGAGCTCATCACCGTTCCACGCCAACCGGCAGGAGTACCCCCATGAACCAAATGACGGTTTCCAAGTCCGTCCTGAGGCGCAAGCCCATCGACGACATTGAGGAAGAGAACAAACACAGCGGACTTTTTAAGAGTCTTGGCCTCTGGCAGCTGACAGCCATCGGCGTCGGCGGAATTATCGGCGTCGGCATCTTCTCATTGGCCGGGCTGGTAGCCCACGGCAGCGAGAGCAACCCAGGCGTCGGCCCTGCCGTGCTCTTCTCGTTCCTCATCGCCGGTCTCGCTTCAGGCGCAGCAGCATTGTCCTACGCCGAATTCGCCGGCATGATCCCCCGCGCCGGATCGGCTTACACCTACGGCTACGTTGCTTTGGGAGAGATCATCGGCTGGTTCATCGGCTGGGATCTCCTGCTTGAGTACATCGCCATCGTGGCAGTGGTGGCTATCGGCATCTCCGGTTACTTCGATGCTTTCCTTTCCGGCATCGGAATCCACATGCCCACGTGGATGACGTCCACGGCTGATGAGGGCAAGGGTGGCATCATCAACCTGCCGGCCATCCTCGTCTGCCTCTTGGTCACCTGGATCCTGAGCCGGGGCACCAAGGCATTTGGCCGCTTTGAACTGGTAGCGGTTGCCATCAAGGTCATCCTGATCCTGTTCATCATCGGCCTGGGTGTTTTCTACATCAACACCGAGAACTACAACCCGTTCATGCCCAGTGGATTCGGCCCTGTCCTGGCCGGTGCCGCTACCGTCTTCTTCGCCGTCTTCGGCTATGACGCCATGAGCACCGCCGCCGAAGAGGCCAAGGACGGCAAGAAGCACATGCCCAAGGCCATCATCTTGTCCCTCATCGTGGCCATGCTGCTTTACGTTGCCGCGACACTCGTGCTCACAGGCATGCAGAACTACAAGGACATTGATCCCACGGCCGGCTTCGCATCGGCGTTCCAAGGCGTCGGCCTGCCGGTCATCGCCACCATCATTTCGGTGTTCGCGGTCCTGTCCATCCTCACCGTGATGCTCACCTTCCTCCTGGGTGTCACCCGCGTGTGGTTCTCCATGAGCCGCGACGGTCTTCTCCCCGGCTGGTTTGCCAAGACTGACCGGCACGGGACTCCACAGCGCGTCACGTGGATCGCAGGTGTTGCTTCGGCGTTCCTCGCCGGAGTCTTCCCCATCAAGGAAGTTGCCGACCTCACCAACATCGGCATCCTGGCTGCCTTCGTGGTGGTCTGCATTTCTGTGATCGTCTTCCGCTACACCAAGCCCAACGCTCCGCGCACGTTCCGTTTGCCGTTCATGCCGGTTGTTCCCGCTTTCGGTGTCCTGGCATCGGCGTTCCTCATGTTCCAGCTCCACTGGGAAACGTGGTTGCGGTTCGGGGCATGGCTGGTCATCGGCCTGATCATCTACTTCGCATATGGGCGCAGGCACTCCCTCATGAACCCGGACAGCCCGCGCCACAAGGTCGAAAATCAGCCGTTGGCGTAGTTTGTCCACAGGCCGCCGCCGAACCCTTGGCACCCCGAAGAACTGGTGTTAGGGTCGGACGCGGAGGAGCGAACTGGCTCCGCGAATGGAAGGGAGGTGCCCGTGGGTTTAATTGACGACCTGAAGGGCAAGGCTCAGGGTCTCATTCAAGGCAACGAAGAAGCCATCAAGAATGGCATCGACAAGGCCGGGGATTTTGTGGATCAGAAGACGGGCGGCAAGTACGCCGGTCACGTCGACAAAGTCCAGAATGCCGCTTCCGATTTCGTGGCCAAGAACGACGGTCAGCCTGGACAGGCTCCCGTCACGGATGAGCCGAAGCAGCCGTAGCTGCCTGAGCCGCCGTACCAGATACGTCAAGGGGGCACCGGTCCCGCCGAGAGGCGCCACCGGTGCCCTTGGCGTTTAACGGGCAGCCGCTAAACCGGCTGGTCAGGTACGTTGGACGTTATGCCTTCAGCTTCCACCCCTGACGTCCAAAGCCGCGCCGCCAAGGAGACGCTGGGACCACCCATCACGGCAGGCATCGTCACCGCCCTAGTGGGTTTCACCTCGTCATTTGCTGTAGTCCTTGCAGGTTTGAAGGCTGTGGGGGCAAACCAGGCCCAAGCATCCAGCGGTTTACTGGCGCTAACACTCACCTTTGGTCTGGGCATCCTGTGGCTCTCGTGGCGGTCCCGGATGCCAGTGACTCTGGCGTGGTCCACCCCCGGCGCGGCGTTGCTCGCCTCCGCTGGAATGGTCGACGGCGGCTGGCCGGCTGCTGTAGGTGCCTTCCTCATCGTCGGGGTGCTGATCGTCCTGACAGGGCTCCTTCCCGTCTTGGGGAGGATCATGGCGAAGATCCCCACCGCACTGGCACAGGCAATGCTCGCCGGCGTGCTGCTCCCCCTTTGCCTTGCACCGTTCACATCGTTGGGATCGGCTCCCCTGTTCATCGCGCCGGTGGTGCTGTGCTGGGTGGTCCTGATGAAATTCGCACCACGTTGGTCGGTGCCGGCATCGCTGCTCGTCGCACTGGCGGTCATCGGCGTCCACATCGTGTCCAACGGCGTTCAGATTCCTGGCGGCAGCCTCCTGCCAAGGCTGGAGTGGACCACGCCCGTCTTCACCGTGGAGGCTGCGGTGGGTTTGGCGCTGCCCTTGTTCATCGTCACCATGGCGTCACAGAACATTCCCGGCGTCGCGGTCCTGAAGTCGTTCGGTTACACCACCCCGTGGCGGCCGTCGATGTTGATAACCGGAGCGGGCACCATCGCGGGAGCGCCGTTTGGAGGCCATGCGATCAACCTGGCCGCCCTCAGCGCAGCTTTGGCGGCGGGTGAGGAGGCAGGCAAGGACCACGGCAGGCGCTGGATCGCGGCCTTCGTCTCGGGCTTCGCCTATTTGATCCTGGCCGTTGCCTCAGCAGCACTGGTTACTTTGGTGGCTGCAGCCCCACCCGGACTTCTTGAGACTGTGGCAGGCCTCGCCCTCCTTGGGACACTGGCCTCGGCCATCTCCTCCGCCCTGGCCGTGGCCGAGGAACGCATCCCGGCCTGCATCACTTTCCTGCTGGCAGCATCAGGCCTGAGCTTCGCCGGCGTCGGGGCTGCCTTCTGGGCGCTAGCGGGCGGCATCCTGGTGCGATGGATGCTGAAAAGTCGCGATCCTGTTCACAAAGCGTGAAGCAGGCAGGAAGCCTGATGTACGCGTAAACCCGGTTCAGGCAGGCTCGTGGTTCTGGGCCTCACGGGCAAGAGCCGTCAGCCTGGACACAGCACGGAAGTACTTCTTCGTGTAGCCACCGGTCATCATCTCTTCGGTAAAGAGCTGATCGAAAGGTACGCCACTGGCCAGGATCGGCACGTCTTTGTCATAGAGCCGGTCCGCAAGAACCACAAAGCGTAGGGCGACGGCCTGTTCGGTGATGGTTTCGACGTCGCTCCACACCACGGCCTCCACCCCCGAGATGAGCTGCCGGTAACGGCTCGGGTGGACGGCGGCCAGATGATTCACGAGAGTGCGGAAATCGTCCACAGCCACAGTCTTACCGTCGAACTCAGCACGCATACGGTGCTTGAGCTCTTCGGTCTTGAGGGGTGCGGGAGCCGCGGGCAAACCGCGGTGGCGGAAGTCTTCGCCGTCGATCCTGACGACGTCGAACTGGTCGGCGAGAACCTGTATTTCACGCTGGAAGTCCACTGCCGCGAAGCGCCCTTCACCCAGGGAACCGGGCAGGGTGTTGGACGTGGCCGCGAGCTTCACGCCAGCGTCGGCGAGTTCACGCATGAGCCGGGACATGAGCACGGTGTCTCCCGGATCATCAAGTTCGAATTCGTCGATGCACACCAGCTTGTAGCTGCTCAGTGCTTCCACAGTCTTGCGGAAGGACAGCGCACCCACGAGGTTGGTGTATTCCACGAACGTGCCGAAGGCCTTGGGACCCGGTGACCTGTGCCAAAGGGAAGCCAGAAGGTGGGTCTTACCCACACCAAAACCGCCGTCAAGGTAGATTCCTGCCCTCGTTGCCGGAGCTTTCTTGGCGAACAACTTCTTGAAGAGGCCGCCACCGTCATCGGATCCCACGCCGTCGGCAAATCCGGAGAGGAGCTTCACTGCGTTTGCCTGGCTCGGCTGGGAAGGATCCGGCCGGTAGCTGTCGAACGATACCTCTCCGAATCGCGGAGACGGGTAGAAACCCTTGAGGAGTTCCTCCACGGAGACTGCCGGTGTGCGGGCAGCCAGTTGTTCGATCTTTACCACGGTGGTCCGTTCCTTCGGTATTAGGTCCCCAGCAAGAATACCGGCATCAGACACTCGGAAAACCGCCACGTGACCAAGCCCATGTTTCACCGTATGACCACAGGGAAGCATTCCTCGCTGCCCGTGGTTAGTGTTGGAGCACGCCCGGCCGGCACCTGCACCACCTTCCACGGCCTGGCTCCGACCGTTGTCAGTGAAAGGCCATCACCATGTCCTACCCAGTTGAACAGAACGAAAAGTTTGCATCGTATGCGAACCCCGAACGCCTTGTGTCCACTGAGTGGCTCGCGGCAGCCCTTGCAGACGGCGCCATTGCCGATGGCAAGCTTGTGGTTGTCGAGTCCGACGAAGACGTTCTTCTCTACGAAACCGGCCACATCCCGGGCGCCGTCAAGATTGACTGGCACACCGACCTGAATGACGAGGTCACCCGCGACTACGTGGACGGCGCCGCTTTTGCCGCCCTCGCGGCCTCCAAGGGCATCTCCCGCGACAGCACCGTGGTCATCTACGGTGACAAGTCCAACTGGTGGGCTGCCTACGCGCTCTGGGTCTTTACGCTGTTCGGCCACGAGGACGTCCGCCTCCTTGATGGCGGCCGCGACAAGTGGATCGCCGAAGGCCGCGAGCTGACCACCGACGTCACACAGCCCTCAGTGGGTGAATACCCGGAGGTGGAGCGCAATGATGCTCCGATCCGCGCGTTCAAGGAAGACGTCCTGGCCCATCTGGGCAACCCCCTGATTGATGTCCGCTCCCCTGAGGAGTACACGGGACAGCGCACGCACATGCCGGCCTACCCGGAAGAGGGCGCCCTGCGAGGCGGCCACATTCCCACCGCCGCATCCATCCCGTGGGCACGCGCCGCGGCTGAAGACGGTACCTACCGGAGCCGTGAAGAACTCGAAGCCCTGTACCTCGGCGAGGCTGGACTGGCACCCGGCGATGACGTGGTGGCCTACTGCCGCATCGGCGAGCGGTCCAGCCACACCTGGTTCGCGCTGAAGTACCTGCTGGGCTTCGATACCGTCCGCAACTACGACGGTTCCTGGACCGAGTGGGGCAACGCTGTGCGGGTTCCCATCGTCAAGGGCGCCGAGCGCGGTTCCGTTCCTGCGTCCCTCGTCAGCAACTAGGGGCTCGTCAGCAAGCAGGCCAGTTATCAGGGCATCCGTAGTGTTCAGCCACACAAGATGCATTGACCGCTGTTGTGCGTAAGCTGGAAGTGATGAGTACGAACACTTTGCCCACCGCCCTGGCGGAAATCGTCGATGACTTCCAGGCACTGACGGAGCCTGACCGCCTGCAACTCCTGCTCGAATTCTCGAGGGGTTTGCCGGAGCTTCCGGAGCGCTTGAAGGACCACCCTGAACTGCTGGAACAGGTTGTGGAGTGCCAGTCACCGTTGTTTCTCACCATTGAGTCCGAGAAAAATCCCGACGGCGGCGCCCGCGCCTACCGCCTCTTCTTCAAAGCTCCCCAGGAGGCGCCCACAACCCGTGGTTTCGCAGGGGTCCTGCATGAGGGCTTGGATGGATTGACTGCTGAGGAAATCCTTGCCGTGCCCGACGATATGCCGGAGTTGCTGGGCCTCACACGGGCCATCACTCCCCTGCGCATGCGGGGAATGACCGCCATGCTCGGCCGGATCAAGCGGAAAGTCGCCGCCGCCAGCCGGCTGGAAAACTGACCCGTTGGAAAACTGAAGGGCATAACCACAGGTATGGCCAAGAAGATGGCTTCACAGGGAACGCCGGCTACTGCAGCACTTGCAGCGGCCGGCGTTCCCTTCGTGTTGCACCCCTATGCCCACGATCCGTCGGCGTCCAGCTACGGCCTGGAGGCCTCGGAAGTCCTCGGCATCGAGCCTGAGCGGGTTTTCAAGACCCTCATGGTGGAGGTTGAAGGCCGTCTGGCAGTGGCCATCGTTCCGGTGTCCGGAAACCTCGACCTAAAGTCCGTCGCTGCCGCCCTCGGGGCCAAGAAGGCAGCAATGGCCGATCCCAAGGCCGCCGAACGGCGCACTGGATATGTGCTGGGAGGCATATCACCGCTGGGACAGCGGCAGGCCTCCCCCACGGTCCTTGACGAATCTGCCATGGACTTGGCTACCCTCCTTGTGTCCGGAGGCCGCCGTGGACTGGACATTGAACTGGCTCCGGCCGATCTCATCCGGCTCACCAAGGCCATCACGGCCCCCATCGGCACTGCATCAAACATCAAGGGCTGACCCGAAACCACTGCGGGACCACCCGCAACCGCCAGGGTTCCTCAGCCAAGCTGCCCGATGGCGCCCGCCTGCCCGGGATTGTTTCGGGGAGCCAGTTGCCTCTGCAGCCAAGCGCGGACCACACGCTCCCACCGTTCGGGGTCCACGTTCCACTCTTTGGTGTGCCGCGCGCCGTCGAACGGCTCAAAGGTGACCATCTCGGGGTTCTTTTCAGCAAGGCTGGCTGAGGGCCCGAAGGGCACGTAGTCGTCGTCCACGCTGTGGATCAGCAAGGTGGGGGTCCGCAGCTCGACTGCCCGCGTTTCCCAGTCCATGGCCTTCAGGTCCACGGGCGCAGATAGTCCGGTCAGCCTGCGCCCCAAGGGATGGCCCAGCATCATCTGTCCATACCTACCCACGTTGTAGGGGATTCTGTTCATCTCGGCGTGATGGGCCATGACATTGACCCAATTGATGACCGGAGCATCCAGTACCAAGGCGCGGATGAGGTGGCGATGCTTGGACAGGTCCGCTGTCTGCAGGCTGATCGCCCCGCCCATTGACCAGCCAAACAGGACTATTTCCTGCGCACCTTGGTCGAGCGCGTATTCGATCGCGGCCTCAACGTCGCGCCATTCGGTGGATCCGAGGCCGTACCGCCCATCCGGCGCTGAGGGGGCGAGCCCGTCATTGCGGTAGGAGATCAACAGGCTGTCCATTCCGAGTTCTCGTGCTGCGCGGACGGCACGGAGGCCTTCCAGACGCGTGGCTCCGCGCCCATGGACCATGATTGCGCAGACTGGCGCAGCAGCCGAAGCTTCGGCCCGGATCAACCAGGCGGGTGCTTTCCCGCCGTCGATCTCAATGTCCACGTCCTCGGCAGCAAGCCCGATCGCGCCCGGATCCGGGTACGTTGCACCGCTCCACCAAGCGCGGCGCGCCTCCGAAAGGTTGCCGCTATAAACTTCCTCGACCTCACGCAGCACGGTTTGCTCGGCGGGCGAATATGACACAATCCGGCCGATCCTCGCATGCCCTTGGCCGCCGGCGAAGAAGAGGCTGAAGACGCCGTCGATAGTGGTATCGGGGGTGGCTGCGAGAATGACCTGTTGGCCCTTGTCACCGCGGATCACGGCCAGCACCTCCTGGTCCTCGTGCCGGGCCGCGGGCGTAATGACACGGCGGGCAAAATACACGGCGAGCGCGGAGGACCCCGCGCCTACCAGACCGGCTACGGTACCGCCGGCCAGGAAGCCTGCGATTGCCCATTTGGTGCGGAGGGAGAGTTTCTTGTCTGCAGCGTCGCTCGCTGGCGGGGTAGTCGATGCCATGGTTCCATTGTGGCTGCTCAGCGGCGGTGCTTGGGGCAGGCGTGGACCGCGCGGCGCACTGTGCGCGAATCCTGGCGCGTGAATCACAGTTCGAAAAGTCTGCGGACAGCGGTTCGCCGGGACTACGCTGTAGCCATGAGTGATCCCATCGTCATCCTGACTGAAGAGCCCCTGGGCCCCGACGACCGCGTTAATATCGCCAAATTGCTCGACGGCGGTGATGCGCCCCTTATTGTCTTGGTCCCCTCGAACACAGAGCGACACCTTCTGGTCGATTTCCTGGAGAACCTGTCGCTGCTTGATATCGCGAAGGCGTTCCGCGAGCTCACTGCACAGCATCCTGACCCGGAGGCTGAGCGCGCCGAAGCCTCGGAGACGTTGGCTGCATCGCTGACAGCGTTGGCCGGGTTGGGTGGTGGCGTAACCGGGGAGGTCGTCGACGGCGGTGCCGTGGCCGGCTTGGTGGCGAAGGTCCGGGCGGTGGACGCTGCCCAGGCTGTGGTAATTACCCGGCCCCATGCCATTGCGGACACGTTCCACACGGACTGGGCCAATAAGGCGCAGGACCAGCTGGGGCTTCCGGTCCTCCACCTGTACGCGGGTTCGGGATTTATCGGCGACTCGTGAGCGTTGCATTAGACATGAACACTCCTGACAACATCAGCAAGACAACTTCTGTGCCCGTGGAAAAGAGCGATGCCCAGTGGCGGGAGGAGCTGACGCCCGAGGAATACCGCGTGCTTCGACAGGCGGGCACAGAGCGGCCGTACACGGGCGAGTACTGGGACACCCACACGGAAGGCGTGTACCAGTGTCGCGCTTGCGGCAGCCAGTTGTTCACGAGCCGGGAGAAGTTTGATTCCCATTGTGGTTGGCCGTCGTTTTGGGCACCCTTGGCTGAAGGTACTGTCCGGTATCTCCATGACCGCACCATGGGTATGGATCGTGTGGAAGTCCGCTGCGCCAACTGTGACTCGCATCTGGGTCACGTTTTCGAGGGCGAGGGCTACGGGACGCCCACGGACCAGCGGTTCTGCATTAATTCCGTTTCGCTTCGCTTGGTGACGCCCGAAGAGAGCTAGGCAGTTCCGGACTGGAGCTTATGCCGTCTTCACGCACAAGATGGCCAAGAGTTTCTTATGCTCAAGCCATTCTTGGATTAGCAACGCTTTTTGCTTGCTACGCTCGGCCCAGAAGCAATCACCACTTCGAAAGGGCCGGGCTCCATGACCACTATCACCACCGCTAACCTGCCGCGTGTCGCCGCCGACAACGCCGAATGGATGACCCTGAAGGCTGCGGCTACAGCACTGCAGGGTCACCAGGAGCAGGACGGTTCCATTGCCGATTCCGCGGCCCACCCCGAGGCAGCGGGCCTCGTTGCGACGGTGACCGGCGCCATCGCAGCGCTGGCACCGCATTTCCCCCATGATGCCCGGTACCTGGAACTCCTGGTCGAAGACTTCGGCCGGTGGGTCAAAGGCGGGTTCGGGGTGCCGGACTTCCTGGACTCCCTCCAGGCGTTCCAGCCCCAGGAGCAGCGCATTGATGGCCTCCAGCACCTGGTGGTTTTCCCGATGTACACGCAGAACGGCAGCACCAACAGGTTGGTCGAAGCTGTACTGGTCGAGGTTATCTGGCCGGAGTTCATTGGAGGCCTGGAGGCTGGCGAGTACTCCAACAAGCTCTTCGTTCCCATCCGTTTCGTAGATTTCACTCCCGGGTACGACACCAACTCGGCTGTACTCTTCCCCGAAACGGTGGCCGTCCGCGAGACCCCTGCTTTCACGTGGGGCGCCATCTTCGCTGACCGCGAGGCCGCTCGTTTCCGCCGCGTCCTCAAGGCAGCCGCGGCCACCACGTCGCTGGAACTCCCCGAGGATGCAGCGCAGCTCATCGAGGACCAGGAACTGACCCAGCGAACCTTTGTCATGTGGGACCTGATCCACGACCGCACCCACATGCGCGGGGATCTTCCCTTCGATCCATTCATGATCAAGCAGCGAATGCCGTTCTTCCTTTACTCCCTGGAAGAGCTGCGCTGCGATCTGACCGCCTTCCGTGAGTCCGTACGCATTGAAAAAGACGAACAAGCCGATCCCGATGCCCGCAAGCATGCAAAGCTCGTCCAGTACGCAGTGATCTTCGACCGGATCTTCCGATTCGCCATCACGGGCAGCCGCGTCCGTAACTACGACGGCCTGGGCGGCCAACTCCTGTTCGCATGGATGCACCAGCACCACGTGCTCCACTGGACGGACAGCAAGCTCTCCATCGACTGGGACGAAGCTGCCTCAGTAGTAGTGGAACTCGGTGCCAAAATCGAAGAGTTGTACTGGCGCTCGATTGACCGCCCGAAGGCTGCCCACTGGCTGGCGGCATACGAGCTCATTTCGAGAACCGTGACTCCCCACCCGGCGTCGGTATGGGCCAAAGGCCCGGAGGCGCTGCCCTTGGACGGTCCGCCCCGCGGCCTCACGGACCAGGTGCTGGATGACGAGTTCCCGCTGTCCATGTTCTACGAAGCACTGGAGAAGAAGATGCGCCCTGTCATCGAGTCCACCACCGGCATCACTGGCTCGACGGCGGCCTGATGACCACACTGACCATCCTTGTGACCGGAGGAAGCAGCGCTTCGGGCATCGCCGTGGCTCGCGCTTTGGGGGCCGCCGGTCACAGGGTGCTTACAGTTGGCTCGGACGACGTCCGGATCAAAGCAGCCGCGGCTGAAGCCGGCAATGGGGCAACTCCCCTGGTTTCCGATCTTTCCAACCTGGATTCGGTACGGGAACTTGCAGCCGGCGTCCGGGACCTCGGCATCGAGGGCATCGACGGTGTGATCCACCTGGTGGGCGGCTGGCGAGGCGCCAAGGGCATCGAAGACCAAACCGATGAGGACTGGGAGTCCATGGAACGAAGCGCTGTCACCACGCTTCGCAACGTCTCCCGGGTCTTCTACAACCAAGTTGAAGCATCCCCTCACGGTCGTTTTGCCATGGTGTCCTCAACCACCGCCGCTGCTCCCACAGCCGCGGCTGCCAGCTACGCGGCGGCAAAAGCAGCCGCAGAAGCTTGGACCCTGGCGGTAGCGGATGGTTTCCGGCGGGCGCAATCCGGAAGCGCCGGAAACCCTGACGCACCCACTGAACAGCACAGCGCGGCAGTAATTTTCGTGGTCAAAGCCCTCGTGGACCGAGCCATGCGGGAGGCCCATCCCGAAAGGCGATTTCCCGGCTTCACGGACGTTGAAGAACTGGCGGCTGCCGCCGTCGGACTCTTTGAACAACCCGCCGCCACCCTCAACGGTCAGCGCATCCTGCTGGCCACATGGAATCCTGCCGGCCAAATAGACTTGAAAGCGTGAATGAACAAGTGACGAGCACAACAGAGGCAATCCACAGCGCCACCGAAACCTCCGGCGCGGGTCAACTGCACAACCCTGCGGTTCGTGGGTTCGCATCGGACAACTACTCCGGCGTACATCCGGAGATCCTCTCAGCACTGGCAACCGCCAACGGCGGGCACCAGGTGTCCTACGGTGATGACGTCTACACAGCACGGCTGCAAGAGGTACTGGAGCAGCAATTCGGCCCGGGCATCGAGACCTTCCCGGTTTTCAACGGCACTGGTGCCAACGTCCTGGCCCTGCAATCACTCCTTCCCCGCTGGGGTGCGGTGATCTGCGCATCCACAGCACACATCAACATGGACGAGAACGGTGCACCGGAACGGGTGGGCGGGATCAAGCTCCTGCAGGTGCCCACGGAGGACGGCAAGCTCACGCCCGAGCTGATCGACCGGGAGGCCTGGGGCTGGGGCGACGAGCACCGCGCCCAGCCGCTGGTGGTGTCCATTACCCAAACCACTGAACTTGGCACCTGCTATACGCCGGAAGAAGTGCGGGCCATCGCCGACCATGCCCATGCCAAAGGCATGAAGCTGCACATGGATGGCGCCCGGCTTGCGAACGCCGCAGCGTACCTGGACGTTCCCCTCCGCGCGTTCACCCGCGACGCCGGCGTGGACATCCTGTCCTTTGGCGGCACCAAGAACGGACTTCTTTTTGGTGAAGTCGTGGTGGCCCTGAACCCGGAGGCAGCTGACGGCCTGAAGTTCCTGCGCAAAATGAACATGCAATTGGCATCGAAGATGCGCTTTATCTCGGCCCAGTTCATCGCTTTGCTGGAGGATGGCCTCTGGTTGCGTTCTGCCGCCCATGCCAACGCCATGGCCGTCCGCCTGCGAACGGCAGTTGAAGGACTCGACGGCGTGGAGCCAACCCAGGCAACGCAGTCCAACGGCGTCTTCGCCATCCTTCCTGAAGGCGTGGCGGACAAGTTGCGTGAATCTTTCGCCTTCTATGACTGGGATGCCGCCCGCCGCGAAGTCAGGTGGATGTGTTCGTTCGATACAACGGAGGAAGACATTGACGCTTTCGTGGCGGCAATTAAGCGCGAACTGGCCTAACAAGTAACACGTGCAAACCGGGGCGGCGAGCCTGCGCAGATTCGCTGCCCCGGACGCATAATCTGCGATGGTGAACGCCCTCGCACAGGTTCCCTCGGAATTTCTCTTCGCCTTGGGATCGCTACGAAAAGCACAATGCCGCAGCGAACTGCGGCTTGACGAAATCCCCGCCCCTGCCCGCTTGGCTCCCTACGCAGTTGCCCTGGGAGCCGAAGTTTTCAGCCCCACTGCGGCAACCCGCCAAGTTCCCGTCCATGGACCAGCTGCCAAGGCCTTCGCCGCGAACCAAGGCAGCAGCCCCTCAAGCGAAGAGGACGACGAACTGGCCACCGGCCGCTTTATCCTCCTTTACGACCCCGACGGTTCTGCCGTTTGGGAGGGAGAGTTCCGAATCGTCACCTACATTCGGGCCCAAATGGACGCTGAGATGGGCAACGACTCCATGCTTGGCTCTGTTGCCTGGACCTGGCTTGTGGACGCCCTGGAGAACCATGCCGCGCCCTATCGGGCCGCTGGCGGCACCGCCACCAGGATACTTTCCGAAAGCTTCGGCACCTTGGCTGAACGGCCCGACACCATAGACATAGAACTCCGCGCATCCTGGACACCGGCAAGCCAGGATGTTCAAGCCCACCTCGAAGCGTGGTCCGACATGGTCTGTACCTTCGCTGGCCTGCCGCCCCTGCCTCCAGGAGTTACCGGACTGCCCAACAGGAGACTCAATTGAGGGTGAGAATCGCGTCCACGGGTAATCAAAATGGTCGCGCAAAATGCCGCTGCGGCCGGAATCGGTAAGCTTAACCCACCATGACCCCTGAAAATCCGGAAAACACCACGGCCGGCGACCCGGTTGCTGATCCCACCACCCACATCAAGGTAGACGGCTTCGATAGCCACGTCCCTGAAATCATCGATCTCGACACTCCCCGCGAGGGCGTACCCCTGGTCATCGACACCCCGTCCGGGCTGGAGCGGTGCGCAGCCGCAATCACCATCGGCACAGGACCTGCCGGAGTTGACGCAGAACGCGCTTCCGGGTTCCGCTACGGGCAACGGGCTTTCCTGGTACAGATCCGTCGCGAGGGCGCCGGAACCTGGCTGATCGATCCCGAACCATTCGAGAACCTGGACATCATCAATGACGCCCTCCGCGGGGTCGAATGGATCCTCCACGCGGCCTCACAGGACCTCCCTTGCCTATCGGAGCTCGGCATGTGGCCGGACAAGCTCTTCGATACCGAACTTGCAGCCCGCCTCGCGGGCCTTCCCCGGGTGGGCCTTGCCGCCGTCATTGAACAACTTCTGGGATTCGGCCTCGCGAAAGAACACTCCGCTGCCGACTGGTCCACACGCCCCCTGCCGGAACCCTGGCTGCGTTACGCAGCGCTCGACGTCGAAGTCCTCGCCGAACTCCGCGAGGAACTCATCGAGTTGCTCGAGGCTGACGGCAAGCTTGAATACGCCGAACAGGAGTTTGCCGGCATCCTCGCCGCAGGACTTTCCGCCCCGCGCGTGGATCCTTGGCGGAAGACCTCCGGGCTCCATCAGATACGCGACCGCCGCCAATTGGCAGCTGTACGTGAGCTTTGGCTTGAACGCGACCAACTGGCACGCAAACGGGACGTAGCTCCCGGCCGGCTCATCCCTGACTCGGCGCTGGTGGCTGCAGCCAAAGCCATGCCCACCACCGTGCCGCAGCTACTGGCCACCAAAGGATTCCACGGCCGGTCCGCCCAGAGGGAAGCCCCGCGCTGGCTCCGTTGCATCACCAACGCCAGGACGCTCACGGATCTCCCACCCCTGCACTTACCCACCAACGCCCCGCCTCCGCCACGGGTCTGGGCGGACAGGGATCCCGAGGCCGCAGCACGCCTTGCCACCGCCAGGCCAGCCCTGCAGGCAAAGGCAGATGAGCTGAAGCTGCCCGTGGAGAACTTACTGACACCAGACTATTTGCGACGGGTTACCTGGCGCCCTCCGGCTGATGTTTCTTTGGAGTCCATCGCTGCAGAGTTGCGGTCCCTGGGTGCGCGTGAGTGGCAAATCTCCTTTGCCGCTCCGATACTTACCGAAGCGTGCTTGAACCCGGCTCCGCTTCCCGGCAAAGAGTCCAAGGGGAAGGAAGTTCAAACGTCCAAGGACGCGCAACCTTCCAGCAATGCCGGCTGAGCTCCCGCCCGCTTTGAGGCCTGTCACCCGAACTGAAGTTCATGGTGGCAGGCCTTTCGCGTCCCCGAGGACTAGTGGGCAACGCCTGCGCCGCGGGTCTTGCAAGCTAAGTTACCCACGAGTAACATTGGACCCAATGCCAGCCGAAGCCCCCGCGACGCGGGACTCGGCGCCATGTCTCAACGAGGAGTTATTACATGAGTCCATCACGCAGTGCTCAGAGGAACGTCCGCGACGTCGTCTTCGTGGACGGTGTGCGCACCCCCTTCGGAAAGGCCGGCGAAAAAGGCATCTATGCGGGCACCCGCGCCGATGACCTCGTGGTGAAGTGCATCCGCGAACTGATGCGCCGGAATCCCTCACTGCCCGCGGACCGGATCGACGAAGTCGCCATCGCCGCCACCACCCAGACCGGGGATCAAGGCCTCACCATCGGCCGCACAGCGGCACTGTTGGCCGGGCTCCCCCGCACGGTACCCGGCTTCGCCATCGACCGCATGTGCGCAGGTGCCATGACCGCAGTAACGACGACGGCGAGCGGCATCGGTTTCGGTGCCTACGACGTCGTGATTGCAGGCGGCGTTGAACACATGGGCAACCACCCCATGGGCGCAGGCGCCGATCCCAATCCGCGGTTTATGTCCGAACGCCTGGTGGACCCCGCAGCGCTGAACATGGGCAACACGGCCGAGAACCTGCACGACCGCTTCCCCGCGATCACCAAGGACCGCACGGACACCTATGCGGCGGCCTCCCAGGCCAAGCTCGCTGCAGCCTACTCCAATGAACAAATCCAGCACGACCTGGTCCCCGTAGCCACCATGAAGCCCGGCCAGGGCTGGGCACTGCACACAGCGGACGAGCCGCCGCGGCCCGGCACCACTGTTGCCGACCTGGCCGAACTTCGGACCCCGTTCCGCGCGCATGGTCGCGTCACCGCAGGCAACGCTGCAGGATTGAACGACGGCGCCACGGCGGCGGTTCTCGCTTCGGCCGAAGCGGCTGAAGAACTGGGCCTCACAGTCAAGATGCGCCTGGTCTCCTACGCTTTCGCCGGTGTCGAACCCGAGGTTATGGGCATCGGACCGGTTCCCGCCACGGAAAAGGCACTGAAGAACGCAGGGCTGGGCATCGAGGACATTGGGCTCTTCGAAATCAACGAGGCCTTCGCCGTCCAGGTCCTCAGTTTCCTGGACCACTTCGGCATCGCCGATGACGATCCCCGGGTCAACCGCTATGGCGGTGCGATCGCCGTCGGACATCCACTTGCTTCCTCGGGCGTCCGCCTGATGAACCAGCTCGCGCGGCAATTCGAGGAAGACCACTCCGTCCGCTACGGCATTACCACCATGTGCATTGGATTGGGCATGGGCGCCACGGTGATCTGGGAGAACCCGCACCATGCCGCCTACGAATCGTTCACCACTGACCAGGCCACCGCTGCCACCACCGAAGGAGCTGCCGCATGAGCGCCGCCGAATTCCAGAAGCTCGCCGCACTTTTCCCTGATGAGATTGTCACGCACTCCTATGTGCAGGACATCCAGTTGCCGGGGGGCGCGGGGACCTTCGCACTGATCACTTTGGACAATGGCCTTGACCACTCCAAGCCCACCACGCTGGGGCCCAATACGCTCGTTGAGCTCGGCGACGTTTTGGAGAAGCTCAAGGAGCGGGCCTCGCGGGGAGAGATTGTTGGCGTCGGCGTCACGGGAAAGCCGTACTTCCTGGTTGCCGGTGCCGACCTTTCCGCCGTAAAGACACTCAAGGAACGCGAGCATGGCCTCTGGATGGCGCAGCTTGGCCACGCCGTCTACAGCACCCTTGCCAACCTGGGTGTTCCGAGCTTCGCCTTCATCAATGGCCTTGCCCTGGGCGGCGGGCTGGAGATCGCCCTGCAGTCCACGTATCGGACCGTCTCCACGGGTGCCGGCGCCCTGGCCTTGCCTGAGGCGTTCATCGGCCTCGTCCCGGGTTGGGGTGGCGTCTACATCCTGCCCCGCCTCATCGGTCCCGAGAACGCCGTCAAGGTGATGATTGAGAATCCCCTCAGTAACAACCGGACGCTCACCGGACCAGAGGCGTTCGAGCTCGGCGTGGCCGATGCCATGTTCGAACCGGCCGATTTCGTGGAGCAGTCGCTCGCGTGGGCGGCGCGGGTAATTTCCGGCGAGGTGACGCCTGAGCGTAAGAACTCCGTTGACGCCACCGATGACACAGTCGCCGCCCGTTGGACAGCTGCGGTAGCCGCAGGACGGGCTTTTGTGGAGTCCAAGACCTCCAACGCCTCCCCCGCCCCGGGCAAGGTCCTGGACGTCATGGAGGCCAACCGCACCATGACCCAAGCCGGGTCGGCTGAGCTCGAGTGTGAGACTCTCGCGGGGCTCATGCAAACCGACGAATTCCGCTCCACCGTGTACGCGTTCCTGGATCTCGTCCAAAAGCGCTCCAAGCGTCCCGCGGGCGCCCCGGATCGCAAGCTGGCCCGCCCGGTCACCAAGATCGGCGTGGTAGGTGCAGGGCTCATGGCAAGCCAGCTTGCACTGCTGTTCGCCCGGCAGCTGAAAGTCCCGGTGGTCATGACCGATATCGACCAGGCACGGGTGGACAAGGGCGTCGCGTACGTCCACGCCGAAGTCGACAAATTGCTTGCCAAGAAGCGGATCAAGCAGGACGCCGCCAACAGGACCAAGGCCCTCATTACGGGTTCTGTCTCGAAGGAAGCCTTCACCGACGCCGACTTCGTCATCGAAGCCGTCTTCGAGGAACTCCACATCAAGAAGCAGGTCTTCGCCGAGGTAGAAGCGATCGTTTCTCCTGAATGCATCCTTGCCACGAACACGTCTTCACTGTCCGTCACTGCCATGGCCGAAGATTTGAAGCACCCCGAACGCCTCGTGGGCTTCCACTTCTTCAACCCGGTGGCTGTCATGCCGCTGTTGGAGATCGTTCGGGCCCCAAAGACCGACGACGCCGTCCTGGCCACCGCGTTCGAACTCGCCAAGGGACTCAAAAAGACCGCTGTTCTGGTCAAGGATGCCGCAGCCTTCGTGGTCAACCGTATCCTGCTTCGCCTCATGGGCGAGGTTATCGCGGCGTTCGACGAAGGGACTCCGGCGGAGGTGGCAGACAGCGCGCTGCGCCCCATGGGACTGCCAATGTCGCCGTTTACCTTGAGTGCCATGGTTGGCCTGCCGGTAGCGCAGCATGTCCAGGAGTCGCTGCACGCCGCGTTCGGGGACCGGTTCCCGGTCTCGCAGAACCTGCAGAAACTCATCGACAACGGAGTGAAGAGCCTCTGGGTCCCGGGCCCTGACGGAACTCCTGTCATACCGGCGGAGACGCTGGCCATCATGTCCTTTGGCAACACCCCGTCCACTGGCGAGGAAGTCCTCCGGCGAACCCAGGATGCCCTGGCCGAGGAGATCGGGCTGATGCTCGAAGAAGGTGTCGTGGCCGGACCCGAAGACATCGACCTTTGCGTCATCATGGGCGCCGGGTGGCCGATGTTCCTGGGCGGCATTACGCCGTACCTGGACCGGGTGGGCGCATCGGAGCGGGTCAACGGCAAGCGGTTCCTCGCCCCTGGCGTTGCATCAGCACCTGCCTAGGGCTTACGACCAGCGCTCTCTCACATCCCTAGGGCTTCCGGCCGACCCTCTCGCACATCCCTACGGCTTCCGGCCGACCCTCTCTCACATCCCTACGGCTTCCGGCCGACGCTCTCTCTCATCCCTACGGCTTCCGACCGACGCTCTCGCACATCCCTATGCGCTCGTCAAGTTTTTGAGACAGGTTTTGCGCTCGTCAAGTTTTTGAGACAGGTTTCGTTGTTTTTGGTTAGGCTGCCAGGGGTTGCTGGCGGCGGGGGTTGTAGGTGGTGTGGGCGGTTAGTGGGGCTGCGCCGCCGGCCCTTCTGTTGGGTCGGCGGCGGTTGTACCAGCCCTCGATGTATTCCATTACTCCGGTCCGGGCGGCGAGCCGGGATGTGAAGCGCCGGTGGTGGTAGAACTCGGTTTTCAGGTGCGAGAAGAAGTTCTCCGCGACTGCGTTGTCCCAACAGACGCCGACTTTGCCCATGGACTGGGTGACGCTGTTGCTGCCGCACCAGTTCTGAAATTCGTCGGAGGTGTACTGGGTACCGCGGTCGGAGTGGAAGATGACCGAGGGACCGCTGAGGTGTCCGTGGTTCCGGGCCATCTGCAATGCCGCGGTGCACAGGCTTGCCCGCATGTGGGCAGCCATGGACCAGCCGATGACCATGCCGGAAAACAGATCGATGACGGTGGCCAGGTAGAGCCAGCCCTCACCGGTGCGCAGGTAGGTGATGTCACCGACCAGTCGGGTCCCGGGGACTGTGGAGGTGAAGTCGCGTTTTCCCTGGTCATCGAGCATGTGGTTCTCGATATGGGCGGTCTTGGCCTGCGGGTCCTGAACCGTGGTCTGTTTCCAGGCCTGGGTTCGGATGGCCCGCAAGCCCTTTTCGCGCATGATGGCCCCCACGGTGGGGGCGGAGACTTTGGTCCCGGCCGCGTTCAGCAAAAGAGTCAGCTGATCACGGCCGGCACGGCCTTCTTCCTTCTCGTACAGGCCGGTGACCGCCGTGACCAGATTCTCATGCCGCACCGTACGTGGTGAGGGCCCGGCAGGGTTGCGCCAGCGGTAGAACGAGGCCCGGGAGACCTTCAGCGCCCGGCATAGCCACACAACGGAATGGTTGGCCTTCTCCGCTTCGATGAACTCGTAGAAGTCCTCTACTTTTGCTTCGCGGCAAAGAAGGCGCTGACTTTTCCCAGGAACTCGACCTCGGCCTTCAACCGCTCATTCTCGGCCAAAGCCTTCCGGTGTTCCTCCCACGCCACGGGCCCACGATCGGGCACCGGGACCGGGACCGGCCCGTCCGCTGAACGTGCACGAGCCCGGGCGAGCCAGTTCCCCAACGTGCTTTCCTTTACCCCGATCTCCTCGGCGACCTGCTTCACCGACCGATCCGCGGACAAAACCAACCGCACTGCTTCCTCACGGAACGCGGCATCATATTTTCTTCTGGGCGTGCTCATCCGAAACGCAATCTCCCATCAAGCTGTCTCAGAAAACCATACGGCCGCAGGCCGACGCTCTCTCACATCCCTACGGCTTCCGGCCGACCCTCTCGCACATCCTGAACTGCTCCCCTGAAGTTGGACTGAGATTTTCAGTTCCGATTTGAGGGGAGCAGTTTTTATGAGTTCGCGTAGTTCTTTGTCTGTGGTGCAGCGGGTGTCGGCTGTAGCGTGTTTTGAGACGGCACCGCGGGCCTGCGCCAGCGGTAATACGAGGCCCGGGAGACCTTCAGCGCCCGGCATAGCCATACAACGGAATGGTTGGCCTTCTCCGCTTCGATGAACTCGTAGAAGTCCTCTACTTTTGCTTCGCGGCAAAGAAGGCGCTGACTTTTCCCAGGAACTCGACCTCGGCCTTCAACCGCTCATTCTCGGCCAAAGCCTTCCGGTGTTCCTCCCACGCCACGGGCCCACGATCGGGCACCGGGACCGGGACCGGCCCGTCCGAGGAACGCGCACGAGCCCGGGCGAGCCAGTTCCCCAACGTGCTTTCCTTTACCCCGATCTCCTCGGCGACCTGCTTCACCGAACGATCCGCGGACAAAACCAACCGCACTGCTTCCTCACGGAACGCGGCATCATATTTTCTTCTGGGCGTGCTCATCCGAAACGCAATCTCCCATCAAGCTGTCTCAGAAAACCATACGGCCGCATACGGCCGCAGCGTTCAAGCCCGAGGGATGTGCGAGACGGTTGGGTTCAAGCCCGAGGGATGTGCGAGACGGTTTGCGCTCGTCAAGTTTTTGAGACAGGTTTCGTTGTTGTTGGTTAGGCTGCCAGGGGTTGCTGGCGGCGGGGGTTGTAGGTGGTGTGGGCGGTTAGTGGGGCTGCGCCGCCGGCCCTTCTGTTGGGTC
>JAPSHX010000060.1 GCA_031179305.1 Paenarthrobacter sp. | reverse complement strand
CCGCCGTCGCGCATCCCTTCGAGGACGTAACGGTCCCCCACCGCTGTTTCCCGGATGTGGATCCCCGCCTCGCGCAGCGCGATCTTCAGTCCGAGGTTGCTCATGACGGTGGCCACCAGGACGTCGTCGATGAGCTTTCCGGAGGCCTTCAGCGCCACCGCGAGGATGGCCATGATCTGGTCACCGTCCACCTCGTTGCCCTCGTGGTCCACCGCCAGGCAGCGATCGGCGTCGCCGTCATGGGCAATGCCCAGATCCGCGCCATGCTGCAGCACTGCGTGCTTTAGCGGCCCCAGATGGGTTGACCCGACGCCGTCGTTGATGTTGAGGCCGTCCGGTTCAGCGCCAATGACCACGACGTCGGCTCCGGCGTCCGCGAAGACCTGCGGCGAGCAGCCGCTGGCAGCACCATGGGCACAGTCCAGGACAACCTTCAGGCCATCGAGGCGGTGCGGAAGAGTCCCCAGCAGGTGCACGATGTAGCGGTCCTCGGCGTCGGAGAATCGCTGGATGCGCCCCACCTCACTTCCCACCGGCCGGTACGCATCTTTGAGCATCTGCGCCTCGATGGCATCTTCGACGTCGTCGGGGAGCTTCTGCCCGCCTCTGGCGAAGAACTTGATCCCGTTGTCCGGGGCAGGGTTGTGGGAGGCGGAGATCATGACGCCGAAATCGGCTTTGAGATCCGCAACCAGATAGGCCGCGGCGGGAGTGGGAAGGACGCCGGCGTCGTAGACGTCGATGCCGGAGCTGGCGAGGCCGGCTTCTACGGCTGCGGCGATAAATTCTCCACTGGCACGGGGGTCACGGGCCACCACTGCCCGGGGGCGGGCGCCGGAGGTGTTGCGGTCGTGGCCAAGCACCACGGCTGCGGCCTGGGCCAGTTGCATTGCGAGTTCTGAGGTCAGCAGGCCATTGGCCAATCCGCGGACACCGTCAGTTCCAAATAATCTAGGCACCGCACAAGTCTAGGCGATACTGCTCCAAGGCTCCGCTTTAGTGAAGCGGGGCCACTTGGACCTGGACTACCCGCATCCCGGCTTCCACTATCTCTTCGCCATGAGTGCTGGCATGATGAGCTTGCGCAGCAGTGCACAAGCGACTTTTGGGTGGGCACAGTTGGGGGAGTTCTTGTTGTTTTCCATATATCTGCCTGAGGGCGAGCCGTGGTACTCAACCAAGCGTCGGGTACTGGACTTCGACAAGGGAATTGCTCTTGAATATGTCCGGTCCTTGGGCAAAGAGGAAGAGGAACGGGGGAAGGCTTTTGTTCTTTCCGACGGAACCACCCGCATTCCATTCGTCACTCGGATCATATTCGATGTGAATCCGAAGACTGGAGAAACGTACTTCTACTCGATGATTGACTCGTTCAACCACAAGTTCGCAAACGCTCAGGATGAAACTCGCTGGCGAAGGACTGCGGCCGAAGCTTTACTGATTTTTGGTTCCATATACAACGGATTCAAGCATGACCCGGATAGCGTGCGTGTTGAGCTTGATGGCAAGTTACTGACCCGCCGCGACTTCGGGTACACCAAGTAGCAGTTCATCCTGAACCCTCCGTGGGTACCGGTCCGTTGACGGCCAGGTTCTGCAGGTGGAGCAGGGATATACGCTCTTGC
>JAPSHX010000028.1 GCA_031179305.1 Paenarthrobacter sp. | reverse complement strand
CCCGGAGACGCGGTATCGAACGTGGTCATCGTCCGTCCCGGCACCACGGACGGGAAGATCAACGTCAAGAACTGTAGCCAAGTCCAAAGGGCGGCTCCGAGGGAAACAACCCAAGCTCTCTCGAAAGCCCAGGAAACCCACCTCGTCAGGCTGCATCGGGATGGGGCGCACACCACCACCGAAATCGCAGAACTCTTCGGCGTCGCCCGTTCCACCGTCTACCGGGCCATTCAACGCGCCGCTTCATCCTCGTGACTTTGCGGCCAGTGAGCCGGCGCATCGTGCCCCCGCCACACGCCCCTTAGCGCTCTACTGCAGCCGACTCCCGAACAAAGAGACGCATTGTGCATAGGACTTCGGACACCGGTGTGCCCATAGTCGACTGCACTACTCCCATAACCACGGTGATTTCAGTGCAGTCAGCTTCTGAAAATGACAATTTCACGGATCAGGACCTTACGGGACAGAGCCAGTAAGACGTCTCGTATCCCAAGGTCGAGACGTAAGCTACCGCCAGATCTCATTGGCTGGTTAGACCCGGGCGGTGAAAGCTGCCGCAATTTTGGCGTTTCCTCGCCACTGCTTCAGGGCGCTCCTGTCATTGCGGGGGGTGCATGAGTCGAAAGTCATTTCCATCCAACTCTTCATTGTCACGGGTTCTCTGCCGGAGGAGACTTGAGACGACGGCATCCCATCTTGGACCGCCTGCGAGGCCACCCGGCTGCGGGGCCTCACAGCAGCTTGTAGTGGCTTGGTTGATCAATGAGTTCTACGACACCCATAGAAAATGCCGCTCAGCGGTCGCGCCATCTCTTGCCCTTGGTGACTATCGCACTGATTGGATGTCTCGGTGGGTGCGAGTATGAGTCTTACGACGCCTCCCTGCCGTCTGCCAGTTCTCCGATGACGGAGGTTCGCACGGTCCCACCGCTGCCTGAGAGTCGCGACCCTCGCACGGTCCCGCCGCTGCCGAAGAGTGGCGATATCGACGCCGACACATATCTAGTCCCCGTCGACGGCTACAAGGAGCCTTTCCAGATCACCGTTCCAAGCGGCTGGTCTGCTCTCGACGGCAACAGCCTGGGCAAGGATGACCCGGATCACCCGGCTGAATGGGCCGTCTACCTGACCCTTGGGTCCGCGTTCTATGTGTCGATGGACGCATGCAACTGGAGGGGGGCCCTTGCCGATGTCGGTCCTGCGGTCGAGGCCTTCACTAGGGCTATGGCGGCGCAGTCGCCAACGGCAAGCACTCCTCCTGTCAAGGTCATGGTGGGCGATCACCCCGGCTTCGAGTTCGACCACTCCGTCGAGGGCGACGTGGACATCACAGCCTGCGACAGCGGCAAGTTCTGCATCCACTCAGAAATGATGTACCACTGCACACACTGGTACTCGACTCAGAATGAACACGAGACCTACCGGGTGGTCGACTTGGAGGGCCGGCGGGCTGTCGTTGCGGTGCGCTATATCGACGAATCGATCAATCCGGAGCTGATGAGAGAGGCGCGCGCCGTTTTCGACTCGATCGTGTTAGGGTCCTTCAAGTGACCAGGTGATCCGATAGGCCAGCGGTCTCCGACTCCTTCTCTGAACTCACCGGGGTGTCTCAAAGCCTCTGATTCTCGAAAAGCTGGGTTTCGAGGCGAGTTCGAGCCGGCGCCGAAGGAGGATGCCTGCTGGCCCGCACTAGCCCTGGGAGAATGATTCGAGGGCGACAAGGAGCGGCGCAAGAACAGCGCCATTTATCGCCAACATTCACAACCCACTTTAGAACCACTTTCCGCCAGGTTTCGGCGGCAGTACCAGCATGCCGTCAGAAACGGTCGTTTTTGACTGCCCGGGATCCCGAGGAAGCTCCAAGGCGACGTGATGCTGTCGAGCTGGATCCAAGGAGGGGCGATGACCTCCGTTGCATCGCGCGCCGGGACGAACTGTTTGGGATTCTGCCACGTTTCACATTCGCTCTCCTGATGCTGTTTGCGTCAGGTTCATCTTTGCGGAGTTCATTCCAGGGAGTGGGATTAAGCCAGCAATAGACAGCGTCTTTGAGGATGGAAAGCATTGGGACGATCTGGCTGACCGCAAGGACCGCGGTAATCTGATCCAGCGTCGCGGCGTTGTGGTTATAGCGAAATATATCGGCGGCTTCGGAGCACTCAGCGAAGTAGGCTGCCGCCGGGGCGTTGGCGCACGTCTTTGCCCAGATCCAGTCTGGTCCGTAGAGCGCGTGGGCCATTTCCGCCAAGGCCAACAACGAGAGGGCTATGACCAGCGCGACTCCGTAGTCGCTTCGCTGTTTCAGGTCACCGTGTATCAGAATGGCCCATGAACCAGCGAGCACGGCGACCGCAACCGCAGCAGCAATGAGAAGTTTGAGGTAACTGTCACCAAATTGGAGCGACGGGAAAAGGCCGACGGCCGGGACCGCCACAACAGCTAATGCGATGAATGTACCAACGACCCGGATCACCCAAGTCCGTTGTCGATGGAGCCAGCCCCCCCCTCCGGCCGGCAGTGAACAAATTTGATGACGGCCGAGCTCTCAAGATTCATCTACTTTCTTCACTGTCATTCAGCAATAACAGTAGCTACGAAGCGTGCTGTCTTCCCGGGAACACTTTATCCAAAGCCAAAACACGTCTCAGGAGGTCAATTCAAGCCGTGGGTGGCGGCATACCTGGCGGAGGGGCGACTGTACCTCTTTGGCCTCCGCAAGGATGATTGCTCACGGCCGACAGATCGAAGCGGAAAGGCTCGCAAGATCTCCGCAAAACGTACATGACTTCTGCCCTGAAAAGCCCAACGACTATGGAGCTTGAGACACTCCATAGTCGGACGACTTAACAAGACAACGAAAGACCTGAAACCTTCGCATGAAACAGGGTCCCGATCCCCGCCATGTCGGTGTCTCAAAAGCATTACCTTTCCAACACATTCGAACGTCACTGCGCTGCGCCGCAAAGCATTGACCGCCGGCATGAAATAGTCCGTATACAGTCTCGTGGAGCTGCTGGCGAATGCGTCGGGTATGGTCCAGGGAGACCGTCACACGATTCTTGGAGGAAGAACCATTAGTCAGCCACTTAACCACGTGACCGCGCCATCTGGCTGGTACGCGGACCCAGCCGGAACGATGAGGCTTCGTTGGTGGGACGGTGCCGCCTGGACAGACCAGTTAACCGACTTGCCCGCAGAAGGATCGAAAGACAGGCCCCTCTTGCCCCCAGGGACGCCCACATCTACGCCTTTTCTGTGGGCGCTGCTGTGGCTATCTGCCTTGTTTCTCATTTTGGACATTGTGGTGAAGTCTCTTCATGGCTACGCCATCGGACCCGACGGAGCCCAGCTCGCTGATCCCGATCTCGAACTTAGCCTTGGTGATCTAATCGTTGGCGGTGTCGCATTGCCCACGTGCGCGGCCAATGTCGTGATGGCCTACCTGGACCGGCGCAGACTCAAACGCCTTGGCGTCGTGCGCCCCTTCCACTGGGCCTGGGGGTTTCTCCCAAACATCTACGTCATCGGGCGGACGGTGGTCGTCCGCAAAGTTGTACCCCGCAGTTCCATCGCGCCGATCATGATCGCCATTGGCTTGAGCATAGTAAACGTGGTCACCAACTACAGCTGAGCCCGGGACCAGCCGCGTTAAAGAAGAAAAGCACCAGTTCCGAAGAACTGATGCTTCCCAGTGGTGGCTCCGACCGGCGTCGATCCGGTGACCTTTCGATTTTCAGTCGAACGCTCTACCAACTGAGCTACAGAGCCTAGGTGACATGTCACCTTGAGAACCGAATTTCTTCGGCGCTCAGAGCGACCCTGACGGGACTTGAACCCGCGACCTCCGCCGTGACAGGGCGGCGCGCTAACCAACTGCGCTACAGGGCCTTGCGTTTGCAGTATCTCTACCGCGTTTTTTTCAAGGCTTCTAGCTTACCAGACTTTTTTCACCCGGTTTACCACTTCCTTGCGTACCCCCAACGGGATTCGAACCCGTGCCGCCGCCGTGAAAGGGCGGTGTCCTAGGCCGCTAGACGATGGGGGCCTGAACTCAATTCGGATTTCGCAAAGAAAAGGGACGCTTTACGCGTTCTTTCCGTGTCTCGCTCGTCCGAACTGGACTCTAAAACTTTAGAGCATAGATGGCGATATTCCCAAATCGAGGTCTGCATGGTGTCCCGGACCACAGATCTGGGCCCTCGACGGGCCCCATCGAGGGTGCCAGCCGAACATTGGCAGGATCTTGTCCTGACGCGTCCGAAAACCGCCAGCCGCGCCCGGCCCCCGACGGATAGATTTGGCTCATGACAACCACCACCCCGGCCGAACCCGGCCAGCCTTCCCCGGGCCTGCCCCCGCGCACCACCCCCGCGCCGGGACCAGCCATCAGCAAGCTCGGCATCGCTGCCGTCATCATCACGGTCGTCCTGTGGGCCTCGGCTTTCGTGGGCATCCGTGCCGTCGGCCCCAGCTTCTCCCCCGGTTCCTTGACGCTCGGACGGTTGGCGGTTGCCGCCGTCGTGCTTGGAATCGTGGTGCTGCCGACGCTGAAGGTCTGGCCGAGCGGCCGCGAGTGGTTCCCGATCGTGGCATACGGGGTGATGTGGTTCGGCGGCTACAACGTGGCGCTGAACGCCGCGGAGCACATGCTCGACGCCGGCACCAGCGCCATGCTCATCAACGTCTCCCCCATCCTCATCGCCATACTTGCGGGTGTCTTCCTCAAAGAGGGCTTCCCCCGGTGGCTTCTGATCGGCAGCGGAGTGGCGTTCTGCGGCGTTGCGATGATCGCCTTGGGTTCCGGACAGCGGTCGACGGCGGACGTGGCCGGCGTGCTGTTGTGCTTGCTTGCCGCTGTACTCGCCTCGGTGAGCGCAATCCTGCAGAAACCCGTGCTCCGGAAGTTCACGGCAGGCCAAGCGACATGGTTCGGCATCATGGTGGGCGCGATCTGCTGCTTGCCGTGGACCGGTCAGCTCATCTCCGAAGTCCAAGCGGCGCCCCTCCCCGCCACGCTTGGCTTGGTCTACTTGGGGATCTTCCCGACGGCCATCGCCTTCACCACGTGGGCCTACGCGCTATCCCTGATCTCGGCCGGAAAACTGGCTGCCACTACGTACCTGGTTCCAGGCACCACCATTTTGATTTCCTGGGCGGTGCTTCAGGAAGTACCAACCATCTGGGGACTGATCGGCGGCGTCATCTGCCTGGTCGGCGTCGGTTTGACCCGGCGCCGGACCCGCCAACTCCGCCACTAACGGGCCATGCCCACCAGAAGTTCACGGTGCGTGGGAGGGTTGGCGCCCGAGCGGCCAACAGCAATTGAGGCGGCCATGGATGCGATGGTGCCGATCCGTTCCAACACAGTGGGCGCCATTCCATCGCTGCCCCGCAAGAGCAGCCCCATGATGAGCGCAGCCGTGAAGGAATCACCGGCGCCGATGGTGTCTGCCACGGTAGCCGGGACGGCCGGGATGTTGATGTGGATGTGCGTGGTTGCCATGAGCGCTCCCTTGACTCCTTGAGTCACCACAGCCAGCCCCGTACCAAGGGCCAAGAGGTGGTTCGCCGTATCCTCCAACGACTTGCCGGGGTACAGCCAGCGGGCGTCCGAGCCACTCATTTTTACGACGTCGGTCAGCGGCACCATCTCCTCGAACAGGGACAGAGCCTCGTGGTGGCTTCCAAGGAGGTCGGGGCGGATATTGGGGTCGTACGTGACCATGCATCCGCCCTGCGCCTGCTCCAGCAAACTCCTCACAACACTTGCGCCCGGCTCCAGGAACGTCGCGATGGAGCCCGTGTGCAGGATCCTTGGAGCGTACGGCAGGGCAAGTGGAGCCAGTGCCCAGTCAATGTCGAAGGTGTAATCGGCCGAACCGTCGGCAGTTATCCGGGCGGTCGCCGTCGCGGTTTTTCCTGCCGACATGGATCCGGGCAGCAGGACCACACCTGCGCGCTGCAGATGCGCGGCGATGGCATCGCCGCGCTCGTCCCGGCCTATGGCCGTCAGCAGGCCCGTTTTCACGTCCAGAAGGCCCAAGCCGTAAGCGACGTTGGCCGGCGATCCGCCCGGGTACTCCTTCTGCCCGTCAGCCGACTGGACGATGTCGATCAATGCCTCACCCACAACGACGACGTCGAGGGGCTCAGGTGCGAGGGAAGCGGTGCCGGTCATGCGGTTCCTGTGTCTGTTGAAAAGAGGATTGAGTTCAGTATCTCCCATCACACACCGCGCCAATGATGCCAAGGCGGACTAAAGTCGAATCATGCCCGCGAATCTTCCTCCCGGCCTGCCAATAGTTCCCGACGGCGAGCGCCCTTCGTCGCCGCTACGGGAACGGAATGCGGTGCACAGTCCTCTTGAGCATGCCCCGGTGGAGGAGGCCCATATTTCGGGGCCTTACGAGATGTCGCCCGAAGATTTTGAAGAAGCCGTCAGCGACGCCCTGCAGTTGATCCCGCCCAAAGCGGCCAGCGCAATGGATAACGTGGCGATCTTCATCGAGGACGACTACACGCCACAGCCAGGCGAAGATCCGGACACCGTACTCCTGGGACTCTACGAGGGAGTTCCGCTGACCGAACGCGATTCCTGGTGGGAAGCAGGTTCCCTTCCCGACCGGATTACGATCTTCCGCCAACCCATCCTGAACATCTGCAGCACCCGTGAAGAAGTCATTGATGAGGTGGCCATCACGGTGGTCCACGAGATTGCGCATCACTTCGGAATAGACGACGACCGCTTGCATGAGCTCGGCTGGGGCTAGCCTTATAGGCATGGGGCACGACCACAACCACTCCCACGGAGTCACAGCAACCGGCAAGCACCGGAAGCGGCTTATTGCCGTCCTCGCCATCACCTTAGGGGTGGTGGGCATTCAGGTGGTTGGCGCCGTCGTGTCCGGATCCTTGGCCCTGCTGGCCGACGCCGGACACATGCTCTCTGACGCGGCAGGTGTGTTCATTGCCCTCATGGCGGCGTGGATTGCCACCCGGCCCGCGAGCGACCAGCGAACCTACGGCTACCAAAGGGCCGAGGTTCTGGCTGCCTTGGCCAACGCCCTGATCCTGATCGTCATCGCCGTGGTGATCATGATCGAAGCCATCCGCCGCTTTGGCGAGCCAACCGAAATCCAAACGGACGTCATGCTGTGGGCCGCCATTCTGGGTGCTGTGGCCAACCTCGTTTCCTTGCTGATCCTCCAAGGAGCCCAGAAGGAAAGCCTCAATGTCCGCGGAGCCTACCTTGAAGTCCTCGGTGACCTCCTTGGCTCCATCGCCGTCATCGTTGCGGCTGTGGTGATCATGACCACGGGATTCAGCGCTGCCGACCCACTGGCGTCCGTGCTGATTGCCCTCATGATCATTCCGAGGGCCTGGCATCTGCTGCGCGACGTTGTGGATGTGCTTTTGGAAGCCACACCCAAGGGCGTTGATGTGAACATGATCCGGGAGCACATCATTGCCGTGGACGGTGTGGTGGATGCCCACGACATCCACATCTGGACCATTACATCCGGCGTTCCGGTGTTCTCAGCGCACGTGGTGGTGGAGGACGCGGTCCTCAATGCCAGCGGGGCGGACAACATCCTGGATCAGCTGGGCTCTTGCCTTGGCCGGCACTTCGACACTGAGCATTGCACTTTCCAGTTGGAGCCGGTGAGCCACTCCGAGCACGAGTCACACCAGCACGCCTGAGACTGTTTCACTGCCCGGAGTTTTCGGTGGTGATGGTCCCGGCAGCGCCGTCCACCGTGATGTGCTGGCCCGTGCTGATGCGCGATGTCGCGTCCGGGACGCCCACCACAGCAGGTATACCGTACTCACGGGCCACCACAGCTCCGTGCGAGTTGGCTCCTCCCATCTCCATGACCAGCCCACCGGCAGTGAGGAACAGCGGCGTCCACCCAGGGTCCGTTGACGGTGCCACCAAGATTTCTCCTGGTTCCAAGTGGGCGCCAACCGGATCCATGATGACGCGCGCAGGAGCAGACACCAGACCTGCCGACGCCGGACTGCCGGACAACGTGCCGGGGCGCTGCTTGCCTTCGTTCCGTCCGGGCCTAGCCTCAGGTTCAGTCCCGTCTGACAACAACACCCTGGGAATGTGCCTGCGGCGGAGTTCCTGGTGGTAAGCAGCACGACGTTCAGCAACGACCTCGTGGAGATCCTCTCCGGCCAAGGCGATCTCGACGTCGTCGAGGTCCAGGAAGAAGATGTCCTCAGCACGCTCGATCCGATGCGCTGCCACAAGCTCGTTCCCGATCAGGAGCAACTGCTTCCTCGCAGCTGACAGCCCCAAAACCAGGTTGTACTTGGGCAACTCCCGCAACCCGGCGAAGCGCCGTGTTCGGTCCAAAGCAAGTCTCACGATCACCGCGTGCAACGGACTCTTCGCCCTGGCGCGGGCCACGAAACGCGCTACTTGTTCATCGGCGTCGAGTGCTGATTGCGTGAACTGTTGGTCGGGAGCTTCGGCGCCGTCGGAGAGCCTCAAATAATTGGCTATGACACCAAGTATGTGCGTAGGGTCATCGGACCAGCGGGGCATGCCAAGGTCGATCTCTGCAACCGCCCTGTGTCCATATTTCCCCAGGAACCTCTCAAGACCGGTCTGCGCAGCTGCCGGCAGCTTGGCTGCCCGATACTGTTCCACCAGCTCTGCCGGCGTTCGGCCAACCATGGAAGCAACGGCGGCCGGATCCTCACGAATTTCAGAGGCGACCTGCCACAAAGCCAAGTCCATCTCCGTGGTGACGTTGTTAGGTAGGCCACGGACTACTGTTTGCAGCTCGCTGTAGGGCGCTTGGTCACCAAGAATCCGCCTCACCAGTGCCAACATCGCGAAGCCGAGCGCAGGAAGGGGCAACACCTGCGGAACCGTCGCGAACACTTCCTCTCCCAGGATTCTCTGGACGTGACCGAGCCGCTGGTGGGGTGTGGCTCCACTGGGGACGGAGAAGGTGCTGCGTAACTCCGTGCTGAGCCGCTCCACACGCCGCATTGCTGAGCTTGGACGAAACAGACCGCGGAACAATGACTCCGGGACACGGTACTTAGCCGCCACCGGGGCGACATGGCGGATCAGCTTCCTGGGTGTCTTGATAGTCACAGCGAAGCGCGGGTCGTCGAAGAGTCCACGCATGATGGCTGCGGAGCGGGCTTCCATCAGGTCAAAAACCCGTGGCACGATTGTCCGGCCCACCCGGCTTCGCAGCACCGCGGTGAAGTCGAAGAAGATTCGTTGTCCGGCCTCGTAATAGGCAGGCGGCCCTGACCGGGGATCGGGAACGTCGAAAGCCGCCGTTTTGGCGACACTTGAGGCTATCAGCCTGATACCGGCCAACCCCATGGGCGTCAGAGGCCTGGTGAGGCCCTGAGCGAGGCTGAAGTTCAGGAACCCGTGCTCGCCGGGGGCCGGGGGCGTGCGTGTGGTTTGCGGGTACAGCGTGGTGATGGGCCTGGCTTGCGTAAGCCACAACTTTCCGTTGTCGTCGGTTGCCCATTCGGTGTCTTGCGGAGCGCGGTAATGCTCTTGGACCTCCAGGCCCAGCTTGGCAAGCTCGAGGACCTGACGGTCACTGAGGCAGGGCTGCGGTTCCTCAATTCCTGGTTGACTGGGGAGTTCCAAGCGTTCCGTGCCGCCGCCGGGCTTGGCACGGATCTCCACTTGCCTATCCCCCACGGCCCTTTCCGCAATGGCACCGCGATGAGCGTCCACAACGTAATGATCCGGATTCACAGCGCCCGAAACCACGGCCTCCCCTAAGCCAGGACTGGCATCAATGACGGTCTCATGGCGATTCCCCGTCACCGGGTTGGCGGTGAACATAACACCCGCGGTGACGGCATTCACCATTTCCTGCACGACCACAGCGAGGGACACAGTTCCGTGGTCGATCCCATTTGTGGTCCGGTAGTTCACTGCACGATCTGTCCACAGCGATGCCCAGCAGCGGCTCACGGCATCAAGGACGGAGTCAACGCCAACCACGTTCAGGAAGGTGTCCTGCTGTCCGGCGAAGCTGGCGAACGGCAAGTCCTCTGCAGTGGCCGACGACCTCACCGCAACAGGTACGTTGTCCCCCAAATCTTCATAGGCAGACCGTACGGCTTCGGCGATCCCATCGGGCACCCCGGCGTCGAGGACCAAGGACCGGGCGCGGGCGGCAAGCTCATTGAGCTGGTCCATGCCGGAGGCGCCCATGCCGGAGGCGCTGGTGTCGGAGGCGTCCATCCCGGAGGCGCTGGTGCCGGAGGCGCTGGCCTCATCCAAAGCCGCAAGGACAGACTCCAGGCCCACAGCCGAGAGAGCCTGCCGGTATGCGGCAGTTGTGAGGCAGAAACCGCCAGGCACGGGCAGGCCAGCTTTGGCCAGTTCGCCCAAGTTGGCGGCCTTGCCTCCGACGCTGGGAAGCATGGTTCCCCGGATTTCGGCGATGTCCAGAACCAACTGCGGACCGGACGTGCCAAGCCCCTCGTCTTGATCCTGTGACGGCTCCCCGGGCCGCTTCTTGTCCATGGACGTAACAGGCCCGGGCTTAAGCGCCGAGCATAGGCCCAAACTTTTGACGGTCAGCGAGCCGGGGATCCTCACGGTCCGGAACAACCATTACCGGCCCCTTGGAGTGGTGCAGGACTCCGTCCGATGTGGAACCCAACAGCATCCCCGCGAAGCCGCCACGGCCCCGTGTACCCAGAACCACCAGCTCGACGCTGCGGCTGGTTTCCACCAGAACATCAACGGGGGACCCATCCCGGAGTTCCGTTTCCATGGGCAGCGAAGGGAAGTGGCTTCTGAGCCAATCAGCCCCGGCGTCCAGCTGGACTTTGATATCCGCAAACAAGGCATCCCGGTCCAAAGGTGCCGGAACCCATGCCAGGGAGCCGCTGTACTGCGGCACAGCACAAATCACCCGGAGTTTGGCACCCATGCGCTGTGCCTGCTCGGCAGCTTCGAGCACGGCCACACGGGCCTGCTCGGAACCGTCCACGCCTACGGCAACTACGTTTTCCACAGTACGTGGGCCTGCCTTGGCATGTTCAGCCTTGATGTGTTTGTCCTCAGTGCTTTCACCAAGGCGGTCGGCACAGTAGAGCGGGACTGTCACCGTGGGGCATTTGGCGTGGGCGGGCAAGGCGCTGCTGACCGAGCCAAGCAAACGCCCAACAAATCCGCCGCGACCCCGGCTCCCGAAGACAAGGAGGGCGGCTTCGCTGGAGAGATCCAACAGGACACCGGCGGCGTCGCCGTTCTCCACGGATGCGTCGACATCGATGGCATATCCGGACACCTTGTCCAGAGCCTGCCGAACGATCGCATCCGCGCCTTCGCGAATCACGGAATCATCGACTGTTGCGTAGCCGCCATCCAGCCCGGACGCGGCGAAGATCGGCACAGAGTATGCCGTGACAATATGCAAGGGAAGTTGCCGACGTTCAGCCTCCCGCGCGGCCCAAACCAAAGCACACTGACCATGCTCTGAACCGTCCACTCCCACCACGATGCCACCTGGTTCCACGGCCTGATCCTGACCGTCCTGGGGCTCTTCACTGTGTCTGCCGTGCTGGTCCATGGGGGCCTGCCTCTCCACCTACTGCTTGATGTTCCGGCTATTCTGCCAGAGGTTCTCCGCGTCGGATTCCCTCGCTGTTTCATTGTCAATGGCCGGAGCAGGAGAAACCGGGAAATTTCTCCTCCCAATGCCAACTATTCTCGGTCGGCAGGACCGAATCAAGGCGACATTAGGCTATGTGCATAACGGTCCGGGCTCGGTTCCCGGCCTTCCACATTGCGCTCCGGACGAACACACAAAACGCGCAGTCGCGGAGGCTATCCATGGCCGAAAAAGTTCGGTAGTGTTCGAGTCACCGAATGGCCGGCCAACGTGTTTCACAGCACACTCCGGCCATTTATTTGCGGCCGCTTGGGGAACTCGGACGCGATCCCACGCGATGCCGTAAGGCACACACGTCAAGGAGGAACCAAGCAGTGTCACTCACGCCTGATTCCGGCACGGAGCGCACCACCACCGTGGTCATCGGAGCCGGCCTGTCCGGCTTGGCAGTTGCCAGCGAACTCAGCCGCTATGGCGTGGGCTCAATCGTCGTGGACGGGTTTGGTGCGTTGTCCACCACCGGTCCTTCCGTCCATACAGGCATGATTCAACGCACCGAGGTGGCCGATCCTGCAGCCATGCAGGAACGCAACGAGATCCTCCGACACCTGCGGAACTACGCCGCCAACCACCAACTGGACGTCCGCAACACCACCCGCGCCGTCCGTCTTGATTTCCTGGGCTCAGACCCCTCCCGGCAAATCGGATACGGGCCAGCCGCCAGCATGACCACAGCGGGCCTGAGAACGGGCCTCCACGTATCAGGCCCCTTCGAGTCCACTCCACGCCAGTGGGCAGTCCACACCGCCAACGGCGTTCTCTTGGCAGACCACGTAGTAGTGACGCGCTGCGCCCAAAGCCAGCTGCGCCGCATGCTCTCCGAACTTGGAATAGCAGTTGGCCAGAACTTCGCGGCCGCCATGCGTGCGGTAGGGATGCACCTGGTGGGCGTTGGGGACCTTATCACCCCGTCTCCCAAGGAAGTGCTCCGCCAAGCCAAGGCAGTGGGCCAAGCCATCTCTTCAAAGGTAGCCCTGCCCGCAGGTCCGGGCATCGCCCTCGCCTAGGGGCATCGCCCTCACCTAGGGCATTACGCCTAGGGACGACGCCCAAAGGCCCACTAGCCCACACGGGCCCCGCCGCCCACGCGACTATCGACCCGCCGTCGAACGTTCCCCGCTGAACATTCTTTCCCCGCTGAACATTAACAAACAGAACTTAACGCCAAAGGCCGGCACCTCCAAAGACATTAGTCTTTGAAGGCACCGGCCTTTGAACTGAAGCGTGAGGCTTTATGCGCCAGCGCGTACGTAGGTCAGGGGACCCGTTGCGGTCAACCAGCTGATCGGGTGGATGCCCGTCTGGTTGCCGTTGATGCCACCGCTGATTGCCTGGCCGTTGCCGATGTAGATAGCAACGTGGCCGGACTGGACGATCATGTCACCGGGCTGGGGATCGCTAACGACCTTGCCGTAGTTCATGAACTGCATGGGACCGAGGTCGCCTACGGGGATGCCCGCGGAGCCGAGAGCCTTCTCGACCATGGCGGTGCAGTCCTGGAAGACGCCGATCTGTGCGTAAGCCGAAGCAACCATGGCTGCGTTGACGCCGCCAACGGCGGGAGCAGCAGCTACAGGAGCAGGGGCAGCCGGTGCGGCAGCCACAGGAGCAGCAGCAACCGCAGCCTGGGCGGCGACAGGAGCTGTTGCAGCAGCAGTGGTGACTGCTGCCTTCTGGACCACAGGAGCCTCAACAACGGGAGCCGGCTTTTCGATAACCGGAGCTGCTACGGAAGCAACGGCCGGACGCTCGAAGTTGACGGTAGCCGTTGCCAGAGCGGTAACAACCTTGGTGGGTGCCTCGGAAACGGTCTCTGCGACCGTTGCGGGGCTGGAGTCGCGCTGAACCGGAGCCTCAGCTGCGTGAGCAGCAATGGAGCCGGTCAAAACGAGGCCCGAGGCTGCTGCGATTACAGCTGCCTGGCGGCCAGCGCCGGAAGCGTTGCTGGCTACTGCCTTCGAGATGGAGATGAACGGATTAGGACGTACGCTGTCCGCCTTACGACGGCCGCGAAGAATGCGTGAAGACATGAAAGAGCCTCTCCCGATGCCTGCGAGGTTAGCTGTCGGATTCGGATGGGAGTCACCCGGCCACTATCCCCCGCTGTTCAGCGGAAGCTTCGTGACTTCACCCCAAGGCACGCTCGAAAGCGGCCTAAATTGGGTTCCCCGTCTCTGCCGTAGGTTTGTCTGCGAACGGATTCCGGACTGCGGCAGAGCTAGGCAATCAGGCCGGAAGTGCCCGCTACGTGGAACAGGCACAGGTACTACCGTACGCGATGATTCGGCCGAAGTCACATTTAAGTAACGGGAAGTGGGCTTCTGGCGTGTCGCAGTGTCCGTTTCGAGATATTCGCAGGTACGTAGAAAACCGCGTTATTCCGCGGGAGTATCGCCTTCAGGGCTGTTGGAAGCTGCAAGTTTCTTCCGTGCGGTAACAGCAAGGTAAACAACGAGGCCCACAGCAACAGCAGCCAGCCCGACAATGCTCCAAGGGAAGGGTTGGGAGGCGTCAGCGGCCGGCTCGCTGCTGCCCGTTCCCGGCGCTGCGGGCGCTGCGGTGCCCGCCGTAGGTACTGCGGCTGACGGCGCCGACACCGACGGCGTGGCACCAACCGGGCCAGTCGCCGTCGTCGTGCTTTCCGCGGTGGCTGTGAACGTGAAGGTGCCCTCAATGGGGTGCGAATCCGAGCTGACTACGCGCCATACCACCGTGTATTCACCAGCAGGAGCGCCCTCGCGAAGCTTTTGGACGGCTTGGTTGTCAATGATTTCCACCGGACCGTCCGCCCAGTTCTCACCGCCGGCCGTCACGGTTACACCGGAACCGATCGCGAGCGGGCGGTTGTTGAACGTGATGGAGACCGACGCCGGGACTTCCGCCACGCTGGCACCGTTTGCTGGCGCGGTTGACTCGGCGACGTCGTGCGCGGACGCCGGAGCCGCGGAAAACAGCAAGGCGGACGCGAAAGCGAGGGCAGCGACGACGGCGGCCAGAAGCGGGCGGATGGTACGCATGGGGCGGTTTCTCCTAGTGTTGGCTTCCTTACAGACTAGGCGAATCGTTCAGAGTGCCCACAGGACAACATAGGATTTGAGAGCAAACTCCCCTCGATCCTCGGAGACCTTCATGCTGAAACAAGGTTCTGCAATCGACCGCTACTTCAAAATCTCCGAACGTGGATCCACGTATTCGCGGGAAATCCGTGGCGGCTTCGCGACCTTCTTCGCCATGAGCTACATCGTGGTGCTGAACCCGCTGATCCTCTCCGGACCCGACTCCAGTGGAGTGTCGCTGGGCTTCACGGCTGTGGCAGCCACCACGGCGTTCGTTGCCGGCATCTTGACCATACTTATGGGTGCATGGGCCAAACATCCGTTTGCCGTGGCAACAGGCTTGGGCGTCAACGCCTTCGTCGCAGTCACAGTGGCTTCCCACCCCGGGCTGACGTGGCCGGACATGATGGGGCTCGTAGTGCTATCGGGCGTCACCATGCTCATCCTGGTGCTGACCGGTTTCCGGACAGCCGTGTTCAAGGCGGTTCCGGAGGCCCTGAAGACGGCCATTGTTGTGGGCATCGGCCTCTTCATCGCACTCATTGGCCTGGTCAACGCCGGTTTTGTCCGCCGCATCCCCGATGCCGCCGGCACCACCGTTCCCCTGGGCCTGGGCGTCGACGGGAAGCTCATGGGCTGGCCGACACTCGTTTTCGCAGTGGGCTTGATCCTGACCATCGCCCTGGTGGTCCGAAAGGTCCGCGGCGCCATCCTGATCGGCATCGTCGTCTCCACCGCGCTGGCCGCCATCCTCGAATTTACGCTGCACATCGGCCCAAGCTTCGACGGAACCAACGTCAACCCCCGCGGCTGGTCCCTGGTGGCGCCCAAGCTCACCGAATGGGGCGCCCCCGATCTGTCCCTCATCGGCAAAGCCAACCCCTTCGGTGCTTTTGAACACCTCGGCTTCATCGCCGCGGCTTTGCTGGCATTCGTGATCCTCCTGAGCATCTTCTTCGACGCCATGGGCACCATGGTTGGCTTGGCCAACGAGGCCGGAACCGTGGACAAAGACGGCAACATCCCCAACGTTGACCGTGTCCTTCAGGTTGATGCACTCGGTGCAATCGTGGGCGGCGGAGCCTCCGTTTCCTCCAACCAGATCTTCGTCGAGTCCGGCGCCGGCATTGGCGAAGGCGCCCGAACCGGCCTCGCCTCGATCGTCACCGGTGTCCTCTTCCTTGTGGCCATGTTCTTCACGCCGCTCATCAACCTGGTGCCGTTCGAGGCCGTGGCCCCCGCCCTGGTGGTCGTGGGCTTCATGATGGTCTCCCAGGTGGGCAAGATCGATTGGCAGGACTGGGGCGTCGGAATTCCCGCGTTCCTGACCATCGCCCTCATGCCGTTCACCTATTCAATTGCCAACGGCCTCGGCGCCGGTTTCATCTCCTATGTCCTGATCCGCACGTTCCAGGGCCGCGCCCGCGAAGTCCACCCCTTGATGTGGGCTGTGGCAGGCGCGTTCCTGCTGTTCTTCGGCATCGGAACTGTGGAGGAGTTGTTGGGCGTTAAGTAGCTCCTCGCTGAGGTGGCTCCGAGCAGGAGTCCGGGGTTTCAGACACCCCCGTGACGGAATGGCTGGTTTTGGGGTCCCATGTCCGGTGTGCTTGAAGCATGGAAACCAGCCCCTTCACCGTAGATGTCGCGCCTGCCCCCTGGACGGGTCGTTTTGATGGCGATGGCGATGAACACCGGCGGTGGTGGCAAGCAGTAGCACCCCACGAGGTGTCTGCCTCCGAAGCAGCCTCGCGACCCGCCGTCGTGCTTGGCTTTTGCAGCGACGCCGGCGTCCTCCGGAACCAGGGGCGCGTAGGCGCTGCTGCCGCTCCCGCCGCCATCCGCTCTGCGCTGGGATCGCTGGCCTTCCACCATGATCGTGACGTGTTCGACGCCGGTGATGTGGTTGTGGAGGACGACTCACTGGAGGCGGGCCAAGAGCGCGCCGGACGCGCCATCTCGGGACTGCTCGACGCCGGGAACCTCACCGTGGTGCTGGGCGGCGGCCATGAGACCGCCTTCGCCAGCTACTTGGGCGTGGCTGGTTCTGCAGCGGTTCGTGGCAAGCGACTGGGTGTGCTGAACCTGGACGCCCACTTTGACCTGCGGGATGAACCGACGCCCAGCTCAGGGACGCCCTTCCTGCAGATGGCCCAAGCGGAAGCTGCCGTGGGGCGTGAACTGCAGTACGCCGTCGTCGGCATCTCGGAACCGAACAACACACGGACTCTCTTCAACACCGCCGAACGTTTGGGTGTGAAATACCTGCTTGATGAGCAGTGCACTCCGGAAGCAGTGGAGGTCTTTATTGCGGACTTCCTGGCCGGAGTGGACGTATTATACCTGACCATCGATCTGGACGTGATGCCGGCGTCGGTGGCACCCGGGGTGAGCGCGCCCGCTGCATACGGTGTGCCGCTGCCGGTGATCAGTGCGATTTGCAGGCAAGTCGCTACCAGCGGAAAGTTGCTGCACCTGGACGTGGCAGAGCTGAATCCGGAGTTCGACATCGATTCCCGGACCGCGAAGGTTGCCGCGCGGCTGATCAACACGCTCCTGGCGTAGACGCTTTTGGCGTAGACGGGTTTGGAAGGCCCTGTTCATGGATACATTCCTCCACATAGCCTGTGTGGAGGAAAGGACAGCGATGCGCACACCTCTTGTGCAGGAGAAGTGGGCTTGGGTTGCAGGGCTGGCAGCAGTGGCCCTTGGATTGGCCGCGCACATGCTGGCTGGTGGCAGCATTCCCGCCGTCCCCGTCCTTCTGGGCTTCGCCGCACTGTCCTGTCTGGCGGCCCAACTCGTTACCCGCTGGGTGCACGGACCCCTGTTGTTGCTGCTGCTGTCCGGTCTTGCCCAGCAGTTGCTGCACCTGGGTTTTGACGCCTTTGGTGGGTACTTTCCCGGCAACGGGTTCCTGGATCACTTGCACGGCGGCCCGGTCTTGGGGGACACGCCGGCAAGGGCAGTAGCCAGTGGCGGCTCCGTTCACCTCCTGCTGTACACGCACATGGCCGCGGCCATCCTCACACTCTTGACCGCCTCCGGAGTGATGAAGCTTGCAGGACGTGCGTCATCGACGGCAACGGAAAGCCACACAGCGTAGCCCGACGAAACCACACGTAGCCCTGCGAAGCAGCGCACGCGGGTTCGAATCCCGCCACCACGTCTTGGGGGCGCAAACCTCCCGCGAGGTGGCATTTAATGCCAATGTTTCCCTCAAACATTGGCATTAAATGCCACCTCGCGGGAGCATGAAGTGAGGCGCAGGGACTTCGCCCGGCCGCATCACACGGCCGCTCCATTGCGCAGCGGAGGCGCACGGAAATGTCACCCAGGATGGAGCCGGCGGACGGATTCCTGACCGACTACTACGAGCATGTGTCCCAGGACGACGTCCGCAACTACACCTCCGAAACACTGCTGGAACGTGCCCGCTACCACCGGTCGTTGGCTGAACGGCGTGAGCCGGGCCAGGCGGTGATCGGGGTCCTCCACGAGGCCGATACCAGCGTGGTTGCGATCGTCACCGACGACATGCCTTACCTTCTCCCCTCCGTCACCGCAGAGATCGCCCGGGACACCGCTTCCCTCCGGCTCCTGGCCCACCCAACCTTCAGTGTCGAACGTGACCCCGTCACTCGCCGCCTGACCGAAATCCACAGGGCACCGCACCGCACGGGGTTGCCCACCGGCGTCGAACCTTCCGCGGCCGGCAACAGTCCGCGCCCGCCCACCCAACAAAGTGATTACGACGGCGGACCGCTCGCCGAGGCTTGGATGGCGATCGAGATCCCACGGCTGCCGGACGCGGCGGCGACAGAGCTTCTTGTTGTGCGCCTCCATGGAGTCCTGCAGGATGTCCGGTCAGCAGCGGAGGACTCCGAAGCAATCCATCAGGAACTGGCAAGCGCGGTCAGGGCATTGGGCGAGCCCGGACAGTCGGGCTCCGAATCCAAGGAGGCGCAGGAACTGCTGGAGTGGCTCGGCGAAGGGAACTTTGTGTTCCTTGGATACCGCGGGCATCGTGGGCTTGGCATACTGCGGGATTCATCGGAGGTGCCCTACAGAAATGAGGAGGCGGCGCACGCCCACCTCCTCACCCTCACCAAGTCCACGCAGCGCTCTACGGTCCTGCGTCGCGCGTACCTCGACGAAATAAGCATCGCCACGGCCGGGACGGCGGTCCGCGAGCAAACATTTGTGGGCCTTTTCTCCCCGAGCTCCACGTCCCGTTCAGCTCTGGAGACTCCCGTCATCCGCGACACCGTGAACGAAGTGCTGCAATCGTTTGGCTACCCGCCAAGTTCGCATCACGGCAAGGAGCTCCTGGCTGTCATGGAGTCGTATCCGAGGGACGAACTTTTCCATATTGATGCAGAGCAGTTGGCCACCCATGCCCGTGAGATCCTGCGCCTCCAGGAGCGCCACAGCACGCGGCTGTTCCTTCGTCCGGACTCCTACGGGCGGTTCATGACGGCGCTCGTGTTCCTGCCCCGTCGTCGTTACAACACCGCAGTCAGGCTCACCATCGAACGTGAACTTCGTGAGGCCTTCGGCTCGGACTCCATTGAGTTCGAGCTCCGTTTGGGCGAATCCGCCATGGCGCGCGTCTTTTTCCGCATCCTTTTGCCTCAGGCGACGTCGTCGCACCAGGGCGCTTCCGGCGTCGTTGATGCCTCGGTCCTGGAGCCGCGGATCATCGCAGCTACCAGGACGTGGGCGCAGGGCTTGGCCGAGGCGCTGCAAGCGCGGTATCCCTCCGATGAGGCAGCCCGGCTGTCCCGACAGTGGGCTGCCGCGTTCCCTGCCAGTTACAAGGCCGATTACGAGGTGGAGGACGCTGTTGAGGACATCACCAAATTCGAGAGCTTTCCACCCGGCGAAAGCGAGGAAACCGATCCTTTGCTGACGGTCTACAAGCGCCCGGGAACTGCAGTCCTCACGGAGGATGCCCGCATCCGGCTGTACTTGACCCGCCCCCAGAGCCTCACCCAGATCCTGCCGTTCTTCCACAACCTTGGGTTGAAGGTCCTGGACCAGCGTCCGTTCGACGTGCAGCGTGGGGACGGCCGGCAGTTCTTTCTATACGACCTCGGGCTCAAGTATCCGCGCGGTGTGGACCCTCTGACAACGGGCGAGCTGCTGGCCGGCGCGTTCTGCGCCGCCGTGCGCGGCGACGCGGAGTCGGACGCATTTGATGCCCTTGTCATCAGGGAAGGCATCGACTGGCGGAGGGTGGCCATCCTGCGCGCCTATGCCAAGTACTTACGACAACTGGGGAGCACCAACTCGTACGGTTTTATCGCGGACACGCTAAAGGAGAACACGGAGTCAACGCACGCGTTGCTGGAGCTCTTCGAGGCGAAGTTCAACCCGGACAACTATGCGCCAGACCTGTTCGATCCAGAGCTCAACAACCGTACCGCGGTGCAGTCCGGAAGTGACGTTTTCGAGGAAGGCGGCAGCGAACTGAGCCACCGGACGCAGGCAATCCACGCGGCCCGGTCCAGACTTGGCCGAGCGATCGACGCTATCCCCGTCCTTGACGCAGACCGCCTCCTCCGGACACTGTCCAGCCTGGTCGAAGCCACACTGCGTACAAATTTCTACTTGGACAAGCCGTACACCAGCTTCAAACTCAATCCGTCCAAGATCTCGGCAGCACCAGCGCCCCGGCCAACATTCGAAATCTGGGTCTACTCGCCCCGGGTTGAAGGGGTCCACCTGCGCTTCGGGCCGATAGCCCGCGGAGGACTCCGATGGTCGGACAGGCGCGAGGACTTCCGCACGGAGATCCTTGGGCTGGTGAAGGCACAAACAGTGAAGAACGCGGTGATCGTTCCCACCGGAGCCAAAGGCGGCTTCTTCCCCAAGCGGCTCCCCGACCCGGCGGAGGACCGAGCTGCCTGGCTTGCAGAGGGCCAGGCAAGCTATCGGACTTTCATCCGCGGGCTGCTGGACATCACGGACAACCTCGTACCGGATCCCGACGGCGGCACCAACGGTCGCGTCGTGGCGCCACCTCGCGTGGTGCGGCACGATCGGGACGACTACTACTTGGTTGTCGCCGCGGATAAGGGAACAGCCGCCTTCTCGGACATCGCGAATGCCCTCGCAGGCGAGTACGGTTTCTGGCTCGGGGACGCCTTCGCTTCCGGTGGGTCCGTGGGCTATGACCATAAGCAGATGGGCATTACCGCCCGCGGTGCTTGGGCATCGGTGCGGCACCATTTCAGTGAACTCATGATCGATTCCCGAGCCGAGGACTTCACGGTGGTGGGCATCGGTGACATGAGCGGCGATGTTTTCGGCAACGGCATGCTCCTCTCCAACCACATCAAGCTGGTGGCCGCGTTCGATCACCGGCACATCTTCCTTGACCCCACACCAGACCCTCTCGAGTCCTACGCTGAGCGGGAACGTCTTTTCAAACTCCCCCGTTCCAGCTGGGCTGACTACGATCGCAGCAAACTGAGCGACGGAGGCGGCATCTTTGCACGCACGGACAAATCCATCCTGATCACCGACGAGGTCAGGGTCGCGCTGGGTTTGGAAGAATCTGCCGGATTGGCGGATGGCGCCGATCCGAAGGGGCAGCTGGCCATGAGCCCGCAGGAGCTTCTTAAGGCAATCCTCGTTGCCCCGGTGGACCTCCTGTACAACGGCGGAATTGGTACCTACGTCAAGGCATCCATGGAGTCCAGCGCCGACGTTGGGGATAAAGCGAACGACGCCATCCGCGTCAATGGCAACCAGCTCCGCGCCCACATCATCGTCGAAGGCGGCAACCTCGGTGTCACGCAGCGAGGCAGGATTGAGGCGGCCATGGCGGGCATCCTGGTGAACACGGATGCGATCGATAACTCGGCGGGAGTGGACTGCTCGGACCACGAGGTCAACATCAAGATCTTCCTGGACCGTATGATCGCCGCGGGCAGGATGTCCGCGGCGGAACGGACGGCCCTCCTTCATTCCCTGCAGGGCGAAGTGGGGCGTCTGGTGCTCAAGACCAACGATGACCAAAACGTCCTGCTTCTGAATGACAAACAGCTTGCCGTCGAATGGAGCCCGAGCTTCGAAAGGACCATGGACTGGCTGGAGTCCGTCACGGGCCTGGACCGGGGATTGGAGTTTCTCCCGAGCAACGAGGAACTGCAGGCCCGAGTCCTCACGGGCAAGGGATTGACCACTCCCGAACTCGCAGTGCTGGCCGCCTACGCGAAGATCGAGTTGGCCCGGGAACTCACGGAGGGCGGCCTTGCTGACGATCCATGGTTCTCGCAGACGCTCCGCGACTACTTCCCCAAACAGGTCTCGGAGCGGTTCGGCGAACATCTGTCCACCCATCCGCTCCGCCGGGAAATCGTTGCCACGGTGGTGGCCAACGACATGATCAATATGGGTGGTATTGCCTTCGCTTTCCGCGCCATGGAAGAGACCACGGTGTCAGCGGCTGCAGTGGCCCGCGCCTTCGTGGTGATGCGGAAAATCTGGGATCTGGACTCGGTCACCCAAGCAATCGCCCAACTGCCGGCCAGCACACCCAGCGAGCATGGCGCAGCTGTAGCCCTGGACGTGCGGCGCCTGTTGGACCGGTCCGTGCGCTGGTACGTGACCCACGACTTCCGCGACAAACCTATCGCTGATGCCTTGGCCCGGTTGGAGCACCCCATGTCCCTGATGCGTGCCAATTTCACCGGGTTGCTGCATGGCATCAATCTGGCGCACTCCCTGAAGCGCCTTGCCCACACTGACGCCGTGGGGTTGCCCCGCCCTTTGGGGATCCGCGCTTCAGAACTCCTGGTCAGCTATGGCCTGCTGGACATTTCAGCCATTGCCGAGGAACTGCAGGAGCCGGCAGAGGGTGTGGCGGAGGTGTACTTCGCTGTGTTTGAACGGATCTCCGCCATCCCATTGCTGGAGCACATCACCATGCTCCCGCGCGACACCCACTGGGAGTCGTTGGCGAGGGCTGCGCTAAGGGACGACATGTATCTGGTGCTGGCTGACATGACCAAGGCCGTGGTCAGGCATACCGCACGAGCCTCTGCTTCAGTGGCCGATCCCGAAGAACGGATCATGGATTGGGAGCACGGAAACATCGAACAGCTGGCGCGCGTCCAGGAGACCATCCAGGAAGCCATCAAGCCAGGTCCGGTGGATATTGCCGCACTTTCGGTGGCAGTAAAACTACTCCGCGCCATGGTTCGCCGATGAGACCCGGATCACTGGCCTGCCGGTCATCTTACAAATATCTGACGCCCAACCCCTATGCTTGATGGGTCGCCCTCGCATGCGGCAAGTAATAGGAGGCCCCCAAATGACCCCTGCAATGATTGCAGAACGCGAAATTCGCCTGTCCTTTTCCAAGGCAGACGAGATCCACGACGGACTCGACCGCGCCGTGGATGCCCTGATCGAAAACGCAGCAGCAGACGCTAACTGCGGCATCCTGGTGACCCGGCACGAGCCCGGCACCTACACTGTGGCTCTGGACGAATCCGTTCCCTTCGGTCAGACCCGGGAAGTACTCGCTGCCTGACTGCCACACCTGGCAGCACTCACGGCAGCGAACAAAAACAACTACCAACCCAAGTAGGTCGCAGTTCAGGTCGTTCTGAGCCCTCAGAACGACCTGAACTGCGACTCAGTTGGGTGCCTACGCCCGGCGGATAGTGACGCCGTCGGACTTCATGAACAGTTCCTTGCCCTCTTCGGTAACGCCCGACCCCAAGTGCTCAAGCCATACAACGTTTCCGCTTCGGGAAACTTCCTCGATCCGGCCGGCGGCGATCACGTGGGCGTATTTGACCACTTCCACCCGCTCGCCAACTTTCAGCGTCTTCCAGTCTGTAACCGTAGCCGTGTGAGCGCTTCGCCTGGACAGGACTGCTCCGCGTGCCTTCATTGAACTTCTACCCCTTTGTGGATGTTCTCTGTTGTGTATTGAGTTGTGTGAACGGTTGACCGTCAGGCCCACGACATCGTTGGCGTGGACGTGACGTACACCATAAGTTCTACTACATTTGCCACGCCCCGGTGCTTGCATTGCGAACAAAGACCGGGGCGTGACAAACAAGCCCATCAAATGAGCGTTTTATTCGACGTCAGGCCAAAATCCCGACGGCGGATTCGGCGGCCGCACGGACCGCGCCGGAGCCAACCAAACGGTCAGCTGCTTCCAGTTCCGGCGACAGGAACCTGTCGCTGCCCGGGCCTTGGACCACTTCACGAAGCACCTCAAGCACGGCCGTGCCAGCCGGTCCCGGGGTGAGTTCGCCGTCGGACATCTGCGTACGCATGTCGATGGCGCGCGCGCTGGTGACAAGCTCGACGGCGAGCACGCGGCGGAGGTTCTCCACAGCCTTGCGCAGCTTCCGGGCAGCGTGCCAGCCCATGGACACGTGGTCTTCCTGCATTGCGGAGCTCGGGATGGAGTCCACCGACGCCGGAACGGCGAGGCGCTTGTTGTCCGAAACCAGGCCTGCCTGCGTGTACTGGGCGATCATGAGACCGGAATCGACACCGGGGTCCCCGGCGAGGAAGGCCGGGAGTCCGTGCGAGCGGGCCGGATCAAGCATGCGGTCGGTGCGGCGCTCGGCGATGGAGCTGAGGTCCGCCACCGCAATGGCCAGGAAGTCCAGGACGTAGGCCACGGGGGCGCCGTGGAAGTTGCCGTTGGACGTGACGCGGCCGTCGGGCAGCACCACCGGATTGTCAATGGCTGCTGCGAGTTCGCGGGAAGCCACCAGCGCGGCGTGGTCCACGGTGTCGCGGACGGCGCCGGCAACCTGCGGGGCGCAGCGCAGCGAGTAGGCGTCCTGCACCTTGGTGTCGTTGATCCGGTGGGACGCGACGATGGGCGAATTGGACAGCACGCGCAGCATGTTGTCAGCGCTGGCAGCCTGGCCCGGGTGGGGACGCAGTGCTGCGTGGAGCTCCGGGAGGAATACCTGGTCCGTGCCGAGCAGCGCCTCGACGCTGAGCGCCGCGGTGACGTCCGCCGTCGCAAGCAGCAAACGGATGTCGGCGATGGCCATCAGGAGCATGCCGAGCATGCCTTCGGTGCCGTTGACCAGGGCCAGGCCCTCTTTCTCGGCCAGCGTGACCGGCTCGATGCCGTGCTGCGCGAGCAGTTCAGCGACAGGCGCCTTGCCGGCGGTTCCGTACAGTTCGCCGTCGGGGCCCGTTGCTTCGCCTTCGCCCATGAGGACCAGTGCGCAGTGGGACAACGGAGCGAGGTCGCCGGAGCAGCCCAGCGAACCGAACTCGCGGACCAGCGGGGTGATGCCGGCGTTGAGGACGTCCACCATGGTCTGCAGGACCACGGGGCGGACGCCGGTGCGGCCCGATGCCAGGGTCTTGGCGCGGAGGAACATGATGCCACGGACCACTTCGCGTTCAACGGCCGGGCCCATGCCGGCAGCGTGGCTGCGGATCAGCGACTTCTGCAACTGCGTGCGGAGGTCGTTGGGGATGTGGCGGTTAGCCAGTGCGCCGAAGCCCGTGGAAATGCCGTAGGCCGGGATCTCGCTGGTGGCGAGGTCGTCAATGTGGGCGCGGACCTTGGCCACGTTGTCCAGGGCTTCCGGGGAGATGGTCACCTTGGCGTCATGACGCGCGACGGCGACGACGTCTTCCGGAGTTACCCCGCTGGAGCCGAGGGTAACGGTCAAGGGTTCGTGGGTTGTGATAGTCACTTTGCTGCCTACTTCTCGTTCATGGGGATGCGGACGCCGCGTTCGTTGGCTACCTCGACCGCGCGGTCGTAGCCGGCATCAACGTGGCGGATGACGCCCATGCCCGGGTCGTTGGTCAGGAGCCGTTCG
>JAPSHX010000017.1 GCA_031179305.1 Paenarthrobacter sp. | reverse complement strand
CGAACGGCTCCTGACCAACGACCCGGGCATGGGCGTCATCCGCCACGTTGATGCCGGCTACGACCGCGCGGTCGAGGTAGCCAACGAACGCGGCGTCCGCATCCCCATGAACGAGAAGTAGGCAGCACGCGGTAACCGCATCTCGAAGGAAATCCCGGGACGGCTATGCAATGCACTCTTGCCTAGCCGTCCCAGGGAAAACCTAGGCATCAGTTCGAATAACAAACGATCAGCACACCCATCGGAGAGCGAGGAAACGCGCCATGGACAGAGGTAATCCGGGAACGTGGGCATCAGTCGCTATCGGAACACGGGTGACAATGACAAAGGGCGGCCACAATCCGTTTCGGGGGACTGTGGATGACAGAACGGCGGAGGGGACAATACTCTGGATCCTCTCCAATACTGGGATTCGCAAGCTCTTTCACATTGAGGACGGGTTTCAGTTGACCCCTGGTGGACGATGACGGCGCAACTCTCACCGCTGGAGTTCGAGCCTGACACTCGAGATAGTGAAGGCGTCGAACAAAACCAGTTGCCCTGTCCGGAGGACTGCTTCTACTGCACTGCACCGGAAACGGATTAGGGACGAAACTGACTAGAAAGGACCGGTTTATGGTCGTTATCGATGGCCTGACGCTGGACTTGTCCGATGTCGTCGCAGTAGCCGACGGCGAACATGTCACGTTGGCCCCGGAAGCCGTGGTTCGAATGGTCGAATCGCGGAAGTCTGCGGAGGCCACGGCGTTACGACGCCCCGTTTATGGCCGATCGACAGGGGTCGGCGCTAACCGCACGGTTTCTCTGTCGGAAGCCGACGAAGGAGGGGACACTCACGGGCTGAAGCTTCTGCGCAGCCACGCTGTGGATGCGGGCAGAGCACTGGATCGCCGGACCGTTCGCGCGATGTTGGTTGTCAGGCTTAGCCAATTGGCGGCTGGGCGATCTGGAATCAACCCCTCGATCGCCGAAAAATTGGTGGAACTCATCAATAGCGACGTCGTTCCGGAAATTCGGGAGTTCGGTGGCATAGGAACTGCGGACCTGCAGGCATTGGCCGGTACGGCGCTCACTTTACTGGGCGAACGTCCGCCATTGGGCGGCGGCAAGCTTCCGGTGCGCCTGACGGAGTGGGCCACTGCCGATGCCCTTCCGTTCATCAGCTCCAGTGCACTGACTATTGGCCAAGCGATCTTGGCACAGCAAAAACTGTCGAGGCTCTTGGACAATGCAACGTCAGCGGCTGCACTTTCCTTCATTGCGATGTCCGGCAACTCCGAGGCCCTGAGCCCTGCAGTGGCGGCAGTTGCAGATACTCAAGAGGTGGCCTCCGCCGCAACAATGTTCCATGGCATGGTTCAAGGCAGCGGCGAGCCTGCCCGCATCCAGGATCCGTACTGCTTGCGGACCTTGCCGCAGATTTTTGGTTCCCAAGCCGAGGAACTCGCGCGCTTGCATGCTCTGCTGAGCCGTCTTGTTACAGCGGGCAATGAGAATCCGCTCGTTCTCGGTTCACCATCCGACGGCACGAACGACGTCGCCCACCACGGGCTCTTCCAGATGACAAACCTTGCTCGCCGCGTGGATACGTTGCAGCTGGCCATCGGTGCGGCGTGCGCCACTCACCTGCGGAGGATCGACCTCCTGTGCGACCCGAAGTACACGGGCCTGCACCCCTTCCTGGCGGAGGACGGTTCAGGTCAGTCAGGGGTGATGATGCTCGAATATGTGGCTGCTGCCGCCGTTGGCCGGATTCGGGCCAACGCCGTGCCGGCAAGCCTTCAGACTGTGGTGCTGTCGCTCGGAGCTGAGGAGGATGCCAGCTTCGCAAGCGTGGCCACCGCTCAGTTGGAATCGACCGCGGAGGCACTGGCCACCGTCGCCGCCGTCGAGCTTATTTGTGCTTCACGGGCCCTGCGGCTGCAGGGGCGACGACCCGAAGAGTTTGCCAGCGCACGGCTGCGCACCATGATGCAGGCAGGTTTCATACTGCCGTCCGACGTGGGGGATCGTGACCTTCGCGGTGATCTGGAGATGGCCATCGAGCTCGTAAAGGGTTAGGACTGGGAGCTTTCGACCGAATGACGTCCAGGGATCAGTGCGCCGGAACGGATTCTTTGGCTGCCGCCTTGGGGTCCGTCAGCTTCTTATTGGGCAATGCGAAGCTGATCAGGAAGGCAATCAGCATGAGCCCCGCAGCCGTGAGCATGACGATATCGATCGCTTGGGCAAATCCCTCGGTGATGGGCCGTGTCAGCGTGCTGTTGGCCGTGTGGAGCCAGCTGGTGTCATTCAGGGACTCGTTGTTGGCGCCATTCTTGAAGAAGTCGAAGAGCTTGGCGTTTGCCGGGTCCGATGCCACAGCCGGGTCCGTCATTACCGCTTGGTAGTCCGGGCTGGAAGCGGCGGTCTTCATGCCGTCGGCGATTTTGTCGGCTGCCGTGCTGAAAAGCATGGAGATGAACACCGCTGTTCCCACGGCCCCGCCCATGGAACGGAAGAAGGCTGCAGTGGAGGTGCCGACGCCCATGTCCTTGGGCGGGACCGACACCTGCATGGCGAGCGTGAGCGGCTGCATGCAGAAGCCCAGACCGACGCCGAAGAACACTGCTATCAGTCCGGGAACCCACAGGCCGGTATCGACGCCGAGGGCCAAGCCCATGACGGTGGCTGCAGCGGCCAGCACGGCCGTACCCATGATCGGGAAGATCCGGTACACACCTGAAGAGGAGATGGTTCGGCCGGCGGTGATGGATCCGAAGAGGATACCCACAGTAAACGTGATCATCATCAGGCCAGCCTCGGTAGGAGTCAGCCCCTTCACGAGCTGCAGATACATAGGCAGCATGGCGATGGCACCGAACATTCCGATGCCGATGATGAAGTTCAGCAGCGAGGACAAACCGAAAGTGGTGTTCTTGAAGAGACGCAGCGGGATCAAGGCGTAGTCCCCAGCGCGCTTCTCAGCGAGCAGGAACGCCACAATGCCGATCACGCCAAGTCCGTAGCAGAGCCAGGACGCGCCTGAGGCCCAACCCCAAATGCGGCCCTGTTCTGCAACCAGCAGCAAGGGCACAATCGCCAGCGTGATGGCGGCGGCGCCCCAGTAGTCGATCTTTTGCTTCACGTGCCGTGTCGGCAGGTGAAGGTACATGAAGACAACCACAAGGGCGGCGAGCCCTATGGGGAGGTTGATGAAGAAGACCCAGCGCCAGCCCTCGAAGCCCAGGATGTTGGCCGAGCCCGCGAATGCACCACCAATCACCGGGCCCAGGACGGAAGAAATGCCGAAGACCGACATGAAGTAGCCCTGGTACTTCGCCCTGTCCTTCAGTGCCACGATGTCACCAATGATGGTCAGTGCCAACGCCAGCAAGCCACCGGCGCCGAGGCCCTGGATGCCGCGGGCAATAGCGAGCTCGGTCATGGAGTGGACCGATCCCGCGTAGAGGGAACCAACCAGGAAGATCACGATGGCCACGAGATAGAGCGGGCGGCGGCCGAAAATATCGCTGAGCTTCCCGTAGAGCGGGGTGCTTACGGTTGATGTGATGAGGTACGCCGTGGTGGCCCACGCTTGGAGAGACAGGCCATCGAGATCGTTGGCAATGGTGTAGATGGACGTCGACACGATGGTTTGATCCAGCGAGGACAGGAACATGCCGAGCATGAGCCCCACCATGACGGTGAGTGTCTGACGATGCGTCAGGACCTCGCCGGCGGCCCGTACGGGCGCGGTTTTGGACATATCTTCTCCAGAGGTGGCAGAAAAGTGGTTAAGCAGGATAGTTGCTTTCAGTAACTATCTTACGACCCGATCGATTCCCATCGAGGAAATATTTCTTCCACTTTTCTTCTAAGTCGACGCCTTCAGGAGTGTTAGCGCTCCACCAAAATGCCGTCCGTGTCGCAGAAAATCATGACGCCGGGCTGAATCCGCACGCGGTCGATCACGAGCTGAACGTCCACCTCGCCCACGCCTGTCTTGGCGCTCTTCTTAGGGTTGCTGCCCAGTGCTTTGACGCCCAGAGGCAGGCGGGAGATGGCCTCACGGTCGCGAATGGCTCCGTTGATAACTACTCCGGCCCAGCCGTTTGCTACTGCACTCTCCGCGATCATGTCCCCCATGAGTGCAGTCCTCAGCGACCCTTGGCCATCAATGACCAGAACCGCCCCATCCCCGGGGGTGCTCAGGACGGTCTTCACCAGGGCGTTGTCTTCGAAGCATCGAATAGTGCGGACCGGCCCACTGAAGTGTGTGCGTCCACCCAAATTTTGAAACTGGACGGCGATGGACTCCAGTTCCTCGCCGCGTTCGTCGTAGAGATCGGCGGTATTTATTTGCTCGCTCATAGTGCTGCTCCTCTATCGGTTTGAGGCCACACTAACGCTTGAGTCGGGGCTGCCGCAGGAGATATTTCGGCCTATGTGGATAAAAAGTGCGACGGCGGTTCAGTGTCGCTCCACCGCGCTAGGCTGAATTCAAACATTGAATGAGGGGGAACCTGCTATGAGCTTGTCCGATCTACCGGGCCCGGTGCCGGATCCAGCCGTAGTCCGCGGAGGTACGGCAACGGCACTGGCTGAGCCTGTCACCCGTGTTCGGCCGATGTGGGTCACAGGCGTCGTGCTCGTGAACCTGGGCATCAACGCTGCATTCTTTGGCCCCCTCCAGGTTCTTCTCGGACAGCAGGCAGCCCACTTCGATGAGGGCCAGAAGGAAGCCATCCTTGCGTTGGTTACCGGCTGCGGCGCGGCTGTTTCGATGGTGGCCAACCCGCTCTTCGGGGCGTTCAGCGACCGTACAACCTCCCGGTTTGGACGCCGTGTTCCTTGGGTCTTGATGGGCGCCATTCTTGGCGCGGTCGCCCTGGTTGCCTTGGCCGGCGCTCCCAACGTCGCCGCCATGACTGTGCTTTGGTGCCTGGTGCAGGCGGGAGCGAACGCCATGTACGCGGCGATCTTCGCTGCTATCCCGGACCGTGTTCCCGTGCCGCAGCGCGGAACGGTGGGCGGCCTGGCAGCCATGGGTCAGACCGTGGGCATCCTGGTTGGTGCAGTCATTGCTGCCGTCGTAGCCGGAGACTTCGCCGCCGGTTACTGGGTATGCGCGGCGGCGCTGCTGGCCGGCGTCGTGCTTTATCTGCTGAAGAGCGATGATCAGCCCCTGCCGCCCGGCGAGCGTCCCGCTTTCAAAATGGTGAAATTCCTCCAGGGCTTCTGGGTTTCGCCTAAACGCTACCCCGATTTCGCTTGGGCATGGCTGACCAGATTCCTGGTCAGCACGGGCAATCACATGGTGACGATTTACTTGCTCTACTTCCTCGGCGACGCAGTCCGTCTCAAGGAGACGGAGGGAATTGAGCCAGAGTTCGGGGTCTTGGTCGTCACGGGGCTGTATGCCGTCACCGTAATCATCACCAGCGTCCTAGGCGGGCGGCTGAGCGACAGGATGGGCAAGCGAAAGCCCTTGGTTATCGCCTCGTCTGCCATCATCGCTGCGGCCTCGTTGATTCTCGCGTTTGCGCCTACATGGATCGGCGCGATTGCAGGAGCAATGGTGCTGGGGATCGGGTTCGGAGCCTACTTGGCTGTGGACTTCGCACTGATCACTGAGGTCCTGCCCGCCGCCATGGATCGAGGAAGGCACCTTGGGGTCATCAATATCGCTAACTCGCTGCCGCAGGTTTTGGCGCCAGCGATCGCCTTTCTCTTTGTCAAGAACTTGGGCGGCTATGTCTCGCTATACGTGGCCGCGGCAGTCATTGGGCTTTTGGGCGCCGTGTTCGTGGTGAAGATCAAGAGCGTCGCTTAGTTAGCTGGACTTGTGAGGCTGGTGGCTAAGACTGGTTGCATGCAGGGACGCGAGCACGCGCAACCCGCGTCCCATCGATAAAAACGCCATCGACAAAAAACACTGGAAGACAACCCACATCCGAGGGATAATTGGCTCAAGCGGGCGGAATGACCCCGTTGTCGCACCCAAGGGTGCTGATTAGAACACGCCGCTAGACGGCCATTGGTGGCGTTCCGCCCGCCCCAACCATGCCCTTTATTCAGCAGTCTCCTAGAACACCGCGTTCATGACGTTCCAGCCGCTGCCGACAACCGGCTGGCCCTTCCATGTGAAGCCGTAGATGCCCCGGCTGCTGAAGCCCGAAGGGTCGGCGAGGTACATCGTCAGCTGACCGTTAGGGCTGATGCCGTAAACGTCGTTGTAGCCATCGCCATTGAAGTCACCGGCGACCCCAAAACGACTGAGCATTTCCCAGCCCCTGCCTATGGTTCCGTCGTAGCCGCTGGGATGACCGTACTCATTGAAGAAACCGTTGCGCGGAGAGGACCGAACCTGCAAGTCGCCCCACGAACTTCGACTCAGGACCACGGCATCAGGTGTGCCATAGAAATGCCCCGCCCCGGCAGCATCCAGGCCCTGCCAGGCCGAGGAGACCTTGCTGGGTGCGAGCCAGCCGCCCCGCCCGTTTCCTGGGTAAAGGAATACATTGCCCGCTGCATCCTGGGCAAGGATGTCGTTGGTGCCATCGCCGTTCAGGTCGCCGGGTGCGATGAGGTTGATGAACCCCTGCCACCCTTGGCCGATCTGAAACGCCTGTTTCCACGCCCCGGCGCCGTTTCCTTGGTACAGGAAGAGCCGTCCGTAGCCATCGCGGCCCATGACGTCCACAGTTCCGTCGCCGTCGAAGTCTCCCGGCGAAACCAGGAGGTTGTAAATGTGCCAGCCATTACCGATCACTTGCGGTGCCCGCCAGTTGCCTCTTCCGTCCGTGGGGTAGAGCAGCAGCCGACCGGCGGCATCGCGGGCGAACAGGTCAAAGGTGCCGTCGCCATCGAAACCCCTTGAGCGCGGCGCCGCTTCGACAGGGAACCCAAGGGTGGTTTCTTTGCTGGGCACAGTCTCCATGGTGAGGGAGGCCGCGGTGTTCACCGCTTCTTCGGCGGCGGCAGCAGGGACGGCCGAGATCAGGAGGCAGGTGGCTAAAGCCGGGGCCGTGATGAGTGCAAGCAGTCGGCGTGGACTGCGGCGGCGCGCAGGCACGCGAAGGGCAGAGTTGGAGCCCAAGGATTTCCCCCAGAAATAAGACGGCACAGAGCTGGCCGAAGAGATCAATTGGGATGACACTACCGCCTGCTGGGTCGCTGGCATATAACTGGCCCTTTTATTGCGGAACCCAGTCCGGATCGCTCCGAACGGGTTTCCAAGTATGCGACCAACAACTAGAACAGGTCCGTGAACCCGCCCCAGCCCCAGCCGATCACTTCAGCACCGGCCCAGCCGGCGTTGCCGTTCCCGTAGTAGGCCCGTAGCTGGCCGGAGCCGTCCACGGCGAAGACGTCGAGGCTGCCGTCGGCGTTGATGTCGCCTGCGCTGCCGATCTTGCTCATGCCGTTCCAGCCTTGGCCAACAACGGTCATGCCGTTCCAGCCGCCGGTACCGTTTCCGCTGTATAGCCTTAGGTAGCCGGAAGCATCGCGCGCCAGGACGTCAACGTTCGTATCGCCGTCGAAGTCGCCGGGGGTGATGATCGCGTTCAGGGCGTTCCATCCTTGGCCCACCACGTACCTCGGTAGCCATCCGCCCTCTCCATCCCCGGGATAGAGGTAGAGAATTCCATTGGCGTCGCGGGCCAGGATGTCATTTGTGCCATCGCTGTTGAAGTCCCCGGGAGCCACCAGAGACGTGAAGATGTTCCATCCGGTACCGACTTTCCGGGGGCCGTTCCATCCCCCTGTGCCGTCACCGCTGTAAAGGTAAAGGTCGCCGGCTGAGTCCCTGCCCAGGACGTCATTGCTGCCGTCCCCGTCAAAGTCGCCGGGGGAGAGCACTGTGGGGAAGATGTTCCAGCCGGCGCCGACGGTCCGTGCCGGTTCCCAGCTATTGAACACGCGCGGGTACATCACCAAGGCGCCGTCGGTGCGGCGGGCGAGGAGCTCGAAGGCGCCGCGGCTGGTGAAGCCGTTGGGGCGGTTCGAGGCAGAGATCGGTGCAGTTTCTTCGCTGGCAACTTCCAGACCCTCGCAGGGGTGGTTCGCCACGAGGTGCGCTGCGATGGTTTTGCCGCGGTCTTCTTCGCCGAGGAGATAGTGGGGCCAAGTGGTATGGTCGGCCGCCAACTCGCCGTCGCGGGTCCAGTAGATGCGTGTATCCGGCCCGGAGGCCTGGGCGCAGCCTTTGTAGGCCATAGGGTCCCATGACACTGTCAGGGTGGCACCAACGTAAGGTGCGCCGGTGATTACTGGAGGTTCAGGGTCCATATTGGCCATGGCGGGAGCGGGTGCAAGAACAACCGCCGCGAAGATCGCAGCAGCCATCCCGGCAATTGCCCGGCGCACGCCGGACGTAGGGCGTGATGAAGCAAACATTGTGTCCTCCCCAGACTTTATGCGGTTAATGGTACCGCGTCTGGGATTTTCCTAGAAGATTGCTGTGAACCATCCAAAGCCTGCGCCTACAGCCTCGGAGCCCTTCCAGCCGGTCCTTCCGTCGCTGTAGTAGGCGAGCAAGCGGCCTTGCTGGTCAATCCCGTGAACATCGGGGAAGCCATCGCCGTTGAAGTCACCGGCGCTACCTATGAACTTGAGCGCGTTCCATCCGACGCCGATCATCCAAGACCGCGACCAGCCTCCCGCGCCGTTGCCCCCGTAAAAGAAAAGGTGCCCGTTGCGATCACGCGCCAGGATGTCCACGTTGCCGTCACCATTGAAGTCGCCGGGGGTGGCCAGTGCATCCATAACGTTCCAGCCGGTCCCGACGGCGGTTCGAGCCAACCAGCCCCCCGCGCCATTGCCCGGGTAGAGGTAAAGGGCGCCGCCGGGTTCTCTTGCCAGGACGTCGTTGTGGCCATCGCCGTTGAAGTCGCCCGGGCCGACGATGGAGTCGAACACGTTCCATCCATTGCCGATTGACTTGGCCGGTTTCCATCCCCTGGCCCCGTCTCCACCGAAGAGGTAGAGCCCGCCTATGGAGTCGCGCACGATTACATCGCTTTTGCCGTCGCCGTCGAAGTCGCCGGGGGAGAACGCTGTGTTGAAGATATTGAAGCCATATCCCACCGTCCGGGCAGGGTCCCAGGCGTTGCCCTTTCGCCCGTAGAGCACCAGCGAGCCGTCATTGGCGCGGGTTAGGAGCTCGAAGCTGCGTCCCGTGAAACCTGCCGCCCGGTTCACAGCACCAACAGGCTTGCTTTCGTTGCTGTGCAGGGATTCTCCGCCGCAGGCCGTTTTGCTGGCCGTGACGTGGGCGGCCATCCGTGCGCCCCTGTCATCAGCCTCAAGGAGATAACTCCGGGTTGTTTCGCCGGCCACGAGGAAGCCATCCCGGGTCCAGTAGACCGTGAAGTCCGGGCCTTTGCCCCCACCGCAGCCATAAAAAGTGTAGGGACCTATGTCGGCGGTCAGCTTCTTCCCCACAAACGCTTCCCCGTTGAGTATCGGGTCTGGTCCGCTGCTGGGCGCGGCCGACGCCGAAAGGGGGCTAAGTGCCATGGCCGCCACGGTGGCGGTCAGCAGCGCCGCTGCGATCCGACGTCGTAATGTCCCCATGTGTGTTCCTCCCGGTGCGCGATCCAAACCTGCAAGAAGTGTATGTGCCTGCAGGGTTGATAGCCGGGAACGGCATGGGGTCATGGGTGCAAAGGGAGCTCTCAGGAAACGGTCATTTTGCTCCCGTATCATTGATGCGATCGGCCAGCCGCGGTCCTTGACCCAGCCGGCCGTTTCCTTGTCAGCCTGCCAAGAGATCGCCGGAAATGCCCGCATCAAACTCACTGGAACCTTACTCCCTTGACCTGACCACGGGGCTGCCCCGCATGGCTGCCGCACCCACCACGCCGCGGCAGCAGCTGCGCTATGCCCGCATCCTGAAGACGGCCGAAGGATTTGCCCAGCGGCAGTTCGATACCTTGAGCTTGTCTGACGTTGCTGCCCGCGCTGATATTCCACTTGGCACGCTCTACCGCTACTTTCCCTCTACGGCCCACCTCATGCTTGCTGTCTATCGGCAGCAGCTGCGGGAACTCCGCGATGGCGTCCGACTGCGGGAAGGAAAAGGGCATGCCCTCGCGGGTTTGATGATGGAGATCTTCCACCTGCGGGTCATGCAGCCGGGTGTGGAACATTGCCTCATCAGGCCAGCGGGCAAGGACGATGACACGGCGCAGTTACTGCGGGAAATCGATTCCCTGTCCGAGGAAGTGGTTGGTTCGTTGAGCAGGGACCCTGGTAAGGACGCCGTCAGGGCCCGAATCCTGTTACACCTGGTGAGCGGGTTGGTGCAGGCTGTCCGTTGTCGCAGGCTCTCTCTGTTTGAGGCCGAGAAGGATCTGAAGAAAGCGTGCTCGCTCCTCACCGGCGAAGAGTAAACGGGCCTGCTGGTCTAGACCAGTAGGGGACAAGAATGCGTTTTTTGGAATGACGTAAGTCACAATCTCCCCTGGTTGAACGTTTTACTCTCGAATCGTCTCTCTTGGTATTGAATCTTGTACCCTCCGCGCTTCCCTAGGCTGGAAACACCGAAGCGGCTAGCAGCCCCCTATCTGCAGAAGCAATGCCGGACCAGTCACCCTTGGTCCGCACCAGCAGTTCTGTTCCTGCCCGAATCATGCCGTGGGTTCACGGCTAGCCTGAGGAGACAAAGACGTGTCCATTGAGACAATTGCAACTGATAACGACGCCCTGGTACTGAGCGAAGAAGAGATCTTCGCCGCACACGAAGGCGGCAAGCTGACCATTTCCAGCACCGTTCCGCTCAACAACAAGCGCGACCTTTCCATCGCATACACCCCGGGCGTCGCCCAGGTCAGCCGCGCGATCCACGCCAACCCCGAGCTTGCCCGCACCCACACCTGGGCCGAGCGCCTGGTTGTTGTGGTCAGCGATGGCACCGCCGTCCTGGGTCTTGGCAACATTGGCCCCAGCGCCTCCCTGCCGGTCATGGAGGGCAAATCGGCCCTGTTCAAGTCCTTCGGCGACCTCGACTCCATCCCGCTGGTGCTCAACACCACAGACGTTGACGAGATCATCGAGACCCTGGTCCGTCTGCGCCCGAGCTTCGGCGCCGTGAACCTTGAGGACATCTCGGCTCCGCGCTGCTTCGAACTAGAAGAACGCCTCATCGAAGCCTTGGATTGCCCGGTCATGCACGATGACCAGCACGGTACCGCCGTGGTGGTTCTTGCCGCCCTGACCAACGCTGCCAAGGTGACCCAGCGCGGACTCCCCAGCCTCAAGGTTGTTGTTTCCGGCGCAGGTGCCGCAGGTATTGCCATCGCCGAAATTCTTCTTGCTGTTGGCATCGAGGACGTCATCCTGCTCGACTCCAAGGGCGTGGTCAACGCTGACCGTGCCGACCTCGTGGCTGATCCCGGCAGCGTCAAGGCCCGCGTGGCCCAGCGGACCAACCCTCGCGGCATCACCGGCGGTCCGGGTGAAGGCCTGACGGGTGCCGACGTTTTTGTAGGCGTCTCCTCCTCCAAGCTGGACGAAGAACACCTGAAGCTCATGAACGACCAGTCGATCGTGTTCGCTTTGTCCAACCCGGACCCGGAAGTCCTTCCGGAGGTTGCCCAGAAGTACGCAGCCGTAGTGGCAACGGGCCGCAGCGATTTTCCGAACCAGATCAACAACGTGCTGGCCTTCCCTGGCATCTTCCGCGGCGCACTCGACGCCAAGGCCCGCCGCATCACGCCGGCCATGAAGATCGCTGCCGCCAACGCAATCGCCGAACTGGCCGCAGAAGACCTCTCGGCGGATTACATCGTGCCAAGCCCGTTGGACGCCCGAGTTGCACCGGCCGTCACCGCGGCAGTTGCAGCCGCCGTGACTGAATAGCGGTTACAGACTTAGAACCGACGACGGCGATGCCTCCCATGTTGGGGAGCGTCGCCGTCGTCTGTGGTTAAGCCGGTCTGGCTGTGCCGTCGGCCTGCCAAGCGGCCCCTAGACTTGGGGCCATGAATGCCGAACTTATCGTGACCATCTTGTGTGGCCTGGCCATTGCGGTAGGTGTCGCCGGAACCATCATTCCCGTGCTGCCCGGGAGCATCCTCATTGGCGCGAGCCTGCTGGCTTGGGCCATCTGGGGAGGTGCCGGTCCGTTCGGCTGGGTGATCTTCGCCGTCGGAATGGTCTTCGTAGTGGCGGGAATGGCGGCCAGCGCCGTACTCACCGGACGGAAGCTGAAACAGCACGGTATCCCGAACAGGTCAGTACTGATCGGTGTGGTCCTGGGTGTGGTGGGAATGTTCGTCATTCCCGTGGTGGGGCTCTTTGTTGGGTTCGCCATCGGGCTACTCCTCAGTGAAGTCCAGCGGATCCGTGACTTCCGTACAGCTGTGCGTTCGAGCGGCGCTGCGCTGAAAGCCACCGGCATTGGCATCCTGGTGGAGTTCGGACTCGCCTGTGCTGCGGCCAGCACGTGGATCATCGGCGTCTGGATCAACGCCGTGAACGGCTAAACCGCCCTAAACCTGCGGGTGATTAGTGGTGCGCGGGGACGTGGACCCGCGCGGGGCGGAAGCTTGCTCCGGCTCCGGGGAACAGCGGAACATCGATGCGTGCGTGGGTGTGGATTTCCTGCACGGTGTCCTTGGCGTGCTGCGCGATCTCAGCCAGCGTGGTGACCCACATGCCGTCCAGTTCCTTGACCCTCTCGATCAGCTGCTCCAAGGCGACGGCACGGGATGGTCGGCCTGAAATGAACGGGTGGTTGGTCAGGACGAAGCAGCTGCCTTGGGAGTGGTGCGCTTGGGCTTCAAGGGTCCACATTTCCAGCGCCTTGGCCGGGCTCTCGATGACCCCGCTGCCGGTGACTCCGGGGTAGAACCCGTACTGCTCCCAGTCGTCCAAGGCCCAGTCCACGGGGATCTCCACGATGTCCCGGGAATCACCCTCGGCTACCGACATGCGGTAGGGGGCGTCGCCGTCGAGCAGGCTTGAATCATAAAGGAAGCCGCGATCCGCAAGCAGTACCGGCGACTGCCAGTTCAACTCCCACCAAGGTGCCCGATAACCAACCGGCCGGATCCCCGCGACGTTGGCCAAGGCTTCGAGTCCTCGGTCCAGGTAGCTGGCTTCGGTTGCGGCGTCGATACCCTGCATAGGCTCGTGAAGATAACCGTGATGGGCGATTTCATGCCCGCCATCGGCGATCCTGCGGACGACGTCCGGGTAGCTCTCCGCAGTGAAACCCGGGATGAAGAACGTCCCCTTGATGCCTTGGCGGTCCAGGATCTGAAGCAAGCGCGGCACCGCGATCTTGGGGCCGTACGACTGGTGGCTCATGAGGGACATGCGCCGGGTGCTGGAAGGATCGTGCGCGATGGTGCAGGACTCTGCATCGACGTCGAAGGTGAAGGACGCTGCTGCCTGGTAGCCCTCGGGCCACGTGATCGGGTGGAGCGAATCAGCGAAAGCGGGCTGGTTCATGCTGTGGTCCTTTCGGGAACTACGGGAGCGGGTGCGGCCGGCTGCGTGACTGAAACGTGGTTCGATTCCGCTAGGAGATATTTCTTGTGTGCCCGCGGGCCGAGGATTGCGTAGCTCGCCGCGCTGGTGAGGCCACCAGCCAGCCAGGAGAGGTCCCAGCCGCCGAGGGCCACGGCGATGGGGCCCTGCATGGCGGGAACAAGTCCGTACATAAACAGCCAGGTGGAGAAAATACCCACCAGGAGGGACACGATTCCGGCCCAGTTGATGACGGGCAGGCGGTGCGTTCCCACGGGGTCGAAGAGGCGATCAACCTTTGCCGGCCAGCGCTTTTCAAGCCAGAAGTAGTGCACCAGCATGACGCCACCCCAGGCGGCCACCCAAGCGACCAATCCGATCAGCCAAGCGTCGAGCACTGCGGCGAAGTCCTCTTGGAAGATGAAGAACACGACGGCGATGAGTGAGAAGACGCCCACGAAGAGGTTGAGTTTGCGGCGGCTGATCTTGATGTCCAAAGCCTGGGTGGCCACGGAGAAGGTGTAGATGTTCAGGATGTTGGTGGCGATGGGGCCATGCAGCACCATGAGCAGGACGGGGAGGGCCAGGACGCCGAAGTTCTGGACGATCAGCTTGCCGGGGTCGATCTCGCCGCTGTTGGTCGCGAGGCTTGCGCCGAGGACGCCCAACCACACCACGGGAATGAATTGGCCGAGGACCGAGGCGAGGTACACCCTGCGCTTGGGAACCGAAGTGCTGACGAAGCGGGAGTAGTCGGCGGCGTAGGTGAACCAGGTAATGCCCCAGCCGATGCCGATTGCGGTCATCACTGCGCTCATGGCCGCAATGCGTTCCGACCCTTCGAGGATGTTGCCGGCAGGCCCGGCGTAGCCCCAGTCGATCTTCATGCCGAACCATGCCACGCAGGACATGACGGCCAGGATGATGATGGTCGGCGGGACCGTCCATTTTTCAAAGGCTGCAATGGCCTTGTAGCCGAACCAGGCGATGGCAACCTGCGCTGCCATGATGGCCGTGGCGACGCCGATTTTCCAGCTGTAGTTTTGGGCTTCGGGATCTACCCAACCAAGGGTCCCGAATAGTGCCATGACCAGGTCCAGAATGATCCACGTGTTGACTGCGCACCAGCCGATCACCAGGAGAGCCTGAATGGCGGCGGGAAGATAATTGCCCCGGCGGCCGAACGCGGCGCGGGCAAGCACCATGCCAGTGGCGCCGGTCTTCTGGCCGAGGAGGACAAAGCAGCCGAAGAGCAGCATGCCGATCAGGTTTCCCAGGACCAGGACGATCACAGTGTCGGCGAAGCCGAGGCCAAGGTGGATGCCGAGGGCGCCGAGTACCCAGTTGATGGGTGCGAGGTTTGCACCCGCCCAAATCCAGAACTGTCCGGAAACTTTGCGGGTGCGGTCGGCCTCGGGGATGGGCTGGAGCCAGGCTTCGCTGTCGTGGCCCGGCGCCGTTGCCGGACCTGACTGCGATGCGCCTGAAGACGCTGGGGAGAGGTTGTCTTGCATGGGGAGGGCCTCCGTGTGTGAAAGGGACTCTTTCAGCGTATGTGCTCCGGATCACAGCAACAAGATACGATGTGTCTAAGCAAATAACCGATCACCGTACGGAGTGTCATGTCCATTGAGTTGGGTGCGGCTTTGGAGTACCAAAGCCTCAAATCCGCAGAAGCCCGGTTCCTCAATAACGTCCCCGAAGCACTGAACCGGCCCGTCCGTTGGGTGCACTCCAGCGAGGTATTGGACATCGCCCCGCTCCTCAGCGGCGGCGAGCTGTTGCTGAGCGGAGGCCAGGCGCTCGCCGGTGTCACTGCCGAGCGGCAAGCCGGCTACGTCCGCGAACTGGCAGCCCGGGGGATTGCCGCGCTGGCCCTCGAGACAGGTCCTGCCTTCCCGGAAATTCCGCGAAACATGTTGGAGGTGGCCGAAGCCGCCGGTTTGCCGGTCATAGAGCTACGCCAGGTGGTCCCCTTCGTTGGAATCATGCAGGAGATCAATTCGCTTTTGGTGAGCGAATCCGTGGAGCACCTTCAGCGAGGCGACCAAGCTAGCCATGCGATGGCCGCAGAACTTGCCCACGGTGGCGGGCTCGACCAGCTTCTGGCTGTCCTATCCGAAAGTACAGGTGCCAGCTCCCGGCTGGTCTCGCCGTCGGGCCTTACCCTCGGTGCCGCCGGATCGTTCGACGACGGTGGCAGCGTCACTACCGTGGATGTGCCGGTGCGCGGCGTCCTCGCCGCGAGACTTGAACTGCACATGCCCGACGACGGCGATGCCGGCCTCGCGCAGGTGGCGGGCGAACGTTCCGTGGACATCCTCGGGCTGGCGTTGCTGCAACGCATGCCGCCAGGGTTGAAGGAATTGGCTGGCATCGAACTCATGCGTGCCATCAATTCCGGGAGCCAGCAGTGGCAGCTGCAGCAGCTGGGACCGGCGTCGGGATTCCCAGTCAAGGGTGCGGTGGCGGCCGTAGTGATTCGGTCAACCGGTGCCGGGCATCTTCGGCCGGCAGTGGACGCGCTGCTTCGGGAGAGTGTGCCGCTCAGCGCGAGCTACGCCAACAATGCGGAATTGATCGCACTCGCGTCGTTGCCCGGAGGGGCGGCGGGAAATGGGCCGGCCACTCGACGTGTGCTCCTGGATTCACTCCGTCAACTGGAGGTTCCGGCTGGGTCCTTGGTGGCCGTCGGGCCGTTGGGCAGCGGAATTAGGGATGCGCCGTGGTCCTTGGCCGAGGCACGTCGCGCGCTGGATCTTCCCTCGGCCGATGGTGGTGGCGGCGCCGGCGGCGGTGTTGTGGACGCTGACACACTGGCCGTGGAGCTCCTTGCCCAAGAGTCTTTGGACGCCGCCACCCGCGAGGTGTTCGTCCAGCGGCAGGTGGGTGCCGTCGTCGAGCATGATCGCCTGAAGAAGTCCGAACTGATGCGGACCCTGGCCGTCTGGCTGGATACCGGGTGTAACACTGCCCGTGCTGCGCGGGAACTGCACTTGGAACGGCAGTCCCTGCACCACCGGCTCCAACGGATCTTTGAACTGTGTGGCGGAGATCCGCGGGGAACCGGAAGGCTGGCGGCGCTGCATCTGGCAACGAGGCTGGCCCGGTTGTAGGCCCTTAAACGCCAATTCGATGGTTCCCTGCACACACCGCCGTTCGCAACAGCGTCTGCGCAGGGAACCATCGAAATGGGTGCTTGCAGGGCCCTACTTCAACACGATCGTCCTGTTCCCATTCAGGATGATCCGCCCCTCGCAGTGCCAGCGAACGGCGTTGCTGAGGGCCTTGCATTCGGTGTCCCGGCCGGCGGCTACGAGATCGTCCGGCCCGAACGTGTGGTCCACCTCCACTACCTGCTGGGCGATGATGGGACCTTCGTCCAACTCGCCGTTCACATAGTGTGCGGTGGCGCCCACAGTTTTTACTCCACGCGCGTATGCCTGGTGGTAGGGCTTGGCACCCTTGAAGCTAGGCAGGAACGAGTGGTGAATGTTGATGGCGCGGCCGTCCAGCTTGCGGGCGAGGTCGTCGCTGAGGACCTGCATGTACCGGGCCAGGACAATGAGTTCCACGTCCAGTTCATCGATGATCTCCAGCAGGCGCCCCTCCGCCGCCGGCTTGGTGGCAGCGGTTACAGGGACATGGAAGAACGGAATTCCGTGCCACTCCGCCAAACCCTGGTGGTCCGTGTGGTTGGAAACGACGCCCACCACGTCAATGGGGAGCTCTCCGATCCGTGCGCGGAACAGGAGGTCATTAAGGCAATGCCCGAACTTGGAGACCATGATCAGCACGCGTCGCTTGTAGCCCTGTTGCTCCAGTTGCCAGTTCATGCCGTACTTCTCGCCAACGGGAGAGAACGCAGAACGAAGCTCGTCAACGGTGGATTCGTTGCCGGTCGACGCGAAGTGCACCCGCATGAAGAAGTGACCCTCAGCGCGATCACCGAATTGCTTGTTGTCGATGATGTCGCAGCCGTGTTCCAGCAGGAAGCCGGACACAGCGTGCACAATTCCCGGACCTTCGGGGCAGTTCAAAGTGAGGACGTGCTCCACCGTGGTCTCGGGAGAGGAAACGGCGGTTGTTTCAGTTTGGATGGCAGTCATGGCTAGCACTCCACTACGTTGACGGCGAGGCCTCCACGGGAGGTCTCCTTGTATTTGGATTTCATGTCTGCGCCTGTTTCGCGCATGGTCTTGATGGCTTTGTCCAGGGACACTTTGTGGCTGCCGTCGCCGTGCAGGGCAAGGCGGGCGGCGTTGATGGCCTTGACGCTGGCGATCGCATTGCGTTCGATGCAGGGGATCTGCACCAGTCCGCCCACGGGATCGCAGGTGAGGCCGAGGTTATGTTCGATGCCCACTTCGGCGGCATTTTCCACTTGCCCGGGCGTTCCACCGAGGACTTCGCAGAGACCGGCGGCGGCCATGGAGCAGGCGGAGCCCACTTCACCTTGGCAGCCCACCTCGGCGCCTGAGATGGACGCGTTGATTTTGAACAGGATTCCGACGGCGGCCGCCGCCAGCAGGAAGCGAACGACACCGTCGTCGTTGGCTCCTGGAACAAATTTTGTGTAGTAGTGCAGCACTGCCGGGACAATTCCGGCGGCACCATTGGTGGGCGCTGTGACGATCCTGCCGCCCGCGGCGTTCTCCTCATTCACAGCCAGGGCGAACAGGTTCACCCATTCCATGGCGAGGAGCGGATCGGCAGAGTGCGCACCGTTCAGGTCTGCGTCAGTTTCGGAGAGCTTCTTGAACAACGACGGCGCCCGTCGCGTTACATTGAGGCCTCCCGGCAGGATTCCCTCGGCAGAGCAGCCGTTGTCAACGCATTCCTGCATGACGGCCCAGATGCCCAGCAGCCGTTCGCGGAGCTCTTCCTCGGAACGCCATACGAGTTCGTTGGCCAGCATGATGTCCGAGATCGACTTGCCTTCCCGTAGGCAGATGGCCAGCAGTTCGTCGGCAGTGGTGAAGGGGTAGGGCAGAACAGTGTCGTCGGCTACCACTTTGTCGGCTCCGGAGACGTCCCCGTCCACCACGAAGCCGCCCCCAATGGAGTAGTAGCTGCGTTCCCGCAGCACGTTGCCCGTGTGGTCCAGCGCGCGGAACGTCATGCCGTTGGGGTGTGCCGGAAGCGACTTGCGGCGGTGCAGGACCACGTCCTCGTCCCAGTTGAAGTCCACACGGTGGTTGCCGCCCAAGCGAAGTTCCGCATCGAGCGCAGCGGCGGCCACCTGGTCATCGGCGGTGTGGGTGTTCACGGTTTCGGGAGAGTGGCCTTGCAGCCCCAGCACCACGGCCTTGTCAGAGCCGTGGCCCCGGCCGGTGGCGCCCAGGGAGCCGAAAAGCTCAGCCTGGACGCGCACCGTAGCCGGGAGTTGGCCGGACGATTCGAGACCGTCCGTGAACTGCTTTGCCGCACGCATCGGGCCTACCGTGTGTGAAGAAGACGGCCCGATGCCAACAGAAAACAGGTCAAGCACACTTAGTGCCATTAGGGGACCTCTGGGGAGGCGTACTCCCGCATGGCATCGAGGAGCCAGCGTCCCAGGAAGTCGGCAAACGAGGCCCGGGGAAAGATCCGGTAGGACTCATCCGAGGTCTTCCAGAGCATCACCGGAATGTGCGCAAGCTCAGTGGAGACAGCCGTACCGGCCTTGAAGACGCGCGGGTGGAGGTCCAGCGCGCATGTCTTCTCCAGCACTGCGCGGGCGTGGCTGCCGGAGAGCTCGAACGTGGTGCGGTTCGCGGACAAGTCCACCACCTGGCCGGCGTCGTTGCCCAGTGCGGTGGTCAGATCGCTGACCAAGGAACCGCCCAGTGAGTCATGGGCTTCCTCCGGGGCAACCACCATGAATTCGGTGGGGCCCAGCCACAGGGCGTTCACGGAACCCGTCCCCGTCACGTCGCCGCAAGTGGCAGGCAAGCCGCCGGTCACGGACGCAACCCGGGCACCGGCGTCGGACGCTGGGTGAACCCTGATCCCCACCATGGTCTGGTACGGAATTTCGGTGAGCGTCACCGTGCCCGGCACGGAGCCGGAGGTGAAAGCGTCAGCCAGGTGTTCGGCCGGGCTGCGGCGGGCACCCCGAACGCGGTTGACGTGTGCGGTTTCTGCTGGTGTTGCTGTTTCAGCCATCTTTGCGGGTCCCTTCAGCATCGAAAAGTACGGTTTCGCCAACAACCACGTCCACCAATTGGTCTCCCAGCGAGGCCACCAGGGTCTCGCCGATGCGGTTGCGGCCGTTTTGAATGAGTGCCAGGGCGAAGGAACGGCCCAGCGCGGCGCTGTGGTAGCTGGAAGTCACGAAGCCCTCCATGGGAACGGGTCCGTCAGCCGGGTTGACCGGAATGCCCTTTTCCACGAGCTGCGTGCCTTCCGGCAACCTCAGCGAGTGGTCCACGGGAAGGACGCTGACCAGGTGCTTGCGGTCCTCACGGCTTGCGTCTTCGCGGAGGTAGGAGCGCTTGCCGATGAAGTCCTTGGCCTTGGAGACAATCCAGTCCATGCCGGCATCCTGAGGGGTGACCGTGCCGTCGGTGTCCTGCCCGACAATCGGGTAGCCCTTCTCGGCGCGGAGAACGTGCATGGTTTCGGTGCCGTAAGGGGTGATGTTGAACTCCGCACCTGCGGCAGCGACGGCTTCCCAGGTGTTGAGTCCGTACCAGGACGGGATGTTGATTTCGTATGCCAGTTCGCCGGAGAAGGAAATGCGGCAAACACGAGCCTGCACTCCGGAGGCCAGCGTGGTCTCGCGGAAGGTCATGAATGGGAAGGCGTCAGCGTCCAGGCCACCGTTTTCGGCGAGCTGGGGAGCAACCTTGGCGATCACGGCGCGGGACTTCGGGCCGACGACGGCGATGGTGCTCCACTGTTCCGTGACGGACGTGCAGACCACATCGAGTTCCGGCCACTCCGTCTGGTGCCACTCTTCCAGCCAGTCCAGCACCTTGGCTGCGCCGCCGGTGGTGGTGGTCATGAAGTAGCGGTCATCGTCCAAACGGAGGGTCACGCCGTCGTCGAAGATCATGCCGTCCAGGGTGCACATGACACCGTAGCGGGCGGACCCCGGCGCGAGCTTCTTGAAGGCGTTGGTGTACACGCGGTTGAGGAATTCGCCGGCGTCCTTGCCACGGATCTCGATTTTGCCGAGCGTGGTTGCATCCATGAAGCCCACGGATTCGCGGACGGCTGCGCACTCGCGCAGGACTGCCGTGTCCATGTCTTCCCCGGCCAGCGGGTAGTACCAAGGGCGCTTCCACTGTCCAACATCTTCGAACAGTGCGCCCTGGGCAACGTGCCACGGGTGGATGGAGGTCACGCGGGCGGGATCGAACAGTTCGCCACGCTGGCGGCCAGCCAAAGCGGCGAAGGCCACGGGCGTGAACGGAGCACGGTAAGCGGTGGTTCCGATCTCACCGACGCCCGGAATGTTCTCGGCTCCACCGAACTTCAATGCTGCGGCGATGACGCCGATCGCGTTGACGCCGGACGTCTTGCCCTGATCGTTGGCGGTGCTGATGGAGGTGTACCGCTTGACGTGTTCCACGGACCGCATGCCTGCTCCGGTGGAGCGAAGGACATCGGCCACGGACTGGTCGCGCTGGAAGTCGACGAAGTGATGGTGCCACTCGCCCGGTTCGCCAGTCTGGCCGGGAACCAGCCAGAGCTGACGGCTCGGAGCGCTGGCCACGGGTGCCTGCAGCTCTACGGGAGTGGTGGCTGACTCGAAACCAGCCGCGATGGACGCTGCTGCTCCAGCCGAGATGCCCTCTGCCAGGCAGTCCTGGAGTTCGAAGCTGCCACGGCCTGCGCCCACAACGTGCTGGTCCCTGACAGGAGCGGTGGGAATGAACGCTGCGAGCTCGTCATCCCAACGCAGCTTGCCCTGGCGCTGGCTGTGGAGGTGGACCACCGGGCTCCAGCCACCGGAAACCGCGAGCAGATCGGCAGCCAGCTGTTCGACGCCCGAGGTGAGTTCGCCGTCGTCGCTAATACTGCGGATGGTGACACCGTTCAGACGGCCGTTCTCGTCTGCGGAAGTGTCAGCCACCGCACTGCCGATGAGCACCCGGATACCGGACTCGACGGCGGCGGCGGCCTTTGCGCTGATCTGCGGGCGGGCATCGACGACGGCGGCAACCGCCACGCCTGCTGCCTTCAGGTCCGAGGCGAGAGCGTAAGCGGAGTCGTTGGTGGTGCTGATGACAACGCGCGAGCCGGCAGCCACGGCGTACCGGTTCAGGTAGGTGCGGGCGGCCGAGGCGAGCATGATGCCCGGACGGTCGTTGTTCTCGAACACCAGCGGACGCTCGTGGGCGCCCGGTGCCAGGACAACCTGCTTGGCACGGATGTGCCAAATACGCTGGCGGGAGACGCCCGAAGCTGCCGGAACACTCAAGTGGTCCGTGCGGTTCTGGGCTGCAATGAAGTAGTTCGAGTCATAGGAGCCGAACGCGGTGGTCCGGTTCAGCACCGTGCATTCGCCGGCGGAAACCAGCTCGGCTTCCACGTCAGCTACCCATTCCAGAGCGGGCCTGCCTTCGATCTGTTCGGCCAATTCCGGGGCGGTGGAACCGGAGAGCAGCGAGCCGCCAAGTTCTGGCTGGTCGTCGATCAGGATGACGCGGGCACCGGTACGGACGGCTTCACGTGCTGCAGCCAGGCCGGCGATACCGCCACCGACCACAAGGACGTCCGTGTGGACGTACTTCTTGTCGTACTCGGCTTTGTCCTCGTTGGGATCCAGTTTGCCCAAGCCGGACAGGAGCTCGATGTTCATGCCGTCCACCAGAGAAACTGCGGTGGCGGGAAGCATGGATTCGGCTACGTGGCCGCGGAAGCGGGGGGCGATCTTGACCAAGGCGTTGGACTCTTCCACGCCGGCGGCCATGATGCCGCGGGGGCGGTCCTCATAGAGGGAATTGCCGGCGTTGATGTGACCGTTGGCCAACAGTGCCGAAGCGATGGTGTCACCCGGGTGACCGGTGAATTCCTGATCGTCCACGGTGAAGCGCCAAGAGATGCTGCGATCGATGCGTCCGCCGGTGGCGAGGCGTGCGTTCTTGCTGGTCACTTCTAGACTCCTTCCGAGGAGGTGGGTGCTGTGGCGCCTGTTGTTGCGGCCCCGGGTGCGAGGCCTGGTTCGCCTGCTTGGCCGAAGTCGCCGCTTTGGGTGAACTCGCCGGGCTGGGCCGGTTCGCTCGTGGGGGTTGTGCCTGTTCCTGCCGCCGTACTCTTAGCGAGGTCGGGGCGGGGCTGGCCCATTGCGTAGATGGAGTGGATTTCGTAGCTCACGGTGTCGCGGAGCATGTTGAACCATTGGCGGCAGCCGGTGCTGTGGACCCAGCGCTCGGCGAAGGTGCCCTTGGTGTTTTCCCGGTAGAACAGGTACTCAGCCCATTCGCGGTCCGTGAGGTCGTTGGGGTTCTCCGGGTAGGCGATGTGTGCCTGGCCGCCGTAGTGGAATTCGGTTTCGTCGCGTGGCCCGCAGTTGGGGCATGAAATGAGAAGCATGTTTTTCCTGTCCTGTCCTGGCTAGTGGGCCACGGCTGCGGCGCCGTGTTCGTCGATCAAGGCTCCGGTTTCGAAGCGTTCCAGGGCGAAGGGCTTGTTCAGCTTGTGAGGAGCGCCGGTGGCGATGGTGTGGGCGAAGGTCAGGCCCGCTGCCGGGGTGCCCTTGAAGCCGCCCGTTCCCCAACCGCAGTTGACGAACATGTTCTCCACAGGTGAAAGGCCAACGATCGGAGAGGCGTCCAACGTGGTGTCCACGATCCCGCCCCAGGTCCGGAGCACGTGGGCCCGGGCGAAAATCGGGAAGAGCTCCACGGCGGCTGCCATCTGCTCCTCGATCACGTGGAACGAACCGCGCTGGCCGTAGCCGTTGTAGGAGTCCACGCCGGCGCCCATCACCAGTTCGCCCTTGTGGGCCTGGGAGACGTACACGTGAACGTGGTTGGACATGACCACCGTGGGGTGGACCGGCTCGTGCAGTTCCGAAACCAGTGCCTGGAGCGGGTGCGACTGGATCGGCAGGCGGAAGCCTGCCATTTCTGCCAGTACCGAGCTGTGGCCGGCGGCGCAGAGGCCCACCTTCTCGGTGTTGATATTGCCGCGGGTGGTCTTGACGCCGGTGACGCGGTTGCCGTCCTTGACGAAGCCGGTGACTTCACAGTTCTGGATGATGTCCACACCGAGTTCATCGCATTTGCGGGCGAAGGCCCATGCAACGTGGTCGTGCTTGGCGATGCCTGCACGCGGCTGGTACGTGGCGCCCATAACCGGGTAGCGGATGTTGTCGCTGATGTTCAGGATGGGGCAGAGTTCCTTGACCTGCTCCGGGTCCAGCCATTCAGCGTCCACGCCGTTGAGCCTGTTGGCGCCCACGCGGCGAACGCTTTCGCGGACATCACCCAAAGTGTGGGCCAGGTTCATAACGCCACGCTGGCTGAACAGGAAGTCGTACTCCAACTCTTCCGGGAGGATCTCCCAGAGTTTGAGGGCGTGCTCATAAATGGCGGCGCTCTCGTCCCAGAGGTAGTTGGAACGGATGATGGTGGTGTTACGGGCCATGTTTCCACCGGCCAGCCAGCCCTTTTCCAGGATGGCGATGTTGGTCATGCCGTGGTTCTTCGCCAGGAAGTATGCGGTGGCGAGGCCGTGCCCGCCGCCGCCCACAATCACTGCGTCGTAGCTTTTCTTCGGTTCCGGGTTGCGCCAGAGGAAGTCCGGGTGTTCGGGGAGGTGGTCTGCACTCACTGGGCTGCTCCAATCAGTTCTGCTTCGGTTACGGCGCCATTGCCGTTATTGGAAAGGTGCGGGTAAAGCGGGAACTTCTCCGCCAGTGCGGTCACGCGGCGGCGAAGCTCGACGGCGGTGGCGTCGTCCAAGGTGACGTCAGCTTCGGTGCCTGCTTCGGTGCCGTCTGCTTTGGTGCCGCTGTTCGCTGCGGCGATCAACGCCGTCGCGATGATGTCAGAGACTTCGGTGAAGTCCTCGGCGCCGAAACCGCGGGCGGCGAGGGCAGGGGTGCCGATGCGCAGACCGGACGAAACCATCGGCGGGCGGGGGTCGAAGGGCACTGCGTTGCGGTTGACCGTGATGCCAATTCGGTGCAGCGTGTCTTCGGCCTGCTGGCCGTTGAGGACGGAGTGGCGGAGGTCGGCGAGGACCAGGTGGACGTCTGTTCCGCCGCTGACAACCGAGATGCCGGCTGCAGCTACGTCTTCTTGGAGAAGTCGCTGGGCAAGGATCTTTGAGCCTTCGAGAACGCGGACCTGGCGTTCCTGGAATTCCGGCTCCGCGGCCATCTTGAAAGCTACGGCCTTGGCAGCGATGACGTGTTCCAGCGGTCCACCTTGCTGGCCGGGGAAGACGGCGGAGTTCACCTTCTTGGCGATGTCGGCGTCGTTGGTGAGAATCACACCACCGCGAGGGCCACCAAGGGTCTTGTGGGTTGTGCTGGTGACGATGTGGGCGTGCGGTACCGGGCTGGGGTGGAGACCTGCGGCGACGAGACCCGCGAAGTGGGCCATGTCCACCATGAGGTAGGCGCCCACCAGGTCCGCGATGCGGCGGAATTCGGCGAAGTCCAGCTGGCGGGAGTAAGCGGACCAGCCGGCGACGATCAGCTGCGGCTTGCTCTCGAGGGCGAGGCGCTCAACTTCAGCCATATCTACGGTGTGAGTGTCCTCGCGAACGCCGTAAGGAACAACTTTGTACAGCTTGCCGGAGAAGTTGATGCGCATGCCGTGGGTCAGGTGTCCGCCGTGGGCGAGGTTCAGGCCCATGATGGTGTCGCCCGGAGTGATCAGCGCGTGCATGGCCGAGGCGTTGGCCTGTGCGCCGGAGTGCGGCTGGACGTTGGCGAATTCTGCGCCGAACAGGGACTTCAAGCGGTCAATCGCCAGCTGCTCGATCACATCAACGTGTTCGCAGCCGCCGTAGTAGCGCTTGCCTGGGTATCCCTCGGCGTACTTATTGGTCAGCACCGATCCCTGGGCTTCCATGACGGCCGTTGGGGCGAAGTTTTCGGAGGCGATCATTTCCAGCGTGGACTGCTGGCGGATGAGTTCCTGGGCGATCGCCTGATCGACCTCCGGGTCCGCCTGGGCGAGCGGGCGGATCAGCGGTTCAACCATGGTGTTCTCCTTCAAAAGCTTGTCTAGTGGCCGACTGTTAGGCAACTGATATATTAGAACTATTGCCATAGTATGTTGAAGATCACATGGTCGTCAACAGGTCTGCGGTAACTCATCCAGCAGACTGAAGTAGGACGACGGGAGAGAGCAATGAGCGCCGCATTGGAAGCACTGGAATCAACTCCGCAGGGTTCGTCCCTGGCGGAGAACGCTTACCTGCTGCTGCGTGACAGGCTCATCATGCTGGATGTGAAACCCGGCGACCCCATCAACGACGGCCAAATCGCTGCTGAACTGGGGATCGGACGCACTCCCGTTCGGGAGGCCATCAAGCGACTCGAAAGCGACCACCTCGTGGTGTCCTATCCGAGGCGCGGTACGTTCGCCACCGGGGTGGACATTACCCAGCTTGCCGAAGTTTCCGAGATCCGCGAACTCCTGGAGCCGCTCGCCTCCAGGAAAGCCGCCCGCATGGCCAGCCCTGCCATGCGCTCGGAGCTCCGCGCTGTCGCCGCTGCAATCCGTGATCTTGAAGGCAGGGACAACTCCTCCCAAGAACTCATGCGGTACGACATCCAAGTGCACCGACTCATCTACAAGGCTTCCGCCAACGCGCACCTCGAAGACGTCCTCATTCGTTATGACAACCTGGCCACCCGAATCTGGTGCCACATGCTCGAAAAAATGCCTTCCGTTTCCGGTCACATCTCCGAGCACGCCGACCTCCTCACGGCCATAGCTGACGGCGACGAAGAACGCGCCGCCGAGCTCGCCCTGCACCACGTAGTCAGCTTCGAAGAGACCATCCGCAAGGTCCTCTAGAGCTTCCGAACGCCCTCTCACGTCCCGCGTGCTTGGCGGGTCGCTCTCTGGCCCCGAATTCCTGCGCGCTGCGCATATTCAGTGAGGCCTCCTGTATTTGGGTGTCGCTGATCATCCGTGGTGGCTCCTACGCGCGTAGCTGTCTCCCGTCCTTTTCTGTGGCACAGGAGCTTAAGGGCCGTCGAATGCTCCTCTGACGCAACAATGTTCCTACTGTTGCAACAGGCGTCATGCCTGCCAAATTCTGCGGGGAAGCCGGTTCTCCCGCAGCTGCGAACTTTCAATGCTCCTTGTTACTTTCATATTGACCCTTGACCGTGGCGTCGCTCACACATACTCTGGTGCAACAGCGTTGCGTTGAATGCAACCCCAATGATTTTGGTGGACACATGAGCAATGAATCCTCTGTGGCAGCCGAGCAAGGTGTTTCGCCCGCCTCCGGCTCCAACCACACCCTCAGCCCTAACAACACAGTCAGCAAGGACACTCGACGACGAGTGGTCACGGCCAGCTTCATCGGCAACTTTGTTGAATGGTTCGACTACGCCGTTTACGGCTATTTGGCCGGCATCATCTCAACAGTTTTCTTCCCGGAGTCAGACCGTCAGACAGCCCTCCTGGCAACCTTCGGGGTCTTCGCCATCAGCTTCTTCGTGAGGCCGCTTGGTGGTTTCATCTGGGGACATATCGGCGATCGCCTCGGACGAAAGCAGGCGTTGTCCCTCTCGATCTTGCTGATGTCAGTAGCCACGTTCTGCATCGCACTGATACCGGGCTACGCCACCATTGGCGTGATGGCGCCGATCCTGCTCCTGCTTGTAAGAGTCGTCCAAGGATTCTCCGCAGCCGGCGAGTACGCGGGAGCTTCCGCCTTCCTGGTGGAGTATGCCCCGCCCAATCGACGCGGACTCTATGCCGCCGTCGTGCCTGCCAGTACTGCAGCGGGCCTGCTGTTGGGATCCTTGCTTGCCGCCCTGCTGACGTCAGTACTTAGCGCGGAGCAGCTCAACGAGTGGGGCTGGCGGTTGCCGTTCCTGCTCGCCGCGCCCATGGGTCTGATCGGCCGGTACATTCGCACCAAGCTGGAGGACACTCCGGCGTTCCGTGAACTGGCCGAGAAGGACGACGGCGTCAAGGCTCCCGCGTTGGCAATGTTCAAGACGTACAAGAAACAGTTGATCATCGCCACAGGTGCGGTGCTGCTGAACGCCGTCGGCTTCTACGTGATCCTCAGCTACATGCCCACCTACCTATCGGAGGAGTTGGGCTTCGGTGCCACGGAGTCGTTCCTGGCCACCACCATCGCGCTGGCCAGCTACATCGGCTTTATCTTCCTGACGGGCATCGCTTCGGACAAATTCGGGCGAAAGCGCATGCTCATCACCGCTTCAGTCCTCTTCATATTGCTGACGGTGCCAGCGTTCATGCTCCTGGACACCCGCAACTTCCTGGTGATCGTCCTGGTGCAGATCCTGCTGGGCGGCATGCTCACCCTCAACGACGGCACCCTGCCCAGTTTCCTCGCCGAACTCTTCCCCACGAAGGTCCGCTACACAGGCTTCGCCGTCAGCTTCAACCTCTCCAACGCCCTGTTCGGAGGCACCGCACCATTCATGGCAACCCTCCTGATCGGCATGACCGCCAGCAAACTTGCCCCCGGCTGGTACCTCGTTGCCGCCGCCATAGTTTCCCTCATCGCAGTCCTGTTCGCCGCCGAGACTTCCAAAAAGCCTCTGCTGCAGGACTAGTACAACCACCTATTGAAAGGAACCACCATGACAATCACCCAGAACGAGGCCGTCAACGATGTGGCCAACCTCGAGCGCACCAAGGTCCTCAAGAATGGCGAGAAGGTCTCGCTGACCTTCTCCGACGTCGAGTTTGAGCGGCGCCTCAGCGGCCTCCGCAGCATCATGGCCGAGAAGGACCTCGACGCCGTCATCCTCACCAGCTACCACTCCATCAAGTACTACTCGGACTTCCTCTTCACCTACTTCGGCCGCTCCTACGGCATGGTGGTCACCAAGGAAGACACCGTCACCATTACGGCGAATATCGACGCCGGGATGCCTTGGCGCCGCAGCTATGGTGACAACCTGGTGTACACGGACTGGCGCCGTGACAATTACATCCACGCCATCCAGGAGGTGCTGCGCACCCGCGGCATCAACCCGCGCCGCATCGGCGTCGAAGATGACTCGCTGCCGCTCGACAACCGCAACAAGATCCAGGCCGCCTTCTCCGGGGCGACGCTGGTGGATGTTGCGCAGGCAGCGATGCGTCAGCGGATGATCAAGTCGGAAGAGGAGATTGCGGTCATCAAGCACGGCGCCCGAATTGGTGACCTCGGCGGCGAAGCCATCCGCAACGCCATCACAGCCGGGATCACCGAGTACGAGGTTGCTTTGATCGGCACGGAAGCCATGGTCCACGAGATTGCCCGCACGTTCCCGGACTCTGAAATCCGTGACACCTGGGTTTGGTTCCAGTCCGGCATCAACACCGACGGCGCGCACAACTGGGCCACCACCCGCAAGATCCAGGAACACGACATCCTGTCCCTGAATTGCTTCCCCATGACCAGCGGCTACTACACCGCACTGGAGCGCACCCTGTTCTATGGCGAACCAGATGCCCGCTCCCTGGAACTGTGGAACATCAATGTGGAGGTCCACAAGCGCGGCCTGGAACTCATCAAGCCAGGTGCGGTCTGCAAGGACATCGCTGCCGAGCTCAACGAGATCTACATCAGCCGTGGCTTGCTGGCCAACCGCACGTTCGGCTACGGCCACTCGTTCGGCGTGCTGAGCCACTACTACGGACGCGAAGCGGGCCTGGAGCTGCGTGAGGACATCGACACCGTTCTGGAGCCGGGCATGGTGGTCTCCATGGAACCGATGATCACGGTGCTGGAAGGGCAGCCGGGTGCGGGCGGATACCGCGAGCACGACATCCTGGTAGTCGGTGACGACGGTGCAGAGAACATCACCAAGTTCCCGTTCGGCCCCGAGTACAACATCATCGGAGCCTAGTGACCCGGCCGGTGGGCACAGCGTGGTGTCCACCGGCCGGTGCGCCTGCCCAATCGAAATATAGTGAAACCATGACTCCTTCGGAATCCAGCGACGCTCCAGAAACAAGCAACGGCAGTGGCGACAGCAAAAGTACCTCCGTCATCGTTAATGCCATCGCCGTGTTGCGGAGCTTCACCGCCGACGAACCGCTCCTGGGAGTCACCGAAATCGCGGGCCGCGTTAGCCTGCACAAGAGCACCGTCTCCCGAATCCTCGCGACGCTGGAACAGGAGAACCTTGTAGAGCGCGACGTCGATTCGCGCAGGTTCCGCTTGGGGCTGGGAATGATCGCCATGGCGGGCCCGCTCCTGGCGGAACTCGAAGAACGCCGGGTTGCCTACCCGGTGCTGCGCGAACTCACTGAGCGGACGGGGGAGACGAGCGCACTCATGGTGTGGAACGGCAACGAATCCATGTGCGTGGAACAGATCCCCAGCCGGCATCAGGTCAAACACCTCGCTCCGTTGGGGGCGCGCTACAGCGAGGCACTAAGTTCGTCCGTGCAGGTGTTCCTTGGCGCAGAGAATGAAGATCGGGTGCGTCAGCTCTTGCGCAGCGGTTCGATCACCCTTCCTGGTCTGGACGAGGAGGCAATTGAGGCGTACCTCGAGCGGGTAGGGGACTCCGTGAAGCGCGGTTGGGCAGTGAACTTCGGAGAAACGTCCATTGAGGAAGTCGGCGTGGCATCGCCCGTTTATGACCATCGGGGCGACATCGTGGCGTCCGTCCTGATCCCCGCGCCGAAATTCCGTGTTTCGCAGGACACCCTGGACAGCCTCGGTGAAGCCTGTGCCGCAGCCGCCGCCAAGGTCACCACGCGCCTGGGTGGCCGCGCCCCGCGGTAGCCCGGCAGCCCGGCGTCGAGCCCCCCGAAACTCGGCGGGCACAAAGAACGGCGGCCGTCCCCTCAAAGGGAGCGGTCGCCGTCGTTGATTTACAAGCCGTGCGGAAGGTCTACATCTTCCGTCGTGCTGTGGTTGTTTCGTCCATGGCATCCCTGCCCAGCCAGGCGCCCAGCCCAATCATGACAACGCCGAGGATCAGGTGCAGCCAGTTGTCAGCCGTATTGAACGGGACGAAGTTGGCAGCTGTTTCCTGGTTGATGACCAGGCCGTAGATCCAAAGAACGATGTACACGGCGCCGCCGCCCAGGAGGAACAGGCGGGCCATGCGTGCGTTCCTTGCCATGGCCAAGCCGGCCACGCCAAACAGCAGGTGAACGATGTTGTGGAGTATGGATACTTGGAAGATTCCAAGCAGCATGGCGCCGGATTCATGTCCCGCAAAGGTCATGGCGCCGAAATTGGTGGTGATTCCCGGGATGAAGCCCAGGATGCCTACCAGCAGAAATACAATGCCAACGCCCATGGCGGTGTTGCGAAGCGTCAACCCCATCATGTGGTGGTGTTCGGCGGGGTGCGAAGCGGTGGTCATCAAGTCCTCCCTTTCACGCTGTTACCCGGCTCTTCTCATGGAGAGCCGACCTGCGGCAAGGGGTGTCGCCAAACCTTGCCGACGCCGCCATAATACTCCTGAAATGCCTCCGATAGCAGGGGATGAGCCCAGTTCAGCGGCCGTTAGCATGGATTTATGAGCCAAGCTCCAGACGGACGTGTGCATACGATCTTCCATGACACCCGCGATCTCACGCCTTTCCGCGAGGGCTACGTCCGCACGCCGGTCCGTGGCCTGGCCGACGGTGTGAACGATGTGCTTACCGGCGTCCTCAGCGGCCGCGACCATGCGAGATTGTCCGTGGTGGGGAATGTCCCGCGGTTGAAGATGCTGTCCTCCAAGACTGCCAAAGCCATGCATGAGGCCGTTTTCACGTCCACGGAGCCGGATCGGCTTCTTGCTTTCGGCCGCACCTATCCGGGCTGGGCCGGCTTATGCCACGTGATGGCGGGCCTGCTCACGTACAAGCATGGCGGATTTCTGAGGGCTTCCGAGCTATTGCAGCGTGGTTTAACAACAAGGATCGACGACGACGCCAGCCAGTTCTCGGCCACGTACCTTGGGCAGGTGGTCACCAAAGTCGAGGTAGCCGAACGCATCGAAGTTCCGGTCCTCTTCAGTGAGGAAGCCGTGTTTCTGGCGTTGTCCCACTGCCTCCGGGAAATGGGGATGACCGAGGCGGCCTTGGAAGCGGTGGTGACTTTGCCGCCGTCGTTGCCTTCCGCCTTGGCGCGCTGCACGGCGGCGTTCTCTTTGGAGCGTCACCGCGACGTGGTGCTGTGGACCGAAGGGTTGCTGAACACGGATGACCTGTCCGCGGCGCTGTTGCTGATTCGGGCGCGGTCGCAGCGGGCAAGGGGCGACTTCGAATCGGCCCAGATTGCCCTGAAGGAGGTCCTCCGGCGTCGGAAAACCAACCTGGCTTTGAAGAATGATGCCTTGACCGACAGGGCGTTGCTCGCGCTTGACCAAGGCCGTAGAACCCTCACTCCGCGATCGAAACGGCCAGCCCCGCCCGCCGAGCTTGAGACCTTGGAAGTCATCCGCAAGGACGCTGAGATGCGGCGTCTGTGGGAGAACGACTTCAGGCAGCTGGGCGGAGAATAGACACCCTTGTGCCGTACTCAGGAGAGGCGTATTCTCTTAATCAACCAATCAGTTGATCAATGAGTCAGTTGATTAGCCTTGGTTGAAGAGAGGGTTGAAGCGGAGATGGAACAAGATGCCCTGGGGTCGGAGTCCCTGGACAGGGCCTTCATGGCGTTGGCGGATCCTGTGAGAAGAGCCATGGTCGCCCGGTTGTCCCGGGGAGACGCCACGGTCAATGAGTTGGCGGAACCGTTCGCCATCACCAAACAGGCGGTTTCCAAACACATTCAAGTCCTGGAGCATGCCGGTTTGGTGACCCGTTCCCGCGACGCCCAGCGCAGGCCGGTTCATTTGGATGCAGCAGCCCTGGAGCGACTGACGGCGTGGATCGACCAGTACAGGTTGATCGCCGAGTCCCGCTTCCGCCAGTTGGACCAGCTGCTTGGCGCCGGCGTCTCGCACCATGAACAAGAGAACACACCAGCAAAGAAGAAAGAGGAACTGAAATGAGCAATCCAACAACAATCACCGCTGACAGTGGCGTTCCGTTCGTTGACACGGTCCGCGAATTCGATGCCCCGGTCAGTGCAGTTTTCAAAGCCCACGTTGACCCGGATCTCCTGGCCAAATGGCTGGGCCCGCGCAGCACGGTGACGAAAATTACCGAATACAACGCCACTACGGGGGGTAGTTGGCACTACGAAAGCGGCGATGACAGCGGGATGTACGGATTCCGCGGCGTGTTCCATACCGTCGAGGCCGACGCGTTGATCATCCAGACAGTCGAGTTCGAAGGAGCACCGAACCAGGTGGTCATCAGCACCACAACGTTCGAGGAAATCGACGGCAGGACCCGGATGTCGGCGCACGAGGTCTACCCCTCGGTTGAAGCGCGCGATATGGCCTTGGCTACCGGGATGGATTACGGCGTAATCGAAGGATACGAGCGGCTGGACGAACTGCTCGCAGCCTAGCGTCTGCAGCCAGGTTGGCTGGGAACTAAATCTGCGGCAGAAGCGGCAGGAGTTGCTCTGACAGCAGCACTGTCCCGAGCCCGATCATGATGATTCCGCTGACCAAGGTCACAACCCGGGCGGCGCCGGGCCGGGAGGCCAACAGCTTCCTGGAAGTCAATGCGACGGCGGTGTAAACCAACCCGGCGAGGATTACGAAGGTCAGGCCCAGCAAGCCCGATTGGACCGGAACAGGCAGTGCTGCCTCGGGGCTGACGAATTGCGGCACCAGAGCCACGAAGAAGAGCAGGCCCTTTGGGTTAATGCCGCTAGTGCCCATGCCCTGCAAGAACGTGCGGAGCTGGTTTCCGGACTGCACGACGCCGCCTTCCGCACTGAAGCTGGCACCTCGCCACGAGCGGAGGGTAGCGGCGCCGAGCCACAGCAGGTAGGCAGCTCCCGCCATGGTCAGCCATCCCAACAGCCCTGGAACTCCGGCCAAGAGGGCCGCCAGTCCTGCCACCATCAGCAAAGTGTGGATGACGTAACCGCTGCAAAGGCCGGCGACGGCAGGGACGAAGCTGCGCTGACGGAGGCCTGCCGAAATCGAGTACGCCCAGTCGACGCCGGGCGTGCACGCCAAGCTGACAGCGACGAGCATGAAGGCGAGGAACAGCTGCGGATTCACGTTTTCTCTCCAGGGCTAGATGGTAGGAAAACTCTAGGGAAAATCCGCCCATAAGTGTTCCCGTATTTAGCCCGAAAGAAGCAGTTTTCGGTAAGATAATTGCGTGATCGATGGAATTGATAGAACTATTTTGCGCCACCTCAAAGAGGACGGCCGGATGACTGCCACAGCCCTTGCGTCCAAGGTGGGGTTGACCGTGGCTCCATGTCATCGTCGGCTGCGTGATTTGGAGTCCTCGGGGGTGATCCGCGGGTACCGTGCAGACATCGATCCTGCCGCCGTGGGCCTGGGATTCGAAGCGATTGTTTTTGTCACGCTCAGGCAGGTGGAACGCACCATCATGGCGGACTTCGAAGAGCGGGTTACTGCCAGTCCCAACATTGTGGAGGCTCAGCGACTCTTCGGATCTCCTGACTATCTCCTCAAGGTCATTGCCGCGGACCTGCCCGCGTATCAGCGCTTCTACGACGACGAACTCGCGGCACTTCCTGCGGTGGAACGCCTCACGTCAACCCTGGTGATGAAGAATCTGAAAACCAACATAGGACCGCCGGTCTGAGGAGACCTACTCCGCAAGCAGGCCAGTAGTCCGGTAGGGAATCACTTCGCGGAGGAACATGCTGGTGGACGTGCGCACGATCCCCGGGCACAGCCGGATTTCCTCGGATACCCGATACAGATCGTCCGGGCTCTTGGCTACTACCCTGATGATGAGGTCGGTATCGCCGGCGGGAGCATGGCATTCGAGAACTTCGGGGATCTCCCGCAGAGCAGCAATAGCCTCGTTCAGGTGGCTTTGATCGAGCTCGGCGCTGACGGCGGCAGCCACGCCACGTCCCAAGGCAGAGGGTAAGACGCGACTGCTGTTGGGTCGGAGGGCTCCGGACGCCGTCATCCGCTCCAGGCGGGACTGAACTGTTCCGCGGGCGAGGTGAAGCTTTTGGGAAAGCACCATGATGGGCACGCGAGGATCTTCATCCAAGGCGGCCAGGATCCGACGGTCGGTGGCATCGAGTTCTTGCAAAGTGACCACTTCCTGTCGAGCTTTTCATGTGAGACTGATCAGATCGATCAATCAATATGATGTCCGTTGCACCAACTGTAGTCCTTCTGCTGAAATGGTGACAACGAAGCAGGTCGCGGCTACCGCCAAACCCCGCAGGCACCAGGAATCCGGAACATCACCCGGAGCCCTGCACAGGTTTCCCGCAAGGAAGCAGCCGCTGATTGACTCTTGTTCACAGCATTGTCATTCTGCACCCGCCCTTTTACCGGGGCGCACAGCAAGAGCCCCTGAGCTACCGGATCGTTGCGGTAGCTGAGGGGCTCTTGTGTTGCCCGGCGCCCGTTCCTGTCACCCGTGGCCCGGCGAATAGGCTTGGATCATGACTGCTGCCGGCCGCTTCGCCCCGAGCCCTTCCGGCGAGCTGCACGTCGGCAACCTTAGGACCGCGATTCTCGCCTGGTTGTTCGCGAAGTCCAGTGGCCGCGATTTCCTGCTGCGGGTCGAGGACCTGGACCGCGCCCGCTCCGGCGCAGAGGCGGAGCAGCTCCGCGATCTGAGGGCCATCGGCGTCAGTTGGGATGCCGCCGTCGTACGTCAGACTGAACGCGCGGCACTGTACGACGAAGCGATTGGACGGCTGACGGCCGAAGGCCGGACCTACGAGTGCTTCTGCACGCGAAGGGAAATCCAGGAGGCGCCGTCTGCTCCGCATGCTCCCCAGGGTGCTTATCCGGGAACGTGCCGACGGCTTTCCCATGCCGAACGTGAGATCCGGCGCGCCACGCGTCCCGCTTCCATCCGATTGCGGGCGGAGGTTTCGGAGTGGGCTGTTGAGGACCTGTTGCACGGCAAATACGTGGGTGTGGTGGACGATTTTGTGCTTCGCCGAAACGATCGCGTGACCGCCTACAATCTCGCGGTGGTGGTTGACGACGCACACCAGGGAATCGACCAGGTGGTTCGCGGCGATGATCTCCTCCCATCCACTCCGCGACAGGCCTATCTGGCATCGCTGCTGGGGCTGCCGATCCCTGAATACGCCCACGTTCCGCTGGTGGTTAATCACGACGGCGTGAGGCTGGCAAAGCGCGACGGGGCCGTCACGCTGAGCGACCTCGCCGCCGTCGGAATTCCTGCAGAACGTGTGCGTGACCTACTGCTGGCGTCCCTTGAATTGCCCGCGGGAATCTTGCAGGATGCCCTTCCTCACTTCACCCCGCATAACGTGCCAAAGACGCCCTGGGTGTGGAAAACTCCCCGGATCTGAACTGCCCGCCGCTGGTCTCGCCGGTTATCTGCGCTGTGCCGCCGGTACTCCGGCCGCCATTCCCGCCCACAAGGTGTCGGTGGTAGCCGTGACTACGTCTTCCACCGAATTCCCGTCCAACTGACCGCCAGCGGCGAGAAGAGCCGTGCCGTGAAGGCTCACGAAGCACACCATGGCGAGTGTTTCCGGGTCACCGTCGGCCAATGCGCCGGCATCCTGTGCCTCGGCAATCATTGCTCTGGCAACGTATATGCCTTGCGCGCCGGTGTTCCGCAGCTCTTCGCTGGAATCGGGATGGTGCTTGGTGGAGTACATCACGGTCAGCAGGGCGGGGTGCTCAACAGCAAAGTCGACATATGCCTTCCCAACACTGACGAAACGCCCTCGGAGGTCGTCGCCGGAGTGGGCGGCCTTCCGGATGCGGCAATTCATCGACTCGAAGCCAGCAAGTGCCACGGCGTCGATCAGAGCTTGCTTGTCGCGGAAATGCTTGGCCGGCGCGCCGTGGCTGACGTTCACATCACGGGCGAGTTGCCGCAGAGAGAGCCCATCCACACCAGCTTCTTCGATGGTTTCCATGGCGCGTTCCAAGAGGGCTTCCCGGAGTTTGCCATGGTGGTAGGGCTGCTCAGTCATGACTCAAGTCTAGCCAATGTAGTCATTGACAACAAAGTAGGCACTGCCTACAATGTAGACAGCGACTACATTAGTCTCCGACTCAACCGATTGGATTCCGCAATGACCATGACATACGCAGGCACCACTGCCCTCATTACGGGCGCCAGCTCCGGCCTCGGCGCTGAGTTCGCCGGGCAATTCGCTGCCCGGGGTTCGAATCTTGTCCTCGTGGCCAGGCGTGCAGACCGCCTGGAGGATTTGGCTCAGGACTTGCGTTCCCGCCACCGCGTCACAGTTACCGTCCTCCCTATGGATCTGAGCCGTGCAGGAGTGGGACGCGAGCTCCTCGACGAACTGGCCGACCGCGGGATTACCGTGGACACCTTGATCAACAACGCGGGTTTCGGCACCCACGGCCCCTTGGTGGAGGAAGACCCGGACACCATCGCATCGGAGATCGCCCTGAACGTTGCCGCCCTCGTAGACATTACCCGCGCCTTCCTGCCGGAACTGCTCGCCTCCGGGAAGGGTGCCCTGGTGAACGTCGCCAGCACTGCCGCGTTCCAACCCATCCCCGGCATGGCCGTTTATGGCGCCACCAAGGCCTTCGTCCTAAGCTTCACCGAAGCCGTTGCCCACGAAACCAAGAACGCCGGACTCAACGTCCTGGCCCTTTGCCCGGGTGCGACGCGAACTGAGTTCTTCGACGTCGTCGGTGGTGAGTCCGCAGCAGTAGGCAAAATGCAAACCTCTGACCAGGTTGTAGGGACTGCCCTCAAAGCCCTCGATCGCAAAGACACGCCGGGCAGCGTCGTCTCAGGTTGGGTTAACCGTGTTGCTGCCGGGTTCGCCCAGCGGCTGCCAAGGGCCGTTACCGTCGCCATCGCAGCGCGCGCTGTTCAGGACTCGTAGAACCGGCAGGACTGGTAAGACGTTGCTGCGGGTGCGTGAACAGCAGATAGCCTGAAGGTGAGGACCGGTCCCCATCGGTCCCTCTTCAAGCCGGAGGCCAGCATGACCGAACCACGCTTTACCGTTGAGACAGCCCAGGTTTTGGCCGAGGTGGCTCACAACCGGCAGAAGGACAAGCTCAAACGTCCATATCGGGAGCACGTTCTCGCCGTGGGCGATGCGCTCGCCGACTTTGACGAAGATATCCAAATCGCGGGCTACCTCCATGACATCGCCGAGGATACGCCCATCACCCGCCAAGCCCTGCTTGACATGGGAGTGTCCGAGCGGGCGGTAGACATCATCGAACGCGTCACCCGCCGCTTCCACGACGACCCGGATGATTACGACGCCGGCATCCGTTTCGTTGCGGAGGACCACGACGCAACGTTGGTCAAGATCGCGGACAATGCGCACAATTCACTGCCGGAGAGGGTCAAGGCACTAGCTGAAAAGTGGCCGGACAAGCCGCCGGTCACCCGATACGCCGATGCCCGACCCGTGCTCTACACGGCGGTTCCCCGCGAAGAGGTCCGGATGATCCTGGAGCGGATCAACCCGTACCTGCTTCGGGAACTGGACGAGATCGTTCCCGAGTAGCCTGCCCGCGCTCGTTGTGGGGCCTGCTCTGCGTGCCTGGCGCCGGAATTGGGGCGCAAAGCGGGCCCCGCAACGCAGGGGAATGCCTTAGCCCGCGGCGGTTTCCAGCCGCCGGAGTGCCGCGGCCCGGCCCTTGTGCCCGCATCGTTCGTCGTAGGCAATGGACAGGCCCAGGACCACCATCATTGCCAGCATGCAGATGGGCACGGAGGCGCCGGCGGCGGCCATGGCAATACTTGCAGCCAAGCCAAGGACCACCAGCACCGAGCTCCAGAAGTGTTCGCGGTCCAGGCCCAGCATGATGCCGTACAGCGTGCTGAGCGAGACCTTGAAAACAATAATGGGAATGGCGATGGAGGCCACCGCGGCGGCCGCAGGAATGTGGGCTTCGTGATCGATGAAGTAGGCAGCAACGTGTAGCCCAGCGCCGGTTGCGGCGATGGCGGCGAAGATGAACATGTGACCGTAGCCGAACACCCATGAACGGTGCCGCTGGACGTGAAGCGCCGGACCCGAGGGCAGGATGAAGTAGATCCACCACATGGCGAAGGCCAGCCCGGTGCCACTCAATCCAACCAAGGCGGCATCCACGGACCACTGGTGGGTGGCCACGATGGCACGCAAGGTTTCAATTGCACCAATCAAACACTCACCTAAGGCGATGATGGCCAGGAGCCCGTACCTTTCCGCAATGTGGTGCGCGTGCCACGGGGTACGGATCTTGCGTTCCGCGAAGTACGGCGCTGCCATTTCCATGATGAACAAAGGAGCTGCCATGAGGAACGTAGTGAGGACGCTCGCGTCAATCAGGAGAACCGCGACCCACCCGACTTGGACGATCGCCACGTACTTCGCGTAACGCAAGCAAGTTTCCCGGCGTTCGGGATCCTGCCGGGCTGCACGCAGCCACTGGAAAATCAGGGCCACCCGCATGACGATGTAGCCGAGCACCATGGTGAAGTTGTCCACGTGCTTGCCCTCGATGATGGAGTGGAACACCGGTTCGACGCCCATGGCCAGGATGAGGACACCCACCATCTGCACCATGGTGACCACGCGGAACACCCAGTCGTCGGTGTCGTAGGCGCTGGCGAACCAGGTGAAGTTGATCCATGCCCAGATCACCGCAAACATGGCGAACGAGAAGGCGAGGAGACCTGGCCAGAAATGCGCCTCTGCGACAGCATGGGCAAACTGGTTGCCGGCAACACCGAAAGCGATAACAAAGGTCAGGTCGAAGAAGAGCTCCAGCGGAGTTGCTGTGCGGTGCTTTTCATGGGGATCGCGGCCGCCCATGCGGGACAGCGCATGGCGAAGGGGATTCGAGGACATGGGACAAAGATTATCCCGTGATCAGGACCTCCTACACGCGCCCCAACACGTCGATGTCTTCCAGGAAGTCCTGGTGCACTTCGGCGCTGACGGTGGTGCGGGTATCGGAGATGGAATCGAGGTAGTCCTGGGTGACCGGCCCTTTACGTCCGTTGGGAGCGAGGCCGGAGCCGCCGTCGTCGTACACGGCTTTTTCCAGGGCCCGCTGGGAGGCGCTGCGGGCAGCGAACTCGATGTCCGCGGGTGAGAAGCCCTCGGTTCGCTCCACCAGCTGGGCGATGTCGACCGAGTCCATCACGGTGGCGGGGATGAATCGCTGCCACATGGCTTCGCGGGCGTGGACGTCCGGGAGGCCGATGGGGATGACGTAGTCGAACCGGCCGTGGCGCAGGAACGCGGTGTCCAAGGCCCGGATGAAGTTCGTGGCGCACACCAGCAAGCGGCCGGGTTGTTCGCGGAAAGCCGGGATGATCTTGAGGAGTTCGTTGGTGACCCCCTGCAGCGGCGACGGTGGATCACCGGCGCGCTGCGACGCGATTTCCTCCACTTCATCGATGAAGACCACGGCGTGTTCCAGCTCGGCGATTTCCAGGAATGTCTCGCGTAGTGCACCGGCCAGGCCCTTGGGGTCAGCGGCCAATCGGGACGGGAAGACTTCCACGAACGGCCACTCGAGCCTGGATGCGATGGCCTTGGCGAAGGTGGTTTTGCCGGTGCCCGGAGGGCCGAAAAGGACTACTGCCCGGGGCGGGACCACGCCGTACTCGTCCGCGAGGTCAGCCTCGGCCAAAGGAAGTACCAGTCGCCGCTCCAGCAGCTCCTTCTCCCGGCGCATGCCAGCCACGTTCTCCCACAGGTCCCGGGCAAGAATGCGTCCGCCCAGCAAGCTCAACGGTTCCAGTTCCTGCCGCTGTACCGGGATGGTCCGCTCGAAATAGCGCAGGTTTTTCTTCACCACGAACCCGCGTCCCAAGAAGGCTTCAACACGTGTTTCGGTCTCCGGCATCAGAGCGGAGAGTTTGTTGAGCCCGTGCGGGGCCATGCGGTTCTCGACGGCGGACAGCAGCGAGGTGCCGATGCCGCGGCCCCGGAACTCGGTCAGCGTGGCCAGGAAAACGATCCACCCTTGGTCATGGGCGGCGCGTCCGACGGCGGCACCCACTACCTGGTCGCCCTGGACGGCCACTACGGCGTGGTCCTTCTCGCAGGAGGCCAGTACCTCAGACAACGCGTAGACGGGCTCCACGCCATCGGCTTTGAGTGACTCCCAGAGGTGCAGGATGCCGTCCAAATCGGACGAATGGAAGTCCCTGATGCGCCAGTTGCTCATGGCTGTATCTCCTGAGTCTGCTAAGTGAGTCGCCGTTGATCTCTTGGACTTGAGCATAGGCGAACGACCGCTGCAGGAGGTTGCGGGCCCGTTGCGTTACGAAAACCGCCTACTGCGCCGGGCGCAGCCGCAGGCCCTGCATGCCGCCGTCGACCGCCAGTGAGGTCCCGGTCGTCGACCCCGACAGAGGACTCGCCAGATAAGCGACGGCGCCGGCTACCTCGGCGGGGTCCACCATCCGCCCGTGCGGTTGGCGGCTGTTGAGGGCGGCGCGCTCGGCTGCGGGGTCAGCGGCTGAATCGAGCAACCGGCCAACCCAGGGGGTGTCTACGGTGCCGGGATTCACGCAGTTCACACGGATCCCCTCACGGACATGGTCTGCTGCCATGGCGAGCGTCAACGACAAAACCGCACCCTTCGACGCCGAGTACAGGGCACGCTGCGGAAGCCCGGCCGTCGCCGCAATGGAACAAGTGTTAACAATCGCGGCCGCCGGAGACTCACGCAGGTGCGGCAAGGCTGCCCGGCTGACGCGGGCGATTCCCACCACATTGACGTTGAGAACGCGCAGCCACTCGTCGTCGTGGTTCGCCGCGATGTCGCCTTGGGCGCCGATGCCGGCGTTGTTGATCACGATGTCCAAGCGGCCGAACTGCTTTACTACGTGCTCGACGGCGGTGCGCACCGAGGCGTCATCGGCCACATTGCACTGCACACCGAAATGCGGGCTGGTTTCCGGGGCGAGGTCCAGGACCGCCACCTGCGCACCGCCGGCTGCGAGGCGGTCCGCGATGGCTGCCCCGATTCCGGAGGCGCCGCCGGTCACGAGTGCTGTCAGGCCTTGGAACTCGTTGCCCACCGAGGCTGCCATGGCGGCCTCAGGCGTTGATGCTGACGGGGGCTGCTGCCCCGGGGCGCGAGCCGGCCTGCGCTCGGAAGTATTCCTGTCGTTGGCGGCCCAGTCCCTCAATTTCCAGCTCCACCACGTCACCGGCCTGGATGAAGGGGAATCTGCCGGACAGTGCAACGCCCTCGGGGGTGCCCGTGATGATCACGTCGCCCGGTTCCAGGACCATGTACTGGCTGAGGTGGTGGACGATCGTGGCGGGGTCGAAGATCATGTCCGAGGTATTGGAGTCTTGCCGGCTTTCGCCGTTGACCAGGGTCTGCAGGCGAAGGTTGCCGGCGTCAACATCCGCGGACGGGACCAGCCATGGGCCCAGGGGAGTGGAACCGGGGAGGGTCTTGCCCTTGGTCCACTGTCCCGCGGCGCCGGGGATCTGGTAGTCGCGCTCGGAGAGGTCGTTGGCCACGGCGTAACCGGCGATGCAGGCTGTGGCCTCGTCAACTGTGGAAAGGTATGACGCTTCCTTGCCGATCACGATTGCGAGTTCCACTTCCCAGTCGTACTTTTCCGACGACGGCGGGATGGGGGCTGCGTCGAACGGGCCGGTGATGGTGTTGGTGGGCTTGAGGAACACCACTGGAACCTCGGGCGGCGTAGCGCCGGATTCGGCAGCGTGCGCGGTGTAGTTGAGTCCGATGGCAACCACTGCGCCGGGTCGGGCGACGGGGGCGCCGATGCGCAGGCCTTCAGGCGAGATCTCGGGAAGTTCCCCCTTGTTCAGGGCTTCGCGGCTGCGTTCGATGCCGTCCGAGGCGAGGAAACCGCCGTCGATGTCGTTGGTCAGGGCCGTGAGGCTGAAGTACTTCTCAGCGCCGTCGGCGTCCTGGGCGATGACGGCCGGTTGTTCGTTTCCGGCCGTACCCAGCCTGGCGAATTTCAAGGTCATGGCTTCCTCCGTGCTTTCGGGACTAACATCCGAGCTCTAGTGTGGTGTTGTCACCCATAATACGGAAATGTGACCCATTGACAAGGCAGACATCGGATGTTTAGGCTCGCTGATGAACCTTGCCGCAACTCAGGAGCCGTATGAGCATCATCACCGCACTGGATACCTTCGATATCCGCTTCCCCACATCATTGGAACTGGACGGCTCCGACGCCATGAACCCGGACCCCGATTATTCCGCCGCATACCTGATCATTCGCACGGATGCCGGGGACGGACAGGAGGGCCACGGCTTTGTGTTCACCATCGGGCGGGGCAACGAAGTGGAGACGGCGGCGATCGGGGCACTGAGGGATCACATCCTTGGCGCTGACGTTGACTCGCTGCTTGATGACATGGGTGCAACCTGGAAGCTGCTGGCACACGATTCCCAACTCAGATGGCTGGGCCCCGAGAAAGGCGTCATGCACATGGCCATCGGCGCCGTGGTCAATGCGTTGTGGGATTTGAAAGCCAAACGCGCAGGGCTGCCCCTGTGGGAGTTGCTCGCCGGCATGACACCCGATGAGCTCGTAGCACTCGTTGACTTCCGCTACCTCACGGATGCGCTCACCCCGGAGGAAGCTCTGGAAATCCTCCGCGACGCCGAACCCGGAAGGGAAGCGCGCAAAAAGGCACTTCGCACTGAGGGTTACCCCGCGTACACCACGACGCCGGGCTGGTTGGGTTACAGCGACGACAAACTGACGCGGCTGGCCAAGGAAGCCGTGGCCGACGGATTTGCCCAAATCAAGTTGAAAGTTGGCGCCTCCGTGGAGGACGACATCCGCCGCGTGCGGGCCGCCCGCGCTGCCGTTGGACCCGACGTCAGGATCGCGGTAGATGCCAATCAGCGCTGGGACGTGCAGGAAGCCATCGACTGGATGGCACACCTTGCTCCTTACGACATCGCCTGGATTGAGGAACCCACCAGCCCGGACGACATCCTGGGTCATGCCGCTATCGCCCGCGGAGTGGCTCCCATCCCTGTGGCCACCGGCGAACACGTCCAGAACCGGGTGGTGTTCAAGCAGATGCTCCAAGCCGGTTCGCTTCAGGTCCTGCAAATTGATGCTGCCCGGGTAGCGGGTGTGAATGAGAACATCAGCATCCTCCTTCTCGCTGCCAAGTTCGGGGTAAGGGTTTGTCCGCATGCCGGTGGTGTCGGTCTGTGCGAAGCCGTGCAGCACCTATCCATGTTTGATTTCATTGCGGTGTCCGGGACCAAGGAGAACAGGACCATCGAGTTCGTGGACCACCTCCATGAACACTTCGTCACGCCCGTGGACGTCCACGACGGCGCATACTGGCCGCCGTCGAATCCTGGCGCAGGAAACGAAATGCTCCGTGAAACACTGGCCGCGTACAGCTTTCCGAACGGCCCCGTATGGAAGGAATCCCGTTGATCCAGCACGCACCTTGGTTTGAAGAGGCACGTTTTGGGATGTTCGTTCACTGGGGCATCTACGCCCTGCCTGCCCGGCACGAGTGGGTGATGAACAGGGAAGAAATCACAGTGGAGGAGTACTCCAAGTACTTCCAGCGATTCGACCCGGACCTCTATGATCCCCGGGAATGGGCACGCGCAGCACGGGGCGCCGGGATGAAGTATGTGGTGCTCACCACCAAGCACCACGACGGCTTCTGTCTGTGGGACTCGGCGCTGACGGATTACAAGGCCACCAACACGCCCGCCGGCCGAGACCTGATAGCGCCCTATGTGGAAGCACTCCGGGCCGAGGGACTGAAGGTCGGCTTCTATCACTCGCTCATCGACTGGCACCACCCCGACTTCACCGTGGACGGCGTACACCCCCAACGGAACACGGCCGACGTCGAAAGCTTGAACGCCGGACGCGACATGGCGCGCTACCGCGAGTACCTGCACGGCCAGGTCCGTGAACTCCTGAGCAACTACGGCACCATCGACTACCTGTTCTTCGACTTCTCCTACACAGGTGGGCACGAACAAGAATTTTGGGGTGGCAAGGGCCGGAAGGACTGGGATTCGGAGGCGTTGCTCGCCATGGTGCGGGAGCTGCAGCCCGGCATTGTGGTCAATGACCGGTTGGAGATCCCCGGCGACTTTGTCACTCCCGAGCAGTACCAGCCCGCCGGCCCCATGATGGTCGACGGCGAACCGGTCACCTGGGAGGCTTGCCAGACCCTCAACGGTAGTTGGGGTTATGACAGGGACAACCTGAACTACAAATCCGTGGACCTGCTCATCCGAATGCTCGTGGATGGCGTATCCAAGGGTGGCAATCTGCTGCTCAACGTCGGCCCCACAGGCAGGGGAAACCTCGATCCGCGGGCCTTGACGTCCTTGGAAGGCATCGGCGAGTGGATGAAGCTGCACTCGCGCGCCATCTACGGGACGGGGGCCTCCCTGTTCACGGCACCCGCGGACGCCCGGTACACGCAGCGCAGGGACAGGCTCTATGTTCACTTGTTCGCTTGGCCATTCGAGTACGTGCACCTCCCGGACCTCGCCGGAAAAGTTGAGTACGCGCAGTTGCTGAACGACGCGTCCGAGGTTTTCCTCAAAGAGGTAGACCCCGGACAGCAGGCCATGAATATGACCCAGGGAGGCCAGCCGCCAGGGACCTTGACCATCAAGCTGCCTGTCCAGCGGCCGAACGTTGCTGTTCCGGTGCTGGAGCTGTTCCTGACACCCGAGGCCGTGAATGGTTGAGAGCATCGCCCTGCACACCAGACTCAAGCCGGGAAATGAAGAGGAGTACGCCGACGCGCACGCGAACATTCCCCCTGAGCTGGTAGCCGCGCTCAAGGATGCCGGCGTCCGGAACTGGCGAATCTGGCGCAACGGTCTCGATCTTTTCCATGTGGTGGACGTGGAAAACTACCAAGCCATGCGGCATGCGCTAGCCAAGCACCCGGCCAACGTGCCGTGGCAAGCCCGATTGGCTGAACTTTTGGAGGTCCAGGACGATTACTCGGGGGAGGATACGGGTATCCAGAAGGTATGGGAACTGCCATGAACTCACTTGATCCCGGCAAACTAGGCAAACTGGGCTTCGGCGGAGCGGGCATCGGGAATCTCTACCGGGCGATCCCGGACGGGGAGGGGCTCGCAACCGTGCTCGCTGCATGGGACGCGGGCATCCGCTACTTCGACACCGCGCCCCACTACGGTCTGGGCCTCTCCGAGCAAAGATTGGGCGCCGTCCTCCGTGATAAACCCCGGAACGAATTCGTCATCTCAACCAAGGTTGGCAGGCTACTCGAACCCAACTCCGTTGGCGGGCAGGACCCGGAGGGCTTCGAGGTCCCAGCGACGTCACGGCGCGTGTGGGACTTCTCCGAAAAAGGCATCCGGCGCAGCATCGAAGACTCCTTGGAACGGCTCGGCTTGGACCACGTGGACATCGTTTACCTTCACGACCCCGACGTCCACGATCTTCAGGCCGGAATCTCCCAAGGACTTCCGGCTCTCGAGAAGCTGCGCTCTGAGGGAGTAGTCCGGGCAATCGGCGTGGGCATCAACTCCGCCGAGGCAGCGTTGAAATGCGTCGAAGCCGCCGATCTCGACCTCGTGATGCTGGCCGGCCGCTACACCCTGCTTGAGCAGCCCAGCGTCCCGCTGCTTGACCGCTGTGTGGAGCAAAGCACCGGCGTCGTAAGTGTGGGCGCCTACAACTCGGGCCTCCTGGCCCGACCCGACGTTCCGGAAGACGCCCACTACAACTACGATCAAGCACCGCGCGACGTGCTGGAGCGCGCGCGTGCGCTCGCGGCCCTCTGCCGGGACTTCGGCGTGGAACTCCCGACGGCGGCGCTCCAGTTCCCGTTGCGGCATCCGGCCGTGGTGAATGTGACAGCCGGGGCGACTTCTCCTGAACAGGTGGCCACGAACGCTGCCAGAATGGAAGCGCCCGTGCCGGACGAACTGTGGAACGTGTTGGAGGAGCGCCCGACGTGATTGATTCGCATCTGCACCTGTGGACCTTGGACTCCTTCGTCACCGGCGGTGTGCGCCACTATCCGTGGCTCGGACCGCAACACGGTGAGCTCTTCCGCAGCTTTGGCGAGGACGAGGCGCGCGAGACGTTGGACGCTGCCGGCGTGAGGGGAGCCGTGCTGGTCCAGGCCGACGACACCGTAGCCGACACCGAGAGCATGTTGGCAGTAGCGGCGCGGAATCCCTGGGTGCTCGGAGTAGTGGGTTGGATCAGCTTGGATGCGCCTGCTGAAGCTGCAGAACAGTTGCACCGCTTCACAGCTCAGCCCGCCTTTAAAGGTGTGCGGCACCTCCTGCATGATGATCCCCGTGATGACTTTCTGGATCTTCCTGCCGTCCGCGATTCCCTGGCGCTAGTGGCTAGGGAAGGGCTCACCTTGGACATTCCCGATGCTTTCCCCAGGCACCTGGGGTCCGCGGTTCGGCTGGCCCGCGAGATGCCGGAACTGACGGTTGTGTTGGATCACCTGGGTAAGCCGCCGCTGGCTGATCCTGAACTCATGGACTCGTGGAGCGCTGACTTTCGGGCGCTCGGGCGGGAGCCTAACTCCGTTGCGAAGCTCTCCGGACTGCATTTGCGTGGCGTTGACTACACGGCGGATGCATTGCGACCCCTGTTTGATTCAGCGTTGGAGGCTTTCGGGCCGGAGCGTTTGATGATCGGCGGCGACTGGCCGGTCAGTACGCTCGGGGCACCCTACGGCCGGACACTCGATGTCCTGCTGGAGCTGGTGTCTTCCTTGGACCCCTCGGACCAGGACTTGGTGCTTGAGGAGACCGCCATCCGGACGTATGGCTTGGCAGTTGCCCCTCTGACCGACATTTAGAGCGCCAGCCGCAGCCAGTTCTCCACGCCGCTGATGTGCACGGTGACGAGGGCCCGCACAAGTTCGGCGTCGCCCCGTTCCAGTGCGTCCGCGATCGCGCGGTGTTCAGCCAAGGTGTGCGCCACGGCCTTCTCCTGCGTCAGGCCACGCCATATACGCGCCCGCACGGTGCTGCTGGACAGGGCTTCCAAGAGGCTCCCGAGGTAGTCATTTCCGGCGGCTTCGGCGATGATTCTGTGGAATTCCAGGTCATGGGCCACGAGCTCCTCGACGTCAGTGTTCTCGTCGATGCCGTCCATGGTGCTCCGCAGGGCCAAGAGCTCGTCCGGCGTGATTTTGCCCGCCGCCAAGTGTGCGGTGGCCGGCTCCAGGATTCGTCGAACCTCAAAGAGTTCCAGGATGGACCGGTCCTGGTGCAGGTCCACCACAAAGGCGACGGCTTCGTTGAGGAGCTTCGCGTCGAGGCTGGTCACGTAGGTGCCATCACCACGGCGGACGTCCAGCACGCGGATCAGTTCGAGGGCTTTCACGGCCTCACGCAACGAACTTCTGGAAAGACCGAGCCGTTCGCTCAGTTCCTTTTCCGGCGGAAGTCGATCGCCGGCCTTGAGTTCGCCGCGGATCAGCATGTCTTTGATCTTGCTGATCGCCTCATCTGTGACAGCCATGGACCAATAGTAGCCACGAATGATCGGATGTCTGTCTCCGCCGCGTCCTCACCCAACTGAGTCGCAGATCAGGTCGTTCTCAGCCCTCAAAACGACCTCAACTGCGACCTACTTGGGGGCGTTAACCGACGACGGCGGCACCCGGGTTCCGATCGTTACGGAACCCGGGTGCCGCCGTCGTGATTTAGCGGTTGTTACTTATCGCTTACTTGTCGCCGCCGGGGAGCGGACGGTTGGCCAGCACCGGCTCGCTGCCGGTGTAGCCGTCTCGGGTGGCGGCTAGCTCGTGGATTTGCTTGCGGCACAGGAACCATCCCCAGACCATGAGTCCGCAGGCAATCGCGGTGACCAGCATGGTCAACGGGGACTCGATGAACACCATGATCAGCACGGCCGCCAGGAAGATCAAGGACAACCATCCCGTGTAGGGGGCGCCGAACATCCGGAAGGACGGGCGCTTCAGCCATCCCTTGTCGGCCCAGCGCTTGAGCTGCATCTGGCACAGGACGATGGTGGCCCAAGTGACGATGATGCCCACGGAAGCGACATTCAGGACGATCTCGAAAGCGTCGGACGGAACGAGGTAGTTCAGCGGGACACCCAGCAGGGAAACGCCGGCGGTGATCGCAATGCCACCGTAAGGGACGCCGGCCTTGTTCATGCGCTGGGCGAACTTCGGGGCAGAACCGGCCACCGACATGGAGCGGAGGATGCGGCCTGTGGAGTAGAGCCCTGCGTTCAACGAAGACAGTGCTGCGGTGAGCACAACGAGGTTCATGATGACGTCCACGCCCTCCACGCCGATGGAACCGAAGAATGTCACGAACGGGCTGACGCCCTTCTCGTAAGAGGTGTACGGAAGCAGGAGAGCCAGCAGAATCACGGAGCCAACGTAGAAGAGGGCGATGCGGATGACCACGGAGTTGATGGCCTTGGGCATGATCTTCTCGGGGTTTGCAGTTTCACCGGCGGCGGTACCCACCAGCTCAATCGACGCGTAGGCGAACAGCACACCCTGCATGAGGATGATCATGGGCAGGACCCCGTTGGGGAAGACTCCGCCGTTGTCTGCGATGAGGCTGAAGCCGACTTCCTGGCCATCCACCGGAGTGCCGAAGATGACGAAGTAGGTGCCCACCAGGAGGAAGGCCACCAGTGCTGCCACCTTGATCAGCGCGAACCAGAACTCCATTTCACCGAAGACCTTCACAGAGACCAGGTTGAGGCAGAGCACTACAACCAGTGCAATGAGCGCCCACGCCCACTGCGGAACGGCACCTATCCAGGCGACGTATTTGCCGAAGAACTCCATGTAGAGCGCCGCTGCGGTGATGTCCACGATGGTGGTGGTGGCCCAGTTGATCCAGTAGAACCAGCCGGAGACGAAGGCCGCCTTTTCGCCGTAGAACTCACGGGCATAGGAGACGAAGGATCCCGACGACGGGCGGTGGAGAACGAGTTCACCGAGTGCGCGGAGGATCAGGAAAGCGAAGAAGCCACAAACCGCGTAGGCGATAACGAGCGACGGGCCGGCAGCGTTGAGCCGGCCGCCGGCGCCCAGAAACAGGCCGGTGCCGATTGCGCCGCCGATCGCGATCATCTGGATCTGGCGGGGCTTGAGATCCTTGTGGTACCCGGAGTCCTCTTTGTGGAGGGCTTTCTCGCTGGCGTGCGCTTGGGCCGGGACCGTGTGGTCCGTGATGGGATTGGTCATTGGAATCCTTAGGGGTGTCCTGTTGGAGGTGTCCTGGGCACGTCCGGTCGGGGATCCGGGCACGCAGAACAAAGCCTCGTGGGGGTATGCCTCATGGGCGGGACGTGCTGTTGGCAGCCCAGTTCAGATGGCTGGCTGCCAGGCAGGGCTTAGAGGCCGGGTTCGGCCTGCTTGCTCAGGTTTGCCAGACGTTCCGGGCTGAGCAGTTCCTCGAGCTGGGTGGCGGTCAGGAGACCGTGCTCCAACACGAGTTCCGCAACGCCCTTACCCGTTACCAGCGCCTCCTGGGCAATAGCGGTGGCGGAGGCGTAACCGATATGGGGGTTCAATGCAGTGACAAGACCGATCGACTGCTCAACGGTAAGCCGTAGCCGTTCGGTGTTAGCTGTGATCCCCCGGACGCAGCGTGCTGTCAGGGTGCGGCACGCTGCCTCCAGGTGGGAGATGCTCTTGTGCAGGCTGTGCACAATGATCGGCTCGAAAGCATTCAGCTGAAGCTGACCTGCCTCCGCAGCCATGGTGACGGTGACATCGTTGCCGATGACCTCGTACGCCACTTGGCTGACCACCTCCGGGATCACCGGATTGATCTTGCCAGGCATGATCGACGAACCGGACTGTACGGCCGGAAGGTTGATCTCGCCCAAACCCGCCCGCGGCCCGGAGGACAGCAAGCGGAGGTCGTTACAAATCTTGGAGAGCTTCACTGCCACGCGCTTCAGCACGCCGGACAAGTGAACGAAGGCTCCTACGTCCTGCGTGGCCTCAATGAGGTCAGCAGCGGTCAGAAGGGGAAGGCCTGTGATTTCGGCCAGATGGCGGCAAGCGGCCTCAGCATAGCCGGCCGGAGCGTTCAAACCTGTGCCGATTGCCGTGGCTCCAAGGTTGATCTCGTGGATCAGCATGTGGGACTCGTCCAAGCGCGCCCGGTCCTCACCGATTGTCACGGCGTAACCGCCGAACTCCTGGCCGAGGGTCATGGGAACGGCATCCTGGAGCTGCGTGCGTCCCATCTTCACCACAGTCCGGAACTCCCGGCCCTTCTCGGCGAAGGCCAGCTCGAGTTCCTCGAGGGCTTCCAGGAGCTCTTTCACGGAGAAGATCGTGGCGAGGTTCACCGCGGTCGGGTAGACGTCGTTGGTGGACTGGCTCAGGTTCACGTGGTCGTTCGGGTGCAGCTTGGAGTAGTCGCCCTTAGGGTGACCCAGGATCTCCAGCGCACGGTTGGCGATGACCTCGTTGGCGTTCATGTTGGAACTGGTTCCCGCGCCGCCCTGGATGACGTCCACCATGAACTGATCCTGGAGCATGCCGTCCATGATGTCCTGGCAAGCCTGCTCGATGGCACCCGCCTTTTCGGCGTCCAGGAGGCCAAGCTCGTGGTTAGTGCGGGCCGCGGCCTGCTTCACTGCAGCCAGGCCCCTGACGAGGTGCTTATTGGTAGAGAGGGGCTGCCCTGTGATGGGGAAGTTCTCTATTGCGCGGAGGGTGTGAACGCCCCAGTAGGCATCTGCGGGTACATTACGGTCGCCCAGAAGGTCGTGTTCGGAACGGAGGGGGATCGCCTGATCGACGGTGGTCATAGCTGTCCTTGGTTTAGTTGCTGAAAATTTTGGTTGCGCGGATCTCGCCGACCGGAAGGCCGCCGCCCAGCACAGGTGGGCTCTGAAGCGTGTCCAAACTGCCGCCGTCGACGCCCAACTGGCGGAGAACCTCAACCGTGACGGGCATGCGGGCGCGATCGCCGCCGTCGGAAATCTTCACCGCCATGCCGGTGCCGTTCGGGAGTCCGACAAGCTGGAGTCCCTCGAAGCCGTCCTTCGCGAGGAGTCCGGGGATTGCCCGCATGAGGGCGGTGACATCGCGGCCTTCGCCGGCAACCATCTGCGGGTAGCGGCGCATGGCGTGGGCAACCTTGCCTTCGTCGGTGCTTTCGTCGGCAGCGGCGAGGCGGCCGTAAGCGCGGGCCATGCCACGAAGGGAGTGAGCGAACAGCGGAGTGCCGCAGCCGTCAGTACTGACCGCCGCAGCTTCTTCACCGGTCAGATCCGTGATGGTGTCGCGGACCAGGACCTGCAGCGGGTGCTCGGGGTGCAAGTACCCCTCCACAGGCCAGTCGTTGATGACGCAGACGGCGGTCATGGAAGCGTGCTTGCCGGAGCAATTCTGTGCAATTTGGGTGGGGCCGTTGCCTTGGCGGAGCCACTCTTCACGCTCAGCGACGCCGTAAGGGAGGTCCGTGCTATTACCCAGGGCTTTATCCGTCAGGTGATGCAGCCTGAGGATTTCCTGGGCGCCGTCACGGTGCATCTGCGCACCGGAGTGACTGGCAGCGGTCAACGCGAGGAGGTCCTCGGGGATGTCCAAACCGGCCTTGAGCAGGGCAACAGCCTGCAGCGGCTTCAGGCTCGAGCGTGGGTATATGGGGGCGTCCGGTTCGCCGGCTTGGATTGCGGTGCCGCCATCTGCGCTGACCGCGATCAGCGAGCCGTAATGGATGCTTTCGACCAGGCCGTCGCGGGTTACCTCTACGAGCGGGACGTGGTTCGGTGCTTTGATGTGTCGAGCTTGTTGGGGCGCTGCGTGTGCAGGCGCGGCGTTTTCGGGCACGGCGTTTTCGGGCGCGGCGTTGTGGGCCGGCGCTGCGGGGACGGGCATGGTGGCAGTGTCCTTTGGGGGTGTCATTTGCTGAGGATCGTGTCCAGCGCCACGCTGACGGCCTGCAGGTGAGCGGCCATCGCTTTGCTTGCGGCTTCGGAGTCGCCGACTTCGATTGCGTTGAGTACGGCGACGTGTTCCTCGTCAGAGCGGTGTTGCCGGTCTGCCACGAGGTTCAAGGTTTCGGACTGGTGGGCCAGGGCTTCACGTATATCGGAGACGACGCTGGCAAACACCCGGTTTCCGCTGGCACGGGCCACGGCTGAGTGGAAGCTGGCGTCGAGGTTCACCCAGGCTTCGGGATCGTTCTCCGTAAGCATCTCTTGGACGATTTCCTTGAGGTGCTCCAACTCATCGTCCGTCCTACGTTGGGCGGCGAGGCCCGCTGCGGGGATCTCGATGTGCGGACGTGCCTCGTTGAGATCGCGTGCACTGTACTGACCCAAGGTAAGGTCATTAGCAACCTTGTTGGCCACAACGAATGTGCCCTTGCCGGTTTTGGTAGTGGTGAGGCCCAAGGTGTTGCAGGACCTCAACGCTTCCCTGATGACGGAGCGGCTGACGCCGTACTGGCCGGCCAGCGTCGCTTCCGAGCTCAGCTTGGTTCCGATATCGAACTGGCCGCCTTCGATGGCTCGCCTGAGTGCCGCAAAGACCGCTTCAGCAGCGGAAATGCGTGAGATCGGCGTATGCCCACTCTGGGGTCCTTGCTGTCCGGCTGTCCGGCTGTCTGACAGGTTCACGTTTTGAATATGGCACGGGTCACAAGGGGCTGTCAACGCTGAAAGGTTTGCTTCACGGTTTGGCGTCACGGTGGATGGGTTCAGTTCCTGTTTAGCCGAATTTTCGCGTCATGAGCGCCGCTTTGTAGCGCGACTCGGCGGCGTTCACCTTGCAGGAAGGGAAGGACCGCGCGTTTCTTGTGTGAAGCGGCGGCCAGCGGCATCGACAGCGACAAGGGCGTGGCGTCAGGGATTGCTTGGTATTCCGGGTCGTAGCGGAATGTCAGATTTCCTGACGGCGTCAGCTCAACCCGGCGACGAAGCGCCCTGTCCATGAATACCTCGAGGGCGCGGGTACTTACGTACTTACCATCGGACTTTGCCTGTCACGCTGTCCCGTATGGCTAGCTCGTAGCCAAGAGCTTGGAAGACGTCCATGAATTTTGAGGTCTCCACAGTTGGCTTCCCGGACTCAAGGTCGATCACGAAGGTTCGTGAAACGTTCGCGCGGCGGGCAAGTTCGGCCTGGGTCCAGCCTTGCTCTTCACGCAACTCGCGTACCAGTGGGCCGGCCTCTCGTACCGTGCGCATTCCAACTCCTTGTCGGCGTACGGCGACTTTCGGAAATGTCGTCGTACGCCGACTCTAGCATTTGTTGCCGTACGGCGACAGTGCATCTCGGTCCGGCCGGGCTTGCTTGAAGCTATCAGCAGGGGCGCCAGGTCTTTCCGCCCGGTGCGTAGCATCGGGGGCCGGTATAACCCGGTGCCGGATCCGCCGGAACAGCGGGTGCGGGCGGCACGTACTGCTGAACTGGCGGAACATACTGTAGGACCGGCGGCGCGACTGGAGCCGGAATGTTGCGGATCCGTTCCGCCTCCGCAGCTGCAGCAGCAGCCCGTGCCTGCGCTGCTGCTGCAGCTTCGTCCGCGGCCTTCTTGGCAGCAGCAGCGGCTTCCTCAGCAGCCTTTCTCTCCGCTTCTGCCCGAGCGGCAGCGGCCAGACGCTCCTCCTCGGCCTTCTTTTCCGCAGCCGCCAGTGACGTTTGCTGAGCCTTGGCCTTGGTCAGCGTGTTTTCCGCTCGAGTGATCCTGGTTGAGAGGGCAGCCAGCTTTGAGGTTGCCTCAGCTGACTCGTAGGCCGCCCAGACGATCGACTGCTCGGTATCTCGGGCCACGGAAAGGAGATCGCGCGCGGCCTTCGCCGTGATGAGCGCTGCCGCAATCCCTGCAGCGGTGGCACCCGCGGCCGCTGACGTCGTTGCCGGGGTGGTGTTTTCAGCGGCCGCAAGTGCGTCCGAGGCTGCTGCCACTTGGGCGGGAAGGGTGCACTCGACTGCTTCCGAGAAGAGACCGTCTTGAGCAGAGCGTGCTTCCGAGTGCGCTGCTTCCACAGGCGGAAGGAACTTCCGGTTTTCGCCGACCACCATGGGAACGCCAAGCCCTCGGCGGGCGATCTCGGCGTTGACGAGCTGGTTGCTGGCGTTGAAGACCCCTGCCAAGGTTCTGCCGTATTTGTCGTGACGTTCGACGTCGAACTCCAGCCGAACCTTACTGCCCGCGGGCAGGGCCTCCTTGAGGTAGTCGCTGGCTTCTGGACCGAGGCATTCGGTGGGCTTGTTCGGATCCTTCGTTTCCGGAGTGTTGACGTTCAGCAGGCGAACGGTCTGATCTATGTTGTTGATGGACACGATTACGGTGTCACCATCGACTACCCGGACTACAATCCCTGAGTCTGCGTTTGCGGCAGCGGCCGCAACCAACGAGCCGGTTACGACCGCAACTGCGGCCGCAGCTCCAATGATTAGCTTTCGCACGATGTTGAGCCTTCCTCGGTGAAGGCCGGAAGTGGGTGGTGGCTGTGGGGCAGCCGGTTTTGGGTGCGCAAATAGTCCCCCTATTTATGCGAATGGCTAAGAGTGATGGTTTGGCTGCTTAGCAGCCGAGAACACTTTAAGCTACAACTCACATCCTGAAGACTTCCTTCAGCGCACGACGCCAATGTGACGCGCTCCCTTGGCACAATGGACCATGCTCTTCACCAAAAAGTCACTCACTGAGGACGGGTTCACCGGATTCCGACCGCTCGACGAACTCGATCCCATGAGGATTCCCCAAGGACCTGGCATCTTCGCAATCCTTCGTCCCGCGGATTTTGAACCGGTGTTCCTAACGAAGAGCACCGCCGGCACGTTCAAGAAGAAGGACCCTTCCCTCAAACGTGAGGCGCTGGAGTCCGAATGGATTCCGAATGCTTCCGTGTTGTACATCGGCAAAGCCAGCGCCGGGAGCCAAGGCAACCGCGGGTTACGCAAGCAGCTCCAAGAGCTCATGGATTACGGCCGTGGACGACCCACCGTCGTCTGGGACGCCCGGCTCATCTGGCAACTCCGCGACGCCCTGGACCTGATCGTTGCATGGAAGGAACTCCCCGCCTCCGAAGTCAACGCCGCCGAGGCCGCCTACCACGCTGACTTTGTTGCCGCCTTTGGTCGTCTTCCGTTCGCCAACCTGGTTCAGGCCCGCTCCAAGAAGTAGTGCTTAACGTACGACGGCGGTACTCAGCTTGCGTCGTCGGCCTGCCGCTGGCTTGAATTCCGGCGCATAATGGCATCCATGACGGACCTTGTCTCCCCTGGAAGCAAACCTCATGGATCCCGCATCACTGTGGAGGTGCCCGTCGTACGCGTCGGGGCAGGGCTTTCGGACTACGAGGGACTGAACCGCTTCGTCGACTCCCTGCGGAAGCCCCAAGGCTTGCACATGACGCTGCTGCATATTGGGATTCTGGACGAGCTGGGAAGGGACATCGTTGCATGGACCAAGGGATTGTCACCCCCGGAGAAAGTGCTCCCCGAGATCTCCAGTTGGTTGACGGAGTTGCCTGTACTGCAGGGTTTTCTGGGGAAGTCGGACAAACTGATCCCCTTGGGCGGTGGACGTCTTATGGGGCTCGAAGTGGACGTGCCGCAGGAGGTTCACGACTACCAAGCACTCTTGGTGCAAGGGCTGCACGTACTTCTTGACGACCTCGGCCTCGACAACATCGACGACTTCATCTTGAGCTCGCCCGCACTTGGTTACAGATCGCCCCGATGGTTGCCCCACATTGCGGTCGGGAAAGCCCGGACCAGGCATGAGCCGGCGATGGAGATCGCTACCGTGGCCATTGAGTTCGGCGACTCCCGGATCCGTAATCGGGCGGCGCTCCCATTGCCGTAACTCACGGTTGCACTGATTGACGCAAGGGAAGTTCTACAGCCGGTAAAATAGGGTGCGTCTCCCGTTTTCTACCTGAGGACTTCCATGCAGCCCCGCACCTTGTTCCGTACCGTTGCTTTTGCCGAGGCCGTGACATGGACGCTGTTGTTGATCGGGCTGTTCCTTAAGTACGTCACGCGCACCACAGACGTTGGTGTGAGCATCGCCGGAGGCATCCACGGGTTCGTGTTCCTTTGCTACGCCGCGACGGCCGCGTTCACGTGGATCAACCAGAAGTGGACAACCCGCACCGGCCTGCTGGCCATCGCTTCAGCAGTGATTCCCTATGCCACCATCCCCATGGAGAAGTCGCTGGACCGCCGCGGCCTCCTCGCCGGTGATTGGCGCTTGGCTGCCGGGGGAGAGAAGCCTCAGGGAGGCTTCGAGAAAGCCCAAGCTTGGGTTCTCCGGAACCCGATTCTTGCTGTTGTGGTGACTCTCGTGGCCGTGGGCGCAGTGTTTAGCTTCCTGCTGTTCATGGGTCCTCCAGGTACCTGGTTCTCCTAGGCTTCAGCAGACGAAAGGCATCAGTTCTTAGCAACTGATGCCTTTCTTCACTTAAAGCGAAGGATCCCTGACTCCATGGGCCGCACCCACCCACTTTGAATCGTGGGTGGTCTCGACGCGCCGACTTAATGGTGTGTCGCCAGGATTAGGCGATCAAAGTGGGAGGTGGCGGTACGTGCGCCGTCTGTCTACCTGTCCTCCACGCCCGGGCAGCCCCAGGAGTTGGGGTTTTCTTGGCAGGTGTCGGCGACGAGTGCTTTTTCTGTTTTCCAGACGTGGATGGTTTTGGCGGGTGTGGTGATGTCGAGTGTTCCGTTGATGGGTAGTGGTGGTCCGTTGTTGACGGAGTAGGTGCCGGTGAAGTTGGTGGTGAGGCTTGCTTGGTAGTTGCCGGTGTCTGTGTAGGTGTGGCTGGTTCGGGTCTCGTTGTTGAGCCATTCGGTTTCGGGGATGGAGTAGCCGGCCGCGGGTGTTGGTCCGAGGGGGGTGCCGTCGCCGAAGGTGTAGGTGTAGTTGGCGGGTGTGGCGGTCAGGTGGACTGTTTGGCCGAGGATGGTGACGTCGAAGCCTTGTTCTCCCGTGGTGGCGTAGAAGTTGGTGGGTCCGCCTTTGAGGGTGTGGGGGAAGGGTTGTGCTTCGAGGCTTCCCGGGTTGACGGGAAGTTGTCGGAAGTCGTTGAGGATCCTGGCGGCGATGTTGGCCAGGACGTTCTCGGGTTCGGGGTCGTAGAGGCAGGTGGGTCCGCTGACGGCTGGGTAGTCGGTCCATGTCGGGTTGGTGATGGACTTTGGTGCCTGTCGCCAGATCACCGGTGTGCCTTCTTCGCCTCCCGGTGTCTTGGCCGGGCATTCCATCGTGAGGCAACCCCTGTCGGGAGTGTCCGTTCCACCTGATCGGCAGTGCACGTCAGCCATGTACTGATTTGGATCTTCCGCGGCGACGTCCTGTCCCAAATCCGTGGAGGGCACTCCGGTCACTGGATCGATGATGAACTCGGCGCCTACCGAAATTGAGCGATCACTGAAGCCGGTTCCTGGACTGGGCTTAGTGGCCGCCCAGGAAGGCCACGAAAAGGGGATCGTCAAAGCGAATAGAGCACCGACGGCTACGAATCTGACGGAGAGGGAGCTCATCTAATTACGCCAAGGTCCGTTGTAGACCAAGATCCATCAGCAAACTCACCAAAGAAGGCAGCCGCGTCATTTATTGCAGCTGTCGGCTCTCGACCATGCGAACCATCCACGTTTACGTACAAGATTTGCTGCTGCAACACTTGTACTTTTGCTGGTTGCGAGGCTGCTGAGGGCTCCCAAATAACGTCGATTACAGGCGTCTGGTACTTTCCGCCGACCAGCCATCGGCCCTCTGTATAGTTCGTGGCGACCCCTGACAAGAGGTCCGCACAGAGTAAACAGCTCTCATTGGACAGCTCCTTGGCCCTCGCTGTGTCGCCGGTTTCGTAGGCGTAGCTCAGCAGTTGGAACCAGTACCCAATAAACGCCTCCAGCCCCGCCTTCGAGTTCTCCTTCGCCAGCTCCGGCATCACCGGAATGGGCACGTTCTCCGCTTTCCCCTTCGCGTCGGCAGGCTTGTAGACAGGAGGCGCTGACGGAGTAGCCGACGCCGAGGGAACCGAAACGCTCACGGTGGGCGACGCCGTCGTCGAACTTGTTTCTGAAGGTGGGCCGCCAGACGCGGAGCCACCCTGGCAACTGCTCAGAAGCAGCGCAGCGGTCAGAACCAAAACCGCCGTTCGGACGCGAACGAAAGAAAAAGAAGCAAACAAATGGCGTGACATGACAGGCTCCCCAGCAGCTGTTTGGCGGTGTGCCGGTCAGTCTAGGCGGGGACGGGTAACCGTTCATGTCAGAAAACGGGGCCTGTGGATAAGCGGTCTCACACTAAGCAGGATCAGGGGGAGCGGGAAAAAGCTAAGTGCTACGTGGGGGTCCTTCAGCAGCTAACTTCTTGATCCAATCAGGAGTCACTTTTCCGAGGCGTCGATCCGTGACGAGTCGCAGCTGTGCCGCCGCGATCTGCACCCCGCGGTCCCGTGCTGCGGCGCCACGATCGATGCGCGTCGTTGTATCTATTGGAGACCGGATTTGTCCCGATGGTCCCACCGGTTCTGCACTCATCGCTGGCCTCTCAAATGATGTCGTGTCTAGTTGACTCATTGTTGCCGGAATCGGACTTCTGGTCCAGTGCGTTGTTCAGACCGGAACTTGGGTGATCAAGGAAAGGTTCACCGGATGAAGCGGTGCCCACCCGTCGAAGATCTGCCGCCTCTTCCAAGGGCTTCGCCCAAGCAACGGTTGTGATTTCGACTTCTTCCGAGCTTGGTGTTGACTCGGCCAAGATGGTCATTACCTGTAAGCCGACCTGAGCGCGGCGTGGCTCTTGGGGACAAGATACTGTCGAATGCCCATTCTGCCCTCCGCCACCACTCCGCCCGGTTGTCTGCAGCGCTCTTCTGACTCAGCGACTTCCAAGCGATCCAACCTGCGATGGCAGCCGCGGTCAGTACAGCCAGAGGAGCCAGAGCTGACAGGAAATGCCACCATTCGGTTGGTGCCGCGTGCAAGGTCACATTGACGGGAACAGGAACTGGCGGCAGCGTGGTCGCAACTTCAATCTAAAGAAGATGTCCCGGGAATGGGCGCCCTAGCGGTGGTATGTGGAAAGCACCTACCCCCGCAGCTTCTCCATATCCCGGCGGTCCTTCTTGGTGGGTCGGCCGGCGCCGCGGTCACGCTGGGGGAGACCGAGCTTTGGAGCAACGGGACGCGGGGGAGTGTGGTCGGTGAAGCAGTGGGACGCGGCTTCGGCACCCACACGCTTGGCGATGAGTCGCCGGACTTCGAGGATCCGTTCCCAGCCTGACTCCCGGACCCGGATGGTGTCTCCAATGATCACGCTCTGCGACGCCTTGACCGGGTTCCCGTTGATCCGGATGTGCCCTGCGCGGCAGGCGGCCGTGGCAGCGGAACGGGTCTTGTACGCGCGGATCGCCCACAGCCAAGCGTCGACTCGCACGTTGGCCGGGGACGAAGACGGGATGCTCATCATTGAATTGTCGCCGATAACAGGCATGTGTGCACTGCGGACTCAGTTTCAAGGCGTCAGGGGCGCCGGGCGGGCCCGTGAGAAACGAACCCAATGAATGTGACTTGCGGCAATTCAGCATTTTCGGTCTGCCTGCCGTAATCCGATGAAGCGGCATTCTGACGTAATTTCCATCGACCTAAGAACTCCGATCAAAGTAATTTTGGAAAACCGGCGGGAATCATGAGTGGGCGAATAATGTGTGTTAGCTTGTGACTCGTACTGACGAGTACGCAGTGCCCGAGTTCAATCTGCAAAGGACCTGCTCGCGCGGGAATAGCGTGATGTCACAACGAATCAGTTCAACGGAGGAACCGGCGGCGTCGAGCGCCGCTGCCCACACCATCCTTTCGCCTCGGACGTTTGTCTCCCTGGCCGGGACCATGTTTGCAGTCGATCTCCTTAGCGCCGGAAATGGAGCTATTGACCTGGCCTTCGTGGCCCCGTTCGGTGCCCTTATGGTGGCCGGCATAGGTTTGGGCGATCTCGTGACCGCACTTTTCATGGCCTTCTTCGCGGGAATCATCGACGTTTTTGCCGTGAAATTGGCTCGCGCCGAAGGGCGGAACGACGCCAGCAGGTTATTGCCCAAATTGTTTACCGCGCTGCTTCTCGTTGCTGCTGTCTGGACTGCAGCCGGAATGGTGGTCACCCGGGTTGTTCCCCTGATATTTGACGTTGTAGGCTCCGAGCCTGCTGTGGCTGCCATAGCCAGCGACTACTTGACCGTACGCATGATTGGCATTCCATTCACGTTGGCTCTTGCTGCCGTCTCGGTCACCCTCCGCGTCGTGGGGCGACAACGCGCTTCGATTGTCCTCATTGTGACCGTGTTCGTGTTGAATGCAGCCTTCAATGCCGCCTTGGTTTACGGCCCGCTGAAAGTGGTAGCAGCCAACCCCGTGATCGCGGTGGCCATCGCTACGGTGATCGCCCAGGTTCTCACTGCTGCCTGCGGGTTTGTTGTCCTCGCACGGCATTTCTCCCGAGGTCGCGGGGAAAGAGTTGCCGAAACTGATCAACCGCGAATCATCCCGCTTACGCGGGAGATGTTTGTAACAAGCCTCGGTGTCGGGTTGCGGCAAATGAACAACTACGCCGCTGCCGTGGTGCCCTTCATGCTCATCAGCCGTTTGGACGTAGCCACTGTTGCCGCGGCAGCGGTGGCTACGAGGATCTGGACTCTCTACTGTCGGGTTCCCCAGGCGACGCTCAGCGCTGTTGGCGTTTTTGTTGGGTACTCCCGGGGCAGAAGCCAGCAGGACGCCCACGCTGTGGTGCAACGTTCGCGTAAGTATGTTGTGTGGCCCAGTTTCATCGCAGCGGCTGGTGTGGCAGCGGCCGTGCCCGTTCTTGCCAAGGTCTTGGGCGGCGATGAGGTTGACGTCGGATTGGTGTGGATACTGACTGCTGCCTATCTCATCGCAGTACCCGCCTATGTTATAGAGAATTTGTGCGGGGAGATCTTGACGGTGGAACAGCGGTCGTCGTGGCTCTCCCTGCCATCAACCGTTGTCACGTATCTGATCACCATCCCGATTGCCATCCTCGGGATACTGGTGTGGCAATCGGCGATGGTTGCCGTTGCCTCCGCGGCCGTGGCGTCGCTTCTTCTTGCCCTGAGGTACAGCATGCGGACAAGGCAACTCGGCTATCGCATAATCGGGAGGTTCTGAGTGGCGCGCCTGACCACTTGGCCGGGAACCCGCCGTCGGGAACCGCGGGTGGCCCACCTGCGGCGGCTGTAGCGCGCAGTCCATCCCAAACTACCGCACCGTCACCTCAACCACCTGCGCCATGTTGTTCCCGAAGCCTTGATAGTTCCACACCTGCTCAGTGGGCTGCAGCGCGCCGGACGTATCCATTGCCCGGCACCTCAGAACGTGCTCGCCCGGGCTCGCGACCCACACCATGGACCACGACCTCCAGGCGAAATCACCCAGAGCAGGCTCGAGGTGCGCTGGCATCCATTCGCCGTCAATGCCTACCTCGACGCGCTCAACCTCGCCGTGCCCGGACCACGCGCGCCCGTGCAGCATCACGGGACCAGCGTCCACCACGCGTCGCCGGGTGTAGAAGTCCGGGATGCCCGGCGGAATCATGAGGGAGCGGACGCGGATGTGGCTCACGGGTATGCCTGGACCGTCAGGCCCTTGAAGGTAGTGGTACGCGACGGCCTGCTGGAAACCCATGAACCGAGACTTCACGGCCTCGATCGACGTCAACCACTTCACACTCGCCATGCCGTACCAACCCGGCACCAGCAGCCTGAGCGGGAACCCGTGCTGGATGGGCAAAGGGTTGCCGTTCATGGCGTAGACCAGCATGACTTCGGGATGCATCGCTTCCGCCACTGAAAGGCTGCGCGCATAAGGCTCCTCGACGCCTCCTTGGATGCCGTCGTCGGCGCCGGTAAAAACAAGTTCGACGGCGTCACTCGCCAAACCGGCTTCCTCCAGCAAGGGCGCCAACGGGGTTCCGGTCCACTTGGCTGTGCCCACGGCACCCAGAACCCAGGGTTGGCTGACGGGTCGAGGTTGCAGCAGGGACCGGCCATTGCCTGCGCATTCAAGGGTGACAGGCATGGTGACGGCGGGCCGGGCTTTGATGTCTTCCAGACTCAACTCGAGGCTCCGATTAACTGCGCCACCCAGGCGTAATCGCCATGTCTCCGCGGAAACGTGCGGGATATCGAAGTGGATCAGCAGGTAGTGAAGGCCGGCCGGCGTGATGTCGTCGTGCAGGGCCTCCAGTGGCATGGAGTGATTCCGCCCGGAGAGCTGCAGTTCTTCGTGGGTCAGCGGACCTTGGGTCGGTTGGCCGGGGTTGGCGGCCTTGGTTGCTCTTTGTTTGACATGGTGCTTGGACATGGGACGGCGGCGTTCTACTGGAAGTTAAACGCTGCGGAGTGCCGCAGCACTTAGGTCAAGGATCACGCCGCGGGCGAACCCCGTCAAGAGCTCGTTGTGAGGCCTGCTCTGCGCCCAAAAGCGAGCAGAGAGTGCGCAAAGCGGGCCCCACAACGCAAGGGAGCTACCGGCGTCGTAATTCCGGGTACTCAAGATGGGGTGCAACCGTGCCGGCGTCACGCTCTAAAAAGTTCACGGCCGGGGCAACGATGTCGTCGATTTCGTCGAGAATCGACTCGCTGAGCACCACATCTGCAGCTTTCAAATAGTCGGTGAGGTGGTCCTCGGTTCGCGGCCCGATGACCACGCTGGTGACTGCTGGGTGGTTCAGGGCGAAGCTCACTGCAAGCTGGATCAGGGTCAACCCATGGCGCGCCGCAAGTTGTGCCAGGGCATCTGCTGCGTGCAGTTTTCCTTGGTTAAAGGGCGCATTCACGTCGAAGCGGCCCGGAACCGCGGCCGATCGCGAACTTTCCGGCTGCCCGCCGCCCACTCGATAACCGCCAGCCAGCCACCCGCCGTCGAGCGGTCCGTAACTCAAAATCCCGACGCCGTACTGCTGGGTGATGGGGAAAACGTCCCGTTCATTCGCGCGTACCAAGAGCGAATACGGAACCTGGTCCACCACCGGCGGGGTCAGATGGTTGGTGTTCGCGATCCACTGGGCCTCTACAAGCTGGGCGGGGCTGAAAACGGACGTGCCGTAGTACAGGATCTTGCCCTGCCGGATGAGGTCGTTGAGGGTTGTGATGGTTTCCAACAGGTCAGTGCTGTAGTCCGGGCGGTGCGCTTGGTAAAGGTCGATCCTGTCCGTGTTCAGTCGCCGCAGGCTGTCCTCCACAGCCCGGACAATCCACCGGCGGGAGTTACCCGCGTGCGCAGGGTTGGAGCCCATCTGGCCATGGAACTTTGTGGCAAGGAAAACGTCGTCGCGGCGGCTGTGGATGGCCTGGCCAACCACGGTCTCGGCCTCGCCCTGCGAGTAGATGTCAGCGGTGTCAACGCTGGTGATACCGGCGTCAAGGGCGGCCTTAATGATGCGGATGCTCTCCGCTGGACCCGTGGGTGCGGCACCGGTGCCGAAGTTCAAGGTGCCCAGAGTGAGGGGGCTGATCAGGGCGCCAGTGCGTCCAAGCGTTCGTAGCTCGTTGAGGCTCATGTCGGCTTCCTGTGGTGGGACGGTGCTGGTGGGATGTTCAATCGAGGCTACACACGGCCGCCGGAGGCATAAACGCAAATGGTAGAAGTTCTTCGTTTTTCGTCTTGGGAGGTAATGGAAGCGGCCTTACTTCGCGACATTTCTTGACATGCGGCAACACAAATGTCTTTCGAATCAACAAATATTGCCGTTGCCCCAAGCAGGTGAATTATGGAAAGGAACGCAGGCGAACGCATGATAGGGGAAAGCGGAATGACACAGACCACAGTGGAAGAAACGGCGGCCATCAAGGCGGCATTTGCGCAGTTTCCGTCCGGAGTTGCTGCGTTCAGCGCGATGGTGGATTTCACGCCGGAAGCCTTAGTGGCATCGTCCTTCACGGTTGGCGTCTCGCTGGAGCCGCCGTTGGTGATGTTCGCCGTTCAGAACTCCTCCAGCACTTGGCCGAAGCTCCGTCAGGCCCAGCGCCTGGGCGTTTCGGTGCTCGCCGAGGGGCAGGAAGCGGCGGCCCTCCAGTTGGCGTCCAAGACGCGCGACCGTTTCGCCGGGCTGGATACCAGCGTGAGCGACTCAGGTGCAGTGCTGATCGACGGCGCGGTGCTGGGTTTTGAATGCGAAGTCATCTCCGAGACACCGGCCGGCGATCACGCGATAGTGGTTCTCGAGGTCAAAGCGACCACCATCAACCTTGAGTCGAAACCCTTGATCTACCACGGTGCGACATTCCGACAGCTGGCAGCATAAGCGTCAGCTGGCAGCGTAGGCGTCAGCTAGGAGTTGCGGCTGGCGCCGCTGAGCGAACCTTTTTGAATCGGGCTCGGAGACTTTCCACTCTTGGAAGTGTTCGGGCCTGGTTTCTTTGCCCCGTTGCTTGAGTTAGGGCGCTTGGCATCGCCGGTCTGCGTCGGTCCGTTGTCCGGCCTCTTCGGCGGGAAGTCCGGACGCTTTGGAGTCGGAGTTTTGCCATTGGACGACGGCGTGGGGTCGTCAAGGTCGCGGACAGTCACCTTAATGGCGGGCGGCTGTTGGGCTTTGGCTCGCGCCGCGGCGCGTTCGTCTGCTTCGGCCACAGCATCCGCCCAGTCCTTTGCGAGCACAGGCGGTTCCTTGGCGGCTGCGACGACTATGGGATGGTGGGCGGTCTGGTGTTCCACCACCGATTTCACCTCGGCCGGTTTCGGCAGGTTGCGGGGGTCGACTTTTGCCTTCCACGCGCCTTCCTTGAGCGTGGAGGACGCGCCCGAGAGCCGCCGTCGAACATCTCCCATGAAGTCGCGCTTAGGCGCGGCAGCTGCTGCCGGCGCGGTAACTGCAGCAGTTGCAGGGGCGGGCACGAAAGAAGGTGCGGGTTCGGGCACGAAAGCAGGCTCTGGTGCGGAAGGCGCGGAATCGTCGGCGTCAACATCCACGGGATCAGGCTTGCGCGCCGGATGCTGGGGGAGGTGAACGATGGGGGTGTGGTCCTTCTTGGGGAAAATCCCCACCATCGCCAAGAGGATGATCGACAGTAGCCGCCCAACTCCGGCGACCACCAGAGTGATGATAATGATCAACCCGAGCCCCAGGAACATCAGGACGGCGAGTCCCAGTGTGCCCAAATACGTCAGGTTGATGGCGAGTGTTGTCGGATCCTCCACGTTAGCCTCCCCTGGCCGTCGTTTTGTGATGCGCCCATTGCCCACCCAGCTTGCTTATATAGCCTAAGGTCCAGCACCGACGGAATCACGCCCCGCCCCACACTCCGGCAGGGTTGTTTCAAAGCTGTTATACGGCGTGGGAAAATGTGTTGCCCAGCTCTCATTTTCAGCCTCAGATTGGGACCTCGTGACCCCTGTTTCAGCCCGGCTCCATAACGGCGCCTGCCCGTGCCTCTCCGGCGAGCAGTACGTCGATTGCTGCGGACGCTTCCACCGGGGCGAGGCGGACGCGCCCACGGCCGAGCAACTCATGCGCTCCAGGTATGCCGCCTTCGTCGTCCTTGATGCCGGCTACCTCCTGCGCACTTGGCACGCCTCCACCCGTCCAGCGTCCATGGATCTCGATCCAGACATGGAGTGGCGCAGGCTGGACATCGTTTCCACGTCGAATGGCGGGCCCCTGGACACGACGGGCACAGTGGAGTTCGCTGCGCACTACAGGCTCGACGGCGAACGCGGCGTACAGCGCGAAATCAGCCGCTTCGTGCGGGAAGAGAAGCGCTGGTTCTATGTGGACGGGGACGTTCGTTAGCCGGTCACCGGTAGCTGCGGTGCAGGTTTTCCTTGGTTGAGGCGCCCGGCGAGGCATCGGCGATCCACGGGCCGGTTCCTTCGGACTGGTCCAGGACGCCGGCCTCCAACCAGGCGTAGTCGCCGGCGAGGACCTTGCGCGAAAGGTCGTGATCGCCGTCGTCAGTATTCCTCCACAGCTGATCGAAGTATTCGTCCACCCGCACGCGCGCCTGCTCGCAGAACGCCTCGGCCAGTTCGTACGCGGTAGCGCCTTGTTCCGGGTGGGTGCGGAGCAGCATTTCGGCGCGTGAACAGCACGCGGCCATGGCGAACAGCTCAGCGCCGATGTCCACGATTCTGCCCAGGAACGCCTGCTTGTGCTCAAGCTTGGCCTGCCACCTGCCCATGCCATAGAAGGTCTGCCGGGCAAGCCGCCGTGAGGATCTTTCAACGAAGCGCAGCTGCTTGGCCAAGCGCCCGAACTCAGCATAGGACCGCGGATCCATCCCGGCACCGGCCACGAGTTTCGGGAGCCATTTTGCGTAGAAGCCGGAGGCCCCGACGGCGGCCCTCGCCTTGTCTTGCAGGCTCGCATCCGCAGAGGCGAGGTCGCCCGCGGCGGCAAGGTGGGCGTCCACTGCATCGCGCGCGATCAGGAGTTTCATCATTTCGCTTGAACCCTCGAAAATCCTGTTGATCCTGAGGTCGCGCAGGAGTTGCTCCGCCGGCACTGCCCGTTCACCCCTGGCTTCCAGGGAGTCGGCTGTCTCGAAGCCCCGGCCGCCGCGGATCTGCACCAATTCGTCAGCAATGCGGCAGCTCAGTTCCGACGACCACAGTTTGGCCAGGGCAGCCTCGATTCGAACGTCCTTTTGGCCAGCGTCAGCCATCTCGGCAGACAACTCAAAAACCGCTTCCAATGCAAAAGTGGTGGCGGCGATGAACGCGATCTTCTTGCCCACAGCCTCGTGCTTGCCGATCGGACGGCCCCACTGGGTCCGTGCGTCCGACCATTCACGGGCGATCTTCAAACTCCATTTTCCTGCTGCCACGCACAGGCCCGGGAGGGAAAGCCGTCCTGTGTTGAGAGTGGTGAAGGCGATCTTCAGTCCCTGGCCTTCGCGGCCCAGAAGATTGGCTGCTGGTACACGGACATCGTGAAAACGGGTTACGCCGTTCTCGATTCCGCGCAAACCCATGAAGGCGTTGCGGTTCTCCACGGTGATGCCGGGGGAGTTCATCTCCACCACGAAAGCCGAAATGCCGCCCTTGTGGGCGGTTCCGTCGGCGTCGGTACGGGATGGTGTCCTTGCCATGACCACCACGAGCTCGGCGATCACACCGTTGGTGGTCCAGAGTTTGACGCCGTTCAAAACATAAGAAGAACCGTCTTGGGAAGGAACGGCAGTGGCGCCCATGCGCGCGGGGTCGCTGCCGACGTCGGGCTCCGTCAGGAGGTAGGCCGTGATGGCGCCGGCGGCGCAGCGGGGGAGGTATTCCTGCTTCTGCTCCGGCGTGCCGAAGACCTTCACGGGTTCCGGTACGCCGATGGATTGGTGGGCGGAAATGAGGGCGCCGAGGCTCGGATGTACCGACCCCAGTAGGGCAAGGGCGCGGCCGTAATAGACCAGTGACAAGCCCAATCCGCCATATTCACGCGGAATCTTCATGCCGAAAACACCCAGGTCCGCGAGCCCTTTCAGGTATTCGTCGGGAATCCTGGCATCGCGCTCGATGGCGCGGCCGGACATGGTTTTGGCGAATGTCACCAAGCGGGCCATGAATTCCTCACCACGCTGCACATCGTCAGTTCTGGCTTGCGGCCATGGGTGTATAAGACTGAGGTCAAAGCTGCCCAGGTAGAGGCCCTTGGCGAAACTGGGCCGGTTCCATTCTGTTTCCCGGGCAGCCTCGGCAACGGCGCGGGCTTCTTCTGCGGTGGCATTGACGCTTGCAGCGGTGAGACTGTTGTCAGTGGCGGACGTCATGGGATAACTCCTCTAGCCGGTGGTGCCGGATGGAGCCAGGATCCGCCTTGGGTGCGAACCCTTCAGCTGTCCCTCAATGCTACCCGCGAGTAGCTACCGGTGCTAGGGGAAACCTGCGGCTGGAATTCGCTAGGAATTTCCACTTGGCCAGCGTGGTGAACCACGCGGTCCCACGCAAAGTTAATACCGTGGACAAGGCCGCCCAGCACCGCCTTAATGGCGTACCAGGCAATGCCCATTGCTCCGATAAGAATAATTGTTGCCATTGCTGCTGCGGCAATAAAGGCCACCAGAATTGCAGCGAAAACCAGCGTTCCAATGAATACGTAGGTGGCTGTATCTAACGCAGTGAAGTCGAAATTCATGGTTCCCCCCGGGGCGACGATGCATGGGTTGACGCGGCGTGGCTGCGTCGATGCTCTGACACTAGGGGCGGGGGCACTTTCCGGCCAGAGCAGAAACGTGTTATGACGGCGTTGATATGGGATCGAAACCATACCGGGCGGTAGGTTACGGAATGGTTGCGGCGCTCTGCGTTAACCTTGTACGGGGCAGTTTTCGCTGCCCGCCAAGTTTCGCAGCAGCTGAAGGAGAGTAGTTGTCCCGTTCAGCCATGTCCTCCGCCGACGCCATCAGCGCCAGGCTTCGTGACCTCGAACAGTTGACCAAGGGCCCCGCCTGGGCTTTGACGCGATCGGCGCCGTGGGTGATCGCGGTGTTGCAAGCATCCTTTACCCGCACTCGACCGCAGCTTCCGCTCGAAGAGTTTCACGCCGACGTCGACGCTTTCCTTGAGCAGCTCCGTCGGCAGGACCCGGCGTTGGGCGGCCAGCAGAACGGCAAGCTATTCGGCGACGAATGGACCCGGAAGCAATTCCTGACAAGGCGCAACCAATCAGGTCAGATCGTCTACGAAGTTACCGAACCCGCGGCCCGTGTGCTCGCGTTTCTGGACAGCCTCTCCAGCGAGCGTTCCACGCTGAACGGTTCCCGGCTTGGCACGCTTCTGGGCGACGTTGAGAAGCTCGCCAACGAGACCAACCCGGACCAGAGCGCAAGACTGGAAGCCCTTGAAGACGAAATCCAAGAGCGCCAGCAGCTAGTGGAAGACATCAGCTCCGGAGAGTTCGACGGGCTCTTGGACGACGAAGAAGCCGTTGAAGCGGCGGGCAACATCCTGGACCTCGCGGCCAGCCTGCCGGCCGATTACAAGAAGATGCGTGACCGCATCGAAGAGCTGGTGGGCGAACTCCGCAACCAGATCATCGAGGAATCCCTGAGCAAGGGGGCTACCATGGCCCAGGTTTTGGAAGCCGACAAGCGCCTGCGGCAAAGCCCCGAGGGCCGCACTTTCCGCTCGTTCACCGCTTTTCTGGAGGATCCGCAGCAGCAGTTGCGGTTCCGATCGGCGATCGGGGAGGTGCTGAGCCGGCAGTTCGCGGATGACCTGTCCCATGAGGACCGCGAAACGCTGAAAAACCTGGTGGCCGAGCTGCGAACGCAGCACAGCCAGATCCAGCGGATCTATGGCAAGCTCTCCGAAAGCCTCAACACTTACATCCAGAGCGATGACGTCAGGCAGTCCGTCAGCCTGCGGAAGGTGCTGGCTGAGGCCGAGCAAGCCATCCGATCCATGCCGTATGAACGGGACCGACCCGGCCTGGTCCACGGACCCGCGCTTTTCAATGCCGGGTTCGAGTCGCTGGCCATGGTCAAACTTTTCGACCCCGACGAATTCGCAACACCACCACGTCTGGCCGATCCGATCGCTTTCAGCGACTCGGACAGGGTGCGGTCAGCGCGAACCGGCAAAGCGCGGCCTGAGCTTGTCCGGGCAGCCATGGCAGGTGCAGCCACGCTGGGCGACGCGTGGGAAAACCTGCCCGCCGAAGAGCGGCACATCAACACCGTGCGCACCCTGCTGTCCATGGCACTGCAGACCGGCGCGGCCTTCGACCGGGCCGCCTGGGAACACATCGACTTCGAACAAATCGACGGCAGCATCCGCACCGCGTACCTGCCTGTCGTCTCGCTGAACAAGGACTCTGATGACTGAAGAAATCACGACGACGGATATCACCGAAGCGGACGAGGTCACCGAAGAAGTGACTGATGTTGAGCCTGCTCCTGAAGTCAGCCACACGGACCCATTCCGAGTCACGCCGCGGGACACGTTCGTGGACGGCGCCGCGCTGTTCCCCGGCGACACCGGAGTGCTGCCCATGAAGGTGCGGCATGCGCTGGTGAAACTGCTCAAGGGCCCGTATATCGACGGTGGCCGCGATGAGAAATTGTGGACAACTCTGCTGGATAACCAGTTGATCCTCCGTAGCCGCCTTTCCGAGCTCTTCCTCACCCTCCAGCTCGATCACGACCGCAAAATCGCAGTCCTCCGTCCCGTTGACCCCGAAGTCATCGGCGCCAGTTCCCGTTCCAGCATCCTGCGCCAGCAGCGAGCCCTGAGCCGGGTGGAAACCATCGTCCTGCTGCGCCTTCGCCTGCTGCTGGACCGCCACGTCACAGCCCAGACTGACCCGACCATCACCCGGGAAGAAATCGCGGACCTCGTCGCCAACTACACACCCTCCGGCCAACAGGACGCCCTCCGCGACTCGGACGTTGTCACCCGCACCATCACAAAGCTCCTGGCCCGCCAACTCATCCTCCCCACCCCGCTGGATGACACGTACACCATCAGCAACGCCCTCCCGCTGGCACTCCCCTTCGAAAACATCGGCGACATCCCGGCCCAAATCGAGGCCCTGATAGCAGTAGCGGCCGACGAATCCGGCACGGAGCCCCTCCTGGACCTCGACCCCAACCAACCCACGCCCTCAGCTGACTACCTGGACGAGGACTCTGAAGGTGACGGGTCCGCTGACGTGAGCGCCGACGTCGAGCGTTCTTCGGATGAGATCGGTGATGCCGATGAAGTCGGGAACGGCACCAGCGGCGATGCCGGGGACATGCGGCAGCATGCGTCTAAGCGAGGGACGAGCGAGCATGCAGAGCATGTGTCCGGTACCGCCGCGGACGCGACCAACGCTGAAGGGACCCAGAAGTGACGATCGCAAGCATGCTCCCGCTCGGCGAGCTCACGAACCCGGGCCAGATGCGTTTGGCGCTCGTGCAGGTGGTCAACTGGGGCACCTTCCATGGGGCTCACACCATGCACGTGGACCGCAAGGGCACCCTCTTGACGGGTAACTCGGGTGTCGGCAAGTCGACTCTCTTTGATGCGATGCTCCGTGTGTTTGATGCCCGTCCGCGCTCGAACGAGGCTGCGGCCCAGCGGTCCGGCGGGTCTGTGGAGGACAAGAGGACCACCTTCACTTACATGCGCGGCAAGGTGGGTGATAAGGCGGTGGGGGATAGCTCGGCGAGTGCCTTCCAGCGCCCCGGTGCCACCTGGTCCGCCGTCGCACTGACGTTTGATAACGCTGCCGGCACGAAGGTGACGGTGTCGGCTTTGTTCGATTTGCCAAAGAATGGCACGGAGTCGAGTGTCGGGCGTTTTTATGTGATTGACAGCAAGCCGTTGGACCTTGAGGCGATCGAGGGCATTGCGCAGAAGCGGTTTACCAAGGGCGCGTTGGAGTCGATCTTCCCCGAGGGCCAGGTCTTCGACGTGCACAAGGCGTTCGCCGAAAGGTTCCGCAGGCTCCTGGGTATCAACTCGGACCAGGCTCTTCCGCTGCTTCGCGTAATCCAGGCCGGTAAGGGCTTGGGCGGCAGCGTGAACACGTTCTTCCGCGACCAGGTGCTCGACGCTCCGGCCACGTTGGCTGCCGCCGATGACGTGGTGGAGGAATTCAGCAACCTGATGTCGATTCGGCAGCGGTTGGAGGATGTCCGACAGCAGCGGGACCAGTTGGCTCCGGTTCCGGGGCTGAACAAGGAGTACGCGCAGGCGTTGCTGGACGCGAACCGTCTCCGGGAGTTGGCCGGCGAGGAGTTCGAGGCCTACAAGCAGCAGCTCGCGGTCACGGTGCACGCCAAGACGCTGGCCCGTTTCAAGGAGTTGGCTCAGTCCAAAGCCCAGGAACTGGCTGCTGAACGCACTGTGCGGGATGCCTTGGCCAAGGAGCTCCGTGACCTTGAGCTGGACTACAACAACCGCGGCGGCAATGCCATTTCGGCGATTGAGCAGTCGTTGGAGAACGCCCGGGTTGGCCTCAAGCTGCGTCAGCAAGTTGAGGATTCGGCCAAGAAGGCGTTGGCCGACGCCGGACTGAATCTCGAGTGGTCCGCCGAGGGGTGGGATCAGGCGCATGAGCAGGCAGCTGCTCGCTCGGCGGAGTTGAAGGACGATTCCGAGGCGCTCAAGGAGCTTCGTTTTGAGGCCTTTGACGGCCATGCGACCAAGAAGCGTGAGCTTGCTGCGGCCCAGCAGGAGCTGCTTTCGTTGCGGTCGCGCAAGTCGTTGCTGCCGCCGTCGAGCATTGAGAACCGGGCTGCTATCGCAGCAGCAACAGGGATTCCGGAAGAGCGGATGCCGTTTGGCGGTGAGCTGATAGATCTCGCAGAGGGGCAGGATCATTGGCGCCCTGCTGCCGAGCGGGCGCTGCGTAACCTCGCCACCACGTTGCTGGTTCCGGGCGAGCATTTCGCCGCGGTGACGCGGTACCTGAACGACAACACCGTTCGGGGCGCCCTTCGCGCTGTCGATGTTTCCAAACCGCTTGCCGGTGGCGCTCTGGCTGTGGAGGACGTGTCCGACGGCGACCTCTTGACTAAGTTGAGCATTCTCACCTCGGGCGCCAATGCCGACGCCGGGGAGTGGATCCGCGAGCGGATTGCCTTGGACTTCGCGTACCCGTGCGTTGAGGACCCTGACGAGCTTGCGTTGATGGACAAGGGCCTGAGTCTGGGTGGCGTGGTTAAACGCAACCGGCACACAGTGGAGAAGGACGACCGTTTCACGAGCCGCCAGGACTACGTCCTCGGTTTCGACAACGCTTCCAAGCTCGAACTGGTGGCGGCGCGCGTGGGGGAGTTGGAAAACGAGCTCGTGAAGGCCGCGGAACTTGCCCAGAGCCGCGAAGATTCGCATCAGGGCATGGCCCGTCAGCTCGAAGCGCTGCGCACGGTCGCTGAAGATGAGCGCCCGTGGGAGCAGGTCTCCGCAGTCGTCGCCGCAGATGAGCTCGCCAGGATCGAACAGCGCCTGACGGACGCCTTGGCTGCACAGGCAGACCTGGAGCCCTTGCGTGCCAACATTGAAACTGTCCGGGAAAAGCACCAGTCCTCCACAGGTACGGCGGCCGTCCTCCAGAGCGAATACAAGGCGCTGGACCACAAGATGACCACGGCGGATGGCCTGCTCGATACGGCGAGGTTGAAGCTGGAGCAAGCACCGCCGTCGGCCTCTACCGTCACCGCGCTGGAGCCGTACTTCGACGGTGCCGCTGAAGTCTCCGAACTGTACGAGCTCGACAACCTCGCCAACAGCGTCCGGAACAGGCTGCTCGACGAACTGCATGCCGCAGAATCCCGCGGCCAGGCGACGGCCGAACGGCTGACCCGCATGTTTGAGGCGTTCGTGCGCGACTGGGGAAGCGCCATCAGCGCCGACCACGGCACCTCGATCGGAGCCGCCGGGGACTTCGAATCCCGGTACCACGCGATCGTGAGCGATGGCTTGCCCGCTCAGGAGGCCGAATTCCGGCTGTTCTTCAACCAACGCACGCATGAATCGTTCAGTACACTCCTTCATTTGTTGGACGAGGAACGCCGCAGCATCACCAGCCGCATCCTGCCCCTCAACGGCATCCTGTCGCAGGTCAACTTCCATGAGGGCAGCTTCCTGGAATTGGACATCAAGCAGACGCTTCCAGCCACGGCCAAACAATTCAAGGACGCAATCCAGAACGCCCTGAAGGCGAAGCACACGCGGCCGTCCCGCGGTGCTGCCGCTTCAATGGGTGCTGGTTCAACGGCAGAAATCGAGGACGACGCCGAGCTCACCGCGCGCTATAAGTCGTTGGAGACGTTGGTAAAGCGGCTTGGCTCGCAGACGCCGGAGGACCGGCGCTGGCGGGCGGAGGTGCTGGACGTGCGCGGTCACCTGTTTATCCAGTGCAAGGAACACCGCGAGGTTGCTTCGAAATCGGGTAAGGCCGGCGCCTCTGGAAAATCGGGCAAAAAGAAGACCGAGGTCTTCATGCATGCCGACACCGGCTCCATGTCAGGCGGTGAGCGTCAACGCTTCACGGCGTTCATCATGGCCGCGGCTCTGAGCTACCAGTTGGGAATCGCCGAGCAAGGCTTCACCACGTACGGCACGGTGATGATGGACGAAGCCTTCGTGTTGGCTTCCGAGGAATTTGCGGGTGCGGGTATCAAGGCGCTTCACGAATTCGGTTTCCAGTTGCTCCTCGCGGCCCCGGAAAACGTGATCGACCTGTCCCGGCACCTGGGCTCCGTCACGGAAATCCTCCGGGACAAGCGCACTAACCGCTCGGGTGTGCTCACGGCTCCGGTCATCGCTGGACCCGGGGAGCCGGGAGCGTGGCGTTCCGAGGCCAACCCGGTTGACATCGTTCTGCGCTGACGTCACCTCTCGTCCGGCGGGCCCAAGTAGGTAGCAGTTCAGGTCGTTTTGAGGGTCCCAAACGGCACTTGCTGCTACCTACTTGGGCTTGTTACTTGGAATTACTTCGCACGGACCCGGTCAAGGAACTGTTCAGTTCTTGACTCCAGCCCTGCGATTTGTCGAACAACGACGGCGGCCGGGTCCGGGTTGATCTCGTTGGCGGGCGGTTCCTTCCGCACGTTGGCGCTGCAGCCGAATTCGGCGCAGATCAGTGTCCCCACGGTGTTCCCGTCCTTACCGGATTGACCGGCTTTCTTGGCGACCCACAGGTAAACGTCGTCCTTCGAAAACACGTCGCGGCAGAGTTCGCAGAGTACTACGCGCCTCTTCCCGGAGCCGCCTTCAGGTGCGCGGAGCATGATTCCGGTGAGTTTGCCCCGGTGCGGAACCACGAGGTAACCGCGCTGAGGCATCTTTTCGTCCCGCCAACCCAGGAATTCCAGGTTGTCCCAGTCGATGGTTTCGAAGTTGCGGGGGAGGTTCAGCCTGGCAGCCTCGGAGCGACTGGCGTTAATGAAGGACGAACGGATCTGTGGGGCAGTGATTTTCTGCATGGCAAAGCTTCTTTCGGAAATGGTCGACGTACGCGCGCTGAAGATGTGCGCGGGAAATTGCAGCAGGCGTCGGTCATCGTGCGAAGAAGGGCACAGCTCTATAGCCCCTAATAACAGGGCGTGCCTTAAACCCAGGAAGATGCCGACGTGCGGGGGAGTGCCAAGCAGGCCAAAGCGGCCACCTCGCTAACCATGGCTGCAGCAACTGAAACAGTGCGCACGCTCATCCCCTCGTCGTGATCCTTGGAAGCGGTAGTCCGCTGCCGCTAATACTTTCAAAACTTCCGGGCAGATGTCCACTGGAAGAGGGTTCGGGTGAAGGGCTCGGGATGTGGAAGAGGGTTCGGATGAAGGGCTTGGGATGTGAGAGAGCGTGTGAGCTGCGTCCCATTTCGATTAACAGTCGGATTAGGTGACGCAAACGTTTCTTAATTCGCGACAGGCTAGGCTAGCCTTACTTAGGTTCGCATCACTTACTTAAGGAGTACCGTGGCTTCCCTTCTCCCACGCCGCGCCCTGCTGAAAACAGCAGGAACCGCGACGGCCGCTTTGGCCGCCGTCGCTCTTACCCTCACCGGCTGCTCGACCGGCCCCGCAACGTCCGCTCCGGCAACTGAGCAGGCAGCATCGGCGACTTTCCCGGTGACCATCAAGAACGTCTTTGGTGAGACCACCATCAAGGAACAGCCCAAGCGCGTAGTTACCGTCTCGTGGGTCAACGACGACATCGCGATCGCCCTGGGTGTTGTCCCTGTCGGCGTTCCGAAGAACGAATGGGGCAACAACGACAAGGGCTCAACCCCTTGGAAGGATGCAGCGCTGGAGAAGCTTGGCGCCGGCTTTGGCACCGACAAGGCTCCGGTCCAGTTCTCCGAGGCTGACGGCATCAACTTCACCGAGATCGCCAAGCTCAGCCCGGACGTTATTCTGGCCGCTTACTCGGGCCTGGAAGAGGCTGACTACAAGAAGCTCAGCGAGATTGCACCCGTTGTGGCCCAGCCGGAGCTCGCTTACGGCACGCCGTGGCAGGAAAGCACCACTTTGATCGGCAAGGCACTGGGCAAGGAAGCCGAAGCCAAAAAGCTGATCGAGGACACCGAGGCCACCGTCAAGGACAAGGTTTCCAACTTCCCGCAGATCAAGGACAAGACGTTCATCTACGGCAACCTCGAGCCCGCCAAGGGTGACGGCGCCAACGTCTACACCGCTATCGACAACCGCCCCCGTTTCCTCTCCGAGATCGGCATGAAGCTCGCTCCCGTGGTGGAGCAGAACACCAAGACGTCCACCGACTTCTTCATCCCGTGGTCCGCTGAGAAGGCCAACGAGCTCGAGTCCGACATCTTCGTCACATGGGTTCCGGACGCCACTACAGCAGAGGCCATCAAGACTGACCCGCTGCTCGGCCAGATCCCGGCCATAAAGAAGGGCGCGTTGGTTGCCGATTCGGACAACACCCTGACGCTGTCCATCTCCGCTTCCTCGCCGCTCAGCCTGCCGTGGGCACTGGATACTTTCCTGCCGCAGCTGGGTAAAGCAGCGGACGCGGCTGGCAAGTAACTGCAATGAAACTGAGTACGACGGCGGCAGTCCAGGGGCGGGGCAACGGTACCTTGGTACCGGCTGGCCCGGGAGGCATCGCCCCTGACGCCGTGGAAACCGGAGGGGGAACCGGTTCCCGCAGCACCGCAGGCAAGCGCACCGCTTGGTTGCTGCTGGCCGTCGTCGTACTCACTGCAGTGTGTGCTGCATCCCTCGCGATCGGCGCACGCGGCCTTCCCCTAAATACGGTTTTGGAAGCACTCACTAACTTCAATCCGGAAGACGGTAACCACGCTGTGGTCCTCGCCCGGATTCCCCGCACCGTGCTGGGCCTCCTTGCCGGAGCCGCACTTGGTTTGGCCGGTGCAGCCATGCAGGGCGTAGCCCGCAACCCCCTGGCCGATCCCGGCATTCTGGGACTCAACGCCGGTGCTGCCCTTGCAGTCGTCGTGGGGATCTACGTTTTCGGTATCGGCTCGTTGTCCGGCTACATCTGGTTCGCCTTCATCGGCGCCGCAGCGGCCGCCGTCGTGGTTTATGCGATCGCGTCCATGGGACGCGACGGGGCGACGCCGGTCAAGCTAGCTCTCGCGGGAGCGGCCTTGAGCGCCGGCCTGTTCTCTCTGATGAACGTCATCCTGGTTTCGAGCCAAGACACTTTCGACCGCTTCCGTTTTTGGCAGGTGGGCACCGTCGGCGGACGTGACTGGTCCGTCCTCCTTCCCGCGCTGCCGTTCCTCGCCGTCGGGGCCGTGATTGTCCTTGCCGGTGGCCGCATCCTGAACAGCCTGGCCTTGGGCGACGACATTGCCCGCGGTCTCGGCCAAAACGTCACGCTGGCCCGCAGCATTACTGGGCTGGGCATTGTGTTGCTGTGCGGATCCGCTACCGCCGTCGCCGGACCTATTGCCTTCCTCGGCCTGGTCATACCTCACGCCGTCCGCTCGCTGACTGGCCCGGACTACCGGTGGATCCTGCCGTTTTCCGCTGTTGCTGCCCCTATCCTGCTGATCAGCGCCGATATTGTTGGCCGCGTGATCCTTCTTCCCGGTGAAGTTCCGGCAGGCATTATGACGGCGATCATTGGCGCTCCCGTTTTCGTCTGGCTCATCCGCCGCGGAAAGGGGGCCGGACTGTGACCACCATTCACAAACTCCCCACCGAGTTGGCACTTAACACCAATGATTCCCACAAACATGGGCATCAAATGTCACTTCGGCGCGTGCTGAGCCCCACGTTCTTCCTCGGGCTGGCAGTCGTGGTCATATTCGCGGTGTACGTTCTCCTGGGCAGCTACACCGTGACCATCCCCGACTTCTTCACCATCGTCGTCAACCACCTGACTGGCGGCGAGAAAATCCCCGGAGCCAGCTTCATCGTGATGGAGCATAAGCTGCCCCGTGCCGTCGTGGGCACCATGATCGGTATCGCTTTCGGTTTGGCCGGTGCACTGTTCCAGACCATGCTCCGCAACCCGCTGGCCAGCCCGGACATCATTGGAATCAGTTACGGTGCCAGTGCCGCAGCCGTGACGGCCATCGTGATCTTCGGCGCTTCCGGAGCCGTGGTTTCCGGTGCAGCCCTTGGCGGAGCGCTTGGTGTTGCGGCCATCATCTACGCGATTTCCCGCGGCGGCACCGGCGCGGGTGGAGGCAGCCGCGGCAACGCAGCAGGCAACCGCCTCATCCTGGCCGGCGTTGGTATCGCCGCCGCACTTCATGCAGTGGTCAACTTCCTCATGACCCGCGCAGATATCCGAACTGCTGCGGACGCCCTCATCTGGCTCAACGGCTCCCTGAACTCAGCCACTTGGGACCGGGCGGGCGTCCTCGCAGTGTCATTGCTGATCCTGGTCCCCGCAGTCATTGCCCTTGCCGGCCCATTGCGGATCCTCGAACTCGGCGACGACGCCGCTGCGGGCCTCGGAATCAGGGTCAACGCAGCCCGGCTGGCGCTGGTGCTGACCGCAGTCGGACTTGCCGCCGTCGCAACCGCTGCCGCCGGTCCGGTAGCGTTCGTCGCTTTCCTCGCCGGACCGATAGCCCGCCGCGTCGTCCGTAAACCCAGCCTCCCGGCGTCGGCCCTCACCGGCGCCCTCATCGTCTTGCTCGCAGAGTTCTTCGCCTCCAACATCGCACCCGTCATCCTCGACGGAACCGTCCTTCCGGTCGGCGTTATCACCGGCGCCCTCGGTGCCCCCTTCCTGCTGTGGCTGCTGGTCACGTCCAACCGAAAGGAGGCCTGACATGGCCGTCCTTAATGCCAACAACCTCACGCTCCAGTACGAGGCACGCAAGGTGGTGGAGGGACTCACCACCGAGATCCCTGAGGGCAAAGTGACAATGATCGTGGGCGCTAACGCCTGCGGCAAGTCCACGCTCCTGCGCGGCTTGTCGCGTCTCCTCAAGCCCACTGGTGGTGCGGTGACCTTGGACGGCAAGGACATCCACACCCGTCCCGCCCGCGAACTCGCGCGCACCCTTGGCCTGCTCCCACAGCACCCCACCGCCCCCGACGGCATCATCGTCCGGGACCTCGTAGGCCGCGGGCGCTACCCGCACCAAGGCTTCTTCCGCAGCTGGAGCGCAGCCGACGACGCCGCGGTGCAGCGCGCGCTCGACGCCACCTCCACGCAGGAACTCGCTGAGCGGAGCATCGACGAGTTGTCCGGCGGACAGCGCCAGCGCGTGTGGATCGCCATGGCCCTCGCACAGGAAACGGAAGTCCTGCTGCTGGACGAGCCCACCACGTATTTGGACCTGGCACACCAAGTGGAAGTCCTGGACCTGATCACGGACCTCAACCGCAGCCGCGGAACCACCGTGGCGATCGTGCTCCACGATCTCAATCTCGCTGCACGCTACGCCGACCATGTCATCGCCATGAAAGGCGGGTGCATCGTGGCCGAAGGACCGGCGCCCGTCGTCGTGACAGAAGAACTGGTCTTCAACGTTTTCGGCCTGGAATCCCGAGTGGTTCCGGACCCCATCTCAGGCACACCGCTGATCGTACCCATCGGACGCCACCACGCACGCCCCGCTTCAACCAACGAACTGGAGATCGCCTCATGAGTGCACAACCGACCCAGGCAAAAGCAAGTGCCGCCGTGGAGCCCATGACCCTCGCCTTCGACGTCACCGTGACGGCTGTTCAGGAGCTCAGCCCCAACTTCCGTCGTATCACCTTCGGCGGTTACTCGCTGCGTGACTTCGGCGTTGCCGGGGACACCCTGGACCTCCGCGTGAAGCTGATGATCCCGTCCTTCGACGCATCCGGCAACGTCATTCCGCTGCCTCCCTTCAAGATGGAAGAGGCTGGCTGGTACCAGGAATGGTTGGCGATGGACCCGTCCGTGCGCGGTGACATGCGCACTTACACCGTCCGGTCCGAGCGTCTCGACGCCGTTTACCCCGAGATCGACATCGACTTCGTCATGCACTTCGACGATGCCGGACACGGCGGACCCGCTGCAAACTGGGCTGTTTCTGCGAAACCAGGGGACGCCATCACCATCATCGGCCCCAACAATCGCGCAGCCCAGTGCACCACGGCCGGTGCCTACGGCGGCATCGAATGGCGCCCGGGTCTGGCCCAGCGCGTCCTCCTGGCGGGCGACGAAACCGCCGTTCCCGCAATTAGCGCCATCCTCGAAAGCCTCCCGGCTGACATCACCGGCCACGCTTTCCTCGAGGTACCCGAAGCCGGCGACTTCCAAGACATCTCCACGGCAGCCGATATCGAAATCACCTGGCTCGCACGTGGCGCAGCCATCGGACGCTCACGTCCCCACGGCGAACTCCTCAAGGAAGCCGTCGCCAAGGCCGTTCCCGTGCCGGGCTGGGTAGGCATCAAGGGCGTCGGGACCGCCGCCGGACCCGAGCCCGAAGACGTCAACGTGGACCAGGACATCCTCTGGGAAACCCCGCAGCGCATGGACACCGCAGCCATCGAAGCCACCAAAAACCCCACCCTTCCAGCTGGTGCCCTGCCGTTCTACGCCTGGATCGCCGGTGAAGCGTTCGTGATCAAGGAAATGCGGCGATACCTGGTGCGGGACGTTGGCATCGACCGCAAGCAGGTTGCTTTCATGGGTTACTGGCGACGCGGCAAGGCCGAGGGCTAAGCCTCCTCTGCTAGTCCGCCGCTGGGTGGCCGGTTGGCGGCCATCCTCGGCGTGCTGCTCCTTCGTCGCTTTGACGCACGCTGCCGGATGGCCGCCAACCGGCCCGTCCTTGCGCCAGCTTCCAACGCTCTTTCACTTCCCTCGGGCTTGTTCACTTTGGGTTGGTTCCGGTGTAACCGGGGACGGGTAGCGTCGGCTGCGTGCGGGAGGAATTCGGGGACGGAAAAAAGGTTCGACGGCGGTATGTCGCCATCGGGGATTCCTTCACCGAAGGAGTGGGGGACCCGAGCAACGTATTGCCCAACGGTGTCCGCGGATGGGCAGACCGGGTTGCCGAGAAATTGGCGAAGGCCCAGCCGGGGTGGGAGTACGCCAACTTGGCAGTGCGCAGCAAACGGCTTCGGCACATTATCGATGAACAACTCGAGCCCGCCCTCGCTATGGAGCCGACGCTGGTCACGCTCTACGCAGGCGGCAACGACATCCTCGATTTCGGTACCGACATGGATGCTCTCCTCAATGACTATGAGTTGCTCGTAGCGCGCCTCAGCGAAACCGGGGCCACGGTGGTCCTGTTTACCGGCTTCGACGTAAAGGTGTCTGCCGTCTTGGAACCTTTCAAGAAACGCAACACCCACTACAACCAGAGAGTCCGCGACATCGCAGCCAAATATGGCGCAGTCCTGGTGGACTACTGGTGCTTCGACGCGTACAAGGACTCACGGATGTGGGCTCCGGATCGGCTCCACATGTCCAAGGCGGGCCACAAATATTTGGCTGCCCAGGTTCTGGATCACCTCAACATCCCGCACAAATTCTCCCCGAAAGAATGGGACCCGCCCACCCGCCTGTCCATGCGTGAGTGGGAGCGCCGGCAACGCCGCTGGGTCAACGACTGGGTGGTTCCGCTGTTCGGACGCAAGCTACGCGGCGTCACTCTGGGGGATTCCATCAGCCCGCGTTGGCCGGAGCCCGTGAAGGTTCCACATAAGGGCGGCCTGAAAAAGCTCATCGAGGACCGGGAGAAAGCACAGTGAACCAGCCTGGGAACCGCTCAGGCAAAACCTCAGCTGTCGAGCAGGTTTTCGTAACCCTCAGCCACGCTGGTGGCAGTGAATTCGATGATCTCGAACTCGGCCACTCCGTTGCTGTAGAACGGGTCCTTCGCTAGAGAAGCATCCAGCGTCGCCCTGTCCACTTTCGAGAGCAGAACGCCGCCGGTGGCTGGGACGCGGCGTCCGGACGCTAGGAAGGTCCCGGCGTCGAACGCTTCTTTAAGCCAGGCCATATGGCCGGGGCGGTGGAAATCGACGATTTCGTCGGGAACTTTGTAGGTCAATGAGACGACAAACATGCCGCCAGCCTATCGCCAAGGCAGCCACCGCGGACCGGGCAAGCAACGAATTCTCATAAGATGGAGCCATGACTCAACCCCGCTGGCTGAACGCCGACGAACGCCGTGCTTGGCTGGCCCTGCTGAGCATCAACACTTTGCTCCCCTCGGCGTTGGACACCCAGCTTCAGTCGGCCGGCAAACTCTCCTTGTTCGACTACAACGTGCTTGCGATGCTCTCCGAAACCGAGGGCCGATACCTTTCCATGAGTGAGCTCGCCGCACGGACAAGTGCCTCGTTGTCACGCCTTTCCCACGTGGTGACCAAGCTGCAAAAACGCGGCTGGGTGGAACGGCAAGCGCACCCCGGCGACGCCCGTGTGACCGTAGCCCACCTGACCGACGCCGGCATGTCCACCATCGTGTCCCTCGCGCCGGGACACGTGGAGTCCGTGCGCACATTGATGCTCGATTCCCTAAGCCCCGAGGACGTCTCGGACCTTGCACGCATCGGCGAGAAAATTGTTGCCCGCTTGGACAACAACCACTGGATCCTGCGCGATTCCTAGCCCTCCTGCTGCAGGCTTTGTGGCCTCAAGCGTTGAAGTGGCAGACTGACGGCATGGATTTTTCTGCCCGTTATGTTGCCCTGGGGGACTCGTTCACCGAGGGTGTTGGAGACGACGATCCCGCCCGCCCCAACGGCGTTCGCGGCTGGGCCGACGTCGTTGCCGGGCAGCTCGCCTACAGCAACCCGGACTTCGGCTACGCCAACTTGGCTATCCGAGGCCGGAAGCTCCGGCAGATCATGGCGGAGCAGGTTGATGCTGCCGTCGCGATGAAACCAACTTTGGTGACGTTGTATGCGGGGGCGAACGACATCCTGCGGCCCAAGATCGATATTGACTCGCTTTTGGAGGAGTACGACGCCGGCATCGCCAAGTTGAGCGCGTCGGGAGCCACCGTGGTCCTCTTCACGGGCTTTGATGCGAAGGGCTCGAAGGTTTTCAGTGCCATGCGCGGCCGCACTGCGATCTACAACGAACTGGTGCGCGAAATCGCCGAAAACCACGGCGCGCTGCTGGTGGACTACTGGCGGTTCGACGAGTACGACGACTGGCGCCTCTGGGGCGAGGACCGGATGCACATGTCCACCGCAGGCCACGTCAACATGGCAAAGCGAGTCCTGGATGTCCTCGAGCACGAGCACGTCATCGAGGTTCCCGAACTGGCGCCGGTCCGACTGATGAACCGCGTTGAGGCATTGAAAGCAAACGCACGATGGTTCCGGGAATCCGCGGCGCCATGGGTTGCCCGCCGGGTGCGGGGGGTGTCTTCCGGCGACGGTTTGAGCCCGAAATACCCGGAACTGATTCGGCCCCTGTAGTCCGCTGTCGGGCGACCCGCCAAATCTGAGTCGGTGTTCCGGCGGTGGACGCCAAGGGCTTATGATGCCGGATTGGTCTTAATTTGGCCTGACCCGTAGAATAGTTAGGCGCTAGGTAGTGCGGATCGTGTGCAATTGCTCCGGTTGGTGGTGACTGTCGGTTTTACTGACGTCCCGGTGGCCGGTAGTTAGGGGCTCAAGTTGCGTGCATTCCTGTATTCGCCCGGTATCCCAGGATCTGTTCCAGTGATTATCACTGCCCGGTCCTGAGGCCAACCTTCTTCGCCGCACTTGCTGTGGAAACTACCGAAATGGTTTGGACCCGGAAGCGGACGCTGCCTGTCGCACGGCAACGCAGGAACATCTGCACGCCGTTACATTCAATCTTTGGAGGAGAGTCATGGCAGCACACTGCCAAGTGACCGGAGCCGAGCCGGGCTTTGGACACAGCATTTCGCACTCGCACCGTCGCAACAAGCGTCGGTTCGACCCGAACATTCAGAAGAAGCGCTACTGGGTTCCGTCCCTGCGCCGTAACGTCACGCTGACCCTGTCAGCCCGTGGCATCAAGACAATCGACGTACGCGGCATCGACTCAGTCGTCGCCGACATCCTGGCACGAGGAGTGAAGCTCTAATGGCAAAGGACAAGGACGTACGTCCGATCATCAAGCTGAAGTCCACTGCGGGCACCGGTTACACCTACGTAACCCGCAAGAACCGTCGTAACGATCCTGACCGCCTGGTCTTGAAGAAGTACGACCCCAAGATCCGCCAGCACGTCGAATTCCGAGAGGAGCGCTAAACACATGGCAAAGAAGTCAAAGATTGCTCGCAACGAGCAGCGCAAGGTCATTGTTGAGCGTTACGCTGCCAAGCGTCTCGAACTGAAGAAGACCCTGGTTGATCCCAACGCGACTGACGAAGCACGCGAAGCTGCACGCCTCGGCCTGCAGAAGCTGCCCCGCAACGCCTCCCCGATCCGTCTGCGTAACCGCGACCAGATCGACGGCCGTCCCCGCGGCACGCTCCAGAAGTTCGGTATCTCCCGTGTTCGCTTCCGCGACATGGCTCACCGCGGTGAGCTCCCGGGCATCACCAAGTCTTCCTGGTAATCACGAAGCTCTGAAAGGGCCGGCAACCGTTATGGTTGCCGGCCCTTTCTGCGTCTAAGCGCGTCTACCCTTCCGACGCTCGTTACCTTTTTCGTAGCCTGTTTCCTGGTGCAGGATATGGGTGTGCTGGCCTGCTGATCCCGGCATGATTGCGTCGCTCTGTCGATCCGATGATCTTGAGAGTGTTGTCACCGGGGTT
>JAPSHX010000016.1:23934-85194 GCA_031179305.1 Paenarthrobacter sp. | reverse complement strand
GCTGCAGGCCCGCATCTTCTCCTACGCTGACGCACACCGCTACCGCGTGGGCACCAACCACGCACAGATCCCGGTGAACCAGCCGAAGAACCAGGTCAACAACTACAGCCAGGACGGACAGGGTCGTTTCCTGTTCAACTCCCCCTCCACCCCGGTATACGCACCGAACTCGGTGGGTGGCCCGGCTGCTGTTGAGCCGACTTCACCTGCCGGTGGCTGGGAGAACGACGGCGAGCTCACCCTCTCCGCCCACACCCTGCACGCTGAGGACGACGACTTCGGCCAGGCCGGTACCTTGTACCGCGAGGTCTACGATGACGCCGCAAAGGCCCGCCTCCTGGACACCATCACCGGTGCCGTCGGCGGCGTGAAGCACGCCGACATCAAGGAACGCGCCATCCAGTACTGGACCAACGTTGACTCCGAGCTCGGTGCCAAGCTCCGCGCCAACCTCGGTGCAGGCCAGACCGAGTCCGACGCCGAAGCAGCCAACAAGCTCTAAGTGTCTCTGCTCTACTGCATTTCCAGGAACACCCCGTTGCGGATATTCTCCGCGGCGGGGTGTTCCTTTTGTTTTCCACATAGCCCTGGTTCGCTATGGCTGGGCCGGCATCGGCGTCCCTAGGATCCTTGTATGAGCACATTCGAAGGCATCCCTACTGCCGCATTCCGTTTCTACGCCGAGCTTGAAGAGAACAACAACCGCGAGTGGTGGCTGGAGCACAAGACAACGTACGACGCCGCGGTGAAAGGCCCGCTGACTGCTCTCCTTTCGGAGCTGGAGCCGCAGTTCGGGCCGGCTAAGATCTTCCGACCCAACCGGGACATCAGGTTCTCCCAGGACAAGTCACCGTACAAGACGGCCCAAGGCGCGTTCGCTGCCAGCCAGGAGGGTGTCGGATACTACCTCCAGATCAGTGCCGATGGTCTGCTGATCGGCGGCGGCTACCACTCCCACACGCCAGCCCAACTGGCGCGTTTCCGGGCCGCAGTGGATGCTCCTGATAGCGGTTTGGAGCTGCAGGGAATTGTCGATTCGGTGGCAGCGGCAGGCTTCGCGATTGAGGGTGAAAAACTCAAGACTGTTCCCCGGGGTTTCGACAAAGACCATCCACGTGCTGAGTTGCTCAAGCACAAGTCCCTTTCCGCCGGGGAGGAGATCGGGCAACTGGACTGGCTGTCCACCCCTGCGGCTAAAGACCGGATCGCAGCGCGTTGGGAAGTGCTGCGGCCGCTCGTTGAATGGGTCAGTGGGCATGCGGCGCCCTAACGCGGGAACGCCCGGAAACCTATGGTTTCCGGGCGTCCCGTACTTCAAATCACTCAGCTGTCCGACAAGCTACTCACATTGGTCTAAACCTTGGTGAAGGAGTCCTCGTCCTCGTCGCCCTTGGCCTTGGAGCTTTCGGGAGCACCGTTCACGGAGGCCTTGGCTGCGGCGAACTTTTCGTTGAGCCGTGAGTGCCGCTGGCCGTAGGCGAAGTAGATGGCCATGCCGATGATCAGCCAGATCGCAAAGAAGATCCAGGTTTCCACCGCCAGGTTGGTCATGAGGTAGAAGCAGAGGACTGCGGATACCCACGGCAGGACCTTGCCGAACGGGACCCGGAAAGCGGGCTTGAGGTCCGGGCGCTTCTTACGCAGCACCAGGATGCCCACGCTCACCATCACGAACGCGGACAGCGTTCCGATGTTGATCATTTCCTCGAGCAAGTCCACCTTGGTTACGCCTGCTACCAGGGCTACAGCCGCACCACAGATGATCTGCAACCGGGCCGGCGTCGAGCGCTTTTCGCTGGTCTTGGACAGCGAGCGGGGCAGGAGGCCGTCGCGGCTCATGGCCAGGACCACGCGGGACAGGCCCATGAGCAGCACCATAATCACGGTGGTCAGGCCCACCAGGGAACCGAACGCGATGATCTTGGCCGCGTCAGTGTTGCCTACCGCCTCGAAAGCTGTGGTGAGCGTGGGGTTCTTTACCTCGGCCAACTGCGTGTAGGACACCATGCCGGTCAGCGCGAGGGAGACCAGGATGTAGAGCAGCGTCACCACTGCAAGGCCGCCGAAGATACCGCGGGGAAGGGTTTTCTGCGGGTTCTTGACCTCTTCGGCGGAGGTTGCCACCACGTCAAAGCCGATGAAGGCGAAGAACACCAGGGCTGCCCCGGCGAAGACGCCGAGTGTTCCGTACTGGGCCGGAGCAGCGCCGGTGAGGAAGCCGAAGAAGGACTGCTTCATGACGTCGGCGACACCGGAATCGGTGGGCTCGGAGGCAGGAATGAAGGGGGTGTAGTTGGAGAACTTCACGTAGCTGAAGCCAACAACGATCACGAACAGCACCACGGCGATCTTGATCAGCGTGAAGACGTTGCCAACGCGGGCGGACAGCTTTGTCCCCAGCACCAGCAAGACGGTGAAGATTGCGACGATGAGGAAGGCACCCCAGTAGAGATCAACACCAGCCACCTGGATTGACGGGGGCATTTCCACACCCATCAGGCCAAAGACCGTACTGAGGTAAATGCCCCAGTACTTTGCGATCACGGCTGCAGCGGTGAAGAGTTCAAGGATGAGGTTCCAGCCAATGATCCACGCGAGGACTTCGCCCATGGTGGCGTACGTGAACACGTAGGCGGAGCCTGCCACGGGGATCGCTGTAGCGAATTCCGCGTAGCACATGATGGCCAAAGCACACGTGACAGCGGCGATGGCGAAGGAGATGGTGACGGCAGGGCCGGCAAAGTTTGCGGCAGCCTTGGCTCCAACCGAGAAGATCCCGGCGCCGACAGCAACGGCGACGCCCATGATCATCAGGTCCCAGGTACTGAGGCTGCGCTTCAGCTTTCGCCCGGGCTCGTCGGCATCGGCGATCGATTGCTCGATCGACTTGGTCCTGAAAATGTTCATAAAAATGCCACATTCTGGATGGGAGTGGTATAGGACTCATCAAGAATAGTGTCCGGCCCTTGGACGGCCATATTTATCCCAGATAGTGAGACGAACCACGAAACCCCGTGACAGCTGTTGCTGGTGTGACGGACGCGGGTAGCCCCCGTCACACCAGTTATGGGTCCCTAAACGCTTGGCACATCCCAGTCCATGAGGGTGGAACGGATCAGGAACCGTTTGCCCTCAGGTGATTCCACCGAGAATCCACTACCGCGTCCCGGAACCACATCGACTGTGAGGTGAGTGTGGGACCAGTAGTTGAACTGCTCCTTGGACATCCAAAACTCCAAGGGCTGCGGCTCCCCGTCGGCTCCGATATCGAAGCGGCCCAGAAGGACGTCGGAGTCGCCTGTCAGGAACTCCCCCGCCGGATAGCACATGGGTGCAGAGCCGTCGCAGCAACCACCCGACTGGTGGAACATGAGTGGCCCGTGCTGGTCCCGGAGTTTGCGGAGGAGTTCCACGGACGCCGTGGTGAGCGCCACCCGGGAGAAATCCTCCCCGGGCAGCGTCACCGCGGCTTCCAAGCCGGCATCGTCCATCAGAACTTCAGGACCACTCGGCCGTCGATCTTGGCGTGCTTCATCTCGTCAAAGACCGCGTTGACCTCGGAGAGTTCCCGGGTGGAGACCGTTGGCTTGATCTTTCCCTGGGCGTAGAATTCCAGTGCTTCCTCGAGGTCCTGCCGTGTTCCCACGATCGAGCCGCGGACCGTAAGGCCCTTGAGGACGATCTCGAAGATCGGCGCCGGGAAGTCTCCCGGAGGCAACCCATTGAAAACGATCGTTCCACCACGGCGCGCCATACCGATCGCCTGGCCGAACGCCGAAGGGTGAACCGCTGTCACCAGGACACCATGGCAGCCACCCGTTTCACGTTGGATGACCTCTGCCGGATCCTCATGCAAGGCGTTGACGGTCAACTCGGCGCCGTGTTCGCGGGCCAGTGCCAACTTGTCATCGGCAATGTCCACTGCCGCGACCCGGAGCCCCATGGCCACCGCATACTGCACGGCGATGTGCCCCAGTCCCCCGATGCCGGAGATGGTGACCCACTGACCAGGCCTGGCCTCGGTCATCTTCAGGCCCTTGTAGACCGTGACCCCGGCACACAGAACCGGCGCGACTTCCACCGGGTCCGAGCCTTCCGGGATGCGGGCAGCAAAGCGCGTGTCAACCAGCATGTACTCGCCGAACGAGCCGTCAACGCTGTAACCACCGTTCTGCTGAGACTCGCACAGGGTTTCCCAACCGGTGCGGCAATACTGGCAGTCTCCGCAGGCGGACCACAGCCAGGCGTTCCCCACAAGATCGCCCACGGCAACGTCCGTGACGCCCTCGCCAAGGGCCACAACTTCGCCCACTCCTTCATGGCCAGGAATGAAGGGTGGTGTCGGCTTGACCGGCCAGTCGCCTTCGGCGGCGTGGAGATCTGTGTGGCAAACCCCCGACGTTATGACGCGGACCAGCGCCTGGCCGGGACCCGGCGTCGGGCGTTCCACCTCCTTGACTGTAAGGTCGGTTCCGAATTCCGTAACTACTGCAGCTTGCATGGTTGTGGACATTGACGATCTCCTTTGATCGGTGAACAGGACTGGTTTAGAAGAAGCCGAGCTTGTTCTCGTTGTAGCTGACCAGGAGGTTCTTGGTCTGCTGGTAGTGGTCCAGCATCATGGCGTGGTTCTCACGGCCAATACCTGAGGACTTGTAGCCACCGAAGGCGGCACCTGCCGGGTAGGCGTGGTAGTTGTTGACCCACACGCGGCCGGCCTGGATTTCCCGGCCCGCGCGGTAGGCAACGTTTCCGTTGCGCGACCATACTCCGGCACCCAAACCGTAGAGGGTGTCGTTGGCGATGCCGATGGCGTCGTTGTAATCGCTGAACTTGGTGACGGATACTACCGGGCCGAAGATCTCTTCCTGGAAAATCCGCATCCGGTTGTGGCCCTCGAAAATGGTGGGTTGGACGTAGTAGCCGCCGGCGAGGACACCGGAAAGCTCGGCCCGGGCGCCGCCGGTGAGCACCTTGGCGCCCTCCTGCTTTCCGATGTCGATGTAGGACAGGATCTTCTCCAGTTGGTCGTTCGAGGCCTGGGCGCCAACCTGGGTTTCTGTGTCCAGCGGGTTGCCCTGGACGATCTTGTTGGTCCGGGCAACGACGTCCGTCATGAAGGAGTCGTAGATGCCTTCCTGAACCAGTGCACGGGACGGGCAGGTGCAGACCTCGCCCTGGTTGAAGGCAAAGAGTGTGAAACCTTCCTGGGCCTTGTCATAGAAGGCATCGTTCTGCGCCGCGACGTCGTCGAAGAAGATGTTCGGGCTCTTGCCGCCGAGTTCCAAGGTGACGGGAATGAGGTTGTTGGACGCGTACTGGCTAATGAGTCGGCCGGTGGTGGTTTCACCCGTGAAAGCGATCTTACGGATCCGGGAGCTTGAAGCGAGCGGCTTTCCAGCCTCAACACCGAAGCCGTTGACCACGTTCACCACACCTGCCGGCAGGAGGTCGCCGATGAGTTCCATGAGGACCAGGATGGACGTGGGCGTTTGCTCGGCGGGCTTGAGTACCACGGCATTGCCGGCTGCCAGTGCCGGCGCCAGCTTCCATACGGCCATGAGGATGGGGAAGTTCCACGGAATGATCTGGCCGACAACGCCCAGCGGCTCCTTGAAGTGGTAGGCGGTGGTGTCCTCATCCAGCTGGGAGAGGTGGCCTTCCTGCGCACGGACGGCTGAGGCGAAGTAGCGGAAGTGGTCGGCCGCCAACGGGATGTCGGCGTTGAGGGTTTCGCGGACGGGCTTGCCGTTGTCCCAGGTTTCCGCGACCGCCAGGAGCTCCACGTTCTCATCGATGCGGTCGGCAATCTTGTTCAGGACGGCTGCGCGCTCCGTGGCGGAGGTCTTGCCCCAGGAAGGTGCCACTTTGTGGGCGGCGTCCAGCGCCAGCTCGATATCCTCGGAGGTGCCGCGGGCAACTTCGCAGAAGGCCTTGCCCGTGACGGGGGTGATGTTCTCGAAGTAGGCGCCCTTGACCGGGGCAACCCACTCGCCGCCGATCCAATTCTCGTAGCGGTCCTTGAAGGTGACCTTGGAACCCTCGGCACCTGGCTGTGCATAAACGGTCATTGCTAGCTCCTTTGCTGCGAATCACGGTGGCTGTCGCCGTTGATCCGAGCCTAGGAGCGGGGAGGTTGCAGCTACGTTGCAACCGTGTGAGTCAGCTCACGCTTTGAGTTCCGTTTCGATCCGTTCAAGGTCAGCCACGACGGCGGCCCGCTTGGGTGAGCGCGGCGGCAGCAGCTTCAGGACGGCAAGGCGGAGGTCGACGTCGTACTTCGCCTCGGGCAGCTCAGCGTACTTGAGGAGCGAATCGACGCTGCCGTCGCTGAGCAGCGCCTCGCGCAGCAGGTGCGAGACCCGTTCGCGCAACTGCACGACGCCGGGCGCCTCCGAGCGTGGCAAGAGCCCGCCTTTGTAGATTTCCAGGGCAATGCGGTGGGCGCCGCGCTGGAGGCAGCTGAGGACCTGGCCGGAGTCGGGCAACAGCTCAACCGGCAGGCGGTAAGGACGGGATCCGGGGACCGCCTCCGGGCTGAGATCCTGGATGACTTTGCGGAGCCGCACCATTTCCGCCCGCAGGGTCACGTTGGAGCCGTCGCCCGGATACAGCTGCGTGCACAGGTCTTCAGCGCTGAGCCCGGCAGGGTGGTTGCTCAGGATGGCAAGAATTTCGCTGTGCCGGGCAGACAGGGAAACCGTCCGTCCGTTGATACTGAGCAGGGCTTGGTCACGGCCCAACAACTGGAGACTGTTCCGGTAGAGCGCGTGACCAGAGGCAGCGACCGCGCTCCGGCGTCGAGGTTTGTCCTTGACGGCGGCGGCGAGCGTCAGTCGTTCAATGCGGAGCTGCGCCTGGGCGGCGGCAACGGTAGCCTCCACCAACGAAAGGGTGTGCGCGGCGACGGCAGTTTCCGTGCCAGTGATATCCACAACGCCCAGGACGGCACCGGAGTCGGGGTCGTGAAAAGGAACCGCCGTACAGCTCCAAGGATGGACGGAGCGCTTGAAGTGTTCCGCCCCTGAAATCTGGATGCTGCGGTCCAAGGCCAGCGCAGTCCCGGGTGCGCTGGTCCCCACGGAGGCCTCGGACCAGTCGGCACCGGCGACGAACATCATGCCTTCGGCCCGGCGCTGCATCACAGGATCGCCATCCACCCACAGGAGCCGGCCGACGTCGTCACCCACTGCCACCAACAGGCCGCTGTCATGGCTGGGCTGAACCAAAAGCTTCTTGATCACCGGCATGATCGTGGCCAAGGGGTGCTGCCTGCGGTACTCCTCAAGCTCATCGCGGTCCATTGCGAGCGGCGCCTCGGCCACGTCCGGGTTGGCCTGCAGAGTTGCCGAGCGTTGCCAGGATTCTCGTACCAACCGGCGCAATCCGACGATGTCCTCAGGCATCCCGAGGCGCAAGGAGTCCAGACGCTCGTGGCCCGTGAGGGCACGCTTCTGCAACAGCTCCGCGGCATCGCTGCCCGGAACCGGCGGATGGACTGGATTCCTCATCGAACTCCCTGGTAGTCCGCAATTACAGTGCGCTGCACATGTGGTGGGCGGGACGGTACCGAGAAGTCTAGTTCGGGTGGAGATGAATGTCAGCCTCGGGAGATCCGGATCATTTCCTCGCGTGGCACAACCTTGATGCGCTCGCGGACCACACCGTTATCTTCGCCGGCGGTCCACTCAGCACCAAGGGCGGCTTCGTGGGCGTCAAGCCTGTTCCAGCCTTCCCACGTGGTGTATTCGACGCCGCGTTCCTCAAGGAGGTCGATGATGGCTTGGGGGTCCGGGTTTTCCGCCGGGGGCAGATTGAGCCTGTCCTCGAGGAGGAAGCCGATGGTCTCCAGGGCATCACCCTTCGTATGCCCGATCAACCCCACCGGTCCCCGCTTGATCCACCCCGTGGCGTAAATTCCCGGGACGGGCTTGCCGTCGGCATCCAGGACGCGACCGCCGTCGTTCGGTATGACGCCGCGGCGCGCATCGTATTCAAGTTCCTCCAAAGGGGAACCGTGGTAGCCGATGGCGCGGTAGACGGATTGAACGGGGTATTCGATGAACTCGCCGGTGCCCTTGACGTTGCCGGTTCCGTCCAACTGCATGCGCTCAAACTTGATGCCGGAGACCTTGCCGGGCGTCTCAGGCGCGTCGAGGATCTCCACGGGGCTATGCAGGAAGTGCAGGTGCAGGCGCCGCGACGACGGCTGCTCCGATTCTGCGTGCTCCTCCACCAGCCAGTTGGTCATGGTGTTGACCATGGTCTTGATCTGGTTGTTCGTCTTGATGGCTTCATCCGAGGCTTCGTCGAACTCGAAGTCCTCCGGATACAGGACGATGTCCACGTCCTTGCAGTGGGACAGCTCGCGCAGCTCCAAAGGCGTGAACTTCACCTGGGCAGGGCCCCGGCGGCCGAAGACGTGAACGTCGGTGACCGGCGACTTCTTGAGCCCCGCGTAGACGTTGTCCGGGATCTCGGTGACCAGGAGTTCCTCGGGGTGTTTGACCAGCATGCGGGCCACGTCCAATGCCACGTTGCCGTTGCCGATCACGGCAATTTCCTTGGCATCCAAGGGCCAATCCCGGGGAACGTCAGGGTGTCCGTCGTACCAGGAAACGAAATCCGCGCCGCCAAAAGAGCCCTGCAGCTCGACGCCGGGGATTCTCAAGTCAGCGTCTTTGATGGCACCCGTGGAGAAGATCACGGCGTCGTAGAAAGCACGGAAATCGTGGAGAGTAAGGTCCTTGCCGTAAGTCACGTTGCCGAGGAAGCGGATATCGCCGCGGTCCAACACCTTGTGCAGCGCGTTCACGATCCCCTTGATCCGTGGGTGATCGGGCGCCACGCCGTAACGGATCAGACCATACGGTGCCGGATATGCCTCGAAAAGATCGATGCTGACCTCCACATGCCCGTCTTTGACCTCGTTCGATTTCGTCAGGATGTCCGCGGCGTACACGCCCGCGGGTCCTGCACCAACGATCGCAACGCGAAGCGGACGATTGGGGGTTGTTGCGGCTGAGTTGGACACCGATACCCTTCCGAAGCAGTGAGCCACGCCGTTGTTGGGGCGCGCAGATTCCAATTCTAGATGTCGACCCTACGCCGGACCGCCTATATGGCAGGAGTCACGGAAATTGCTAAAGATTGCGGAATATTGCGCGCGCAGGTGGTGTTGGCGACAATGTGTCGACTCCGGAACAGATAGCTGCCAACTCTCCCTCTTCAAACCAGCCAACGACGACGACGGTCGGGGGCGGCGGTGGAGGTACAGGCGGTCCTGCTAAATCGCGCAGCAAGCCCGTGCGGAGCGAGTCGACGGCGGGAATCCTGTTCGGTATCGGCGCTTACGGCCTGTGGGGCCTGCTTCCGCTGTACTTCTTCATCCTCATGCCTGCCAGTGCAATCGAGATCGTGGCGAACCGGATCGTTTGGTCCTTGCTCTTCTGTGCGCTGCTCATCACCATCACGCGGGCCTGGAAGACACTCTGGGCGGCCGTGAAAGATGGCAGCGTTTTCGGTCCTCTGGCGCTGGCGGCAGTTCTCATCGCCATCAACTGGCTCACCTACACTTTCGGGGTCACCACGGGCCATGCCGTTGAGACGTCGCTGGGCTACTTCATCAACCCGTTGGTCTCGGTTTTGCTCGGCGTTTTCGTCCTCAAAGAAAAGCTGCGTCCCCTGCAGTGGGCAGCTGTGGGCATAGGCTTCGTGGCCGTGGGCGTCCTGACGTTCTCCTATGGGCAACTACCCTGGATTGCGCTGATCCTGGCCTTCAGCTTCGGGCTTTACGGCTTCGTGAAGAAGCGCGTGGGGCCCAAGGTGGACGCACTCACGAGCCTCAGTGTGGAAACTGTGGTGCTGGCCCCCTTTGCCGCTATCACCATGGTTGTTCTCGCTGTAACCGGCGTCGAAACTCTGACCACGCTGGGTGCGGGCCACTTCTGGCTGCTGGTGGCTTCCGGTGTCATCACGGCCGTACCACTTCTGTTCTTCGGCGCCTCAGCCCGCCGTCTGCCCATGACCACCATCGGCTTGCTGCAGTACTTCGCACCGGTGCTCCAGTTCGTTGTGGCGCTGACCGTGTTCAACGAGACGATGACCACTGCCCGCTGGATCGGTTTCTGCGTGGTGTGGTTGGCGCTGGTGTTGCTGACAATCGACATGCTTCGGGCAACACGGAAGAACTCGGTACTCAAAAAGCAGGCCCGCTTGGCCGCTGCTGGCTCGTGAGGCGCACTTCTGCGGTGCGCCACGGCGGCGCACCGCTTTAAACGCGGAAGGAGGGCCGGGTAGAAACCCGGCCCTCCTCCTAAAACAAGCGATGAAACTTACGCGTGAGCCTTGATGGCTGCTGCGAGGACCTCGAGGCCGTCGATGAGCAGGTCGTCGCTGATGACCAGCGGCGGAAGCAAACGGATCACATTGCCGTAGGTGCCACAGGTCAGGATGATGACGCCTTCCTTGAGGCAAGCGGCAGCAACAGCCTTGGTGAGCTCAGCGTTCGGTTCCTTGGAGCCGGGCTGTACGAGCTCGATGGCCAGCATGGCGCCGCGGCCACGGATGTCGCCAACCACGGAAACTTCTTCAGCCAGTTCGCGGAGCTTGCCCAAGGCGAGCTCTTCGATGTGGCGGGCACGGCCGTTGAGGTCGTGCTGTTCCATGGTGTCGATCGCTGCGAGTGCTGCGGCGCAAGCAACCGGGTTGCCACCGTAGGTGCCGCCGAGTCCGCCCGGGTGGACGGCGTCGAGCAGGTCTGCGCGGCCGGTGATAGCGGACAGCGGGAGGCCGCCGGCGATGCCCTTGGCCATGGTGATGATGTCCGGGACAACACCCTCGTGGTCAACGGCAAACCATTCGCCCGTGCGGCAGAAACCGGACTGGACCTCGTCAGCGATGAAGACGATGCCCTTTTCCTTGGCCCAAGCGGACAAAGCCGGGAGGAAGCCCTCGGCCGGGACGATGAAGCCACCCTCACCCTGAATGGGCTCGATGATGATCGCGGCAACCTGGTCGCCACCGATCTGCTTCTCGATCATGGTGATGGCGCGCTTGGCAGCCTCGGCACCGGTGATCTCCGGGTTCTCTTCACGGAACGGGTAGCTCATGGGCATGCGGTAGACCTCCGGCGCGAACGGGCCGAAGTTGGTCTTGTACGGCATGGCCTTGGCAGTCAGCGCCATGGTCAGGTTGGTGCGGCCGTGGTAGGCGTGGTCGAAAGCTACTACGGCGTCGCGACCGGTTGCGAGACGTGCAACCTTGACGGCGTTCTCCACAGCTTCAGCGCCGGAGTTGAACAGGACCGTGCGCTTAGCGTGGTCGCCCGGGGTAAGGCGGTTGAGCTGCTCGGCAACTGCAACATAGCCCTCGTACGGGGTAACCATGAAGCAGGTGTGCGTGAAGTGCGCAGCAGCTTCCTGGACAGCGGCGACGACGGCGGGATCGGATGCGCCGACGCTGGTCACGGCGATGCCGGAACCAAGGTCGATGAAGGAGTTGCCGTCGACGTCGCGGATGATGCCGCCGTCGGCGTCTTCAACGTAAACGGGAACGCCCGAGGCGACGCCGGCAGCAACGACGGCGGAGCGGCGCTCGGCCAGTGCCTGCGACTTGGGGCCGGGGAAGGCGCCGTTGATGTTGCGCTTCTGCTCGATGCGGTACGAGAGTTCGTTCGCGGTTGTAGTCATGGGGTGGTTGCCTTTCTGGGAAATTCGTACGGGTTACGCGAACGCGCTATGCGTCGAGTGCAGACATGACGTGCTTGATGCGCGTGTAGTCCTCAACGCCGTACATGGAGAGGTCCTTGCCGTAGCCGGACTGCTTGAAGCCGCCGTGCGGCATTTCAGCCGTCAGCAGGATGTGGGTGTTGATCCAAACCGCACCGAAGTCCAGGTCGCGGCTCATGCGCATCGCCGTGCCGTGGTCGGTGGTCCAGACGCTTGAAGCCAAGGCGTATTCGACGTCGTTGGCCAGCTCGAGCGCTTCTTCTTCGGTGCTGAACTTCTGGACGGTGATAACCGGGCCGAAGGTTTCCTTCTGCACGATGTCGTCAGTCTGCTTCGCACCGGAGACGATGGTGGGCTCGAAGAAGAAGCCCTTCTCGCCTGCGCGGTGGCCACCGGTTTCGATCTTGCAGTTGGCCGGAAGGTTCTCCACCACGGACGTCACAGCGTTGAAGTGGTTCACGTTGTTGAGCGGGCCGAAGTAGTTGTCTTCGTCGTTCTGCGAACCCGTGCGCAGGGTCTTGGTGTGCTCCACCATTGCCGCCACAACGTCGTCGTGGACGGAGTCCTCCACCAACACGCGGGTGATGGCCGTGCAGTCCTGGCCTGCGTTAAAGAACGCGAACTCGGCGATGGCGGCTGCGCTCTTCTTGATGTCGGCATCCTTGAAGACGATGGCGGGAGCCTTGCCACCAAGTTCCAGGTGGGCACGCTTGAGGCCCTTGGCTGCGCCGCTTGCCACAGCGATGCCTGCGCGGACGGAACCTGTGATGGACACCAGGCCGGGGACCTTGTGGTCAACCATCATTGCGCCGGTTTCGCCGGTGCCCAGGACAACGTTGAGGACACCGGCCGGGAAGATCTCGCTGGCCAGACGTGCCAGGACCAAGGTGGACTCAGGGGTGGTGTCGGAAGGCTTCAGGACAATGGTGTTGCCTGCGGCCAGGGCGGGGCCGATCTTCCAGATGGCCATGAGGAACGGGTAGTTCCACGGAGCAACCTGGGCTACGACGCCGATCGGTTCGCGACGCACGTAGGAGGTGTGGCCCTCGAAGTATTCACCTGCGGACTTGCCTTCCATGATGCGTGCTGCACCGGCGAAGAAGCGGAGCTGGTCAGCACCTGCGGCAACTTCTTCGGAGGCAATCAGGGATCGGACCTGCCCGGTGTTGCGGTGCTGAGCTTCCACGAGTTCGTCGCTGTTGGCCTCGACGGCGTCTGCAAGCTTGAGGAGCATCAGCTGGCGCTGGCCAGGTGTGGCCTTCTTCCACGACTTGAAGGCCTGATTGGCCGCGGTCATGGCGGCGTCCACATCGGCCTGAACCGAAATGGGCGACTTGGCAACGATTTCCCCGGTGGCGGGGTTCACGATGTCGAGAAGACCCGTACCTGCCGGCGTAACGAATTCGCCGTTGATGAAGTTCTGCAAGGTTTGAACCACGGTGTGCAACCCTCTTTCGGAGTCTGGGCATGGGTTTAGCTGATCAGAGCCTATGCCAGGGAGGGGGTCCAAGGAATAGCCAGCTGCACACACAAGGACCCCCCGCTTAGTGCGCTTGACCAGTGCCGGGTTACGCTTTAAAGCATGGCAATGTCCCTCGCTTCGCTCGTCGCTGTTCCCTCCCTGAAACTCCGCCAAGCCGGCCTTGCCGAAACCACGTGGAACCAGGACATCAGCTGGGTTGCCGTGACGGAACTGGAAGATCCCCAGCGCTTCCTCAGCGGCGGAGAATTGGTCCTCACCACCGGCCTGCGCCTCAAAAGCGCCGCCGACCAGCGGCGTTTCGTCCGCCAAGCCCAACGCGCTGGTGCCGTGGGGATCGGTTTTGGCATCGGCCTCACCCACGAGTCCGTTCCGGAAGCACTCATCGCAGAAGCCAACCGCTGGGGCCTGCCCTTGGTGGAAGTCCCCTACGAGATCCCCTTCATCGCCATCGGTAAACTCGTGGCGGAATCACATTCTGCCGACCATTACTCCAATCTGGAGCGACTCCTCGCCGGGCATCAGATCCTGGCACGCTCGCTGCTCACTGGTGGAGGCCTGAACGAACTCCTCAAGCAACTGGGCAGCATGCTCCGCACTGACGTGGTGCTTACCCAGTTCAGCGCGCAGCTCTACAACAGCGTGGCGGGGAAACCGGCGCCGACGGCGGATGGCTGGGCTTCGTATCCGATTCCCACCGGCCGTAGGGACGCCTGCACGCTCTGGCTGCGGCAACCCTTCGTCGACTCCGGAATCGTCAGCTACGCGCAGAACCTCATCAGCGTGGAGCTCAACAACATGGTCAAGCAGCGGCAGGCCCAGCGCGCCATGGCAGGTCAGGTGCTGGACGACGTCATTCACGGCACCCTTGAGAGCATCGAGGCCGCCCGGCGACTGGCAGGCGTGGGCATCAACAGCACGCGAAAGAACGTCGTTCTAGTGGCAGAGTCCACTGCACACCACAAACAACTGATCAGCATTTCGCTGCCCCAAGCGCTGGAGGCCGGCGTCAGCGCCGTCGTCGGGAAGGACCTGGTCACGGTCATCAGCGACGACGGCAGCTCGGCTACCGCCTTGGCCAAGAGCCTCAGCGACCACCTGCAGGAAGCCGGTATCCACGCCGTTATTGGTATCGGCGGCGCCTACACCAAGCCGAACGGCCTGCGTTGGAGCTACTTTGAAGCGCGCGACGCCGTGGCGCATGGCTTGCCGGTCAACGAGCCGGAGCGCCTGAGCCTGACATCCCTGCTGCTTGCCAGCGAGGATGTTCCGCTGGCGGACATGGCCAGCGAATCCCTGACCCCGCTGCGGAAGTTCGACGCCGCCCACGGGGCCGAACTTGTGGCCACTTTGGAAAGCTACCTGAACCACAACGGGTCAGTGGCGGCCGTGGCCGAAGCCCTCACCCTGCACCGCAACACTGTGCGTTACCGTTTGGCACAGATCACCGAATTGACGGGCTACGACCCCTCCCAGACACAGGACCGTGTGCAGCTTTGGTTGGCGTTGGCGGTCCAACGATTGGGGTCGCGCAACCCCCGCTAGCCCCTCCACGAACCGGCGCGGAGAGCTTCGCCACAAAACCCTAGACATTAGACGTCAAACGTCTAACCTTTAGATATGGCCGCGACGACTCCTCTTACCCCCAGCACCGGAAACATCCCTACTGTGAGCCCTGCCCAGGCCGCCCCTGAGCTTTCGGCAAGTTCCGCAGTCCCCAAGACGCGCGTCGTCGCCGTCGTCGGCATTATTGCCGTGGTGCTCATCGGCCTGAACCTGCGCGCCGGCATCACCAGCGCCGCCGCCCTGTTCCATGACCTGCAACAGGTGCTGGGTTATGGCGCCCTGGTGGCGTCCATTCTGCCTTCCATCCCGCTGCTGTGCTTTGCGGTTGCGGGCATGGGAACGTCCTGGCTGACCCGCCGGGTGGGTGTTGAAAAGGCCATCGCCATCGCGTTGGCCCTGCTGGCCGGCGGATTGCTGGTCCGTGGCGTTCCGGTGACGGGCGCACTCCTCGGAGGCACCGTCCTGGCGATGTCCGGCCTGGCCGTGTGCAACGTGGCCATGCCGTCGTTCATCCGTGAGCACTACTCAGAGCGCACCTCCATGATGACGGGTCTCTACACCTTCACCATGTCCGGCGGCGCTACCTTCGCCGCTGCCGTGAGTGTTCCGCTGGCGCACGAGCTCGGCTCGCCGTCCATGGGCTTGGCAGCTTGGGGAATCCTGGGCGTCGCGGCCCTGCTGGGCTTCCTGCCGGTTGTCCTCCACACCCACCGCAACTCCACCAAAACGGACCGGCCGCGGGTGTCCATGTGGCCGTTGCTGCGTACCCGCCTCGGCATCCTGATTACCGCGATCTTCACCTTCCAGGCATTCCTTGCCTACGCCGTGATGAGCTGGTTCGCCTACATCCTGACCTCGCAAGGTCTCAGCGCCTCCGAAAGCGGCCTGCAGTTCGGTGTGATGCAGTTGGTCTCCGTCGCCGCCGGCATGATCCTGCTCGCCTTCGGCTCCCGCCCCCGCATGCTCCGCCCCGCGCTGTATCTGGCCAGCAGCTCCACCTTGCTGGCCATCGCCGCAATGGTCTGGCTGCCGACGTCGTTGGCGGTTGTGCCTGCCGTGCTGTTCGGCTTCGGCTTGGGCATCTTCCCGCTCGTCTTGGTGATCATCAGCCGCAGCGGGCGTTCGACGGCGGAAACCACCGCGCTCTCCACCATCGCCCAATCGCTGGGATACTTGATAGCGGCAATTGGCCCGTTCGGCATGGGCCTGCTCCACAGCGCCACCGGCGGCTGGGTGCTGCCGCTGAGCCTGCTGTCCATCGTGGCGGTAGCGCTCATGGTTACCTGCCACCTGCTCACGAGCAAGCGCACTGCCACCAAGACCGGACCGAGGACAGCATGACCCTGACCCCTTCGCATCGCCCGGCCCTTGCCGAGGAGATCACCGCCAAGCTGCGGGACATGATCAAGTCCGGTGAGTGGCCGCTTCAGGAGCGAATCCCTGCCGAGCCCGAGCTCATGTCCACTCTTGGTGTTTCGCGGGGAACTTTGCGCGAGGCCATCAAGGCGCTGGCCCACTCCGGCATGCTGGAAGTGCGGCGAGGGGACGGCACCTATGTGCGGGCCAACAGTGAGATGTCCGGCGCGGCGCAGCGCATGTACCTGGAGCACACTCAGGAGCACATCGTGGAAGTCCGGCTCGGCCTGGATACCCAGGCTGCCCGATTGGCCACCAAGCACGCTACCGCTGAGGACCTGGCCGAAATGCGCCGCCTCCTCGCGCTCCGCCACGACGCCTGGCAAGCCGAGGACTACCCCACGTGGGCCAGCGCCGACTGGGAATTCCACGAACGCGTCGCCTTGGCTTCAGGAAACCCCTTGCTCCACCAGCTCTATGTTTCGTTCGGCGGCGTATTCCACAACGACCTCCTCCGCCAGCAACGAAAGGGTGGCTTCAACGGCATCCCCCGCGAAGGCCACGACGAACTGGTTGACGCACTGGAAGCACACGACCCCGATGCCGCCGTCCAGAGCGTGTACCGGAACTTGGACTACTGCTCCGACCAGGCGCCGCGGTAACTCAGCCAGTGTTTACGGCGTGGTCTCGACTCCTGCACCGGATGCGTCCTTGAACCTGGCGTTGATGAGCACCACCTCGCGCCCGGCCCTATCCAGCAAACTCGCTGCGACACTCGCCCGATATCCCGTGGCACAGTGCACCCAGATCCTCGCGTCCGGCAGCTCTGTGATTCTGCTGAGCAACTCGTAGACCGGAATGTTAATCGCTCCTTTGACGTGGGAGGCCTTGTATTCGTCCGAGCGGCGAACGTCCAGGACCATGTCCTCACTGGTCCTGTTACTGAGGAGAGCAGCCCAGTCCCCGTGCTCGTAGCTCGCCTGGGGATGGTCAGGTGCCAACGCTCCAACGTTCAGAACTGCGGCTTCAGGCCCGACGGCGGCATCCGGGCTGTCGATGCCGATCCTCGCCAAGTCACGGATCGCCTTTTCAACCTCGTCGATGGGCCCCAACAGCGTGAGCGGCTGGTTCCACGGAATCACCCAACCGAGGTAGCTGGTGAAGTTGTCCCCACGGCCGTACTCAAAACTCACGCTGCCTTGGAGATGACTGTCCGCGAAAGCCACGCGATGCCGCAGATCCACCACCCACTCTCCTGCCCTCAAGCGCCGGCCCAGTTCCTCAGCGTCCACGGAGTCCGGCACGTCCAGGATTGCCGGGTACGGACCGGCGGCATTCAGCGGGCTCATGTGGGCGTAGTACGCGGGGTAGGCCGTGATGTTCTCCAGCAACTGCGACACAAAGTGTTCCTCGTCCGGATCTGTCAGGGCGTGATTGGACCCGGTTTGCTCACTGATCGTCGAGCTCTCTTGATGGCTCGCCGGGCCGATGGAACAGAACGAGCCGAATCCATGCGTTGGGTAGAGGGCTGCTTCGGGCGTCGCCGAGTCCACCAGGCGCCGGACCGAGGAGTACTGATCATGGGCCAACTTCGCGGTGTCCTGCGGGGAGACCAGGTCCGTCCTCCCGACTGAACCGTAGAGCAAGCTGCCGCCGGAAAACACAGCCTCCATGCCGCCGTCGTACGTGTCGTCCCGCACCACATAGGAGAGGTGCGTGTGCGTGTGGCCAGGCGTGGCCACCACCGTCACGGAAAGCCGGCCAATCCGAAGCACCTGGCCGTCCGTGACAGGGACACGCCTGAAAGAGACCTCGTCAGCGGCGTTCACCAAGTATGCAGCGCCCTGCTTCTCCGCCAGGACGAGGCCGCCTGTGACGTAGTCGTTGTGCAGGTGCGTTTCGGCAACATGCGTGATCCGTACGCCAGCCTTAGCAGCCGCCGCTTCCACCCGGTCGATGTCCCGCTGGGGGTCGATCACCAACGCCACTGAGCCGTCGTGCACCAAGTAGCTGCGATCACCCAGCTGCGGAGTTTCAATGACGACGACGTCCATGACTCAGGGTACCGCCGGGTGCCACAGTGGCGAGCCTAAAAGCAAAGCGGGGCCACTCAGATTGAGTGACCCCGCCAGCCGTGAAACGGAAGAACTAGACCTGTGCGGCTACGCCATCACGGGAAATGTTGACCATGTCCTCGCGCGGCACAACCTTGATGCGCTCACGCTTGACCTCAACGCCGTGGGAGGTGCCGGCCTCGGTGGCTGCTGCGCCGAGAGCGAGCTCGTGTGCGTCAAGGGCCAGCCAGCCTTCCCAGCTGGTGAACTTCACGCCGCGGGCATCGAGGAGATCCACCACGGCGTCCGCCGCGGGAACCTCGGCGACCGGCAGGTTTTCGCGGTCCTCCAAGAGGTAGGTGACGGTTTCGAGGGCATCGCCCTTGGTGTGGCCGATGAGGCCAACGGGACCGCGCTTGATCCAGCCCGTTGCGTAGAGGCCGGGCACGTGCTGGCCGTCGGCGTCCAGGACACGACCGCCGTCGTTGGTGACGACGCCCTTCTTGTGGTCGAACTCGACGTCCGGCAGGGCCGAACCGAAGTAGCCGATGGAGCGGTACACGGCCTGGACCGGGTAGTCGATGAACTCGCCGGTGCCGCGGGCGTTGCCCGTGCCGTCCAGCTCGGTGCGCTCGAACTTGATGCCGGCTACCTTGCCCGGGGTTTCCGGGGAGTCCACGATTTCCACCGGGCTGTGCAGGAAGTGCAGGTGCAGGCGGCGGGAAGCCGTGAGCTCGGAGAGGTCCTCGGGCTGCTCGGCGATCCAGTTGGTGAGCGTGCCAACCATGGTCTTGGTCTGGTTGTTGGTCTGGACCTGGCGGTCGGACTCTTCGTCGAATTCGAAGTCCTCGGCGTAGAGGATGATGTCTACGTCCTTGGAGTGCGAGAGTTCGCGGAGTTCCAGCGGGGTGAACTTCACCTGGGCCGGACCACGGCGGCCGAAGACGTGAACGTCGGTGACCGGGGAGTTCTTCAGAGCGGCGTAGACGTTGTCCGGGATTTCGGTGACCAGGAGGTCATCGGCGTGCTTGGACAGGACGCGGGCCACATCCAGGGCCACGTTGCCGTTGCCGAGGACAGCGATTTCCTTGGCATCCAGCGGCCATTCGCGGGGAACGTCCGGGTGTCCGTCGTACCAGGACACGAAGTCGGCGCCGCCGAAGGAACCTTCGAGTTCGATGCCGGGGATGTTCAGGTCTGCGTCCTTGATGGCGCCGGTAGCGAAGATGACGGCGTCGTAGTGCTTGCGGAGGTCATCAATGGAGATGTCCGTGCCGTAATCCACGTTGCCGAAGAAGCGGATGTCGCCGCGGTCCAAAACCTTGTGCAGGGCGTTGACGATGCCCTTGATGCGGGGGTGGTCCGGGGCAACGCCGTAGCGGATCAGGCCGTACGGTGCCGGGTAGCGGTCGAAGAGGTCGATGCTGACGTTGAGTTCGCCGCTCTTGACGGCCTCGCTCTTGGTCAGGATGTCCGCTGCGTAAACGCCGGCCGGGCCGGAGCCGATGACAGCGACGCGAAGCGGACGGTCCGCAGAACCTACGGGAGTGCTAATTGACACGGCTGTGTTCCTTCTTCTTGTTCAGTCCTCCCAACTAGGTCGCAGTTCACGTCGTTTTGAGGGCTCATAACGACGTGAACTGCTACCTAGTTGGGCCGGGGGCTAGTTACTGCGGACGCGGGGACGATTCGGGGTAATTGTGCTGTAGTCAGCGGTCTTGAAATGCTGCGGTGCAAAGGGGCTGACACGGACCACATCGCCGATCACAATGACCGCCGGGTTGGCCACGCCGACGGCTTCCGCCTGGTCCGCGATGGTTCCCAGAGTGCCGATGGTGACGCGCTGGTCCGGCAAATACCCGTTCTCTACGATACCTACTGGTGTGTCCAAAGGCAGACCCGAGCCGGCCAGCTCAGCCGCGGAATCGCGCAATTGCGCCACTCCCATGAGCAACACCACAGTGTGATCAGGGCGTGCCGGGACTTCGGACAACTCTTCGTGGCCGGTCACCACGCTGAAACCCTTGGCCAGGCCGCGGTGTGTCACAGGGATACCCGCAGCCGCCGGAACGGAGATTGCAGACGTCACGCCGGACACCACTTCAACCTCGACGCCGTTCTGGCGGCAGAACTCCGCTTCCTCGCCGCCGCGGCCCAAGACGTAGGGGTCGCCGCCTTTGAGGCGGACCACCCGGTTGCCCTTGAGGGCTTCCTCCACAAGGATCCTGTTGATCTCGAGCTGCGGCACGGGATGGTGGCCGGGCGTCTTGCCTACCTCGATCACCCGGACGTCCGGGGCAAGTTCCTTGAGCAGCTCGCGCGGGCCAAGACGGTCAGCAACCACGACGTCGGCCTGGCCCAGCAGGCGACGACCGCGGACTGTGATGAGTCCCGAGTCGCCGGGACCACCGCCGACCAAAGCGACCGAGCCAACGAAGCCGTCCGTTCCCGCCTTGCGATGACGGCGGAGCGGCAGGTCCCCGGTTTCGAGGGCAGTGGCTACAGCGTTGCGGAGGGCCATGGCACGGCGAGGGTCTCCCCCGGCATTGATGGCGATCTTGACGTCGTCCACCACGGCAACGGCGGGTGTCCAAGCGGCTGATGCTTCATGGTCCGAGGCGTTGACACACCAGATGCGCTGCGCCTCGGCGTCGGCGGCTACCTGGGTGTCCACAGCTGCTGTGCCAGTGGCGGTCTGAGCGAACCAGACGCCGTCGAGGTCGGACGTGCGGTACTCGCGCTGCTCCCAGGTGAGGAGACCGGAAGTGGCGAGACCGCGAAGTGTTTCGGTGGCAAAGGGAGCGACCACGGTGACTTTCGCACCGGCGTCAAGCAGTCCCTTGGCGCGGCGCTCCGCGACGGGGCCGCCGCCAACCACCAGCACCGGGCGGCCGAGCAGCCGCAGCGCGGTGGGGTAAATGTCCTGTATTGCCATGAAAAAACTGTAGGGCGGCGCCGTAACATGCTTCAAAGGCTCGGAAACACCCGGTAACGCTGGGTAATCCAACGTCACATAGTTCCCTGCCTAATTCGGGGAAACACGGTCTTTCAGCGTCAGGTAATACGCGCGCTGTTCCTTGCCCAAGTGCTCAATCGCGTAACGAAGAGCCGTCCGCGGCATGGTGGCTGCGTGTTCGTCGAGGAACGCCAGCAGACGCTCGCGGCTGCTGCGCCCGGCATCGCGGACCCAACCGCCCACCGCCTTATGGATGAGGTCTTCCTTGTCATGAAGGAGGATCTCAGCGATGGCGAACGTGTCATCCAGTTGGCCTTCCCGGATGAACGCCGACGTCGCGACGATGGCCGTCCGACGCTCCCACATATTCTCCGAACGGGCCAGGTCATACAGCGGATCCCGCGGCTTATCCATGAGCCAACCGCCCACCACTCGCCCGGCTCCCAGGTCCACCAGGTCCCAGTTGTTGATGCGGTCATGCCTGCGCAGGTACAGCTCGTACAGCTCCTTGCGCCGCTCTTCCGTGGTCTTCTTTTTCTGCGTTTGCAGCGCCATGATCTTCACAGCTCCGGCGCGGGCCTCGTGGATGTCCTCTTCCAGGAGCTTCTCGATTTCAGCCGGGGGCATGGCCGCGAATTCCTTGCCAAGCGTGAAAACCTCGCCCATGCGGACGCCCATGAAGAAGTCACCCTCGGCGTAGTCGCCCTTGCCTGTCTTGAAATACCGCTGGTACTTGAGCTGCTCGACGTCGGATTGCCTCGCTTGAAGCCGTGCCAGGAACTCGACGGCGCTGGGCTGGGTACCTGTCATCCCTCAATAATGCGCCTAAAAGACCGACCAGCCAGTACGCGTGGTGAATTCGTCCAGAGCGGCCACGCCGGCCACGGAATTCCCGGACCGTCCCAGGCCAGGGCTCCACACACTGATGGAGCACTTGTTCGGAACCACGGCTACGATCCCTCCGCCCACGCCGCTCTTGCCAGGGAGGCCCACCCGATACGCGAATTCGCCTGCGGCGTCGTACGTTCCGCAGGTGAGCATGACGGCGTTGATCCTCTTGGTCTGCGCCGGCGACAACAAAAGGGTTCCGTCCGTTCCCAAGCCGTTGGCAGCCAGGAAGCGGGTCGCGAGCGCCAGGTCCTCACATGTCATGGCGAGGGCGCACTGCTTGGCGTAGGAGTCCAGGACCTCGTCCACCGGGTTCTCCAGGTTGCCGCAGCTCGCCAGGAAATGGGCCAGCGAGGCATTGCGGTGGCTGTTGGCCAGTTCGGACCCGGCAACGTGGTGATCGGTATCGATGCTTTCCTTGGTGGTCTCTTGACGCATCAGATCCCTCACTGCGTGCGCGGCATTGCCGGTGATGCTGAGGAGCCTGTCCGTCACCACGATTGCGCCGGCGTTGATGAAAGGGTTCCGGGGAATCCCTTCCTCGCTTTCCAGCTGGATCAGCGAGTTGAACGGGTTGCCTGAGGGCTCCCGGAAGACTCGCTTCCAGATCCCGTCGCCGTCGAACGCCAACACCAAGGCGAGCGCAAATACCTTGGAGATGCTTTGGATGGAGAAGTCCACGTGGGCATCTCCGGCTGAATAGACCTCGCCGTCCCGGGTTGCCACGGAAATCCCGAATTGTTGGGGATTCACGGCCCCGAGCTGCGGGATGTAGCGGGCTACATTGCCTTGGCCGACATGCGGCTGCACAGCCCCGACGATGTCGTCGAGGAGATTCTGGATGTCCACGCTTCTAGCCCTTGGTCCCTGCGTAGGTCCAGAGCCTGATCTGAAGGTGCGCCAGAAGGCGTTCGTCTGCGGACTGCAGGTCCAGTCCCGCCACTTCGCAGGCGCGACGCAGCCTGTAGTGGACTGTGTTGCGGTGGACGGCCAGTTCCTCGGCGCAGCGGTTCACGTCGCCAAAGAACTCCAGGTAAGTCAGGAGCGTCAGGGCGAACTCCGGATAGCGGCTGCACAGCCGGGTGATTCCGGCATGACGCAAGGTGGTCCGTGACTCCAGCAACTCCAGCAGCTCCCTGGTGAGGACCGTCGTTTCCACGTCGCTGTACGAGGCCACGCGAACTTCGGGAGTTGCCTCCATGACTTTCAGGACGCTGCGCACGTGATCAAGGGTGGCGTGCAAGGCGTCCAGGCGCGGAACGATGGGACCCACGGCTGCCTGCACTTGAAAGTGAAGGTGGGTGGTGGCATCACGAACAATCGTATTGACCAGCCTGTTGATGGCAGGAAGCGATTTCAGAGGGTCGAGGTCGGGCAGGATGATGGCCGTTTCCATTCCGAGAGCCCCCACCACTGCACCGGGCCTGTACGCTGCAGCGTGAATTGATGCCACCTTGGAAAGTTCTCCCCTGCGGAGTTGGAGGCCGGCGGCGCTCTGGCTCAAACCGCCCGCAGAGATCAGGACCAGGGCTGCTGGTTTTGATGGATCAATCCCTGCGGACTGGGCCTGCGAGTGCACCTGCGCCGTGCCGCTCAGGAGGCTTGAGACCCGGTCCTCCCGCATCGATTGGGACTGTTCATTGCGGTGCCGGACCAATTCGATCGCTGCGTGGCGGGCTGCTCCCACCATGATGCGGTCCGTGTTGGCCGCCAAAGGTTCAGCACCCTCCTGCAACCAGATGTACCCCATCACACGGCTGCCGGCATGAATACCGATTGCTACTCGTTCCCGAAGACCCGCATCCATGTTGGCTTCCACATGAATCGGCGCTTCAGTAGCCTGAAGGTGCTTGTAGACCCCTGATTCCTTGAGCAGTTTTTGGTATTTCTCGGGCCCCCGCCGCGCCAGGATGGACAACCTGCGGAGCTCATCAACATCATTGGACGCCGGCGAGTAGGCAAGCACTTTGTTGCCTGGATCTTCAATGACCACATGGCCGTTGGTTAGGGTCGCGGTTGTTTGGGCGATCGCAAACAGGTCCCGATGCACTGACGTGGTGCTTTCGCCGGGCACATCGCTGAAGCGGCCGTCGTTTTCGCGGACACGGTTTTCGTGGACACGGTCCAAAGCGACGCTTTCGAATTTGTCCCACCGCAGACCCGGTGCGACCGCCACCAGCCCGATGCCCGTGGGTCGCAGTAACTCTGCTGCGGCTTCCAACTCGCGTTCGTTGCCCTTAACGGCTATTGCCGTGGGACGGTCGGCAACAATCCTGCGAAGTGCCGGGAGCGCCGCGCGTCCGCGGGCGCCGATGAGCATGACCAATGCCCCCGGGCGGATCGCGTCGTCGTCTTCAGCGTCAACAATGACAGTTTCACGAACGTTTCTGTTGTCCTCTGCCGGGGCCAACAGCAACCGTGCGTTGTGGACGCCCAGGTCTTCAAGGACATCGCTCAATAAGGTGACGACACCGTCGTCGTCAATTTCCAGGGCTTTCAACGAAGCTATCGCTTCCTCTCCTCATCAGTTCACTTCAGCAGGACGCTCCCTCGCCATTGAGGGGCTCCGCCGGTACATGTACGCGGACACGCACAGCGAGAAACATTACCGGCCCTTCAGAACACCAGTGTTGTCCCCTCGGCACAAGAGCCGGGCCCTGAATTTGGTTCGCCAGCCAATTTGTTGGCGACGGCGGACACCTAGAGTTGGTGACTGTCCCAAACACCACAAAGACTGCCTGCAGCGCGGCCAATTTCAGGCGCAGCTGCCCGACAGCCACCGTTTTTGGAGTATTGAGCCACCTGAGGTGGCACCGGAGTCAAAGGAGACCCCAGAAGTGATACCCACCCCTGCATCTACAAAAACCCTTCCGTCCGCACCAGGCTTAGCCACCCGAACGTCGTCGAGCGCTTTCGCCCAAGAGGAAGCCGGTTACCGCAAAACCCTCAAGCCCCGGCAGATCCAGATGATCGCCATCGGCGGTGCGATCGGTACCGGGCTCTTCATGGGCGCCGGCGGTCGCCTCAACGGTTCCGGGCCCGCCCTGATCCTGGTCTATGCCGTCTGCGGGTTCTTTGCCTTCCTGATCCTCCGGGCACTGGGCGAGTTGGTGCTGTACCGCCCTACGTCGGGCTCGTTCGTTTCCTACGCCCGGGAGTTCTACGGCGAGAAAATGGCATACACCGCCGGCTGGCTCTACTTCCTGAACTGGGCCATGACCTCCATTGTGGACGTCACCGCAGTTGCCCTCTACGTCAAGTTCTGGGGCCAATACTGGGCACCCATCAACGACATCCCGCAATGGTTGATTGCGCTCATCGCCCTAGTGGTGGTGCTCGCCCTGAATCTGGTGTCCGTGAAGATCTTCGGCGAGATGGAGTTCTGGTTCGCCATGATCAAGGTGGGTGCCTTGGTGACGTTCCTCGTGGTGGGGATCTGCTTTATTGTCTTTGGCGGCCGGACGGATGTAGGCGTTCCGGGCTTCAACGTCATTGCAGAGAACGGCGGCATGTTCCCCATGGGGGCTGTGGCACCGCTCCTGGCGATCAGCGGCGTGGTGTTTGCCTACGCTGCCGTGGAACTTGTGGGAACTGCGGCCGGAGAAACGGCCAACCCGCACAAGGTGATGCCAAAGGCCGTAAACACCGTGGTCATCCGCATCGGAGTCTTCTACGTGGGCTCGGTCCTGTTGCTTTCGCTCCTGCTTCCCTTCACGTCCTACAAATCCGGCGAATCACCATTTGTCACATTCTTCTCGCACCTCGGGGATCCGCAGGCCGGAGCCATTTCCGCATCCGTGATGAACTTCGTGGTCCTCACCGCGGCGCTCTCCAGCCTCAACGCCGGCCTCTACTCCACCGGCCGCATCCTTCGCTCCATGGCGGTGAACGGCTCGGCTCCGCAGTTCACGGGAAGGATCAGCGCGTCCGGCGTGCCCTACGGCGGCATCCTGCTCACAGCGGTCATTACCTTGGTGGGCGTTGGATTGAACGCCGTCGTCCCGTCGCAGGTCTTCGAGATCGTGCTGGAAATCTCGGCGGTGGGCATCATAGGCGGTTGGGCCACCATCATGCTCTGCCACATCAAGCTCCAATCATGGGTTCGCAGCGGCAAAGTTGTCCGGCCGGCGTTCCGGCTGTTCGGTGCGCCGTTCACCTCCTACCTGACGCTCGGATTCCTGGCCTTTGTGCTGGTCACCATGGGGTTCTCAGAGACGGGCCGCTGGGTGCTGGCTTCCTTGCTGGTACTGGCACCACTGCTGATCGCAGGTTGGTACGCGTATCGCGGCCGCATCCGCGCCGCCCAGACGTCCTAGCCACATCTTGAGTTTGAAAGTGAAACACATGAGCAACCCCTCCCCGTCCCTCAAAATCGGCACTCCCAGCCGGGCATGGCGGTCCCGTGCCGATGCGTGGGAGTTCTTGGGATACGCCCTCAGGCAGCTTGCATCAGCCCGACACCAGGAGTCCGGTCTGCTGTCCCAGATCGATCGGACTTTTGCCCTCCTGATGTCGGTGGAACCGTATTGGGCAGAACCGGGAGTCGGCGCCGTGGTCCAGTTACGCCAGTTGATCGACGACGGCGAACCCCAGGCCGCGCTCCAGCTTCTGGGCGGATTGTCCAACCTTCCGCTCGCCTCCTTGGGGGAAGCGGCTGCGGCGCCGCGCGGGGAGACGGTGGAAGACGAAGCTGTTGACCAGTCCGAGCCGGCTGAGCGGCCACGCTTTGAGGTAGTGGTGGTTGACACCGTTGACCCTGACGAAGCCGAAGCACTGAAGAACACCATGGCTGCGCAGAGGCGGCCCTCTGATGCTTTCACTTACACCGTCAACGTGGTTCCCAGCTACGAAGATGCCCTGGTTGCCGTCATGCTGAACCCCGCTATCCAGGCTGTTGTCCTGCGCCCGGGTTTCGCACTCCGGAGTTCACATCTGCTGGGCAGTGACCTCCGTCGCTTCCTGGCCCGGCATACCTCCGCGGACTTGCAGGACTCGCGGCCCATCAAGCGGATCCTTGGGTTGGCCGACGCCATCTCAGCGCTTCGGCCCGAGCTGGACGTCTACCTGGTGGCAGGGGTCTCCATCGAATCACTGGCGGGATCACTCACCAGGAAGTTCCGGCGGATCTTCCGCAGGCAGGATCATTTGGACCTGCATCTGTCACTTCTTTCCGGGGTGGCGGAACGCTATGAAACCCCGTTCTTCACCGCGTTGCAGGATTACAGCCGCCGCCCGGCCAGCGTCTTCCATGCCCTGCCGATTTCCAGGGGCGCTTCCGTCGGGAGTTCGCCGTGGATCCGGGGCATGGCCGATTTTTATGGGACGAACCTGCTGTTGGCCGAAACCTCCGCCACCTCGGGCGGGCTGGACTCACTGCTGGATCCTCACGGATCCATCAAACGGGCACAGGAGCTGGCCGCCCGTGCATTCGGGGCGCAGCGAACGTACTTCGTTACCAACGGCACGTCCACGGCCAACAAGATCGTGCATCAATCGCTGCTTGCTCCCGGCGACGTTGTCTTGGTGGACCGTAACTGCCACAAGTCGCACCACTACGCCTTCGTGCTCGCCGGTGCCCGCGTTTCGTACTTGGACGCCTACCCCTTGGACAAGTACGCCTTCTATGGCGCTGTTCCCCTGGCGAGCCTGAAACGCAGGCTCCTGGAGTACCGGCGGGCAGGCAGGCTCCATGAGGTGAAGATGGTGACCCTCACCAACTGCACTTTCGACGGCGTTGTCTATGACGTCGAAAGGGTCATGGAGGAATGCCTGGCCATCAAACCGGACTTGGTTTTCCTCTGGGACGAGGCGTGGTTTGCCTTCGCCCGCTCCCACCCGGTGTACCGCCGTCGAACCGGCATGGCAGCTGCTGCCGCTTTGGAGGCCTCGTTCCACAGCCCTGCCTACGCTGCCCGGTACGCCGAACAGGCGGCCGCCTTGCATGACCCGGTCACCGGCGAACCCGTGGATGACGATGCTTGGGTGAACACCCGGCTGATTCCCGATCCCGCGAAGGCGCGGATCCGGGTCTACGCCACGCAGTCCACGCACAAGACCCTGACATCCTTGCGGCAGGGTTCCATGATCCACGTGTTCGATCAGGATTTCGCCGGCTCCAACCAGGAGTCGTTCCGCGAGGCTTACATGACGCACACCTCTACGTCACCGAACTACCAGATTCTGGCGTCCTTGGACATTGGAAGGCGGCAGGTGGAGTTGGAAGGTTTCGGCCTGGTTCAACGCCAATCCGACCTTGCGGTATCTGTGGCCCAGGCCGTCGCCAGGCATCCCCTGCTGAAGAAGTACTTCCGGGTACTGACGTCGCGGGACCTCATCGGCGGGCGATACCGCGAAACCAGCTCCAGCATGCCGCTGCGGGATGGGCTGGCTGAACTGGAGGATGCCTGGCAGCGGGACGAGTTCGTCATCGATCCCAGCCGGCTCACACTGGACATCAGCAAGACAGGGATCGACGGCGATACTTTCCGCCACAGCTACCTCATGGACGATCACGGCATCCAGGTGAACAAAACGTCCCGGAACACTGTGCTGTTCATGACCAACATCGGCACCTCCCGCAGCTCCGTGGCCTACCTGATCGAGGTCCTGGTAAAGCTGGCCGAGGGTTTCGAGAATCCACATCCTTCTGCGCGACGGCGGACGCTCCCCGCGGAGTCCGGGGCTCCCCGGCGGACTCCCCCGCTCCCGGACTTCAGCACGTTTGCCGCGCGCTTCCGTGTTGACGATGCCTGCGAGGACGGGGATATCCGGGCAGCTTACTTTGAGAGCTACAAGCCAGATTCCACTGTTTACCTTTCCGCGGCTGAAGTAGCTGCAGCGGTTTCCACGGGACAGGAAGTGGTCTCGGCAGGTTTCGTCACGCCGTACCCTCCGGGCTTCCCCATCCTGGTCCCGGGGCAAGTGATCACCCGGCAGACCCTTCAATTCATGGATGCCTTGGACACCCGCGAAATCCATGGATTCGATCACGAACGCGGGTATCGGGTTTTCGTTGAGCCTGTCTCGTTTTCGGTTGCCGGGCTGGCGGCGGTGGCTTCCTAGGCCTTCGCGTTCCACCCGATCGTCGGGGCGATGTGTTTCGCGACGTTGCCCAAAAGCTTTGCGTTGTAATCCACGCCCAGCTGGTTGGGTACCGTGAGCAGGACGGTGTCTGCCGCTTGGACTGCGGCGTCCTTGGCCAGCTCTTCAGCCAGGGCGTCCGGCTCGCCGATGTAGCTCTTCCCGAAACGGGACAACGCGCCGTCGAGAATTCCTACCTGGTCCTGGCTGTCCGCTTGGGCGCGGAGGCCGAAGTAGTGGTTGTCGACGTCGTCCACAATGGGGATCACGCTGCGGCTCACGGAAATTCTGGGTTCAAAGTCGTGTCCGGCTGCGGCCCACGCCTCGCGGAACATCTGAATCTGCTCTGCCTGCAGCTCGTCGAAGGGCACACCAGTGTCCTCGGTGAGAAGGGTGGAGCTCATGAGGTTCATGCCTTGCTCGGCTGCCCAAACGGCTGTTTTCCGTGTTCCGGCGCCCCACCAGATTCTTTGCGGGAGGCCGGGAGACTGGGGCTGTATGGGCAACAGACCTGTGGCTCCGCCGGCGTAATGGGGATCCGCTTCGGCAACGCCGTGCCCGGCAACCGCTTTGCGGAACAGGGCTGTGTGGCGTCGGGCCATGTCGCCGCCGTCTTCACCGTCTTCCGGGACGTACCCGAAGTTCGCGGCCCCGTTCCGTGCGGGTTCCGGTGAACCACGGCTCACGCCTAGCTGCAGACGGCCGTCGCTGATGAGGTCCGTGGCCGCGGCTTCCTCGGCCATGTACAGCGGGTTCTCGTAGCGCATGTCGATCACGCCGGTGCCCATTTCAAGGCGCGTGGTTCGGGCTGCGATGGCTGCAAGCAACGGGAAGGGCGAGGCCTGCTGCCGGGCGAAGTGGTGGACTCGGAAAAACGCGCCGTCTATACCTAGCTCCTCGGCGGCCACCGCCAGTTCGATTCCCTGCTTGAGTGCTTCTCCGGCCGTTGGTACGAGGGAACCCGGGACACGTGCCCAATGTCCGAAGGAAAGGAAGCCGATCCGTTTGTTGTGCATGTTCGGGACAACACGTCGAGCGGTGTGGTAATTCCTCAATCAGCCCGTCGATAGTGCATGGCCACCGCACCGTTGCTGAGCGGATCGGCCGAGATCAGCTCCAGGCGCCGGGTGCCGGGCAGTCCGCCCTGATACAGGGTGGGGCCGTGGCCGGTGATCATGGGGTGGACGAGGAATTTGTACTCGTCGATCAGATCGAGTCGGTCCAGTTCCGTGGCAAGTTTGCCGCTGCCCACGAGCACACCGTCTGGAGTCTTGTCCTTGAGTTCCTTCACCACCGTGCGCAACTCACCGACCAGGTGATGGCTGTTGGTCCATGGGAAGACGCTCCGCGTTGCCGATACGACGTACTTGGGTTTGGTCTCCAGACTAAGCGCCCACTCGCGTAGGGCTGGTGGTGCGTCCACCTCGCCGCGGGCAACCAACGGCCAGTAGTCCTCCATCATTTCGTAAGTAGTACGGCCCCAGAGCATTGCCCCACTCTGGTCCAGGAGGCGGGTGAAGTGGGTGTGCGTCTCGTCATCGGCGATGCCCTCCCTATGATCGACGCAGCCATCGAGCGTGACGTTGATGCTGAACGTTAGAAGGCCCATCCGACGATTCTAGGCGTCGAAGGAAATCGAGCATAGAGTAGAGCATTGTCGAATTGCATACCCACCGGGGGTATACTCTTGCTGTCTGGAACATCCGCAGAGGGACCGCGAAGGAGGTAGTGGAGCATCGTGAATTGGCCGACGTCCCCTCAAACCCCTGCGGCCGGCCTCGGGCCCCTAACCTTCCTCCGGAAGGCATCGCTACTGCTTCTGGTAGCAGCTGTCATTACGGGCATTTTCGGAATGCACGTGGTCAGTGGATCTCATGGCACCCACCCTGCGAACCCTGCTTCACCTGTCATAGCTGCCGAACCTACGCCCCACGGGCACCACACTCCGCAGCTCCATGGGACTCCGCAGCCCTATGGGAGTTCGCCTGCTGAAGCGGACAAGTGCACGTCTGGAAGTTGCTCCTGTACCGAGGCGGCGGCCACCAACTGCATCCCTTCGCTACAAACAGGTTCCCTGGCCGCTCCGCCTCCAGCCGTTGCTGTCGGCGTAATCCCTGCCTCACGGGAACTTCATGTTCTGCCCCTCTCTTGGTCCTACCAGCCCCTCGGTCCTACACCCGGGAAGCTCTGCATCAGCCGCACGTAAGCACTGGCGCGGCCCGCGACTGGTGGGCCGGTTAACCCTTCACCATCTGCTTACCCCTCGGCGGCTGACAGACGGCCGCCTGAATTGGCAAAGGACGTTTTTCTGATGAGTAGGACACACTTCATTTTTACCGGCGCCGCTATCGCAAGCCTGATTGCGCTGGCTGGTTGTGCCACCAACTCCGGGTCCGATTCCATGCCCGGCATGGACCACGGAGGTTCCGGCGCTTCCGCGCACCCTTCAGCGAACAGCAGCGACGCCGGGCACAACGCAGCAGACACCATGTTCGCCCGGATGATGATTCCCCATCACGCCCAAGCGGTGGAGATGTCCGACGCCATGCTGGCGAAGGCTGGCATCCCGCCCGCAGTAACGGCCCTGGCCGTCAAGATCAAAGAAGCTCAGGCACCCGAGATCGCGAAGATGACGGTTTGGCTCAAGAGCTGGAACGAGGACGTCACCATGCCCTCGGACGGCCATGGCGGTCACGGCATGGACGGGATGCTGAGCGACGCCGAGCTACAGAAACTCAACGACGCCCAAGGCGTGGAAGCTGCCAAGCTCTTCCTGACACAGATGATCGCGCATCATGAAGGCGCCGTCAGCATGGCCAAGACAGAGATCAGCCAAGGCAAGAATCCCGAAGCCGTTCAGCTTGGCAAAGACATTGTCACTGCCCAGGAAGCCGAGAATCGGGAAATGCAGGATCTCCTGGCCGGACTATAACCTCACGGTTTGGTGACGCAAAGGCCCGACGGCGGGAGGTCGCCGTCGGGCCTTTGCGTGTTCGTTCTGTTGGCGTCAGAAGGGTGCTGACTCAGCGAAGAACGGGTGCGCCCGCCTGCCAGGACCTACCGGCTGCTGCCCGCCAGCAAACCCCGACGCTGCAGCAAACGCTTCTCGATCGGCCCGAACACCAGAATCTCGATCAGAATGCCCACGAACAGGATCAGCAGGATCGCGGACATCACGATTGTCATGTCGGAAAGGATCCGGCCTTGATCCAGCAACGAGCCAAGTCCGAAGCCGATGGTGCCGCCCACTGCGATGATTTCCGCGGCCATGAGTGAGCGCCAGGAGAAGGCCCAACCCTGCTTCAGACCGCCAATGTAGCCGGGAAGAGCTGCGGGCAGGACAATCTGCAACGCCATCTGGAGCCGGTTCGCACCAAGGACTGTACCCACGCTGCGGTACTGCGGCGGGATCTGGTCCACACCTGAGATGAGCCCGTTGATGATGGAGGGGATGGCACCCATGAACACCACAAAGTACACGGTGGCGTCGGTCAGGCCGAACCAGATGATCGCGGCGGGAACCCAGGCCACGGAAGGGAGCACCTGCAATCCGGAAATGAGCGGCCCGAACGCACGGCGCAAGGGAGCCACCTGAGCCAGGATCAAACCCACGGGAGTAGCGATGACCACCGAAATGAGGAAGCCGACCACACCACGCTGCAGTGATGTCCACACTGCTTCCTGGACTTTGCCTTCACCCCACATGGTCACGAACTGGGTGAGGACATCCAGCGGCCCGGGAACGAGGTCGCGCCGCTTGAACTCCAGTGAAACGTAGAACTGCCACGCGAGGATCAGGACAGCCAGTGCGGCAACGGGCAACAGCACCCGCTTCCAGTCAATGCCGGCCTTACCGCCGCTGTCAGACTGAAGGTTGTCCAGGCCGGCTTCAAGGTCCCGGAGCTCGGAGGCGTTGCCCTTCAGCGACGGCGAGGTGATGTGCTCTTTGGATTCAGTCACGGGAAGGGTCCGCTCTTCGGTGGTGGGGTTACTTGGCATGGCGGCGGATCTCCTCGCGAAGCCGGCGGGTGATAACTCCGGTCAGCTCCCCAGCGCGGCCGGCATCAGTGCGGTGCTCCTCCGTGACATCCCATTCAGCCACCACACGGCCTGGACGCGAGGACAACAGCAGCACGCGCTGCCCCAGACGGACAGCCTCGCGCACGTTGTGGGTAACGAACACGATGGTCCGACCCGTTTCCTTCCAGATCCGCTCGAGTTCGTCGTGGAGGAGGTCGCGGGTGATCGCATCGAGGGCAGCAAACGGCTCATCCATCAACAGCAACTGCCGGTCCTGAGCCAAGGAACGGGCCAACGCAACGCGCTGCCTCATGCCTCCGGACAGTTCGTGGGGACGCTTATCCCCTGCGCCACCCAAGTGCACCAGTTCCAACAGTTCAGTGGCACGGATACGCCGGCTCGCCTTAGTACTGGACTTGTCCGCCAACTGCAAAGCCAGCTCGATGTTGCCCCGCGCCGTCAGCCACGGGAACAGGGCTGCGTCCTGGAACATGAAGGCAGCGCCGTCGCTGGGTACTTCAAGAGCGCCCGACGTCGGCGGTTCCAGTCCCGCCATGATGTTCAGCAAGGTGGACTTACCGCAGCCGGACGCACCGAGGAGGGCGACGAACTCGCCTTGAGCGATGGTGGCGTTGACGTCGTCCAGCACCGGGGCGCCGTCGCCGAAGCGCTTGCCCAGGTTCTCGAGTACGACTGGCATGGTCCCGTCCTTCGTGTTGATTGGTAGAGCTGATGTGGCTGCAGACCAGCCTGTTGCTGCTTAGTCCTGGCCGAGTCCTGCAGCTGAGGTCTTGTTGCCTTCAACCTCGTTCAGAGTGCGGAGGTCGAAGATGCCGTTGATGTCGGCCTGCTTTGTGGTGCCGGCGTCCACGCCGTCCTGCAGAAGCTTGGGGTAGGTTCCCGCCAGCGGGTCCGTTGTGAACGTGATGTTCTGGAGAGCACGTGCAATGACGTCTCCCGGAAGCGGTTTGCCTGCAGTGTCCTTGAGGACAGCGTTAATGGTGGTGGCCTTCTCTTCAGCCGAGGCCGAGTTCAACCACTTCACGGATTCCACATGGCCCTTGAGCAGCGCCTTTACCGTCTCAGGGTGTTCGGCAGCGAACTTCTTGTTCACGATCAGGATGGTGGTGGTGAAGTCGCCGTTTTCCCACAGATCCTTCTCGTCCACCAGGACCTTCGCTCCGGCCTCGAGTACAAGCCGGGACGCCCACGGCTCCGGCAACCACGCGCCGTCGAGCTTTCCGTCGGTGAAGAGCTTCAGCGACTGGGCGTTTTCGGTCGGGTTGATATTGACGTCGCCGCTGCCGTCGGTGTTGGTCTTGAATCCTTGGTCACCCAACCAGGCGCGGAGGGCCACGTCCTGGGTCCCGCCGAGCTGCGGGGAGCTGAGGACCTTGCCTTTGAGGTCCGCAGCCGAGTTGAACTCCGGCTTGACCACCAGCTGGGCACCGCCGGAAGCGGCACCGGCGATGATGCTGATGGACTCGCCGTTGCTCTTGACATAGGAGTTGATGGCCGGGTTCGGACCGATGTACGTGGCATCGATGGCGCCGGCGTTCAGGGCTTCGATCGCGGCGGGGCCGGCGTTGAAGACCTGGGTGCTGAGCTTGGTATCGCCAAGTTCCTTGGCGATGATGCCCTGGCTGGTGCCCACCAGCGCCGGGCCGTGGGTCACGTTGCTGAAATAGCCAAGCTTCAACTCAGCGGCGGGTGACGCCGTGGGAACCGGCGCAATCTCATTGCCGCGGGAAACTGCGGAAGCTACTGCAGCGCCTGCACCGATCAGCAGGACCAGGCCAACGGCCAGCGCGATCTCAACGGCACGGCGGCGTTTGGGTTTGTTGCTCTGGCCGGCGACGATCCGGACGGTGCCGGGATTGGGTTTCTGTGATTCGGGCGTGTTTGCCATGAAGGTTCCTTAGGAGGTGCGGGATGCGGAGGGCGTTGTTCAGGCCCTGTGACATCGCCCATCATGGGCAAAGAAGGACCAGTCCGAAGAGGTCATGCCTTCACAGTAGGGACTGTCATATTTACGCTTCAATCCCGTAGAAACCAAGGTTCACGCAGGGTCACTTGGCGTCATATTCGCCGCCAGGGCTTCAATGTCTCGCGGGGTTGTGCGGCAGCAGCCACCGATCAGCCGGGCACCGTTTCCCCGCCACCCGGCCGCGTTGCCTGCCAGTGTCCCCTCCCCCGGCCCGCTGGCGGATGGACCCCAGGTTTTGGTCACGGCGTCGTAAGTCTCACCGGAGTTCGGGTACGCAACCAACGGCGCATCCGTAGCATTATGCAGGGTCCCAAGCGCATCCGTCACCAGTTCCAACGGCACGCAGTTAACGCCGACGGCGGCAACGCGCGGTTCCGCGCGGAGAAGCGCAGCCACGTCCGCCAGTGGCGTTCCGTCACTGATGTGGCCGCTGTCCCGCAGCGTGAACGTAAACCAGGATTCGACGTCGAACTCCGCCACGAGCGCCAGGAGCGCCTCCGCTTCAGCGTAAGACGGCAGCGTCTCGCACGCCAGGAAATCCGCGCCGGCCTCCACCAACGCAGCGATGCGGGGGCGGTGGAAGTCCCGGAATTCCGCGGCGGAAAGCGTGTAATCGCCCCGATACTCCGAGCCATCAGCGAGGTAGGCGCCGTAGGGACCCACGGATCCCGCCACCATAAGCGGTCCGCTCGCAGAGCCCTCCGCCACGGCTTCCTGGCGGGCTTCGTCGGCCAGCCGGACACTCAACGCCACCAGTTCCAAAGACTCCGCAGCAGGCAACCCACGCCGCGCGAATCCCTGCGGCGTGGCTTGGTAGCTGGCGGTGATGGCCACGGAGGCTCCGGCGTCGAAGTAGTCGCGGTGGACCTGCTTGATCAGGTGCGGCTGTTCCAGCAGGACCTTGGCCGACCACAACGCGTCCTCCAGGTCACAGCCGTGAGCCTCCAGTTCCGTGGCCAAGGCGCCGTCCAGGACAAGGTCCTTGCCGGAGGCCAAATAAGTGCTGAGCGTGGTGTTCTGTGGCATGGGTCCTTCCCAAAAAGAAAACCGCAGCCTGTTCGAGATTCCCGCCGTACAGCGTGAGGAGTCGCGAACAAGCTGCGGTTATGTGACTACGTGTGACCCTAGATGACGTAACGTTCGTCTTCGTGGTCGCCCGGGTGGTCTTTGACCAAACCGGCGGCCAGTGTGTTGCCGTCGATGGGGTCGATCACCAGGAAAGCACCCGTGCGCCGGTGGTGCAGGTAGTTCTCCAGCGGCAAGGGAGCTGACAACCTGAGCTGTGCGTGCCCGATGTCGTTGAGCTCAAGGTTGGACGCGGGCTCCACGTTGAACGTGGCCAGGTCCAGTTTTCCGGTGACGTTGCGGACCAAAGCCTGGACCGTGCGCGTACCGTGCTTCACCAGGACCTTCTGGCCCTCACGCAACGGCTTGGGCGAGAGCCATGCCAACGACGCGTACAGGTCAGCTGTGCTCTCACGGACAGTCCCGGCAGCAGCGATGGTGTCACCGCGGGCGATGTCGATCTCGTCAGCCAAACGGACGGCCACCGATTGCGGCGCCGCGGCCTCGTCCAGCGACTGGCCGGCGAAGTCGATGCCGATCACCGTGGTGGTGCGCGGCTCGTGGCCCGGGCTGATGACGGATACTTCGTCGCCAACCTTTACGGAGCCCTCAGTGATCTGTCCGGCGTAAGCACGGTAATCGCGGTAGGCCTCAACATTCAGCCCGGCAGCAACAGCATCCGGAGCCAGGGCACCCTGTGGACGGATCACCAACTGAACCGGGAAGCGGAAGCTCTCCAGTTCGGCCTCGAGCTCGTCAGCAGCCGGGAGGGTTTCGAGAACCTCAAGCAGCGCAGGACCGGTGTACCAGGGCGTGCGCTCCGAGCGGTCCACCACGTTGTCGCCATCAAGGGCCGAAACGGGAACCACCAGCAGGTCAGCAACGCCATCGGAACCCAAGCCAAGCTCGCGGGCAACCTTCTGCACGTCGGCTTCGATGTCGCGGAACACCTGCTCGCTGAAATCAACGAGGTCGATCTTGTTCACGGCAACAATCACGTGGGCAACACGCAGCAGCTGCAGCACGGACAGGTGCCGTCGGGTCTGCTCCAGCACGCCCTTACGGGCGTCGATAAGTACGACGACGGCATCCGCAGTGGACGCGCCGGTCACCGTGTTCTTCGTGTACTGAACGTGGCCGGGGCAGTCCGCCAGGATGAAGCTGCGGCGGTCCGTAGCGAAGTAGCGGTAAGCCACATCGATGGTGATGCCCTGCTCGCGCTCGGCACGCAGTCCGTCAGTCAGGAGGGCGAGGTCAATCCCGCCCTTTTCGCCGCCGAAGCCGCGGTCCGCTGAGGTGCGGGCGACGGCGTCGAGCGTGTCAGCAAGAATCGCCTTGGAATCGTGAAGGAGGCGGCCCACCAAAGTGGATTTGCCGTCGTCAACCGAGCCGGCGGTAGCGAAGCGGAAGAGCGTAGAGGGAAGCGCTTCGGAGTTGAGTCCGGCGTCCAGGAGTGCGGTTTCGGTGCTCATTTAGAAGTAGCCGTCCTTCTTGCGGTCTTCCATGGCTGCCTCGGAGATGCGGTCATCTGCTCGGGTGGCGCCACGTTCGGTCAGGGTGGAGGCAGCGACTTCAACAACGACGTCGGCCACAGTGCGTGCATCGGATTCCACAGCACCGGTGCAGGACATGTCGCCCACCGTGCGGTAGCGAACCAGCTTGGTGATGACTTCCTCGTGCGGCAGGGGTTCGGAAACCTCGCCCACTGCACGCCACATGCCGTCTCGGGCGAAAACCTCACGCTCGTGGGCGTAGTAAAGGCCAGGGAGCTCGATGTTCTCGCGCTCGATGTAGCGCCAGATGTCCAGCTCGGTCCAGTTACTGATGGGGAACGCACGGACGTGCTGGCCCACCGTGTGGCGGCCGTTGTACAGATTCCACAGCTCAGGACGCTGGTTACGCGGATCCCACTGGCCGAACTCGTCGCGGAGGCTCAGGATGCGCTCCTTGGCGCGGGCCTTGTCCTCATCGCGACGGCCGCCGCCGAACACGGCGTCGAACTTGTTGCGCTGGATGGCGTCCAGCAGCGGGACGGTCTGCAGCGGGTTGCGAGTGCCGTCGGCACGCTCGGCCAGCTCACCGCGGTCGATGAATTCCTGCACAGAGCCGACAACCAGCTTCAGGCCCAGGCGCTCAACCGTGCGGTCGCGGAAGTCGATGACCTCCGGGAAGTTGTGGCCCGTGTCCACGTGCAGCACAGGGAAGGGAACCTTGCCCGGCCAGAACGCCTTGGTGGCCAGGTGCAGCATGACCACAGAGTCCTTGCCCCCGGAGAACAGCAGCGCAGGCTTCTCGAACTCGGCAACAACCTCGCGGATGATATGAATGGCCTCGGACTCGAGGGTGTCCAGTGAGCTCAGGCGGGACGAGCCGCCGTCTGCCGCCCCCGCCCCTACGCCGCGCGGCTGATCTTCGATCAGCCCAGCGCGCGGCTCCGACAGGCCCGATGCCACTCCCTGGGCGGCAGACGGCGTCTCTAGGTCGCTTTCCAGCACGTCCAGCTCCAGTTCCTCGTTGGTGGTTTGAGTGCTCATGTGTGTAGTCCGCATTCTGTCTTGTCGGATCCTGCCCAGCGGCCGGCGCGGGGGTCTTCGCCCGGAGCCACTTTGCGGGTGCAGGGCTGGCAGCCGATGGACGGGTAGCCCTGGCTCAGGAGGGGGTTGACGGGAAGGATGTTGTCCTCGGAGTACTCGATCAGTTGATCGAAGGTCCAGTCGACCATCGGGTTCACCTTGACCAGGCCGAAGCCCTCGTCCCAGGTGACCACGGGCGTGTTGGTGCGGGTGGGACCCTCGTCGCGGCGGACACCGGTGAACCACACCTCGTAGCCGGCCAGTGACCGGCGCAGCGGCTGAACCTTGCGCAGCGCGCAGCACTGTGCGGGGTCCCGGGCGAACAGGTCCTTGCCCAGAAGGCGGTCCTGCTGTTCCACGGTGTTCTCCGGAAGGACGTCCACCACGTTGACGCGGAGGTTCGCTGCGACTTCGTCGCGGGTCTCGTACGTTTCCTTGAAGTGGTAGCCGGTTTCCAGGAACAAGACGTCGACGCCGGGAAGCTGGTCCGCGACCAAAGCCGGCAGGACGGCGTCGGCCATGGAGCAGGCAACCGTCACTGTGGGCAGCTCGAAGTTGCGGGCCACCCAGGCGATGACGTCCCGAGCCGGGGCGTTCCAGCCGAGCTCAGCGGCGCCGGCCTCGGCCAATGCCTTGAGCTCTTCGTGTGACCGGAGGGCGGGCCGTGCGGCTGCACTGGCGAGGTTGGTTATGGTGACGGGATCTGTCATTGGAGATCTCCTTCATCTGCCGAGTGCGCCCACTCCGCGAAGGTCTGGCCTTCGGCGCCCACGGCGACGAATTTACGGACCACTCGCTCCACGTAATCGGGCAGGTCCTCCACCGTGACTTTGAGGCCGCGGACGGTACGTCCCAAGCCGGCTTCCTCGCGCTCGTTGTTAGCCAGCCCGCCACCGAGGTGGACCTGGAAACCCGGGGTGGGGTCGCCGTCGGGCGTTGGCAGCATCATGCCCTTCAGGCCGATATCGGCCGTCTGGATACGTGCGCAGGAGTTCGGGCAGCCGTTGATGTGGAGGGACAGTGCCGAGGGCAGCTGCTTGGTCTCCACGAGGTCGGCCAGGCGACGCTCCAGCTCAGCGATGGCCGTTGCTGCCGTGACCTTGGTTTCCACGATGGCCAGCTTGCAGAACTCGATGCCCGTGCAGGCAATGGTGCCACGGCGGAATACGGACGGACGAGCCGAGAGGCCCAAGGTGTCCAGCTCTGCGATGAGCGGCTCAACCTGCTCCTTCGCGACGTCCAGGATGACCAGCTTCTGGTGAGGAGTAGTGCGCAGGCGGTAGCTTCCGTGCTTCTCCAAGGTGTCCGCAAGCGTGACAAGGGCCTCGCCGGATGTGCGGCCCACAGTGGGGGTCACGCCGATGAAGAACTTGCCGTCCTTCTGCTCGTGAACGCCGATGTGGTCGCCGGGAGCCGTGGGCTTGGGAGCGGCAGGACCATCCGGAAGCTGGAAGCCGAGGTATTCGTCTTCAAGGATCTGGCGGAACTTGGCCGGGCCCCAATCGTTCATAAGGAACTTCAGGCGGGCCTTGGTGCGCATGCGGCGGTAACCGTAGTCGCGGAAGATGCTGGTGACGCCGAGCCATACTTCAGCGGCAACGTCAGCTGAGACGAACACGCCAAGGCGTTCGGCCAGGCGCGGGTTGGTGGACAGGCCGCCGCCAACCCAGAGGTCGTAGCCGGCACCGAGCTCGGGGTGGACAACGCCTACCAGGGCGAAGTCGTTGATCTCGTGCACCACGTCCTGGGACGGGTGGCCCGTGATGGCCGTCTTGTACTTGCGCGGCAGGTTCGCCAGCTCGGGGTCGCCAATGAAACGCTCGGCGAGCTCGTGGATCAGCGGGGTGGGATCGATGATCTCGTCCTTGGCGATGCCCGCAACCGGGGAGCCAAGGATGACGCGGGGAACGTCGCCGCAGGCCTCGGTGGTGGACAGGCCGATGGACTCGAGGCGGCGCCAAATCTCCGGCACATCCTCAACGCGGATCCAGTGCAACTGGATGTTCTGGCGGTCCGTAAGGTCGGCCGAGCCGCGGGCGAAGTCCACGGAAATCTGGCCGATGACGCGAAGCTGCTCAGTGGTCAGCGCCCCACCGTCGATGCGAACGCGCAGCATGAAGTACTTGTCTTCGAGCTCGTGCGGTTCAAGCGTTGCCGTCTTGCCGCCGTCGATCCCGGGCTTGCGCTGGGTGTAGAGGCCCCACCAGCGGAAACGGCCGTGAAGGTCGGTGCCGTCGATCGAATCGAAGCCCTCTTTGGAGTAGACAGACTCAATCCGCTCACGGACGTTCAGCCCGTTATCTTCCTGCTTCCAGGTCTCGTTGGCGTTGAGCGGTGCGGTGCCGTCAACCTTCCACTGGCCGTGGGGCTTGGCGGCAGGGCGGGTGCGCGCCGGACGCGAGGGGACTGCGGTGTCCGAGGACGCACCGGCTACAGCTGTATCTGTCATACATCGACTGTAGGTCTGGCCAGTTTTCGCCAGCAAAGGTCCGGAAACGCTAAGTCACCTAGGGAAACATTTCGTCACGAACACGCCAGCGGCCTTGTCCGGAGGACCTGTTTTGTGCAGGTCCAATTGCTCCCATTTCCGCGTAAATAAAGGTTAGGAGAGCCTTTCCAACACTGCGTCGTACCGTTCCAGCGCGATCTCGGCCAACACAGGAGACGGCAGCAACGGCGCCGCAACAATGTCCGCGCCCGCCTTGGCCAACTGGTCGTGGAAATAACCCGTAGCCAAGAGGTACGAGGCTATGAAGACCCTGCCTGTCCCACCGTCAGCGGCGAGTTCTTCGCGCAAGGAGGCGACGCCGTCGGGCACTGTGGGCTGGGCACTGGCGCCATAGGCGACGCGCACCTTGTTCGGCAGCAGCTCGCCGAGCAGTCGCGCCTGCTCTTCAGAGTCAACCGAGCCGTCCGGAAGGGACGATCCCGCGGCGGCCAGCAACACGCCGTCGTCCTCCTTCAAGCCCGCCGCACGCAAGTGGGTGGCCAACAGCTCAGCCAGCCGCGGATCCGGACCCAAGGGCCTGGCGGCCACTACCTCGGGCCGGCTCTTGATGGCTTTGGGCACGTCCACCTTGATGTGGAAACCGGTAGAGAGCAAAAGCGGTACGACGACGGCGGCAGTCCCCTGGGGCAGGCCCTCCACCACGCCGCCTAACTCGGGTTCCTGGACGTCAACGTACGCCTCAACAACGCGCAGTCCGGGGCGGAGAGTTTCAATTTCTGCCATCACGCGTCGGATGGCAGCCTGGCCTTCGGCGTTGCGGGTTCCATGGGCGCAAGCGATCAAAACGGGGCTGTTCATGGGAGCTAGCGTAACGTTGAGCCAGCACCTGTTGTGAAGCACTTTAAGAAAGAACCAGTCCACTTGATTTCCTTTGACATTGTTCTTCTTTGGCTTGACCTCGTCGGCGTGTTCTTTTTTGCTGTGTCGGGCTCGTTGTTGGCCGCCCGTAAACAATTCGACTTTGTTGGTTCGGTGCTGCTCGCTTCCATCGCGGCGCTGGGCGGTGGGGTGATCCGTGACATCGTGATCAACGCCGGACCCCCGATCGCCTTCACGAACCCGGCGTATCTGGCTCCCCCGCTTCTTGCGGCGATGCTGGTCTACTTCCTGTTTTCCTCTGTCCAGCGCTTCACGTCCCTTTTGACGCTGTTCGACGCCGGCGGATTGGCGTTGTTTTGCATTACCGGCACCCTGAAGGCCATCAGTGCCGGCATGAACCCGGTGGCTGCGATCCTCCTGGGAGTCACCACGGGAGTGGGCGGCGGCCTGCTCCGTGACATCACCGCCAACGAAGTCCCTACCCTGTTCAACAACCGCGATATCTACGCACTGCCTGCCTTCGTGGGCGCCGGTTTGACCACGTTGCTGTGGCACCTTGGCCTGTTCAGCGGGCTTACCGCCTGTGTCATTGCCGGTGTTGTTTTCACTTTCCGGGTAACCGCCTGGCGCCGCGGTTGGTATGTGCCCCTGGCTGTGCGTGGTTGGCATCGCGCAGGCACCGGTGGGGGCGCAATTTCGGGTGCCCGGGATTAGCTAGGATAAGAGCATGACTGACATGTTCCTCGAGAAGTTCCGCGCGCTGGTCCCAAAGTATCTCGAGGATGAATGGCAGGAAGAAGACGGCCTCACGCCCGACGAACTGGACGACGCCCTCGCCGATCACTCCTTCACCATCCCGCTGGTTCTGCGCGAGTTCTACCTCGCAATCGGCGGCTGCGAGGACCTCATGGAGGCCTACCACTACTTCTGGGACCCCGAGGAACTCGAAGTCGATGACGAAGGTTTCCTCATGTTCCTTGAGGACGAGGAAGAGCAGTTCACCTGGGGCTTCCGCACCGCCGACCTCAGCATCCCGGACCCCATCGTCTGGCGCCGCAACAACGCCCGCGGCCAGTGGAAGAGCGAAGAAGGCACCTTCTCGGAGTTCGTGTTCGACATGTTCGAGTGGGCATTCAACGACGACGAAGACTAACTTCCCGGTTTCGAGCAGCCCCTTCCCTGACTTCTTAGTCAGGGAAGGGGCTGTTTTGCTTTGGCGGTCTGCGCGTCCACCACCCACTTTGATTCTGGAACTGCCCTGACGCGCCGCTTAGGGGGTGTGTCGCCAGAAAGTTGGGGCCAAAGTAGGTGGTGGCGGTACGGCGGGGACGGGAACTTACGACGGCGGAACCCACCAAGGCGCGTACCTCGCCGGCGCGAAGCGGCCAACTTCCCTGTTGAACAGGACTGCCACGACTTCGGCCACCATGCGCTCCGGGTGATGAACGACGTCGGCGTAGTAATAGTGAAGACTCAGCAGACCTCCGCGCATGGCAGCGTTGTTCCTGTAGTGGTCCTTCTTAACCTGTTTTCCCTCCAGGTGGGTGCCACCGTCGAGTTCTACGATCAAGCATTCGTTGACCAAGCAGTCCACCTCTCCCACTCCGGGCAGTTCCACATGCATCTGTACCCGGAGGCCTGCCCTTGTGAAATGGGTGTGCGCGAGTATTTCCAGGAGTGAGTCGGCCCTCGGCAGAACGAGATCCAGGATTCCCCGAATCTTGCCATTCCTGTTGCCAGGGAGCTTTGATCTCAGGAAATCGGTGGAAAGGAGCGCCTGGCTTACAGCACTCTGCACCATGACGAGCGCTTCAAGTTCCGGCAGACATCTGAGGGCGTGGATCAGGACATCGGCCACCCCCGCTATCGGGAGATACGAGTGGACTGGATGCAGGCAGGCTCCGTGGTGGACTACACCGTGTCGCGCTTGTCCCGTGCAGCAGCTGAGATGGAGTGACCTTGCGTCCTCGAGTGTCCACAAACGATAAAAGCGCGCTGCCGAGATGCAAGTAAGCAGCCCGTCGGCTCGAAAGGCAGCAACGACGTCGGGGTCTGATGCCCGGGAAGTGTAGACACCTCGATGAAGCCTGTGGATCACCCCCGTCTTCAAAGCACCGGCTACCGCCCGCCGAGTGAATCCAGCCCGGCGAAGCGAATCCGTTGTAGCTGCGCCGAGGCGGCTGGCTAGGAATTGTGTGATGTCCATAGGCCAATGCTCGTGGGCTCACCGGGCAACCTGAGCTGGGAATTCGTCGTATGTGGACAACCCGGCGGTCTCCCACCACTAGGTTTGGCGGCCCTGAGGTTATGACACACCCTAACTCCGGAGAGGCCCTCACTTCCGAAATTCAAAGTTGGTGGTGGAGGGCCAGCGCCTTGCTGTAAATCGCGCTGCAGGAACGGGAAAACCATTGACGCATGGAGTTGCATATGTGACAGGATTGTCATAAGCTTTTCACGGATCCACTAAATGCCTCCGGTGGGTCTGATGCGAACGGAGATTGTGGTCCCGGTTCGGTGCAGCGTAAGACTCGTAACGTTGCAGCGAGCCGGGGCCATTCCGTTTTTCCGGGAGGGTAAGAGTTTGGCCGCTAACCGCGTACGGCCACCACCCACTTTGATTCCACCGGCGCCGCAACACACCGCAACCACCGGCGTGTCACCACACTCGGACCTTCGAAGTAGGTGGTGTAGGCCCGAGGAACTCCAAGGCCTGCACCCAAATTGTGGGCAATAAAAAAGCAGGCGCCCGGCCTATGAAGCCCGGACGCCTGCCAAAGCAAGGGAAACCCTAGCTGCTGCGGTCCACCACGGCATGCGCGAAGTTGGTCAGCGAGGCCTTCACAACGCCCTCCGGCAGCGGGTCCAGGGCGGCAACTGCCTCAGCGGACCACTGGCGGGCAATTTTCCAGGATTCGTTGGTGACAGGGTGCTCCCGCAGACCGGCTACGGCCTCAGCCAGGGCAGAGTCAGAGGACAGGTCGCCGTCAATCAGTTCCAGCAGCGAAGCAGCCGAGGCATCGCCCGCAGCAGCATCACGGCGAAGCAACAGGACAGGCAAGGTGGGAACACCTTCACGGAGGTCGGTCCCCGGGGACTTGCCGGATTTGACCTTCACGCCGGTGACATCGATGACGTCGTCAGCGAGCTGGAAAGCAACGCCCACCTTTTCGCCGTATTCCACCAGCAGGTCCTCGAAGGACTCGTCGGCACCGGCGAAGATTGCCCCGAGCTGGCCTGACGCTGCAACCAGTGAGCCGGTCTTGTCAGCAATGACGGACAGGTAGTGCTCTACGGGATCCTCGTCTTCACGGGGGCCCACCGTTTCGTGGAGCTGGCCGAGGCACAAGCGCTCAAACGTGCGTGCTTGGATGCCAAGCGCACGCGAACCGAGCTCGGACACCAGGATGGAGGCGCGGGCGAAAATGAGGTCGCCGGTAAGGATGGCCACCGAGTTGCCCCATACTTCGTGGGCGGTAGGAGCACCGCGGCGGAATGGAGCTGAGTCCATCACGTCGTCGTGGTACAGCGTGGCAAGGTGCGTCAATTCCACTACAACTGCAGCCTGCACAACCTCGGGACGTGATGCATCGCCGAGGTGGGCACACAACAGAGTGAGCAGCGGACGGATACGCTTGCCGCCGGCTTCCACTAGGTGGCGCGACGTCGCGTCAGCCAAGGGGTCCGAGTTGGAGATGGCTTCGCGGAGCTTCTTCTCCACCCGGGCAAGATTGGTGGTGATGGCAGGGCCGAGCTCTGGATCGCCCGCAATCGCGGCGAATCCGGCGGGCAGCTGGAGTCCCGTTGCGATCGCGGTGGTGTTGGGTGCAGGCTCAACAGTCTGCGGCAAGCCGTGCCCGGCGTGCGTCCAGCTGTGTTCGGCAGAGTTCGTCACGGGTTAACCCTAACTAGTTGTTGCGGAAACCGCGGAGTTGGTGCCTGCCGGCGTAAGGGCGCCGGCAGAGGAAGTGTTGGACGTAGCCGGAACCAGCATCTCGAGGACCCGGATCACGCGGTCTTCGAAGCCCTTGGCGGACGGATCCGTGAGGTTTGCGAGCATTCGGACCACGAATCGCATGAGCACAGGAATTGGCATGCCTGTGCGCAATGCAAGCTTCATCACCGCAGGCTTTCCAATCAAGGACGCAAACATCCGGCCAAGGGTGAAGTGCGATCCCCACTGTTCCCGCACATAGTCCGCGTACCGCGAAAGGTGGGCATCGGCGTCGTGCGTGGACCAACCGGCAGAAGCCGACCGCGAAGAAGCGTCAATCAAGAACTCGGCCGCGAACCGGGCCGATTCCATCGCGTAGGAAATGCCCTCGCCGTTGAACGGGGACACCATGCCGCCGGCATCGCCCAGCAGGAGCAGCCCGGGCGAGTAGTGCGGCGTGCGGTTGAAGCCCATGGGCAGCGCGGCGCCGCGGATCTCCCCCACTTGGTTTTCCGGAGTGAAGCCCCATTCGGAGGGCATGCCGGCGGTCCATTCGCGGAGGACCTGCTTGTAGTCGAGCTTGCCGAATTCCTTGGACGAGTTAAGGATGCCGAGGCCCACGTTGGACGTGCCGTCGCCAACACCGAACACCCAGCCGTAGCCGGGCAGTGGCTTGCCGGACTTGCCGGGAAGTTCCAGCCAACCTTCCATCCAGTCGTCGTCGTGCCTTGGCGAGGTGAAGTAGGTGCGCACCGCGACGCCCAGCGGACGGTCGTCACGCTTGTGCATACCCAGCGACACCGCGGTCCGCGTCGAGTTTCCGTCCGCGGCAAGTACGACGTCGGCGTGGAAGTCGCGCGTTTCGCCCGTTTTGCGTCCGGACACGTCCAGGATGGAAGCCCGGGCGCCGATGACGCGACCGTCCTCCGCAGTCAGCGCGGAGGTGACGCTGTGGCGTTCAAGCACGACGGCGCCCGCGGACTGAGCGTGACGGGCCAGGTCCTCGTCGAAACCGAGCCTGGTCCGGATCAGGCCGTACGTGGGAAAGTCAGCTACCTCGGGCCAGGGAAGTTCAATGGTGCGACCACCGGCAATGAGACGGAGGCCCTTGTTGCGCCGCCACCCTTCGGAGACCGCGTGGGGAAGTCCGAGCTTCTGAATCTCGCGGACGGCGCGCGGAGTCAGGCCGTCGCCGCATACCTTTTCACGGGGAAAGGAAGTCTTTTCCAGCACCGTGACATCGATGCCCTGCTGGGCGAGGTAATACGCAGCGGTGGACCCTGCCGGGCCCGCGCCAACAATCAGTACTTTCACAACGTCCTAATTCAACAGGCAGTGCTGGTTAGCCGGCTTGGTGGCGCGGCTTTATCTGACGGCGGAGCTTGGCCACGGGAACACTCTCGCGGTGCTCATCGGGCTTCTGTGCACGGTGAACAGCAACGATGCCGCCGCTGAGGTTGCGGTACGTGATGTCCGTCCAGCCGGCATCACTGAGCCACTGGGCCAAGTGGTCCTGGTCCGGCCACGCACGAATGGACTCGGCGAGGTACACGTAGGCGTCCGGGTTGGAGGAGACCTTGGTGGCGATGGCAGGGAGCGCACGCATCAGGTACTCGGTGTAGAGGTTGCGCCACAGCGGAACCACGGGGTGGGAGAACTCGGCGATGACCAGGCGTCCGCCGGGCTTGGTGACGCGCAGCATTTCCTCGAGGGCCTTGCGGGGTTCCACCACGTTGCGGAGCCCGAAGGAAATAGTGGAAGCATCGAAGCTGTTGTCAGCGAACGGCAAGTTGGTGGCGTCACCGGCGATGAAGTTGATATCCGGGCGGCGGCGCTTGCCCACTTTGAGCATGCCCAAGGAGAAGTCGCAGGCCACTACGTCCACGCCCGCATCGGCGTAGGGTTCGCTGGAAGTGCCCGTTCCGGCGGCGAGGTCAAGGACCTTCTGGCCAACCTTCACATCCATGGCGTCAACCACGATCCGCCGCCAGCGCCGCGTCTGTCCCATGGACAGGACATCATTGACGACGTCGTATTTTGGGGCGACATCATCAAACATCGTCGCAACTTCGTCCGGACGCTTTTCCAAGGATGCTCGGTTCACCCTGTAATTGTCTCAGACATTCAACCGACTTTGCTGCGCTGTAGAAGTCGGCTCAGATTCTGGCTGCGCGCGGGAGTACTGTTGTTCCATCATGACGAGCACGCTCCGTACCTTGACAGTCCCCCTCGATGTTGAATCATCCTCCGGGGGGCTGCCGTCGTTTCTGGTGCGGGACGACGTCCTTTGCTGGTCCCGCCGTGAGGCCGGCCTGGTGGGTTATGGCGAGCTGACGCGCTTCAATGCCACCGGACCCGAGAGATTCCTTGAGGCCGATATCTGGTGGCGGCACCTCATTCTTGAGGCGGAAATCACGGATCACGTTGAGATCCCAGGCACTGGCCCTGTGGCTTTCGGCTCGTTCGCTTTCTCCAAAACCTCCCCGCACGTTTCCCGCCTGATCCTTCCCGAACTGGTGGTTGGCATCCGCGACGGCCGTGCCTGGGCCACCCAATTAACGTTCGACGACGGCCCCCTCACCGAGGCGGGCGTCCTCGCCTCGGTGGACCGCTGGCTCACTGAGCCCGAGTCCAACGGCGACGGTTTAGCGGCAGGAGGGTCCGACGTCGGACTCTCACCTGACGTTGTTGCTGCGGACGGTTCTGCTGGTCACCTCAGTCGCGGTTCCCTGAGTGAGGCAGCTTGGATGCAGGCCGTTTCCAATGGTGTGGAGGAGATTCGCTCCGGGAAGCTCGAGAAGCTTGTGTTGGCGCGCGACGTCGTGGCCAACCTGCCCGATGGCGTCAACGCCGCGGAGGTGCTTCGTCAGCTCGCCGCAAGGTACCGGGAATGTTGGACGTACGGTGTGGACGGACTCGTGGGTGCTACGCCTGAGATGCTGATTCAGGTGGAGGGCCGCACTGCACAGGCGCGCGTGCTGGCAGGAACCTTGGATCGCCGTGATGCCGACGGTATGGACGGCTCCCCCATGGCCTACGCGGAGCGGGTACTGGCGGGATCCGAAAAGCAGCGGCACGAACACGACATCGCCATCGATTCGCTGACGCGGCAGCTGGCTCCCTTCTCCGAAGCGATGAATTCCCACAGCGAGCCGTTCATTCTGGAGCTGCCCAATGTGTGGCATTTGGCCTCGGACGTGAAGGCTGAACTGGCGGATATCGAAGGCCATGTGCCGACGTGCCTGGCCCTGATCAATGCTTTGCACCCCACTGCGGCGGTCTGCGGAACACCCACGCTGGTAGCCGGCGCGCTGATCCGCAAACTCGAGCATCTGGACCGTGGCCCGTACGCCGGACCTGTGGGTTGGCTCGATGCTGCAGGGAACGGTGAATGGGGTATTGCGCTCCGCGGCGCAGTCATCGAAGACGCCAACAGGGTGCGCCTGTACGCGGGTTGCGGCATCGTTGAAGGCTCCCAGCCGGAGGCAGAGTTGGCCGAAACGTGGGCCAAGTTCCGGCCAATGCTGGAAGCGCTGGGCATCAAGCGCTGAATCTGGGATTCCAGACACGGCCGCTGCCGGGGTGGTTGATAAGTGGGTAAACTTGTTATCCAATAGTGAAACTTCGTTTCCTGTGATGCACATCTCACGTTCGGCGCTACACTAAAACCGACTCAGTTCAGCATCCACCGCAACAAAAGGTAAAAAACATGCAGATCTCCCGTTCGGTTCTGTCCGGCACCAAGATTGCCGCCGTGCTCGCAGCCGGCGCCCTGGCCCTGACCGCTTGTGGTGGTTCCTCCACCCCCGCTGCCACCAACGAGGCGGGCCTGGCGCTCATCAACGCGGGTAAGCTCACGGTCTGCTCGGACATTCCTTACGAGCCCTTCGAATTCCAGAAGGACGGCAAGATCGTCGGCTTCGACATGGACATCGCCGCCGAGCTCGCCAAGGACGTCAAGGCCGAGCTCAACGTGGTGGACAGCTCCTTCGAAGCCATCGAGACCGGCACCGCCCTAACCGGTTGCGACGTCTCCATCTCCTCGATCTCCATCACCGACGTCCGCAAGAACGTCATGGACTTCTCCACTCCCTACCTGGACGACGACCTGACCCTCGTGGCCACGTCCGCCTCCGGCATCGAAAACCTCGACGGCGCAAAGGGCAAGAAGGTGGGCGTCCAGCAGGCCACTACCGGCGCCCAGTACGCCAAGGACAAGGGAATCGACGCCCAGCAGTTCGAAGACTCAGGCCTTCTGGTCCAGGCCCTCAAGGCCGGCACCATCGACGCTGCCGTCGGCAACCAGTCCGTCCTGGGCTACGCCATCAAGGACGATTCCAACCTCAAGCGCGTTGAAGACTACGCAACGGGCGAGCAGCTGGGTATCTCCATCAAGAAGGGCAACACCGCCATGACGGAGGCTGTGAACGCCACTCTGAAGCGCATCACCGACGACGGCACCCTGAAGAAGTTCGAGACCACCTGGTTCGGCGAAGCCACCAAGTAGTCCGAGCCCGGCTCCCCGAGAACAACGCAGGCGGGCCCCGAAACGATCTGTTCAGGTCCTTTCGGGGCCCCACCTGCGCAACATGAATGTGAGAACCCCATGGCAATGACTGCACGTCAACGAGCCAAAGTCAGTTTGTACGTCCAGGCCGGAATCTTTGTTGTGGCCGTGGCCGCCGTGATAATTGCCGTGGACTGGAAGACGGTGGGCAACAGCGTCTTCAACTTCGCCAAGATCGGCCCGATGTTCCCGGATATCTTCCTGGTGGGCCTCAAGAACACCCTCATCTACACGGCCCTCGGCTTCATTGTGGGCTTGTCCGGCGGCCTTCTGCTCGCCCTGATGAAACTCTCTTCCTTCCCTCTGTATCGCTGGCTCGCCACCGGCTACATCGAGTTCTTCCGCGGCGTTCCCGCCCTGCTGGTCTTCATCGCCTTCGGATATGGCGTTCCCCTGGCATTCGGCGTTCAGTGGGACGTGTTCGTGATCGTCATGATCTCCCTGGGCATGGTGGCAGCGGCGTACATCGCCGAAACCCTGCGCGCCGGCCTTCAAGCCGTACCCAAGGGCCAGATGGAAGCAGCCCGTTCGCTGGGTATGCCGCACTGGCGGGCCATGGTTAGCATCGTTATCCCCCAGGCCTTCAAGATCGTCCTGCCGCCGCTCACCAACGAGGTCATCCTGCTCACCAAGGACTCCTCGCTGATCTACGTCCTGGGCCTCACCGCATCCCAGTTCGAGCTCACCAAGTTTGGCCGCGACGGCATCTCCAGCCTTGGCGCCGGCTTGACCCCGCTTCTCGTGGCAGGTGCGTTCTACCTGGTCATCACCATCCCCTTGAGCCTCCTGGCACGGAAGTTCGAAAGCCGCTCCGCGCGGACCAAGCGATAGGCAGGACAGTCATGAATAACTCCACTGGGAGCACGGCCGCCGTTCGTGCCGCTGGCGTAAATATCAAGGATCTGCGTAAGTCCTACGGCAGCAACGAGGTCCTCAAAGGAATCTCGCTGACGGTCGAACCGGGTCAGGTTGTTTGCCTGATCGGACCCTCCGGCTCGGGCAAGTCCACTCTCCTTCGCTGTGTCAACCTGCTTGAGCAGCCGAACGCGGGCACCATTAACGTTGGCTCTTTTGAAGCCACCGATCCCGACGTAGACCTCAACAAAATGCGTCAGAGCGTGGGAATGGTGTTCCAGCACTTCAACCTCTTCCCGCACCTGAGCGTCCTGGAAAACTGCACCATCTCCCAGACCAAGGTCCTCAAGCGGTCCAAGTCCGAGGCCTCTGATGTGGCCCGCCGAAATCTGGAACGCGTTGGCCTGGGACACTTCGCCGATCGTTTCCCGGACCAGCTCTCCGGTGGCCAGCAGCAGCGCGTCGCCATCGCGCGTGCCCTGTCCATGGACCCGCAGCTCATGCTCTTCGATGAGCCCACTTCTGCCCTCGACCCCGAGACCGTGGGCGACGTCCTGGCCGTCATGCGCAAGCTTGCCCAGGAAGGCATGACCATGCTGGTGGTTACGCATGAGATGGGCTTCGCCCGCGAAGTTGCCGACCGCGTGGTCTTCATGGACGCCGGCGTTGTGGTGGAAGAAGGGCCGGCAGAGAACGTCATCAGCGCCCCCACTCAGCCCCGCACCAAGGAATTCCTGCGCCGCGTCCTCGACCCCACGCACATTGACGTGGCGGACTAACTCCTTCGTTCGCGCCACGCTGACGCCGCGCATCTTCTTTCGCGCCGCTGAAACGGGAGGGTGACACCCATATTTGGGAGGCACCCTCCCGTTGCCGTCTCGCCTACGAATTTGGGTGTCCTAATGAAGCACGACGGCGGCGGGGAACCCCGGCTGCCACAAGCTCGCGTTCCAGCTTGCCAACTGTCAAGTCACTCCACACCAACCGGAACACACTTCGGCCGGTGGCGCGGATGGCATTTTCGCGGTCCTTTTCTTCGATCACTACTTGGGAAGGCGTACGTCCCTTCAAGTACTCCGGCTTCATGTACTTTTCGCGGCCATCGAATTCTCCCACCACCTTGACGCCCTTCCAGTAGTAGTCCGTGTAGACGACCCCCACTTTCGTTCGAACTTCATACTGCAACTCGGGAGCAGCGAAACCGGCGAGGTGCACGAGTCCCCTGCAGTAGGACTCCCCCGGCGAACCCGAGTTTTTAACTGCAAACTGAACAACCGCCGCCACGCGCTTGGCGGCGGCCTTCGAATACCGGGCATCAATAGCATTCAACAGCTCATCCCTTGTTACGGGGTTGCGACGACGTCCAGGGGATAAGAGGAAATCCACGGGAACAACAGCCTCGGCAAATGGCACGGAGGCTGCGATGTCCAGTGCAGTCCTGACCCGGCCGGTGACCAGGAAACCATTCGTTTCCTCGGCTTCCTGGTGGCCATCGCTAACATAGTGCCGTCGAACACCTGCCCTGGACCTTCCTCCGCCGGCATAAGAACTGAGCGCGTGAATGGGTTGTCGTCCGAGGATGGTCGGAATGTCATGAATGCTGGCCGCAGAATGGTGTGAGAACACGGTGGCGGACGTGAAAGTCTCCGCCGCCGCCTCGACCCTCAGGGCATAGCGATCCCAACTCTCCAACAGCGCCCACTTCTGTGCGTCGACATACACCCCATGCCTGATTCTCACGAGCTTTCCCGCCTTGGATGCCTCTGACAATTTCCGGGAATCCCCGCCGATGAGTGACAGGTCCTTGGCGAGGATCAGTTTGGGTAGGCTCCGCATAGCACTAGCCTTCGGCTTTGCCGATGCCTTGAGTAGGCCTTCTCCGCCGTATGTGGAAACTCCCGATCCACCGCCGCTGCTGCGACGGACCAATGACACCCAGATTCGGACGCCGCGCAATCCGGTTCACGACGCTCAAAGTCTTGGCCGACACCCAAATTTCATGGCGACACCCGAATCCGCGCAGCGTGGATCTGTATGCGCAGCGTTGGAGGATCTTGGAGGCGCAGGCGAGTTGGGCCGCCGGGGACTAGCCCGCCGTCAGAACCTGGCCTACTGCGGCCGAGATGGCCTCCTTGATCCGTGCATGGAGCTCGCGGAGGCCCGCCCGGTCCACGCGCACCTCCACGATGGTGCGACCCTTCAACGGCGACTTCAGGGCCGCGGCGAGTTCCGCCGTCGTGGTCACCGCTTGGTGCCCGACGCCGTATGCCGCCGCGAGTGCCGCGATGTCCACTGAGTGCGGGGTGCCAAAGAGGCGCTCGACGGCGGTGCCGTAGGCGCCTGAGCCCTCGACCGCCCCGTGTTCGAGGAGACTGAAGATGGCGCCGCCAGAGTCGTTGAGCACAACGATTCGGAGGTCCGGTACAGGTTCCCCATGCCCTAGGAGCAGTCCGCCGGCGTCATGGAGGAAGGTGACGTCGCCCAGGAGGACAGTGGTTTCGCGGCCGCTGCCGATTGCGACGCCAGTGGCTGTGGCGATGGTGCCGTCGATGCCGGCGAGGCCGCGATTGGCGTACACCGTTGCAAGGGGTTCGCTGTGAGGATGTCCGGCTAGGTCCACGTCCCGGATGCCGTTGGAGGAACCCAGCACCAGCTGTCCGCGGGAGTGCTCCCAGACGGTAGCCCCAACGGATGGTCCGTTCGCGAGGCCCTCCCCGGACAACACGCCATCGAGGGCATGCTGGGCAGCGGCACCTGCGAGAAGCCAGGAGTCGAGCCACTCGGCGGAGCCAAGCCCGGCGAATTCGGCAAGCTCTGGCAGGGTTTCGATGGGGGTTTCACGCCGCCGTCCAGCCTCGTACCAGGCCACGGGGACGGGCTGGTAGATGGCGGACTCAACAGACTCGTGTGCCAGGAGGGCGGCCACCGGACGGGAGAGAGTAGCCCGGCCAAACAGGACCACGCGTTCGATCGGCGTCGGCGAACCAGGTCCGAAGTGCGCCAGAAGTACCCGGTAGGGCCCTACCGCGTTCGGCCCGAAGCGTGCGTTCGATGAAGGTTCCGCCAGCAAAGGCAAACCATGGGCGCGGGCAAAAGCCTCGGCAACGGGGCCGGCGTCGTGACCTGCGAGGACCACCGTGCGTCGCTCAGCGAGCTCGTTGGATGCCGCCGGAAGATCCAGCGCTTGGGGACCGGCGTCGTAATGGAACACGCCGTGTCCCGCGGCGGCCGGAAGGGCGTCGCCGTCCGCCGGTACCAAAGGATCGCGGAAGGCAAGGTTCACCTGGACGGGGCCCGGAGGGGTGTCTTCGAGAGCGCCGGTGGCTGCATAGAGTGCGGTCGCAACAGCCTTCTGTGGATGATCTCCCGCAGGGACGTCGACGGCGAATCGAACGTGATCGCCGAAGAGGTCCAGTTGGGTGGTGGTCTGGTTCGCCCCGGTCCCGCGAAGTTCTTCCGGCCGGTCTGCAGAGATGACGATCACGGGGACAGCTGAATGGTTGGCTTCCATGACAGCGGGCAGGAGATTGCCCACCGCTGTACCGGAGGTGGTGACCACAGCCACCGGCGCCTCGGTGGAAAGCGCCAAGCCCAGGGCTGTGAACCCGGCGTCCCGTTCATCGATGCGCACATGGAGCCGGACGCGGCCTGCAGCTTCCGCTTCGGCCAAGGCGTAGGCCATCGGGGCTGATCGCGAACCTGGCGCCACCACCACGTGCCGCACACCGCCGTCGAGCAGTGCTGTAACAGCGATCCGGGCGGCGCCGATGGAAGTCAGAGAGTCCTGGGAATTCACCGTTCCAGTCTATTGGCGTGCCCGGCCCCAAACCGTCTCTCACATCCCGAGCCCTTCCGGCCAACCGTCTCTCACATCCCGAGCCCTTCCGGCCAACCGTCTCTCACATCCCGAGCCCTTCCGGCCAACCGTCTCGCACCCGGGTGCCGCTGGGGTTCGTAGACGTCCAGCAATACCTGGCTAAGGCGCAGGAACCGGGGCATAAAGTGAGGATCGAAACGCGCGAACCCTGGCGAACCGGTCGGTGTCAGAACGGCCAGCAGGAGGGCCTCCCTCAGCGCAACAGTATGGCGTTTGAAAGGCCAAGGCTCATCCATTGCCTACGAATCGTGACACAGCAGACAACACCCTAGGCACCTTACGGATTTTGACCCCGGGGTTATGGCAGAGCGACGGGCCCAAACACGCGGGACGTGAAAGAGCGACCGGCCCAAACACGCGGGACGTGAAAGAAGGTTCGAAGAGACGAAATGCTCCCCTTCCCGGGATCCCGGGAGGGAGAGCATTCGTCAGAATCGGGAGAAACAGGCCTTACTTGCGGAAAACCTGTACCACCGAGGGGCGGGGAGCCCTTGCCGCACCCGCTGAGGGGGTAGCTCCTGCTGGGACGTAGTCCGGGAAGAAGGAGTTCTGTGCCTCGAACGAGCCGTCCTCGCCAGGGTGCTGCACGGCGACGAACACGGTGCGCTCTTCGTCGTGGATGATCGGACCACAGGTTTCGGCGTCACGGGGAACGGCGAGGAACTGTTCCACCTTGCCGCGCTCAGGACCTTCGAGGGTGACCTTGAACAGGCCGTCGGCGTAGCCAATGGTGCCTGGAGCGCCGTCGGTGGAGATCCAGAGATTGCCCACGGAGTCGAAGGCAACGTTATCCGGGCACGAGATGGGTGACACCTTGTCGGCCGGGAATCCGGAGAAGTACGTGGAGGTGTTCTTTGCGGGATCCCCGGCTACCAACAGGAGGTTCCAGTTGAACTTGATGCCCGTCTGCTCGCGTTCTTCGGTGATTTCCACGACGTGGCCGTCACGGTTCAGGTTGCGCGGGTTGACCTCCGTGGCGCCTTCCTTGCCGGGCTTACCGCGGTCGGAGTTGTTGGTGCAGGCAACGTAAACCTTGCCCGTGCGAGGGTTGGGCTCAACGTCTTCGCAACGGTCCATCTTGGTGGGCCCAACCTTGTCGGCGGCGATGCGGGTGTAGACGAGGACCTCCGGCACGGTCATGCCCGGCACAGCTGAGGTGCCGTTTACGACCAACGGCAGCCATTCGCCTGTGCCGTCGAAAGCACCGTCGGCGGGGAGCTTGCCAGTACCGTCAATGTCCGCAGGAGAGTCACCCGTGAAGCGAGCCACGTAGAGGTCGCCCTCGGAAAGCAGGCTCATGTTGTTCTTGCGTGCTTCCTTGGAGTCACCGGCCTGGTACCTGCCCTTGGAAACGAATTTGTAGAGGTAGTCAAAGCGCTCGTCGTCGCCCATGTAGGCAACTATGTGACCGGAAGGGGCGACTATGACGTTGGCGCCCTCGTGCTTGAAGCGGCCCATGGCGGAGTGCTTCTTGGGAGTGGAGGTGGGATCAAAGGGGTCCACTTCCACGATCCAGCCGAAGCGGTTGGTTTCGTTGGCGTACCCGGAGTTGCGGGTATCGAAGCGCGGCTCATCAAGTTCCCACTGACGAGTGGTTGCCTTCGAGGAAATTCCGTAGCGCTTGTCACCGTCGCTGGTGCCAGGGGCAGCGAAATAGCCGTTGAAGTTCTCTTCACCGGAGAGGATGGTTCCCCACGGGGTGGTTCCGCCGGCGCAGTTGCCCAGCGTGCCCTTGATCCAGCGGCCAGCGGGGTCGTCAATGGTCTTGACCAGGTTGGTACCGGCTGCGGGTCCGGTCAACTCGTAGACAGTGTCCATGAGGAAGCGCCGGTTCAGGGGTGCTCCCTGGACGTAGCTCCACGGCTTGTTCTTGTTCTTGCGCTCGAGTTCCACCACGGCCAACCCATGTCCGGCACGGCCGATTGCCCGTGCCTCGGTGGGATCGAAGCCTTCCGGAAGCATGATGTTCTCGTTGGTGTACTCGTGGTTGCTGAAGAGCACGGCACGGCGATCCTTGGAACCCGGGATCGGCAGGATGTCCGTGTAGTCGTTGTTGTAACCGAACTGGCGTGCCTGGGCTGCAGCAGTCTGCGCGTTGAGGTCAAAGGCCGGCGAGTCGGCAAAGAGGGGGTCGCCCCATCGGATGATCGGCTTCCAGTCGAACCCCTCGGGCACGGTGAACGCATCCACGGCTGCATCCACAGGCTTGATGGCGGTGAACTTGAGCTTGGACTTGTTGAAGCCCTTCTTGGCGGCCTCAGACAGTCCATTGCCCGAGTCGGCCACGGCGGTGTCACCGCCGGTCACAGCACCGCCGAGTACGATGGCGAGCGCTCCTGCGGCTCCCAGCCCCAGGGCTGCGCGGCGGGACATAGCCGTTGAAGCAATGTCGCGGAAGTAGCCGTTGGCACTGGTGTTGCAAACATCGCCCGAACAGGCGTTGTCGCACTTCAAAGCACACGTGACGGCGCTGCGCTTGCCCTTGGTGTGGCCGAGCATGGGGAGCAGCGGAAACGTGCGTCCGGTGGTTTCAGACATGGGGAAGACCTTCCAGAGATGTACGAGGTTCCCGCTGAGCCTTTCAGCGGAATCCGAAATTGAGAGGTCGCTCTGGTTAAGGCCCGGTGAACAAACCGTGCTGGTTTCGCACCAGTACCGAGTGCACCCGACGGAGTCGGTCCCGCCACCAGTCCCGGCGCTCCCTCGATGCCGCGTACCGCTCAAGCAGCCCGGGGTCGGCCACCGTGTCACGTAACTGAATAGCGCCGTCGTCGGCCACCAGCGGGTCCAGCGTGATGTCCGAAGCGAACAGCGAAACGGTGCCAAGGCCACAGGCATAGGGAAGGGACGGCAGGGACGCTGCGAGCGCCAAACCGGCACGGATGCCCACTGAGGTGTCCAACGCGGAACTCACGACGGCGGGCAGCCCGGCCCGCTCCACGATGTCCAGTGCACGCGCGACTCCCCCAAGTGGCGCGACCTTGACGACAATCAGGTCAGCTGCGCCTGCCCGCGCAACACGAAGGGGATCCTCTTCCTTGCGTACGCTCTCGTCTGCGGCGATAAGGACTGGTGTTCCGGCGGCAGCGAGCCGACGGCGAACTTCGGCAAGGCCATCAATGGTGGGAACAGGTTGTTCGGCATACTCGAGTTCAACCGCGGAAAGCTTGCCCAGGGCTTCCACGGCCTGGTCTACGTCCCATCCCCCGTTGGCATCGACCCGGATGGCGGCGGCAGGAAAGGCCTCGCGTACTGCGTGTACTCGCGCAACGTCCTCCCCCAACGACTGGCCACGCTCGGCAACCTTGACCTTGACGGCGTCCACCCTCCCGAAGCGTGCCAACACTTCCGGGACACGCCCTGCCGGAACTGCGGGAACCGTGGCGTTGACCGGAATCTTGTCCCTGAGGGGCGTGGGGAAACCTAGCCAGCCCGCTTCCAAGGCTGCTGCGAGCCAGCGGGAGGATTCGTCGTCGTCGTATTCGGGAAAGGGACAGAACTCACCCCAGCCCAGCGGTCCTCGCAGAAGGAGTGTCTCGCGCTCCATGATGCCGCGGAACTTCACGCGCATGGGCAACGAGACTACGTGAGCCGAATCGAGAAGTTCTTCGAGGGAGGGAAGTGCAGGCATATTGCCACTGTACCGGCGGCCTCCCGCCCAACTTGCAGGCCAATCAGGCTATGTGGAAAAGCTACTCGGACCAGTAGTTCAGCACCCGGCTCAAGGCTTCAGCCAGTTGCACCCCCGGCAGGACGAGCGAGCATTCGGGGATCCCCAATGCTTGCCACCGCACCACCAGCGTTGTGTCCTCTTCCACCGGCAAGGGCCACAACCAATAGCGGCCGGTGAACTGGACATACTCGTCGTTGTTGCTCCCTCCACCGCCGCCCAAGGTTGTCAGCACGGGGCCAGCTACTTCTTCAGCCTCTGGGAAGGTCGATGGTCCGTGGATTGCCGCAACAGCCTTGCGTCCGTCCGCAGTAGCGACCCCTAATTCGAGCCCTGTCCTGGTGTCCAAGCTGGATCGCGGGTGGTTGTAGCTCGCCTCCACGGTCTCCCGCCATTCCTGGTCCGATTCGTTGCCTCGCCGTACGGACCACACCAGCTCCAACAGGCACCCCGTGGAATACACCTCAACCAGTTTCAGCGCCACCACCATCCGCTGGCTCTTGTGAAAGAACCCGCCAACGAGCGCTACGCCGGGCAGTTCGTCCGACGGCGGACCGTACCATCCGGGCTGGACAGGCTGCGTTTGGCGCGGCCGCGGGGGCTGCTCGGGGAGGTCGTCGAAGAAGCTCATGCTCCATCCTTGCACCGCCACATGGTCACTGGGGAGAGGCTCCTGGCAAGCGAGAGGCAGCAATCGCGATATTCTCAGAACCACGACTCAAAGTGGGGGAATGATGACTCAACCAGTGCCCGGTTCAACTACGCCTTCCGGCTGGTACCCGGATCCTTGGGACCCGCGTCTCGTCCGATGGTGGGACGGACGTGCATGGACAGCGCACCAAGCGCCCGCTCAGTTCCAAGCGCCGGTCCAGGCACCACGTCCTGAGCTCAGCCCCGAGACGCCGGTGTACAACCCGTTCATCTGGGCTATCACCTTGTTACCGCTGGTTTCCATCCTGCTCCTGTTAACCTGGCAGCCAGAGTTCAGGATGATCACCACGCGGCAGGGGGTTACCACCATGGACCCCTTCTCCATGTACACGCCCGGCTATTTCCTGCTCATGGGTTCAAGTTTCCTGATCTACGGGCTCTCGGTGTTTTTCGCTTTCCTGGACCGTCAACGCCTACTCCAGTCCGGCGTCGTGCGTCCTTTCCACTGGGCTTGGGCGTTCCTTAGCGCGATTGTGTACGTGATTGGCCGCTCTGTGATCGTCAATAAAGTGGCGCCCAAGCGAGGGCTATTGCCGGTCTGGGCCATCATCGCGGTGTTCGTTATCAGCATGGTGGTTACCGGTATCTGGATGTCCAACTTCATGCAGTCGATGTACTCCCAGTTTGGGTATTCCGTCTCGACCTAATGCCTCGGACCTCACGCCGGACCCGCAACCTCACACGCGTTAGGTAGACTGCTGACAATAAGGACGGAAGGACTTCCCATGAACCGCAAGGCCACCGCACTGGACGTCGCTAAAAGGGCGGGCGTCTCCAGGAGCGCGGTCTCGCTGGTTCTGAACGGGCGTGGAGATGGGAACGTGGCCAAGGAGAGCCAGGACCGGATCCGACAGGCCGCCGAGGAGCTCAACTACTCCCCGAACGCCATCGCACTGAGCCTGCGGAATAGACGGTCACGCGTGATCGGCATTCTGTCCGACGAAGTAGTGGTCAGCCCCTTCGATGGCAACATCATCGGCGGGGCAGATGATGTTGCCCGAAGCCGCGGCTTCGTTACCGTCGTCATGGATACGGAGCGAGACACCGCGAGGGACGCGAGCGCCGTCGAAACCCTCTTGGATCGGCAGGTTGATGGGCTCATGTACGTGACTGTCGGCCTGAAACCCATCGACGTTCCGCACGGGATGCTCCGCGTGCCATCGGTCCTTGCCAACTGCTATGACAACCACCCCCAGCCTCAGTTGCATCACGTCATTCCTGACGAAGTAACGGGTGGCAGGGAGGCCACTGAGCACCTTTTGGAGCTTGGCCACCGGGACATCGCACTGCTTGCCGGGTTCGAGGATTCGCCTGCGGCCCCCTTGCGCGTTCAGGGTTACCGTGATGCCCACGCCACGGCTGGCACCGCGGTCCGTGAAGACCGGATCTTCATGGCAGGCTGGGATATCGACGCCGGCTACCGGGGAACCATGAAACTGCTCGACGGCGTGTCCCCGGCTGATCGGCCCACGGCCATCATGTGCGCGAACGACCGCCTGGCAGTCGGCGTCGCCCTGGCCGCAGCGCGCCTGGGCCTCAGTGTTCCCCAGGATCTGTCCATCAT
>JAPSHX010000016.1:0-23834 GCA_031179305.1 Paenarthrobacter sp. | reverse complement strand
CCCCCGTTGCCAGGCCCACTCTGCACCCCAAAACACACCCCAAGCCTGCACAACGGGCCTCACAACACACGGGGACGACGCCGGCCTGCCGCCTATGCTGGAAGCGTCAACTCCCAGACGTCGGCAGTCGCGCCAGTGGGCAAGGTGAGCTGCCACTCCTCCCCCGGAACCGGGTAGGCCCGAAGGGTGGTGGCGACGGAGCCCGAACGGTACACCTCTACAAGGGACGCATCGACGAAGAGCCGCAACTCTTCGCCCGCTGCCAGGGAACCGGAATAAACCACCTGGGCGTCGGCTTCCGAACCAAGCACCAGCTCCACGGAACCGGCACCGGCACCAGCACCAGCACCAGAAGCACCCCGAACCTGCACCTCTGCGAACGCCGGAACCACAACAAAACCAGTAGCCCCCGAAGCCACGGAAGCACCCCGGTACGCGAAAACCTCGGGCGCAGGAGTTACCGCCAGCGCGCCATCAACCACCGACAAAACGCGAGGGTGCGTCAACACGCCCGACCACCCGGCGTCGTCGATTTCTTCCTGGGTGCGGCCACGGCGACCGTCGCGCCCCGGACCTTCATTGGCCCACCCCCATAGCAGCGCCGCAGGAGAAGAATCAGCCGAGTCATAAGAGAGCTGCACGATCTGCGGGGCATAGAAGTCGCGGCCAAGATCGGACTTCCCACCGGAGGACGGAGTAAATACCGGCAACCCGGACAAAGGGTCTGCGGTAAGGGACCCGATCAGGTGCCCCACTCCATTGGCGTGCTCGTGGTCGTCGCCCGAGAGCCACAGGGAGAACATCATGACCCAGCCCGAGCCACCAGACGAGGCCGAGCCACCAGAAGAGACAGGTACCTGCACCAGCTGCGGGCATTCCCAGATCTCGGCCGGAGTGTGCGCAGCAGCAACGGGATCGGCGGAGGTCAGCCAAATCCCCTGGTACTTCCAGTCGTCAAGGGTCTCCACTGTGTACAGCAGCAAAGCTGCGCGACCATCGGCCAGGCCGGCACCTTGCATGGCGTAGCGGGCGCCGTTGAAGTGGAAGATGAAGGGGTCGCGCACAGCGGTCACCAGCGGATCAGCGGGCATGGACGCCGCTACGTGCCCGTCCTGCTTCCACGTCACCAGGTCAGAGGCCCCTCGGGCAATCACCACCTGCGAATGGCCGCCGTGGTCCTGCACGCCCGAATAACAAGCGGTCGGAACTAAACCATCCAACGTCACCACACCGGTCCAGCACCCGGCGGAGTCCGGACCGCCGGGCTGAGGCGAAAGTGCAACGGGGTGTTCTTCCCAGTGCACCAAATCAGCAGAGCTCACGTGCCCCCACTGGATCTGCGAGTGCCGCGCGGACAAAGGGTTGTACTGGAAGAACACGTGGTAGCAGCCGTTGATGTAGCTGATGCCGTTGGGATCATTGATCCAGCCCTGTGCCGGACGCGGGTGAAAGCGCGGGAACGCCGGGTCCGGGTGCGTCGCCGCCATCGCCAGAGAGGAAGAGAGTGCAAGGTCCGTCAACGGAACCCCTTTCAAAAAGTTACTTGCCCGTGCCTGCGGTGAGCCCGTCCTGCAACGCGCGCTGGCCGAACATGAACACCACCAGCGCGGGAATCATGGAGAGGACAACGCCGGCCAGGACCACGGAGATGCTGCCCGTGCCGAGGTTTCCTTGGAGGGAGACCAAACCCAGCGGCAGGGTGAAGTTCTGCTCCGAGATGGTCATGATGAGTGGCCGGAAGAACTCGTTCCAGTGGAAGTTGAAAGCCAGGATTCCCACGATCGCCAGGCCCGGCATGGCCAACGGCGCATACACGGAACGGAACGTCCGCCACGGCGAGGCACCGTCGATCGCGGCCGCTTCAGCGAGCTCACCCGGCAACCCCATGAAGTACTGGCGCATCAGGAAGGTGCCGAACGCAGTCGGGATGGCCGGAATGATGAGTGCAAGAAGTGTGTCCGAAAGCCCGACTCCGCGGATCAACATGAACACGGGAACGATCGTGACCTGCGCGGGCACCATCATGGTGGCCAGCACGATCGAGAACAGCGCGCCACGGCCCCGGAACTTAAGGTGCGCGAACGCGTAACCGGCCAGCGCGGCGGTGATCATCTGTCCCACTGCAATGAGGCCCGTAACGAGCGCGCTGTTCACCACCAGCGCCACGATGTTGAGCTGCTTGAACACTTGCTCGTAAGAGGTCAGGTCCGGGTTCAGCGGCAGGAAGGCGGGAGGCAGCTGGAAGGATTCCGACGGCGGACGCAGCGAGGTGGACAGCGTCCACAGCACGGGCCCCAGGACGAAGACGGACGCGATCAGCAAGACGATGACACGGACGGCCACTGACCAGTCGCGCTTCTTCCGCTTTACTACAGGCGCCGTGGTGGTGACACGTTCTTGGATGGTAGTCATGGCGGGCCTTACTGGTAGAAGACGAATCGTTTGCTGAGCCGGAATTGCGCGGCTGTGATGGCCATGATGATGAGCGTCAGGATCACGCCGATCGCCGAGGCCTGGCCGAACTCGAGGCGTTGGAACGCGGACTCGAAGATCACCATCACGGCCGTGCGTGTCGAGTCGCCGGGCCCACCACGGGTGAGCACATAGGGCTGGTCGAACACTTGCAGCGCGTTGATGATCGCCATGACCGAGGCCACCAGGGTTGTGGGGCTCAGCAGCGGCAGGGTGACGAACCAGTGCTTTCGCCAACCCGTCGCGCCGTCGATCGACGCGGCCTCGTAGGTCTCCACAGGGATCGAGGCAAGACCACCGATGAACAGCAGGAACGAGAACCCGAAGTTCTGCCACACATACACAAGAATCACGACGGCGGCCGACCCGGTTGGCGTCGTCAGCCATGGAACCGCTGGGATGCCAACGATGGACAGCAACCAGTTCACGACGCCGAATTGTTCGTTGAAGAGGTACCGCATGAAGATCGATACCGATGCCGCTGACAGGATGAGCGGGAAGAAGAATGCCGAGCGGAAGAACACCCTGAGCCAAGCCGGGAGCTTCTCCTGAACCATGATCGCCAGGCCAAGTGCCAGTCCGAGTTGGAGGGCTACAGCCACCACCACGAACACGATGGTGTTGAGGAACGACACCCGGACGGTGGGGTCCTGGACTACCTCGGCGAAGTTGTCGAAGCCCACGAACGTTGGCGCCGAGATGATGTCCCAGCGGAAGAAGGCGAGCGCGATCGACGCAATGATCGGCAGCAGGGTGAAGATACCCATGCCCACCATGGTGGGTGCCAGGAACGCCCACGGCAGCCAGCGTTGCTGCATGCGTCCGCGCTTGGACCCATCTCCGTTCTTTCGGGCTGCATGGCGGCGGCCCGGCTCGCTCCCCGTCCCCGTGGGTGTACTGGTTGCGGTGCTCATGGCTGCCTCCTCAGGGCCAGTTCAAGGTCGCGCTGCATGGAACTGAGGGCGGCCTTGAGTTGCCGCTCGTCTCCACTGACAGCCAGGCTTACGTTTTTCATCAGGGCGGTTTCGACGGCGGCCTGCTGGGGTGGCGCTGGAATGGGACCTGTGGTGGGGAACTTGTCCAGGGTGTCGTAGAAGACCTTCCAGTTCCGCGGACCGGTTCCGGCGTAGAGCTGCTCGTTGACCATGGAACGCCGGGCGGGTGTGGTGTTCGGCGTGGGGAACACGATCTGCATGGCTTCCCGGCTGGAGCTGAACTTCACCCATTCCCAGGCGGCGTCCTTGTCCTTGGCGGTCTTCATGATCGCGTAACCTGCCGTACCGAACTGGTGGCGCTGTGTCCGCCATTTCGGGAAGAACTGGACGTCGAAGTCGTTCTCTGACATCCCTGCCTCGTGGAGGCCTTGCACCCAATAGCCGCCTGCCGGCGTCGTACCTATCCTGTTGGAGGCGAAGAGGCCGATCAGCGCGCTGCCGCCGCCTTCCTCCGGCCGGACACCCAGTCCGTCCTTCACGAGTCCGCGGAGGTAGTCGAAGGATTCGAAGACGCGGGGATCATCGGCGTTGGGTTCGAGCCATTGGTAGCCGCCGGAGCGGAGGTTGCGCGTGGGGTCGTTGGCGTAGAAGCCGTCCCAGAGCCAGTCGCCGCCCGGGGACTTGGTTTCCTTGAGGAAGCTGGTCTCGTTCGCGTATAGCCACGGCACCACTCCGCCGAAGAGACGGTTGGTCCAGTAGTAAGGGGTGAAGTCGGCTGGCTTGGCTTTCTTCATGGCGGCGAGTGTGTTGCGGAAGTCCGTGTGCGTCCAGTTGTCGGAAGGCCGTTCCAGGCCCGCCGAGCGGAGTGATGCGGTGTTGTAGTACATGTTGGCCGCGTTCCAGTCGATGGGGAGCTGGAACAGGCTGCCTTTGTACATGAACGCTTCCACCAGGCTGGGGTGGACGTCCTCGAAGTATTCCTTCATATGGTCGGCGTCGCGGCGCAGGTACTCATCCAGCGGGTGGGCCAATTTCTCGGCGAAGAGTTGGGCGCCTTCCGTTGCCACGTAGACCACGTCCGGCGGTGTCCCTGCTGCAACCATGGTGAGGATCTTGGTGAAGAAGTCCTTCCAGTCCACAGCCTGGATCGCTTGGACCTTGACCTTGATTTCGGGGTGGACTTTAGCGAAAGCGTCAATGACTTTCTGGCGGGCTGCTGCGTCTGCGGCGGTGCCCATGATGGCGATGCTGAGGCTGTTGTCTCCCCGGCCCGGAATGTCGGACCCTGTCAAGCGCGGCCACGACGCCGCGGTGACTCCAACAATTCCGACGCCGAGGGCTGTGAGGGCACTTCTACGTGTGAATTCGCGCAAAGCCCCGTTGGTTCCCGACATGTAGATTTCCTTCCCTAACACGTGTTAGGAAGCCTAAACCCGCCACCTAACACGTGTCAATCGTCACAGGAATGTTGCCGAGCCCTCACTTGTGCCGCCGCGTTCAAGGGAGACTCACACGAGCCTTCCAGAGAACTGTGGCAGTCTAGTCAGAATGAGTTCCCAGCAATTCCGCACCAGCGGGAGGTCGAGCAAACGGCCGCTTCAAGGACGCCCGGCGGGCGCCGGCACAGGCTTCCTCTTTTGCCTCGCCACGATCACCAGCGCCATTGGCCTGGCTGCGACGTACTACTTCTTTGTGCGTACCACTGCAGGCCAGTTCATCGACGAGTCCGCATTGGTCGAGGCCACCGTGTTGGGCGGAACAGCCGGCAGGGCGTCCACCGATTTCCTGGACATGCTTCCCATGCTCTCGCTGGCCATCGCCGCGATCATGGTCCTCTTCGTGACTGTCGCCCGCCGCCGCTGGACCGCCGCCGGAATCGCAGTCGCAGCATGCATCGCCGCCAACGCGGCCACCCAAATCCTGAAGCTCCTCATTCCGGACAGGCCCGACCGCGGCGTCCAGACCTTGGAATTGAACTCACTCCCCTCCGGGCACACCACGTTGGCGGCATCCGCTGCAGCTGCGGTGTTCCTCATGGTTTCGCCTCGCTGGCGTCCATTGGCAGGCTTCCTTGGCAGCACATTCGCAGTGGCCACGGGGGTCTCCACGCTCATCAACCAGTGGCACCGCCCCGCCGACGTCGTTGCCGCTTTCCTGGTGGTGGCCGCCGTCATGCTCCCGGCGGGTTGGCTCATCCTCCGCACTGGTAACAGCTGGAATGTCTGGAAAGGGTACGGCGAGCACTGGGCAGCGTCGCGCCTCTGGGTTTGGCTCACCGTTGCGGCACTCTTGATTGCCGGCTTCGTGGCGGCCTACTCGCTGCTGCAGGTCATGCCGGGACTCAGCACAGACAGCACCATCGATTACTTCTGGGCCGGCGCCGCCTTCATCGTGATCGCAGGATACCTGTCCGCACTCGGCGGCACGTGGCTGTTCGGCCTGGCGGCGCGCAAGGGCTAGCGCGTTTATTGCGACGGCGACGCACCGGCCCTCACCGGCCTCCACCGCCCGCTCGAGCATCGCCGCATTACGTCGGCGCAAAACCCTCACAGGCTGACCCTATAGAATTGCCTGACCATGGATGACCCTCCCTCACATATGCCCAAGCCCTTCTGCCATCTGACCGGATCACCGGCCACCACAGGAGAGGGGCGCCCTAATGTATGAATGGATCATGCTCGGTATCGGCCTTGTCCTCACGGTCGGTACCGGCTTCTTTGTCGCTTCAGAGTTCGCGCTGGTCAATCTTGACCGCAATGATCTCGAATCCCGCCAGGCCCGCGGCGAGAAGCGCTTGGGGCCCACCATCAAAGCCCTCAAGATCACGTCGACACACCTCTCCGGAGCGCAACTCGGCATCACCCTGACCACCCTGCTCACCGGCTATACCTTTGAGCCGGCCATCAGCTCGATGCTCCGCGACCCGCTGCTCGCAACAGGTCTGCCTGAAGCGGTAGTGCCCGGTATCGGCGCGGTGGCCGGTATCTTCCTGGCCACCGTCTTCTCGATGGTCATCGGCGAGCTTGTACCTAAGAACTTCGCCCTGGCGCTGCCCCTGGCCACGGCCAAAGTCGTTGTGCCGTTTCAGGCCCTGTTCACCACCGTGTTCAAACCCGTGATCCTGATGTTCAACAACACCGCCAACCGGATCATCCGTTCGTTCGGCATTGAACCCAAAGAAGAACTCTCCGGCGCCCGCAGCGCCGAAGAACTCAGCTCGCTTGTGCGGCGCTCCGCACTTGAAGGCCTCCTGGACGCCGATCATGCAGTATTACTGCATCGGACCCTAAGGTTCTCCGAACACTCCGCCGGGGACGTCTTGACTCCGCGTGTACGAATGACCGCTGTGAACGCCGACGACACGGCCGAAGAAATTGTCGCCCTTGCCACCACCACCGGCTACTCCCGGTTCCCCGTTATTGGAGAGGACCGCGACGACGTTCTGGGTGTGCTTCACGTCAAGCACGCTTTCGCCGTGGACCTGCCGGACCGGACCCGCGTCACCGCGTCGGATCTGATGATCGAACCGCTGCGCGTGCCCGAATCCATGGGCGTCGATACGCTCTTGGTCCTCCTCCGCAAGCAGGGCTTGCAGGTGGCCATCGTCTCAGACGAACATGGAGGAACCGCCGGCATCGTGACGCTCGAGGACCTGGTCGAAGAGATCGTCGGCGAACTTGAGGACGAGCACGACCGTGCCCGCACCGGCGTGGTCCGGACCGGCCGATCCATCACTTTTGATGCGTCCCTGCGCCCTGACGAACTGCTGGACCGCACCGGCATCAAGGTGCCTGACGGCGAGGATTACGATACCGTGGCCGGCTTCGTCACAGACCAGCTGGACCGCATCCCGGAACTGGGCGACGAAGTGCAGATCAACGGCGGAACGCTCCGCGTGGAGCGGGTTCTGGGCAGACACGTGGAACGGATCCGTTTCACCCCGGACGCATCTCAGGAAGCGCCTAAGAGCTCCCATGACCGCATCGTTGAAAACCTGACACAGGAGCTGACCCATGAGTGAATATCTTCCGGGCATTATTTGGCTGGTGGTGCTCCTGATAGTCAATGCCTTCTTCGTCGGTGCCGAATTTGCCGTCATCTCCGCACGCCGCTCACAGATTGAACCCAAGGCCGAGGCCGGCAGCAAGGCCGCGAAGACCACCTTGTGGGCCATGGAACATGCAACGCTGATGCTCGCTACGAGCCAACTCGGCATCACGGTGTGTTCGTTGGTGATCCTGAACGTTTCCGAACCCGCAATTCACCACCTGCTGGAAATCCCGCTGGGTTTGACGTCGCTGTCGTATGAAGCAATCAGTGTCATAGCTTTCGCTATTGCCCTGCTGCTGGTTACCTTCCTGCATGTGGTCCTGGGTGAGATGGTCCCCAAGAACATCTCCTTCTCCGTCCCAACCCGGGCCGCCCTGATTCTGGCCCCGCCCCTGGTGATGGTGGCACGCATCTTCAAACCTGTGATCTGGACGCTGAACGGCATTGCCAACTCCATCCTTCGACTCTTCAAGGTTGAACCCAAAGATGAAGCAACCAGTGCCTACACTCTGGATGAGGTTGCCAACATCGTGGAGCAATCCACCCGGGACGGAATGCTGACCGATACCACCGGAACCCTCAGCGCAGCGTTTGAGTTCACGGCCAAGACCGTGGCAGACGTGGAGGTTCCTATGTCCAAGATGGTGCTCCTCTCGGAGTCCTCCACCCCGCGGGATATTCAGCGGGCGGTTGCGGACCATGGATACTCCCGCTACATCCTCACCGATGACGACGGCGTTCCCTCCGGGTACCTGCACCTCAAGGACGTCATGGACTTGGTGACGCCGGAGAAGTTCACAATGCCCGTGCCGACCAAACGGATCCGCCGCCTGGCATCCGCCTTCAACGGCTCGGAGTTGGAGGACGCCTTGGCCACCATGCGCCGCACCGGAGCCCACGTGGCCCGGGTCTTCGACGCCGCCGGCAACACCACCGGAGTCCTGTTCCTGGAGGACATCATCGAAGAACTGGTAGGTGAAGTTCAGGACGCCACCAGCGCCTAGCCCATCTCCGGCAGGTCCGCCAGACGACGGCGGACTGGCTTAGCATCCAACAAACGCCGGAGGGTGCGGCTCCCTGGGGAGCCGCACCCTCATCACCGGTTTAGCTTTGCTTATGTGAAAGCAGCCGGGAAGGCACCACCAAAACAGGCGAGAACGAACGCTCCAAGACAGCTTGACTGACTGAACCCCGAAGAATGCCCGGAAGGCCGCTCAGACCACGCGAACCCACCACCAGCAACCGGGCCCCGTGAGCGGCTTCCGCGATCTCAGCGGACGGCGCGCCTTTCAGGGTATAGCTGGCTCCTTGTAGTCCAGGGTGCTTTTCGCTGGCCGGGCGAAGAAGATCCGGAAGCCAGGAAACGCTGTCCGGCCCAGCCCCGTCCGGGACGACAGTGAACGCACTCATTGGCACGCCGTGGCTATGAGCCATTTCGGCTGCCACGGCAAGCAGGGAGGAAGCTTCCGGGCCTTCGTCTACGGCCACGATCACATGACCCAGGAATTTACTCCTGCCCGAGTCCGCGACAGCGGCTGGGGTCGAATCATCCTGGCGCCAGGTTTCCGGAATGACTGCAGTCCAACACGAAGAGTGTGCTGCCAATGCCGACGAGACACTACCGAAGCGGGAAGTGTAGCCGGTGCGGTGACGGCGTCCGACTACCACGATCCCTGCCCTCGCAGATAGCTGGATGAGAACATCTTTGGCGTTGCCTGGTACGACGCGGCCTTCTGCAGGTATGTTTCTTGCCGCGGCGTCGGCCAAGAACGGCCCGAACATGCGTTCCGCTTCGCCCACGGCTCGCCGGAAGTAGCGTGCTTCAAGTTCCGGGTCCGCTACATCAGCTGGAGTCACAGCGTGAGCGAGAACGATACGCCATTTGAGCGCCTCAGCTTCCTCCAAAGCCCAGGCCGCCGCCACTGCGCTTTCGTGGGAATCATCAATACCTACGAGAAGCGTATTCTCCATACTCCACGATAGCCGAAGGGCATGCTCGACGGTTCGATTCGGGAGCATCAATCATCAGTCACCGCTGCGGTAACGGACGCGCTTCGCCTGTTCCTGGATGAAGTGCTGATCCTCATCCGTGAGGTGCGTCCCGCCATGCGCATCGACGCCATCATTCTCCCCCGTTTCTCCGTTGATGATCGCAGTGACCGTTCGGGGCACAATCATGGTTCCCGGATTGTCGATGAGCCACTGCTGCGTCTCCGGTGACAGCTGGTCCCAGAATTCCTTGATGTGCACAACGATCAGCACTGCCCTTCATTGGTGGGGGTAGTTCATGGAATGCGCCATACGCGCCGGTGAAACACTCGGGTGATCGGGGGCGGGGGTCCTCTTCAAGGCTACGCCCGGCAATGCCGATCCTGACCCGGATGCAACAAGGTTTCTGAGGATTACGTCGACTGGCCGTTCTTCATGGGTTACAGTTATTCCAATCGATGGATAAAAAGCGGCTAATTCCAGGAGCTCCCATGTCATCTACCCTTAGATCCGCCTCGCACCGAAGTAATGCCCTAGGTCTCGCCGTCCCGGCTTCCCGCGATTTGGTGGTCGACTTCATCCGCGTCGCCTGCATGTTTGCCGTTGTTGCCGTTCACTTGCTCATGATGGGAATCAGTGTGGACGAGTCCGGCATCGGCGTGGGCAATCCCCTTACATCCCTGAGCTGGTTCGCCCAAGGGACATGGTTCGGCCAAGTCATGCCGCTCTTCTTTGTAGTGGGAGGTTTCGCTTCACTCACGTCGTGGCGCAGTCTACGACGTAAGGGCGGCGACGCCGGCGACTACCTCAGGAACCGGGTGCTGCGACTGGTCCGGCCTACGGTCGCCTTGTACGTCTTCCTCGCTGTTGCGCTGTGGATCGCGACGGCGGCTGGCGTCCCCGCTGACCTGCTCGCCGTGATCGCTGCGGGCGCTGGCGTGCAGCTGTGGTTCCTGGCCGCGTACCTGATCTGCCAGGCAATGGTTCCCACCATGGCCAAGTTCCACGAGGCAGCGCCCTACCGGACCATTGCAGCGCTGGCTGCGGGCGCCGTCGTCGTCGATGTTCTTCGTTTGGGTTTGGAGCGCAACCCGTGGGGCTTCGATTCGAACCCGATTGGCCTACTGAATATGGTGTTCGTGTGGGGTCTACTGCAGCAGCTGGGGTTTTTCTATGCCGACGGCTTCTTTGACCGCTTCGCCAAGTGGAAGCTCATTCTCGCCGCTGGCGGCTGCTACGCCGCGATGGTTCCGCTGACGTATGCCGGCCCCTATCCCGTGGACATGCTGACCAGCCAGAACCCGCCCATGTTCCCGCTGATCCTGGTGGGGCTGGCCCACATTCTTTTGGTGAAAGCCGTCTATCCGGTGCTGCAGCGGTGCGTCCGCGTCGGCTGGGTACAGAAGGTGATGTTCGTGGTGGGCAGCCGGGCAATGACCATCTACTTGTGGCACCTGCCGTTGATCATCGCGATGTTTGGGATTGCGTTGGTCCTTCGCCTTCCGTTCCCCGAACCCGCAGGCACCGAGTGGTGGCTCAGCCGGCCACTGTTTTATGTGGCCGCGTGGGCGATGGTGCTGCTGGTCTCCACCCCGCTGGTCCGGTTGGAGCTCGCCGGCACTGCGCTGGCCCCCGGTGCAGTCCGGCCTGCTATGTGGCGCATCGTTGCCGGAACTGTCCTGGCCATCATCCCGCCGTTCGTGGTCATGCGGTCGGCGCTGGACGTAGCGAATGCCACGTGGGGGCTCGTGCTGCTGATGATCGCCGTGGCTCTGGTATCGGCAAAGTTCCCGACCGGGCGTGGAAGACTCCGCGGATTGTTTCATCGGGATCCGTGGCTTCCTGACCATCTTTGAAAGCCAAACGGCCGCCGAACAACCTGCTCAGATTGTTCGGCGGCCGTCGTTGGTTCAAAGAGGGGCACCAAGCAGCGCCCCCAAACGAACAGCTATGGCATGCGGTACAGGAATGCTGCCATGGCGTCGCGATTGATGGGCTCCATCGGCTGGTACCAGTAGTTGTTCTCCCCCAACTGCCAGCCAGAGGAAATCCCCGCAACGCTCATCCAGACCATTTCCTTGTAGAACAGCTGGCCTGAATCGAGGTCCTTGAAAGGTGGATTCATCGGTGCTTCATAGTCGGGCTTGTTGACCAACCTATATAGGAAGGCAGCCATCGCGTCGCGTTTAATGGGGGTCAGCGGTTTGTAGTAACGCGCCCCGTTTTCAGTCCATCCGGATGAAATGCCGGTTTCTGCCAACCATGCCATCTCCTTGTAGAACTGCTGCGTGGTTGCAACGTCCTTGAAGGGGGATTGCGCGGGAGGTGTGTAGTCCGGCGAGCCGGCCGCACGGTAAAGGAATGCTGCCATTGCGTCACGGTTGATGGGAGTCACCGGCCGGTACGAGACGGATTTGTCCGCCTCTACCCAACCGGTAGAGATCTTGCGGTCTGCAAGCCAGGACATTTCCTTATAGAACTGCTGGGTGGTCGTCACGTCCCGGAAGGGTGATACAGCAGGTGCCGTAAATTCAGGTCCCTTTGCGCTGAAGTAGGCCTTCCACTCTGAAGTCGCCCCGTTGAGCACTGCATAACCGCTCTTCGGAACGGCCGTAATTTTGGCCTGTCCTCGAGCAGGGTGAGTTCCGGCTTGGAGCGTTTTGCCATCTACCTGGTAGTCCATGGTCTCTGACTCCGGAATAGTGTAGCGATCGTTGCCCATGTACGGAGCTTCGGTGAACACTACGGCTTCAGGCGTAACAGCCTTGTCAGAGGCAACTACAACAGCTGTCGGCTGGCTGGACATCTCCAACAGAGAGTAAGGGGTTTTGGATCCCATGACGTGCACTGAGAGTGTGCTGCCGATGTCTTCACTCGTCAGGGTGTAACTAGGCGCGCTGGATACGTGCTCTCCGGTGGTGCCTGGTTTGTTGCGGGTCCACCGATAGGTCAAGTCCACGGGAGCCGGGCCCCAGATGCCCGGGTCGGCCGTTAGGGTGCTTCCCTCGTAGGCCGAGCCTGTGATAACAGGCACGGTGCCAAACAAGGTTCCGGGAGCCACTTGAGCTGTCGGCTCCGAGGTTGCGGAGACGGCCGGTACGAACCTCTTGGTGGCAGTGACAGTGACCGTGATGGTGGCTTGGTGATCATCCTCTGTTAACCAGTAACCGTCGCCGGTTGCTCCGGTGATGGGTGTCCCCCACCGGTTCCATTGATACTTCCAGTCGGCTTCGTAGGTGTTACCCCAGCTGCCAGGTTCAGCAGTCAACAACATGCCAACAGCAGCCTCACCGGAAATTGTGGGAGTGCCCGCCGTGATTGGCGCAGCCTCGGCAGCCACCTTGGTGAGAGTGGCGTTAGCGTCAACCAAACCGGCACCGCAGCCACAGCCGTTGATCGGCCGAGCCGAGGCCTTTAGCCTCTGCTCAACATCAGCGGGCGTCAGGGCAGGCAGAGTGGAGTACATCATGGCTGCTGCGGCGGCCACCTGGGGAGCGGCCATGGAACTTCCCTCCATGAAGGAGTAGCCCTCGGCGTTAGGAACGTCCAAGCCGTTGTTGAGTGTGGACAAAATTCCGTCGGTACCTTCGCTGGTCATGTCTCCGCCGGGAGCTGCGACATCCACATTTATGCCGAAGTTGGAGTACGACGCCTTGAGTCCGTTGCGGGTGCTCGCACCAACCACCAGCACGTTCTTGCAGTTGGCGGGGCTGACCTTTGATGCGTCGATGCCCTCATTGCCTGCAGCCACCACCACCGATGCGCCCTGGCTTCGGGCAAAGTCTGTGGCTTTTTGGTAAACGGTGGAGCAAGTCGCAAGGCCGCCCAGGCTCAGGTTAATGACGTTCGCCGGATTTGCGTTGGCAGGGACTCCTGCCACAGTTCCGCCCGCCGCCCAAACGATCGAGTCTGCGATGTCGGAGGCATATCCGCCACAGATGCCCAGCGCGCGCACAGGAACAACTTTTGCCTTGGGAGCCACGCCTGCCACGCCCTTGTTGTTTCCTGCAACAGCGGCCACAAGACCAGCCACATGCGTCCCGTGCCACGAAGAAGGATACCCGGGCCACCCGGGCTCGCACTCACCGTAGTAGGTGGCGTCGCCCTCGTCGGCCGGGTTCGAATCGCGTCCGTTCGAGTCGCCCGCGACCAGAGGATCATGGATCATGTCAAAGCCAGGCAAAATGTTGGCGTTCAGGTCCGTGTGGTAGGTGATGCCGGTATCGATAACCGCCACCACACTCCCGGCCCCTTGAGTTACGTCCCATGCCCCAAGGACACGCATCCCGCCACTGGCGGCGCTGCTGTGTGCCCATTGGTATGAGTACAACGGATCGTTGGGCGGCGTAGCGAATGGCCTCATGATGACGTCGGGTTCGGCGTACTCAACGCTGGGGTCCGCGGCCAGTGCGGAAACCAGCTCATTGGCTTTCTCAGCACCGAGTTTCTCGTCCGTTTTCACTACTTCTTCACCCGTTGTCAGGGTGCGCACGGCTTGGACAGGGACACCAATTGTTCCAGCGGCGCGATTCAGGGACGACTTCCGATCCAGTGATTGGATGCTGGCGCGTTCCTTGAACTTCACGATGAATTGATCCGTCGGGAGAACCGAGGAGTCGGTGGACATGGGCCGCGGTGCTGCGCTCGGGACAGGCACCGGCGTTTCATCGGCTACAGCCGGGAGCGCCGGGAGGGCGGCTCCAACCAGGGCGATGACGCCCGCAATAATTACTTGAGAGCGCACACTGGCTCTCCGTCGGATCTGCATAAAAACAGCGCCCTCTGCTCAGACGCCCCCAAGAGCGCGGAAAAATGGCCGCAAGCGTGCGGCTAGCATGAGTTTAGCCACAGTTTGGATTTTCCTGCGAATTGCCTGTGAGTCATCCCCCGCTTGGGACCAAGCCACCCTCGAAAAGCTAATAGTTACGCCGGTGCTTGAGCCGCGGAATTGCGACGGCGAACACCACTGCCGCTGCGAACCCCAGCACACCTGTGGCCCAGACGCCCGCCGACAACGAGATTGCAGCCGTCAGCCCGGACAAGAGCACGGGTCCGCCTGTGGCACCGGAGTCGGCCATGAATCGCCATATCCCCAGGAAATGACTCCGCCCGTTGTCCGGCGAAAAATCAGCACCCAGCGTCATGATGAGCCCTGAACTGATTCCGTTGCCGAAACCGATCAACAAGGCCACAAGGAGAAGCGGGACAAATCCGGCCGTGAACGGCACTAGAATCAGCGCCGCCCCCATGATCACGGTGGACGGAATGGCCACCCATTGCCGCCCCTTCTTATCCATGAGCTTCCCGGCGGGGTAAAACACCAGCATGTCGATCGCCCCGGACAAGCCGAAGATCAACGACGCATGAGTGGCATCGAGTCCCAGGTGGTCGGCCCACAGCGGGATGACCACCTGTCGGGATGCACGCAACGCGCTCAGCAGGAGGATGCCGAAGCCAACCGTCAGGAACACTCCGGCATGGGAAACCGCAACGCTCCGCAAGGTGGACGCCGGAGGTCGCGGACCGCCGTCGGACGCTTTCGGGGCGACTAGATCCGGGATGGTGAGCGACAAGGCAGCGGCAGCCATCATGCCCCCGAAGCCCACCCAGTACGCGCCGCTGATTCCGGCGAAATGCATCACTCCGGCGCCCACGAATGGCCCGATGAAGAGGCCGATCCGAGTGACGCCGCCCAAAGTTGAGAGGGCTCGGGCTCGGAACATGACAGGGACAGCCTCGGTGAGGAACTTTTGCCGCGCGAGGTTGAAGACGCTGGCCGACATACCGACCAAGGTCATGGAGGCGGCCAACAACCAGAGTCCGTGTTCCATTTGCGGGGCGAAGGCTGCCGCGCCGAGGGCAATGGCGCCCACAGCACCCGCTCCGACGATCGACCACCGTTCGCCGAACTTCTCGGTGATGATCGACGCCGGGATGTTGAAGAACCAGGAGCCCAGACCGATCAGGGTCACGATCAACGCCGATACAGCCACCGATGCGCCGAGGTCGCGGGCTGAGAGCGCGATGACCGGGAGGACAGCCCCCTCACCGAGACAGAAAAGCACAGCTGGCCCGAAAGCCGGCAGCGCGACGCTTCGGAGGCTGAAGTTTTTGTCTGCTTGGGTGGTGGTCATCCCTTTCATCCTATGACCGTCGTCGCCGAGTGGCTGAGGGCTGGCTGGCTCGCATCGTTTTCCGTGCTGCGCACCCGTTGCCGCCCCGCGCTCCCCTTCGTGGTCAGACCCGCACCAGTTCACGCCAATCGCACCAGAGGTAACCGGGGCGATCGACGGGTACGGGTGCGCTCGAGTCTGCTATTTGGTCGCAGTTGTTGCGGCTCCGGGAATCCGGAACCGCAACAACTACATGCGCAGTGAGATTACTTCCCTGGTTTAGCGGAGGTTAGCTGCTGCCTTCCGGCGACCTGCTGCTGCGAGCACCAACCCCATCAGAAGCATGGCGCCTGCCCAGAGAACCCAGTTACCGTTCAGTCCCGTGTTGGCCAAGGTGTTAGCGCTTCCGACGGCGGTGGAGACTGCCGCGGTCAATGCACCCTGAGTGTTACCAGCGGTCGCTACGGTGCCGGTCTGGGTGCCGACGACTGTGCTGGCTTGTACGCCGACAGTCGTGCCGGTTGAGCCAGCGGCCGGAGTGTTGACGCCCGTTTCCCCACCAGCGTTAAGGCCACCACCAGCAGGCGGGTTGACGGCAGGCGGGTTCACAACCGGGGGAGTAACAACCGGCGGGTTCACTACGGGAGGGTTCACAACCGGAGGAGTAACAACCGGAGGGTTCACAACGGGCGGGTTCACGACCGGAGGAGTAACAACCGGCGGGTTCACGGTACCGATTGAGCCCCCACCAATTCCCACGGAGGTGGAACCAACGGTGACAGGAGCAGTGATCGGGATGACCAGCTGAGTGCCGGAGAGAAGTCCTCCGTTGCCTGAAGTGGTGCTGCCAGGCGTCGTACCCGTCGGGGCAGTGCCGCCGGTGGTGCCGGTGTTCTCGGCAGAAGAGTCACCCAACAGACCAGCCGAGGTGGAACCAACGTTGACCGGCGCTGTAATCGGAGCAACTACCTGAGTTCCCGAACCGATCCCATCTGAACCGGAGGTGGAAGCACCCGACGTAGCCGGAGCCGAAGTTCCGGAAGAACCGGTGCCGGCGTTCGTGGCCGAAGAGTCACCCAACAACCCAGCCGAGGTCGAGCCAACGTTGACCGGGGCAGTAATCGGAGCAACTACCTGAGTTCCCGAAGCAACACCATCCGAACCGGAGGTGGAAGCACCCGACGTAGCCGGAGCCGAAGTTCCAGAAGAACCGGTGCCGGCGTTCGTGGCCGAAGAGTCACCCAACAACCCAGCCGAGGTCGAGCCAACGTTGACCGGGGCAGTAATCGGAGCAACTACCTGAGTTCCCGAAGCAACACCATCCGAACCCGAAGTGGAAGCACCCGACGTAGCCGGAGCCGAAGTTCCAGAAGAACCGGTGCCGGCGTTCGTGGCCGAAGAGTCCCCGCCGACACCCACGGCAGTGGCTCCGATGTTAACAGGGACCGAAATCGGAGCCACTACCTGAGCGCCGGACGCGATACCCTCTCCCCCCGACGTTGTTGCCTGTGCCGGCGTTTGGGCCGGAGCAGGAGCTGGTGCTGGTGCTGCCGATGTGGCAGCTGAGTCGCCAAGTACACCGGCCGACGTCGACCCCACCGTGATGGGGATCGTCACCGGTGCTACAACCTGGGTTCCCGAAGCGATACCATCGGAGCCGCTGGTGCTGGCTGCCGGCGTCGAACCTGGAGATGAAACGGGAGCGGCAGGTGTGGCTGAGCTCGCCGCAGTGGAGCCCCCCAGCAGACCCACTGACGACGAGCCCAGGTTTATGGGCACCGTTACCGGAGCAACTACCTGCGTTCCGGAGCCGATGCTGTTGGAGCCGTTGGTGCTGGCGGCCGGCGCTGTAGCGGACCCTGAACCTGCAGCAGGTGCCGGCGCGGACGTCGTAGCTGCTGAATCCCCCAACAGTCCAAGTGATGTTCCGCCGAGGCTGACCGGCGCTGTTACTGGCGCTACCACCTGCGTTCCGGAAAGGAGTCCGTCCTTGCCGCTGGTGGTGTCCGCGGCGTTTGCCGCAGTAGCGCTGAGGACGATCATGCCCCCGGCAAAGCATGTGCCAATCAGGCACTTGCGTATGGTCGTGTTCATTGTGATTCTCTCCTGAAGGCCTTGTTCCCAAGGACGTCCGAGTGACGGATCGCCCGAATGACCGTCTGCCGCGAAGTGCTGCGCGGCCGGCTGGGGAACTAGTCAGGAGAGGAGCCGGGGTCGAAACACACCGGCTTGGGATGTTGTTCAGCATTGGCCGATTCAAGGCCGGGAAGAGCGTCTACGGGAATGATCAGGGCGTCGTGAAGGAAGGCGGCTGCCGGGCTGGGCGGACCGTTTTGGGAGTTGCCGGAACCGGCTCCCGCGAGGCCGGCGGGTGGGGTCGCAGGGTCAGTGGGCAACCTTGAGGGCGATACGGGATCGGTGGCTGAGGAGGCGCCGCCGAGCACCGCGGTGATCCCTGTAGGACCAAAATTGCGGGTGGGTGTCAGCAACGCTGAAGCATCAGCGGCCACCCCTGAATGGTTCGCGTGGACGTCCAGTTTGCTGGGTTCCGGAAGCGTTGCGTCCGCTGAACTTACGACGGCGGTAATCACCAAAGCGTCAGCGTCCGCCGTAGCGGGGACTACCGAATCGTCGTTGCCTGGCACGCTCGGGATCCTGCCCACCGGCGAGGTCCCGGGGTCAACAACCGGCGGCGCAGCAACAGGCGGCACGGCCAGGGGCGGGAGGCTAACAGGCGGAACTGTAACCGGCGGAACGATGGCTTCGACGGGCGCCAAAACGGTATCCACCACGCCGACAATCGGTTCCACGATCGGGTTTACCACTTCTGTGACGGGTTCCAAACGAGCGGGTTCCAGAACCTGATTCACTGGCGGAGCGACAACGTTAACCGTGTGGTCCACGGTGTCAGTGGCCGGAACCACGACGGTGTTCACCACAGTTCCGGCAGTGTTCGAGGGAACCACTTGGTTGACTACCGGAACCTCGGCAACCACGTGATCAACGGTGCCGCCGACATGCTCCACGATGGGCGTCACGGCGGGCACGTGAACGTTGATCTGCTGGGTCGGAACTATTCCTTTGACCAGGTTTGGCAAGGGCACGTTCGGCACCGGAATGTTGATGGAACTGGAGGACGCGACACTGCCCAAAAGGGTTTTGTCGGAGGTTCCAGTGTCTGCACTCGCGGCCGAAGCGGAGAGGGCCATCCAGATCGCGGTACCGGCGCCCGCGACCATGACAGAGCGGAGAATGCTGGTAGCACGCGGGAAAACGCGTGAACCCTTCATCTCGACACCCCCAGGTAGTCGCGAACCAATGGTCGCCTTCATCCTAGGACGGGACTAAGCCATTAGTCCATGCCTGAGAGTAAACAAGATGACAAATTTGTAAGGAACCTTGTTTAAGAAGGGTATGAACCAGTCTTATCGGGTCCAAAATCCGGGGTACCCAATGACGAACGTCCTTGGGCATTGGTTTCCTGAAGCCTCTTGATAAACCAACGGGATTGTTCCGGTCCGTATGGCAGCACAGGAATGGCCTTGGTGGCATCCGAAGGCATGTCGCGAATGGACTGCGTTGCCTGCCGGACCGCGGTGCTCATGGTGTCCGCCATGGTCTTCACGAACTCATCACTGACGGGCTTGCCGTGGCCGGGGACCAGGAACTCGTAGCGGTGGCGCAGGGCCGAGATGTGCCGCAGCGCGTCCGCCCACTCCTCCGGATACGAATCCTCGAACGACGGATGCGCGCCCTGTTCAACCAAGTCCCCCACATACAGCGTGGAGCTGGTGCCAACAAGGAGGTCGCCGTCGGTGTGCGCGCGTCCCAGGTAGAAGAGGGTGGCGGTGATGCCGCCAAGGTCCACTAGGACAGGCTGGTCGTGGACGAGGGCGTTTGGGACAACGATGTCGACGGCGTCGCCCTCCCCCGCTGCCATCTCAGGTTCGTTGGTGGCCACGAAGCGTCGCTGGTTGTCGGCGTCGCGTTCGATGGTTGCCGCACAGTTGGCGTGCGCCCAAAACTCCGTGACGCCGTCGTCGGCAAATACGGCGTTGCCGAAGAAGTGGTCGTAGTGCGCGTGGGTGTTCACCACCACCAGCGGAAGCTGGGTCTTTTCGCGGACTGCAGCGAGGATCTCGCGGCCTTGGCGCGGACCGCAGCCGGTGTCGATGACCATGGCGAGCTCAGAGCCCACCACAAGTCCGGTGTTGAGTAACGATCCCTCGGTTTCCAAGACGTAGTTGTCCGGTCCGAGTTCTAGCCAAGCTGACAATTCGTGCTCCGTATCCACTGCAATCCGGCGATGTTCAGGCCTCTACTCTACCCACGGAACCCGTACGAACGCTGGAAGGCTGGCGGATGTTCCTTAGCGCCGGAGCAGCCTGAGCTTTCGGCCAGCACGCACCAGCAATGAGGACTTCAGCGACTGAAGCTCGTGCTGGAGTTGCTCGCGCTCGGACTCCCTTGCTGCGAGCGCTTCAGTAATTACGTTCAGTTCGCCCCGCAGTCGGTCCCGCTCCGCTTCCACCTCGCCGAGGTTTCCACGGATGTCTTCCAAGACGTGCGTCAGTCCGAAGAGCTCTACAGACTGGTGGCCGATGTGCAGTTCATTGTTGGCCGTCAGCTTGGCCACGGACTGATGCTCACCGGATGCGAGTTCAAGGAATGCCGGTTCCGGGCTGACAAGGACCGGCGCCTCGGGTCGGGCCCCCTCCAGGGTCTCTACGACGGCGTCCCACCAGGCGCGTTGGAACTCGCCTTGCGTCGGGCTGAGTTGCTTCAGGTAGGCACGGATGTCATCGCGGCGGGCCCACAACTGATCGACGTAGGTATCGAATTCCGGAGTGTCCAGGTGCCGCAAGGAACGCATGGTGTGGCCGAGGCCCCAGTTGGCCAATGCGCCGCCGATGCGGACCTCGCCGTAGTAATCCACGGCGACACCCAGGCAAGGGACGCCTGCGGACAGAGCGAAGACAACCGGGTGGTACCGGCTCGCCACCACAAACGAGGCCTGCATGGTCAGCGAGGCGGATTCCTCTGCGGACAGCTGCCCGCAGACCACCACGTTCTCCGTGTGCATCCTCTGCCGAATGTCCTGGTGGGTTTCGATGTCGATGTCCGCCTCGCCCGGGTGGGACATGTGGGGGATCATCACAACGTCCAAGTTCCCGGCGTCGGCGATTCTGTCCAGCACCTCAGCGATGCGCTGGTTGAAAGCGTCCCTATCCATGGCGCCGGTACCGGGTGCGAAAGTGGCCACCAGGAAGGGTCGGTCCGGTTGGGGTTTGTAGGTGGTTTGGTCCGATTCGATACCCGTTGCAGGGGCGTCGTCGACCTCAAGGAAGCTCGCGTCGTCGAGCGTCAACCCCGCCGGAACCTCCGCGTTCCGCATCAGCTCCCACGAGGTTTGCTCGCGGACGCTAGCGAGCGTCGCTGATCGGAAAAGCTCTACCACTGTGTCGTAGTCGGGTCCCGTAAGGACGGGCCCTACAGTCTGTCCGGAAATGACGAGCGGCTTACCCAAGGCGTTGGCAATGGCCCCCACAGCTGCCCGCTCGTAGAGCAGCCAACCATAAGGCGAGGTCATGTTCCCGCCGCCGGCGATCACCACGCCGTCGCAGGTCTTCATGGTCTCGATGAGCGCGTGGACCTGATCCTCAGCGGGGAGGGCAGTCATGTCGCCGGCGAGGACGGCCCGGATTTCCCGCAGGTACGTCTCGCGCCGATGCGGAGGCCACGGGAATTCGAGTGTCTTCACCGAGGAAGTGCCGAAGATTCGGGTGCTCTGCTCCGGATCCCGGGACAGCAGGACGATGTCGGAGACTCCCCTGGCGCGTAGTTCGTCCACCACTGCATGGGTCATGGCTTCGTCGCCCACGTGATAGACGGGCTGACCAATATCTCCCAGGACTACAACTCGCACGACACTCCGGTGTTAGGACGAAAAGGGCAGCTTTCAGCGTAGCGGGTTCTTGGAGCGGGCAACTCGGCGCAGGGCTCCGTATGGACTGAGGTCAAGCGATCATCGACCGGAACACGCCAACTCCGGGCGGCTGGTCGGGAGGTAGCAGGTCCTGCCCGAACACCGAAAACACCACGAATCGCCCGTCGCCTGAGATCGATTGCATGATGTGCCACTCGTCAAGTGAAGCACCGGACGGTGTTACGCTCACCAGTTTCGTGATTCCTGTGGTCATGTCACGGACATAGACATCTTCTGCTTCGCGTTCCTCTCCCGTGATCATGTCGATTCCGAGCGAGATGAACGAGACAAAACGACCGTCCCCGGAGATGGATGGGCTATGAGACCAGCCATTTCCTGATGGGGGAACTGAAACAAGGCTGGTAGTTCCAGAAGTCATGTCCCGCAACAAGACACCATTCGTCGCTCCAGGCTTTCCCGGGACCAAATTGGACGCGTACGAACCAAACGCAATGAATCGGCCGTCGGCGGACATCGAAGGGCTGTGTGAGAGGTTGTCCCCCGCGTGACCCTCACCGGAGACGGAGACGAGCTGCGTGGTTTGGGCCGCCAGATTGCGTACGAACAGGTTGCCAATCTTGTTTGTTGCGTGGGGGGTCATGCCGGAAGCGGTTGAGCTAAACGCCACATGACGCCCGTCAGCCGAAATGTTTGCACCGGAGGAGCTGCCATTTCCGACCGTACCTGCCGAGGTGGCAGAAACCAGAACGGTGGAACCAAGATTCATGTCGCGGACAAAAACGTCCGCTGAATTGTTGGTGTCTCCGCTCACTAAAGATCCGACATTCGAAGTAAATGCAACAAACCGACCGTCAGCGGATACTGAACCTTGGTACGATCGCCCGCTCCCTGTTGCCCCATTAGGCGTCACGGATACCAGCGTTGTAATACCGGCTTCAAGATCACGGATGAATACGTCATCGACGCCATTGGTGTCTCCAGCTACCAGGTTGGACGCACTGGAAGTGAAGACCACGAACCGTCCGTCAGCGGAAATCGAGGGTTCATGGGACCATGCGTTGGCTGCATTTCCTGCGGGCGTGGCTGAAATCAGCTGCACTGCCCCTGTCACCATGTCGCGAACAAACAAATCCTCCTGGTCATTGCTATCCATGCCCGGCGCCAGATCGGCAGAAGCGGACACGAAGGCTACGTATCGACCATCTGCTGAAACCACGGGAGCGAACGGCATACCAGAACCAGGCGTTCCCCCCGGAGTCAGATGTACCAGATCGATCGTGCCCGGGGTTGAGGTTGGGGTTGAAGTTGGCGTGGGTGTCGGGGTGGGCGTGGGTTCCGGGTCTGGTTCGGGGGCCACTACCGGTTTGCCCTCACACGGGTTGGCGACGTGGAGTGTCCAGCCAGTGGTGGTGGTGTCCGTCCATTCACCCAAATTGATGCCCATGATGTTGATGCCCGCCGCAATGCCGAGCCTTGCTGCGAAGCCCAGCTCTATCGGGCAGGACCACTGGAAACCTTCGCCGGAGTTTGTCACTTCTATCGCAGCGGAGACAAAAGGTCCTGCGCCAAAAGTAATACCGACGATGCCGTAGAGCTTGACCTTGGCGTCAAAGTCCAATGAGGCTTTCGCGGTCAGCGAGGCGGAGGCTTTGACTGTGTTTTGTACTCCGTTTGAGCTTGGTTTGGTGTTGATCAGATTGAAGGAACCATCGCGGTACTTGAAGCCGTGGTCACTGGAAACAGTTTGGGAGGAAGTGAAAGCGATCTGAGCTGCCCCTTCAACGGTGAGGTTGGCCGCAACTCCCAGCTCCGTGGTCACCACCACCGGTACGGGCCCGGCCATGAACGTGAAAACCGAGTTCAACTCGCCGAGCGGGGCACTGATCTCGCCCTCCAGAGTGCCTCCGACCTTGATCGAGTGGGACGCGCTCGTGGACGGTGTCACCACCACTGAGGCCTCTTTCAGACTCAAGAATCCTGTCTCAAGTGTCATTTTGGCTTTCGCCGATGCCTTGATGGACGACTCAACGGTCAGCGAGCCGGTGCCGGTCAGGTTCGGCGACTTCGACTCGGACTTGAAGGTCTTTTTCCACGCGAACGACCGTGAATAGATGTCCGCCGTAGCTTCTGCGAACGGTTGAGCCATGTCCGGCCTGGTTGCGGTCGGGGCCGCGTCGGGTTCAACGACGACGTCGGGTTCGGGGATGAACTCTGAGCTCACCGGGGTGCCGCTCACTTCGAGCAGCCCTCCGGTGGAGACCACAGCTTCGGGCAGAGTTGCAGGTTTGGTCTTGACCAGGGTGTTCCCGCCCGGATCCCTCACCACCT
>JAPSHX010000040.1 GCA_031179305.1 Paenarthrobacter sp. | reverse complement strand
GATCGTCACCTCGTACTACTGGCACTTTGTGGATGTCGTCTGGATCGGCCTCTTCCTGGTCATCTACGTACTCAAGTAGCCAGCTTTGATTCTTTTTCTACAAGAGGCAGAATTTCAGGTAGCGGCTTCCGTAGCCGGCGCAGGATCGAATAAAGGAACCACCACGTGAAGGCACTCTCGCAAAAGCGGCGTCACCCACTGGCAGCAATCGCGCTGCTTCTGATGGGACTCCTCATCACCGGCGGGCTGTACGCCGTGGCCACCACCGTCAACGAGGCCAAGGCTTCCACTAGCACTTTCAGTGCCAATGACGTCGAAGAAGGCGGCAAGCTCTTCGCCGCCAACTGCGCCACGTGCCACGGCATGGGCGGGAGTGGCTCCCAGGATGGTCCGTCCCTCGTCGGTGTAGGCGCCGCATCTGTTGACTTCCAGGTGGGAACCGGCCGCATGCCCATGCAGATGAATGGCCCCCAGGCGCTGGAGAAGCCCGTCCAGTTCAACGATCAGCAGACCCACCAGCTTGCAGCCTATGTTGCTTCCCTGGGTGCCGGCCCGGCAATCCCTGAGCAGAGCCTGCTGGAAGGCGGCGATGCAGCTGCCGGCGGCGAGCTCTTCCGTACCAACTGCGCCATGTGCCACAACGCTGCCGCTGCCGGCGGTGCACTGACCCGCGGTAAGTTCGCGCCCGCGTTGGCGGATACGTCAGGCAAGCACATTTACGAGGCCATGGTCACCGGTCCGCAGAACATGCCTGTCTTCAGCGATTCCAACATCACCCCTGAAGGCAAGCGCGACATCATTACGTTCCTGAAGCAGATCGAAACCAACGGCTCCCCCGGCGGCGCTGAGCTGGGATCCCTGGGTCCTGTGGCAGAAGGCCTGTTCGTCTGGATCGCAGGTCTCGGCGTCATCATCGCCTTTACCATCTGGCTGACCTCACGGACGTCCTAGGACCTCCGCGAAGCTGCACAACTTCTGCTGATCCGTCAGCAGTTTGATATTAGAAACTAACCCGGCACCCGCCGGGACGAGAGAAGGATGAGGCGAATTATGGGCAACCATAGTGACGGCAGTCCGAACCACTCGGGCACCGTAGCTACGGCTGGTCAGAATGAGGTGGAGAAGTTCCAGGACCCTGGACTTCCTCCGCACCGTTTGCGCCTGGCTGACACGGACCCGAAGGCCGCAAAGCGGGCAGAACGGCAGGTCGCCTTACTATTTGGCATCTCTGTTGTTGGAACCCTGATCTTCCTGGTGGCGTACTTTGCCATCGATCTGGGGCCCGGTGAATCAACTATCGGCAACATCCGGCTCCAGAACATGCTCCTGGGTCTTGGAACGGCCTTCGCGATGCTCGGCATCGGTACCGGCATCGTGCACTGGGCCAAGGCCCTCATGCCGGACCACGAAGTCTCCGAAGAGCGCCACGCCATCCGCTACGAAGAGGACCGCCAGGCTGCAGTCCGCATCGTTGACGACATCGTGGAAGAGACGGGCATTAAGCGCCGTCCGCTGATCCGGAACACCCTGCTGGGTGCGGTTGCACTTGCCCCGCTGCCTGCAGTTGCCATTTTCGGTGACCTCGGACCGCGCCCGGACAACAAGCTGGCCCACACCATGTGGGCACCCACGGACGGCAGACTCAAGCGTCTGGCCCGTGACCCTGACGGAACGCCCATCAAGGCCTCCGACGTCACCATCGGTTCAGCCTTCCACGTCATCCCGGAGGGCCTGAACGAACTTGTCGAGGGCAAGCTCAACGAGAAGGCCAAGGCCGTTGTGCTGCTCATGCGCCTGGATCCCGACTCGCTGAACCCCTCCGCGGGCCGCGAGGACTGGGGATACAACGGCATCGTTGCTTACTCCAAAATCTGCACCCACGTCGGTTGCCCCGTTGCTCTCTATGAGCAGCAGACGCACCACCTGCTGTGCCCGTGCCACCAGTCCACCTTTGACCTCACGCAAGAGTGCAAGGTGATCTTCGGCCCCGCCAGCCGGCCGCTCCCCCAGCTGCCCATCGCAGTTGACGACGAGGGCTACCTGGTCGCTACCAGCGACTTCAAAGAACCTGTAGGACCAAGTTACTGGGAGCGTGATATGCATGAGCGCAGCATCAACAGCTGAGCCCGCTTTCGTCGCCAAAACCAAGACAGGCCGGTTTACCGACTTCGTCGATGCCCGTGTGGGCGGTTCCGGAATCCTCCGTGAATTCGGCCGCAAGGTCTTCCCGGACCACTGGTCCTTCATGTTTGGCGAAGTGGCGCTGTACTCTTTCGTCATCCTGCTGCTCTCCGGCACGTTCCTGACGTTCTTCTTTGATCCGTCCATGGCGGAGACGCACTACGACGGCTCGTACGTCCCCCTCAAGGGGGTCGAGATGTCGGTGGCGTACAACTCGTCGCTGGATATCTCCTTCGACGTCCGTGGCGGGCTCTTCATGCGCCAGGTCCACCACTGGGCAGCACTGCTGTTCGTGGCCTCCATCGCCGTGCACATGCTGAGGGTCTTCTTTACCGGAGCTTTCCGCAAGCCCCGCGAAATGAACTGGGTTGTCGGCGGCGTCCTCCTGATCCTGGCCATGGCGGCTGGCTTCACCGGCTACTCGCTCCCCGACGACCTGCTCTCAGGCAACGGGCTGCGCATCATCGACGGCGTGATCAAGTCCATCCCGATTGTTGGCACGTACATCTCGTTCTTCCTCTTCGGCGGAGAATTCCCGGGCACTGCCATCATCGGACGCCTGTACATGCTGCACATCCTGCTCGTACCGGCACTGATCCTGCTGATGATCGTCCTGCACCTCTTTATGGTGGTCGTGCACAAGCACACCCAGTACCCCGGTCCGGGCCGCAACGACAACAACGTTGTGGGTTACCCGCTGGGTCCTGTCTACGCAGCCAAGGCCGGTGGATTCTTCTTCATCGTCTTCGGCGTCCTGGCCCTCATGGCCGGGTTCTTCACCATCAACCCGATTTGGAACTACGGTCCTTACGACCCCTCCCCCGTCTCGGCCGGTACCCAGCCCGACTGGTACATCGGATTTGTTGACGGCGCGCTGCGCCTGATGCCCGGTACCTTGGGAGACTGGCAGGTAGAGCAGGTCTGGTTCGGTTACGTGTTCAGCTTCAACGTCCTGCTCCCGGCCCTTGTACCCGCGGGCATTCTGTTCACGGTGATGTTTATGTACCCGTGGATAGAGCGGTGGATCACCAAGGACGACCGGGAGCACCACGTACTGGACCGTCCCCGCAACGCCCCGACCCGCACCGCGATCGGCATGGCAGGTTTCGTCTGGTACTGCGTGATGTGGGCAGCTGCAGGTTCCGACCTCATCGCAACGCACTTCGGCGTCTCCCTCAACGACGTCACCTACTGGTTGCGCACCCTGTTCATCATCGGCCCGATCATTGCGTTCATCGTCACCAAGCGTGTGGCCCTGGCCCTTCAGCGGAAGGACCGCGAGATCGCCCTCCATGGACGCGAGACCGGACGTATCGTCCGCCTCCCGCATGGTGAGTTCATCGAGGTGCACGCACCGCTGGACGAGTACAAGCGCTACAGGCTCGTGGGCTTTGAGTCGCCTGAGGTTCTGCCGGCAGTACCGAACGAGCACGGCGTCGTGACCCGCAAGGAGAAGCGCCGCGCCTTCCTCTCCAGGTGGTTCTTCGAGGACCGTGTGGCTCCCGCTACTCCTGCCGAACTTGAAGCAGCGCACGGCCACGGCCATGCGGCAGTCGAAGCACCCGAGGAAGCGAAAAGCCTGAGCCACTAAGCAGGCAGTTCCATTCCAAACACGGAAGGCCCGGTCTACAGGGACCGGGCCTTTTGTGTGTCCACTCCCCGCCGCCAGGGGGCTGTTGCAGCGCACCACCAGGGCGGGCAACCGGACAAGACCCCGCCGTCCTAGTGGTTGCGGGATCGCCGCGCGCCGGGGCGTTGCAGCGGGACCCAGAGCTTGTAGCGGTCGGCGCGGTAATAGGAGACGGAATAGTCCACCATGGTGCGGGAAACAAAGGCGTGGCGCTGGATCTTGAGTAACGGCGAGCCGACTTCGACGTTGAGCAACCGGGCGGTGGACGGCGATGCCGCGGTCGCCTCAATCATGTCCTCACCCCACTCCATAACGAGGCCGAACTGTTCGCTGAGCACGTTGTACAGCGAGGTAGGCGGCTCTCCATCCAAAAGGCCGGGAACACGGTGGGCTGGAATGAAGTTCTCATCCACGCTCATGGGCTCCCCGTCCGCCAACAGGAGGCGCCGAAAGCGGACCAGCGGCGTTCCCTCGTCCAGCTGAAGCTCCCGGGCCAGGAAGGCGCTGGCGCCGATTTGTTCGAAGCTCAGTACCTTGGCCGCGGGAACCATGCCGCGGCGCTGCATCTCCTCGCTATACGAGGTCAGCTTCACCTGTAGGTCCAGCTTGGGCCTGCGCACGAAGGTTCCGAGCCCCACTACGCGCTCGATGACTTCCTCACCTACCAGCGCGTCAATCGCCTGCCGCACGGTCATCCTCGCCAACCCAAAGCGCTCCGCCAGGTCACGTTCGGAGGGCAGCGCGGAACCCGGCCGGCACGACTCGGCAATGTAGGTACGGAGTATCTCGCGCAGCTGGACATAGATCGCAGTCCCGCTGGTCCGGTCAATGTCGCCGGCTATCGCCGCTGCGCTAGATGCCACGATGGGTCTCCCCTGGGTTTGCGTTCACCTAGCCATTTTAGGGCAGGTCTAGACCACCCATCGCCGCAAGCCGGCGGCATTTAGCACGACGGGTACACGGGCCGCTATATTTGGACAGGAAAAATTTCACCACCCGACGGATGGGGCCGTCATGAACAAGGAGTCCCGTTGCCAACACAGAAGGCCGTGGTCACGGCCCCGATCGGACTGCACGCGCGTCCGGCCGCTGTATTCGTCAGGGCGGTAACTGAGACAGGGCTTCCGGTGACCATCACCAAGGCCGGCATCAGGAGCGTGGATGCCCGGTCCCTTCTTCAAGTCATGACAGCAGACTTTCCCTACGGCTGCGAGGTGGAACTGGGCATCGAGGATTCGGCCCTGAACGGTGTCCTGACCCGCGAGAAGGCCGAGGACGCCCTCCGGACCCTGGGCGAACTGCTGGAGACGCAAGGCTCGGAATAAGGCGTTACAAAGGCAACCCGCGCGAAGTGGCCCGGCCACGCCAGCCCGGCCGGCCACAAGGAACAACGACGGCGGGCCCCACCAAAAGGTGGGGCCCGCCGTCGTTGTTCCTTTGTGCCTAGTGGGCGTGGTCGCCGCGGCTGTATTCGTAGACCCAGCCAACAAGGGCAACAACAGCCAGGCCAGCTCCGATGTAGACGATCCAGAAGCCTACCGCCAGGCCCAGGAAGCCAGTAGCGCACGCCAAGCCGAGGACCAGCGGCCACCAGCTCCAGGGGCTGAAGTGCCCCTGCTCGCCGGCGCCCTCGTGGATCTCGGCATCGCTGCGGTCTTCAGGGCGAAGGCCGACGCGCTTGCCGGTGAACCCAAGGTATCCGCCGATCATGCCGGCGAGGCCGCCGACCAGGAGGATTCCGAGGATACCTACCCACTCACCCCAGTCGGTGAGGAAACCGTAAATCACCGAAACCGGTACGAAGAAGAAGACTCCGGAACCAAAGATCCATGACTCAATTTTCACTGTGCAGTGTCCTTCTGGTCGGCGTTACCGAGCGTCTGGGCTGCGGGAGCCGGTGACTCGACGGTCTGGACCTGTCGAAGCTCGGGGTGGTGCAGGTCGAGGGCTGGACGCTCGGAGCGGATCCGGGGCAGGGAGGTGAAGTTGTGCCGCGGCGGCGGGCAGGACGTGGCCCACTCGAGCGAGGCACCAAAGCCCCAGGGGTCATCAACCTGCACCTTTTCGGCGCTGCGCCACGTGATGTAGACGTTCCAGAAGAACGGGATCAGGGATGCACCGAGGACAAACGAGGCAACCGTGGAGAACTGGTTCATCCAGGTGAAGTTATCCTCCACCAGGTAGTCCGCGTAACGGCGCGGCATGCCCTCAACCCCGAGCCAGTGCTGGATGAGAAAGGTGCCGTGGAAGCCGAGGAACAGGAGCCAGAAGTGGATCTTGCCCAAGCGTTCGTTGAGCATCTTGCCGGTGAACTTGGGCCACCAGAAGTAGAACCCGGCAAACATCGCGAATACCACGGTGCCAAACACCACGTAGTGGAAGTGCGCCACCACGAAGTAGGAGTCGGAGACGTGGAAGTCCAGCGGCGGGGAAGCAAGGATGATGCCGGTGAGGCCGCCGAAGAGGAACGTGATCAGGAAGCCGATGCTCCACAGCATCGGCGTCTCGAAGGTCAGCGAGCCGCGCCACATGGTGCCGATCCAGTTGAAGAACTTCACGCCCGTGGGAACCGCGATAAGCATGGTCATAAACGCGAAGAACGGCAGCAGCACCGCGCCGGTGACGTACATGTGGTGTGCCCACACGGTCACGGACAGGGCGGCGATGGCGATGGTGGCGTACACAATGCCCTTGTAGCCGAACAGGGGTTTTCGGCTGAAGACCGGCAGGATCTCGGAGACGATGCCGAAGAACGGCAGCGCGATGATGTACACCTCGGGGTGGCCGAAGAACCAGAACAGGTGCTGCCAGAGGATGGCGCCGCCGTTGGCGGGGTCAAAGATGTGCGCGCCGAATTTCCTGTCCGCACCCAGCGCGAACAGCGCCGAAGCCAGTGGCGGGAAGGCCATCAGCACCAGGATGGACGTGACCAGGGCGTTCCAGGTGAAGATCGGCATCCGCCACATCGTCATGCCGGGGGCACGCATGCAGATGATGGTGGTGATGAAGTTGACCGCACCGAGGATGGTGCCGAAGCCGGACAGCGCCAGGCCGAACACCCACAGGTCCCCGCCGAGGCCCGGTGTGAACGTTGTGTTGGACAGCGGCGTGTAGGCGAACCAGCCGAACGAGGCTGCGCCCTGCGGGGTGATGAAGCCGGACGTTGCGATGGTGGAGCCGAACAGGAAGAACCAGAAAGCCAGCGCATTCAACCGCGGGAACGCGACGTCCGGAGCGCCGATCTGCAGCGGCATGATGACGTTCGTGAAGCCTGCGAACAGCGGGGTGGCGAACATCAGCAGCATCACGGTGCCGTGCATCGTGAACAGCTGGTTGTACTGCTCCTTGGTCTGCAGGATCTGCATTCCGGGCTCGAACAGTTCGGCTCGGATCAGCAGCGCCATGACGCCGCCAAGGCAGAAGAACACGAATGACGCAATCAGGTACATGTACCCGATGGTCTTGTGGTCGGTGGAGGTGATCCAGTTGACGACGATGCGCCCCTTGGATTTGGGAACCACGGGAGCCGTAAGAACTCCGGTGGGTGCGGATTGAGTGT
>JAPSHX010000059.1 GCA_031179305.1 Paenarthrobacter sp. | reverse complement strand
GGGGTTGGTTTGACGAAGCACCTGCCCGAAAACCGGAACCTGTCTGTCGGCTGCAGCGCTTGCATGGCTTCACCCTGCCCGGGATGACGGGCCACGTCGATAGCCGGGCCATGTTCGTTACCGGGATTAAAGACCCGAGCCGCTGCAGTCCGCGAGGAACCAACGCCGTCCTGTTTCGGCGTCGTAAATTTTCCGGGCCCTGATTTTCGCGCCTGATTGCTGAAATTTCATGAGCCAGCCGCCTTTTCGCGGTAAAACCGGTAACTCGGAAACCACCCCGAAACGAACCGCTGCGCGTCCTGAAACATACGGCTCCTACCTTTAGCGCAATAGGTCAGTGTCCCCATGACCTTGGAGGCGTGCCGCTGCATACCAGCAGCGGCGGAGGAAGAAGCAGGTAAACAATGAACGGTTCGGCCAAGAAACGCGCACTTATTCCAGTGGCAGCAGGCCTGGTGGCAGTGGCACTCGCAGGATGCGGCTCCCAGATCTCTGATCCGGCAGCAGCCGGGTCCACCGCGAGCACCGCAACGTCGTGCGTTGACACCTCGGGCAGCAGCGTCAAGGTGGGCTTCATCAACTCGCTGTCCGGCACCATGGCCATCAGTGAGAGCACGGTCTTCGATTCCCTCTCCCTGGCGGCCGAGGAAATCAACGCCGCAGGCGGTGTCCTGGGCAAGCAGCTCAGCGTGATCAGCGAGGACGGCGCGAGCGAGCCAACCAAGTTCGCAGAGCGGGCCGGAAAGCTCATCCAGCAGGACTGCACTGCGGCGGTCTTCGGCGGCTGGACCTCGTCGAGCCGGAAGGCCATGCTCCCGGTCTTCGAAGCCAACGACGCCCTCCTGTTCTACCCGGTGCAGTACGAGGGACTCGAGGCATCCGAGAACATCTTCTACACCGGGGCCACCACCAACCAGCAGATCATCCCGGCCCTCGACTACCTGGCTGAGCAGGGCACCAAGTCACTGTTCCTGGTAGGCAGCGACTACGTTTTCCCGCGGACGGCCAACAAGATCATCCAGGCCTACGCCAAGGCCAAGGGCATGGAGGTCCTCGGGGAAGAATATGCACCCCTGGGCTCCACCGAGTTCTCCACCATCGTCAACAAGGTCCGCGACTCCAAAGCCGACGCCGTCTTCAACACCCTTAACGGCGACAGCAACGTGGCCTTCTTCCGCCAGTACAAGAGCGTGGGACTGACCGCAGACACCATGCCCGTGGTGTCGGTGTCCATCGCCGAGGAAGAAGTCCCCGGCGTCGGACTGGAAAACGTCCAGGGCCAGCTGACCGCGTGGGATTACTACCAGACGCTGGATACCCCGGCCAACACCAGGTTCGTGGCCGCGTTCAAGGCGAAGTACGGCGCTGACCGCGTCACCAGCGATCCCATGGAAGCGGCCTACACCTCCCTGTACCTGTGGAAGGCGATGGTGGAGAAGGCCGGATCGTTCGACGTCGACAAGGTCCAGGAGGCAGCGGACGGCGTGAGCTTCGAGGCACCCGAAGGAACCGTGACGGTCAACGGGGAGAACAACCACATCACCAAGACCCCGCGCATCGGCAAGATCAACGCTGACGGACTCATCGACACCGTGTGGTCCTCGCCGGAACCCGTTGAGCCGGATCCGTTCCTGGAGACCTACGACTGGGCCAAGGGCCTGGGCAGCTAGCCCGCCCCGCCAGCCACCTCCGCTACAGCTCACACAACAC
>JAPSHX010000058.1 GCA_031179305.1 Paenarthrobacter sp. | reverse complement strand
AAATGGGCAAGCGTTTTCCAGAGATCTGATCTTCCAGCCAGTTACATCCTCCCAGCAGACAAAGGAGTCCCATGACTTTGCAGGAAACCTCCAGCCCGGCCAGCGTCTGGAACAACATCGAAGGTATTGCCTACGGGGGCGACTACAACCCCGAACAGTGGCCGGTCAGCGTCCGGCTGGAAGACCTGGAGCTGATGCAGGAAGCAGGAGTGAGCTTCCTCAGTGTTGCAATTTTTTCGTGGGCACTTCTGGAGCCCGAAGAGGGCAAATACGATTTCGGCTGGCTGGACGAGGTGATGGACAACCTCGCCGGTATCGGCGTCAAGGTGGCCCTGGCGACTGCCACGGCAGCTCCCCCGGCCTGGCTGGTACGGAAGCATCCGGAGATCCTGCCCGTCACGGCCGACGGAACCGTGCTGGGACCGGGTTCGCGGCGGCACTACTCGCCGTCGTCGGCCGTTTACCGCCGCTACGCACGCGGCATCACGCGTGTGCTGGCGGAGCGCTACAAGGACCATCCGGCCCTGGCGCTCTGGCATGTGGACAACGAGCTGGGCTGCCACATCTCAGAGTTTTACGGGGAAGAAGACGCCGCCGCTTTCCGTACATGGCTTGAGCGGCGCTATGGAAGCATCGCGGCGCTCAACGCGGCCTGGGGCACGGCTTTCTGGTCCCAGAACTACGGGTCCTTTGAGGAGATCCTGCCGCCCGGGGTTGCCCCGTCCACCCTGAACCCGGGCCAGCAGCTGGACTTCCAGCGCTTCAACTCCTGGGCCCTCATGGATTTCTACCGTGATCTTGTTGCCGTCCTCCGCGAGGTGACTCCCGGGGTCCCCTGCACCACCAACCTGATGGCCTCCAGCGCCACGAAGTCCATGGACTACTTTGACTGGGCCAAAAACCTGGACGTTATTGCCAACGACCACTACCTTGTGGCCGCGGATCCTGAACGGCAGATTGAACTGGCGTTCAGCGCGGACCTCACCCGCGGCATTGCCGGAGGTGACCCATGGATCCTGATGGAACATTCGACGTCGGCCGTCAACTGGCAGCCGCGCAACCAGCCCAAAATGCCGGGGGAAATGCTGCGAAACTCACTGGCTCATGTGGCACGCGGGGCCGACGCGGTGATGTTCTTCCAGTGGCGGCAGAGCTTCGCGGGCTCGGAGAAGTTTCACTCGGCCATGGTGCCGCACGGCGGGCGGGATACCCGGGTGTGGCGTGAGGTGGTTGACCTCGGCGCTGCCCTTAAGCGGCTGGCCCCGGTGCGCGGGTCGCGGGTCGAATCACGGGCGGCAATCGTGTTCGACTACGAGGCCTGGTGGGCGAGTGAAATCGACTCCAAGCCGAGCCAGGACGTGAAGTACCTTGACCTTCTGCGTGCCTTCCACCGGTCGCTGTTCCTGCGTGGGGTGTCCGTGGATATGGTCCACCCGTCCGCCCCGCTTGAGGGTTACGACCTCGTCCTCGTGTGCACACTGTACTCGGTCACCGATGCAGCCGCTGCCAACGTTGCCGCTGCCGCTGCTGCCGGCGCAACCGTGCTGGTGAGCTACTTCAGCGGAATCGTGGACGAGAAGGACCATGTGCGGCTTGGCGGCTACCCGGGCGCGTTCCGGGAACTGCTGGGTGTCCGTGTGGAGGAATTCCACCCGCTGCTGGCCGGCGGGCAGCTGAAACTGAGCGACGGCGGCGTTTCATCGATCTGGAGTGAGCATGTACA
>JAPSHX010000057.1 GCA_031179305.1 Paenarthrobacter sp. | reverse complement strand
GTCTTTCCCGTCCTCGGGTGGACCTTGTAGACGGCTCCGAGTTCGCCCCAGCTGGTGTCCTCGGCTCCGCCGGGCAGCGTGCTGACGTACAGCCAGCCGTCGTCGCCGATTTCGACGTCGGTAGGTACGGGCTCCAGGTACAAGCGTTCACCAATGACACAGTCCGGCAGTTTCTTATCCCTGGCGAGTTCCTCGGTGATTTTAACCCTGGTGGCGGGAAGTACGGCAACGGTCCTTACCCGATCGGATTCTTTGTTGATCCTGAATATTGCGTTGGCTCCGGCATCGGCCACAAAGATGTTGCGCCGGTTAACCGCGGTGGCATAAGCGTGCGAGTCCACGCCGCCTTTGTACTTGTCAGGGCGGTCCATGGGCATCTTGATCTGGTCGAGGCAGCTCTCGTTCTCGATATGGCGGAAGCCGTAGGTAACGTTGCCGTCCGGATTATGCTTGGCCTCATGCTTGGCTACATCGGCGATGTCGCGGACCCTGCCGTCATCGGACCGGGACTTGATCACCTGGACGTTCGGCGCGGGATCGTGTTCGCCTGCACCTGTTCCCTCCATGAAATACAAGGCGTTGCGGAAGCGCGATACCGCCCCGACCTCCGTTCCCTTCTTCGTCGTCTTGTAAACGTTTCGCAGGTCCCCGTCGTCCGTGATGCGGTCAAGTCTCCCGGCAAAGTTTTGCGTGACGTAGACCTCGGTGTTGTGCCTGCCGGTGGCCAGGCTCAACGGCGAGAACAGCGGGGGATCCACCGTGAGCGTTTCGACGTGGCGCGGACGCGGATCGTCACGGTGCGATGCATTCGCTGTGCTGATCCCGGAGGTCAAAGCCATGCCAAGGACGATGGGCAGGGCGATGTATAACTTGGTGTTTTTCACAGCTATTGCTCCTGTGCATGGCCGGCAGGCGTGCCCGGCAGGCACGAATGGGGCCTGTTGGATGAAGATGGTGATGCCTATGAGGCAACAGCACCGGCGGCCCTCGGTGCTCCCCAACGGCTGCTTCCCAGATAGCAGTAGGGTCAAGTTAGTCCTGCGTCATCCCACTGTCAACGATCAAAGGATTAAAGGAAACCATGGAAAATGATGCTGATCGCGTAGCCGAATACCTGGCCCGGACGGTAGCCCTGGCCGTGCGCAACGTCGGTGCCGAAGGCGGGCCCTTCGGCGCGATTGTGGTGGCCCCGGACGGAAGCGTCTTCGAGGGCAGCAACCGCGTGACCGCCAACAATGACCCGACGGCGCACGCGGAAGTGGTGGCCATCCGCCATGCCTGCGCCGAACTCGGAACCTTCAATCTGGCCGGCTGCTCCCTCTACAGCAGTTGCGAGCCGTGTCCGCTGTGCCTCTCCGCTGCGCTCTGGTCCCGGCTGGACCGGGTGTACTTTGCCGCCGACCGCCACGATGCTGCCCGTGCCGGCTTCGACGACGCCGCCTTCTACGACTACATCCAGGGCAGGGGAGATCTTAGTCTCATGCCAGTGGAGCAGATTGTGGTGCCGACCTCGCAGGAGCCCTTCCGGAGTTGGGAACAACTCGATGCCAAAACGGAGTACTGAGGTCCTTGGGGCCGCCGGGGTAAAGGACCTGACGGCCAACCCCATATACTGAAAGGCGTGAATTCCGGGCCGGTCCGTTCAGGACTAATAATCGTGGACAAGCCGCAGGGGTGGACCAGCCATGACGTGGTTGGCCGCATGCGGCGCCTGGCGGGGACC
>JAPSHX010000015.1 GCA_031179305.1 Paenarthrobacter sp. | reverse complement strand
ACTTCAGAGCAGCCAAAGTCCGCGGCATCTCCAGCACAAGGGCCTTCGCCAAACCCAACAACCGGGACCCACGATTCGGAGACTCCCGCCGGGCCAACGCCACCTGCGCACCCACACCTTGGCCACGCTCCGCCGCTGGAACCCCCGCCTCGGCCTGCTCGGCACGCTGGGCAAGATCAAAAGCCACAGCAACCCGCGCCTGCAACGCCGTAATGGCCGACTTCATCTCCTCCAAACCCGCAACTGCTCAATCAAGTCCCCACTCACGGTGTTGGCCGGAACCTCGCCAGTGCTGACTGGAACCGCGCCGCGCTGAACAGCATCCGCAACCACGGGAGCGCGCCCAAGCGCCACCACCGCGCCCGCCTGCTTATCCCCAATCCGCTCCATGCCCTAACTCTGGCAGCAGCCACCGACAATATAACGCCAGTGATCCCAATGGGGCCCGATGACCTTTTTGCCAAGTGAAGGAGTCCCTCGGAGGACCTCCCTCAAGCGGGTCTCCCTAACACTTTCTAAACCTGATGTTCTGAAGTCATGACCACAACCATTTCCTCCACCAAGACCCGGCGTTTGCCACTGGTGACCTACGTTCTGGCGGCCGGAGTGTTCCTCATGGGGACCACCGAGTTCATAGTTGCGGGCATTCTGCCTGAGATTGCGGGCGATCTTGGTGTTTCCGTGGCAAGCGCTGGCCTCATGATCACGGTCTTCGCGGTGGGCATGATCGTCGGCACCCCCACCATGTCCATTCTGACCCTCAAGCTGTCGCGTCGACTGACGCTGAGTCTCGCGCTGGTGGTCTTCGCTCTGGGCCATGTGATTGTCGCCCTTACTTCCGACTTCACGCTGATCCTGGTGGCTCGTTTCGTAACGGCACTGGCGACTGGCGCTTTCTGGGCGGTAGCCGCCGTCGTGGGTGCAAAAGCCGCAGGTGCGGCTTCAGCGTCCAAAGCACTGGGCGTTGTCCTTGGCGGTGGCATGCTCGCCAATGTGGTTGGTGCGCCGCTGGGTGCCTTCGCAGGCCAAGTTATCGGCTGGCGTGGCCCTTTCTGGGCTTTGGCTGTTCTTGCGCTGGCGGCAGCTGTTGTGGTGTACCGGCTGGTTTCGGTGGGCCCGGAATCCGGGCCCGCTCCGTCCGTGCGGGCCGAGCTTGCCAGCATGCGTGACGCCAGGGTCTGGCTTGTCCTGGCGGGCTGCGCGATCGTGTGCGGATCATCCTTGGCTGCCTACAGCTTCATCTCTCCGCTGCTTACTGAGAACACGGGGCTGGCCGCTTCCGTGGTTCCGTTGGTTCTGGTGGCTTACGGCGTGGGAGCGTTCATCGGCTCTAATCTTGGAGGTCATTTCGGCGCCCACCAGCCCTATCCGGCACTGTTCATCTCAGCGGGCATGACGTTCCTGGTGTTGGGCGCTCTCTCCTTGTTCTCCCACCACGCCTTAGTGACAGTGGTCCTGATCTTCCTGCTGGGACTCTTCGGGATGGCCACCAATCCGATCTTGATCGGTAAAGCCGTTCGTTATGCCAGCCACGCACCCACCTTCGCCTCAGCACTCAGCACCTCGGCGTTCAACCTCGGCACGGCCGTGGGATCGTGGATCGCCGGTTACGCCCTGGAGTCCGCGCTTGGAGCCACGGGTCCTGTGCTGGTGGGGACAGGCATTGCCGCGCTCTACTTCGTGCCGCTCACAGTGTTGATGCTCAAGGATCGGAAGGAAGGTTCTTTGGCATGAAGCGTCGCAGCTCCGGAGTACTGTTGCTGGCGTTGGCGCTCGTCAGCTGCAGCCCATCTCCCACCGGTGAAGCTACCCCGACGTCGACCAGCGAGACATCCAGCCCCGCTGCAGGCAGCGTCATGGGCACTGTGGTCCGCTTCAGCACCGGCTCGACGTCGTTGGATGTGACCATCGGAGAGGACAACCCCGCTACCCGGGATTTTCTGAGCATGCTGCCACTCACCGTCGCCGTGGAAGAGTTCGCTGGCCGGGAGAAGATCGCGGACCTGCCCAGGCCCCTCCACTATGAAGGGTCGCCCGGATCTGATCCCGAGAACGGCGATCTGATCTACTTTGTACCTTGGGAGAACCTCGGTTTTTACTACAACGCCTCGGGCATCGGATTCTCGGACCAGACCATTCACTTGGGGCGCTACAACGCGACGCCGGAAGAGCTTGCGCGCTTCGAGGGCCAAGAGGTTCGTGTAGAAGTCAGCCGCTGACCGTCGGCGGTAGAGGGTGCGGCAGCGCCGCCGTCGACGATAGAGCGTGCGGCAGCGCCGCCGTCGTGAGCCGCAGTAGTCAGCTGTCCGTCCGTGTCTTCTCGGACGGAGGCTGGACGCCCTGTCCGAATTCGCTGGCTGCCCAGGAGGCCAGCAGCTGAAGGCGCTCGGCCGACGGCGACCCGGGTTCCGCTGCGTAGATGGTCAGGGTCAATCCGGGTTCCGCGGCCATTTCCAGGCCCTCGTACGCAAGTGTCATCTCGCCCACGATCGGATGGTTGAACGTCTTGAACCCAGTGCCGTGGTGGCGGACGTTGTGCGCGCCCCACCGTGTGCGGAACTCCTCGCTGCGGGTGCTCAGTTCACCAATAAGATCGTGCAGTTCCTTGTTGTGCGGGTCGCGTCCAGCCTCGGTGCGAAGGATTGAAACCGTCACCTCTGCAAAGGCGTCCCAGTCCGGGTAGAACTCATGCGCGCGATTATCCAGAAACGTGAACCTGGCAATGTTGGGTGTCTGGCCCGGCATGTCGTAGCAGTCCTTGTAAAACGCCCGGGCCAAGGGATTCACGGCTAACAGGTCCATGCGACCATTCCGGACAAAAGCGGGCCCGGCCGTGACAGCATCCAGCGCCCATTGCAGGCTCTCATGTGGAACGTACGATTTCGAGTTCCGACGCCGTGGGGGTCTGGCAACAGGACTGGCCGCGTGCGCGAGATCGAACAGATGCGCCCTCTCAGCGTCATCCAGGTTCAACGCCCTGGCGAGACTCTCCAGTACTTGCGGTGAGGCGCCGCTGATGGCACCCCGCTCCAAGCGGGTGTAGTACTCCACGCTCAACCCGGCAAGAGTGGCCACTTCGCTGCGGCGGAGCCCTTTGACCCGGCGGTTGGTTCCGGTGGGCAACCCAACCTGCTCCGGGGCCACGTGGGCCCGCCGGGAGATCAGAAATTCGCGTACTTCCGCCCGATTGTCCATGGACTCCACCATAGATCTGCTCTGTCGCCGGAGGGAGTCCCTGCCAGGACCTCCAAAGTGGCGGCTACCTGTCCTCGGGGGTGGCCCTGCGGCGGGAAACCAGCACAGGACCGTGGGCATGGTGAAGCACAGCGTGAGCCGTGGAGCCTATGGTGCCCTTGATAAGTCCATGTCCTTTGGTCCCTACAACCGTGATGCGAGCCCCATGTGAGGCCTTGACCACTGCCCGGGAGAATGAAGCATCCACCAACAGCTCCCCGGCCACGGTGATTCCGGGTGCTTTGTGGCGGGCCCGGCTCAGCACGGAATCGAGCATGGCTTCAGCGTCCGGGTAAGCTTCCACGGGCTCGCGCAACCGTCGGTACCCCTCCGGTTCGTGCAGTACGTGGACGATCATGAGGTCGGCACCAGTTGCTACCGCGAAAAGACAGGCGTCGTCGAGGGCTGCCGGTGATCCGGAGTCATCAACTGCAAGCAGCACTGGACCTTCCGGATGGTCATCTGCCCGGATCACTGCCACCGGGCACTCCGCAGTTGCTGCCATCTCCAAGCTCACGGACCCCACAAGCAAGCCCATGAACCCGCCAAGTCCCCGGCTTCCGAGTACCAACATCTCTGCACCCGCCGAAACATGGGCAAGGTGATCGCGTGGCATCCCATGCAACAAGGTGGAGTGAACCTTCAGATCGGGGACAGTCTCCTTGGCGAGCGTCGCCCCCTCCTCGAGGACCTTTTGAGCGGCCCGTTCCAAGCCGCTGTCGGCAACGCCTGGAACGGGACCCAAGTTGTTGGACACGAGAACCCACAGGGAACAGTGCACCACATGGAGGGAACAGTCCCGCAGGATCGCGTGTTTGGCGGCCCACTGGACGGCGCGGTTTGATTCTTCGGATCCGTCATAGCCAACCACGATTGTCTTCGATGGGTGCTCGTTCGTCATGGCCAGAGCCTACGCTGGCACTGGTAGCGGCACCAGTGCGTAACGCCCGCCCCTGCAGCGCTGCACGCTGCTAGGCTCCGAATGCCGACACTTCAGGAGGAAACATCGTGGGCTTTGCCATTGAACTCAGGGACCAGAACGCCGAGGACTGGGACGCCGCCGTCAACCATCCGTTCGTGGACCAGCTGCTGGACGGGTCCCTTTCCGATGAGGACCTGCGTGACTATCTCGTCCAGGATTACCAGTTCTGCGATGCCTTCACCGCCCTCCTGGGCCAAGCTGTGGCATCGGCACCTTCGCTTCCTTCCCGGCTTGTGTTTGCCCGGGTTCTCGGGGCTTTCGCTTCGGATGAGAATACGTACTTCCAGGATTGCTTCAACGAACTGGATGTTCAGGAGATTGACCGGACCGCGCCCGTCCTCGGATCTGCCACCCGCGATTTCGATAACCTCATGCGCAGCGCCCTGGCCACCCGTTCCTATCCGGAGGTCCTGGCAGTGCTGTTGGTTGCGGAGTGGCTCTACGGAGACTGGGCCGCCCGCGCCGGCGACCCCACCGAATGGCCCGTCCACGCAAAGCATGCCGAGTGGATCCGCCTCCACAACAACCCCGAGTACAACGCATGGGTCACGTGGCTACGCGACGAATTCGACGCCGTCGAGCCTGCTGACGCCGCTGCACGGGAGCGCGTTGCCGCCACCTTCGCGGAAGCAGTGCGGCTGGAGCGCACGTTCTTCGACGCTGCGCTGGCTGTACACGTTTCATGAATATTTTTGAGCTCCTGAAAGAAGATCTCCACGCCGCCAAGAACCAGGACCCGGCGGCGACAAGCCTCTTCGAGGTGGCGCTTGTCTACTCAGGGGTTCACGCACTTTGGAGCCATCGACTGGCCCACGCGATGTGGCAGAAGCCGCACCTGCGCGGTCCGGCTCGATTGATTTCCCAAGCAACGAAAGCACTGACCGGAATTTCGATTCACCCCGGGGCCACGATTGGTCGGCGGCTTTTCATCGACCATGGAACGGGAATTGTCGTAGGGGAAACGGCCGAAGTCGGGGACGACGTCCTCATGTATCAAGGCGTCACATTGGGCGGTCGGGCGCTCAGTAAGACTAAACGGCATCCCACTATCGGCAACCACGTCATGCTCGGCTCCGGGGCTAAAGTTCTGGGTCCCGTCATCGTGGGTGAGCACTCTGCAATCGGTGCTAACGCGGTGGTCGTTCGAGACGTTCCGCCTCGTTCTGTCGCCGTGGGCCTCCCTGCAATTTCACGCTCAAAAGATCCCGACGCCACGGTGGACCCACGCGAGGATTTCATCGATCCGGCGCTGCTTACTTAGGACACATCACCGTTGCCGCACCGAGTAGCTGAGCTCCACCAAGCCTTGGTCATAGCTGTTCACGTCAACGAGCTGCAACAGGGCAGGGTCATGTCCGGCCGGGAACACGCCCCTGCCTGAGCCCTGGCCCAGCGGCATCACCACAAGCCGGACTGCGTCCACTTCTCCGGCGACGAAGAACGTCTGGCCGAGCGACAGGCTTCCCCAGAGAACGATGTCCTTTGCGGACTCCCGCTTGATGCGACGAATGGCCTCGATCGCGTCGCCGGATTCAACGGTCGACGGCGGGAAGTCGCCCCAAGGCGCCTCCTTCAGGTGGCGTGAAAACACGTGACGTCTCAGGCCGTTGAGGGCTGGAGCGATGATCTCGCCCTCGGAGGCGTCCGTAGGCCAGTATTCAGCGAAGTACCTGTAGGTATTGGCGCCCAGAACCATTGCTTCCACGCTGCCGAGCCATTCGAGCTGGGCACGGTCAAACTCGGCCGTTCCACCTTCCAGCAGTTCGTAGGCTTTGAACTCGTTGTTGGTGTCGGCGGCGTATCCGTCGGCGGTAACGAAATCCTGGACGATCAGCTGTCCCATGAGCGACTCCTCGATCCGATGATGGCCCGCAGGAGCCTACGCCGCGAAGCATAAGCCGACAACCCCTGGCGGTTCCCTTATCGGTAACCAAACTGTATCTGACAACGGTGTCCGATCGGTTAGGGCCTTGGAATCGACCTTAACTTAGCTCGAAAACCCGTTGACTTGTCCGATGGACTTATCGTAGCTTTTCTCTCGTTGACAACGTTGTCTATTAGGGGATGGGCACGCGCGATGAAGGGCGAACGAGGAGAGCAATGACTAAATCCACTATGAGTAGGATGCGGGCAGCGACGTCTGCGTTGACGCTGGCGGGCCTGACGCTTTCGGGCATCATGGCCGGCATGGCACCAGCATCTGCGGCACCGGAGGTGGGAAATGAGGAGTTTCGACCTGCTTACCACTACACGCCGGAGAAAAACTGGATGAACGACCCCAACGGGATGGTTTTTCATAAGGGTGTCTATCACCTGTTCTATCAATACAATCCCTCCGGCAACACGTGGGGGAACATGTCTTGGGGTCATGCGACCTCGAAGGACTTGGTTCACTGGCAGGAGCAGCCGCTGGCCCTATCCACCGATACGCAGGAGGATGTGTTCTCCGGCAGCATCGTTGTTGACAAGGACAACACCACGGGCTTTGGGACGAAGAAAAACCCCCCGCTGGTGGCCATCTATACCAGTGCTTACAAGGACCCATCCCCGCACCGCGGCCTCCAGGCCCAGTCCTTGGCCTACAGCCTGGATGACGGCAAGACCTGGACCAAATACTCAGGAAATCCTGTGCTGAACCGCAATTCAGCCAATTTCCGGGACCCAAAGGTCTTCTGGTACGACAACCCATCCGGCGACGGCTACTGGGTCATGACGGCAGTCGAGTCGCAGGATCACAAGGTTCTCCTCTACAAGTCCGACAACCTCAAGGACTGGACTGCACTGAGCGAATTCGGACCCGCCAACGCCACCGGCGGCCAGTGGGAATGCCCTGATTTGTTCCCACTCGCGGTGGATGGGGATAAGAACAACATCAAGTGGGTCATGGTGGTCAGCATCAACCCCGGCGGCGTCGCGGGAGGCTCGGGCGGACAGTACTTCGTGGGTGACTTCGACGGCACCACCTTCACCTCCGAAACCACCGATCCAGTGGCCGAGGTACCGACAGGCACTGTCCTGGCAGGCTTCAACGACGGAACTTACAACGGCTGGACCATAAACAACGAACCAGACAACTGGAAGAACGGCCCTTTCGCTGACGCTCCCGCCCCCGGTTCATTGCCCGGACAGAGTCCGGTGACCGGATTCGGCGGAACAGGCCTGATCAACTCGTTCACCGACGGCGACTGGCCGATGGGTTCCATGCAGTCACCGACCTTCACCGTGACCGACGACTACCTGAACTTCCTGATCGGCGGCGGCAAGCACCCCCGCGTCTCGGACAAGCTAGACAACACTCCGCCCCAGGGGGAACTGAAGTTTGACGGCTTCGAGCTTCCCGAAGGTCAAACACTGTCCGATGCCGGCTGGGCCGGGACGGGAGACCTGACCCCCAATTTCCAGCCGGCCACCAGCGGCGGGGACTACTACATTGGCGCCAAACGAATCAACACGTTCGAAACCGGCGCCGTGCCTGGTGATGACCGCCAGGGCACCCTGACCTCCCCCGAATTCCCCATCACAAAGAACTTCATGTCCATGCTGGTCGGAGGCGGCTACCGTACGGCGGAGTCCGGCCAAACTTTGGCTGTCCAGCTACTCGTCAACGGCAACGTGGTCCGCTCCCTGGCAGGCGAAAACGCTGGGCTGCTGAACTGGAAGGGCTGGGACGTTTCGGAGTTCGCGGGACAGAACGCACAGCTGCGGATCGTTGACGAAGCAACCGGTGGATGGGGCCATCTGACCCTTGATCATGTCATGCTCACTGACACAGCGGCTGTTCCCAGATCCGATGAAGAAACGGTGAACCTGGTCGTCAACGGACAAGTGGTTCGAACCGCCACCGGAAATGACAGTGAAACGTTGGATTGGGCCTCATGGGACGTCAAGGAGTTCGTGGGCCAGCAGGCAAACATCAAGGTTGTTGACAACAACAGATTCGGTTGGGGACACATTCTTGCTGATGAGTTCACAGCCAGCTCCACAGCGGCTCAGTCCCGGCTGGAGTCTTATGACTGGCTGGACTACGGCCGCGATTACTATGCGGCAGTTTCCTTCTCGAACATGCCCGATAACAAGCGGGTGATGCTGGGCTGGATGAGCAACTGGGATTACGCCAACAACATCCCACCAACCCTTGGCGCAGCGCCATGTCCCTGCCCCGTGAGGTGCAGTTGACCCAAACACCTGACGGACCACGCCTTGCCCAAAAGGTAGTCAAGCAAGTGGACAAGCTCGCGATAAAGCCCAGCTACACGGACAAGAAGGGCGGCGCCATCAAAGCCGGAACAACCCCGCTGCCCGCGGCTGCTTCAGGCCAGGTCCAGCGTGTGGACATCACGTTCGCACCCGGCACGGCGAAAAAGTCAGGCATCACAGTACTGGGCGACGGGAAGTCCTCCACCGTCATCGGCTATGACTCCACCACCGGAAAGATCTTCGTTGACCGCACAAACTCGGGAAACACCACTTTCCACCCGGCCTTCGCTTCCGTTGAGGACGCCCCTGTCATCCTGGACAAAAAGGGCAATGTCACCTTGCAGGTGTATGTAGACCGTTCATCGGTGGAAGTATTCTCCGGTGACGGTCTCCGGACCATAACAGATCAGGTATTTCCCAACGCCGGAGCGGACAAAATGGCGCTCTTCGCCGAAGGTGGGACAGCGCAACTGAAGTCCCTCACCGTGACCCCCATGGAAGGATCAATGTTCCTTCCCGGAAAGAAGTAACACCACTACGCAAAGGGACGGCGGCCGGCTTTCGCCGGCCGCCGTCCCTTTTGCTTTTACAGCTAAACCAATGGTTTCAACCAAGTCAGGACGGAGCCTTCGCCTTCGATGTGTTCGGCCAGTTCCGCGTTGAACTCCCGGCCGTAGTCGGCGCCGATGTGCTCCTGAAAGGCTTGCTCGTCCCGGTAGACCTCAAACACGAAATACTCCCGCGGGTTGGTTTCCCGCGTGTAGGGCAGGAACATCACGTTCCCCGGTTCGTTGCGAACGTGTCCCGTGAGCGTTGCCATCATTTCTGCTACGCGGGCTTCGCTGCCTTCCTTGACAGTGAACTCTGCATACAGTGTCTTGGTCATGACCTGTCCTTTACTCGGTTGGTTTCGGGTTGTGCCGGATTAGCTCGGGATGCGGATTTCACCAGAACCTCGCTGTATCAGTTCAGTTGGGATGACATACGTTCGGGCAGGGCTCTGGTCCCCATCGATCCGCGCAAGGATCCGCTCAGCCGCAAGCTTGCCGATGCGTTCCGGGTGCTGGGCGATCACAGTGATCCCGGGGTCCATCATGTCGGCCAGGGTGAAATCATCAAATCCAATGAGGGCAATTTTGTGATGCAGCCCAAGGGCTTTCAGTGCGCGCATGGCGCCAAACGTCACCAAGTTCTGACTGGAGAAGATCGCCGTCGGCGGGTTCTCTGAGGTGAGCAGTTCGTGAGCCGCCCGAAATGCGGCTTCCTCATCATGGAGGTTCTCGCGAACGGAGACGCTGGAGGTGGAAATGCCTGCTTGTCCGACGCCGTCCATGAACCCTGCCCGACGCCTCCCGGCGGTCTGAATGTCCGTTCGGTCGCCGAGGTAAGCCAGTCTGGTATGTCCATGCTGAATCAGATGGGCCGCCGCCTTTGCCGCGCCAACTTCGTTGTCAGTGACTACCGCGTCAGCCTCAATCCCTGCAGGCTCACGGTCAATGAACACCAGCGGCAGATCGCGGGAGTGCTCCGGAATCATGTACGCCTGGCTCTTGGCGATGGTGGTGAGCACAAGCCCGTCGACCCGACGGCCCAGGAAGGCTGAAATCAGCTTCCTCTCCCGGTCAGGATCGTCATCCAGGCTTGCAGCGAAGACGGCGATTCCGCGCACAGCCAAGGCGTCTTCCATGGCCCTGTGGATCTCGCCGCTGAACGGGTTGGACACGCTCGGGAGCAGCAGCCCGATGGACTGGGTCTTGCGACCGGAACGCTTCAGGCTACCCGCAGTGATGTCCAGTTGGTACTGCAGCTGCTCCGTAGCCCTCATTACCCGCTGGCGGGTCGCCTCGGAGACTCCTGGTTCGTCATTTACTACCCGGGAGACTGTTTTGATCCCAACCCCCGCGAGATCGGCCACATTCTTCATCGTCGGGCGCTTGCGTCCGGAGTCGGACTGGTAACGATTAGACATCGTTGTCAACTTGCTGCTCCTCAACTCGATTTAACACTTGACTCTACCGTGTGACCTTGCTTACATGTTACCTGACAACGTTGTCAGTCGCAGAAAATGCGCCGCCAACAGCCACAAAAACAGGAGTTTCAATGTTGAGTTCCAAAGTCACGCGGTCCACTCGGACCCGCCTTCTTGCCGCCGGCGCAGTCCTGACGCTCGGCGCACTTAGCCTGACAGCCTGCGGAGGCAGCTCCACCCCTTCATCCAGTGGAGGCGCCGACGAGAAGATCGGTGTTTCGCTGATCGTCAAGACCACTTCCAACCCGTTCTTCGTTTCCATGCAGGATGGCGCCAAGAAGGCTGCCGAGGCGGACGGCGTCGACCTTAAGCTCGCGGCCGGCAAGGCCGATGGTGACGAGGACACCCAGATCCAGGCCATTGAGAATGCGATCTCCAAGGGCGACAAGGGAATCCTCATCACCCCCAACGGCCCGTCCGTTGTGGATGCCCTGAAGAAGGCCAAGGACGCTGGCCTGTTCGTCATCGCCCTCGATACTCCTCCGGATCCGGCCGATGCCGCTGACATCACGTTCGCCACCGATAACTTCGCTGCTGGTGAGCTGATCGGCGAGTGGACCGCTCAGCAGCTGGAGGGTAAGAAGGCCGTCATTGCCCTCATCGACCTCTTTGACGACAAGGTGGTCTCGGTGGACTACAACCGCGACCAAGGCTTCTTGACCGGCCTCGGCATCGACACCGCGGATAAGAAGAAGAACGGCGACGAAGCCAAGGCGGGAACGTACACCGGAGGCAAGGGCGGCGACTACGAAATCGTGGGCAACCAGGCATCCCAGGGAGCCGAAGACGGTGGACGTACCGCGATGGAAACCCTCCTGGCTAAGAACCCCAATGTCAACGTTGTCTACACGATCAATGAGCCCGCTGCCGCAGGTGCCTTCGAGGCCCTGAAGTCCGCGGGCAAGGAGAAAGATGTCCTGATCGTCTCCGTTGACGGCGGCTGCTCTGGTGTGGACAACGTCAAGTCCGGTGTGATCGGCGCAACGGCACAGCAATACCCGGTCAAAATGGCCGAGCTCGGCGTAAAGGCCATTGTCGATCTGGCAAAGACCGGCAACAAGCCTGCCAACTCCGAGGGCCTGGACTTCTTCAACACCGGCGTCGAGCTGGTCACTGACAAGCCAGTCGACAGCGTCAAGAGCATCGACACCACCGAAGCATCCCAGGTCTGCTGGGGCAAGTAACCTCTCCCGACGCGGGGAGTCGCGCCACCTAGCGACTCCCCGCGTACCAGCAGTTACAGAACATGGAAGTTCAGGAGCAACCTAAAGTGACCCAGCAACAGACCGCCGGCCCTCCGAGCGCAGGGCATGCTGATCTGGCCGAGGAATTCCTCGACCGCCAGACACCCCTCAGCAGAATCCGCAACATCCTTCACCGATACCCAGCCCTCAGCCCGGCCATTGTTCTGCTGATCGCCGTGGTGGTCTTTGGGCTCCTCAACGACCGGTTCCTGCGCGTTGAGAACCTGTCCCTGATCACTCAACAGGTTGCCGTGGTGGGTACCCTGGCCATCGCCCAGACGCTGATCATCCTGACAGCCGGAATCGACCTTTCCGTAGGTGCGGTCATGATCCTGTCTTCAATGGTGATCGCCCAACTCTCAGTCAGCAATGGCATTCCAGGGCCGATCGCGCTACTGGCCGGCCTCGCCGTCGGATTAGGTTCCGGTGCTCTGAACGGCTTCCTTGTGACAAGGTTCCGCCTCCCACCGTTCATCGTCACGCTGGGAACATTGAACATCTTCATCGCTTTGACACTGCTTTACTCCGGCGGAAGCACCGTGCGTGGCTCCGCGATGCCTGAGATGCTCACCTGGCTGGGAAGCACATTCCCGATTGGGCCCGTCCGGATTTCTACTGGCGTCCTCATGATGCTTCTCCTCTACGTCGCCATGGCGTTCATTCTGGGCAAGACCGCTTGGGGACGGCATGTCTACGCTGTAGGCGATGACAAGGAAGCAGCCCGGTTGGCCGGTATCCCCGTCAATCGCGTCCTGATGAGCGTCTACCTTGCCGCAGGCGCAGTCCTCGCCATCGGCGCGTGGATCCAGATCGGCCGTACGAATGCCGCCAGCCCTAATGCCGGCGTCGATCTGAACCTGGACTCCATCACCGCTGTGGTCATTGGCGGCACCAGCCTCTTCGGTGGTCGCGGCTCGATCTGGGGTTCGCTGCTCGGAGCGCTGATCGTTGGTGTCTTCCGCAACGGACTCTCCCTCGCTGGCCTGGATGTGCTCTATCAGACCCTCGCTGTAGGCATCCTGATCATTATTGCTGTATCCGTCGATCAGTGGATCCGAAAGGTCAAGTCATGACCACCACAGAATTTGAAGCCCCCCGCACCGAAACCCGCGAGCCCATCCTCAAAGCCAGGAACCTCGTCAAGACCTTCGGCCGCGTCGTCGGTCTCGACGGCGTCAGCCTGGACCTCTATCCCGGAGAAGTTCTGGCCGTCATCGGCGATAACGGCGCCGGAAAATCCACACTCATCAAATGCCTCACCGGTGCTGAAGTTCCCGATACCGGCGAACTCTTCGTGTCCGGAGAACAGGTTCACTTCAAACGGCCACAGGACGCCCGGGTCCACGGCATCGAAACGGTCTACCAGAACCTTGCCGTTTCGCCGGCCCTCGATGTCGCCTCGAACCTGTTCCTCGGCCGGGAAGAGCGCCTCCCCGGCCCGTTGGGCAGCCTGTTCCGGATTCTCGACACAAAGGGCATGCGCAGGAAGGCCAAAGAAGAACTGACCCGGCTGGGCATCTCCACCCTTCAGGACGTCACCGTGCCGGTCGAAAATCTCTCCGGTGGCCAGCGTCAAGCAGTCGCCGTGGCCCGCGCAGCGGCCTTCGGATCCAAGGTGGTGGTTCTCGACGAACCGACAGCCGCTTTGGGTGTTCGCGAATCCAACCAGGTGCTCCAGCTTGTCCGTGACCTCCGCGACCGAGGCCTGCCGGTTATCCTGATCAGCCACAACATGCCCCACGTGTTCGACGTTGCAGACCGTATCCACATCCAGCGACTGGGCAAATGCGCGGCGACCATCACCCCGCAGTCCCACACCATGACTGACGCCGTCGCCATCATGACAGGTGCGGCCAAAGCCTAACGGGCACGCCGCACGTTCCATCCAATCGGAACCCATGTCTCCGTCCGCGGACCTGCAAACAGGTCCGCGGACGGACCCATACCTCCGCCGTACCACCGTTGACCCGACGAAAGAACCAAGATGCACAACCTTCACCCGGACGCCTCCGCCCATAATCAACTGGAGGTTATCGTCATCGGCGAAGCCCTGGTCGACATTGTGAACACCCAGGAAGGAACCATCAGCTACCCTGGCGGGTCCCCCGCGAATGTCGCCTACGGCCTAGGGCGCCTCGGGGTAACCACCGGACTGCTCACAGCAATCGGCGAGGATGAGCACGGCACTGCCATCACCAGCCACCTCCACAGCGCAGGCGTCCAGTTGCTTCCCGGGTCGAAGTCCCTTCAGCGCACCGCCACCGCCACCGCCACCCTCGCAGCGGACGGTTCGGCCAGCTACGAGTTCGACATCCTATGGGAGCTTGCCTCCGTCGCACCGGCCATGATTCCGAAAATCGTCCATACCGGGTCCATCGCCACGTTCCTGGCCCCGGGAGCCACGACCGTACGCACCCTCCTCGAACAGTGTCACGACTCCTGCCTCATCACCTACGACCCCAACATCCGCCCGGCCCTCCTTGGTAGCCATGCCGAAGCAAAGAAGATCTTCGAGGACCTGCTCCCCCTTACTGACGTCGTCAAACTCAGCGACGAAGACGCTCATTGGCTGTATCCAACGTCCTCGCCGGACGACGTAGCATCCCGGCTACTCAAAAAGGGGGCCCGGCTGGCAGTTATCACCCGAGGCGCTGAAGGTGCGCTCCTTGCCACTCCCGGGACACGCCTCAACATCCCATCAGTGAAGACCACCGTTGCGGACACCATCGGCGCCGGTGACTCCTACATGTCCGCGCTCATCGCCGAGCTGTTGACCAGAGCCGAAAAGGCGTTTGGGCCAACCGCCCTCGAAATCATCGGACAGACCGCAGCCGTGGCCGCCGCGATCACCGTTAGTCGGCCCGGTGCCAAGCCTCCGACGTCCGACGAACTTCAAAGACGGCTGGACGGACTCAACCAGCAGCCACTCGCTGCCGTATAACCACGGGTTCGCAGGGCGCTGCTGAGCCTACCGGTGCTTGAACTCCGGCTGGCGCTTCTCGCTGAACGCGGCCATGCCTTCCTTCTGGTCCTCGGTGGCGAAAAGCGAGTGGAACACCCGGCGCTCAAACAGAACACCCTGCGCCAGGCCCATCTCGAAGGCTGCGTTCACGGCTTCCTTGGCCACCATCGCGGCGGGCTTGGATTTGGAAGCGATGACTTCCGCGGCCTTGAGTGCCTCGTCGATCACCTCGGCCGCAGGGACCACCCTCGAAACCAAACCGGAGCGTTCGGCTTCGTCCGCGTCCATGAACCGCCCTGTAAGGACCATGTCCATGGCTTTGGCCTTGCCCACAGCCCGGGTCAACCGCTGAGAGCCGCCCATTCCCGGGATTACGCCCAGGTTGATCTCGGGCTGGCCGAACTTGGCGTTGTCCCCGGCGATGATGAAGTCGGCCATCATGGCCAATTCGCAGCCACCACCCAGGGCGAAGCCGGACACAGCAGCAACAACAGGGATGCGGAGACGCGTGAGGTCCTCCCAACGCCGGAACCAATCAGCGGCGTACATCTCCATGTAGCTGTTGGAGGACATTTCCTTGATGTCTGCCCCGGCGGCAAAGGCCTTGGCGGATCCCGTGATCACCACGGCGCCAACGTCCGGATCAGTGTCCATCGCAGTGATTGCGTCCACGAGTTCGTTCATGAGGGCGGTATTCAATGCATTCAGCGCCTGCGGGCGGTTCAGTGTCACCACGCCAACCCGTCCCCGACGTTCCACCACAATGTTCTGGTACTGCTCAGTCATGCTCTCCCTCTCCGCCAAGCTCGTCATAAGTTCAGTTCCAACCTTTCACACAGATTTGTCGCGGATGTCCGTGATGATGCCCGAGAAGTCCCTTCCCGCACCTTCTCCGGCGGCAAAGGCGTCGTAGATCCGCGAGGCCAAGGGACCCATTTCCGCTGCGACTCCCGTGCTTTCCAACGCATTCACAGCGAGGCGCAGATCCTTGGCCATAAGTGCCCCGGCGAAGCCTGGCTGGTAGTCGCGGTTGGCGGGGCTGGTGGGAACCGGGCCGGGAACAGGACAGTTGGTGGTCAGCGCCCAGCACTGGCCGGACGCGTTGGAGGCGACATCGAACAATGCCTGGTGCGTGAGTCCGAGCTTCTCGCCGAGCACGAACGCTTCGGCAACGGCAATCATGGACACTCCCAGAATCATGTTGTTGCAGACCTTGGCGGCCTGCCCGGCACCGTGATCACCGCAGTGGACGATTCTCTTGCCCATGAGCTCCAAAATGCGCTTTACGGTTTCGAAGTCCTCCGGCAAAGCGCCCACCATGAAGGTCAAGGTGCCGGCTTCGGCCCCCACCACACCGCCTGAAACAGGGGCGTCCACAGAACGGTGTCCTGCTTCCAAGGCGATCACGGCGGCCTCACGGGCTTCGTCCACGTTGATGGTGGAACAGTCCAGGAACAAGGTGTTTGGCTTCGCAACAGAGAGCAGCCCCGGCCCGTCCACACCGCGGTAGGCATCCAGCACATGCTTGCCGCTGGGCAGCATGGTCAACACAACTGCCGCGTCCGCAGCAGCCTCATGCGCCGTTGATGCCATGGGGATCCCGTGCGCCATGGCTGCCTCAACCGCCGCCGGAACGGGGTCGTAGCCAATCACATCGTGCCCGGCTTTGATCAGATTGGCCGCCATGGGACCACCCATATGGCCCAGGCCAAGGAAAGCGATGAGTCCCGTTTCCGGGGCTTGGATATCTGACATGGCTGCGTTCTCTGTCATGCTCGTCTCCTTCAAATCGACTGGACTGGACTGGCTGCAAGCCCCAGCTCCCGTTCGCCAAGCGGCGCAAAGTAGCCCTCGACGTCGGCCTCCCGGACTTCCGCCAATGTGGCCGGCTTCCACTGCGGGTTGCGGTCCTTGTCCACCACCTGCGCGCGGATGCCCTCCCGGAAATCGGGACCGGCCAGGCAGCGGAGCCCTACCCGATATTCCTGGTCCAGTACCTCTTCGAGGGACAGTCCGCGGACCCGCCGCAGCGACTCAAGCGCGACCTTCACTGAGGTGGGCGATTTTGTCTCGATCGTGTCCGCTGCAGCGGCTGCCTCGTCGCCCGAAGCGCGCAGGCTCCGGACGATCTCTTCCGCATTCTCATGGGCGTAAGCGGCATCGATCCACTTCCGCTGCGCCTCCAACGCTGACTCCGGTGCGGCTTGCGCAAAGCGCTCGACGGCGGCCTCCGCCGTCGAGCTTTCCAACGCTACTGCCAGAGCGGGCAGGTCCTCAGACGGCACGAAGTGGTCCGCAAGCCCCAGGAACAGGGCGTCCGCGCCGGACAAGTGTGCCCCGGTCAACGCTGCATGCGTTCCGGTCTCCCCCGGCGAGCGTGAAAGCAGCAGGGTCCCGCCGACGTCGGGCACGAATCCAATGGTGGTTTCCGGCATGCCGGTGCGCGTCCGCTCGGTGACCACGCGAACCGAGCCGTGCGCAGAGATGCCCACGCCGCCGCCCAAAACGAGGCCGTCCATGAATGCGACGTATGGCTTGGGATAGTGCGCGATAAGCGCGTTGAGCCGATATTCGTCAGCCCAGAACTCAGCTGTCGCGGTGCCACCGTGCAGCATGTCCTTGTAGATGGCCACGATGTCGCCGCCGGCACACAGCCCGCGTTCACCCGCGCCACGCACCAGGACGGTGTCCACGGCGTCATCGTCAGCCCACGCGGTCAGCTGCCGGAGCATGGCTTTCACCATTGCATCGTTCAGCGCATTGACTGCCTTCGGGCGGTTGAGTGTCACGATGCCGAGGTGGCCGCGACGCTCAAAGAGAACGTCTTCTGTTTCCACGGCCCCCATCAGCTGCCTGCCGGCATGATGAAGCTGGCGCCTTGGCGAATGCCGGAAGGCCACCGCGACGTCACGGTTTTGGTCTTGGTGTAGAAGCGGAACGCGTCGGCGCCGTGCTGGTTGAGGTCGCCGAAACCGGATGCTTTCCAGCCGCCGAATGTGTAGTACGCGATCGGCACCGGAATGGGCACGTTGATGCCCACCATGCCTACCTCCACCCGGCTGGCAAAATCGCGGGCGGAGTCGCCGTCGCGGGTGAAAATGGCGACACCGTTGCCGAATTCGTGTTCGCTGCAGAGCCTGAGCGCTTCGTCGTAGTCAGCCGCGCGCAGCACGCTGAGGACGGGACCGAAGATCTCTTCCTTGTAGATCTTCATGTCCTTGGTGACGTTGTCGAAGAGCGTCGGGCCAACCCAGAAACCGCCGTCGTAGCCGTCCACGGTGAGGCCGCGCCCATCGGTGACCAGTGTTGCGCCTTCGTCCACGCCGGACTGGATGTAGCCTTCGATCCGTTCTTTGGCAGAAGCAGCCACCACGGGACCGAAGTCCGAATCCTTGTCCAGGCTGTGGCCCACCTTCAGGTCCTTCACACGCTCGGTCAGCTTGGCCACCAACCTGTCTGCGGTTTCCTGGCCGACGGGCACGGCAACGGAGATCGCCATGCAGCGTTCGCCGGCGGAACCGTACCCGGCACCAATCAGGGCGTCGGCAGCCATGTCCAGATCGGCGTCGGGCATGATCACCATGTGGTTCTTCGCCCCGCCGAAGCATTGCGCGCGCTTGCCGTGCGCAGCTGCGGTGGCGTAGATGTATTGGGCAATGGGGGTGGATCCCACAAAGCCGATGGCCTTCACCCGAGGATCTTCGAGCAGCGCATCTACGGCTTCCTTGTCGCCGTTGATCACGTTGAAGACGCCGTTCGGCACGCCGGCTTCGCTGTATAGCTCGGCGAGGCGCAACGGAACGGAGGGATCCCGCTCCGAGGGCTTGAGGATGAACGCGTTGCCGGCGGCGAGCGCTGGTCCGGATTTCCACAGCGGGATCATGGCCGGGAAGTTGAAGGGCGTGATGCCCGCGACCACGCCTAGTGGCTGGCGGAGCGAATGGACGTCGATTCCCTGGCCGGCGTTGTCCGAGAATTCGCCCTTGAGCAGGTGCGGCGCCCCTGCGGAGAATTCGACAACCTCGATGCCGCGTTGGATGTCGCCCTTGGCGTCCGCGAAGGTCTTGCCGTGTTCGGAGGACAGGAGCTTGGCGAGCTCGTCCATGTTCTGGTTGACCAGGTCCACGAACTTGAGCAGGATGCGTCCCCGGCGTTGCGGGTTCATTGCCGCCCATTCGAGCTGACCCTTTTCGGCATTCGCGACGGCGTTGCGAACCTCGTCAGCGCTGGCCAGCGGAAGCCTCGCCTGGACTTCGCCCGTGCAGGGGTCGTAAACATCACTGAACCGTCCGGACGCGCCGTCGATCCTCTGGCCGTCTACGTAGTGGGAAAGCTCGCGCACCATGGTGGAATGCTCCTTTGCATCGTGAATGACTGCCGTGCCGCCGGGTGCTGGGACCGCTGCGGAACACGTGACCAACTGTGATCCAGGTCATCTCTGAGTCCGAATATACTCGGACTTCCTACTAATTTCCAGAGGGGTACTTTTCTACCTCGGCGGAACCTCGGGGAGCCCCTAGTGGACCTCTTTCATCTCCTTGTACGCTTCAAGCGCTTCCGTGCGGGTGGATTTGAGGTCCACGATTTCCTCCGGATAATCCGGTGTTCCGAACTCGGGAATCCAGTGGGCGATGTACTTCCCCTGGGGATCGAACTTAACGCGCTGGGCCTCCGGATTGAAGATCCTGAAGAACGGCGAAGCATCCGCCCCGGAGCCAGCTACCCACTGCCAGTTGGCGGGATTCGACGCCGGATCGGCATCCACCAGGGTGTCCCAAAACCACTGCTCCCCCAGCTGCCAATGAATGCCCAGGTTTTTCACCAGGAAACTCGCGGCGACCATGCGGACGCGGTTGTGCATCCAGCCCGAATGCCACAGCTGCCGCTGCCCCGCGTCCACCATGGGGAAACCTGTTCGACCTTGCTGCCACGCCCGGAATTCCGCCGGCGCTGACTCGTGGCCGGGATGCTTGCCGTTACTGCCACCGCTGCCGTTACTGCCCTCGGCGCCTGGCCACGCCCAAGGGAAGCGATCAAACTCCGGGCGAAGGTTGGCCGTTGCGAGGCTCGGGTTGTGGAAGTACTGGTGCCAGCAGAACTCGCGCCAGCCCAACTCGGATGCATAAATGGAGGCGCTCTCCGATCGCTTGGAACCCAAGGCGTGCCACACCTGGAACGGGCTGAGCTCACCCCAGCGTAAGTAGGGCGACAGGCAACTGCTTCCATCCGTATCCGGACGGTTGCGGCCCTCGCTGTAGTTGGAAAGGCCGCCCGCCACGAACTTTTCGAGCCGCTTATGCCCGGCGGTGGCGCCTGGCCTCCACATGTCGGCCAAACCACCGGACCAGTCCGGTGTGGTGGGAAGCAGTTGCCACGATTCCAAGTGCTCATAGACGGGCAGTTTTCCGGTGAATCCGTGTCCGGCTTCCGGGACGGCCAGCGGCTCACGGAAGTCCTGCGCAGAAACGGTCCGCCAGAAAGGCGTGAAGACCTTATATTGACCGCCCGTCTTGGTGGTGACCTCCCACGGCTCGTGGAGCAGGGAGGCCTGAAAGCTCGAGACATGCAGTCCCGCGGCGCCCGCCCAGGCCTTGATCCCGGCGTCGACCTTTCGCTCAGCGGAACCATACCGCCGGTTCCAGTACAACCCGCCGGCACCAATCGCCGTCGTGGTCTTTTGGACAACGTCAGATGCTGGTCCACGGCGGAGCAGCAGGGGGACACCGAGCTTGTCCAGATCTTCACGGAGCGCGGCCAGCGAGTGGTGAAGCCACCAGCGCGCGGCGCCGCCGTGGGGACGGATACCCGGCGATTCTTCGTCAAGGACGTAGAGGGCAACGGCCGCGCCGTCGTCGACGGCGGCACGCAAGGCCGGGTTATCGGCGACCCTCAGATCGTCGCGAAACCAAACGATGGACGGTTTCATTAGAGCCTTTCAGCGAGAACCTCCGGAAACAGGAACAGCCCATGCCCCCTAAGAATCCTAGGGGCATGGGCTGAACGCTTGCTGGAATGAGGTCAGGCGATGGATGCCACGGCTTGCTGGCGAATTTCGGAGACCGGGATGTCGGTGGCGGTTTCGCTCCAGATGGGAACGCTGTTGACCACGTAGTCCCGCGCGGCTGCACCAATCATGCTCATGCCGGGATAGATTCTCTGGCCATTGACCTTGATGGGTTTCAGTCCCTGGAGTTCAAGGGCTGATTTGAAAGCGGAGTCGGGGATGGGGATTTTGCGTCCGAGAACGCACCAGCTGATGTACAGGCCGTAGAAAGTGTCAAAATCCAAGCCGTTCTCAGTGTCGTCCTCAAACACCACACAGTCGCGAATAAAGCTGCCAATTTGGGTGTCGGTCATTACGGGGCCTCCGGCGTCGGAAGAAATGCGGGCCGCCGGGCTGCATCAGCGAATGTCCTATCCCTCACTATAGACCCGTTCTGGTTCCCCGGACGAGGAAAAGAGATTAACTCTGGATTGCCTGCAGTGGTCGCCCTCCACAGATGCGCTGGGCATGGGCAGGACTCTGGTGCCTGCACCCTCTCCGGCGTACCGTCATTTACATCCACGCAGAAGGCCGCCCACCGAGCGGCCGCTGGAGCCCAAGCGATTCGGGAGCTCACTGGTAAGGAGCATCAAGTGGCGGGATGGAATGCAGACACCGCGGCGGGGCCTCTGGGCTCCGGAACGGTCACCTTGGTGGAAGGTTCATCCTTCTGCATTTCCTCTGCCAACGGGGACATTCACCCTGAACTTCCCCATGGTGTCTTCCATCTGGACACCCGGATACTTTCGCGATGGGAGTTGACCGTCAACGGCCAGATGATCGAACCCTTGGCAGCTGAAACCCGGGAACCCTACCGCGCCCTTTTTGCAGGAAGGGTTCCGCGTTCGGACGGCTACGCGGACAGCCCGCTGCTGGTGGAAAGGCTGCGGGAAGTCGGGGCGGGAATCTTGGAAGAGATTACAGTCCGGAACTACTCCAAACGGCCGGCAGAATGCCGGATCCTGCTAACTGCCGAGTCAGATTTCGCGGACCTTTTTGAGGTCAAGGAAGCGAGGATCACCCGGGAGTGGACGGAAACCCGCGTCCCGGGGGGCGATTCCTTGGAGATCCGCGGAAAGTGGGAGGGTATCCGCAAGAGTGTGGTGATCCGGGCCGAGGGCGCCGGCGCAGGGGCGCGGGCGTTGGGCTTCACGGCCAAGATTCCGCCCTACGGGAGCTGGAGCACCCGGGTGAGCGTCGTCCCCACCCTCGACGGTGCGGGGACGCCCTTCACCCATCCTGCCCGCGGCGAGTTGTCCCCCAGCGATCGTCGTCGGGAGGAATGGGTGGCCAAGATCCCCCGGCTGCAGGTGGGGAATCGCGCAATCGAACGCACCTTGAGGCGCAGCTATGAGGATCTGGGCGCGTTGAGGATCCAGGATCCGGACCATCCCAACAGGGTGGTTGTCGCCGCCGGCGCACCCTGGTTCATGACCCTTTTTGGCCGCGATTCATTATGGGCGTCCGAGATGGCGTTGCCTGTTGACCCGTCTTTGGCCTTGGGAACCCTCCGCACCTTGGCCGACCGCCAGGGGACGGTGGTGGACACCACCAGCGAGGAAGAACCGGGCAAGATCCTGCATGAAGTTCGACTGGATGTCTCCAGCGGCTTGGCTCTGGGTGGCAAGTCCGCCTACTACGGCAGCGTCGACGCCACTCCCCTTTTTGTCATCGTCCTGGGTTCCGTCAGCCGGTGGGGCTTCGCCAAGGATGTGATTACGGAGCTGCTCCCCAACGCGGATCGCGCGCTCGAATGGATCCGGGACTACGGCGACCGGGACGGCGACGGCTTCGTGGAGTACGGGCGTCCCAACGAGCACGGCCTCATCAACCAGGGCTGGAAGGACTCCTGGGACGGCATCAACTTTGACGACGGCACCATTGCGGAGCCGCCGCTGGCACTGTGCGAAGTACAGGCGTACGTGCATGGCGCCTACATGGCGCGCGCTTGGATGGCGTACGACGACGGCGACCTCACCTTGGCAGCCGAGCTTCGGGAACGCGCGGATCGCCTGAAAAAGAAGTTCAACGAGGAGTTCTGGCTCCCGGACAAGGGCTACTATGCGGTCGCCCTGGATAAGGACAAGCGCCCTGTCGACGCCTGCGCTTCAAACATGGGGCACTGCTTGTGGTTCGGGCTGGTGGATGAAGACAAGGCGCCCCTCGTGGCGGAGCGGCTGATGTCCCCGGAAATGTTCAGCGGCTGGGGCGTCCGGACGCTGGCCAGCGACATGGGCGCCTACAACCCTGCCAGCTACCACAATGGGTCGGTATGGCCGCATGACAACGCACTGATAGCGGCGGGGCTGCTCCGCTACGGCTTCGTGGAGGAAGCGCAGCGCATTGCCACTGCCCTCCTCGAAGCTGCCGAGTTTTCGGGCGGCAGGCTCCCCGAACTGTTCTGCGGTTTTGACCGCGCACAGTTCAGGGAGCCCGTGCCGTATCCGACTGCCTGCTCCCCGCAGGCATGGGCTGCCACCACTCCCATCCAGCTGATCACCGGACTCATGCGTTACGACGCCCATATTTCGTTGGGCGGCGTCTGGCTGGATCCGGTGTTGCCGGAATCTTACGGTGACTTGCACATCAGCAATGCGCCCATGGGGAGCGGGCGCATCACCATTGATGTCGCCGGTTCCACATCCCAGGTTCAGGGACTTCCGGATGGCCTGACGCTCCACCGAGCGCAACGGCCCTGGATCACAGAGCTCGTGGAAAAGGCCGAGCTGCGGCGGACTGAACCCTAGGAACTACTGAATTGCTGCCTTGAGTTCCTTTGCAGCCAGTTCCGGATCAGCTGCGCTGTAGATTGCGCTGCCCGCGACGGCTACGTCGGCACCGGCCAACTGGACGGCTCCGATGGTCGAAGCGTTGACTCCACCGGCCACTGAGAACGGTACGCGCGCCTCTTCGCCGGCGTTCAGCAGTCCACGCAGGTCGTAACCCGGCTGGGCTTGCTCATCAAGGCCAGCGTGGAACTCGATGAACTTTGCGCCCAAGGCGCGGGCTTCCTTAGCGCGGGAAACCTTGTCGGCCACGCCAATCAGGTCCACCACGATGCCCTTGTTGTGGGCCTGTGCCGCCTTGACTGCACCGGCAATGGTGGAGTCATCCGCCGTTCCGAGGACGGACACCAAATCAGCGCCAGCCTTGAAAGCGATGTCGGCTTCAAGCTCGCCGGCGTCCATGGTCTTCATGTCCGCGAAGACGATCTTGGTGGGGTGTGCTTCCTTGATTGCCGTAACGGCTGAGAGACCCTCGGCCTTGATTAGGGGCGTGCCCAGCTCGATGATGTCCACGTGCTCGGCTACTTTGCCAGCGAGGTCCAGGGCGTCTTCGATGGTGAGGAGGTCCAGTGCAACTTGCAGTTTCATAGTGTTGTTTCCTTCTTTGGAATGGTTGGTGAATCGGGCGGAAATTTGGGAGTTGATCGGGGACTATTCCAGGTTGGCGTGGCGCAACCAGAGCTGCTCAGCGGGCTCGTCGGTGGCGCCCCAGAGAGAATGGAAAACAGCCTCGGTCACCAGGAAGAGCGACTGTTCGAAGAGGCTGCCCGAGTACTGCTGCGACACATCTGAGCCGTGGTCCGTCTTCTGGGCGGCAGGGATAACCACCACCGCTTGGGCAAGGCCGGCCAACGGGGAAGATGAGTTCGTGGTGACGGCAGCAACCTGGGCCCCTGCCGAGAGAGCTGTTTGAGCCGCTTTGACTACCCCGGAGGTAGTACCCGAACCGGAAGCGACAATCAGCACATCCCCTGCGCTGATGGCGGGTGTTGTGGTGTCACCCGCAACATGGACGGTTTTTCCGAGGTGCATGAGACGCATGGCTGCCATCCGTAAGACCAAGCCGCTCCGACCGGCTCCGGCGAGGAAGACACGTTCAGCACCGCTGATCTCGTCGGCAAGGCGGGACACTTGTCCGTAATCAATGCCGGAGGACGTGTTTGCCATCTCGCCCAGGATCAGGGACACGTTACTGGCTACGTCGTCACTGGTGGTTGTTGCTGATTCTGCGGTGACGTTCACTTTCACTCCTTTTGCAGGTGGGTGCCTCTTCCCTCAAAGGGCCTATAAACGATTGTTCCGGCTACTTCAGGTAGGTGTAACGGCAAGAATGGACGGTTATGACCACCCGTTCGGGTAGGCAGGGCGGTGGAACTGCTTTAGGCTTAGTGGCATGCCACAACCCACCGACTTCCACTGGCCTCTTCTGGGCGCGGTTGCGTCCATCGCGAAAGCTCCCTTGATGGGCATCGCCGAAGAGCTTCGCACCGCCACCCTGCCCTTCCTGACATCGAGCGCCCTGGTCATCTTCACTGAGGACTGCACGGGCCGCCCACAGAAGAAGGCTGGCGCAGAGGAGATCGTCAGCAGGGTTTCCATTCCGGAACTGGAACGTTTGCGGGCCTCAGTGGATGCGGAGGGACCCTGGCGGGGGGCCGCTTTGATTGGCGGCCAGCAGCGGGACGTCCTTGCATTCCGCTATCCACCAAGCAACGCCCTGTTGGTCCTTACCGATCCGCTGCCAACTGCCGCAGATGAAGGCAGTGGATCCCTACGGATGGTGAGCTACCTTTGGGAGCTTGCAGCGGCGCGCATCCAAGAGAAAGTGAGCGACGCACCGCCGTCGTATCTTCTGGAGTCCCGGGCCGCATCGGCGGAACGTGTGCGCGTCACAGGCGAGCTGGTGGACCAGCACTCAACAACGCTGGAGACCGTCCTCGCGGCGTTACGCTCAAACTCCCTGGACGATCGTGCGGCGCGTACGTTCGTTACTGATCTAACAGCCAAAGCCTTGGTAGGCCTCCGGACCCTCAGTGACCGCACCAGCAATCTTGTGGAAGAGCCTGTCGCCAAGGCATTCGAAAGGCTTCGGGAAGACCTCAGGCCACTCATGCACTTCAGCAACATCGACATCCAATTCATCGAACCGCCCGCGAACGGAAGGGCATTGCCCGGCGAGGTGGCCCACGCCGCCAGGGCTGTGGTGCGAGGATTGGTCCTGGCTATCGCCGAGCAGTCTGATGTTCATCGGGTCCGGACGCAATGGGACTGCGATGGGGAGAACCTGCTGATTAATGTCAGGGACGACGGCGGCGGGGAGCTTTCCCCTGAAGGACCCACCCTCGAACGGCTGCTTCAACGCGTACAGGCGGTGGACGGGACCATGAACGTGGACATCATGCAGGGTTGGGGCGCCGATATCTCTGTGGTCCTGCCGTTGGATCCGCCGTCAACCCCTGCGGGGGACGTAGCAGAATGGGGGCTGGCCGCCAGGGAACTCGAGGTTCTTCAGTTGCTGGCTGCCGGCCAGCGTAATCGCTCCATTGCCGCCGATCTTGGCATCAGTGAAAACACTGTGAAATTCCATCTTCGGAACCTCTTCCGGAAGCTGGACGTCCGGTCCCGCACTGAGGCCATTGCGTTGGCCCACAGTGCGGGACTGCGGTAGTCAGACTAGGCGTCGATCACCATATCGGTCTGTGCGGTGGAGCAGCAGGGCAGGAACTTGCCCGCATCGATTTCCCGGGCACGGATCCCGCCCTGGTGGTTCATCTCCACCTCCCCTGACAGCTTGACCACCTTGCACGAGCCGCACATGCCCTCTTTGCAGTTCGCGCCGATCCTGACTCCGGCACGCTGCGCCGGACCGAGGATGTGCTCGGTGGGGTCGACGCGCACATTGATGCCCGTGCGCATGAAGGACAGGGTGAGGCTTCCCGTCCCAACCGTCTCGAAGCTTGATGCGTCCGGGGCATCGGCCTTCGCTCCCGCATCCGAACCGTCGTCGGAAGCTTCGTCCGAGTCGGCGTCGACAGTCTCCAGCGGCAACCCCGTGGCCTTCAGGGGCCCCTCGGCGTCGTAGCCGGGCTCGTAGAGCCCGAACGCCGTGGGCTGGCTTTCGTAGTAGCCTTCGGCGGAATCCGCTATTTCCTCGGCTATTTCCTCGGCGATGTCCACTGCAAGCGCGAGCTCTGCCTGGTACTCAAGGATTGTCTGCCGATCTCCCGTGAAGAATTCCATGTGGATGGACGTGTCATCCACGCCCACGTTGCCCAGGAGTTCGGTGGCGGTGTTCAGGTAGCCCTCGGGTCCACAGGCATATACCTGCCGGCCGTTGGCGTCGGGGGCAACCTCCTCCAGCATGGCTGCCGTCAGCCTTCCACTCAGGCCTTCCCATCCCTCGGGCTTGCTGCGGTCGCCCAGGGAGTAGAAGACCTTGATGCGCGAATCCACGGACGCAATGTAGGCCAGCTCCTTGTTGAAGGCAAAGCCTCCGGCTTCCGCGCCGTGGTAAAGCACCACCACATCGGCTTGTCCGGGCAAGGAGTGAATGGTCCTCACCATGGACATGATGGGAGTGATGCCCGCACCGGCGGCCAGGAGGAGGTACCGGGCCCGCCGGTCTGCGTCCGGCAGGTGAAATGCCCCTACCGGTCCCAGCATCTCCAGAACAGTGCCGGGTTGGATGTTCTCGTGCACCCACGGTGAAACCAGGCCTGTGGCATCGCGCTTGACTGTGATGTCGAAAGTCCACGGTTTGGTGGGAGCGCTGGACAGCGAGTAGCTGCGGTCCACAGGATCCTCGTCCTCGCCGTTCACAGGGAAAGCAACGTTGACGTACTGCCCCGCGCGGAACGCCAACGGTGCACCATCGATGCGACGGAACACGAAGGTCATCATGCCGCCCACTTCGGGAACAATCTCCACGCATTCGGCCATGAACTCCTGCGGATGCCAGGGACCCAACGCACGTGCGGCGCTGGCCGGCCCCTCAGTGCTGCCCATCACCCTGTTCCAGGGCATCTCCAGACCGCGAATGCGATGTGGCTCCTGGACCAACGTCTCAGTGAGGAGTTCCGTCATGCCAAGTGCTCCTGGACGCGCTGCACGTACCAGTTGATGAAAGCCTCCACCTGGTACTCGCTCTTCATGTACGGGCCGGGCTCATAGGCAGGGCTGCCAGCGCCCGTCTGGCAAAGCTCCACGAACGCCTTGTCCTGCAGATTGGTCTGCTTCCAGGTGTAGGTGAGCTTCTCCAGATCGTAGTCGACGCCTTCCACGGCGTCGTCGGCTACCAGCCACGTGGTGCGAACCAGGGACTGGTGTTCGTTGATGGGGAAGACCCCGAACGTGATGACGTGGTCGCTCTGGAAGTGGAACCAGCTGTTGGGCTGCAGGTGCATCGAGCAGCGGCCAAGCCGGAAGTCCCGCAGATCGCCGAGCAGCTTCTTGGAGAGCCTGCGCCCATCGGGAGAGAACGATTCGCCGTCGCCGTCGAGCGATTCCCGTGAGATGCGGATTCCAGCAATGCGGGTGTCAAGCTCTTCCACCACCTCGTAGGGAAGGCCGTAACGGCGGCAGCGCTCCTCGAGCGATGCCTGTGCTTCCTTGTTGCGGTCCCACACTTCTTCAAGGTGAGCCGGGATCAGGCCCTCCGTCAGGCCCCAGGTGGGGAAGAGGGAACAAGCGAGCTCCGGGTGGCCGTCACAGTGGTAGCACTCACGGTTGTTCTCCATGACGAGCTTCCAGTTGCCCTCTTCAACGATGTTCTGCTGGTAGGCGATTTTCGTCTTAGAGAGATCGTGGGGCGCAAGGTACGGCTCGAAGATCTTGGAGGTCTCGTCAAAGTCTGTGGGCGGTTCGTCCGCAATGCAGACGAAGATCAGTCCGGCAACCACACGGCTGTGGGCGCGCTTGAGGCCGAAGCAGCCCTTGTCGAACTTCGTCTCCCCCGGCGCGGAGGCGTGGATCAGGTTGCCCTCCGGGGAGTAGGTCCAGGAGTGGTAGCCGCAGACCAGGTTGCCTGTCGACCCGGCGGGCTCGGTCAGGACGCGGGCGCCGCGGTGGCGGCAGACGTTGTGCAGGACGTTCACGCCGCCGTCGTCATTGCGCAGGACGATCAGGGAGTAGGGACCATAGTCGACGGTGACGTAGTCGCCCGGCTCCGGCAGTTCGGCGATGCTGGCTGCGAAGATCCAATGCTGGCCAAAAATGGCTTCCATGTCGATCTTGAAGATCGTGGCATCGGTGTAGAAAGGCGCATCGAGGGAAAATCCCTTGCGCCGGAACTCGAACAGTTCGCTGATCTCTGCCAGCTGCTCTGCAGGCAAGGATGAAGCGAGTTTTCCGCGTGAGTTGAGGGGCAAGACTGGAGCAGACATGTATTTCCTCCCGGGAGGCGTGGGGTAAATGTGTGTTTCGTGGGGACCACGGCTGCGTGGGGTGCGAGCGGCGTTGTCGAAATCCTTATAGTCATGAGATTAGGGATCAATGATCCGCAACAAAAGCGCAAGATTCAGAAGATAACCGTGCACAATAGGTGCATGATTGATGCGAGGCTCATCACACTTCGAGTTTTTGCCCGTTGCGGCACCATCGGCGCGACCGCGGAGCTCACTGGCTATTCTCCCTCGGCTGTCTCCGCGCAGCTGCGGGAGCTCCAGCGGATGCTCGGGATGCAGCTGCTGACCAAGGACGGACGGGGGGTGCGGCTGACGGCCACGGGCCGCTTCATCGTGGCTGGTTCTGACGCCCTCATTGCCGAATGGGAGCGCCTGCGCGCAGCAGCCATGGAGGCCGGCGACCAGGTGCAGTCACGATTCGGCCTTGGCGGATTCTCGACGGCGGCCGCCCAGCTGCTGGCTCCGCTAGCGGCTACTTTGCGCACAACACGCCCGCTGCTTGAGGTCCAGGTCCTTGAAGCGAACCCGGCCCGTTGCTTCGATTTGTTGGTTGCGGAGCGAATCGACCTTGCGGTCATCGTTGCCATGCAGTCCGACACCTATGTTGAGGATGATCCGCGCTTCGAACAGACGGTGCTGCTCGACGACCCCCTGGACGTGATCATTCCCGCTAACCATCCATTGGCGGCACGGGAAACGGTCACACTGGAAGAGCTCGCCTCGGAACCATGGATCACCGAATCCGCCGGGTCCACCTATCACGCACTCTTCACAGCGGCGTTCACGGCTGTGGGGGTAACACCGCGCATTGCCCATGAAGCCGTGGAATGGGAAACCCAAATCGCTTTTGTGGGCGCTGGACTAGGCGTAGGCCTGCTGCCGCGACTGGCACCGCTGCACAGCACCGAGAACGTGGTCCGACTCCGCATCACTGGCAAAGGAAAGCCCGCGCGACGCATTGTGGCAGCGGTGCGGAGGGGCAGCATTGCATCACCCCTGATACAGGAATCTCTCGGCATCCTTCAGGAGAGCGCGCACCGGATCCTTACGGCCCGCCCGGAAGACGACCGCTGACACTAGTCCCTCAGGCCCAGACCTGGTAGCCCGTCGACTTATCGAACAGTTTCCTGGTGGATAGGCCGTCGGCTGCGATCCACAGCACGGAATCGTCGTCGGCAGCCTGCTCCACTACACCGGTGAGAACATGGCGGCCCATCAACCACACCTCCACCGTGTGGCCGTTCAGCTGAGCCCAGTCGGCCCGAAGGCCGCGGCCGTGAACGGTTTTGGCGAGAGCGAGATCCCTCATTCGTTTCACCAGCCGCGTCCTGCGAGGCGGTGGGGCTGCGGGATGTCGTCCACGTTGATGCCGACCATGGCTTCACCGAGGCCACGGGAGACCTTGGCGATCACGTCAGGATCGTCATAGTAGGCAGTTGCGTTCACGACGGCGGCGGCGCGCTCGGCCGGGTTGCCGGACTTGAAGATCCCGGAACCGACGAACACGCCGTCTGCGCCGAGCTGCATCATCATCGCAGCGTCAGCCGGGGTGGCGATGCCACCGGCGGTGAACAGGACCACGGGGAGATTGCCGGTGGCGGCAATTTCCTTGACCAGTTCGTACGGGGCCTGCAGTTCCTTGGCCGCAACGTACAGCTCATCCTCGGGCAGGGCGGCGAGCTTAGCGATCTCGGAACGGATCTTGCGCATGTGCCCGGTGGCGTTGGAAACATCGCCGGTGCCGGCCTCGCCCTTGGAACGGATCATCGCCGCGCCCTCGTTGATGCGGCGCAGTGCCTCACCAAGGTTGGTGGCACCACAAACAAAGGGAACAGTGAAGTTCCACTTGTCGATGTGGTTGATGTAGTCGGCCGGGGTCAGGACCTCGGACTCGTCGATGTAGTCAACACCGAGGGACTGCAGGACCTGGGCTTCGACGAAGTGGCCGATGCGGGCTTTGGCCATGACCGGGATGGAAACCGCGGCGATGATCGCATCGATCATGTCCGGATCCGACATGCGGGACACGCCGCCTTGGGCGCGGATGTCAGCCGGGACGCGCTCGAGCGCCATGACAGCGACGGCACCGGCATCCTCGGCGATGCGGGCCTGCTCGACGTTAACGACGTCCATGATGACGCCGCCCTTGAGCATCTCCGCCATGCCCCGTTTGACGCGACTGCCGCCAATCAATGGGATGTGGTCAAAAAGGTGGGGTCTTGTCGTCACGTGATACTCCAAAGGCTGAAGGCTGTGATTGCATCACCAGCGCCCGGATTCAGCGGAGAGGAAGAGAACGCGTGATATCCGGGTGATATATTAGTTGGAGTCTTCAGTATGCAAGCACCGAAGCGCGGAGTCAACAGTCAGATCGGCGCTAAGTCAGGCTGCGAAAAGCGCCTGACGCACAGCGTGCTCGAAGCCGCTGACATGGACGCGGGCCAACTCGGCAGCTTTATCCTCGTCACCATCGATGACAGCTCGCAGCAGGTCGAGGTGCTCGCGCACGTGGTGCTCAAGATCAGGCAACCGATCCAGGACCATGCACCAGATTCGGGTAGCCAGATTGTCGTAGCGAATCAGGATGTCCTCGAGGTGCGGGTTCGCGGCCGCCGCGTAGATGCCCTGGTGAACGCTGGCGTCAAGCCGCAGGGTTTCAACCACCGACGCCGCACTGACGTCAAAATCCTCCACCGCGCGCATTACATCGCGGAGGTGTTCTTTGGTGGCGGCCGAAGCGACCCGTGCAGCCCTCGCGGCTGCCAGGGGTTCCAACTGCGCCCGGATCTCCGATATAAAGGCCAAGTCCGTTACTTCCACTCGGGTGGCAAACGTCCCCCGCCTCGGATAAGTGATGACAAGCCGATCCAACTCCAGGCGCTTCAATGCTTCACGCACCGGCGTGCGGCCAATCTCCAGGTCCCTGGCGAGTTGGTCATCATTGAGGAGGTCGCCGGGTTTGATGTCCAACATCAACAAGCGATCCCGGAGGCGTTCGTACGCGACGTCAGCCAAGGATTTCTTGGTGGCCTCGCCGACTGCCAGGGTTCCAAAAGCCACAGCGCCATCCCTTTCTTCACAACCAAAAAATCTATTGACCTGCCCTGAACACCAGTATACGCTGAATCCAATCCTAATATATCAGTACAGGACCCAGGAATATATCTTAAGGAGGAGAGATGACCCTCGTGGCAACAGACTCACCGGTAAGCACCCTACCGAAGCCCGAAATGCTCAAAGAAGAGCAGGCACAGAAGTTCGTACTCACATTGTCGTGCGTCGAACGCGCCGGGATTGTTCAGGCAGTCACAACCTTCCTTTTCGAGCGTGGTTTCAACATCGAAGAGCACCAGCAGTTCGACGACGGACTCCGCCAGACACTGCACCTGCGGACTGCTTTCTCCGGCCCGCTGTCCTACTCCCCGGAGCGGCTTGAAGAGGAATTCAGTGCAATTGCTGACCGCTTCGAGATGAAGTTCAGCTTCCATGACCAAACCAAGAAGCGGGTCCTGGTTATGGTGTCCAAGTTCGGACACTGCCTCAACGACCTCATCTTCCGCTGGCGGGGCGGCAGCCTCGGCGGTGACCTCGTAGTGGTTGCCTCCAACCATGAGACCCACCGGGCCATGGCTGAAGCCGCCGGCCTGCCCTTTGTCTACATTCCCGTCACCCCGGATACCAAGGCAGACGCTGAGCAGCGGCTCCTGGACCTGGTGGAAGAGTACAACGTGGACCTCGTAGTGCTGGCGCGGTACATGCAGGTACTTTCGGACGACTTGTGCCGTGCCCTCGAAGGACGCGCCATCAACATCCACCACTCCTTCCTGCCGGGATTCAAGGGGGCCCGCCCCTACCACCAGGCCTATGACCGCGGCGTGAAGCTGGTGGGTGCCACGGCCCACTACGTCACCGCTGACTTGGACGAGGGACCGATCATCGAGCAGGAAGTCATCCGCGTCGATCACAGCTACGGTCCCACAACACTCTCAACCGTGGGCCAGGACGCCGAAGCCTTGGCATTGTCCCGCGCTGTCAGGTGGCACTGCGAACACCGCGTGCTGCTGGACCAGACCAGCACCGTGGTTTTCCGCTAAACCAAGCACCAGAACACCAGCAGACTCACCCCCATTAACTTCAGCAGGAGAACCCCCATGGCATCCACGCCTCGCATTGTCATCATCGGAGCTGGGATTGTTGGCACCAACCTCGCCGACGAACTGGTCACCCGCGGTTGGAACAACATCACCGTCCTGGACCAAGGACCCCTGAACATGCCCGGTGGCTCAACGTCCCACGCACCGGGCCTGGTTTTCCAGACCAACCCCTCAAAGTCCATGGCACTCTTCGCCAAGTACACAGTGGAGAAGCTGCTGTCCCTCACGGAAGACGGCCAAAGCTGCTTCAACCAGGTGGGCGGCCTTGAAGTTGCTACTACCGAAACCCGCCTGGCTGACCTGAAGCGCAAGCTCGGCTACGCACAGTCTTGGGGCATCGACGGCAAGATCCTCTCCCGCGAGGAATGCAAGGAGCTCTACCCCCTGATCAATGAGGAAGACATCCTGGGCGGCCTCCACGTCCCCACCGATGGCCTGGCTCTTGCAGCCCGCGCCGTGCAGTTGCTCATCAAGCGAACTGAAGCCGCCGGCGTGAAGTACATCGGCAACACCGAGGTGACCGGAATCGAACAGTCCAACCACCGCGTGACCGGCGTCGAGACTCCCGACGGCGTGATCCCCGCGGACATCGTGGTTTCCTGCGCCGGCTTCTGGGGCGCCAAGGTGGGCGAGTTGATCGGGATGTCCGTTCCGCTCCTCCCGCTGGCCCACCAGTACGTAAAAACGACGCCGGTTCCCGCCCAGAAGGGCAAGAACGAACTTCCCAACGGCGCCCAGCTGCCGATCCTGCGCCACCAGGACCAGGACCTCTACTACCGCGAGCACGGCGAGCGCTACGGCATCGGCTCCTACGCCCACCGCCCCATGCCTGTGGACCTCGATGAACTGGGAAGCTACGAGCCGAGCAGCATCACCGAACACAACATGCCCTCGCGCCTGGACTTCACGCTGGAAGACTTCCTGCCCGCATGGGAAGCCACCAAGCAGATCCTGCCGGCACTGCGGGAAAGCGAAATCGAGGATGGCTTCAACGGCATCTTCTCCTTCACACCGGATGGTGGCTCCCTGGTGGGCGAGTCCAAGGAAGTTGACGGCTTCTTCGTTGCCGAGGCCGTGTGGGTCACTCACTCCGCCGGCATCGCACGTGCCGTGGCCGAGCTCCTGATCGAAGGAAAGTCGCAGATTGACCTCGGTGACTGCGACATCCACCGCTTCGAAGAGGTCCAGCTGACCCCCGAATACGTCAGCGAAACCTCCCAGCAGAACTTCGTGGAGATCTACGATGTGATGCACCCGCTCCAGCCCAAGCTTTCTCCCCGCAACCTCCGCGTCAGCCCCTTCCACGCTCGCCACAAGCAGTTGGGCGGCTACTTCCTGGAAGGTGCCGGATGGGAGCGCCCCTACTGGTTCGAAGCCAACGCCGAGCTCCTCAAGGAAATGCCGGACGACTGGCAGCCGCCGGCCCGCGACGCCTGGTCCGGCATGTTCAGCTCCCCCATCGCCGCGGCTGAAGCTTGGAAGACCCGCACAGCAGTGGCGATGTACGACATGACGCCGCTGAAGCGCCTCGAAGTTTCCGGCCCTGGAGCCTTGAAGCTGCTGCAGGAGCTCACCACCGGCGACCTTGCCAAGAAGCCCGGCGCCGTGACCTACACCCTGCTTCTGGATGAGGCCGGTGGCGTACGAAGCGACATCACAGTGGCCCGCCTGAGCGAAGACACCTTCCAGCTTGGCGCCAACGGCAACATGGACACCGCCTACTTCGAGCGCGCAGCCCGGCACCAGACCGAAAACGGAGGCGCCGGAGACTGGGTCCAGGTCCGCGACACCACGGGTGGCACCTGCTGCATCGGTTTGTGGGGTCCCCTCGCCCGTGACCTCATCAGCACGGTGAGCAGCGACGACTTCTCAAACGACGGCCTGAAGTACTTCCGTGCCAAGAAAGTCACCATCGGAGGAGTCACTGTCACCGCGATGCGGCTCTCCTACGTGGGCGAACTGGGCTGGGAGCTGTACACCAGCGCCGATAACGGGCAGCGCCTCTGGGACGCCTTGTGGAAGGCCGGCCAGCCGTTCGGCGTCATCGCCGCGGGCCGTGCCGCCTTCAGCTCGCTGCGACTCGAAAAGGGCTACCGTTCCTGGGGCTCGGACATGACCACTGAGCACGATCCCTATGAGGCCGGCCTTGGCTTCGCCGTGAAGATGACCAAGGAGAACTTCGTCGGCAAAGCCGCCTTGGAAGGGCGCAGTGAGGAAAGCTCGGCACGCCGCCTGCGCTGCTTGACCGTCGACGACGGCAGGAGCCTGGTGCTGGGCAAGGAACCGGTGTTCTACAAGGACCAGGCGGTAGGTTACGTCACCAGCGCGGCCTACGGTTACTCGGTCCGCAAGCCGATCGCCTACGCCTACTTGCCCTCTGCAGTGTCCCTCGGAGACTCCGTGGAAATCGAGTACTTCGGACGCCGCATCCAAGCCACCGTTACCGAAGACCCGCTGTACGACCCCACCATGAGCCGGCTCCGGGGCTAACAGCCCACGCAGCCACCAAGGGCATGCGGCCCGGACCCTTCCCCTCGCACCGACCGGGTCCGGGCCGCTGCCTTACCCCTTCTTAAGACAGCTTCCTTAGTCACCCTTCTTCTTCAGTCAGCCAGGAAGACACATGATCAGTTCAGAAACCATCCATGACTACCTCTCCAGGCTCGCTTCACGTCAGCCCACTCCCGGCGGAGGCGCAGCCGCTGCCTTGCATGCCGCCCAAGGTGCTGCCTTGGTAGCCATGGTGGCCAGATACACCACCGGCGCCAAATATGAAGAGCACTCCGCACTGGTAACCCGGATCACCAGTGCTGCCGACCACCTGATCGTCGAGGCCCTGCGTCTCGCTGACGCCGACGAGCACGCCTTCCAGTCAGTCATCGACTCCTACAAGCTCCCCTCGGAATCCGACGAACTCAAGGCAATAAAGACCGCAGCCATCCAGGACGCCCTGGTTCAGGCTGCCCATACTCCCGCGCAGCTCATCAAGGTTGCCGGCGAAGTGGTGGATCTTGCCACCGAACTCTTTGACGTAGCCAATCCCAACGTCATCAGCGACGTCGCCGCTGCTGCCGATGCAGCCCGCGCAGCTGCCACCACGGCCCGGGTCAACATCGACATCAATGTAGTCGCCATCAAGCACGGCGAAGCCCGTTCCCGCCTGGCGGAACAGACGAACGGGATTGAGGACAAAGTGGTTCTCGCAGCCGATGCCCTGGTGCAGCGCGTCCGCGAAAGGATCCTCTCATGACCACCGAAGTGCACGGGAACACCAGAGTGCTTTCCGGCAAGCCACTCGCTGCCCTTATCCAGCAGCGCGCCCATGAGGAGACTGCCCTCCTGGATGACGAGGGCATTCGCCCGGTCCTGGCTGTTGTTGTTGCAACGGACGACGAATCGACGCACTGGTACGTGCGGTCCATCGAGCGTGCAGCCGGACGTGCCGGTATTGGTTGCAGGATCGTCGATCTTGGTCACGATGCCACCGAACAAGTGCTGGCCAGCGTCCTGGCCGACCTCAGCGCCGAGCCATCCGTCCACGGCATCATCCTCCAGACTCCCCTGCCGGCGGCCGTCCGCGCTGACCGCCTCGTGGGTCTCATCGTTCCGGAAAAAGACATCGACGGCGCCAATCCCCTCAGCCTCGGCCGCTTGGCCGTGGGGCAGCCCGCATTCGCCCCCGCTACTGCCCAGGCCGTGGTGGAGTTGCTGGACCACTTCCAGGTCCCGGTCGCGGGACGCAACGTGGCCGTCGTCGGGCGTTCCGCCGTGGTGGGCAAGCCACTGTCCCTGCTCCTGATTGAAAGGGACGCCACCGTCACCGTCTGCCATTCCAAATCAGGACCGCTGCAACGCTACACCCAGCTGGCCGACGTCGTGGTTGTTGCCGCCGGGCGGACCGGACTGCTGAAGGGCAGCCACCTCTCTCCGGACACGGTAGTGATCGACGTCGGCACGAACGTCCTGCCCGACGGTTCCCTTGTGGGAGATGTTGACGAAGCCAGCGTCACCGGCGTAGCGTCCGGCCTAAGCCCGGTTCCGGGCGGCGTCGGGTCAGTGACCACCGCGCTCTTGCTGCTGCACACTGTGGAAGCCGCCCGGCAACAGTCCCGCACCGCGCTGCTCACTGCTTCCACTTCCCGGATCTGAAGGGTTCCCCATGCATTCCAAAGCCCCCCGCGAGAACATCGACGAGTCAAAGCTGACCGTCACCAAACCCAAGACCAAGGCCGTGGGCATCCCCGCTGTTGCCAACGCCTTGAAGATTTCGCTGGAACAGATGGGACCACTGCGCAGCGTTCAAACCCTGCTGGCAGTGAACCAGCTGGACGGCTTCGACTGTATGGGGTGCGCCTGGCCCGAGCACGAAAAGCGCAACGCGGCAGAGTTCTGCGAGAACGGCGCCAAAGCAGTGGCCGAGGAAGCCACCCGGCGTCGTGTCACGCCGGAATTTTTTGCCCAGCACTCCATTGCCGAGCTCAAGACCCGCGATGACTTCTGGCTAGGCCAGCAAGGCCGGCTCACCCACCCGATGTTCCTGGATGAAGGCGATACCCATTACAGGGCCATTGATTGGGAGGAAGCCTATGACCTCATGGCCGAGGAACTGCGGAGCCTGGAACACCCCGATGAAGCCGTCTTCTATACCTCCGGCCGGACCTCCAACGAGGCAGCGTTCGTTTACCAGCTCCTGGTTCGCGGCCTGGGCACCAACAACCTCCCGGACTGCTCCAACATGTGCCACGAATCCTCGGGCTCCGCGCTGGTGGAAACCATCGGCATCGGCAAAGGTTCCGTCAGCCTGACGGACCTTGAGACGGCGTCGCTGATCTTCGTGGCCGGGCAGAATCCCGGTACCAACCACCCGCGCATGCTCAGCGCGCTGGAAAAGGCCAAGAAAAACGGCGCGGTCATCGTTTCCGTCAATCCCCTTCCCGAAGCCGGGCTCCTGCACTTTGAGAACCCCCAGCATGTGGCCGGCATGATTCAAGGGACACAACTGACGGACGACTTCCTGCAGATCCGTGCCGGCGGCGACCAAGCCCTCTTCCAGGGCTTGGGCAAATACCTGCTTGAAGCCGAAGCTGCCGGACGGAACACCCCGGGCCTGCAAACGGTCCTGGACCATGACTTCATCAACAACCACACCGTGGGCATCGACGACTACCTGCGTTACCTGGAAAAGGTGGAGTGGGAAGACATTGTGGAGGCAACTGGCCTCACCCTTGAGCAGATCCATTCGACAGGCGAGCGGATGCTCGCCTCCAGTGCCACCATCGTGTGCTGGGCCATGGGCCTGACCCAACACAAACATTCAGTACCCACGCTCCGGGACGTAGTCAACGTCCTGCTGCTTCAAGGCAACATTGGCAAACCGGGCGCCGGCGTTTGTCCTGTACGCGGCCACTCGAACGTCCAGGGTGACCGCACCATGGGCATCTTCGAGAAAATGCCGGAGACGTTCCACGACCGGCTGGACCAGGAATTCGAGTTCCGGTCTCCGCGCGAGCACGGCTTTGACACCGTGGCAGCCATCCGCGCCATGCGGGACGGCAAAGTCCGTTTCTTTATGGGCATGGGCGGCAACTTCGTCCGGGCTGCCCCGGATTCAGACGTCACCGAGCAAGCGTTGGCCAACACCCGGCTGACCGTTCAGATCTCCACCAAGCTGAACCACTCGCACCTGTCCACTGGTCGCCGGGCTCTGATCCTGCCCACCCTCGGACGCACCGAGAAGGACACTCAACGGACCGGCGACCAGCGGGTCACCGTGGAAGACTCCATGAGCGCCGTCCACGCATCACGGGGACGCCTCAAGCCTGCAAGTGAACACCTCCACTCCGAAGTAGCGATCGTCTGCAACCTTGCAGACAGGCTGTTCAAAGACGGCAACCAACGCCTGCCCAACACCCCGCAGGCTTCCTGGCTGGCCATGAGGGACGACTACTCGCTGATCCGCAAACACATTGAAGCGGTGTTTGACGGCTTTGAAGACTTCGAAGCGCGGATCCAGCATCCGGGAGGCTTTGTCCTGCCACATCCCCCGCGGGATGCCAGGAAGTTCGACACCGCATCAGGAAAAGCACATTTCACCGGCAATGAGCTGGAGTTCATCAAGATCCCGCCAGGCCGGTTGGTCCTGCAAACTCTGCGTTCACACGACCAGTACAACACCACCATCTACGGCAAGGACGACCGCTACCGTGGCATCCATGGTGGCCGTCGCGTGGTGCTCATCAGCGCCGAGGACATTACCGAGCTGGGTTTTGCCGACGGCGACATGGTCCACCTGATCTCGGAATTCCAAGGAACAGACCGGCGGGCCGAGAACTTCCGCATCGTGTCTTACTCAACGCCGAAAGGCTGTGCCGCCGCGTACTACCCGGAGACCAATGTCCTGGTCCCCTTGGACTCCGTGGCGGACACCAGCGGAACGCCCACGTCCAAGTCCGTGATCATCCGGTTGGAGAGGGCGTAGGACCCGCTGTACACCATGAGCTGCGTCACATAGTATGACTGATATATCTATCTGATACTGATGGAAATATCAGCTGTCCGGTTGTCCGTGAATGGTGCTTCGATGGCCTGAAACCTGGGGAGGTATTTCCTCATCGAAGCACCACTTTCGGACCATTGGGCAGCAGTTCAGCAATAGCCAAAGAAGAGGGAGTGACCATGTCAGGAAACAGAGCAGTCGCCTACAAGGAACCTGGTGTCGTCGAGATCATCGACACCGACTACCCAACGTTTGAGCTTAAGGACGGACCGGGCGTCAACCCGGCCAACGTCGGCCGGAAGGTGCCTCATGGCGCGATCCTCCGCACAGTAACCACCAACATTTGCGGTTCGGACCAGCACATGGTCCGGGGACGCACCACAGCTCCGCAGGACCTGGTCCTCGGCCACGAAATCACAGGCGAAGTGGTGGAGGTGGGACCCGACGTCGAGTTCATCAAGGTAGGCGACATCGTCTCGGTGCCGTTCAACATTTCCTGTGGCCGTTGCCGCAACTGCAAGGAGCAAAAGACCGGCATCTGCCTCAACGTCAACCCCGACCGCCCCGGCAGCGCCTACGGCTACGTGGACATGGGAGGCTGGGTGGGCGGACAAGCAGAGTTCGTGCTGGTCCCCTACGCCGACTGGAACCTGCTGCGTTTCCCGGACCGCGATCAGGCCTTGGAAAAGATCATGGACTTGACCATGCTCTCGGACATCTTCCCCACCGGCTTCCATGGCGCCGTCACCGCCGGCGTGGGCGTGGGGTCCACAGTTTACGTTGCAGGTGCCGGGCCCGTGGGCCTTGCTGCTGCCGTGGGCGCACAGCTGCTTGGCGCCGCCGTCGTGATCGTGGGCGACATGAACGAGGACCGCCTGGCGCAGGCGCGTTCCTTCGGCTGCGAAACAGTCAACGTGTCCAACGGCGATCCGAAGGAGCAGATCGCACAGATCCTTGGTGTTCCGGAAGTGGATTGCGGCGTCGACGCGGTGGGCTTCGAAGCCCGCGGCCACGGTAAGGACGCCTCGCACGAGGCTCCTGCCACAGTGTTGAACTCCCTCATGGACATCACTGCCGCCGGTGGATCCCTGGGCATCCCAGGGCTCTACGTCACGGGCGATCCGGGTGGAATCGACGATGCAGCCAAGCACGGCTCACTCTCGCTGTCCCTTGGTACCGGCTGGGCCAAATCCCTGTCCTTCACCACCGGCCAATGCCCGGTCATGAAATACAACCGGCAGCTGATGATGGCCATCCTCCATGACAAGGTCCAGATCGCCAAGGCAGTCAACGCCCAAGCCATCCCGCTCGAGGACGCTCCGCGCGGCTACGCCGAATTCGACGCCGGAGCGGCAACGAAGTTCGTGCTGAACCCCAACGGATACGTGAAGGCCTAATACACGTATCCGTCTCAGTACGCACCACACGGATACCGGGGACTGCGCGGCAAAATTATGGGAAGGCCGGGCAGTCCCCGGTATCTGCGTTTCACCGGAAGCACCACCTCAGGAAGCGGGCACCATGCTTGCACAAGCAACCTTCACCGACACTCACGCAGGGTTCATGGTGAGCGGCGAGCCGCGGCATGCACCCTCGTGGGCCGAAGCACGTGAACTGGCCTACCAGTGCGCCGGCCCCCTCCCGTCGTCGAAAGTCACCCTCGGCGATGCGATTGGGCACACCCTGACTAGCCCTGTCACCGCTCAACGGAACATGCCCCATTACGCGTCATCCGCCATGGACGGCTGGGCCATCAACGGCAGCGGTCCTTGGATACTAACGACGGCGGGGCTGCCGCTGTCGCCGGGCGAAGCCAGCGTCATCGCCACCGGCGGCCTCGTTCCAGCCAGTGCCACGGCAATCCTGCGCAAGGAAAGCGGCCAGGTATCCAGGGACGGGCTCCTCTCGCTCAGGCAAGACGCCAAGCCGGGTGAGACACTCCCAGGCCGGCATATTCGTCCAGCCGGAGAAGAAGCCGCCGCCGGAGATGTCCTCATACCCGCCGGCACGCTCCTCAATCCGGCTCACATCGCCCTGGCCTCTGTGGCAGGCCACGATCACCTTCACGTGCAGCGCAAGCCGAGGGTCGCCGTCGTACTCACCGGTTCGGAAGTGGTCACCTCAGGTGAGCCGGCACCAGGACAGGTCCGCGACGCGTTCGGCCCGCAGCTGGACGCCGTGATCTCGCAGTTGGGCGGGGAGCCAAACGGTCAGCTCAGGATAGGCGACTCGTACCAAGAGTGGATGGCGGCGCTGGGCGGCGTTCCTGATCGCTTACCGCCCGATGTGACGATCACCACCGGTGGGACGGGAAAATCCGGAACCGACCACTTCCGCGACGCCATTGTGGCACTCGGCGGTCGGCTCCTCCTGGACGAAATCGCCATGCGGCCGGGACATCCGGCCGTGCTGGCGGAACTTCCTGACGGGCGTTTCGTGATCGGGCTCCCGGGAAATCCGCTGGCCGCGATGATGGCGCTGATGACCCTGGGGGAACCGTTGCTGGCCGCCATGGGAAGCAGGCCCCTCCGGGGAGCCGTGTTGATGACGTCCGGGGCCGACATAGATCCGGACCCAAGGCGGACACGCCTCATGCCCTGCACCCTCAGCCACGATCTCGCGTTCCCCGCCTCCCGCACGGGTCCGGGGATGATGCGCGGGCTTGCTTGGGCAGACGGATACATGGCTGTTCCCCCTGAAGGCGTCTCAGCCGGCGCGCCCGTACCCGTCCTGCCGCTGCCGTGGACAGCACCCATCAATTCTCCGAACCAATCAGGAGGGTATGCCGCATGGCACGCATGACCCAGCGCAGGAAAATCCATCGTTTCCGCTTGGATGCAACAGACACCGAACATTCCGTGCGGTTCAAGGAGGATGTTCTGGCCGCCGAAGAACCCTTGGAAATCAGGATTGGAGGCAAATCCTTTGCCGTGACCATGAGGACACCGGGCGACGACTTTGACCTGGTGGCTGGATTCCTGGTGTCCGAGGGCATCATCCGCAGCCCTTCGGAGCTGGTCTCCCTTCGCTTCTGTGCGGGCGAGAAGGAGGGGGTGCAGACCTTCAATGTGGTGGAAGCCCAGCTACGGCCGGACGTTGCGTTGCCGGACACCATGCGCCACGTATATACGTCGAGCTCTTGTGGCATCTGCGGCACGGACTCCATCGAAGCCGTACGCAAGACCATCCACTTCGATCCATCCCTGGACCGCCTACAAGTTCCAGTGGACGTCCTCGCCGAGCTCCCGGACCGCCTCCGCGAAGCGCAGGCGGTCTTCGACCGAACCGGAGGCGTCCATGCGGCAGGGCTCTTTAAGGTGGACGGCCCCAGCCCCGAGCTGCTGTGTCTGCGGGAAGACGTCGGCCGCCACAATGCAGTAGACAAAGTGGTTGGCTGGGCTCTCAGGCAGGACCTGCTGCCCTTGACCGGCCTGGTTCTGCAGGTCTCGGGCAGGGCATCGTTCGAACTCGTCCAGAAAGCAGCTTTGGCCGGCATCCCGGTTCTAGCGGCCGTCAGCGCGCCCTCCAGCCTCGCCGTCGATCTTGCCGCCGAGACCGGGGTGACCCTTGTTGGCTTCAGCCGGGGACACAGCCTCAATGTCTATGCCGGAAGGGAACGCCTGACCAACCCACGAAAGGCTGTCCGGGAGGTTGCCATGAGCGGGTGAATCATTCGAGCGCCCATGATGCGAAAAGGTCCGTGCAAAACTCCGTCTAGGATGAGGAAGACGAGGGTGCAGGCCGAACAGGGCTACCAGCTCAGGGCGGCCTGCTTGGACAATGACACGAGGCACCATGGCCGCACGCAGCAACCCGGACTTCGACAAGGACGCAGACGCCCAAGGCGGAGGCGTCCAGTCAGTAGACCGCGCACTCCAAATCCTGGAAATCCTGGCCCGGGAGGGCGACGTTGGCGTGAGCGACATCGCCGAGGAAATGGGCGTCCACAAATCCACCGTGTCCCGGCTGGTCGGCTCCTTGGTCAACCGCGAACTGGTCCGGCAGAACAGCGAACGTGGCAAGTACCAGTTGGGCTTTGGAATCCTCCGCCTGGCTTCTTCCATCCCTGGCAGACTGAGCGTGGTCCATGAGGCGCGCCAAGTCCTGGAGTCGCTGGCGGCCGAATACAAGGAAACCGTCAACCTGGCTGTGCTGCGGTCCAACTATGCCGTCAACGTGGACCAGGCCATGGGACCCTCAACGCTGGCCACCTACGACTGGGTGGGCAGCCTGACGCCGCTGCATGCCACATCCAGCGGCAAGGTCCTTCTTGCCGCCTTGACCGCCGACGAGAGAACCCAGGTCCTTAAGGCTGTGGGTCTACCCGCGCGAACTCCACGCACTGTTACCAACCGCGGTGAGCTGGAAAAGCAGCTGCTGGACGTGGCCCGCAACGGCTACGCCACGGTTCATGAAGAGTTCGAAATCGGCCTTACCGCCGTTGCCGTGCCCATCTTCAACCACTCGGGAAGTGTTATCGCCGCGGTAAGTATCTCGGGCCCGGCGTTCCGCTTCTCACCCGAGGACCAGCCGGGCCTCATCGACGGCCTCCGCGAGGCCGGGCTGACCATCAGCGCCCGGATGGGTTACAGGCACCGCTAAGCCCTGCCCTTCATGGCTCCGTGATGCCCCATGCGCAACACGGGCCATCATACGCAACGCACTTCTGCTCGCCCATTCGCTGCGTCAAAGTGTCGGCAAGCATGTAAAAGTCCTTGACTTTGAGTGTGACGGGGCGCACTCTGTTGCTTAGCGCGAATGTTGTTGATTCATGCGGAACGCCCTTCAGCGCTCCATGAGCCCAGCGTTCAACCAACCCGTCCGACCCAAGAGGTGCCCATGAAACTGCCCATCTACGCTCATGAAGTGCAGATCCGGGACAGCAAATCATGGTCAGCAGGGAAGCCCCCCCAGCCTTCCCTTCGGCCTCATCTTTCAGGGCCATGTATAAACGCAAAACCCATGACTCGCCGAGCAAAGGACCCGCTCATGGCTATAAACAGCGACACAAAACCTTTAACACCAGAGGAGTTACCCGCCGACGACCGCCTGGCGGGTACTTCAACATCCAACTCCACGACGGCAAACAGGCCTGTTCCCTCGGAGAACCTTGAGGAAATAATCACGGTCTCCCCCGACGACATCAACGTGGCCGCCCTCGACGCTGAGGACGGAGGCGCAGAGAGCCTTCCCGATTCTGAAGAATACGAACAGATCATGGAAGAGCTGCGTCACGCCAGGACCGAACAAGCAGTTTCGGCCCGCCGCAACCGCAAACTTACTCTCGACAAAGTCACCTTCGGGATCACGGGCGCCATCGCCGTCGCCTTCGTGGTCTGGGGCTTTACGGGAAGGGACAGCCTCTCCGACACTTCCAAAGGCGCCCTGAACTGGGTCATGGAATACACGGGCTGGCTGTTCATGGTTCTCGCCTCATTGTTCGTCATCTTCGTCCTGTGGCTTGCCCTCGGTAAGTTCGGCAACATCCCGCTGGGCAAGGACGGCGAGAAGCCCGAGTTCCGGACCATTTCCTGGGTGGCCATGATGTTCGCCGCCGGCATGGGCATCGGGCTCATGTTCTACGGCGTGGCCGAACCGCTGTACCACTACATCTCGCCGCCGCCGGGAACAGTGGACGGCCGCACTCCAGATGCCATCCAAACTGCCATGGCCACATCGATCTTCCACTGGACCCTGCACCCGTGGGCCATGTATGCAGTGGTCGGCATCGCCATGGCATACGGCACCTACCGCCTGGGCCGCAAGCAACTGGTTTCCGCCGCCTTCACCTCACTTTTTGGCATCCGCATGGTGGAGGGTCCGCTCGGGAAGTTCATTAACATCCTGGCCATCTTCGCCACACTGTTTGGAACCGCCGCCTCGCTGGGCCTCGGCGCCCTTCAGATCGGAAGCGGGATGACGTCCAACGGTTGGTTGGGTGAGATCGGCACTCCGGTGCTCGTGGTCATTGTGGCTATCCTGACCTTCTGCTTCGTGGCATCCGCTGTATCAGGCATCAGCCGAGGCATCCAGTGGCTTTCCAACATCAATATGGTCCTGGCTGTTGTTCTCGCCTTGATTGTGTTTGTAGCCGGACCCACCCTGTTCATCCTTAACCTGATCCCGTCCGCTGTAGGCGACTACGCCCGGGACCTTGCCGAAATGTCGTCACGGACCGAAGCTGTTGGGGATGAGTCCCTGCGCAGCTGGATGACCAGCTGGACCATCTTCTACTGGGCTTGGTGGATCTCCTGGACGCCCTTCGTCGGCATGTTCATCGCCCGCATCAGCCGTGGACGCACCATCCGCCAGTTCGTCACCGGCGTTCTGCTGGTGCCCAGCGTTGTCAGCGTCATCTGGTTCGGAATCTTCGGCGGCGCCGCTTTCCACGTCCAGCAGGAGGCAGACAAGGCCGGCACGCCCGGGCTTGTGGCCATGGTGGATGGCGCACCCTCCATCAACTTCGATGGCGCCCTCTTCGACCTCGTGAAGAACCTGGGCATGCCCGGCTGGCTGACAGCAGCGGTCATCGTCCTGGCCATGGTCCTGGTGGCGATCTTCTTCGTCACCGGCGCCGATGCAGCCTCTATCGTGATGGGATCCCTCAGCTCCAATGGCGCTGAGCACCCGCGTCGAGGAGTGGTGATCTTCTGGGGAAGCCTCACCGGCGCAGTGGCAGCGGTCATGCTGCTCGCCGGCGGCGATAAACCATCGGAAGCCTTGTCGGGCCTGCAAAGAGTAACCATCGTGGCAGCCCTGCCTTTCGTGATCGTCATGCTGCTGCTCTGCTTCGCACTGGTCAAGGACCTTCGCCGGGACCCGCTCCAGTTGCACAAGCGCTTGGCTACTTCGGTGGTGGAACGAGCCATCCGAACAGGCGTTGAGCAACATGGCGGCGTTCAATTCGACCTCGTCACCAAACACGACTGCGCCGAAAAGTGCACAGAGTCCGATTGCCCCGGGGGAACACCCACGGGAACCATTCCCCTGGTCGGCAAGCCCCAACTGGATTCCGACCACAAGTAACCCAGCCTTTTGGCTGACCCCCATTCACACCTCAGTAAGGTCCACCATGCCCAACACCTCTGCCAATGGCACGCTCCGTCTCAACACTCAAGCCCGTCACAACAGCCAAGCGAATGAGGACGTCACCCTCACTCTCGACGCTTCCAACCCCGTGACAGTTCGGATTGAGGTTGACCGCTGCCCCTGCGGATCGGAACACAACAGGGCCGGCTCCTACGTCGACACTGATTTCGGCCGCTAGCAGCAACACGCTGATTCGAACACAACAAAGCAGGCGCCGGATTCTTCTTCCGGCGCCTGCTTTTTGTTAGTACTGCTGGAGGCTAAAGCCTATTTGGGCATCAGCACCGAATCGATCAGGTAAACCGTGGCGTTGGCGGTCTGAACGCCACCGCAGATCACGTTGGAAGCTCCGTCAACCGTGAGGGCATCCTTGGTGCCGGCAACCGTCACTTCGCCACCCTGGACAGTCGTGTGGGTGCCCACGATCTGGTCCGGGGTCAGCTGACCGGGGACTACGTGATAGGTGAGAATCTTGCTCAGCAGGGCATCGTCCGTCTTGAGCGTCTCGATCGTTGCGGGGTCGATCTTGGCGAAGGCATCGTCAACCGGTGCGAACACCGTGAATTCGCTGCCATTCAGGGTAGAAACCAAGTCCACCTTGGGGTTGAGCTGACCCGAAACTGCGGCGGTCAGGGTCTTGAGCAGCGGGTTGTTCGATGCTGCTACGGCTACCGGGTCCTGGGCCATGCCCATTACCGAACCGGCACCGTCCGGAACCTGCGCGGCGTAACCGGCGCAGCCGGGGCCCACAAGGTTAGCGGCCGGATCCATGGCGGCGCTGGTCATGGCGGAGGCCGACGGCGACGGCGCCGCCATAGAGGTTTCCGGGGCGGCAGACGAAGCAGCCGGTGTGCTGGATGTGCTGGAACCACCACAGGCAGTGAGACCGAGAAGGGCGGCTGCAGTGAGGCCAACGAAGGCGAGGGCGGGGCGCTTTGTGGACAACATGTCATTCTCCTTGTTTTTGGAACCAGGGCGTTGGGTCCATTTGGTGGTGGGACACGGGCTGCAGGTGTCGCTTTTGCTTCACCAGCGGTTTGTGTCTCACCAGCTATTCGGAGGTTGGGACGACGTGGATGGGTGCGGATTGAAAAAGTTTTTTTAAGCCAGCCTCCCCAGGTCTGGTGGAGGGGTTGATCCTGGTGACAGGATGATCCGCATGGCTATCGAGGTTCGACCCGCGACGGTGTTCGATGACGTGAAAACCATGGTGGGACCCAAGAGCCCCGATGCCAACGTGTGCTGGTGCCTGAGTTACAGGATTCCGTCGAAACTGAACCAGGAGCTCCAGAAACAGGAGCGCGGGAAGTTGGTGAGGAAGCTGGTGGCCGAGGACCCACCCCCAGGCGTTCTGGCATACGACGGCGACGAAGTAGTTGGGTGGGCAGCAGTCCACCCTCGCGCGGACACCACTTTTGCCAAGAACCGCAAGATCCCCCACGTGGATGAGACGAGGGTGTGGTCGGTCTGGTGTATACGGGTGAGACCCGGGCATCGTGGCAAGGGAATTTCCCACGAGCTGCTCCGCGGGGCGATTGACTTCGCAAAGAGCCACGGCGCGCCCGCCATTGAGGGTTACCCGGTGGACAACAAAGGCGGCAAGGTGGACCTGACCATGGCCTACGTGGGCACCCGGAGGCTATTCGAGCAGGCGGGCTTCAAGAAAGTGGCCGAGACGACGTCGGTCCTCAACGGTTTCCCGAGGGTGCTGATGCGTCTGGACCTCACCTCCCCCAACTAGGTCGCAGATCAGGTCGTTCTCAGCGCTGAGAACGACCTGATCTGCTACCTAGTTGGGTCAGGATCCCTGCAGGCGCGCCGTCATCCTGTGCGCTTCCTCGAGCAACAGTTTCCCGAGGAACTCCTGGCGGTCTGCACGGAATCGCGGCTCAATTCCCGTCAAGGAAAGAGCCCACGCTGGCCGTCCCTGCTGATCAAACACAGCCGCTCCCATGCCCCAGCTGCCTTCCAGGATCAAACCGGGATTGACGGAGTATCCAGCCAGCCGCGTCCGTTCCAGGTTGTCCCGCACCACGTCAACAGGATGCCCCACGGCGAAGTCGCCGGCGTGCGCGGCCCAGTCGCCCAACAACGGTTCCTGTTCGTCGGGAGGCAGGAAAGCCATGATGGCAGTGCCGGCCGAAGCGACCCCCAGCGGAAAGCGCACGCCTTCGTGCAGCACGAAGGACCGCACCGGGAACGAGCCCTCTTCCCGCAGCACGCACACGGTTTCGTTGCCACGACGAATGGAGAAGAAGGCGCTCTCTCCTGTCTCTGCAGCCAACCTGCGCAGCGAAGGCCGCGCAATGTCCTCCATGGGAAAACGTGCAGCGGCCACTGATCCCAGCAGGAAGATCTCCGGCCCCAACACCCACTTCCCGGAGGCCGGATCGTGTTCCAGTAAACCCTCCGCGGCCAAGGAGGTCAGAAGCCGGTGAACGGTCGGCCGGGTCAAGCCGGACTCCCGCACCAAGCCCGCCAGGGACATGCCTTCGGGCTTACGTCCCACAAGCCGAAGCAGCAGGGCCACCCGGCCCACCACTTGCGCTCCCTGAACCACCACAGCACCCTCCACAAGAGATTTCATCCATAATATGGACACCCTTCATCGTAGTGTCCATACCCTGAGTAATTGGACATCTAGCTCATTGACCGCCTAATGGGTGGACCCTAGGCTCCTATTTTAGAGTCGATGCGTTCCACAAAGTGGACTGCGGTGAGAAACAACTCAAAGAGGAGTCGAGCATGACCAAGATCCAAGCGAGCGCAGCCCAAGCGTTACATGACCTGATGGCAGACGGCCTGACTATCGCCGTCGGCGGTTTTGGACTCAGCGGCATCCCCGCTGACCTCATCGACGCCGTCCGCGAGTCCGGCGCCAAGGATCTCACCATCGTGTCCAACAACATGGGCGTGGACGGCAAGGGGCTCGGCGTCCTCATCGAAGCGGGCCAAGTCCGGAAGGTCATCGCTTCCTACGTAGGTGAGAACAAGCTCTTCGCCGAGCAATACCTCGCCGGCCAGCTGGAGGTCGAGTTCACGCCGCAGGGCACCCTCGCCGAGCGTCTCCGTGCTGGCGGCGCCGGCATTCCAGCGTTCTACACGCGAACCGGAGTGGGAACCCTGGTTGCCGAAGGCAAGCCGTTGGAAGAGTTCGACGGCGTGACGTACGTCCGGGAGCGAGCCATCACCGCCGACGTCGCCCTGGTCCACGCCCACACTGCGGATACGGACGGGAACCTGATTTATCGCTACACGGCCCGCAACTTCAACCCGGTGGTTGCCACCGCGGGTGCAGTGACCATCGCCGAGGCTGAGGTCATTGTTCAACCCGGTCAGCTGGACCCGAATCACATCGTCACCCCGGGCGTATACATCCAGCGGCTGGTTCAGGCCACGGATCGGGTCAAGGACATCGAACAGCGGACGGTCCGCCCGCCCCGCGAAGCGGTCACGGTCTAAGAGAACAAGGAAAACATCACCATGGCATGGACACGAGACCAAATGGCCGCCATCGCGGCCGAAGAACTGAACGACGGCGATTACGTCAACCTCGGCATCGGCATTCCCACGTTGGTGGCCAACAACCTGCCCGACGGCGTGCGGGTTGTCCTCCAAAGTGAGAACGGCCTGCTGGGCATGGGCCCTTTCCCGTATGAGGGCGACGAGGACGCCGACCTCATCAACGCCGGCAAGCAGACCGTCACCATCACCCCCGGCGGCAGCATCTTCGACTCCGCCACGTCGTTCGGCATGATCCGCGGCGGCCACGTCAAGGTGGCCATCCTGGGCGCCATGCAGGTGTCCGGTTCGGGGGACCTGGCCAACTGGACCATTCCCGGAAAGATGGTCAAAGGCATGGGCGGGGCCATGGACCTGGTGGCCGGGACCCCGCGTGTGGTTGTACTCACTGAGCACAACGCTAAGGACGGTTCGCCCAAGATCGTCACTGAATGCACGCTCCCGCTCACTGGACTCAAGTGCGTTGACCGGATCATCACGGACCTCGCCGTTTTCGACGTCGAGGAAACACCGTCCACGGCGGAAACACACGACGGCGGCACCCGGCTGCTGCTGACCCGCCTGGCCCCTGGCGTCACGGTGGAAGAGATCCGCAGCAAGACCGAGGCAGATTTCACGGTGGCTCTCGCCTCTGTTGATCACACACTTGAAGGAGTAAACGCATGAGCCTGAAGGACCAATTCGGCAAGGACATCCTGCTCACAGGGTGGGGGCACAGCAAGTTCGGCAAACTGACTGATGACACGTTGGAGTCGCTGATTGTCCAGGTTGCCGGCGAAGCGATTAAGAACTCGGGGCTGGATCCCAAGGACATCGATGAGATCTATCTCGGCCAGTTCAACTCCGGGATGCAGCCTCTGGGATTCACGTCGTCGCTGGCGCTTCAGTTGTCCGCGGACCTTGCCAACATTCCCGCGACGCGCACCGAGAATGCTTGCGCTTCCGGATCCGCGGCTTTCCAGCAAGGTGTCAAAGCCGTCCTCGCCGGAACTGCCCGCCACGTCCTGGTGATCGGGGCGGAGAAGATGACCGACGCCGGCGCCGAGGTTGTGAGGGCGGCCTTGCTTGGCGCTTCGTACGAGATGGCAGGAAAAGCCTCTTCTACGGGATTCACCGGATTGTTTGCTGAGGTCGCCAAGCACTATGGGAAGCGCTATGGGGCAAACATCGACGCCTTGGGATTCGAAGGCGGCCTTGGCGACGTCCTCGGTTCCATCGCCGCCAAGAACCACCACAACGGCATGGACAACCCGTACGCCCAGATGCACCGCGACTTCAGCGAGGAATTCTGCCGGACCGTCTCAGAGAAGAACCCCATAGTGGCCGAACCCTTGCGCCGCACGGACTGTTCGCCGGTCTCAGACGGTGCCGCCGCCGTCGTGCTTTCCACGTCGGCTACCGGAGGCGCAACCGCGCCTGTGCGCCTCGCCGGATTTGGCCACGCCAACGACTTCTTCCCGGCGGAGAAGCGCGATCCCACCGAGTTTGCAGCCACCAGGGCTTCGTGGGAGCGTGCGCTGGGTATGGCTGGAGTTGGCCTCCAGGACTTGGACTTCGCGGAGGTGCACGACTGCTTCACCATCGCCGAACTCATCATGTATGAAGCCATGGGCCTCACTCCTCGCGGCGAGGGCGCGCGAGCCGTCCAGGAAGGCTGGGTCTATATGGACGGCAAGCTGCCCGTCAACGTCTCCGGCGGGCTGAAGGCGAAAGGCCACCCGGTGGGGGCCACTGGTGTGTCGCAGCATGTCATCGCCGCGATGCAGCTCAGCGGCACGGCCGGCGACATGCAGTTGTCCAATGCACGCCGGGGCGCGGTCCAGAACATGGGCGGAGTGGGCATCGCCAACTATGTGAGCATCCTCGAATCCCTCTAACCCAAGTAAGTCGCAGATCAGGTCGTTCCCAGCGCTGGGAACGACCTGATCTGCTACCTAGTTGGGATCAGCGGTTCCGGACCAGCGCTGCGATCTCCGTGAACCCGAGCCGCTCTGCGTTTTGCAGGGCGGTTCGGCCTTGGGGGTCGCGGATGTCCGGGTTGGCGCCGGCAGCCAGGAGTTGCCGGACCACGTCCTGCTGCTTGGGCCCGCCATTGTTGAGCAGGATCGCTTCCTGCATTGCAGTCCACCCCAAATTGTTGACGTGGTCCACGGGTACACCTGCTGCGATCAGAATCCTGACCGTTTCGGTGTGCCCATGCTCGCTCGCAGGGATCAGCGCGGTGCCGCCGTACCGATTGGTGCTGCGAACATCCGCTCCAGCAGCCAGAGTCAGCTGCAGGACCTCGTTGAAGCCTTCAGCGCCGGCGTAGAGGAACGCGGAGTCCTGGATGTCATCCTTCGCGTTGACGTTCCCACCCTCCGCGATCAGTTCACGGACCCGGGCAACATCGTTGGCCTTCGCGGCGAGGATCAGGAGCCGGTCGGTTTCGATTTGGGCCTCCGGTGAAAGTGTAGTGGGCAATACAGCCGACGACGACGGGTCAGGACTTGGGCTCGATGTCGCGGTCGAGCTGGGCGCCTGGTCAGCAGGCGACGACGGCGCGCAGCCGGCCACGAGCGCGGCGATCAGCAAGCCCGCACCGATCACCGAACCTGCGGCCACGCCCCGCCCCTTTAGGGAATTCATACTGCCGAGGCTACTTCGCGGCCGCAGCCAACGCATCAGCACCGGCGGTGGCGCAGGCCTCGTCGAGGGCGCCGTCGGGTGCGCCGCCAACTCCGATGCCCGCCACTGAAACGCCGTTGACCTTCAGCGGAACGCCACCGGGCAGGAACAAGGTGCCGGGAAGGTCGGCGATGGACGGGCCGTTGCCGTTGACGCGCTTGGCGAGTTCGCTGGTGGGTGCACCGAAAGCTGCTGCCGTGTAGGCCTTCTGCTTGGCGGCTTCGATGGTGTGCTCGGCGGCGTTGTCACCGCGAAGGAGCGCCTGCACGGTGCCGAAGCGGTCAACCAGTGCCACGGTCACGAACGGCAGCTTGTCGGCCTGGCACTTTGCGAGCGCGGCATTGACGGCCTTGCTGGACGCCCCCACAGAGATGCGGTTCTGGGCCACGACGTTCTCCGGCGCAGGCAGAACGTCTGCGGCAACCTTCACCGGTGCGGCAGCAGGCGCGGCAGCAGGCGCTGCAGCGGGTGACACGGCGTTGGCCACGGCAGTGACGCCGCCGGTGAGCAACAATGCTCCGGCAGCAGCGGCGGCAATCATCTTCTTGGACTTCTTCACGGGGTCTCCTCGTTGTAATCATCGGGTACAGCTCCATGCTTCCGCGGACGGGCCCACAGCCACATCGGCCGGGCGCCCCTCCCGGCCTCAGCCTTTCCGCCACCGGTATCAGCCAAAAGGTGGAGAGACCAAGGACAGCGCCGGGATCTAGCATGGGAGGATGCCAACTGCCTCCCCACGGCCCGCGCCCAGCAACCGAATCGACGGGCGCATTGATGTAGTTGTGCACTTGGGCTTTGCCGTCCTGATAGTGGCCTCTGCGGTCAGGTACGTCATGCGCCACTCCCCCGCGGACAATCTGTGGACCGTTGCCCTGGCCCTTGCAGTGTGTGCGTTGTACGCGGTCACCGCCGTGTTGGTCCACCGGCAACAAGGCCAAGGCATGCAACAGCTGTGGATTCCGTGGACGGTCGCGTTGCTTGCAGCCTGGGCCGCGTTGGTGGTGATCGCCCCGAGCTTCGCATGGTGTTCCTTCGCCATCTTCTTCCTCACCCGCACGGCCTTCCAAGGCTGGGCCGGCTATGTGGCAGGAGGCGCGACGGCGGCGGCCACCGCCGTCGGGCTCTTCCGGATGAGCGGTTGGACGGACGTCGCCATGCTGCTCGGCCCGCTCGCTGCGGGCGCCCTGCTCACCCTGATCTACGACAAGATCGAGCGCGACGCGGCACTGCAACGCAGGCTTTTCGACGACGTCACCCTAGCCCAGGAGCAACTAGCCGCCAAGCAGCGTGAAGCTGGAATCGCCGCTGAACGCGAACGCGTGTCACAGGAAATCCACGACACCGTCACCCAAGGCCTGGCCAGCAGCCTGCTTCTCCTTGAAGCCGCCCAGCGGTCTTGGCCAGCCGAAACTGCCCGGGAAGAAGTACACAAAGCAACGGATTTGCTCAGGCGGAATCTCGCCGACACCCGCAGTCTGGTGCACGAACTCTCGGCTCCGGGCCTCGAGACCGGGCCGCTGCCGGAGGCCTTGGAACATGCAGCAAGGCAGTACTTTGAGACCGTGAGCATCCAGGTCACGGGTGAGCCGCGACCCCTTCCGCCCGAGGTGCGGCATGCCCTGCTCCGCGTCACCCAGAGCGCCGTGGCCAACATCAAGCTCCATGCCCGTGCAGACCACGCCAGTGTGACCCTGGGGTACCTTCCGGACGCGGTCACCTTGGACGTGTTCGACGACGGCCGCGGCTTTGATCCCGCAGCGGTACCTCCGCCGTCGGCAAACGGAGGATACGGCCTGCGGGCCATGAGGCAGCGTGTAGAACAATTGGGCGGAGAATTGTCTGTGGAAAGCTCGCCGGGCGAGGGAACCATCATTGCGGCGCAGTTCCCCTTGACCAACATTGCTGATCCGGCAAATGGCCTGAAGGAGGCACTATGAATACCATTTCCGTGCTCCTTGTGGACGACCACACCGTAGTCCGGAGCGGGCTCAAAGCGCTGTTGGGCACCCAAGGTGATATCGCCGTCGTCGGGGAAGCGGCCTCAGGCGAGGAAGCACTGGACGCTGCGCACGAGCACACGCCCGCGGTAGTCCTCATGGACCTTGCGATGGGCGCCGGAATGGATGGCATCGAAGCCATCAAACAGCTCCGCCAGTGGAATCCGAAGCAGGCCGTCATCGTGTTCACCACCTACGATTCCGACGCCGACATCGTCCGCGCAGTGGACGCCGGAGCCATGGGCTACTTACTTAAGGATGCCGCGCCGGAGGAGATCTTCGCAGCCGTGCGGGGCGCTGTGCAGGGGAAGAGCGTGATGAGTGCACCGGTGGCCTCACGCCTGTTCCAGCAACTGCGGAATCCGGACGAGATACTCACTCCCCGCGAAGCCGAGTTGCTCAGCCTCCTTACCCAGGGCCTCAGCAACCGCGATCTGGGCAAACGCCTGTTCATTTCCGAAGCAACAGTCAAAACCCACCTCGCCCACATCTACGCCAAACTGGGCGTGGAGACGCGGGCCGCAGCAATTGCCACAGCTATCCGGCGCGAAGGGATGCGGTAAAGGCACGCCGTTGGTTACGCTGACCGTATGTCGGACGTAGCGGATCGCAAAATGTTCAAAAACCCGGGAACTGCTTTGCTGGTCCGGGGAGCCCTTTTCATAGTTTTTGGCCTACTGATCATTGTTTTACCGAGCGCTACTGCCTTGGTGGTAGTTGTCATGTTCGGGGTATTCGCGATGATTGACGGCATTACCAGCGTGGCCCATTATTTCTATGACCCCGCCGGCCGTTCCCGTTGGACCATAGTGGGCGGCCTGATCTCCCTCGCAGCCGGCATTGTGGCGATTGCCTTGCCTGGAATTACGGCAGCAGCGATCGGTGTCCTCATCGGCTTGTGGGCCTTGGTCCTGGGTCTTTCCCAAATCATTCTGTCGCTGGCTGCCAGGAGCTTCATCCGGAACTGGGGTATCTGGTTCTTGACGGGACTCGTCACAACGGGGTTCGGGATTGTTGTCCTTTTCAACCCGGGGCTCGGTTTCCTGAGCCTGGTGTGGATGTTGGCAGGGTTCGCGATCCTGACAGGGTTGCTCCTCATCGCATCAGGCATCGGCCTCCGCAGGCTGGCCAGTTCACCCCCGCTGTTCGCGCGATAGTGTGTGCTGGTTGTGAACGGCAAAAAGGGCAGCAGGGGATGCACTCAGCGCCAAGTTCGGTAAGTTAGTGGCTGTGAAGATAGCAACCTGGAATGTGAACTCCCTCCGCGCCCGTGCCGACCGCGTAGAAGCCTGGCTTGAGCGCAGCGACTGTGATGTCCTGGCCATCCAGGAGACCAAGTGCAAGGACGAGAACTTCCCTTGGGAGCTCTTCGAGCGCATGGGTTACGAGGTTGCGCACTTTGGCGTGAACCAGTGGAACGGTGTTGCCATCGCTTCCCGGGTGGGCTTGGAGGACGTGCAGCGAACCTTCCTGGACCAGCCTGCGTTCGGCAAGGCAGGCAAGGATCCCGCGCAGGAAGCCCGTGCCATCGCAGCCACCTGCGGCGGCGTCCGAATCTGGAGCCTCTACGTTCCCAACGGCCGCTCACTGGACGACGAACACATGCCGTACAAGATCAAGTGGCTTGACGTCCTGCAGGGCCACGCAGCCGAATGGGTGAAGTCCGATCCGACCGCCCAGATCGCGCTCATGGGGGACTGGAACATCGCCCCGTTCGACGACGACGTGTGGGACATCGAGCTCTTCCGCAACAACAACTACACCCACGTCAGCGAACCCGAGCGCGCAGCCTTCCACGCCTTCGAAACCGCAGGGTTCACCGACGTCGTCCGTCCCTACACTCCGGGCCCCGGTGTGTACACGTACTGGGACTACACGCAGCTGCGCTTCCCCAAGAAGGAAGGCATGCGCATCGACTTCTGCCTCGCCTCCCCGGCACTGGCATCGCGTGTCACCGGAGCCTCCATCGACCGCGAAGAGCGCAAGGGCAAGGGCGCTTCGGACCACGCTCCCGTCATCGTGGAGCTCGCAGACTAAGTACCTCGCAGACCAAGTACAAGGTCACTAACGAAAGGGGCGGCTGACATGACTGGAAACCTGTATCGGGGCCAGGCCGGTCTGCCGTTCTCTTCGTCGCTGCGCATTTACGAGCCCCTTGAGGCGTTCCCGCCTGAACAGCAGCGCCAACTCGTTGCTGAGGGCAGCAAGAACGGTTCCCGGGCCGCCGTCGAGAATGCGGAGCTCCAAGCCTCGCTGGGACGCATCACGCGCTCCGGCGGCGATCCTTTCCCCACGGGCCGCACGGACTTGGTCCGCATGACGCGCGTGCCCACCGGCCGTCATGCCGCGGTGTCCGGGAAAGAAGATCACGACGCCGGACGGCTGCTTTACTGCCCCAGCCAACTGGTTATTCGGGCTGGTTTGGCGGCCAACGCGCTCATGGACGGTGTGCACAGCCCGCTGGCGGATCTTCTCATTCCGGTCTCGCAGCGGGACAAGCACCAGGCAAGGATCGATCGCATCAACGCCGGGGAAGCCGCTAAACGTGTGCATACCCGTGCCTCAACATGGGGCATTCCCTTCAGTTGGTTCTCGCTTTTCAACGAGTCCGACCGCAAGGACGTGGTGGAATCCGAGGGGCGCATCCTGACGGTCCGGGTATGGACGCCCCTGACTGAGGCCCTGGACCGGGCACGGTTCGCCGTGGCCCATCTGGCGCTGGCTGCTCCGGATTTGGATATGTTGGATGACCTGACACAGCTCACGGAATGGCTGGAACTTTTTCACGTCCAGTCCATGGTGGAGCTGGACTATGGCGCCGTAGCCGACAAGGTGTATCCGGACGAGTCCCCCATGGACGTTCGTTTGGGGATTGAGTGCCTGGCTGAAGGCGACATGACCGGTGCGGCCGCTGCCTATCGACGCCTCGCCTCGCGGTGGATTCCCATCCGGCAGTTGGCGCGCGCTTCCTAGCCTGCTTCGGCACTAGCTTGGCTTCGGCGCTAGCTTGGCGGGGCCGTTGTGTCGCGCACGATCAGTTTGTGAGGCGCTACTTCTGAATGCACTGCTCCCTGGTTACCGTCCAGTTCATCCAAGAGCATTTTGGTGGCGAGTTCGGCCTGGTTGTCGGGACGCTGCCCGACGGTGGTGAGACCCACCGACGACGAGAAATCGTGGTCATCGATCCCGATGACCGAGAGGTCCTCCGGCACCCGTACACCGTGGCGGGCTGCTTCGAAAATGACACCCATCGCCATCTCGTCCGATGAACAGAAAATGGCCGTTGGCTTGCGGCCGGGCTGACTCCAAAGACGGTTGAATGCCTGTTGCCCGCTGGCTACCGTGAAGTCCCCCCATTGGTCCCATTCCGGACGGACTTCCAGGCCGGCGTCGGTCATGACTTCCTGGAACGCCCGGATACGCACGCGGGGGACGTCGAAGTTCAGGTCCGTTTCGTCGTCGCCATGGAGCAGGGCGATGTCCTTGTGGCCCAGTTCCAGCAGATGCCGCACGGCCGTGGAGGCGGCGTCGTAATCATTGATGCCGATGTACGCGCAGTCCTCAACGTGACCACCCACCACTACCAATGGGATGTCGATCTTGTGGAGGTGTTCCAGCTCTTCCTCGGTCAACGACATGCACAGCACCAGCAGTGCGTCGATTTGTTTGTAGACCATGGTGGAACTGAAGAGCCGCTCACGATTGCTGCCGTGGCCGCCCAGATTGAAAAGGGAGAGGTTGTACTTGCGTGAATGCAGTTCCCGGTCGGCGCCTTCGATGGCCTTGGAGAAGAACCACCTGCTGACGAAAGGGGCCAGCACGCCGATGGTGCGTGTTCGGCCCGTTGCCAGTCCCGAGGCCGACGACGACGCCACGTACCCTAGGGAACTGGCTACTTCGAGGATCTTTTCCCGGGTCGCGGGCGACACTCGCGGCAGTCCCCGGACTGCCCTGGAAACTGTCGCCGTGGAAACTCCGGCAGCAGCAGCGACGTCCTCGATGCTGACGCCCGCATGGCCGCCGCGTTGGGACCTACCCGTTGTTTTTGACACAGGCTCCCCTCTCCGGCCGCCGTTGCTCCGCCTTCACCTTAAATGTGGACTTGTGCTTTGCAGGCCTCGGTTACGCAGCCACGTAATGCGCTGCGCAACCGAGGCCGCGCTTCCTAGCCCTTGAGGCCGCCGGACAGCAGGCCGCGCACGAAGTAGCGCTGCAATCCGAAGAACACCAGGAGCGGCACAATGATGGAGACGAATGCTGCCGCCGGATTCAGGTAGTCCCTGGCACCACGAGTACCGGAGATCTCGGCCAAACGCTGCGTAATGGGTGCAACGTCCGCCGTTCCGCCGGAGAATACCAGCGCCACCAGCAAGTCATTCCAGACCCAGAGGAACTGGAAAATGGCCAGCGAGGCGAGCGCAGGAACCGACAACGGCAGAATGATCCGCCAGAAGATGGTGCTGTGTCCAGCGCCATCCACCCTTGCCGCCTCAATGACTTCCCCGGGAATTTCCGAGATGAAGTTGTGGAGGAGGAAGATGCCCAGCGGAAGGCCGAACATGGTGTGGGCAATCCACAGCTGTGCGTAAGAGCCGGCCGGGAGCTGCAGGGTCTGCGTGAAGAACTGCAGGAGCGGAATCAGCGCCATCTGTAGCGGGATGATCTGCAGGGCAAAGACGAAGATGAAGAGTGCGTCGCGGCCCTTGAACTTACCCCACGCGAAAACGTACGCGGCCATGGACGCCAACACCAGCACAAAGATGGTGACAGGGATGACGATCGCGATGGAGTTGACGAAGTACTGCGAGAGGTTGGCGGACTGTGAGCCTGCGGGAGTCAGAACGTCCACGTAGTTCTTGAACGTGAAGTCCCAGTCAATAAAGGCGTTCCACCAGCCGTCGGAGCGGGGACCCACCTGCTTGGCTGCCGGACGGAACGAGGTGACAAAGAGGCCGAACGTCGGCACGGACCATACGACGGCGATGATGATCGCTGCCGCTGTTGCCCACTTGGAGGTGAGCTTCGTTTTGACCCGACGCATGATCGGCTGGGCGTCCTCCGTGGGGTCGGATCCAGGACGCTGCCGGGTGGCTTTCGAGGCCTCTTGCGGGGCTGGCGTGGCTGTCAATGGATCTCCCTTTGCTTGCGAAGGACTCGAGCGTTGTACACGACGATCGGCAGCACCATGAGGAACAGGACCAGGGCCAGAGCGGCACCACGTCCCGGCTCACCGGCGCGGAAGGCTTGCGTATACATTTCGTTGGCGACCACGGACGTGTCGTAGTTGCCTGCCGTCATGGTTCGGACAATGTCGAACACCTTCAGCGTGGCGATTGTGATGGTTGTCAGAACCACCACCAAGGCGCCGCGGATACCCGGAATCGTGACATTCCGGAACTGCTGCCAGGCGTTGGCTCCATCCAGGCGGGCTGCCTCGATGAGTTCCACCGGTACACCCTTGATGGCTGCAGAAAGGATCACCATGGCAAAGCCGGTCTGGATCCAGACCATGACGATGATCAGGAAGAACGTGTTTTCCGGGGCATCCAAAAGGAACTGCTTGGGATCCATGCCCAAGGCGTCCCGGAAGAAGTTGATGACACCGGTCTGCTCGATATTCGGGCCGCGGTAGTCATACACGAGCTTCCAAATGATCCCGGCGCCCACAAAGGAGATGGCCATCGGCATGAAGACCAGTGACTTCAGAACCCGCTCTCCACGGGCTTTGTCGATAAACACCGCATAGGCAAGCCCAAAGCCCGTGGACAGCAGCGGAACCAGAACGGTCCAAATCACGGTGTTCCGCAGCGTGGTCAGAGCTTCGGGCTGCGTGAACATCCATGCGAAGTTATCAAAGCCGTTGACGTTGCCGCCGGCGTCAGTGAAGGCCAGCATTGACGTGCGGACGGCCGGATAAACCAGGCCCACCAGCATCAGGATGGCCGCGGGGGCAAGGAAGCCCGCAACGGTTACTTTGTCCTTGACCGATTTAGGTGCCCTGTCCACCAGCAGCATGATGAGGCCGATAACCGCTGCGAATATCGCCAGGGCTATCACTACTTGTAGGAGTTTTTCTCCAATAAATTCCATACCCAACCTCCGGGGCGTGAGTGAATCACTAAGTTCCGGGAAAAGCACTGCCTCCCCGGCTGGGAGTTCCAGTCAGGGGAGGCAGCACTTTGGGAGTTAGCTCTTAGGCCAGCTGGATTCGATGCTGTTGGCAACATCCTGTGAGGACGTGCCGTTGATCCACTGCACAATGCCCTTCCAGAAGGAGTTGGAACCAACTGCACTCGGCATCAGGTCAGAGCCGTCGAAACGGAAGACAGTCTCAGGGTCCTGGAGGATCTGGACGGTCAGCTTGTCGAGGTCCGACTGTGCGTTGTTGGGATCCAGGCCCTTGTTGGCGCTGACGACGCCTCCAAGTTTCACACGGTTGTTGGCAAAGTCAGCGCTGGCCAGGTAAGCCAGGAACGACTGAACTTCAGCGGTGTCCTTGTAGGCGCCTACCATTTCGCCGCCACCGGTGACTGCCTTGCCCTTGCTTTCGTCAATCGGCGGGGTGATGAATGCCCATACGTCGCCATCCTCAGCAACGTTGGTTCCTGCAGGCCAGTTGGCTGCCTGGAAGTTGGCCTGGTGGTGCATGGCGCAAGTGCCATCCAAGACCGGCTGGCCAGCCTGTGCGAAACCGGTGCTGAGGATTGTGCGAACGTCACCGAAGCCACCGTTCACCATGTCCGGGTTGAGGAGGATGTCGCCGGCCTTGTTAAAGGAATCGACGATCTTAGGATCATTGAACGGAATCTCGTGAGCTACCCACTGGTCGTAAACCTCGGGTCCGTGGGCACGCAGGACGACGTCCTCGATCCAGTCCGTGCCGGGCCAGCCGGTAGCCTCACCGGATTCGAAACCAGCACACCACGGCTTCATGTTCGGGTCATCTGCTGCGATCTTCTTGGAGAGTTCGATCATTTCGTCCCACGTCTTGGGAACCTCCCAGCCCTTGTCGCTGAAGGTCTTGGGCGCGTACCAAACAAAGCCCTTGACGTTGGCGAGCATCGGAGCGGCGTAGTACGTGCCGTCCACCGTGCCGTACTTCTTCCAGTCCGGGGACCAGTTCTTGTCCACGAGATCCGAAACGGTCTGCGGGGCGGGCTTCAGGTAACCGGCCCGCGCCTGGGTGGCAAGAAGACCGGGCTGCGGGAAGATCGCCACATCAGGGGCGGTGCCGGACTGGGCACGGACACCGATCTGGGTTTCGAATTCCTTGCTGCCCTCATACCTAACAGTGATGCCAGTGCAGTTCTCGAACTGCGACCAGGCTTCTTCGAGGTTGGTTGCCTCGATATCGACGATCGTCGAATAGACGGAGACGGTCTTGCCGTCATGCTTGCCATAGCTTTCGTAGGCGGAGCAATCATCCGACCCGGCGGTGGATCCACCACCGCCACCATCTCCGCTACACGCGGAAAGGGTAAGTGCCAGAACACCGGCGGCTGCGACCGGTAGTAGGTACTTGGTTTTCTTCATGCTAAAGACTCCTCGCTGAGTACAAAGATTCGGCGGCGCAATTGATGTGGTGACGCTCACACTAGCCATGATCGTTCTTCTAATGCAAGCGCTTACACATAACGTAATCGCATTGATACCAAGCAGTCTTCGCTTCTCTGCGACAGAGGGCCTTTCCGGGGGTCCGACAGGTGACTGTGGGCAACTCCGGCCCGCACTATTCCCCGCCCTGATTTGATTGCCTACTATTGCCTATGGAAAACTGAGAATCGTGGATGAACTTGAAGCACTGCAGACTATCGGCCGCCTGATCAAAGAAGAACGCTTGGCCCAAGGCCTGAGCCAAGTGCAGTTGGCCAAGCAGGCTGGTACTGCCATCAAGACAGTCCGAACACTGGAATCCGGGACCCGCAGGACGCAGGAGATCAACCAGCGCAAGCTTGAGCACGCTTTGGGCTGGAGGGCAGGATCCGTATCGGAGGTCCTTAAAGGCAAGTCGAACTTCGCTCCGGACATGATCACCCCTGACGACATGCGCTCAAGCGACGAATCACGCCCGGGGCCTCCCCGCGTCACCGTTCCCAGCGCTCCCGTAGCCAGGGCCTCACACCTCTCCGACGAAGAACTCCTCGCCGAGCTCACCTACCGTATGATGCATCGGAACAGGGGCTGATCAGCCCTACTTGACCGCCTTGCGCCGCACCATCTCATTGATCCAGGCCGGCGCGAACGGCGAGGTGCAGTTAGGCGGCGTCGGGTAGTCCTTCAGCACTTCCAAGCGCTCACCGATGTCCAGGGCTCTGGCCCTGTGCTCCGTGAACTCAATACCTATTTGCGCCAGACAGTGATTCATGGCCCATTGGAGGCGGTCCGGGGCGTCCTTCATGTTGGCCTCTATGGCGTCGAGCAGCTGGGCGAGTTCCAGGCTTTCGGGCTTCCTGACGACTCGTTCGGACGTCATCGCCCATCCCGCACTCGCCACCACGGGATCGGGATCGGAGAACCAAGCCAGCCGAAGATCTTCGGAGTGCGGGCTTTTCTTGACGACGTAGTTCACCAGCCAGTCCTGCACTTTGGGAGTCCGTGCTTCGCGCAGCATGCCGTCCAATTCAGCCCGCTCAAAAGCTGCGGGGCGGCAGATCAGGAGGGCCAGCAACCTGGCGGCACTGTCACCCGTCTCCCAAAGCTCCCGAGAAAGGTCCTGCTGGATCTTCAGCCGCTTCGCGACGGCACGCAGTTTGCTGAGGTTTACCCCATGGTCATCGCCATGCTTCTCATTTACCTCGCGGGCGCGGGGTTCTTCCAGTGCCGCGAGTTCCGCCATAAGTTCGGCGACGGTCGACTCGGGCACGATTCTACTTCTCGCCTTTGAACAAGCCTGCGATCTTCGAGCCCAGGCCCTTGACGTTTTCCGCCACATCTTCGGCGATTTCCTTGGATTTCTCCGCGACGTCGCCCGCCAGTTCCTTCGCATTCTCGCCGACGTCACCGGAGAAGAATTCCTTGACATTCTCTGCGGCGTCTCCGGCTAACTCCTTGACATTCCCGGCAGCCTCACCGGCGAATTCCTTCACATTCTCAACAGCCTCGCCAGCGAATTCCTTGGCATTTTCCAGTGCATCGCCTGCTCCATCCTTGCCGTTTCCTGCAGCGCCATTTACCGCTTCGGCTCCCGTGGTCTCTTCACTCATGGTGTTCTCCTCTGTGACGGTTGGATCTGGAAATTGTGCGCCGGGGAAGGTTTCCCCTTTGCAGTCAGACAATGGACGTACGGGTCCCCTATATCAGCGGACCCTTTCGGCCTTGGTAAACCTGGATCGGGCACCGGAAACCATGTGGATCAGCACAGGGGTCTTCTGTCCGATCACAAGGTCCAACGCTTCAACAAGCTGCGACACTTCAGCCGCGAGGATATGGGGCGCCACTCCTTGCCGCGGTTGGATGCGGATTCGCAGACCCGGATTGCCTTTTACCTCAAGGGTCGCCACGGACGCACCCGCGAGGTCCGTCCGTTCAGACAAAGCGGCCCGTAGTGTCTGTTCAGCGACGCCCCCACCGATCCTGACTTCGCCGTCCACGTCGCTGTCGTCGTCGCTGGCCACCAGAAGGTTGGCCCGGCCTTTGCCTTGCTGCGACAACCAAGCGATCATCGCGATGATGATGGCCACCAGGATCAGGCCTGCCACAATCCACAACCAGCTTTCCTCGCGCCCCGGGAAGCGCGTCTGCCGGAAGGCATTTTCGGCACCCGCCCACACGGAAGCCGACCAGTCATGCCACCACGTGCCCACTGCCGGCACGGTGGCCAGCATCAGGAGAAGCAGCCCGACAGCCAGCAGTTTCGCACCGATGATGAAGAGCAGTACACGGTTGAGTGTCCGCGGTGTTCCGTTCACGCTCCGATCACCCCCGACGACGCCAGGTTCACCCTGACAGCAGGCATCGGCACAGGCGACATTTCTTCAAGTTCAGCCTGCACGGCCGTCAACACTGCTTCTTCGCTGACCCTGCTACCCGAGGTTGGCCGCACGTTCACCACAACCAACTGTCGCGAGACAACCACCATGACTTGTTCCTGGGTGACGTTCGCGGCAGTTCGCGCACGACGTGCCAGCGCGGAGGCCAGGACTTCGTCATCAACCACGACGGCGGTGCGCGGGTCCCGGAGCAAGTGGCGGGCTCGCCTGCCAGGCAGAACAGCGTGGAGGAGAAAGAAGAGCCCCACCATGGCGATGACGGCACCACTCGCACCGAGCAGCAGGGGTGAGATGCCTTCCGGGAGGGCAATGATGCGCCCAGCTGCAGTGGTGGGGTCGATCAGCCAGGGTGGCTGCCCGATGGCGCGGACGCCCGCTTCGAGGAGTGCATAGACACACAGAACGATGACCAGGACGGCCGCAATGACGGACGCTCCAGCGCGGGACGAATGCGTCTCACGGCGCAGTATACGGCTCATCTCGGGGTCCTCCCCGGCAACCGGAGTGGCTCCCGCGTTCGGGTCCCTTGATTTCAATTGTTGTGTTTCCTGATCCTGGGTCACTGGACGCGGCCTCCCTCGGTGACGTGCGCTCCACTGATCCTGATATCCACCCTGCTGAGTTCGGAACCGCTAAGCCGGGTCACGGTTTCAAGGACAAATGCCTTGGCCGCCACGGCACGGTCCCAGATCGACCCACCAAATCCTTGGACACGTTGCGGATCACGCAGCACCTCGGTCAAAGCCGGGACGCTGATGGGTGCCACTATGGACAAAGCCAGCAGGCCGTCGTCGTCCGCCCAATCAGCTCGGATGTCGTGGGCCTCAACGCCGAGCGCCTCCGCTGCGGCGGCCCGAGCCAACGATGTCAATGCCTGGGTACTGATCCGGTTATGGCCGGCCAGGCTGGTGGTGTACTCCACAGCCTCAGCCACGCTCATGACGAAGAGCGCCGGCCCGTAATGGCGTCCAGCACACTGCGGAGATCCAGCTTGCCCTCAGCCGCGCGGCCAAGCAGCGCGCCGATGCCCATGAACAGCAGGGAGATCAGGAAGCCCCATAACCCGAACGAGAAGGACATGAAAGCCACGAAAGCGCCGATAGCGATTCCCACCACGGTCATGCTCATTGGAGAGCCTCCCTTTCCACTGCCACTGTCTTGCTTCCGGCGGGTTTGGCCGGCGGCGCGATGAAGACATCAGTGATCTCGATATTGACCTCAATCACCTGAAGGCCCACCAGTTCCTCCACAGCCCGGTAGACCGCAGCCCGGACCTGGTTGGCGACGCCGTGCAAGGGATGACCGTAGAGAGCAACCAACGTTATGTCCACCGCCACTTGGGTCTCCCCCACCTCGGCTCGGACGCCTGCTGCATGGTCCGAGCTGCCGACGGCGTCGCGAATGGCACCCAGCGCACGGGACGGAGCCGAGCCCAAGGAGTAGACGCCGGGCACTGTACGGGCAGCGATACCCGCTACTTTGGCGACGGCCGCCTCGGAAATGATGGTGCGTCCGGTACCAGGGATTTCGCCCCCGGGCACGGGATCAAGCTGCACGTTCTGGTCTTCCACGGAGCACTCCCCTTCTCTTGAGTACCACCCTAGCGTCTAGCTCCGACGCTTTGGGAGAAGCGTCAGAGAGAAGGGAACGCGCCCGGTGGCGCTACTTACAGTTCTTCTCGGTCCAGTCCTGGATGGGCTTCATAAGTTCTTCAAACTGCCCGTCGCCGTATTTGCTGAAGTCCGAGCCGGCAGCCTCCGTGAAGACCCGAAGTTTCTCGAACGCCGGCTTCAGTTCTTCCGGCACTTTGCCCTCCATTTTGGACAACTCCTGCTTGGCCTTGTCGATGTCCTCGGGCTTGCCGCCGGCCATTGCCGCCAACGGCAGGATGGTTACGCTCAGCATCGTGGCGCTTACCGAAAGACAGGCCTCGGACATGGACCCGAACTCGCCATAGACACCACCCGTTCCCGTGGGTGCATCGGGGCTCGTGGTTGCATTGGGGCTCGCGCTTGCGCCCACATCGGCGGCTGGCACCTCGGACGACGCCGCAGCGCTAGGCGTGGACTGCGCAACAGGCGTTGGAAACGTGCAGGCGCTGAGCGTCAGCATGACGATTAGCAAGGCTGCCGCTATTAGGCGCCCGGATGTGGACAGGCGCGGGCGTTCGATCGTGGACATGGTTCCCCCCAATAAGATGCGTGCGATGACAAGCCGGCGAGGCAAGAATACGCCGGGCACCATGCGGAGACCATAGGCGGGTTATCCACAATCGCGAATTCCTGACTGGGACGCGGTTGTTTGCCCCACCTAGACTGGCCGACACACCACCAAAACAGCTGCTGGGGAGCCTGTCATGCCACGCCACTCGTTCATGTCTTCGTCTTTTGTTCGCCGCCGTCCAGCGGTTTTGGCTCTCGCTCTTGCGATGCTCTTGAGCGGCTGCGGCGGTGCCACACCCAGCAGCTCACCGACGGAAACAAGCACGACGACGGCGACGCCCACCTCAAGCTTTTCAGTTCCCGAGGCTTCGGCTACTCCGTCAGCACCCGCCGTTTACAAGCCAGCTGATGCACAAGGGAAAGCACAGAATGTGCCCGTTCCTGTTATGCCCGAGCTGGCGAAGGAGAATTCAAAGCCGGGGCTGGAGGCGTTTATCGGGTTTTACTATGCGGTCAAGAACTACGCCAACGAAACAGGCGATATTACAAACCTCTCCGAACTGAACTCTCCCGAATGCACGGCGTGCGGCAAGCTGCTCGATGGAACGTCCGACAGTTACATCAACGGTCGTTGGATGGCTGGGGGACGAATCACAGTACCTACGATGGAGCTCGACTGGCAGGCCGACGACTTGTCTCATCTGGCAAAGGTGCAGTTGATTCAAGACGCGATTACCTACTACAACTCAGACGGTACGGAAGGGCGCCCGCCAAGTGCCGCGACCAATAGTGCCTTCGTGTTCGTCGCGCGTTTCCATACGTCTTGGAAGGTGGTGGAGATCGGTGTCATCCGCTAACCGCGTCCTAGCTGTGTTCGTTTGTACCGCCATCCTGTTTCACGCCCTCCCCGCGGCAGGCGTAGAAGGGCCGGGAGGCTCATCAACGTGGGGGACTAGCAATGAAGAAGAGGGAACAATTGATGCTGGCGTAATTTGGAAGTTCGATCCGCTGAAGGGGGAAGCTGTTCGAGTCGGTACTAGTGGGAGTACCGGTTCGGCATCCGAGGATCCAAATCAGTACATGGCTGACGTGCACTGCCGATCGGGCGGAACGGACACTCCCGACAGGGGTTGCCTCACGATGGAATGCCCGGCCAAGACACCGGGAGGCGAAGAAGGCACACCGGTCATCTGGCGACAGGCACCAAAGTCCATCACCAACCCGACATGGACCGACTACCCAGCCGTCAGCGGACCCACCTGCCTCTACGACCCCGAACCCGAAAACGTCCTCGCCAACATCGCCGCCAGGATCCTCAACGACTTTCGCCAACTTCCCGTCAACCCGGGAAGCCTCGAAGCACAGCCCTTCCCCCACACCCTCAAAGGCGGACCCACCAACTTCTACGCCACCACGGGAGAACAAGGCTTCGACATCACCATCCTCGGCCAAACAGTCCACCTGACCGCCACACCCGCCAACTACACCTACACCTTCGGCGACGGCACCACCCTCGGCCCCACACCCGCCGCAGGCTACTCCATCCCCGAAACCGAATGGCTCAACAACGAGACCCGAACCAGCCACACCTACACAGACACCGGCAACTACCAAGCAACCCTCACCACCAGCTTCACCGGCACCTACTCCGTCAACAACGGACCACCACTACCCATCAACGGAACCCTCGACATCACCACACCCGCCAAAACAATCCACGTCTGGAAAACAGAAAAAGCACTCGTCGCCGACACCTGCCAGGAAAACCCCAACTCCTGGGGCTGCCCCGGCACAGCTCTCCAGTGAGATCCAGTCCAGCGGTTCCTTTCCGATCAGGCCGAAGGAGCAGGGTTCAGCAGGGGCAGCGATATGGGGCGGGCCGGTGGAAGAGGTTTTCCCAGCTCAGTCAAAGCTCGCCGGGCCATAGCGACGTCGTTCACGCATATACCATCCACGCCAAGACCGGCTGCGGTACTGATCTGTTCGTCTGTTTCCACTGTCCACGGAAATACCTTCAGCCCAGCGGCATGTGCTGCGGCGACCAAACCGGCGTCGAGAATTCCAACAGCCGGCGCAACGGCGGACGCTCCGGTGGCCAAGGCCGCGTCCACCAGGTCTTGAGCAGTCGATGGGTAGAGTCCCGGAGCCCAGGACGTTGTTGCCCTGCTGAGCGCGACCAAAGGGACTCCCGGCAATATGCCGGACATTGCCTTGATGATTTGGGGATCAAAGCTCCGCACCCGCAAAGCTTGTTCATCTTGATGAGCCGCCAAAACCTTGGACAGCACCGTAACAATCCCATGACCGTACTCGTCCCAGGCTGCCCCCTCGGTCTTGACCTCAATATCCAAAATGACGCCACTCGCATTGGCAAAACGCAGCAGGGCCAAGGTTTCAGAGAGGGATGGCACGCGGGTTTCGACATCGACGTCGGTCGTGGTTGCAGGGTGCTTCTCTACCTTGGCTTCACGAAGTGTCTCAAGCCTGATGTCCCTGGCATCGATGACCGCATCGTGGCGCAGCGCAAGCTGGCCATCAGAAGTGAGCCAGACATCTACTTCAATGGCGTCGACGCCAAGACGGAGCGCCTCAACGAAGCTCGCCAAGGTGTTGCCATGACGATCGGCCAATACGCCCCGATGCCCTTGAATCTCAATCACGTGTGCCCCTACTCGGCTTCGTCAACGACGGAAACTTCAGTAACAGTGGAGAGCTGGGAGAGCCTGGCGACGATGTCCGAAACAGCCATGGTTCCTTCAATTTCCAACTCTATTTCAACGAGATCAGACACAGCGGTTTCAGCGCCTTGCATCAACCGGTCCATCACGCCCTTGGATTCTCCGGAACCCCGCATGGTGGCAAAGCCTTGAACGCGGAATCCTTGCTCGGTACATGTATGCAGAACATCCCTCAAGGCGCCTACCCCATCCACGTAGCTAACTCTCAGCAGCCACTGGCTCGGAAGGCCGAAGCGAAGTTTGCCGGTCAGCACAGGGTAGACGTAGACGATGACGAAATGCGCTGCGGTAACGAACACCGCGGGCAACACCAAACCTGCTCCCGCGCCAGTGCCTACAGCCGCAGTCACCCAAACGGAGGCGGCCGTAGTGAGGCCTCGCACCTGATTCCGCCTCACGAATACAAGCCCAGCCCCGATGAAACCAATGCCCGACACTACCTGTGCGGCCAGGCGGGAGGGGTCCAACCTCACCAAATCCACCGCCAGCACATCACTGAACCCGTATTTGCTGACCACCATGAACAGCGCCGCACCCAAACCCACCATGGCGTGTGTTCGCATACCCGCCGACTTGTTTTTGCTTTGACGTTCAAATCCAATGGCTGTGGACAATACAAGCGCCACGGCCAAGGCCAAGCACATATGCCACCACTGCGTATCAGCGCTGAAGATCACTTCATGCTCCTGTTCCTGTTACTCGGTAAGACCCCCTTCTTCTGTAGTCCAAGTGGAAGACCCAGTCCGATCGCGGATGTTCCAGGCAGAAGCTGTTCGAAAAATAGACGCGGCGTGAGCCGGCCTGGCTGCAATGCTTCCAACGCTTGGGCGTTCCAGTCAATGCCTCTGCACGTTTGTGCAGATCTTCATCAAGGCTTTGTCCGAATGTAAATACATGCTATTTCCGCGCTCGCAAGACGGCGCAAACCCCGCGGCGGCAACGCAAACAGCGATATCCACAATTCCAATAATGAGTCTTGTGATAGCACCCGTAAGTGTGTAGGTTGAGAAATGACCTGAGGTTAGGTTGTCAGGTCAAATGTGAAACAAACGCTTTTCAGCAAGTGCTAAATCGCCCGGACAGCGATGACGAGGGGGTCAACGTGAGGGTTCTCTATGGGCAGATCAAACACAGATGGCGCATCGGTCGCCGCCTCTACGGCGCCGGGTGGAATGCATGACCGGGTTCGCACGGAAAACCGCGATGCGCAATCAAGCCGGGTGCCGGTCGACAGACCGCCACTAGCCGGTATCAAGAGGCGACGCTGGAATCGAAGAACGCGGAAAGATACGTGGGTGTTTGTCGCATTTGCGGCCCCCAATATTTTGCTCATCCTTCTGTTCACTTACCGTCCGCTCATCACGAACATCTACTACTCCACGCTGGACTGGACTCTGGGGTCCGCCAGCGCCACCGCCGTCGGTATAGGCAACTACGTGGAGTTCTTCAGCTCCCCGGATGCTTCAAATGTCTTAGGCGTCACCGCCATATTCACCGTCACAACTGTTGGTGGGGCCATGATTCTGGGGCTTCTGGTGGCGCTTGCGCTGAATCAGAGACTCAAGGGCAGGACCTTTGCAAGGGCTGTGGTTTTCGCCCCTTACGTCCTTTCCGGCGTGGGTGTCGGCTTGGTATGGCTGTTCATCTTCGATCCGACGTACGGCGTCCTTTCCTGGATCCTGCGCGGTGTGGGGCAGGTGAGCCCGCAGTGGGTAAATGATCCGAAGCTTGCGCTGGTCATGGTCACCATCGTTTATGTCTGGAAAAACCTCGGCTACTGCGCTGTGGTGTATCTGGCGGGCCTGCAGTCCATTCCCACGCAGCTCATGGAAGCCGCGGCCTTGGACGGCGCCAGCAATGTGCGGCGCTTCTTGTCGATCGTGGTTCCCCTGCTATCCCCCACCACGTTCTTCCTCCTGATTACCTCATTACTAAGCTCCCTGCAGGCGTTCGACATCATTCGGATCATGACTCCGTCAGGCAACGGAACCAGCACTTTGATCTTTGATTCCTACCTTCAAGCGTTCGGTTCCTACAACCGGGCGGGGTACTCGGCGGCTATCTCCGTTGTGTTGTTCGTGGGTCTGCTCATCATGACAGCCGTGCAGTTGCGGTTTGTGGAGCGAAAGGTTCACTACTCATGAGCACCGAAACCACAGAAGCTCCTCCCAACCGCGACCGTCCATTCTCCTGGCAAAACCTTGGCAGGACCATCGCGGGAGGCTACATTCCACTCCTTCTGGCAACGCTCGTTGTTTTCCTCCCCCTCCTGTGGATGATGCTGTCGTCATTGAAGGCACCGGGGGAAATCGTCACAACAAACCTGACCTTGCTTCCTAAAGACCCGAACCTGCAGAACTATGCGGACGCAGCGTCCACCGTGCCGTTCGCGCGGTTCTTCCTCAACAGCGTCATCGTGACCGTTGTTGGGTCCACGATCAAATGCATCCTGGCCGTCTTTACGGCATATGCACTGGTCTTTGTCCGATTCCCGTTCAAAAGGGTCATCTTCCTGCTGATCCTGGTGGCGCTGATGGTCCCGCCACAGGTTTCCGTTCTTCCCAACTATGTATTGATAGCGGGAATGGGAGGCCTGAACACCTATTGGGGGATCATCCTTCCCGGTTTGGGAACCGCGTTCGGCACCTTTCTTCTGCGTCAGCACTTCCTCACCCTGCCTCCGGCAATCATGGAGTCCGCGGAAATCGACGGCGCGGGACACTGGCGAAAGCTCTGGAAGATCGTGGTGCCCGTGTCGGTGCCAAGCATCGCGACGGTTGCGTTGGTAACCATCGTTTCCGAATGGAACGAATACATCTGGCCGCTCATCGTCACTGACCATCCGGACATGATGACCCTCCCCGTCGGGCTGACGCAGCTGGTCAATAGCGATGGCAGCACCCAGAACTGGGGCATGCTCATGGCCGGCGCCGTGATCGTCCTCCTGCCGATTCTGGTCATCTTTGCTGCATTGCAGCGTTACATCGTCTCCGGCCTCACTCAAGGTTCAGTCACAGGCTGAAGCCCACCACATCGAAGTTCCGCTCAATGCACTTCGACCACTAGAAAGGCACCTCTTCCATGTCCATATCACTTACCCGAAAGCACTTCCTCGGTTTGGCCGGAGCTACTCTTGGCGCCGCCGCTATGGCAGCGTGCGCCGGCCCCTCCACCGACGGTGCCGGCACCGCACTCAAGACGCTCTCCCCGGACGAATGGTCCAAGGTCAAGCCGGCCTCGAGTATCAGCTTCATGTCCAGCCACCCAGGGAAGTCCCGGGACACGGAAGTGAAGCTGATTGAAGCCTTCCAAGCAGCAAACCCGGGCATCAAGGTCAACCTCATCACGGGCGGGTCAAATTACGAGGAGGTGGCGCAAAAGTTCCAAACCGCCCAGGCAGGCAGTGAAGTACCGGACGTCGTTCTCGCTTCTGATGTGTGGTGGTTCCGGTACGCCGTCTCGGGCGCCATCCTGCCGATTGACGATCTCCTGAAAGCTGTCGGCGTGAGCACTTCCGACTACAACCCCGGCTTGATCGGCGACTACAAGCACTCTAACCAGCAATGGGCCGTCCCGTATGCCCGCTCCACGCCGTTGTTCTACTTCAACAAGGACCACTTCAAGGCTGCCGGAGTTCCTGAACGCGCACCTGCAACCTGGGAGGAGTTCGCAGAGTGGGCGCCCGGAATCAAGGAGGCAAATGCGTCGAGCTCCGGCTACCAGAACGCCTATCAATACCCGGCGATCGCGGGTTATGCCGGGTGGACCCTGCAGAATGTTCTCTGGGGACAGGGCGGCAGCTGGTCAAAGGAATGGGACATTACGGCTGATTCAGAGGCGTCAGTCGCTGCAATGCAGTGGGTACAGGATTCCATTGTGAAACATGGCTGGGCGGGAGTCTCGTCCAAGAACGCCATCACGGATCTTCAGGCGGGGGCCGTAAGTGCCACCATCAGCTCGTCAGCAGATTTGGCCGCCACGTTGAAGGCAGCGAAGGAAGCAAACATGAGGATCGGCGTCGGTTTCTTGCCGGGAGGCTCCGCAGCGAGTACGCAAGTTTGCCCGACCGGCGGCTCAGGCCTGGTGATCGCCAGCAAGACTTCACCGGAACGTCAGCTGGCAGCGGCCAAATTCGTGACCTTTATGACCAACGCCCAAAGCACAATGGCTTTGTCTTCAGCTACCGGATACCTTCCGGTGGCTGAAGCAGCAGATATTTCGTCGATTGTTGCTCAGACACCGGAGTTCAAAACCGTGGTGGACCAGCTCAAGGTAACCAGAACCCAGGACTTCGCGCGAACGTTCCTCCCCGGCGGAGACCAGGAGCTGGCCAAGGCTGCTACCAAAATCATGAACGAAAAAGCCGATGTGAAGTCGACGCTGACGCAGCTCAAAGGAACCTTGGAAGGTATTTACAACAAGGATGTGAAGCCCAAACTAAAGGCCTAGCATCCCGTGCCGTACCGCGCGAGCGTCGCCGCCCTCAGGGTGTGCGACGCTCGCCTGGCGGAAGGAAAGCCCCGACTCCTGGGGGTGGCCCCGGCACGGGAACGGGCTAAGCCACCGTCTGCGCCAAGCTAGTCTCAACAGCCTCGAGGCATCGCGTTACTGCGGTGCGCGGCTCCAGTGAGTAGGAGCCGTCACCAAAGAGTTCAAACGTTAGGGCTCCGCTGTAGTCCAGCTGGCTGAGTTCGCGCAGAATCTCATCCAGATCCAGAAAACCGTCGCCCCAAGCCAGGTGTCCAGTGGGAGCGCCGTCAACAAGGTGAACGTGTCGGATGCCCTCGCCGAAAGCCTTTGAATAGTCGCTGATGCTTTCTCCCGCTGCTGCCAGGGCAACGGTGTCAATCACCACCCCCAAAGTTGAGGATCCGACGTCGTCGAGCATTGAACGAAGCGAGCCGACGTCAGTGACGAGGTTCGACTCGACGCGTTGAAGAGGCTCAAGGACGCAAGCTACACCAAGTTCGGCAGCCCGCTGAGTGATGGTTTGGAGGGTTTCAACAGACCGCGTCCACGCGACATCAGCTGGTTCGTCCTCGTAGCCTCGTCCCGCAGTCAGGAACAAAAGGGGGGATTCCAGCTCGCTGCACACCTCCGCGGCCCGCAAGAAGAACTGGAGGCTTTGATCTCGAAGCCATTCCTCCCCCGAAGCAATATTGACGGGATAAGCAACCTGTTCAGGGGTAAGGCAGGCGACGGCGAGCCCCCGCTCCAGCAACTGTCCTTTCACCTTGCGCAGATGTGCTGAATCAGTTTGGGGTATGTGAAGGTGCGGGGCGATGCCCCAGAGCTCTACCTTGGTCCTTCCCAGTTCGGCCATATCATCGAGGCAGCGCTCAAGGGTGTGGTGCTGGTAGGCAAAGTTTGAACCGCTGACTTGATCCAAGCCCAGTTTGCTCATGGCTACTTACCAACTCCGTCGGCAAGTCCCCGGATAAAGTACCGCTGCCCGGCGAAGAAGAGCACAATCACTGGAATTGCCGCGATGGCCATGCCCGCGAACACCACGGGGTAGTCCGTGCCGTGCTTGGACATAAGATTCGTCAACCCAACCGGCAGGGTTTGCAACGCTCCCCCGCTGGTGAAGACCATGGCAAACAGGTACTCGTTCCATGTGAACAGGATGTTCAGGAGGACAGTCGATACCAGGATTGGCTTGCACATGGGCAGAATGACCTGCCAGAACGCCCGGGCTTTGGAAGCGCCGTCCACTGATGCTGCCTCATCCACCTCTGCGGGCAGGTCCATCATGTAAGCCCGGATAAGGAACGTTGTGAACGGAACACGGAACGCCGTGTACAGAATCAGCAATGCCCAGAGATTGTTATAAAGACCCAAGCTTTGGAACATCTTGACCAGCGGGATCAGGGCAACCGTGGGAGCAAGCATGAGGCCGCCAAGGATGAGGACGAGCACCACCCTGTTAAAGGGGATGTTCACCCTGGTCAGTCCATAGGCTGCCCAAGCACTGATGAATACAGTCGCAACGGTGGAAGCTACCGTGACCAAAACGCTGGTAGTCAGGTAATCACCCACTCCCCGATTCCATGCAGTGACGTAGTTATCCCATTTCCAGGCAATGGGCAGGGCGAAGGGATTGGAGAACAGCTCGGAGTTGGACTTCACGCCGTTGAGCATCATCCAGACCAACGGATAAATAACGACGACGGCGAGGGCAACCAGGAACGCTTTGATCAGGACCCGTCCGAGTACCAGCAGTACAGCTGAGCGCGTCACCATTGGACCCTCCTTTTCTTGGAGATACGAAGCTGAATGACGGCCAGGACCAGCGTGATGATGAAGACAGCAGTAGCGACGGCGGCCGCGTAGCCAAAGTCGTTGCGGACGAATCCGCTTCTGTAGAGCCAGGTGCCGAGGACTTGGCTGGAATTGTTCGGTCCTCCGCTGGTCATCACCATGACCTCGTTGAACACTTGGAAGGCTCCGGACACCGTGACAATCATCATGAGGCCGGTCATTTCCCTGACGAGCGGCAAGGAAATCGAAAAGAATCGCTGGACGGGGCCAACGCCGTCGATGGATGCGGCTTCATACAGTTCGGAGGGAATCCGCTGGAGTGCCACCGAGAAGAGAAGCGTGCAATACCCGAAGCCTTGCCACTGGCTCATGGCGATGATGGCAAAGATCGCCGTGTTTTCCTGGCCCAGCCATGCCTGAGTGAAGTTTCCGAGGCCTAGGAAGTCCAAAGCCGCGTTCAGGATGCCCATCTCGGGTTCGTAGATGAAGTAGAACAAGAGACCAGCGACTGTGAGTGAGATCGCGGAGGGTACAAAGTAGACGGCTCGAAGGATTCCCCTCCAACGTTGGCTTCGTAGTCCCTCGATCATCGCAGCGAGGGTCATCGCCCCGAATACCTGGAAGGCGATGGAGATGATGGCGTAGAGCGTGTTGTTAAGGAGTGACTTCCAGAAGATGGGGTCGTTGAACATGCGGACGTAGTTGTCCGCTCCCACAAAGGTTTGGCGGCCGCTGTAGATATCCCACTTGAGGAAACTGAAGCCAAGGTTCTGCACCAAGGGCAGGTAGGCGAACACACCCAGCAGCAGGACCGCAGGCAGGACCCACACAACGTTGCGCCAGCGACGTGTTCGGGCGGACTTGGCGGCCCGGTCTTTCGGGGACTTAGTGGAAACGGGCGCCGGAGGTGGAGCCGCCGGCTTCCAGGCAGTATCGGAAACGGTCATGGCTTTGCCTACTACTTAGCTGCACTGGAAGCTGCTCGGACGGACGCAAGAACCTGATCGGGGGTCTGAGTTCCGGCCACCAAGGCCTCCCCACCGGCAAGCCAGGCATCCGCCACAGCAGGAACAGTTACGGAGTCCAGCCAGGTAATCGCCGCGGACGCTTCATTGACTTGCTTGATGCCCTCGATGACAGGTCCGGAAGAATTCTCAGTAGAAACTGCGCCCTTGACTGCGCTGGGCTGCCCATACGGCGGGGCGGAGAGTTTGGCAGCATTCTGGCTGTTGGTGGCGAACTTCATGAAATCAGCTGCGAGTGCGGCGTTCTTGGAACGCGCATTGATGATGTAGCCCTCGGGGGAACCTTCAATGGCCTTCGGATCGCCCTTGGCGTCTGTTGCCGCGGGAAGCTTGAAGATACCCAATCCATCCTGCTTGAGCTTTGATTCGGCAGATGCGGTGGAGTCGAACTCCAGGATCTCCTGGTAGTACATACCTGACTTCCCCTCAGCCAATGCCTGCTGCGCTGTGGTGTAGAGAACACCGTTGGAATCTTTGCCGCTGCCGGTGCACTCATTGATCAGGGTGGTGAACTGGTCCATGGCCTTGAGGTAACCCTTGTCCTCGAGCTTGGCTGTTTCCGGGCTGAAATCGGCTTGTAGCGTCTCGGCCGGCACCTCGTAGGCGAAAAGTTGCTGCAGGTAGTGCAGCCCCGGCCAGCCGTCCTTGTTTCCGAACGAGATCGGCTCGTAGCCGGCTCCCTTGAGCACGGAGCACGATGAGATGAGTTCACCGAAGGTGGCTGGCGGTGTCAGGCCGAGTTCTTTGAAGATCCGCTGGTTGTAACCCATGAACTTGCCGTTGTTGTAGAGCGGCACCGCAAAGTACTTGCCGTCTTTGGCAAATGCTTTCAGTGCGGATTCGCCGAAGTTGTTCCCCCACTCTGTGCCGGGGGCAATGACCGGGGTCAGATCTGCCGCGAGTCCTCCATCAATGAAGTTGTTGGCCCAGCTGCCAGCCCACGTGAAGTAGATGTCAGGCATTGCCTGGGACGCAGTCAGCGTCTTGGTCTTGTCCTTGATGCTCTGGTCCGTCTCCTGGATGAGATCGAAGGACACTTCCGGGTGCTGCTTCTTGTACTCTGCCGCCAGATCCTCAAAGTAGGGTTCCAGCGGGTCTCCGCCAAACTTCGTGAGGATGCTGAGGGTTCCTGTGTACTGGGGCTCAGCGTTGGGATCCAGGACAGCAGCCGGCTGGCTACCGCCGTCGGAACAGCCGGTAAGCGCCAAAGCGGCGCCGGCCATCAATGCCATCAGTGATTGGGTGCTTTTACGCATCATGTCTTCTTTCGGTCGAAGGGCCGATCAGCCGGGGTTCCTCTACGGGAGTGGAAGTCATGCCCGCCGTTGGGATGTGCTTCACGGAGACGGGCTGAAGGGGTAACTCCTGGGATGGGACTTGGGGATGGAATTTGTGATACCGGTACCACAGTGAATCATGATTTGCGGCAGCGGGGAAGAGAGCTAGAGAAATTTACAGGGAGGAATTTCTAGTCGCTGCGGGCAGCGCGTACAGGGCCGTCCGAGGAACGGGCCACAAGCAGCGAAGGAAGGACGTGCTTCTTCGGGGCAGACGTATCGCCGTCGATCCTGGCAATGAGCTGCTGGGAAGCAACGGCCCCCATTTGGCGCATGGGTTGCTGGATCATGGTCAGCGGCGGATCCATGACGGCAGCCCAAGGGCTGTCGTCGAACCCGATCAGGGAGACGTCCTTTGGCAGGCGCAGGTTTTTGGCACGGAGCGAATGCAATGCCCCAACCGTCGCCTCAGTCTCGGTAGTGAAAATGGCAGTTGGCGGGTCCGCCAAAGCCAGCATTCCACTGACAGCCCGCGTCGCCTGGCCCTCGTTCTTGAGAACGTGGGTGATGAGAGCAGTGTCAAAAGGAATCCCGGCCTCTTCGAGCGCGTCGAGGTAACCCCTCAGCCGTTCACCATCACTCCAGAGCGCTTCATCCAGAATGCTGTGCATCTGTTTCAAATCCGTCGCCGGGCTCAGGGTCACGGGCCCCCACGCGAATGCAATGCGCCGATGCCCGTTGTGAATCAGCGAGGCGACCGCTGATCGTGCAGCTTCCCTGTTGTCGATCACCACCGAATCCGTCTCCAGCTTGTCCACCAAACGGTCAATAAGAACTACAGGAGTCCCTCGATCAATGGCATTGGACAGATGCGAGACGTCGTCGCTTCGGCCGGCCGCGGAGGCCACAACGAGGCCATCCACTTGCTTTGCCAACAAGACGGCGATGGCATCGCGCTCCAGCTCAAGCTTCTCGTCAGTGCTCAGAATGATGGCGTCATAGCCGGCCGATTTCGCCGTTTCCGAGATGCCTTTGAGCACGCCTGAGAAGAACGGGTTGGCCACGTCCGCCAGCACAATTCCAAGGGTTTTGGTGACCCCTGTGGTCATGCTTCGAGCCAGCGTGTTCGGTTGGTAGCCCAATTTCTCGGCGGCCCGCATCACCTTGGCACGCGTGGCTTCACTGACCGAACCATAGTTCCCAAGGGTTCGGGCAACCGTGGCCCTCCCCACTCCCGCAGCTGCTGCTACTTCGGTAATGGTGGGGGCAGCCGGGTGGTTCTGATGATCCGTCGCCATCCGGCCCCCTTCAGTTGTGGAATCCGCGTTCGCGGTTCCGTCCGTTGATTTGTCTCTGCATCAGATCCTAGTAGCTACCGCGACTGCCCGGCCGCTACCTCCACTGCCCTGCCGTATCCAAAGGCGCCCTCCACATAACACTGAGCCGCGGCCGACTCCGCGCCACGAGCCAGGGCTTTCTGCAAAGCGTCGACCGGCGGCCGGTTCGCCCGGCTCCAGCCGGAGCCAAGCAGGCTGACCACCACTCCCGCCAGGAAGGCATCCCCGCAACCCATCGTGTCTGCGAACCGAAGCGGGTCGGTAGGTGCCGCCGCCTGCGTGAGGAAGCGTTCGCCGTCGTACATCATTGCGCCTAACTGGCCGCGTGTCCCCACCGCAAGCGCAACGCCCGCCGCATGTACTCGCCTGAGGTCATATTCGACGGCGGCAACGGCCATGTTTCCGCACGACAAAAGCGCCAGGTCCACGTAGGGCGCCGTCTGCGTCAAATAGGAGTCAGTTCGACGCTCCGGCTCCGACGAGTAGTCGAAACTGACCAGCGTCCCTGTGCTTCGAACGGCAGGCAACTGGGGCTCGGACGCCGAATAGACGCTCGAATGCACCAGATCGGCTGAAGCCAGGTACTTCAGGTGCTCATCCTCCAGCGCGAAGGGATGACTCGTGGTGACGCCGCCTTCGTTCCAGCCCAGGAAGATCCGATCACCGTCCACCACTTTGATTTCGGTGACCCCGTTGAGGCCGTCGCGGATGATGCACTGACTGGTATCAACACCCTCAGCATCAATGGCATCGCGGACAAAAGCGCCCAGCGGATCCGAGCCAAAGACGCCGAGGTAGGCAGACTCAACGCCCAGCCGGCGGGCAAAGACCGCGACGTTGACGCAGTTTCCCCCCGGGTACATCACTTTGCGGTCGAGAAAACGGTCCACGATGTTGTCCCCGAACCCGATTACTTTCATGCTCTTCCTGTCTCGAAGCTGCGGGCCCGGACAGAACCGGGCCCGCAGCGCGGCCGTATGCCTTTGCGGGCGTCGTGCTGGTCAGTATTCGACCACCCGGTAGTAACGGCGCAGGTCCAGGGAGTGGTTGCGGACGCGTTCGAGGTGCTTGCTGAAACGGTCAAGAACCGTGTCCAGAATCAGCGGCGCAAGAAGTGCACGGAATCGTGGGCTAACCCCGGGGAGTTCGTAGTCTTTGCTGTCCAGCAGGGTGGTGTTCTTGTTGTAGTTTTCGGCGAACTTGGCCACACGGTCCATCAGCGGGCGGGTCTCATCCTCGCCCAGGAGCAGCATGAGGCTGGTGTCTTCCTCGATGAGTTCCAAGGAACCGTGGAAGAACTCTGCACCGTGCACGCGGGTTGTGCGAAGCCACTGCATCTCTTCGAGGATGCACATGGAATAGAGGTAGGTGAGGCCCCAGAGGTTTCCGGTGCCGACAAGGAAATGGTAGTCAGCGTCCTTGTTCTTCTCGGCAAAGGCTTCCGCCACGGATTCTGCTTGACGGGCGACGCCGACCAAGCTTTCGGGGACGGTCTTTAGTTCCGTCGCCAGTTCTTCGTACCCTTCAAATTCGCCCCGCGCGGCAAGGAGACGGGTGCTCAAGAGAATCATCGGGATGTCGAACGGCCAGGTTTTGGGTTCGGTCACCAAGGCGACATCGAGGGCTTTGGCGAAGGGGCTATCTCCGAATCCTGTAAACCCAACGGTGTAGGCGCCCTTGGCCTTGGCAAACTCGATGGCCTCGATAACGTCTTCCGTAGTGCCCGAAACGGAGGCAAAGACAGCCACGGAACCGGGGCCGAACGTGGGGTCATCCGTGAGCATGAGCTCTTTGCCGATGGAGGCGCGGACAGGCAGGGTGGAGCGGGACCGGATGAAGTGCTCGTAGGGCAGCATCGCGGCGTAGGTTCCGCCGGCGCCAATAAGGAACAGGTTGGTCAGCTGCCGCTCCTGGATGGAGTCAACAACCGATTCGATCTGCCCCTGCAACGCCAGTGCGCTGCGGGTCTGCGTGAGGAAGTCCTCTTCTTTGAAGCCAAGCACGGATGGTCCTTTCGATATGACGATCTGAGACTGCTGAAACATATTGATACCGGTATCAATATGTGGTCATCATGGTGTCATGGGGAATCGGGGGCGTCAATAGGTGGGGCTGGGTGGTTTTTTGGGGAGAAGGAAAGTTGCTGCGGCGCATTGAAAAGTTGGGGCGCCGTAAAGGCTGCCCTAACGCGGTCATCTTGCCCGCCGAACCGCCCCTAAGCGGGTCATCAGCTCGGGGCGTTGTTGCCCGGTGCTGTTCACGCGGGTGGTGACGATGCGCGGAGTCAGCGTGGGTTCCGGCAGGGACTCCATCAGGTGTTGGACGTCGGCTTTATCGGTTAGGTCCGGGTGGAGCCAGTCCACGGAGGGGTGTTTCGGGATGATGACCGGGGGCCGGTCATGGACGTGTCCCAAAGTGTCCTGCGTCGTTGTGGTGAGCACCGTGCAGGTCAGCAGCCACCGTTCAGGATCGTCCTCCGGCATTTCCGGATCGGGCCAAAACTCGTAAAGGCCGGCGAAGCACACCAACGGTTCTTTCTCGGAGAACAGATAGTTCGGGATCTTCTTGCCGTCCTCGGTCTTCTGCCACTCGTAATATCCCTCGGCCGGACGATAGCCCGGCGCTTGACCGCAGCAGAACGGAATGACGGCTTCTCCAGAATGGTCTCACTCCTGGCATTGATGAGCTTGGACCCGATCTTGGTGTCCTTTGCCCAGGACGGCACGAGACCCCAATTTGCTATCAGGAGGCGCCGATCGAGGGTTCCGTCGTCCAGGCGCTCGACCACGATCGGCACGTTCTGGGTCGGGGCGACGTTCCAGCTTGGCCCCGGTGGGTTCCCTTCAACTTCCTTGGCATCGAAGTGGCTCAGAAGATCGCTTGTTGCCTTGGACATCACGTATCTGCCGCAAATGAGCCCATTCTGCCCCACAGAACCGGTCAAAGACGGCGATTTTCGCCGTCCCGTGCCGCCACCAACACTGTGTCCTGGGTCTGGCAGGCATACCGTAACGGCTTGCCTGCCGGGCTCAGTGCTAGCCAGCGGACTCAGTCCGTGCCAGTTCAGGGTTTCGGGCCAGTTCTACCAAGCCTTCGGCGTAGTCTTCGACCGCGATGCAGATCATCTTCAGACGATTGTCGAGCGACCCCCATGGTCGTGAGGGTTTGCCCGTGACGGGGTGCGGGGCGGCTTCGATGTCATGGACATCGATATCGAACTCGAACTGCAGATCAAGCATCTTCGGTGTCAGCTCGTCGTCTCCAAGCTTGGTGAAAGTGACCACGATGCCATCGTCGTCGAGCGGACCATCGTTAATCTTGAGGTCGCGAATGGTGTCTTTGTCGTAAGTTCCGTTGACTTGCTCCGGCCTCATCGCGAGTTCGTGGGCGGCGCGGTGCCGGTCGATGCGCGCAAGGTCGTGCAGGATGCGAAGGCAATTCCACCCGGGGTTCTCAGCCTGGAAGGGCTGAATTCGATGAAGGGCCTCGATGAGATGCGGAGACAGATGCTGTAGCCGTTTCTTGTTAGCGGTCCATTCCTTGGGTAAAGCGCGATGGGCCACTGAAGTTGCGAAGCTCCTGGCGGTGGGTTCGTTCCGGAGTCGATGATCGCCACAGCGTATAGGCAGTTATCCAAGCCGGCGCGCAGGTTTTGAAGTGCCTCACCCAACAGGATGGAAAGTTGGTCGGGGATGGGTTCACGGCGTTCAACCCGAATTGCCCCGAGGCCTTTTGCATCGATCTCGACTCGGATCCGGGATGGCCGGCTTCCGAGGTACTCATCGAGGAGTTGGGCGAACTCTTTGATATTGGCCTGGGCACGACTGATTCTGGCCTGCGACAGTGACAGTTCGCGCAGTGGCTTCACGATGTAGATGCTCCCGGTTGGAATTCGAAGTTGGCCCCGGTCCCAGAGCCCGGCATGAGACACAACGTTACCGGGCAGGCGAAACGCGCATCCGTCCCACTTCCTTGGAAATGGAACACCTCGGCGGACTTCACCCGCGATTCAAAAACGCGATTGTGCCGCTTCATTCGTCGTTGGGGTCCTCCCCATTTGCTGCCGCTCGGAATTCCTCGCTAGCCGCTGCCCAGTTATCCGGATGCGCTATCGGGAGCAAGTTGAATTGGGTCGAGTGCGTTCCGTCGTAGGGTTCAGCGGAGAAGTGCTTCATGCGCGTGTGATCCTTGATCAGCAGCATTTCGATGACTTGGGCCGCCGTTTGGAGGTCTTGGACAAGTGTTCCCTGCTCGATGTCGGCGGGTGACTGGATTGCGCCGCCCGTTTCCTGATCAACGTAAAAGCCCCTCTGTTTGAGGAGATTCGCTTCCTTAGCTGCGGCCTCGGACTTCTGCTGACGTTCTTGCCAAATCCTCTCCCAAGATTCCTGGTCGTCGCCGTAGTCGTCGTCCTGGCCGTAGTCACCCCAGAAGGCCGCGAGTTCACGTCCGAAGACTATGGCCTCCATGTACTTCCTCGGGTGGCTCCGTCCGTGTTCCTTGATTGCCTTCACGACTCGGATATCATCTTCACCCGCGCTCCAAGAGTCTTGGAATGCGTCATAAATCCACAACGCCTTACCCAACTCTTCTTGGGCAAGCACCGTTAGGGACCAAGCGCGGCCAACAGATCCGGAGCGTAGTAGAAGCTCCGCGTCGCGTACCAAAGATGCAGCGTTTCCCATCAGAGCTTTCCAAAGCTCCCGGGCATTCTTAGCAGAAAGCTCCATGGAACATAACCTCCGAGTCCGGGCCGTGTCTGGAACTTATCAGAACCATCGAAACTATCCGGCATGAGGCATTCCATTTCCTTGGAATCGGGACGCTCCCAATCAGGGACGCTGGGGCTGTTTTTGGGATGCTCGGCTCATTGAGTAGACCGTGGGTCCTTCCGGGATCATGGTGGTGTCTGTGACAAGGAAACCAAGGCGTCCGTAAAGGCGCACGTTACGTTCGTCCGAGGTTTCAAGCACCACGGTGCGTGCCTCTCGATCTATACGTGTAAGACCCGCCGAGGTCACGGCCGTACCTAGCCCTCTGCCTTGATGGGCTGGGTCTACTCCCACGGTGGCCAGGTTCCACGTGGGCGCCGTTGGCTGGGGCAAGCTGAGGCCGGCCAGCGCGGTCATTCGGGAACCCAACAGTTCCAGAACTTCGTTCTGCATATCGGGTCCAGGTTCTGGTGCATCGGGTGGAAGGAATGCAGCGACGGAGCGCAGTTGTGCATCGACCAGGACCAATCCATGGGCAAGTGCGTGTCCGAGGTAGAGGTACTGCAACCGTTCGAGTCTCTGCTCATAGCTGTCTTCGGGGATCGACCATCTCGTCCAAGGGTAAAGCTCAAAGGCACGGGCGAGTATTCGGGCCGCAGCCCCGAGGTCTGCGCCGGTTGCTTGGCGGACCATGTCTGTCATGAGAAATGCTCCTAGGGAAGAGGCGCCCGCGGAAACCGCAGCCCGTCAAGCCTTCCACGCCTGGTCGAATAAAGTCCATCTGGCAAAGTACCTGAGATACAGGCAGCGAAGAGCAATATAAACCTCTGGCGAGCTCCTGCGGAAGCCACACTAACGATGGAAGCGAATCAGTTGAGCTTATTCGGAATCAGGACGCCCTTGGCTGGGCACTTCCCTTCCGATCAAGGCGGGCTTAGTTTGGGAAGCTGGCCGCTGCCTTCCTGGAAGACGCTCCGACTAGTCCGTGAGGATGAGAGCATTTAGTTCCGCGGACCGATGACCTGACTATCATGACCCCATAGGTTCAAGAGAATGAAGACTCTGATTGCCCGCGAGCAGCGGTTTCCCTTGGCCGTGTTCGTTCTACTTGGCGCGGTGGTCCTCACGGTCCCGATCCCGGGGAGCGTTAGTGTTGTTATGACCCGCCTCCTATCATCATCTGCAAGCATCTCTGGCGTTGAGCTTCTCTCGGAGGGGATGCTCCTTATGCTGGCTGCGGCAACGGTCACAGCCATGGTCTTCACTTGGCGGACTCACCCCAGTAGGCGGTTGGCTATGAGCACCGGCGCAGTCGGTGTCGCCCTTGCCTACTTGCTCTCCGAAAATTTGAAGCTTCTCATCGCTCAGCCGCGGCCATGCCAGCTCTGGTCTCTTCCGGGTCAGTGCCCGCCTTACGGGGATTGGTCCCTCCCTTCTAACCACGCCACTCTTGCTTTCGGTGCCGTATGGGTCATCGCTCTTGCGACCCGCCGTGCTGGGATTACCTGGCTTGCGCTCAGCGCTGCTGCACTCGTGGCTCTGGGACGCATCATGCAGGGCGCCCACTACGTCCATGACGTCGCCTTGGGAGCAATCTTGGGATTAGCGATTCCCGCAGTTCTGTCGTTTCTGGTCCTGACGGTGCGGAAACGAGCACACGCCGCAACCCGAAATAGTTAACGTGACCCTTCGCCCGGCCGGTGGCGTCAACGAGGCACTAGCCGCCTTCGCGTAAAGGCTCAACTTACCCGGCGACGAGTGTCTTACAGCGCTAAGGCTTTCGTTCCACTTCCTTGGATGTGGGACCCCTCGCTGGGCGGGACGGCCCTCATCGCTCAAGGACAAAGTGGCCTTGGCGATTACCAAAGCCACTCTTGTCTGTAAGGTTCCGTCGAAAAACTATCGCGTAGACCCTGCCGTCGCCTGTTCCGCTACGTTCAGCGCCCATCTGGACGTCAGAACCATCAGCGCCAAATCACCGAGACCCTTTTATTACTTCATCCCCCGTCTGCTCACATAACAGTGCCGGTCTGGTCCAGTACGGCTACCGGGGTGCAGAGCGCGTTGACAGCGTTGACCAACAGCGGGGACTGCTCGCTGTCAACGCTGGATGTGGCTGCATATGGATCCGGGGAAGTTGTTCCGAGGTAGCAGACGGATAGGTTGTAGCCCGGACCTGCTTTATGCGACTGAAGGTCGAGGTTGTTCAACTCGGTGAGCGCCTGGAGACACGGGTATACCTCACCATCGGGGAAGATCAACTCGCCGCCGAGAACGACGGTCAACTCTTGGTGATTCTTCAATGCATCAGCAAGCAACGGACGCACCAAGCTCTCGATTCCGCCCTCGACCTCCAGGTTCCAAGACTGGTTGAGGACCACTCTGGGGTGACCAATCCCCCCGCTGAGGTCAAGCAATGCGAGCCACATCCAGTGCTTGCTAACGGGGCCCGTGCTGGTGGTGGGGTTGGAGAACGCCGGCATCGGGATGATTTCCTTACCCACAGTCACGTAGGAGTCGGTTTGGAACCGTTTGCTGACGCGCACGATACCGCTGAGGTAGGCATCCATAGCCTTTTCCATCGCTGCTTCTTGTTTGCCGCTCAGGAGGGACGATAGCGGGGCGAGGACAAATCCAGCCACATCGGGTTTCTCCGCGACGGATGCAATCCACGCCTTAATCTCACCCTGCTGGCTGTCCCCGTATGCGTGGGCATTGGCCACAAGACTGGGGTCCCCGCCGAGGACGACGAGATCGAAGCTGCGGGAGGAGAACCAATCCTTGTTGACGTGGGTCCAATCGGTCGACGCTTCACCACTTGCATCCGATAGGAGTGCGTCGTACTCCGCCTTCATTGATGCTGCTGCATCCTGCTGGCTGTAGGAGTCGGATGCCTCGCTGATGCTGGTGGCCCGGAGACGGCCGCCGAAGGTCACTTGGGTAACATAGTGAGTCCCGTAGTTACGGAAGAGTCCGAAGAAGATCTCCTCATTGCCCTCGAAGGTGTCAGGAAGGTTCTTCGCGTCAGTATCCATGGTGAAGTCGTCCGACCACTCGTGCTGGTTGACATTATTGAGAACCGAGATGGTTTCCGGGACAACGATGTCGCATAGACCATAAGTGCTTTGTGTCTGATCTTTCTCGCCGGAGCTGTAGGAGGCGTCGAACTCACCGCTGAAGGCAACCCCGCTGTATTTCACACCCACTGCTGCCTTGAACTGCTCCTCCACCTCAGAGCGGGAGGAGTACCCGTCTGCGTGATACGTGGTAGGAGTGGTCGCAGCTGAGGAGACGACGTTGGCATTAGTCTTCACGATGCTCTTCTTGAGGCCTTTGGAAAGATTGGCGTCGCCGTAGATGTCGAACCCGTAGCCGAGGAATGAAGCCGCGTCGAGAACTGATGGTGTAGTCACAAGCTACCCTTCGTAAATGAGAGACGAAGGTGCCCCCCCCGGTGCGACCCTAGCAGCGTTGCCGTCGCTTGTCCCGGGTAACGGAGTGCCTCACACATCTCATCCCATACAGGCTGGAAATCACCCCCATTCCCGATTCTTTGCCTAAACTACCTGCCGGGCCGCCTGCATGAGCCGTCCCACTTCATTGGAAACTGGACACCTCTTTGGGACGTTATCCCGCGGCGTTGTCGGCGACGACTTAATGTGGCTGCTCTGCTGCTTCGAATATGGCGTTTCTTTCGTTCGCAAAGAACTGTAAGGCTACGTATTGCTTTTTGCTGTCCGGGGCTGTGATGATCGTTCTTGTGTGCTCGTGGGGGTGCATGCGGTTCTTATTGGGGGATAATTTCATGACCGGTTTACGGCCACTTTTCGCTGCTTTTGTTGTCTCGTTATTGGCCGTTGCCGGGCTCGCCGCCCCTGCTACGGCAGCGCCGGTGAAGGTTCCGGCGGCCCCGGTCAACGTACCGGCGACAGCACCAAGCCTGTCCCCCGCGGCTTGCCGACGGTGGTCACCGAAGCTCCCCAGGCTGGTGTTTTCGTACCTGCGCAGGGCCGGCTGGTCGACACACGCGATGGCTCCGGCGGGGTAACGGGACCCGTTGCCGCGAATACCTGGACCCCTATCCAAGTTCTCGGGCGGGTTGGTGTACCGGCCTCGGGAGCGAAGGCCGTTGTTGTGACGGTCACGACGGTTGCTTCCCCGGCGGACGGATGGACCCAGCTGGCCTCCAACACTGAACGCCCAACGAGCACGACCTATAACCTGTACAGCGGATATAACGACACCCTGTCGAACACCTCGATCGTGACGATCGGCTCTGACGGGAAGATCGCACTGCGGACCTCGGTGTCCCAGCACTACGTGATCGAGGTCCAGGGCTATTTCACCTCCGGTGACACTGTCGCACCAGGCGGGTTCGTCCCGGTACCGAGCAAGCGCCTTGTTGACAGCCGGGACGGGACGGGCATCACCGCCGGGGCGTGGAATAACGACGACGTCAAGACCGTGAACCTGAAGAATGTCGGCGGGATCCCTGACACTGCCGGGGCCGTGTTCGCTAACGTCATCGTGGTCAGCACCGACCCGAACAACCTGACCCCGACTTTGTACCCGTACCGGCCCAACGGCACGGACCCGAACGCGCCCTTGCACTACCGCGGCGGTGAAACCACCGGCGTCGGAACCACGTTGGATCTGAATGCTGAGGGTGACATCACGTTCCGGGTCGGTTCGAGCACCTCCCCCATTCACGTCATCATCGACGTGCAGGGCTACTTCGACGGCCAGGCCAGCGACAGCAGCTACCACTCGCTGAACACCCGGCTTTACGACAGCCGCCACACCGCCGTCGTTCCGGCCGGCGGAAGCGTCCAGGTCCAGGTATCAGGAGTGAACAGACTGCCCGCCGCCGGTTCAGAATTGGCGGGTGTGGCCATGAACGTCACGGCCATCAACCCCGACTCAGGCACCGGTACCGGTTGGTTCCGGGTCTACCCCTCGGATGAGCCCGAACCGCCGCTGAGTTCGGTGAATTACTCCGGGCCCGGAGACGCGGTATCGAACGTGGTCATCGTCCGTCCCGGCACCACGGACGGGAAGATCAACGTCAAGAACTGTAGCCAAGTCCAAAGGGCGGCTCCGAGGGAAACAACCCAAGCTCTCTCGAAAG
>JAPSHX010000056.1 GCA_031179305.1 Paenarthrobacter sp. | reverse complement strand
CTGTCAGTGCTAGTGGTCCGGCGCCTTTTCCGATGACTGGACAGGGACTTCCTTGCCGTCGCAGTCGATGAGCTTGCCGCCTTCGAAGCGGTCGCCGTCAGCAAGGCACTTCAGGTCCTCCTCCCGGACCACCCGCCCGGTACCGGCCACAAACACGGACTGGTTCTCTGAGTTGCCTGCCTTGAGATGGTTGAAGAGCAGGTTCAGCAGGATCGCCATCACGGCGGCAGAACTGATGCCGGAGTGGAAGATGGTCGCGAACCAGTCGGGGAACTTGTCGTAGAAGGCCGGCGCGGCGATGGGGATCATGCCGAAGCCGATGGAGGTCGCCACGATGATCAGGTTCATGTTGTTTTTGTACTCAACTTTGGCGAGGGTGCGAATGCCACTGGCAGCGACCGTGCCGAACAGGACAATGCCTGCCCCGCCCAGGACTGCGGTGGGCACGGCTGCCACAACACGGCCTAGGACCGGAAGAAGCCCCAGGATAACCAGGATGACGCCGCCGGCTGCTACGACGTAGCGGCTCTTGATCTTGGTGACTGCCACCAAGCCGACATTCTGCGCGAACGCGCTTTGAGTGAAGGAGCCGAAGACTGGGGCGATGAGGCTGGAGCCCATGTCCGCGCGGAGGCCGGCAGCGATGCGTTTGGAGTCAACTTTGGTTCCAATGATCTCGCCCACGGCCAGGATGTCGGCCATGGTTTCGGTCAGGATGACCAGTACAACGATCAGCATGGAGATGATCGCGGCGATCTCGAAGGTGGGCGCGCCGAGGTGGAACGGTGCGGGGAAGGCGACGATCGGGCCATCCCCGACCTTGGAGAAGTTGGCCATCCCGGTTGCGACTGCGACCAGGGTTCCGATGACCATGGCCAGCAGGATCGAGAGCCGGGAAATTGTGGCGTTGCCGAGCTTGCTCAGGAGGAGAACGAGGGCCAGTGTGATCGCCGCGAGACCGATGTTTTCCATACTGCCGTAGTTCTCGGCATTCCTGTTCCCTCCCATGGCCCAGTTTGCGGCGACCGGCATCAGTGTCAGGCCAATGGTCGTGATGACAGTTCCGGTGACCACCGGTGGGAAGAACCGCACGATCTTCGAGAAGACCGGCGCGATCAACAAGCCGATGGCGGCTGAAACGATGACCGCACCGAAGACGGACTGAATGCCTCCGCCGGTGGTGACGATGGCGACCATCGTTGCCACGCCAGCGAACGATACACCCTGGACCAGCGGCAGCTGGGAGCCGAAGAACGGGATGCCAACTGTCTGGAGGATGGTAGCAAGCCCGCCCATGAAGAGCGCGGCGGCTATCAGGACGCCGATATCGGCAGGGGGCAACCCTGCAGCCTGGCCGACGATGAGCGGGACGGCAACGATGCCCCCGTACATGGTCAGAACGTGCTGGAAGCCGTAGGCGAAACTGCTTCCTACGGACAGCCGCTCGTCCTCGGGGCGGGTTGATTGCTGGCCTTTGCCGGCGACGGCGGTGGCGGATTTCCTTCTGATGTTCATGGCAGACTTTCTTGGTTCATGGCAGACGTCTTCGTCTGGCTAACGTTGTCTGGCTAACAAGTGCTCTTGGTGTGGCTTAGGGGTCGAGGGTTTCTTGTGGCGTGCCTTCGACCGCTGCGTGAGGTAGATGTGATTCCTGAAGGTGGCGGGGCCCTCTGGTCAGCTGGAGGGCCCCGGGTGGCTGCTGGCGGGAGCCGGGTGTGTTTAGCAGAAGCCGGCGATGCCGGACCAGGCGGCAGGAGCTGCGGCTGCGTCTTCCCGCTGGACCGTGGCCTCGATGAGGCCGTAGGGGCGGTCGGCGGCGTAGAAGACCTCGTTGGGGTTGTCGAGGCCGAAGGGTGAGAGGTCCACGAGGAAGTGGTGCTTGTTGGGCATGGAGAACTTGATCTCGTCGATCTC
>JAPSHX010000055.1 GCA_031179305.1 Paenarthrobacter sp. | reverse complement strand
CCGGGACGTGATCGCGAGCAACGGCGCCAGCCTTGGCTGACTGATGCTGCAATGATGTGGTGTGTGGCGGGACGCGTTCCCGCCCACACCACCCGTTGGGGGATCAAACATCCGTTAGTCCAAGTTTCCAACACCACCAAGGCAGGAGAAACAACGACGTGGACATCCTGCGCGTCTTCAACAACAACGTGGTGCTCTCGCGCGATGCAAACGGCCGCGAAGTGATCCTCACCGGCCGCGGGTTGGGCTTCCAGGCCAAGCCGGGCCAGGCAATCGACCCGGCAAAAGTGCTGCGGACCTTTGTTCCCGAGGACGGCCGCGACCCTGACAATCTGGGCGCCATGGTTGCCGCCATCCCGCCGGAGCATGTGCTCCTCGCCGAGGAAGCCCTTGACGTTGGCCGCAGCGAAATGGAGATCCCGGCAAGTACGGTGCTGTCCATCGCCCTCGCTGACCACCTGAGCTTCGCCATCAAGCGGCTGCGCCAGGGCGTGGTGTTTGATTACCCGCTGCGGGCCGAGGTCACCCACCTTTACCCTGCAGAACTGCGCGCCGCGCGGCGCATTCTTGAATTCGTCAATGCCCGGCTGGAGGCTCCCCTGGCCGACGATGAGGCAGTGGCCATTGCGCTGCACCTGGTCAACGCAGGGTTCGCCACCGGGGATCTGTCCTACACCTACCAGATGACGGGAGTGTTTGCGCAGCTGTTCGAGGTGCTTGAGCAGGCGTACAGCCGCCCCTTCGACCGGAACACCGTCAACGCCGCCAGATTCATCACGCACCTTCGGTACTTCTTTGTCCGCGCCAATTCCGGCCGCCAGCTCGAAGACGGCGCCGGCAAGCTGGCGGCGGCGATCAAAGGTTCCTACCCCGAGGCCTACTCAACGGCACTGAAGCTCCAGGCAGTCCTCGAGCTCCGCTTGGGCGAACCGCTGACGGAGGACGAAGTCACGTACCTCACTCTGCACGTGGCGCGGATGGTGGATGAGGACCGCGCGTAAACAGCATGTTGTTCCGAGGACCAGACACAGAGCCGCGTGTCAGTTCTGGGTGTACTCCAACTGCTACCTCTTGGCAGGCGAGCCAGGTTCTTCAGACTTAGGAGTCCCGCTACGCAAGCGTCCATGGTCGCCAAAGCTTTGAACAGCTGCCGCCTTAGGGCCGCCGCGCTGCAGATGTCGCCTGGGAGGACCATCCTTCGCGCCTGGACATTCAGAATACTCTCAGACTAAATGGTTAGCATTAGGCTAACCTTTGAAGCCTGGACAGGTCGTTCAAGAGGGGAAAAGTTACCAATATTGAATGAGGAGCCATGACGGAACAGTCGCTCGATCAAAAGTTTCGACGTATCATCGCCGCTATTGCTGCAGGGGATTTGGAATCGCTGAACAGTCTCGTCCGGTATGACGTCATCGACCACAACCTCATTGTGGCCCAAGGGGACGGCCTTCCCGGCCTCAAATATTGGGCGCGTACGCTGCGAGGAGCCATCCCCGATCTTCAGGCAACGGTTCAGGACACGGTGGTGGAGGACAGCAAAGTCGCAGCCCGCGTGCGGTGGACAGGCACCCACACCGGCGCTTCCTTGCCCTTGCCGCCTTCGGATCTCTGGGTGGAGTTCGATTCCTTTTACATCCTTCATTTTGAGGATGGTATGGCAGCGCAATGGTGGGACGGAACGGATACCCGCGAATCCGTGAGCTTTGGCCGGTCCAAAATAAGCCTGCCCCCGCTCCTTCGAACCCGTCATCCGCACGACGCGGCGTGAAGATATCAGCTCCTAAGCCCCGCGCACTGGCATACAACCTTCACTCACAGCTATCGAAGGCTGGCAAAATAGTTGCAACGGCAGAGAACTAGGGCCCGAATTGCTCGCCCAGGACGCGCAGTTCCCGAGACAAAGCGCTTAGACCTGTTTCCAGCGCTCGGAGTTCGTCCAGG
>JAPSHX010000014.1 GCA_031179305.1 Paenarthrobacter sp. | reverse complement strand
AGCCCGAGAAAGTAACCTTCGACGGCGGCACCGGCCAGAAAGCGGGCGGTAACCCACCCAACGACGCCGGCCTCGGCGGCACAGAAAACGGCCAAAACGGCAACCCCGGCGCCGTCCGCATCACCTGCACACAATAACAGCAAAAGCACAACCCGCCCCGCCCCTCCACCCGCACCAGGGAGCCCTGACAAAAACTGCCAGGGCTCCCTTACCCACCACCCCGCAGGTACACGACACCACGCCCGGCACACATCAATGCGTTTAGCGTGCTAATCCTCAAGAGCAGCAAGTTGATCATGCATAAATCATTCGCGTCCCGGCTTAGGGCCGAAGCGCTGGGTACGTTCGTCCTGGTGTTCGGTGGATGCGGCAGCGCCATATTTGCGGCCGAGGTTCTCGCTGACGGCCCAATCAATCTCGGCACCGAATTCCTCGGCGTGGCCTTGGCCCTTTGGCCTGACCGTACTCAGCATGGCCTACCCGGTGGGCCATATCTCAGGTGGGCACTTCAACCCTGCGGTCACGATCGGTGCCGCTCTGGCGGACCGCGTCGAGTGGCTGTGGTCGATGAGTAGCTGTGGCCGACCTGCTGCTGGATAAACAACGGATGGTAGCCGGCCTCGATCAGGTTGGTGACGTAGGAATACCGCAGGGTGTGCAGGGACAGTTCGTCCGGCAATTCCAGCGGTTTACCTGATGCGTTGGAAGGCTTGGTCGAAGTTGCGGTAGACCGTGGAACCGGAGCGCTCCGAGGGCCACATGCTGGCTGAACGGTCCGCGGTGGCGAAGCGTTTGCGGCCATCGGGGGGAAGCCAGTACTCCAACTGACCGACGGCCCAATCGAACTCCGGGACGGTCAGAACGGTTCGGCGCCGAGGGCCTGAGCCTTTTGTTCCTTTGGCACACCGCACTTGGTCTGCACCGAACCGGCCGAACTGTTCAACGTGGGGATTAGGGCCCAAATCGACATACTCAAGCATCGTCAGTTCACGACGGCGTAGCCCGTAAGCATAGGCACCCTTGAACGCCGTCGAATCCCTCAATGCCGGCAACCAACGCTTGGAGCGTTTGGCGAATTCCGTATCGATCAGATCATCAGCGGTATGGAAGAACGTTTGAAGCACTGACTTGGTGAAGGCCCTGCCGCGCGGCGGCATGGCCTCGTCGAGGGTATGCCGCGGTGAGTTCCACTCAAGTACGACCTGCACCGAGATGTCGGCCTTGATGGCTCCCGCGTTGGCCCTCAGCGTGGGCAACGCCAAACCTTTCTCTGAACTACGGCGGTCTGCGAGGAATTCGTCTGCGTTGTGTGCCGACCATGTCCACGGATACTCGTTCGAGTGCTCCTGGAACCGCTCAACGACACTGCAGGAGCTTTTGATAGACGCGCTCGAGAGCCCGCGTGCCAGCATCTGCGCCGGCCAATCATCAAGCATCGCCTCGAAAACCCGGTCTTCAGCACGCAGCAGCCCAACGTTCTCAGTGTTCAGAAAGACAGGAATCCGCCCAGGTTCGATGCTCACACGCCAAACTCTACGCAAAGAATCTCTCATTTAATGAGAGAATACGCTGTTACAGCGCGCAATGACGCGGCCGAGCCGCCCGCCGTCTTTCAGCACGATCGCGTACACACCCATCCCTGACATGGGAAAACTCTGCATGACAAGTTTGGACGAGTTCTCGCAGCTACTTCTACTCCCGTGGGTTTAATACCGATAATGAACGTTTCGTAAGGCTAGTCGATCCGCCTAACGGACGCCCGGGCTGCTTGGGGGAGACGGTCAGTCGGTCCGCTGACGTAAGCCAGGACGCTGCGGAAGACACAGCTGCCGCTGGAAGACGCGAGGGCCGTTGAGTACGAGGTCACGAGTGAACAGCATCGCTAGGATGCCGGCCTTGTCGAAGTAACCAGCCCGGGCCTTTGCTCCCTCGACTGCGCGGCGGGTTCAGTTGTTACAGATTCATCGAAATGACCCTCATTGTCGAGGACTCGGGGGCGCAGACGCCGGGAGGTGGGTCTCGGACAAGAACGACCGGGCCCGTTCGTGGATGGCACGATCGTCGTCGTGACGGTGGTGATGGTCCCCGCTCTCTATCCCTTCTTAAGCCTGTTCACAGGCAGGAGCTGCTGCGGGTTGCTTGCCAAGATGCGGAGCGCGTCCATCGCTGGTGTCCGGTCAGCCTCGTCCAGGAGTTGCCAGGAACGGTGGTCTGGATTCTCAAGGACGCCGTGCAGTGTCAGGATGCGCGACCGGTCGCTGCCGCCCATCTCTTTGGCGGTGGCCAGAGGCGTCTTGATGGTGGCGCACAAGACCACGGCGTCGTCGAGGTGCCGGTCCCGGTCGCGGGAGTCCTCCCGGTACGCCGCGCCTTTCAGTACCAAAGCACCAAGCGCGTTGGGGATGCTGATGAGGACAGGCTCGTCGTCGTCGTCGCCGACAAGCCGACAGTTGACGGTCCGCTTCAGCGCTTGCGTGCCGCCGGAGACTTGGAAGGGCTTGCGGCCACCAATGGTGGGAATTTTCGCCTCAGGCATGTGGTCAGCGATCATGACGTCGATCTGCTGCTTGCCGCGGACGAACCGGTGCGCCGGGGCGTCGTGGTCGATGGACTTCTGCAGGGTGTAGCCAAGTCCGATGAGCACTGCTGACACGGACGACGTCGTGGCCGCGCCGGTCTCGATGTGCAGAACGATGTCCACATCAGCGGTTGGCCGAGAGGCCGACAGGCCAGCGGCTGCGGAGTGCAGCTGGACCATGAGGCCGCCCACGAGCGTCCACTGAGTGGAGGGCAGCGCCCTGGCCAGTTCGACACACTGCGGCCAAGGCGTGCCCCAGCCTCCCGGTGGTACAGGGACGTCCCAGATCGCCCGGTCATCGGCCGTGGCCGCGCCGGCCAGGTCCGACTCAGACATGCAGCAGCTCCTCGATGACGCGCTGGCCGGCGCTGCGTTCCCGGGTGGCCAGTGATCCCATCAGGTCCACGGCGATGGCGGCGACTGGTGCCCGGCCTTCGGCGAATGGCTCTTCCAGTTCTACTTCATGGATGATGGCGTTACCCGACGGATCCTCGACGAGGCCCAATGAATCAGCCAACGCCTTAGCATCCCCGGCCATGATGTAGCCTTCGGCGATCCCGCTTCCGCCGGTCATGCCGAACGTCTCGGCAGTGGATTCGTCGCGCATTGCCGTGGCCCCGCTGGCGATCAGGTAATGGCTGAGGCGATCCAAGGCATCCCTCGTCGCCCTGTACCGGGACGTCCGATCCTTATGCCTTGCGAGGGTACAGACAGCTGCTGCATCGAGATGCCGCAGTCTGCTTTTGAGCCGTGACTTCTCCGACGATGAGATCCACGTGGGGTTCTGCCCGGACAACAGTGCCAGCGCCGCCCAAGCCGTCTTGGCTGTCCACGCTCGGCCTCGGCGGGTGCCGGCTGCGGAAAGTCGTTCGACGGAGGCCCTGTCGAGGAGAATCGAGCGGCCGACTCGTCCAACGACAGTGAGCTGTCCGGATTCCACGAGCTGGCGTACCGATACCTGGGTTATGCCTAGAAGAACCGCTACCTCTGCCGTTGAGAGACCATTGCTTCGTTCCATACTCTAATGCTTTCTCTTGGCAGTGTTTGTGTCAATACACTAAAGCTTTCTTGAGAAAGTAATGGTGCCATCGTCGCGGGCGTGAGTCCCACAGTCAGCGATTCTGATAGTCTTCAAAATTCGGGCCGCGCGGCTCTCCAGTCAGTTGTTACCACGACTCCAGGAAGTCGAAGTGGTGGCGTCGGCGCAGTCCACCAAAGACACCTACTGAGAGACGCAACAAGCGCTGCCGTCGAGCCCAAATGGGTGCACCCTCACGACGCACGATACTACACGTGCGGTTATCTCATCCACTTCCATTTGTCCCACTCCTACGCCGATAACCTATCTTATGTAAAGTAGTAATCTGCGTATCTCATCAGATGAATCAATCCGCCCCATCCCCTGATCCGCCTCGCTCGGCTGAATAGCCTTAATATTCCGCGGATTTAGGGCGGCCAGTTGGGCCTCAGCGGAGATTCCGCTGGTGACGTGGCGAGATGCTTTGCGCATGGATGACAGCCGAAGAAGCGCCTCTGACCTGCGGTTTTGCCTTAATGATGCATTTGATGAATCATTGATTCAAGTTTTGGACATGATTATCGGGTGATTTTGAGGGCGGATGATGGCGGTCGATGGTTCCGGGCGTGTGCTGCAGCTAAGCGCTGTTCACCTTTTGCATCCCGAGGAACAGACGCTCGAGGACATGTTCACCGGCTGGCGCAACCAGCAGCTCTCCAGGAACCTGCAGTTCGACACGATCGATAAGGGCATCGCCTGCGTCAAGAGGTTCGTGAACCATGTGAACGAGTTCCCATGGAACTGGGCGCCGGAGCATGTCGAGGAGTATTTCGGTGACCTGCGCTCGATCCACCAGTTGAAGCAGTCCACCATACGGGGCTACCAGTCCTCCCTTCGCCGGTTCTGCTCATACGTATCCAACCCCGACTACGGCTGGGACCGGGTCTGCGAGGAACGTTTCGGCACCCACCCGTCCCAGGTTTTCTTCGACTGGAACACCGCCTCCCACACCCAGGAGTACGAAGGCCGGCCATCGAAGAGGCCGTTCACCAGGGCTGAGCTGCAGCGGCTGTTTGACCACGCAGATGACCAGGTTGAACTCATCGCCGCCTCCGGCAAGAAGGGCTGGCAGGCAGCCTACAGGGACTCCGTGATGCTGAAAGTCACGTACTCCTACGGACTCCGGTTCAACGAGCTGCGGCACCTGCAAACGGTAGATTTCTCCACCAACCCGCAAGCACGAAGGTTCGGGAAAACAGGAATCTGCAAAGTCCGTTTCGGCAAGTCCCTCAAAGGCTCCACCTTCAAACCCCGCAGCGTCCTGACCGTGTTCGACTGGACCTCCGGCGTCATCGAAGACTGGCTAGCCAACGGCCGCGGAACCCTCGAAACACTCGACCTGTTTCCCAGTGAGCGAGGCGGAGTGATCTGCGAATCGACCCTGCTGCGCCGGCTGCGGCGTTACCTAAAAGAACTGGGGATGCCGATGGACGGGCTGGACCTTCACTCGCTCCGACGCTCCTATGCGACGCACCTGCTCGAGGATGGATGGGATTCTAGATTCGTGCAATATCAAATGGGCCACGAACACGCCTCCACCACCGGGATCTACCAATTCGTCAGCGACGACTTCCGCAACACCGCCCTTCGGGCAGCCCTGGACGGCACCATGAACGACGTCCTCGGCATACAGATGCGAGGCCAATGGTGAAACGGGAAGTCGAATACAAATGGCGGCTCGCGGAGCTCATGGCAGCCCGCGGACTGCACAACACCACCGACCTCATCCCCCTGCTCGCCGAACGCGGCATCACCTTGTCACGGCCCCAGGTCTATCGGCTGGTCAACCAGAAACCCGAACGCGTCGCACTGCAGGTCATCGCAGCGATCTGCGACATCTTCTCCTGCGGACCCGAGGACCTCATCACCGTCACAGCCGCAGACATCCGCGCCCGCAAAACCGGCACCACCTCCCCCAACGTCGTCGACCTGAACCGCACCGTCCGCCCACGCCGGGCCCGCATCATCGACGATGACAACTGACCAACCCACGGGCCTGACTGCCCGCAACACCATCCGCGGCAGGCCACGAACCACCGGCACCGCCACCTGCGCCCGTTGCAGCCGCAGCGCCGGACGAACACGCGCCACCTGGCCCGAAGGGAAAATCTGCGGCCCCTGCTTCACCACAGCAACACGCACCCACGGGACCTGCCCCGACTGCGGGCAACACCGGCTCCTGCCAGGCCCACCCGAAACCAGCGGCAGCCCACGATGCGCACCCTGCGCCGGAATCACCCACGACTTCCACTGCACCCGCTGCAACCACGAAGGCGAGTTCTACCGAACGGGCATCTGCGCCCGCTGCGCCCTCCGCGACGACCTCACCCAGCTACTCCCCACAAACCCCGCTGAACCTGCAACAGCAGCCCGTCTCATCGAGGTCCTCTGCCAAGCCGAGCGGCCCGAAAGCATCATCACTTGGAAACGCTCGGCCACAGTCCAAGCCCTCCTGAGATCCCTCACCAACGGGACAACACCCCTGACCCACGAAGGCCTCGATACCCACGCCGAAACGGGAGAACGGGCAACAAACCACTTACGCGCCCTGCTCGTCCACCACGGGCTGCTCCCCTACCAGGACCCCTACCTGGCCCGGTTCGAAGCGTGGATCAAAGCCAAGCTCGACCCCTTGCCTCACGATGTCGCTAAACCAGTCGAGCACTTCGCGACCTGGCACCACCTCCGACGCATCCGTACCACCACAACACCGGAAAAGAACGCCCGCGGCCCGGTGCACTCGGCTAAACAAGAGATCACCGAAACCATCAAATTCCTCCTTTGGCTCTGGGAAACGCACCAACGAACAGCAGCGACCTGCGCCCAGCAGGACATCGAAGCCTGGCTCGCCGCCGGACCCACGACGAGAAAACAGATCCGCTCGTTCATCATCTTCATCAAGAACACGGGCACAAACCACCGCGTCGAAATGGGCTACTACACCGCGAAAACACGACCCACGATCACCCAGGACCAGCGCCTTGCCTGGCTGCGAGAACTCCTCACCGGCGCCAGCGAATCCCTGCCCTACCGCGTCGCCGGAGCTCTGCTTCTTCTCTACGCCCAACCGCTCGTGAAAGTCGCAAGACTCCGCACCGACGCCATGGAGACCAACGAAACCACCGGCGACATGAGAATCACCCTGGGCCTTCACCCAGTGCCCGTCCCAGCACCCATAGCAGACCTGATCCGACAGCACCTGGCAAGCCGGCCCAACCTCAGAACCGGATCAAATACCCAAAGCCCCTGGCTCTTCCCAGGCACCCGCGCAGGACAACACCTTCACCCCAACACCATCATGGACAGGCTACGAAGCCTCGGCATCGACCTGCGTGGCGCCCGAAACACCGCCCTCGATGAACTGCTCACCATCACACCACCGCCGCTGGTCGCAGACGCGCTCGGCTACAGCCACCAAGTAGCCTTCATCCACGCCGACAACGCCGGCGACCAATGGACCCGCTACGTCAACCGACGAACGAACCGCACTCCAGAAAAGCTGAAAGACCAACCGCGAAAGGACCGGAATGGGTAAGCGTAAACCCGCTGCATGGGGCATAGTGGTGCGCCTGGATACGGGACAGAAGCTCTACTACTATCTGCATCCCGGCCGGCCCGGCGACGAATGGACGCCCAGAGAAAACCAGGCACTACGGTTCAATTCCGAAGAAGAAGCGCAGTCCCGATGCCGTACCTTCGTAACGAACAGCAAGGCAAAGGAATACAACGTCGTGCCGCTGCCTCTGCTGAGGACCTAGCCGCCCACTGGTTCGGATCCCTCCAACGGAATAACGAAAGGCGCGAAACCAGCTCCGAGCTTCGTCACCACAAGGTCCGAGAAGACAAGCTCAATACTGTGGCCGTTGGTCTCGAACAGAGCCTCGTAAAAGGGAATGCCAAGGCGGCCAGCCCATTCATCGGCTTCGGTGGAGTCCTCTACAAGGGAAATGCCGGGATAGAGATCGTGGTAGTTGACGCCCCAAACATACCCATCCACACCAGACTCGATAGCGGTGTCATAGTCAAGCAATCGTTCGTCCAGCGACCGCGCCCAAACTTCCGGCGAGATAGCTGTCTTCACAGTGGCACGAACACAATGCGTGAATCGATAGCGAAGGAACTCTGGCTTGATTCCCGTTCGTGGATCAGCGGTCACGTGAATGAACACGTCGTAGTCCCGCATGTACTCGGCGAAACCATGGAAGACGATCGAGTGATCAAATACATCTTCAAACGCCGTTAATAGTTCGTGGCTATTCACTCACACATTCTCACCCAACTGGGGCCATCGCCGGGAACATCCAGCGCAAATGGCTGCAGAATACGCACAGGTTCAATCCGCAGGGACGCCACTAGAAGTGATCCGATTGCAGATTTTCCAGATTAGGACCCGCTGATAGGTAGTACTCCCCGGTCAAATCACCGAGTCCGGGAGTTCCTTGCCTGGCTATACGCGAACTACGGAATAGACGCCTCCGCTACAAGGCAGGCCCACCTGAACGAGTACCTAGCGGCCGGACCGTCGACCAGATACGCCATCCGCACCTTCATCGTCTGGCTGATCAAGAACAAGGAGATCGCCAGGCTCGAGATGCCGCGCCGCCACGAAGCCGCTCATCACCCAGCAACAACGTCTGGAGCTCATCCGGCACTGCATCGACTCCACGGCATCGCCCTTAGGATTCCGGGTCGCTGCCCTGATCCTGCTGCTCTTCGGCCAGCCTGTCGGCAAGAATGCCGCCCTGAAATGCGCGGACCTGCAGGCTCTACCCGAGGGGCTGCACCTGGGCCGGGGCAACATGCCAGTCCTGGTTCCTGCCCAGATCGCCCCGGTGTTCTGGGACTACCTGCACGACCGGCCCAACCAGCAGACCGGAAACGGCGGGAGCCAGTGGCTCTTCCCCGGCGCCCTGCCGGGCCAGCACATCCACGCCGACGCGATGATGGGCCAGCTCCGGGCTCCTGGGATCGATCTTGGTGGCGCAAGGAACACCGTCCTGCGCAGCCTCGTTCAGGAACTGCCGCCAACCCTGATCGCAAACGCCCTCGGCTACAGCTACCAGGTGATCCACAAACACGCCGCCGACGCCGGCGTCCCCATGGCCGGCTATGCCGGGAAAAGCACCCTGCCCCGCTGAAGCCGCTCAGAATACTGCCCCCGAACCAACCGCCGGAACCGGAATGGCCGGAACAGGACTCCGAGCGATAAGTGCAGTTCCCGCTTAATTCTAAAGAAGCCTGTGACAGTGCCATTTCGAGCCTTTGGATAAGTACATCTTCAAAATTCTGAAGCTGGAACCTTTCCCTATTGGGCTAGATCGGTCGCGCCCTTCCTAACGGAAACCCTGCTGGTCAACGACGACCAGCAGGGTTTCCGCAAAGTGCCGCTACGTGAGTATGTAGCTCTCATTGTTGATCTTGGCTCGAACCTCAATGGTTCCGCCCAAGGCTTCCACATACTTCTGAATCGTGTCCAACTGTGTGTGCTCAATGTCGCCACGCTCAATTTGGGACACACGGTTTTGGCTTATATGAGCGAGGTCGGCAAGGGCCTTCTGGCTGACATTTAGGCTTTTCCGTAGCTCGGCCAAACGGTAGGCGTCAACTTCACGGATCATTTCGGCCTTGAACTCATCCACCACTACACGATCAACTGGACGACGCTTGAGCTGTTCGCTCAGAGAGACTGGTGTCACTGCATCCTCCTCAGGTGCTCTTCCCATAGATTGTCAGCTATAGGAATAAACTTCTTGTACCAGGAACTCCACTTGTTCTGTTTGTCACCAGCGACGAGCATTATCGCGTTTCGCTCTGGGTCAAAGGCAAACAGAATCCGAATTTCAGTCCGCCCCTTGGAACCGGGACGAAGCTCCTTCATGTTCTTATAATTGGAATAACTAATCGTGTCGACTAGCGGACGGCCAAGGTTCGGCCCCCTGTCAGCGAGAATTTCTAACGCTGCGATTACCGCGGCGTAAGAGTCGTCATCCAAGCCCTCCAACCAGTCTTGGATCTTCTCGAGGTCTACGTTCCAAGACATATTCACAGTAACAACAACCTATACCTTGTACAAGTCCTAGGTTGTATCCCCCCATCACATCTCCGCCGAGGCCCAGACAAAGGCCTCCGGCAGATCCTATACCAGCACGTCCGACTACCTTCGCGTCTACTTCGACTCCGCATGGCAGCCTCCCTACAGCGGTGGAACTATTGGAAGCCAAGACCTGCGGGCGTAGCCTGTCTTCGTGGTCAGCATCAGCACGTGTATCCGCTGGGACGGTTCTACGGCATACTCGGTGCGTTGGCGTGAACTCGGCACTCGACGTCAGCGCCGCTTGACCGTCCACACGGAGCAAGAAGCAAGTAACGTGGCTGAGCATCTCCAGGAGCTCGGCCGGCCGCCGGAAATCACGTCGTCTATAGCCCGGCCGAGGTCACTCACAATTGCAGACGTTATCCAGGAGCACATTGACCTTTTGTTCGGCCGTCGCCCGGTGCGGTTGTCACCTACCAACGGATTCTTGACCTGCACATACGCAGCACCATCGGCGTCATACCACTCGACGATTTTGGCTATCGCGACATCTTGCAGTGGATCAAGCGATCCGTGACGGTACAGGGTTCGGGCTACGGCTGTGGGGAGATGACCAGCTCAGGGCTGAAATACGCGAGATCGTTACTTGCGTCCGTCACCATGAACGTCAGGGTCCAAGTACCCGAAACTGCTGGTGTGCCCGTAATGGTCCCAGTGCTGGGGTCAAGGTTGAGTCCAGCGGGGAGGCCTCCGGATACAACAGTCCATGTATAGGGTTCAGTTCCATCGGTTGCCACCAACATTGCCTGATACGAATTGCCCGCAACTGCCGGGGGCAGGTCTTGCGTGAGGACCTTCACCGGCGGGTAGAAAATGGTGGAGTACCGGAACATAAAGGCTGCCATTGCGTCACGGTTCACGGGCTGCACGGGGCGATAGGTCTTGGAACCGTCGGTTTCGGTCCAACCGCTGGATATGGCGGTGCTTGCCAGCCAAGTGATCTCCTTGTAGAACTGCGTGCCCACGGGCACGTCGGAGAAGGGCGAGTTCGCGGGTGCGACGAAGCTAGGCGAATTGGCAAAGCGGTACATGAACGCGGCCATCGCGTCGCGGTTGACTGGCTGCACCGGTCGGAAGGTTCTGGAGCCGCCCCCTTCTACCCAGCCAGTAGAGACGCCCTTGCTGGCCAACCAGGTGATCTCTTTATAGAACTGGGTTCTCACGGGTACATCAGTAAACGGGGAGCTGGCCGGAGGGGTATAGGCCGGTGACCCGGCCAGCCGGTACAAGAACGCGGCCATGGCATCACGGTTGACAGGCTGGACCGGTCGGAAGGTCCTGGATCCGTTGGATTCCACCCATCCCGTGGAGATGCCTTTTTTGGCTAGCCAATAGATTTCCGCAGAGAACTGTGCACCCGGAAGGACATCGGCGAACCCGGCCTGGCCTGTGGCACCGGCCGGAGATTCCAGTTGCCGGGACCAAGGAGACGGTGGTGAGAAGTCCTCCCCGGCTGCCGCGAAACCGGCCAACGCCGCCGCTGACATTACCGCCAGAACCGCGGCAGTCACTGCGCGGCCAAAGTATGCAATTTTCAAAATCTGAGCCTTTCGCCCGGGTGCCGAAGGCCGCCCCCCCCCAAATGTGCTGTCAATCGTGTCAGCGATAGTCTAGGAAGATGAGGGCAACCACCGCAATCATTTGACTTGACCGTCATGCAACGCCGAGATATGTGACACCCCAAGAGCTCGACCCCGAATTGACGGCGGAGGACGTTTCTCAACTGTTCAATAACAGTGGTTGAAGCGATTGGTGAATGCGACCATCGCATCGCGGGTGACTGAACCAGCGGGCCCGAACAACAATGACCCGTCATAGCCAACGTAACATTGGCTGATGCCTTCGCTCGCCACCCAGCAGGCTGTTCGCGCTCTCCCGCTGGCTCGGTCACGCCTCTACACGGACGGACCACAGAAGAGGTCTACCCCACCTCATGCCGAAACCCTGCAGGACGGTGCCGACGCATCCGAACGCAGCATTAAACAGCTCCTCGGCAGCGCACAATGACACCGGAACGGTACGGGCGCGGGTGAGGGCCAAGGACCCCTTGGTACTGGACTTCCTCGGACTGGCCAGTGAGGCCGAGAAATTGGCCATCGAAGAGGTCATGACCCAACGCATGACCCAAACCTTGGCTGAGCTCGGCCGAGGTTTTGTCTTCTACGGCCGCCAGTACCAACTGGACGTCGAGGGTGAGGACTTCTACATCGATCTGCTGTTGGTGCACGTACTCACAAAAAGATTCGTGGTTGTGGAGCTAAAGTCCGGAAAGTTCCGGCCGGAGCATCTGGGGCAGCTGAAATTCTTCGTCGCCGCAGTCGATGACCGCGTGAAGTTTCCCGGTATGGCGCACGCCGTGGGCATGCTGGTGTGCGGGTCTAAGCACGAACCCACGGTCCACTATGCACTGGATGGTTCCTCCCAGCCCATCGCCGTCACCTCCTACACCTACGAAACGCTCCCGGCCAGGGAACGCGAAGCACTCCCCTCCCCCGCAGCCATCACCGCTGCACTGGAGCAAGGAACCGTGGCTGACCCTGGAATTGCGGACGACTAAGATTTCCGATGGTGGCTTCAAAGTCGTCTCTAGTTCTCCAAGCTGGTCACAGCGGTAATTGTCCAAAGCGCTTTGGACAATCGGCACGAAGCCTGAGGTATGCGGCGCACCGAATCAGGCTGCGGATCAACCGGATACGGGATAGGCAGTGTCTTCGACCCCTCACTGCTGCAGCGTCGCTTTGCCGCCGATCAAGTCGCGTAAATCCGATTGATTTTCCCCAAGTACGACAACCTGGCAGCGCTCAGGCCGAGTTCCTGGCATCGGTCGTGCCACGCACGGCTTTGCCTGTCAAAGTCAGGGAACCGCTGTCGGTTGTGAAAGAAATGAGGCCCTCGGCGCGGAGCCTGGTAAGGGCGTGTCGGGTTTGGGCGCGGTCCCAGTTCATCACGGCGCGAACTTCTGACCATGTGGGTCCGTGGCCGCGACGTGTCCAGGATGCACAGATCATCCCGGTGAGCTGGTCAACAGCGGTAGGGGGAAGGTCCACGAACGAGCTTCTAGCGTTGCGGCGCAGCCAGGCGTTTTTGCGGGATTCGTAGCGAGCAGCAACTCTCTCGATGGTAGGAACTTCATTGTTTCTCACCATGGCGTCGGCAATGAGCTGGTACTTGGTCCCGGGCCGGTACCTGTCGACAACGTCTGCCAACTCGCCCACGCGTTCGTCGGTGATCCGTTCGGGCGGGACGACACGTTCAAGCCATTCCCGGGCGTCCCGCTGTCGCTTGGCCAGGCTTTTGCGCTTCCAGGTGCGCTTGTTCTTCGGCTGGATCGTCTGTGCAGTAGGTTCCCCATCGGCCATATCCTCAGCGTACCTTCCAAGCCCCCGCCACTCCGGTAACCCCATCCAGCGTGGGTCTTATCGCTGTAGGGCCCAAGGGAGGCCTCCATACTGGGTTCTCAAGCCAAAGAACTATTAGGAGCTGCGCTGCTATTTCCAAGCCTAGAAGGGCCTGTCGTGGAGAGCAGGGGGTTGCTCAATCCGTTCCTCGGGAGCGACGAATTCGTTGGGGCACAGGAGTTGCCGCAACTACTTCTTCTCGCGTGGTTCTAATGCCGATAAGCATCCTGTGTAAGGGCCAACGAAAGCCGCTGGACTCCCGGGGTGGTGGTGTCACTATGGCCGCAGAGGCGGCCGCCGCTTGGGCGACAAGGCTCCAAGCCGGACGTTGGAGGGACCATGTCAGGGAGTATCGATCTGATCCTGGAGCCCTACCACCATGCGCTTGACGCCGTGGTCTCGGGTAATTTCGCACCCATGAAAGAGTTGACTTCGAGGCGGGATGACGGAACGCTCCACCGAACCCCGGCCTTGCTCCTCCGTGGGAGACCACCCGCCGCATACGGACGATATGTCTTGTTGGGGTTCGCCGAACGTGCTCCTGCAGTTCTCAAGCTCAAGCTCGTTTACAAGGTGTGGGCCTCCGGTCCACTTCGATAAGTGGTCATCGCGTCGATGTGCACGTTTGGGCCGTTCATGACCTCACGCAGGAGCGCGCCGAGCGATTCGCTTCGGTGTAGGTGGAGACATGATGTAACTCATCGATCGACAGTACGGTGCCGTCAAAACGCTTTCGGTGGGTGCTTCTCAAGGGCGGACCGAAGCGGCGCATGCGGGCAGATCAGGGTTGCATCCCAGCAGTTCACGAAGTCGATGGACGCTCCGTTGTTAACGAGGACGACGGCGGGAGTTTCCTCCCGCCGTCGTGCGCTGTTCGGCTTGGCGCCTCGCGTTGGTGGCGCGGCGCTTAGCCGCCAAGCTTGGAATGCTCGCCCAGGCGGTGCCATGAGCGGTTGTGGTAGACCAAGGCGTCGCCGGGTTCGCCCGCTGGGACGTCACGCATCACGCGGGACTCCAGGGCGTGAACGGCGACGATGGTGGAAGTCCCCACCTCCATGCGATTGATGACGGCGCAGCGCACCCAGGCGCGGACATCGTCATACACCGCTTCGCCGGTTGCAAGGGCGGACCAGCGATGCGTCTGGTCAAAGCGGTCGGCGCCGGGGGTCGCTCCAAACTTCGCCAAGTCGACGTCGTGCGCGTCCAGCAGGTGCACGACGACGGTTTCGGCGCGCGAAAGCACCTCGGACGCAGAGGACAGTGCCGAGACCGAGAAAATCAGCAACGGAGGTTCCGCACTCACTGACACCACCGACGATACCGTCAGCGCCACGGGTCCTTCGCCGGCATCCGCCGTGATGACGGCGACACCTCCCGGGTGGCCACGGAACAGTGCTTTGAATTCGTCGGCCGAGAGGGACTGCGGGAAGGATTTCTTCGGAGCCCCCAGCCAAGTGTCGGTGGGATAGGCATGAAACATCGTTAGGACACCTTGGGTGCGGAGCGCTCGAGTTCCTCGCGAACGATTCTCGTCCCTGCGCTGAGGGCACTCAGTTTGGCCAGTGCGACGTCGCGGGGGAACGGTGCCATGCCGCAGTTGGAGCTGGGGATGAGCTTGTCCGCATCGACGAACTGCAGGGCCTTGCGGAGGGTATCGGCGACTTCCTCCGGGGTCTCGATGGTCTCGCTTGCGACGTCGATTGCCCCGAGCATGACTTTCTTGCCGCGGAGGAGCTCGATGAGGTCCATGGGCACGTGGGAGTTCTGGGATTCCAGCGAGATAATGTCGATGCTGGAGCTCTGAAGCAGCGGGAACGTTTCCTCGTACTGCCGCCACTGCGAGCCGAGCGTCGCCTTCCAGTCATTATTCGCCTTGATCCCGTAGCCATAGCAGATATGCACAGCGGTCTCCGCACGCAGCCCTTCTGCCGCTCGCTCAAGCGCAGCCACGCCCCAGTCCTTGACCTCATCGAGGAAAACATTGAACGCGGGCTCGTCGAACTGGATGATGTCCACGCCGGCCGCCTCCAGCTCTTTCGCCTCCTGGTTCAGGATCGCAGCGAACTCCCAGGCCAGCTTCTCGCGGCTCTTGTAGTGGTCATCGAAGAGTGTGTCCACCATGGTCATTGGACCGGGAAGAGTCCATTTGATCGGCCGGTCAGTGGTTGCGCGGAGGAACTTTGCGTCGTCGACGAATACCGGCCGCTCGCGCCGCACCGCTCCGACGACGGTGGGCACGCTCGCGTCGTAGCGATCGCGGATGCGCACGGTCTTGCGCTGTTCAAAGTCGACCCCGCTGAGATGCTCGATGAAGGTCGTGACGAAGTGCTGGCGGGTTTGCTCGCCGTCGCTGACGATGTCGATACCGCGTCGGCTCTGCTCGTGGATGGCTATGCGCAGCGCATCCTGCTTGCCCTCGAGCAGCGCATCTCCCTCCAGCTTCCAGGGAGACCACAGAGTCTCCGGCTGTGCGAGCCACGATGGTTTGGGCAGGCTTCCAACAACAGTGGTGGGCAAAAGTGTGTTCATGATTGACGATTCTCCGTGGGTCAGTTGACGAGAGCGGGGTACTTGGCGGTCCACTGGTCCAATAGATCCTTGTGGGGCGTGATGAAGTGTTCCTCCGTGTACTTCGCCTGAATGACCGCGAGCTGACTACGCTCGACGCGGTCGTAATCGATCTGGGTCCGCGAGTAATCCTGCTCTCCCAGACTCGGCTGATAGACGACGGCGGCGGCGGAGTTCGCGTTGTAAATTTCCGGGCGGTAGATCTTCTGGAACGTCTCCATGGTGCTGATCGTGCCGATCAGCTGCAGGTTGGAGTAGTCGTTGAGCAGGTCGCCGCGGAAATAGAAGGCCAGCGGCGCAACGCTGCCACGTGGCATGAAGTAGCGAACCTGCAGCCCCATCTTTGCGAAGTACGCGTCCGTCAGTGAGAACTCGTCCTGCTGGTACTCGACACCCAGGACCGGGTGATGGTTCTCCGTTCGCCGGTACGTCTTGGTCGTGGAGACGCTGATGCACACCACTGGCGGCTGCGGGAAACGTTCCTGGCATGCCGGGGAATCAAGGAATTGCTGGAACAGTTTGCCGTGAAGATCGCCGAAGTCCTCGGGAACGGTGGGCTTGCCTGCCTCCGCTGATGCCGCTGGCAGTACCACGCTGAAGTCGAAGTCACGGACATAGGAGGAGAAGTTGTTCCCCACGATCCCTTGGTGACGGACCCCGTTCAACTGGTCAACGATCTGGATGTCTAGAACCTCGAACAGGGGGAACTGCTGATCCGTACCCTCGGCAGTGAACTCAATCTGCACAGAAACGATCTCAAGCTCGAGCGTGTAACGGTCCCGGTCCGGGTTGTCCCAGCTGGCAAGATCATTGAAGCGGCGCCGAATCATGGTCAAGGCGTTGCGCAGGTTCTCCTGGCGGTGCTCGCCCCGTGCCAGGTTGGCGAAATTCGTGGTGATCCGCGAGCCTTCCGACGGGGAGTAGTCCTCGTCGAAGGGGGTCGTGGTGATACTGAAGGTGAAGTCGTCTGCCATGTGCTGCCAATCCGTTGATCGGCCGGAGACGGCCTTTCCGAAGGGGATGTATCCATGGTGCAGCCTAGGGCGGGGTATCAGGTAACTAGTGGTTGCTATGCATTGATATAGAATCTGCCTATGGCCCAGATTTCCAGCGGATTGACCCTGCAACAGCTCCGCTACTTCATAGAAGTTGCAGCAGAGGGCTCGATCTCCGCCGCGGCCGATCTTCTCTACGTAGCGCAGCCGACGATGTCCGCATCGATGAAGGACCTTGAGGCCCGGGTTGGCCGTGCGCTCCTGGTGCGCTCCGCCCGCGGGGCCACCCTCACCGCCGACGGGGTAGAGTTCCTCGGCTACGCGAGACAGGTCGTCGAGCAGTTCGCTCTCCTCGAGCAGCGCTACCTTGGCAGGCCACCGCGGCGACGTCTGCTCGGGGTGTCAACACAGCACTACTCGTTCGCGGTGGACGCCTTCGTCCGGATGGTCAAAGCCACTGACGTGGCCGAATACGAATTCTCGCTCCGTGAGTCCCGCACCTGGGACATCATCGAGGATGTCCGGACGCTCCGCAGCGAGATAGGCATCCTCTACCGGAATGATTTCAACCGGAAGGTCATCGACAAGCTGCTCCGGGAATCCGGGCTCGCGTTCACTCCGCTTTTCCTCGCCGATCCGCACATTTTCATTTCACGGAACAACCCGCTCGCCACAAAAGAGCGTGCGACCCTCGACGATCTCGCCGGCTTACCGCGGCTAACCTTCGATCAAGGTGCGAACAACTCCTTTTACTTCGCGGAGGAGATTCTCTCCACCATGTCCAGTAAGCAGGAGATACGGGTCTCTGACCGTGCCACGATCTTCAACCTCATGATCGGGCTTCACGGCTACACCATTTCGACGGGCATCATCAGCGGGCAGCTCGACCCGGAGATCGTCGCCATCCCGCTCGACGTTGACGAACGCATCGAGATCGGCTGGATCGGCCACGCAGCGATCCCGCTCACCGACCAAGCGCAGCACTACCTCAGGGAATTGCGGGCCGTCGTCACCGAGTTCGGCGTAGCGCTACTCGACTGACTCCAGTTGAGCGCGCGGGTCATTACCCTTCAGCGATTGGACATAGTTGTTTCACCCGAGCGGGTTGCTGGTGTCGTATATGCCCGCCGTTGGCATGGCCCGGGGCAGACGCCAAAGAGGAAACCGTCCTGTTCCAGGTGGCGACGATCCAGCCCGGGAGGCCTTGGTCGCTCTGGAGTGAGCCGATAAGCACTCACATGTTGGATAGACGTCGAAACGATCGTGAGCCTTTGCAAACGGCAGAGCCCTTGCCGGGCGAATAGACCTGAAAAAGGGCATCCGTAACCAAGGCAGGCAAACCACTGCTTGCCCCTTTGCAGGCCCTCCCCCGGCTCGATTTACAGAGCCGATAATGAAGATCCCGTCAAGTAGCCACCGAGTTATGCCCTGGGAGCAGACATGCGCCCGGAAAAGCTATCTCGTTTAACCCCGAATTCTGAAGTAGAAAAATAAAGACGGCCCACACGAAGCCGTCGAAAAGAAATGTGGCGCTCCCGCAAGGGGCCACGTAGAGGTTCACCCACAGATATCCTCAGGAACTGACGCTGGCATTTGCCGCACCGCGACTCTGCGAAGCCTATATCATACGTTTCTCATCCAGCCGGCGTACCGCACTGACTCCTCCACGTGCTCGCTCGCCGTCGATGGAAGACTCGGCTTGTCGTTGCAGGACCAACACGGGAGTCGGCTAGTCTTTCGTAAATACGTGGTTGTGATAATTCCGGGGGAAAATTGAAAAAAGCTCTAAAGTCGTTAGGTGCCGCCGCGACCGCCATGATCCTTCTAGGTGGCCTGGCCGCTCCATCCCAGGCACTGGCTCCTCCTCCCCCAGGACTCTTGTTCGCCGATGTCACTGCGGACACGCAGTTCTACAACCAAATCCAGTGGGCATCCTATAAGGGCATCACCACTGGTTGGGTCGACGCCAACCAGATCAGGACGTTCCGGCCTACGGAGTCCATCTCCCGCGAGGCGATGGCCGCATTCCTGTACCGGTATGCCGGGAGCCCGGCGTATTCAGCGCCGTCGGTGTCGCCGTTTAAGGACGTCGCACCGGGCATGCAGTTCTACAAGGAGATATCGTGGCTGGCATCAACGGGCGTGACGACAGGCTGGGTCGAGCCCGACAGGTCCAGAACATTCCGGCCAGGCGGAACCGTTACCCGGGAAGCGATGGCTGCCTTCCTCTACCGCATCAAGGGCAGTCCTCCTATCCTGCAGCCGGACGTCGCATCCAACTTCACTGATGTGAGTTCGAGCAACCCTTTCTTCCGCGAGATTTCCTGGCTGCTTTCCACAGCCATAACTACCGGCTATCCAGGCCCCAACTACAGTAGCTCTTTCCACCCTGGCGAGCCCGTGCAGCGCGATGCCATGGCCGCATTCCTCAAACGCCTCAATGACCTGATCCTCTAGCCTGTAGGGACCGCCGGGTCTGGGGCAGGCGCTTACAGCGGCTTCCGATGTGCTGACAGCGCAGGCTGCAGCGTTGCGCTGCTGCCGTTCTGGCCGGAGCGGAGCGTTCCCAGCAACAGCAGCCCACGTTAGGCCCAGTTTCAGCTCAAGACTATGAGGTGTGACGATGCGGCCTTACTGTGAAGACAGGGCCATGCTGTTCTTGGGGCGCAGGACCCTGCAAATAAGGCAGTGCCGGCGGCGGAAAAGTCCAGGTACAGGTCGCGGACCGCAACACTCCGCCGCCCCTTTTTGGGCTCTTTCAGGCCCGCCAGCCGGCAGTATCCCGTGTGAGATATTCGCGCAGGCCGGGGATGGCGAAGCCAACCAACCCTTTGACGAGGTTCGCTTTTCGACCGTTAGCGACACCTCTAGGAGGCCTCGCCTAAACTGTTCCTCTTATGCCAGCCTAAATTGTTTGCCTACTGCATCTAATGCACGATCAGAACCCCTCCACCCACCGCCGCCGTGCACCACGTGAAGCACGAAGATGCTGGGCCTGCGAGGCGTGGCGCCGGGATTCAGTCGCTCGTCGCATAACTGAAGATCATCCGGGCAACCTCCCAAAATGGTACCGCTTTGGTACCATTGCTCCATGGCAATGAATTTGCGCATCCCTGAAGACCTTGATCGCAGGCTGGAGACGTTGGCTGCTGAGGAGCACACGTCCAAGTCCGCGCTCTTGCTGCAGGGCGCAGAGCTGGTGCTGCAGCGCCATGCCCGCCGACGTGAACTCAGCGAAGGCCTTGATTTCGTCATGAGTCACGATGCTGACCTGCTGACCCGGCTTGAGGATGCGTGACAGCATACCTGGACATCGAGGACGCCCTGCGGGTCGTTGACCGGTACGGCTTCCACATTCGCGATGTGGGATTGTTGGCCTCGGCGCTGGCCAGGCCGGCCACAACCGTCTTGGGCGCAGAAGCTTATCCAGATCTTACGTTGAAGGCCGCTGCGCTGCTTGAGTCGGTGGCCCGGTTCCATCCACTTACAGACGGGAACCAGCGGACTGCGTGGACGCTCATGGTGCTGCGGCTTTGGGTCAACGGTTACCGGCACGACTTCACCACAGACGTGGGCTTCGGGCTTGTCGTTGGTGTCGCCGAAGGCACCATCGAACTGCGGGACTCTGCCGCCTGGATTTCCCGACACCTGGTGCCACGTTAGTCTTGCCTCGATTCGACATGCGGGAGCGGCCAGCGCCACACCAGATGAACCAGGTGGTGTGAAGACCTTCCTTCGGTTGCGGAAGCATTGGAAGACTGGACAGCCGGGCGTAGCCTGTCCTCGTGGTCAGCATCAGTACACGGATCCGCTGGGATGGGTCTACGGCATACTCGGTGCGTTGGCGCGAGCTCGGGACGCGGCGCCAGCGACGCCTGACCGTGCAGAGTGAGTTCCAGGCCAACCGCCTGATTGAGCATCTCCAAAAGTACGGTAAGCCGCCGGAACTAGAACCGTTCAGAGTAGGCCCCGGGTTCCTTACCGTCGCCGAGGTTGTCCAAGAGCACATCGACCTCCTCGTTCGGCCCTCACCCGGCACCGTCGCCACCTACCAACGGATTCTCGATCTGCACATCCGAAACACCATAGGGCACATACCCCTCGACGATTTTGGCTATCGCCACATCATGAAGTGGATCAAGAGCCTGACGGCTGAAGGTGTCGCCCCGAAAAGCATCCACAACATGCACGGGCTGTTGTCAGCGGCAATGAGAACCGCCGAAATGCTCCAGTACATCACCCGCAACCCATGCCTCGGCGTACCACTGCCGGCGCTTGACCGCATAGAAGAAGGGGCCAGGTTTCTCACCCCTGGAGAATTCCGCTTGCTCCTCGACGGAATGGACGAGCACTACAAAACCTTCCTGCAGTTCCTCCTTATGACAGGAACCAGGTTCGGCGAAGCAACCGCTATTCATGTTACCGACATTGATCTGGCAACCCCCGTGCCGACTGCGAGAATCAACAAGGCATGGAAACGTGACGGCCGGGCAGGCTACTATCTGGGCCCAACCAAGTCCGGAGCAGGGAAACGCACAATCGGGGTCAACGGAACCCTCGCAAACCTACTCCTCCCCCTAGTCGAGGTCAGGGATAGGAGCGACCTGCTGTTCACCACCACCACCGGGGCACGGATCGCCCACAAGCCGTTCTGGCAACATCACTGGGTGCCCGCCGTCCAAGCCGCCCAAGCCAACGGCCTGGGAAAGAAGCCCCGGATCCACGACCTCCGGCACACGCACGCCTCCTGGCTCATACAAGACGGAGCAATGCCGCTGTTCTCAATCTCACGCCGTCTCGGTCACGCATCCGTTCGAACAACCGAACAGGTATACGGCCATCTCATGCCACAAGCGCTTCAGGACGGCGCAGACGCCACCGAGCGATCAATTCAAGGTTTCATCGTCCGCACGGACACCTGACGTTGGAGGGATGGCAGTACCGAACCCAGAGTTCTACCTTCGCTCACGGGGGTTCTCGGGTCACCTGGGTCACTGAGAAGCTTCCCGTCCGTGGCTCAACCACTGTGCCGTACGGATGATGGCTTGGTCGGCTTCTCCTGTTCGAAGCCCCGCGATCTGAAACAGCAGCAGCCCTCATGACCTCGCCCATGAGGGGCCGGTGTCAGGCTCCCGGAACGGCTAGTACGCAACGTCGGTTGTGGAGAGGAACGCAACCTTCGCAGGCTGCCCGGCGCTATCCGCCCACACGGACTGGGACGGTCGGGTCGATGGTGGAGCCGTTGCCCGACTCGTCATATTCGTTGTACTCCCACGCCCACAGTGTGCGCTCTCTGCTCAGAGCTTACGGCTGATAGAAACGCGACGAAACACCGCAACCCCCCCCACACGCCGGCGGCACCCAGAAAACACTCAGAAAACTAACTACATGGCATCCCTCCCAAGCGAAGCAACAGAATGCGGAATTGGGGCCGCATATTAGGCTTTCAAAAAACTCTCTTGGCCCAAAGCGGATGGTGGCGGCACGAATAACCCGTAACAGCACAAAACGGCCGGCCTTGGTATGACAAGGCCGGCCGTTCTGCAGATAAATCAGGGTGTCTTGGACAGGAAATGCTGGATGTTTTGGATGATCGGCGTTCTAGCGTCGTACTCGAGGTAATTGATGTCCATCAGAACAACTACGCGCCCGCGTCCGGTCTTCATATCCCCTTCGGCCCAGACGCCTCCGATGGCCACGCTTTCACTTCGAGCGAAGACGTTCCGGGCGTCCACACCATCCATTCCGCTGATGGCTCCGGGTGCATCGGGGTCAAAAGTGGTGAGCACGTTGGGCACTTTGGTGATTTCGTTGCTGGCGGCAGGATTGAACGAGAAGGTTCCCTGCACATCGCCCATCTGGCCCACCACAACGTTCTGGTCGGTGAGTACATGCCGGAGGACGTTCTGAACGCTGGCATTCAGAGCCTCGCAACATGGACGTTCCCCCGTGAGGTAGGCCGCTCCGCCATCAGCTACGTAACTGGCAACGCGGCGCTCGTCCGCATCGCTCCAACCGTAGCGTGAGGGGTTCCAAATTGACTTGTAGCCGCTCAGGTCAGCAGGGAGGGAGGTCGCTTCCACAACCTCTGCGCCGGCGGCACGGAGAGTTTTGGCGACGTTCGCTATGCCATACCCTTCGTCACCATCGGCATATACGAGGACCTTGTCCCCGCGCGGCGGGGTGGGGTTCACAACCAAGGTCAAGGGTGCTGATGCAACAACGCCCTGCTTGTCCGTGGCTGTAACGGTGATCTCGGCAGTTGCCACCGCAGTGGGGACACCCGAGACTATTCCGGTTCCGGAATTCAGAGCGAGACCCGAAGGAAGCGTCCCTTGAGAAATCGTCCAGGTATAAGGCTGAGTCCCGCCCTTGGCAGCGAGGCCTATTTTGTATGTCTTCCCAACAGTCGCGCTGGGCAGTGAAGTAGACAGCACCTTCAGAGGTGCAACCGTCGGGGGCACTTCTGCAGCAGGAGCGCCCGGGGCCGGGGGCTTCGTGGACCAGGAGGCGATGGTCTTTTCATAGATCGTGCCGGAGTAGATGGTCACGTTGGGACCGCCGTCGAAGAAGCAGATGAGGCAGGCACCAAGTTCAAATCCAACCCGGCCCTTGAGCTCTGCCATGGGGTCTTCGGTTGGGTGGTACGCGGCAGATACGGACGCATTAATCTGGCCGGTAATTCCGACGATCTCCACCCAGGTGACGCGTGTATCGATTGCGCCCGTGAGGGTCGCTTCGATGCCCGAATCGCTGGAAAGGCCCAGCGGCTCGTGCTCGGTGCCACACGTAGCGGCGCGGCTTTCCTGACCGTCCCGCCACTGGTAAGACGAACCGCATTTGAGGGTCACGGAAGTGCTGAGGTCCAGCTTGCCGTTGACTTCAAACGTCAGGGACGGCTGGGCCACCATGACGATGGCACCTGCGCCTGAGGGGACGGTCACCTTGACCTCGGGACCCTCCACTGTACAGACACCTTCCCCGGAAACAGCCGCTCCCAGGTTCACGGTGATGGAGCCTTCGATGTTTGCCTGCAGTTGGTGAAGACCCCCAAAGAAGGGCTTCCAATCGGCATAGAGCGAAGGTTTCATATCCGGCGTGACAGACAGGCCCTTGAGGTCCGCGGTCGCTCCACCCTCACACTGAATTTTCTTCGGTGCCGGGACTGGTTCCTTTGCAGCGAAGGGCGTGGAGAGCGCTTCAGATTCTCCGAGGGAAGTGGCTACTGCTGCTTCATCCGTGAAGTGAACGGTGCCCTCGGAGTAGGCCGCGGAAAGGTTGGTCGCGGAGACCGACACCAGGAGCGTCCCTTCAGCCGTCATCTGGACGTCGTTGACGTTGAGGATTGCACCGGATTCAAGATTGGCCCAAGGGTCGAGTGTCAGTACCTGGCCCACGGCCACATCGATGGCCGTAAGCTCCACGGAGGTGATGTCGTTCGATTCAGGATCCCTGTTGATGGCGACGATGTTGTCCCCCGGGATGTGAACCGTGTTTTCCTGGGGCACCAGGATCTCGCAGGGCTTGCCCACGCATTCCTCGGGTGCGGCTTCCGGTACGTTCAGGCTCAGGGTCCGCGATAGCGTCATTCCGGAATCATCAGTGGCTGTGACAATGACCGGGTAGTCGCCTGTGGCCGCTGGAGAACCGGACAGCACACCGGTTGGTGAAAGAGTGACACCTTGGGGAAGGCCGGTGGCATTCCACACCAAGGAGCCGAATCCGCCGGCCCCCGTGAGCTGCTCAAGGTACCTGACTCCGGCGATGCCATCCATCAAGTGGTCGTTCGCAATGGTCAATGGGCTTGTGTTCAGGTGGAATCGGTACATGAACGCTGCCATGGCATCACGGTTTACGGCCTGCAGTGCCCGGTACGTCTTCGAGCCATTGGCTTCGGTCCAACCGGTGCTGATGCCTGTGGAGGCAAGCCATGCCATTTCCTTGTAGAACTGCTGGGAGGTGGCGACGTCGGCGAACGGCGAGACTGCCGGCGGGGTGTAGTCGGGGCTGCCCGCCAGACGGTACAAGAACGCAGCCATGGCGTCTCGGTTTACAGGCTGCAGTGCCCTGTAGGTTTTGGTGAAACCGTCTGCTTCGGTCCAGCCGGTGCTGATGCCTTTGGACGCCAGCCACGCCATCTCTTTGTAGAACTGCTGGGACGTGGACACATCAGCGAAAGGTGACTCAGCCGGAGGAACGAATCCTGGACTGCCGGAGAGCCTATACATGAAGGCCGCCATCGCGTCTCTGTTGACCGCCTGCAAGGCCCTGTAGGTCTTCGACCCATTGGCCTCGGACCATCCAGTACTGACGCCCGCGCCAGCCAACCACGCCATCTCAGCGTAGAACTGCTGGGACGTGGAGACGTCGGCAAAAGGAGACGTGGCCGGAGCCGGGAAAGATGGGCCACTATCCTGGGCCGTAACGACGGTGGGCTGGGTTTGTGTCGCGGTTTCCGAGACAACCACTGGCTCTACGGGAGTTACCGGAGCTGCATTGGCCGGAATCATTCCGGTGATCATGAAGGCTGATAAGGCAAGGCTAAGCCCTGAAGTTAAGAGTCTTCGTCTGTATTTTTGGCGCACTTATGGCTACTTTCCGCGCTTTTTGGCGGAAACCCGCCCCCATTTTTCATCTACCGATTGATAGACACTCAAAGATAGTCTTACAACGCGGCCCACCTCAATTTCCGTCGCGCTTGGACCTCCGCCCCGTGTCATGTTGTAGCTTCAATGGACAGGCACGCTGAATATCCCCATAATCCGCCTCCGCTCACGGCGAATCAGCTAAGACAGGGCTTCAACTACGCTGGCTGCGACAGTGCTGCCTCAGCGTCCCTCCAGAGCTCGTCCGTGAGCCAGCAGCTGCCACAGGCGGTACCCCTTCCTGATCCAGCTCAACGGCTAGTTCCTCCGTGCAAAGCTGAGAAGAACAAGGGACGACTTTTCCTGGCTCAGTCAATAGAGCTCTCGCCCCGATATCCGACGCCACGAAGGCGTCGTCATCAAGCATCCCTCGCGGCCGCCTCAGTCAAAACCGCGAGATTCTTCATGCCATTTCATCGACGAGGGGCCCTCAACAACGGCCGACACATCCACCACAGGATCCCGGCTAACCCTCATTGCGTCATACAGAAACCGCCTCCTCGGCGCCGGCCTCATGGCAGCAACCGTGCAGGACAAAAGCGGTAGCCGACGAAAGCGGCGGGGGAGCGTGCGATCAGGCGCGATTTACAGCGGTGAGCCTTCCACCCCGAATGGAACTGGTGTTGACCGGTTCTGGTATGTCCCGTCACCGAGCTGTCCAGATTCGTTCCACCCCCAGGCCAAAGCGTCGCCATTTCCCAGTACGACGTACGCGCAACCGGTCCCTGCGGAAACGGCAACTGCTCCGGTGACACCTACCACCGGCGTGGGCAAGTGCCGCTCAGAAGTATCTCCACTTCCTACGGCGCCCAGTACGTTGTAACCCCATCCGCGCACTGTTCCGTCCTTCATGAGGGCATAGCCGTTGCCGTCACCGGCCTCCAGGGCTGCGACCCCGGACAGCCCGGACATAGGCACGGGCAGCGACCGCCACGTTGTGGTTCCGTCGGCGAGCTGCCCCCAGCTGTTATCGCCCCAAGCCCATGAGGTGCCGTCCGTTTTCAATGCATATGCGGTGCCGTTGCCGGCGGAGATGGCTTTGACGCTCGAGAGGTTGCTGACCTTTGTGGGGTTTAACCGCTCAGTCGTGGTGCCGTCCCCCAGCTGTCCTGAGCCATTCTCGCCCCATGCCCAAACAGTGCCGTCAGTCTTGAGAGCATAGTTGGAACTTGATCCTGCGGCGATGGCCTTGACGCCTTGAAGTCCTGACAACTCTTGCGGTACGGGACGAATCCCCGGACTCATGGCGTCTGCCCCCAACGTGTATAGGCCCCATGCCCATACAGAACCGTCGTTTTTCAGAGCTATGGCTCCGTCGTAGGTCGCCGCTACATCGACGACGTCGGCGAGCCCTTGGATAGGGGCAGGAGTAGAGCGGGAAACTGTTGTTCCGTCACCGAGCTGATTTGAGGAATTGTTACCCCACGCCCAAACAGTTCCATCTGACTTAATTGCGTAGGCCGTTTCGTAACCCCCTGCTATGGACTTGACTCCGCTCAGGCCAGGCACGGGGCCTGGCAGCGTACGCCACGGCATGCTGCCTGCTCCCAGTTGGCCAGAGTCGTTCCTGCCCCAAGAGCGGACAGTACCGTCGAGTTGAACCTCGTACCCGACCCCCCGGTACCCACCAGTCAGGTATCTCTGGGTAATCCCCTCAGTGGGCTCCGGGTCCGGCGTCGATGTCGGGGTCGGCGTAGGCGTAGGAGTGGGGTTCGTTGGTGGCGGCTGGATGACAGTGGTGCCTTGGCAGGGGTTCGCTGTGAACAGTGGCCATGACTTGGTCACAGTGGCTTCCCACTCGCCGAGGTCGAAGCCCATGATCTCGATGCCTGCAGTCACACCGAGCCGGCCTTCGACCCCCAGCTCCAAGGGGCAGGTCCAGCTGAGGTCCTGCCCGCTGGCAGCGGTAACGGTGATGGTGGTGGTCGCGTACGGTCCCATTCCGAACGTGATCCCAGCGACGCCGTAAAGCTTGATCGTGGCATCAAAATCCAGTGACGCCCTTACGGTCAGAGACGCCGAGGCTTTGTATTGATTCTGAATCCCGGCTGTGGAGGGCTTGTCGTTGACCAGATTGAACGAACCGTTCTTGTATTTGAACCCGTGACCGCTGGAAACTGTCTGAGACGAGGAGAAGACCACCTGCGCGTCACCGTCCAAGGCGAAGTTCGCATTCATCTCCGCATCGCCCTCCACTGCCACGGGGACCGGCCCAACCCAGAACGTGAACCAGGCATTGAGCTCACCAAGCTTTGAGGTCACCTGGCCCTTCAACGACCCCTCGGCCGTGACAGAATGCTCGGCCTTCACCGACGGCGTCACCACTACCGAGGCTTCCTTCAACTGCAGGAAGCCGACGTCCAAAGTCATCTTCGCCGTGGCCTTCGCCGTCACCGACGATTTCAACGTCACCGAGCCATTACCGGTCAACGGCGCGTCGGGTTTGCCGAACTCACCCTTGACGGTCTTCTTGAAGGTCATCGACTTGTTAAACACATCGGCCGAAGTCTCCGCGAATGGTTGGGCCATGTCCGGCCTGGTTGCGGTCGGGGCCGCGTCGGGTTCAACGACGACGTCGGGTTCCGGGATGAACTCTGACCTCACCGGGGTGCCGGTTACTTCGAGCAGCCCTCCGGTGGAGACCACGGCTTCGGGCAGGGTGGCGGGTTTGGTCTTCACCAGGGTGTTCCCACCCGGGTCCCGCACTACCTGGACGACCCGGACCAGCAGCCCGTCCGGGGTACCGGTGGTGACACCGGAGACCAGCACGTCATTGGGTTTGATCTCCAGTGCCTGATCCGAGGGAAGCACCACGGTGTCCGCACTCACCAGCGCGGTTTCCAGTTGGGATGGTTCCAGGACCTCGACGTCGGGGGCCACCGTTACCGTTCCCGCTGCCGGGTTCCCTGGGTCAGCCGGTGCTTTCTGGCCCGCGTACCGGTAAAGGAACGCGGCCATCGCATCACGGGCGATCCCGTTCAACGGCCTGTACTCCCGAACACCGTTACCGACATCCCAGCCCGTGGAAATCCCCGACGCAGCCAACCACGTGATCTCCGCATAGAACCCGCCACCAGCCGGCACATCCACAAAGGGAGAGACCGGCGGGGCAGTGAACGCTGGCTTGTCCGCGTACCGGTACAAAAACGCGGCCATCGCATCACGGGCGATCGGGGACAACGGCCGGTACTCACGCTTCCCGGCACCGACATCCCAGCCCGTGGAAATACCCTCCGCAGCCAGCCAAGTGATCTCCTTATAAAACGAAGCACCGGCCGGAACATCCATGAACGGAGATACCGCAGGAGCGGTGAACGCCGGTGACCCGGCATGACGGTACAGGAACGCGGCCATCGCATCCCGGGCAATGGACTCCAACGGACGATACTGCCGCACCCCGCCGGCATCCCAACCCGTGGAAATACCCGACGCCGCCAACCACGAAATCTCCGTAGCGAACTGCGATTCGGTTGGCACGTCAGAGAACGTCACCACGTTCTCCACCACCGGATCCGCAGCCACCGCCGCAGGCAACACCAACAACCCAGGCGCCACCACCAACACCACAGCAACCAACCACGCCACACCACGACGAAACACCGCAACCCCCACACACCGGCGACACCCAGAAAACACTCAGAAAACCAACTAAAAAGTAACAATCCCGCTTTTGCAACAGATCGACTGGCTAACGTCGGTGTATTTCCGGATGTGTCGGCGATGCCGCCGGGCTTTTAGCCCCTTTCAAAAGTCAGAGCTTCGTCTTTCAAACTGTGGCGAGCTGTGGCTACTGGAGAAATTCGGGAGGACTCACAAGACTCGTAAGGACTCACCAGCCTCCTGCCGATGAGTTCTAGTCGTTGACCATCGCAGCCAACGTCATGGCAAGTCTCGGCGCACTCACCCCGCTAGAGCCCGGCGCCGGAATTGGCGAAGCCCCGGTCAAATAGCGGTTGACCGAAGCTTCGTTCGCAGTATGCCCAGCAAAGCTTGAGGTTGCCTGTGAGGACACTCGACCACCATGGGTACGTCCCGCCACCGCGGCAGTTGGACTGCGATGCCTGCGGCTAGAGTTCACGTCCTTGGTCGTGCTGGTTTTGGCGGGCCTGGGCAACTGCACGCTCGGCCTGCTGCTTGGCGACGTCCTTCTGCTCGGCCGTTTCCTCGGTTTGCGGCTGTGACTCCTGCTGAGCCGCGAGCCGTACAGCGTTCCGTTCGGCTGTGATCTTCTCTAACCGGCTGCGGAGGCGTGGCTTATCGGTCTGAGGCGGGGTGAGCGCTGCGGGCTCCTGAGCGTTAGCTGCCCGGTCCGCATCCGTGGCTCGCTGCCCGGGGGACTCAGCGGCGTGAGTGTCCTTGCTGCGCTCGACCGCACTCAAAGCATCCAGAGCCCGGTCGTGGTCGGTGGCGTGTTCGGGTAGGGCGTGTGAGCGTTTGGAGACTGTCACTGCCTGGGCGTGGATTTGTTGGCCGATCTCTTCGTTTCTGAACCGCTCTGGCACTGGTGTGTCCTCCGTTTCGGGAACGTTGTAGCGGGCGCGGAACATTTCGATGCTTGCCGCGGTGTCGCGCCATTGTTGGGCGGCGTCGGGGCGTGCGGGGACGGGTCCGAGTTTTTGTGCCCACTCTGGTGGTGTGGCCGCTAGGAGGTGGCCGCGTTCGTCGAACCTTGCGGCGAGGACTTCGCGTCGGGCTGCGAGTTCTTCCTTCCATGCCTGGGGCAGGTACGGGCTGGCTGCCGCGCCCGCCGGGGCGAGCCATTCGGGCAGCCGGTCCGGTGCCTGCACGGGGGTGACGGGGCGTGGTGTGAGGGTGCGGAGGCGTTCCTCAGCCCGGGCGCGGGCGGCGATCGTTTCGTGTCCCCATACACGCTGGGTACTGGCACTGGCAGCGGGGTTCTCTCCGTAGACGCTGCGGCTGCCGCGTTCGGCGGTTTCGGCCATGCGCTGGGATTCTTTGAGTTGCTGGTTGCGGATTCGGTGTTCGTCCTGGAGCGCGCGCAGCTGTTGGTGGGCTCGGCGGGCCTGTGCCGGGTCGTTGATGGATGATGTTTCCCGTGCGGTGAACCGTGTGGTGAAGATCCGGCGTTCAAGTTCGGCGTCGGTGAGTTTGCCGTGCCGGCGGTTGGTCCAGTGGTCAGCTGGGTTCGGTCCGTGGATTGCAGCTGCTTCACGGGCGGCGCGTGCACAGGCTTCGGCTTCTGCGCGGAGGGTGGCCAGCTGCTCGTCGGTGAGTCCTTGCAGGGGCCGTTCCCCTGCTTGGGCGATCAGCTCGGGGGCCTTGTCCACGATCTTTTCCACGCGCCAGGCGAGCACGGCGGAAAGGTCATCGGCGCTCTGGAATTCACGTTGGCCGGCTGCGGTGCGCAGCAACCCTGCGGTGTCCCAGCCACCCTGTTCGGCCTTGGCCAGATGGGTGGCCAAGGCTCCCCAGGACTCGGCGGTGATGAACTTCTCTGCGTCCGGTCCAAGGATCTCCCGTGCCATGGCGGTCATGCGCAGGGTGTTGGCTTCGTCGTTGACGTAGCGGTACTGATCGACAAGGGTCAGGGGCGAGTTGATGCGTTCGTATTCGGCGGCCATAGCCTCGTGTGCGGAGGAGTCCTGGCTGTGGTTGCGCGCGATAGCGGCGAGAACACTGTCCCGGTCTTGGCCTTCCTCGACGGCGACGAACAGTACGTTTTCATCCCGGCCACGAGTTGCGGCGACGTAGGCGTTCTCCCGGGTGGTGGAGGCATCGAGGATGGGGATACCAGCGTCGCGGGTCATGCCCTGGGCGCGGTGGGTGGTCAGGGCGTAGCCCAGGTGGACGTGCTCTGAGACGTACTCGGCGGGGAGCCGGATGGTCCCGCCGTGCTCGAGGTGGCTTACCGACAGGGACCCGTCCTCGTGGGCTTGTTCGACGGTCCAGAGGTCGCCGTTCTTTACAACGTCACGGCCTCGTTTGACCTTCATCTGGGTATCGTTCAGGCGGGTTACTACATGGTCCCCTGCCCAGGCGTGGGAGCCGTCGCGCAGCTGCACGGAGGCTCCGGTGCCGGCGACTTCTCCGGTCTCGATCCGGTAGGCCCGGGCACGTTCGGAGAGACGTTGGGAGCTCTCGTTGGTCGGTGCCATCATCACCGCGGCGTCACCCTGGTTCAGGCGGCTCTGCCACACTCCGAAGGCCAACCCTTCAACAGTTTCGATGCTTCCGGCCTGGACGCGTCCGTTGTCCTTGTACCAGGCGAACGGGTCAGTTTCGTGTTCGGTGGGTGTGCGAAGGAGTAGGGATGCTTCTGCTTCTTCTGGGCTGTGGAAGCGGTGAATGGTCTCCAGTTCCGTTGCGCCGACTTCGTTGATCAGCAACCGCAGCGCACCACCGGCTTGAACGGCGGAGAGCTGCCGGTCATCCCCGATGAGCCGGACCAGTCCGCCGCCGGCCTCCACAGCCCTAACGACGTCGGCGAGTTTCCCGGTGCCCTGCATACCGGCTTCATCGACAATCACGAGGGTGCCGGGTGTGACCTTGAAAGCCTCGTTGGGGCTGAGCAGGAACTTGTCCGTCGTCGCCGCGGTGATGCCAAGCTGCTCGCCCAGATTCGCAGCTGCCACGGCCGAGGGTGCGAGACCGATGACCCTGCCGCCGGCGTGGGTGATAGCGGCGCGGACCAAACCCATGGAACTGGATTTGCCGGTACCGGCGGCACCGATACCCACGGCCAGAAGTTTCGATGACGTGGCAAACTCGCGGGCCAGTTCGATCTGTCCGGCGTCCAGCGGATGGGACTTTTCCCCGGTGGCCACGGCGAGGTTGTAGGCCTCCACGGCGGCATTGAAGTCCTGCATGGATGCTACCGGGATGACGTCCTTCTTACCGGCACGCAGCAAAAGGTTTTCGTCCTCGAGGATCTTCGTTGACGTGTACCGTGTGTCGGTGCGGTGGTTGAAGTCGGCTGTTCCGGCGTTGCGGGTGAGTGCTTCGAACCGGCCGTGCACTTGGTCCGGGGTGATGCGAACGGAGACGGTGCTGAGGCTATGGGAGACAACCCGTTCCACGGTTCCGGCCGGGACCGGGCCGTGGTTCACGGCGTATTCGCGTGCCCAGCGGTTGGTCTCGGCCATGATGTTCTGGGCCGTCCAGGTGGAGCGTTTGTCAGAAACGGCGGCGATGATCTGCCGCGCCGGGGCGTCAATATCAATCCCGGTAGTCGCGGGGCGTTGTGTCCGGGAACGGGCACCGGTGATGCGTTTGATGTCCTTCTCCGTGAACAGGGTGGCGGCTTCCTGCCGCCACGCTTTGGCTTGGTCGGCGAGGGTCTTGGGCTTCTCTTTGTCGGGCCGGGTGTCCAGTGTTGCTGCTTGTGCGAGTTTGATCAGGGCGGCTTGGTCGGGGCTGTGGCCGTGCTGTTCTTCGTACGCCTGGCGTAGCTCGGTCAGGCTTGAACGGATGCCCGTGCTGCGCTTGGAGAAGAGCGCGTTCAGTTCGCGTGGGACGGAGGCTACTTCCATGACGGGCTGCTTGGACCCGTTGACGGTGCGGGCTTCGAACTCCACACCGTGCTCTTCAAGGTAGGCCTGGATCCGGGTGTTGTAGTGCTCCGAGACGGCCACGGCGGAGCGGTGAAGCAGCTTGCCGTCGATGGTCTTCCAGTTCCCTTGAAAGTCCTGGACCTTGTTGGAGACGACAAGGTGGGTGTGCAGGTTCGGATCCCCAAGGCGGGAATCGTGGTGCCGGAAGGCCGTCGCCGTCAGTCCGCCTTTGACGGAGGTCTGGGCAATGCCATTGGTACCCAACCGGGTGGCAAGGGCGTGGGTTTCGAGATACTCCACGGACTGCTTGAGAGCGGCCTGGTGGGCTTCCTCGACCAGACGGCGGGTGTCGGCGTCCCCGAGAGCCCACAGTACGGAGATGCTTTTGACGGGCGTGAAGGTCAGGTCGTATCCGGCCACCGCGTTCTGCTGGGGACGCAGCTGCGCGGTGATGTACTTGCCCAGTTCTTCCTTGGAAGCGGGCGGGCGTCCGTGTCCTTCACGGAACATCACAGCCCCCGCGGTGGCCCGTATCCGGTGCCGCTCCCCCGCGTTGGGTTTGCGGCCCCGCATGCGTTCGAAGTCACTCTCGCGAACACGGATGGCCTGTGCCAGGGCGTTGTCTTTGGGGCCGTAGTCGTAGTAACGGCGACCCAGTTTCGCCTCGGCTTGGGCGGCCTTTTCTGCCGCTTTGGCGGGTAGCCCCTCCGCCAGCTTCGCGGCGAGGATGGCTTCGTATTCCGGGTGCCGGCCCTGCCCAAAGAGATTGGCCATCTGGGCTTCGGTGACATTCCCGGACACTCCCAGCGCTTCGGCTCCACGGCCTAGCCACTGACCCGGAGGCAGACCCTGGAAGGTGTAGTAATCGCCCAAGTGGCGGTCGCCTGCGCGCAGCTCATCACCGCTGGCGGTCTCCTGCGTGTAGTACAGGTAACCGGTGCCAGCACTGAGAACGTGCAGCGACATCATGCCCCGACTCTAGCGGAATCGGCCTCGTTTATTCGAAATGCAAGAGGTGTGACTGAACTTGGCGTTTTGAGCTTGATGCGAGCTAGCGAGTATCGGTTCGAAAAACGTCGGATTCGAGTCCATCATTCTGATGCGAGTATCCACATGAAAAGCGGCAGCTTTGATTGTTGATACTCGCATGCAGGTGTTATGCACAGCTCGACAAACAACAGCGGTTCCATGCCTGCCCCGGGGCAAGCTGTGCATAACCCCTGCCAGCGAGCCGCCGACCTTCCGGAACGCCCCCGACGGCACCTCCGGTTGAACACGCGTGGGCTTCTAACCGTTAGGTTTCGGGATGCCCGGGTGCGTTCTGCAAGAATGGGGAACGGAGACAGAAAACCGACCACACCACAGGGGGCCGTGATGGCTGGCAAGACACGCAACACGATGATCGTTCAGGCACGCCGGAAGACCGAGGAGCTGGCCGCGAAACGGCGCGAACGCGAAGCGACGCTTCACTCGCTGGCAACCGACTACCACGCCGCAACGATGATGGCCGAAGCAGGAGTCGAGGAAGCCGAACGGCAGGCAGCCGAACTGATCGCCACGGCGAAGAAGAACGCCGCCGCAGCCATTGATGATGCAAAGGAAACCGTTCGGAAGATGCTCGCCACCGGTGAGACCAGGCAGGGCATCGCCGAACTCCTGGACGTCAGCGTGTCCTACGTCCGCAGCATCGACGTGGTCACACCAAAGAAGGCCAAGGCCGGCACCGGTGCTCCGACTGCCGAGGCGCAGGAATCAGAAGAGAGTGGGAGCGTCGGGGTCGTGGCCGGACATGAGGGGTCGGATCACTGACTCATCCCATCCGTGCTCTTTGAGCGCATCACGGAGCTGCCGCGACTGAGCGGTGAAGTTAGCGCGACCGACGCCACGCCAACGCCACGAATGGGCGTTGGCGTGGCGTCTCTTTTGTACCCGGTCAATCAGGTTCTCGGCCTGCGTGCCAGGGAACAAGTGACTGTCGGGCCCACCCGTCGCGCGGACGCATAGTGGAATATCGCAGGAGTGCATGAGCTTGGTGTCGGGATCCAGGTGCTCTCCGGTCAGCAGCAAATGCGCGAAGCGCTGGGGCCGGACAGCCTGTTGACCCGTCGGGGTTTTGATCCAGTACCGGCCATAACCGTCATCACCGACCGCACCGGTCCAGAGCCAACAGTCATTCTCCCGCGGTCCTTTGATGACCTTGGACCAGAACCGGGCCTCGTCCCGCGTCATGGACACGGCTGGTTCACCAGCGACGCCAGCGGCGTTCCAGCCGGTTCGCGGCGAAGAAGAAGGCAATCATGAACAGCGCCGGTGGCACTGCCTGCAGGAGGCTCTGACCGAGCCAGGCCACGACGGCGGTGATCAAGGCAATGACGCCGGCTGCCTTGCAGAGGAAGATCAAGATACCTTGGCCGGCGGCCACCGGGTGGGTGAGTGCGTAGATGATCCAGCCGCCCAGGGCGACGACGGCGAACGCTGCGAAGAAGATCAGAACGACAGCCATGATCTTCACCTAACGATGGGCTGATGCGTGGACGGCGGTCTCAGCAGTTCCATCGACCCGCCTTGCTCTTCCTGGCCTGGTCGGCGGCCGCGGTGAAGTCCTCGCTATAGGCAAAAGACTTGCCGTAGCCGGTTGCCTCGGCGTGGCCCTGCCCCACGATCGACTTGTTGGCCAGGGTGCCGTCGGTGGTCCAGACGTAGGCAAGAAGCCGGTCGTACTTGTCGCGCACCCCTTGGGCGGGATCCGCCGAGAGAAACACCTGCTGTCCGTCCAGGAGCGAGTGCAGGTAGGTGGATGCTTCCGGTCCGCCGCATTCCACCGGCGCGTCTTCCTTGACGCTTTCCGGTGCGTTGATGCCAACAAGCCTGACGCGGGTGTTGGTGCCGTTGCAGCTGATCCGGATGGTGTCTCCATCGACAACCTTCTCCACGGTGTGCGGGCCGCTGGCCGCTGATTCAAGTGCCGGCGGCCGCGCCGCTGTGCCCGTCGCTTCACAGGGCACTTCATGCAGCGGCGCCGGGCTGCCGGCAGGAACGACCTGCGGTCCGCCGTCGACTCTGCAGCCGGTCAGGGCAAGAACAGCCAGTATGCCGCCACTCTGGAGCCGGCCCCTGCAGCTGCTGAACGTCATAGGTGATCCTCCCTTGCTGCTGTTTCGGCGCGGGTGCGTCGCCCTGGGCGGAGTTCCCCGGCTTCAACTCCCGGCCATTTCCGGCCGTTGTTGTACTTGCGCTGAAGTCGCCGCAGTTCCCGGCGGGCAGCTGCTTCAACGAAGTCCGTGATGGACGCATACCCTTCGAGCTTCCCGACGGCCTGAACCGCTGCGCGGATCTGTTTCAGGTCCTCTTCGGTGAAGTAAGGACTCTTCTTCTCACTCGGCTTCATGAGGTCAGGAGCCCTGGATGTAGAGCATGAGGAACTGCACGGGAAAACTGACAACTCCGATTCCCAGCAACCCCAGCGCCCGCTTCCCGTATCGGGGTTTGTCATCGCTGAACTGCTGCGTCCTCATGGCGACAAGAGCCTCGAGCGAATCCCGTCCGGTTTGGCGGGTCTTGACGTCCGCGAACGCGCGGTTCTTTTCTGCCCTGGGAGCCCTTCCGAGCTGCATCCTCTCGGCGGCTTCTTCGGCCCCCTGAACCGCGTTGATCTCCTTCTGCAGCTGGTCCTTCAGTTGCTCCAGCTGAACCTTCCTGATCAAGAGAACAACGATGGTCACACCTGCTGCCCCGATCGACAGGACTGCCACGATGGCCGCCACCCACGCCATAGACCCGGCGATGGGTTCGAGCGGGGAAATCGAGGATCCAGGTGTCATTGTTCTTCACGTCTTTTCTGAAATCGAGAGCTTGCAGTTCGGGCTGACTGTCAGGGCCAGCGTAGTAACCGGCCCCGACAACCATGGGTTTAGAACGGAGGTTCGGAGTCCGGGCCGTTGCCCCAGGAACCGGCGCTGGTCTGCGAGTTCGCGGCCCAGGGATCGTCCTGCTGGACAGGTTGAGCGCTGCTATTCTGGTTCCCGAAACCGCCGGCGTTTCCGCCGCCCTGGTTGTTGCGCTGGGTGCGGTTCACTTTCGCATTTGCGTAACGCAAGCTAGGACCGATCTCGTCTACCTCAAGCTCTATCACGGTACGCTTTTCGCCTTCTTTGGTTTCGTAGGACCGGGACTTCAACCGACCCGAAACGATCACGCGCGTGCCCTTGGTCAGGGACTCGGCCACGTTCTCAGCTGCTTCCCGCCATACACTGGCGCGGAGGAAAAGCGTCTCCCCGTCCTTCCACTCATTGGACTGCCGATCGAAGGTCCTGGGCGTCGAAGCGATGGTGAAGTTCGCTACCGCAGATCCCGACGGGGTGAACCGCAGCTCGGGATCGTTGGTGAGGTTTCCGATGACTGTAATGGTGGTTTCGCCGGCCATGATGGTTCCTTTTCCTCGTGTGCTGGTGGTGTTCCCGGTGTCTGTGCTGGTTTCGTTCTGAGGTTCGGTCCCACCCGGTTGGTCGTGGGTGAGGTCGTTGGGTTGGTGCTGGTCTGCGGTGTGTTCGTCCCACAGGCCGCCGGCCCCGATGGGGGCCCTGCGGATCGCTGCAAGGTAGCGGTCATCCTCGACACTGGAGGGGATGCCGTAGTAGCCGGCGAAAGGTTCCTCCTTGGCGTCGGGGTAGATCCTGCCGCTGGGGTTGGTTTCCCGGAACAAGTCCACCTCCAGCGGGATCCGTGGGTTGATCTTGAACCCGTCCACCGGGTGCGGTGTGGTCATGGTCCTCACGCTGCCTTGTGGCTCATGGCGGCGTGGACGAGCTTGTCCCGGCGGAGGCCGGACCAGTGGTCCTGGTCATCGGAGTTGTTCACGATGACGGGCGCCTGGGAGTAGCCAAGCTCTTGGCTGATGTATTCCAGCGCTGCCGGCACTTCGGTGATGTCCACAGGAGTGTAGGTGATGCCTTTGGAGGCGAAATACTCCATGGTGCGGTCGCAGTTCGGGCAACCGGGCTTGGTGTAGACCGTGTAATCGGTGATTGAGGAAGTCATTTTCAGTCCTGCGTTTCGTATCAGTTCGGTTAGGTTCGTCTGGCTGACTTGCTACCTCTATTCTAGCGTTTATCCGATTGAATAAAGAGCCTTTTTTTCCTTGGATTCTAGGCTCTTTCTTCCTGATTTCGGGAGGCGCGATGCATCGCCAAGGCAGCTGGACAACAGGTATTGTCTTTTCGTTTGACAACAGCTATTGTCTTTGGAGGGGCTGATTGTCCCGGTGGTCACGAGTAGGGGGATTCATCATGTCCGAGCTGGAACAGTACCCGGTTGCGAAAGTGGGCGATCCAGTCCAGGACTGGGATGAGCGGTGGCGTTCGTCTGCCATTCCGGAGGAGGACAAGCCGCTGTGGCGGGATCTCATTTACTGGTCCCAGTCACCGGGGCTGGCGGAGCGTCTTGCTGTGCGTGGATGGAAGCCGGAAGACCTGGCTGCCGCGGTGCAGGATCCGTATTACCTCCTGAAGCTGGAACGGAGGCTGGGCAACGATCCAGAGTTGAGGCGAAACAGCGACACTGTTGAAGAGGCGAGGCTCTTGGTCCTGGCAGACGTGGTGAGTCGGGTCATCGAACACCGTTTGGGCCTTGCGTTGCAGATCCGGCGCAACGCCATGTCCTCGCTTGCGGAGCCCAGGAACAACGAGGGCCTGTCACCGGCCAAAGGGTGGACCTTTGATCGGATAGGCGAATTGGTGGGCCTGACCAAACAACGCGTCCGGGCGATCGTGCGAGGTCGTGGTGGACACTAGCAACTCGGAGCATCCTACGGTTGGCTGGGTTTGGTGTTGCGGGTAGCAGTCCGGTGTGACTCCCCCGGCTTCATTAGGAGCTGCCCTGGGCGTGAGGTTCTTGTGCCTGCGTCAGGTTCGACCGGATTCCCCAGTGTGTGGTCGCGGCTGAAAAGACCTGTCCCGCTGCGGGTGGTGGGTCGGCGGCGGGTGTCTTGACCCATGGGGATGGTGCCCGGTTTGAGGGTTGAACAAAGCAGGACCGGCGCGGGCCGGTCCTGCTTTGCTCTCCTCGGACAAAGGAAATCTGTGGTTCAGTCTAGCGGATCCTCATTGTGGTGCATGGTTGGTTTCGCTTCGAGTGCCGCGGGCAGTGCCCCAGAGGGTTAGGCCGATGACCAGCGCGAATGCTCCAATGATTAGTCCCGATGCGAGTCCGCTGCGGCCTAAGACAAGGAAGCTTGCGAGGGGCGTCGCAATGGCGAGGCCGAAAGCGAGATCCATCGACTTGGGTGACCTGGATGTTGTCGAGTTTCTTCCTCGGATGAACATCGCGGCACCGACGTAGACCGCGACTAGTGCGGTGCTGATAAGCATCATTGCCACCAGCGACCAGTCGACGGTGCCGGGGAAGTCGCTGTTCATGAAGTCGGTGATGAGATTGTCAGGTACTGGCGGCTTGGTCATGGTGACTCCTGTTCATGGTCCTCTGGGATGAGCCTAGCCGTGACCTCTGACAAAACTTCCCGGTGGTGAGTCGATGGAGTAGCCAGGTGGCCGGCGGGGCGCGGCTTTTGGTGGGCGTGTGCCTGGTGGCGTTGAATGGCGGTCCGCCGCTGGTGATGGGCTGTTGTGGTTCGCTGGGCGGCGGACCGCCCGATGTTTGGGAGGTTCCCGGCCATTCTCGTGGTGAGTGGCCGGGGGCCTTGCCGGGCGGTGGAGGTTCCGCCCGGCAAGGGGTCTAGGCGGCTTCGGGTTCGTCCGCGCTTTCCGTGGTTTCCTCGGTTTTGATGTCAGGGTCGGTGAGGATGATCTTTTCGACGTCGCTGGGTTCGTATCCCCATGCCGTGAGCTGGGTGAGGTAGTAGCGGGTGTTGCTGTAGCGCGTCCGCCAGCTCGTGCGATCGATGTTTGCCTCGTAGGCGGTGATCATGGTGGCGAGGGTGACCGTTTCGGGTTTGGTGGTGGGCTTGTCGACGTAGGCTGTGAACTCGCCGTACCCGGTGCCGGTTCCCAGCAGTTCGGCCGTGAGTTCGGTCTTGTTCAAGGCCTTGGTCAGTATGTAGCTGGCGTGGGCGATGGTGTGGGCGATGAACTTCTGGGCGTTCTTTGGCAGGGCCTTGCGTGCCAGCAGGGTTTTGACGAACTCCCTCCGTACTACCTCGGCCGAGTCCATGGCTTTGTTGTTTTCAATGACCTCCCGGCGTGCGGCCTTTTCCTCCTCGGTCATCCCTCCTGCCGGGGCTTTGCCGTCCTTCCGCAGCCCACGGGCTTTCCAGTCCGCGACGGCGAACCTCGTCACCAAACCGCTGTATCCGATGCCGATGTAGACCGCGTCGGCGTCCGTCTCGCTGAGGCGTTCACCCTCGGCGGTGGTCAGTGCGGAGATCAGGGCGGCGGGTCCCTTGTAGTCGTAGTAGCTGGGGTCTTCTTCCAGCACTGTGAGACCTTTGGCGGCAGCCTCGGCGCAGGCTTCGGCGAGTAGGGCGTTGTTCTTGCGCTCGTCGCGGAGCCGCTGCGCCCGATGGGCGAAGTTGCCGGGGTTCTCGGTGGCGAGGCGTTCGAGCGTGGCCACGGCGTCGGCGTCGTCTGCGAATTCCTCGATCACGGCGGATTGTTCCAGCGTCAGGCCTTGGTCCAGTGCCTTGGCTGCGGTGGCGTTCGCTTTGACCTTCAGCGCGGTTTCCACCACTGGCTTGTCGGCTCCCATCTTCCGGGCGATGACGCTGGCGCTCACTCCCAGCAGTGCCATCTGGTGGAATGCTTCGGCGCGGTCGCCGTCGGTGAGTCCGCTGCGGTGGTCGTTCTCCACTACCTGCGTGGCAAGTCTTTCCGCTTCCTCGGGAGTGGCCACGACGAGAACAGGAATGGTCGCGGTTCCTGCCTCAATGGCTCCAAGGGTGCGGCGCTGCCCCATCAGCACCTGCACGGTTCCGTACTCGGTCCGGTGGGCGACGATGGGCACCAGCACGCCGTGTTCCTTGATGCTGGCCACGAACTTCTTGGTGAGTCCGGCTTCCTTGCGAACGTTGGTGTCCACCGTCAGGGTGGTGGGGTCGAGCAGTTCGAGCGTAGGTGTTGCGTTCATGGTGTTGTTCCTTCTTGTCCGAGAAGTTGGGTGGGTGGGGCGACCAATGGTGACCGGCCAGCTCCCCTGTCCCCCCGTTGTTTTTTGTTGCTGGCACGTAGTGCTCAACGGGGCCGACGGAGGCGTCTGCTCCCGCAGGGCAAGGTGCTGGAAATCTTCGAAAGGAAATAAGCGAAGCGCCGTCGAAGAATTCCAGGGCCGCAGGGCCCCGGAGTTTACGGAGGGGTCAGGATCAAGCCTCCGGCGGAACCGTATGATCCGCAGGACAGCCACAAAAAACGTCGTAGACACACAGGACCGGGCACGGCGGAGCTCTGCGACGTCGGGACCGGGCCCCACAGCCGGCCACGAAGTGGACGCCCAAAAGGGTGCGAGCCCTGCGAGCATGCACTTCCCCTGGTCACCGCGGATCCGCCCAGGTCAATCCCTGCCCGGGCTTGCCGCACACACCAGGTGAGCAGCGTCGGCCCTGCTGCGGGAACGGCGGTCCGTCGCCGGCAACCACCCACCCAGGCCGGCCACCTGCGGCGGACCGCCCGCCCACACAAGGCGAACGGCCCACCGGTGCTTAGGCGGCGCTGTCAGTGATGGTCTGGATTGTGCGGGCGGTTTCCTCTGCCTGTCGCTGCAGGTCCTTGATGTCCTGGTCCGCCGGGGTGGCCTCGATCCGTTCGGTCATGACTTGCCACGTGTCCATGGCCGTCAGAAGTTCGGGCGTGAACATCGGACCCGTCCAGTCGTGCAGGCCGAAATAGTGGAAGGCGTCCGTCATTCCCGGGTAGCCGATCCGTTCGGTCATGACTTGCCACGTGTCCATGGCCGTCAGAAGTTCGGGCGTGAACATCGGACCCGTCCAGTCGTGCAGGCCGAAATAGTGGAAGGCGTCCGTCATTCCCGGGTAGCCGATCCTTTCGGCTGTGGCGGCTGCTTTGTCGCGTTGGCCTGCCTCGTGGTGGGCTTCGTAGTCGAAATCGCCGTCGGCGTCCCAAAAGTTCGTCATGGTGTTTCTCCTTCACAAAAGGGGTGGCGGCCGGGAAGTTGTCCCGGCCGCCGGTTGGGTTAGTCGGCGAGTATCTCGGCTACGTCTGCGGCGTCGCTGACCAGGAAGGCCGCGTTTCCTCGAAGGATCCTGTGGCAGCCTGCGGAGTTGGCGCTGTGGACGCTGCCCGGTACTGCAGCTACCTGACGGCCGATGGTTTCGGCGTGGTGGGCGGTGTTCAAGGCGCCTGAACGCCATCGGGCTTCGACAACACAGGTCACCCCGGCGAGGGCTGCGATGATCCGGTTCCGGTTCAGGAAGCGCATGCGCGTGGGCGCGGTTCCGATGGGCTGTTCGGAGATGATCAGACCGTCGGCTTTGATCGCGGCCGCGAGGTCCGCGTTCCCTGATGGGTAAACCCGGTCAAGGCCGCCAGCTGCGACGGCGATCGTCGCCGGGCCGTTGCCGGTGCTGCCAGCCAGAGCGCCACGGTGGGCGTGCGCGTCGATGCCGTAGGCCAGACCGGAGATCACACAGATGCCACGCTGGGCCAGTCCATGGGCCATCTCAGTGGCCACGGCAGCGCCGTAGCTGGTGGAATCACGCGATCCCGTCAGCGCGGCTGAGCGGTGCACAGCCGGGATTCCCTGGGCAATGTTCCCGACGTACCAGAGCCCATAGGGCGGGTTGGGCAGGTCGTCCAAGCCCACGGGCCAGTGCTCATCTCCCGGGACCAGGAAACCGCCGCCAAGGCGTTCGATGGCTTCGAGCTGGGCCTCAATGACGGGGGTGTCCAGTTCACGGGGTGCCGGTGCCCAACGGTCGAGCCCGTCCGAGAGTTGCTCTGCCGTGACCTGCCAGAACGGAAACAGGGGTTGTGCACGAAGGGCCATGCGGTAGGCTCCGTGTGCGCCGTGGCGGGCGACGAGCTGGCGGGCTACGTAGTCGTCCGGGGCGAACATGCGGGTCAGGGCTGCGCGTGCAATACGGTTTTCGTCGTGCATGGTGTTGTTCCTTCTTGTCCGAGAAGTTTGGTGGGTGGGGCGACCAATGGTGACCGGCCAGCGTCCCTTCTCCCCCGTTGTTTTTTGTTGCTGGCACGTAGTGCTCAACGGGGCCGACGGAGGCGACTCCTCCCGCGAGGGCAAGGTGCTGGAAATCTTCGAAAGGAAATAAGCGAAGCGCCGTCGAAGAATTCCGGTGCCGCAGGGCCCCGGAGTTTACGGAGGGGTCAGGACCAAGAATCCGGCGGAACCGTATGATCCGCAGGACAGCCACAAAAAACGTCGTAGACAAACAGGACCGGGTACGGCGGAGCTCTGCGACGTCGGGACCGGGCCCAACAGCCGGCCACGAAGTGGACACCCGTTCTGGTCTTGAAAGTCGAAGAGCCGGCACCCTGGTGGGGCCGGCTCTTCGTTGTTCCTCGGCAAAAAGGAAGTCTGTGGTGCAGCGTCGTTGCTGCCGTGGTGCTAGAAGTCGTGGTGTTCCTGGGGGTGGGTGAAGTCCACCGGTCCCAGGGATTCGTTGGCGGTGAGCAGCTGCAGTTCGATGACGTCTTCGAGGAAGCTCGCTCCTGGTGTTGGTTTGTCGTCTTCGGTCAGGGTGTATTCGGTTCCCATGCTGGATCTCCTGGTGCAGTGTTCTCGTTGGAATCACTGTAGCCGTGGATCCTTTGCGTTGGCTGGAGTGCCGCTGCGCCCGCGCCAGCGTTATGGCGGCCGGGGGAGCGCCAGCGGAGGAGGCCGCCCCGCTACCTGAGAGGCCGGGCGGGACCATTGCTGATCCTGCCCGGCCGTACCGGCTAGCTGGTGGGCCGCTTGTAGGCGGTTTCTTGGTTCTTGGCCACCTCTGCGATGTAGACGCTGCCGATCAGGTCGTACAGCAACTCCGCGAACCGGTAACCGTGCACGTCCTCGACGGCCAGTTTCAGGTAACGCTCTGCGTGCTTTCCGTGTCCTTTGAGCCATTGCAGCCAACCCATGAGGGTCAGCATGGGGGCGCGCTGGCCTTCGGGGACGGCCTTCATCAGTTCGAAAGCGATGGTTTCGGCGTGGTCCACGCGCTTCCAGTCGGGGCGGCCGTCGAACTTGCCCAGAATGATGTCAATGATGACGCCGTTGTTCGTGGTGATGATGTCGGCCATGAGGAAGTCCCTGATGTACGTGTCTTGGAACCACGCCGCGAGTTTCCGGGTGGTCTCGTGGTCCGGCATGCCCGGGGCCTCCAGTGCGGTGTCCCATTCGCGGCGCGCTTCCTGGACGGATTCCTCCGTGCGGACGGGCACCTGAACCGGCTCAACCCATTTGCCCAGCAATGCCGGGTTGTAGACGTCCACGTTCGGGGCGCTTCCCATGAAGGTCAAGGTGGCATTGGCGTTGCTGTCGGTGATCTGTTCCAGCGGGTTCCGCTCCGTGCTGCCGTAAGCGGCCCAGTGCGTGCTGGTGACGAGGTAGACCTTGCGGACGGGCATCCGTGCCGTGACCAGTTCCTTGCCCAGGGCCGCGACGTGCGCGGCGTAGGGGAACCGGGCATCATCGCCCGTTTCGTCGGTGTACACGACGAGGTAGCAGGCCGTGGCGTTCTCGTCCTGTGCCGCGAGGCTTGTCACCGTTTGGGCGAAACCCAGCGGGGCTGTGTCCATGGGTGCGTCCACGCGCAGCGTGGCGCCAAGGGCTCCGGCGCTGGCGGTCAGCACGATGAAGGATTCGGTAGGGGTTCCGCCGAGCAGGTGCGGGATGTAGGCCAGCAGGTCAGCGGGGCTTGTGAGGGTGAGTTTTCCAGTCATGATGTGTGTCCTTCTTGTCCGAGAAAGTAGATGGTGGGATGGTGGCCGGGAACGTCTGGTTCCCGGCCACCGTGGGCGGCTAGGCCGCTGGCTGGATCAGGGAAGTATCGAACAGCACTTCGGCCCTGCGGATGAGGTAGTCCGGAACGTCGGTGTCGTGGTTCAGTCCCTCCCGGCCTAGGAACACGGCGTTCCCGGTTACCGGCAGGTCAAGCCCGGTTTCGTGGAGCAGCTGCACCGCGCGGACGTTTGAGGTTCCGGTGGTTTGCGTTTCCGCGTTCAGGTAGACCTGCCAGTCGCCTCGGGCGATGCATTCCAGTCCGCCGCCGACGATGATCTGTAGGTTTGTGTGCCGGGCGTCAAGGCTGTGGACGGTGACGCTTTCGCTCAGACGTGCCGGAACGTACAGCGCGATCAGGTGGTTAAGCATGTTGCTCCTTCTTTTGCCGAGAAGTTTGGTGGGTGGGGCGACCAATGGTGACCGGCCAGCGTCCCTTCTCCCCCGTTGTTTTTTGTTGCTGGCACGTAGTGCTCAACGGGGCCGACGGAGGCGACTCCTCCCGCGAGGGCAAGGTGCTGGAAATCTTCGAAAGGAAATAAGCGAAGCGCCGTCGAAGAATTCCGGTGCCGCAGGGCCCCGGATTTTACGGAGGGGTCAGGACCAAGAATCCGGCGGAACCGTATGATCCGCAGGACAGCCACAAAAAACGTCGTAGACAAACAGGTGATGACGGGCAGGAGCTCTGCGACGGACCGGCAGCACCCAACAGCCGGCCACGAAGTGGACGCCCAAAGGGGTGCGAGCCCCGCGAGCATGCTCCTCCCCGCGTCTTGCCAGGCTGGTTGGTACGGTGGAGATGTCCCGCCTGGTTTCCCCCAATCCCAGGCGGGACACTTATGTCAGAAGGAGAGACGGGCTATGGGGCTAAACCGGACGGCTCGAAGTCCTCTTCGGGGAGGGTGAGCGATGACAGCTGTCATCAAGCTCAGGACCGAAGTCGCGAGCTTGATCGCTCGTCAACGCTCTTGCTTTCTGCCCCGCCGTGCGAGGCCCCCACTGGTCCAGCCGGTCGAGGGTGGGCCGTCAGCCCCGAAGAGTGATCGGGAATCCGCGAAATAGGGGCGCGCAGCGACCGCGTGGGATTGTCCGGTTGCGTGGGTTAACGGGTCGGGCCCCCGCACGGCTACGATCAGTAGCCTTGTACGGAGAACAACCCAGCCACATGCAAGGCAAGAAGAGGCTATGCAGGCCGGAAGCGTAGCGAAGGTCCGTTCTGGTCTTGGTCCTTTAGGCTTGGGCCATGGACAAGAAGAAAGCAGCGCTCATCTGGGCGCTATTGGGGACTGGCTTCCTTGTGTACGGCCTCTACTGCGCCCTGACCACCGGCGGCACATGGTATTTGATTGCCTCGGCCGTGATCCTGATCGGTTCCGGTGCCGTTTGCCTCGGGAGCGCCGTTCAGATCATGCGACGACCCGACCAGCAGCGCTACTGATTCCATGAGTGATCTGCCGAAGTACCCTCATGGAGGCAGAGACAAGGAGAACTACGGCCCTGACCTCCGCCGTAAACGTCGCCGGCTCACCTTTGCCATCACCATTGGCGGCATAACGTTTCTCGCGCTGCTGTTGTGGTTCGCATGGGCGCTCCTTGCCGCCTTGACCGGTCACCAGGTCTAGACGTAGGTCCTTCAGGCTGGGCGCATGAACGAGTCCATCCCGCGGGCACTGCAACCACCGGTTGCTGTTGCCTTGGCAAAACTCGTCAAGACGTTCCCCGGGCCAGAGGCATTGCCGGGCGGGGTTTGGGCCGAACCCAAGTGGGACGGTTCCATTCACTGGACTCTGTCAAGGATGGGCTGCGGGCACAGCTGCCAATCCTGAGCAGGGGCGCTCACAGGCACACCAGACATCCCCCATCTTTGGCGGTTGTAGACCCGCCGGCCAAGGTCGGACAATCGGTACCCAGAAGCTCCTGTCCGGCCCTTCGCCGTGAAATCTCGGGTTCCACGGCACTTCTCGATTTCCCTAGACCGGGTCAGCCAACGAAGTGTCGCGGAGTCAGGCCAGGAATACCCACGGTTCCGAATAATGGACTCCGTCAGGCGCGAGCCGAACTGGACCCTGCCGACGTCGAACTCCCACCGCATCTCAAAAGGTAGCTCCCCCTAGGCGCGGTGGACGGGTTGTGCCCACTGGGGGCAGATGGAGCCCTCCGCACAGCTCAAAGCTGTCCCCTATTGGGTGCAAGCCATCCACGCCGCCGACGGAGGCTATTCTGTCGCACCTCTCCCCCACACTGGTACCGGCGGTCCTCCATGTGCCGCTACAATTTTTACGAGTCGTTCGAACATATATACGAATGAGTGTGGTAGTGAATGCGGATCAAGCCAAGGCGCTGCACGCGAGGTATTCCAAGCGTGCGCAGCCGTTCGGGCTCACCTTGGAAGAGCTTGATTTCAAGAACTTCCCTTTGCGCAACGGTTACCCGGGGATCCCGGTGCGTGCGTGGCTGCGGTTCCCGAACTGCGCCGAGCTCGTGGAAGGCGAAGTGTTCGCCTGGACGGAACGGGCGGCGGAAGTGACGTGGAAGGACGGGCCGTTGACGTACCGGACGTGGGTGTGGGCCTCGGCGGTGACCCGTCGCGGAGAAGCAATGAGCAGGAATCTAGGAGAGCGCGTTAACCGTGACAGCAATAGCGAATGAAACCATCCTCAATCCCCGTGTTGATGTTCGGTTCAGCCCGACGGGGCGGCCGTTGGCCGTCAGGCATGACGGTCGGCTTTGGGTCGTCACCGAAGAACCGGTTCACTGGTTCGAACGGGACTCTTGGTGGGAACGGCGGCAGACAGCGCCGGTAGGCGTCGGGAACATCGTGGACATCGAATTTTGGAGAGTGCAGGTCAAACTCTCCGCGAATTCGGCCCTGCGAACCTTTCTGCTGCGCCTCGATCCCGCAGCAGAGGGATGGCTGCTGGAATCCATGAGCTAGTGCCAGCCGACTTGTACCACTCCCCCATCCCGGAGCAACTGTGGGAGCGGATCCGCAACGAGTTCCAGCTGCCCAGCCTGGAGCAAGTCCGCGAACGCCTCTCCGCCATCCACGAAGATCCCGAACCGATGATGCGGCAACTCGTACGCGTCTTCATCTACGACGAAGGGACATACTGTCCTGGGTTCCAGTTCCGCCCTGACCTGTCCCTGGACCCGGTAGTGGTGGGTCTCTTCGAACGGGCCATGGAGCTGCGGATCCCGCACAATTACTTCGCGCTCTGGATGATGGTCCCCTCCCCCGTCCTGCAGGGAGCACGGCCGGTGGATCTACGGAGACGGAGCGCATCGACTTTGCTCGCGTTCCTGAACCGGACCTTCACGAACGTTGGGGCCTAGGATAGGGGAGCGAAAGCGACCCTGACCGTAGAGGCCGGCAACGGCGAACTAAGTCACGTCGACGCCGAAGGCGAAACGTACGAAGAAGCCAAAGTGGCCGCGGAAGCGTTGATCCGGGATGGCTCCAAAGCGATCGCCATCCGCACCAGCTAGCAGTATTGCTGCGGGCAGGGTTATTTGTCGGCCCAGCGTTCGTGCGCGGCTTGGCGGCTGATCCCTGCGGCGCGGCCAATGTCCGTCCAGGAGGCACCGGCTGCTTTCGCGGCCGCGACGGTTTTGTCCAGCCGGTGCCCGGCCTGCCGGTGTTCCCTCGCCGCTGCCTCTACACCCAGGATCGCTTCAGACGGTGTAATGTGGATCATCCACTCGTCCTGCACGGCGTCCTCCACGCGTTCGGAAACAAAAGCACCGCCCCCTGGAGGGCAGTACTCCTTGCGGGAGGCGAAATCACCCTCTGCGGGCGTGAGTACTCTTTGCCACAGCTCTCCCTGCCACCCGCAGGTGCAGGCACCGCGCCAGCTCATAATGAGGTCGTGAGGAACGATCTCCTCATCGGGGTGGAATTCTCCTGCTGGTTCGTAGTCTCCGGTGATCCCGTGGACAAACACTCCCACCCCGGTTGAACTCCCCGAAAGCCTACCGTCAGGTGCGACTGCAGCAACCCAGCCCTCATGTTTGTAGTCGTTGGATGTCCAGCCCATGGCTTCATGCCTTCCTGTCAGGGTTTCCTGACAGGAAGTGTGTCAGCCAGCTCTGACAATAGCCAGAGCAGCCCACGCAAAATGGCTGCTGGGGCGCGTTTCTGCCGGGCGGGACTTTAGTGTTTGGTGTCCTTGGCTGGTGACTCGTTCCTGGATCCCGAGTCACTGTCGCTGAACTTCCCGTTCTTGTTCTGGATGCGGACTTCGCCGTGCCCGTGGCCCGTGTTCTCAACGATTTCCTTGGCCCTCTTCTCGGCGGCCTTCTAAGTGGGTTCATGGGAAGAGACCCGTTTGGCGTCTTCTTTCTTGACGTCCTAGCCACCGCGATCGTTGTTGGGGACTACGTACCGGTCGTTGTCATTGCCTTTGGCCATTTCGATCCGCTCCTTACCGACGTCAATTGATTTGGGCCCAGCCTAACGGCCAATGGATGCACCGCCCCTCTATATGTGCCCGTTTAGTGGCAATCGTGACGCGAAAATTGAAAGATTCTTTAGCAGCGATGTCCATCGCTCCGCCGGCGCAATCGAGTCGGGGCCGTTGTTCCGAGCACTGTTCACGCGGGTGCTGACAATCCGTGTATCGGTGCCTGCCCTTCTGGTGGTCAGTGGTCGGTCTTGATATCAGCCGTCCAGCGACGGATAGGGTTGCGCTTCAGAGCGCGCCACTATCAGTCTGGCAGCGGGTACCGATCCGGAGGGAAGCGAAGGTCGGGTTACTGCTGGCACGTCCTGAGAATAAAGCCCTGACCCTTGGAGCAAAGGACCTGTCAGACGTCTTCACCAGTTCCAGGGTGTGGACGATCAATGAAGAAATAGGGAGCGCCGTTGCCGTCACGTTCCAAGTCGTAGTGCTTTACGCAATTCTTTGCTTGATATACCGAGATCCCCCGCGGGAATCCCGGTTCCGTGCTCTGTTCACGAAGCCGCTCCATGGCCCCGACGCGCTTCCCGGTCTTCTTATCCGTCCGCACACCGATATCTGCGGTAAGAATGCGGACACCTTCCGGGTCGCGGGCGATGAAACCTCCAGACCGAAGTGCAACTCCAGGGTCAGGTACTTGCTGGCCATGACCGCGCGCGCCAAGTCCTGCGTGGTGCTGGTGAAGTGTTCTAGGGCAATGTTCGGAGGCTTCTGAAACATGATCCATTCTTACCACCCGGCTAAGACAACGACGCTCAGCGGCAGAATGGCCGTCGATTCTTCACTCCCCGGGGTGTCCCAGTTCCTTGGAACTGGAACACCCCTGAGGGGGACACTTCTCATCCCCTCGGAGGTCCGTGGATTCGTCATAGTCGTCCGCGGCGCCTTCCACTGTTGGAAAAGCACACCGATATGAACGAACGGTCGATGGGCTCAAGGAAACTGCGATTCATCACCCGACGAGGCATGAAGGGGGGCCAAATAAACTGCGAACCCGGTCCCACAACAAACTGCCATAATCAGCTTTCATGGGCGACACAGCCCTGCCCCGCATCACGACGAGACAGTGTGCCAAGCTCGGCCGCGGATGGCGGGTTTGCCCCGTGCCGGGAGCAGGTGATGGCAGCTGCCCGGTTGGCGTAGACGGCGAGGACTTCAAGATCCTTAATGGGCAGTGTCTGCAATCGTGGTCTTCCGCCTGCACCGAGTGCTTGGAGTTGGGAGAGGCCGGCGATTAGCGCAGCCATGAACGAGTCTCCGGCCCCTACCGTGTCAGCCACGCTGACGGGTTTCGCTCTCAGCTTCAGCCGTCCTCGGCGGGTGATGATGACAGGGCCGGCTGCTCCCCTAGTTAAGGCTGTGAGCGATGGGCCGAGTTCCAGCCATGCTGCCAGGCTTTCCTCCGGGCTGCGGTGCGGGTACAGCCACACCAGGTCTTCGTCGCTGGCCTTGACGACGTCACTGACTGCAACGAAGAGTTCAACCTCTTTACGTGTCTCCGCGACGTCGTGGCTGATTGCCGGCCGGCAATTGGGGTCGTAGCTGATCGTGGCGTTATCCCTGGCCGCTTTTACGAGCTCAAGGGTGGCCTGGCCGCCCGGGGAAAGCACCGCGGCGATGGACCCGGTATGAACATGAGCGGACATACGTGCCGTGGCCATTGCCGGAAGGGAAGCACCGTTCAGGTCCCAGCCAATATCGAACGTATAGGTCGCGGCCCCATCGGTGCCCAGTGTCGCCGTGGCTGTGGACGTCCTGGCGCTGCTTCCTCTGATGACTGACACCGCATTGGACTGCAGATGGCTTTCGACCAGGAGCCCGTTTGAGTCGTCGGCGTAGCTCGTGACAAGCTTTGTCGCCAGGCCAAGCCTGGCGCAGCCTATCGCCACGTTCATCGGGCTGTCGCCCGGGTGTGCTGTGGTTGGTATATCCCGGTGCGGATCTCTGATGATGTCGACGAGGGATTCGCGATGACGGTCAGAACGTGGTCCATAGACGCTTCAGGTGCCAGATCGAGGGATTGCATAGAGGTTTCCTTGCCGTTTCTGTTGCTGGTCATGACCAGGAGATGATTCTGTCGGCCTTGTGGCGGGTGGCGTTGATGAATTCGGCGTTCCGCTGGTCTGATCCGTGGGCCCAGTGAGCAGCATCCGAAGGGCTTTTTCCAAAGCGGATGTGCCTCTCTAAGAGCCGGTGGCGGCGGATATCCTCAACGCTTTCGAGGTACCACACTTCATTCAGGCACTTCCGAATTTCTCTCCAGCCGGGCTCGTCGGCCAGCAGGTAGTTTCCTTCCGTGATTACCACGGGAACATCCCGGGGTATCGCGATGCAGGCAGCTATCGGTTCGTCAAGGACGCGGTTGAAATCCGGTGCGTAGACTACGGGTTCATTCGCCCGTGCCAGCCGCTGCAGCAGCGACACATACCCGCCGACATCAAACGTTTCGATTGCACCTTTGCGCGTCGTCAACCCCGCATGGTTGAGTACTGCATTTCCCAGGTGAAAGCCGTCCATCGGTACTACCACCGCTTGCTCTGGCCCCAGTATTTTCAGAAGTGAGTCGGCAAACGTGGACTTTCCTACACCCGGAGGTCCCGTAATCCCCACCGTGGTTCGGGTCCCGGTGAGGATCCGCTCTCGAAGCTGCACGACTGCCTCCTGGACAGACGGATCGTTCAACACAGGGTCCTTGTGTTGCCTCGAGGGGATGGACTCGGTCATCGGCCCGGGTACACCACGGCTTTGAGCTGGCCGGGCTGCTTGCCGGCTTTGAGCGCGGCTTCGGACTCAGCGAGGGCGAACTTACCCGTGACCAGGATGTCCAGGTCGACTTTGCCCTCCGCGAGGAGTTCGATGGCAAGGGGCCAGGTGTTGGTGTAGCGGAATACTCCGGAGAGCCAGATCTCGCGGTTCTGGATGAAGGAAACGGGCAGTTCGACATCGTCCGCGCCGAGTCCCACCAGGATCACCCGACCCGCAGGCCCGACGGCCTTGATACCCGAACGGACGGCCTGGGGTGCGCCGGACGCGTCAATGAACGCGTCGACGTCAAGCCCTTCCACCGTGTCCGTCCTGGCGTTGAGGGCGTGGGTAGCGCCGTTTTCGAGGGCGAACGCGAGCCGGTCTTCGGCAATATCGGAGATGTAGATTTCGGTGGCACCGTAGGCACGTGCGGCCTGGGCGGCGATGATGCCGATGGGACCGGCGCCTGCGATCAGAACCCGGCTGCCGGGACGGATCTCCGCACGTTCGCAGGCCCAGAGACCGACGGAGAGCGGTTCGATCAGGGCGGCTGCTTCATCGCTGACGTTGTCGGGGATGTCGTAGGCGAAGTCGGACTGGATGGTCACGTATTCGGCGAAGGCACCGTCGATCGGCGGGGTGGCGTAAAACTCGATGTCGGGGCAGAGGTTGTAGCGTCCGGCTTTGCACTGCTTGCAGGTGCGGCAGGGGCGCTGGGGCTCGACGGCGACCCGCTTGCCGATGCGGGACGGGTCAACGGTGCTGCCGACGGCGGCGATCCGGCCGGACAGTTCGTGGCCGAGGATCAGCGGGTGGTCCACCACGTAGGGGCCGATCCGGCCGTGGTCGTAGTAATGGACGTCGCTGCCGCAGACGCCGACGGCGGCCACTTGTACCAGAACCTGGTCAGCGTCGAGCTTGGGGAGGGGCAACGTTTCCGTTGCCATATGGCCTTGGCTCTTGAGGATGTTGGCGCGCATGGTGGCGGGCAGTGCGGAGCCGGGGACGGGTGACTGTGTGGTCGTCGTTGTCATCGAAATAATCCTAGAAAAAGTTTGGAGGGAACCGGCGGGGCTATTTCACGGCGCCGAGGGAGAGGCCCTGGACGAGCTTGTCCTGGGCAGCAAAGCCCGCGAACAGCACCGGCAGGGAGATCACGACGGCGGCCGCGCAGACCTGGGCGAGGAAGAGACCCTGGCCGGAGACGAAGCCAGTGAGGAACACCGGGGCGGTGCCTGCCACAACGCCGGTGAGGACCCGGGCCAGGAGCAGCTCGTTCCAGCTGAAGATGAAGCAGATCAAGGCGGTCGCGGCGATACCGGGCATGGCCACGGGGGCAATGATTTTGCGCAGGATGAGAAGGAGGTTCGCGCCGTCGATCTGTGCTGCTTCCAGCATTTCCTCCGGCACCTCAGCAAGGAAGGAACGCATCATCCACACGGCGATCGGCAGGTTCATGGACGTGTACATCAGGATCAGGAACCAGATGTTGTCCAGCGCCCCCACGGCCCGGGCGAAGAGGTAGAGCGGCAGGATCGCTGCCACCACGGGCATCATCTTGGTGGAGAGGAAGAAGAACATCACGTCGGTCCACTTCTTCACCGGTCGAATGGACAGGGCGTACGCAGCCGGGAAGGCCAGAAGCAGCACCAGGACCGTGGACAGGATCGAGGCGGTGGCGGAGTTGATCAGCGATGGCCACGGGCTGACACCGGACGTTTCGCCGAAGAATTCGCGGTACGCGTCCAGCGTGAGGTTCGCAGCGATCGAGGGCGGGTTCGTGGCGGCGTCGGTTTCGGAGTGGAACGAGGTGAGGACCATCCACAGGACCGGGACTGCGAAGAGCAGCGCCAGCAGCCAGGCGGCGATGCCGGCGGCGGTGTTATTGCGAGTGGGATCCATGCGTGACTTGCCGCGTTTACGGCTACCGGTGTTCAGGGCTGTGGGGCCGGGGGGTGTGCTCTGCGGTGCATCGGGAGTGAGGGTGCTCATCGGGCTGCCTCCTTCTTGAAGAGTGAAAAGACGGTGCGGAGGGCGAAGGTGGCCACGATGATGGTGCCGATGACCACCACGACGCCGGCGGCGGATGCCAGGCCGTATTCGTTAGCGAAGTAGAACGTCTGGTAGATGGCATAGGGCAGGTTGGCCGTGCCGAGTCCGCCTGCGGTGAGGGTAAAGACGGCGTCGAAGTTCTGCACTATATAAATCGCTCCAAGCAGTCCGCCGAGTTCCAGGTACTGGCGCAGGTGCGGCAGCGTCAGGTGGCGGAAGATCCCCCAGGGGGTGGCCCCGTCCATCTGCGCCGCTTCCACGGTGTCCATGGGGCGGGACTGCAGTCCGGCCAGCAGGACGAGCATCATGAACGGGGTCCACTGCCACACGAGGGAGAGGATTACCGCCATCATGGGTGCCTGCGAGAGCAGGTCCAGTTGCGGCGCCGGGGCGCTGCCAAAGAGTGACCATACCCAGGTCAGGACACCGTTGATCAGCCCGTAGGTGGGGTTGAGCAGGGCGTGCTTCCAGATCAGGGCCGCGGCGACGGGAACTACCAGGAACGGGGCGATCAGCAGGGTGCGGGCCAGTCCGCGGCCGATGAACTTCTTGTCCAGCAGCAGCGCGAGTCCCAGTCCGATGATGAGGCTGATCAGCACGACGGAGACCGTTAGCAGGATGGTGGTGAAGATGGCCTGGCGCAGGTCAGGGTCTGTGAGGACGGTGACGTAGTTTTCCAGGCCGGCGAAGGCGGTCTTGTCCGGGCTGAGGCTGTTCCAGTTCATGAACGAGATGATGAGGGTCACCACGAACGGGAGTTGGGTGACCAGGATGAGGAAGACCAGGGCCGGGAGCAGTGGTGCACGCCGTGCCCAGGCCAGGGCGCGTTCGCGCGATTTGGCGTCTCGTGAAGGTTTGGCTGCGGTGTGTCCCGGGCGGGAGATGCGCGCCGTTGCGGTAGTCATGATGTTCTCCTGCGGTTCGGTTAGGGCTGCTTGTACTTGTTGCCGACCTTTTGGGCGGCTTCCTGGCCTTTGGCCAGCGCGTCAGCCACACTGCCTTGGCCGGCGATGGCGGAGGTGACGCCTTGGGAAACGTTGGTGCCTAGGGCAGCGAATTCGGGGATACCCACGAACTGGATGCCGACGGCGGGGCGTTCCTGCGCACCGGGGTTCTTCGGGTCGGCGTTCTCGATCGCGAACCGTTCGGCTTCAAAGAACGGGGCAGCCTTCTGGAACTCCGTGTTTTCGTAGGTGGAGACCCGCTTACCGGAGGGGACCTTCGCCCAGCCGAGCTCGGAGGCCACCAGTTCCTCGTAGTCCTTCGAACTGGCCCAGGCAATGAATTTCTCGGCGGCATCCTGCTTCTTCGACGCGGCCTGCATGGCCCAGGACCAAGTCCACAACCAGCCCGAAGAAGCGGTTTCCTTCACCGGAGCCTGCGCGTAACCGATCTTGCCCTTCACCGGGGAATCCTCGGCTTCCAAGGCGCCTGCGGCGGAGGTTGCGTCGTACCACATGGCCACGTTGCTCTGGCCCATGTTGTTCAGGCACTCCGTGAAACCTGCCTGCGCGGCGCCTGCCTCACCATGCTCGCGGACCAGTTTGGTGTAGAACTCCACAGCTTCGGTGAACTCCGGGGAGTTGACCTGTGCGTTCCAGTCTTTGTCGAACCACGTCCCGCCGAAGGTGTTCACCACGGTGGTCAGGGGTGCGAAGACCTGTCCCCAGCCCGGCTGCCCCCGGAGGCAGATGCCCTTCATTCCCGGTTCCGCACCGTCTACCTTTGCGGCGATGTCCGCGACCTCGTCCCAGGTGGGCTTCGTCGGCATGGTCACGCCCTTGGCCTCCAGGATGTCCTTGCGATACATCAGGAACGAAGACTCCCCGTAGAAGGGCTCTCCGTACAGCTTGCCGTCCTCACCGGTCAGGGACGCGGTATAGGCGGGCAGGATGTCGCCCTGATCAAACTCCGAGTCTTGGGCGACATCGTCCAGCGGTGCGAGCCAGCCGTTGGCTGAGTAGAACGGGATCTCGTAGTTGGACAGGGATGCGACGTCATACTGGCCGGCCTGGCTGGAGAACTCCTGGCTGATCTTGGCCCGGACATCGTTCTCCGGCAGGATCGTGTAATTGACCCGGATCCCGGTTTCCTTGGTGAAGTTCTCTGCGGTGAGCCGCTGCAGGTCCTCCATCTGGGGGTTGTTCACCATAAGGACACTGATGCTGTTCGGGTCTCCGGCGGAATTGCCGCCGCCGGCACCTGCACAGGCCGAGGCGCTCAGCGCGACACACAAAGCGCCGGCGGCCAAGGTCGCAGCACACATTTTCTGGCGCATAAAGGACTCCTTTGTTCTTTCAAGGGTGCACAGTCACCGCATTTCGACTGCTGTGTCGATGCCGGGCGGGGGTGAAGCGGCTACTCCTAGGAATTTCCCGTGCGCCGCTCTCTTGTTTTCTCAACATTAGGACTGCGGGGAGGGCACAACTAGCGCCTTGGTTGCCCATTTCTGATACTAATTTTCCCGCCCTTCACCCCGAGGCAGCCGTTATTCTAGGGGAGGCGGTTGAGGTGCTGTCCATATTTCATATACACAACAACACGGAGAGCCATCGTGAGAGCAGGCGAACCCCACGGCGGAGCTACTGCCCGGCTGGCTGAAAGACTGCTGGGAATGCGCGCTAATCGCGAAGTCATTCCGCCGGACCCCAACCACTCTGTCAGGTGGCACGAACACGACTACCCGAGCCCTGTTGCGCGGTGGAATTATCACCCTGAGTACGAGATTCACCTCATTCGTAAGGGCAGTGGAAAGTTCATCGTCGGTGACTACATCGGGACGTTTGAGGCCGGACATGTCTCGCTTGTCGGTTCCGACCTTCCCCACGACTGGGTCAGTGACCTGGAACCTGGAGAAGTCCTGGAGAACCGCGACGTGGTGATCCAATTCGACGGAAAGTGGGTGGAGCTCACCGCGGCCCTCGTCCCCGAGATGGCCGAAGTCAAACCTCTGCTCGATCAGTCCGCCCGCGGTCTCGAATTCCTCGGACAGACGGCGCGGAATGCGGCGCTTTCCATGGAAGCCATGGGCGCTTCCACAGGACTTGAGCGGCTTCAGCACCTCATGGAGCTCTTCTCTACTTTGGTCCGCGCGCCACAGGAAGAACGGCGCTACCTCGCCGACGAATGGTTCAGGCCCCAGCTGGACGGCCAGGCCGCAGCCGTGGTCGACATCGTTCTGGAATACGTCTTCAGCAACCACGCCGGAGCTATCAAAATGTCCGATGCGGCCGCTCTGGTCGGAATGACAGAACCAACATTTTCGAAGTACTTTAAGCGCGCAACCGGCCAAAACTTCAGCGACTTGATCCGGAAGCTGCGCCTCGCACACGCACGTCGGCTCTTGGAACGAACCGACAAAGCCATCTCGGACATCTGCTACGAAGTCGGCTTTTCAAACCTCTCAAACTTCAACCGGCACTTCCTCAATGACGCCGGAGAAACACCCAGGACTTACCGTCAGCGCCTCCGGAATGAGCTCTAAAAAGGATGGCCCCGGATCCCGATGGGGTTCATGATCAGCTTTACTGCTGCGCTTCGGGACTTAGCGAGGTGTCTGCGCCGCATTGTCAGGGTCGAATGTCTCCCGTGCGAGCCGGGTGAAATCTGCTACCAGAACTGAAGGATCGTCACGACGGGAGGCGAGGAACACTGAGATAGGTGGGGCATCCCGGACCAGCCGGTACACGACGCCGGGCCTTGGATTTTGCGCTGCGGTCGCCTCCGAAGACATTCCAATAGCTTGGCCGGTGGAGATTAGCATCAGCCATTCATCAACGCCTTGGACCTGCCGGAAGGACGCCGGACGTGCCGATCCAGTCCAGAGGTCTTCGGTTGTCGTTCCGGTCCTGTGGTCCACAGCCAGCGTCTGACCGGCGAAGTCGGCCATACGCAGGAAGCGTTTGCGGGCCAGAGGGTCTTCGACGGCCACGGCCGCGTAACGGCCTTCCTTGCCGATGAGCGTCGAGGCGAAGCGGCTATCACTGATCGGGCGTCTGACGACTGCGACATCGGCAGAGCCGTCCGCCAATCCTCCGGATGCGGTGTAGGTCTGGATCCACACCAGAGGCACATTCGGGTGGGATTGTGCCCATTTGCTTTGCAGTGCCGCAGTCCGGGCGCCTAGCGCCGACCATGCGTAACCTATCCTCAGTTCGCCGTCATGGTCCCGCGCTGCCCGTTCCAAAAGCGCGACCTCTGCCAGGACGCGTCGCGCATGCGCGATGACCCGCTCCCCCGCCGGAGTAGGGGTGATGCTGCGCGTTGTCCGTTGCAGAATGCGAACACCGAGGACCCGTTCCAGTGCCGCGACGGATCGTGAGACCCCGGCCTGCGATGTTCTGAGGTCGATGGCGGCGTCCGTAAAGGTCTGGGCGTCCACCACGGCTACCAGCGCGCGAAGGTATCGCACTTCAACATCCATACGCTCATCGTATAGAACGCCCGTCAAGTACATTTCTCAGCCACAGCTTGGGCCCGGAAACTGGCTGTATGGAACCTCAATCAGCACAGCGTACAGCCCAAGATGAAGGCGTCCGCGCCGGCACTTCGATAATTCGCGGTGTGCTGACGATGACAGGAAGCGGACTTAGCAACCAGATCGGAGCTGGAATCGGCGCGCATGCCTTTCCGGTCGTTGGCCCGGCCGGTGTCGTAGCCATTCGGCAGTTTGTAGCCGCCGCGGTGCTGCTTCCAGTTGCCCGGCCGGCATTCCACCGATTCACTTGGCGTCAGTGGTGGCCTGTCCTTCTACTGGGGGCAGCGACAGCACTCATGAATATCTGCCTTTACGTGGCGATCGACCGGATCGGGCTGGGACTAGCTGTCACGCTGGAATTCCTTGGACCCTTGGGTGTAGCTCTGCTGTCATCGGGAAGCCGCTGGGATCTGGTGTGTGGGCTCAGCGCCGGCTTGGGAGTGTATGTTCTCGTCATGCCGGGTCCCAGCAGTGACTTCCTTGGCGTTGCTGTCGCGCTGGCCGCCGCCGCCTGCTGGGCGGCATACATCCTTCTAAACAGGATTGCCGGGCAACGCCTGTCCGGTCTGCAGGCCCCTGCGGCGGGGACACTGGTGTCCCTGGCTTTTTACTTGCCCGTGGCGGGCTATCTCCTCGGCCAGGGAGTGTTCACCGTTCCTGCGCTGCTGTACGCCATCACCGCCGGAGTCCTTTGCTCGGTGGTCCCATATGTCGCCGACCTCATCGCGCTTCGGCACGTGCCGGCCGGATTCTTCGGGGTCTTCATGAGCATCAATCCCATCCTCGCTGCGCTCTCCGGAACAGTGGTACTAGGACAAGTCCTCGTACTCCACGAATGGATCGGCATGGGGATGATCGTTGCCACGAACACCGCGGCTATCTGGCTGGCAGGGCGTAGGAGCAGGGCTGCTGTCGCGCAGCACCAAAACAACGGCTGCCGGACTCCTTCGGAATCTACTCAAGGGGCAGCAGCGCGAACGTAAATGCAGAGCCTGTGCCGCGAGGAACATCGGAACCATAGAATACTTGGTCGGAAGGACCGGTCTGCGCCCGGCCTGGCCGGCTCTACGTAGTGGGAGCCGGTTAGTTCTTGAGCACCTTCATTGTCTGGTGCGAGTCGACGCGGAAGACGGCCGGGAGTGCTGTGAGCTTTTGCATTTGGAACTGCTCGTATTCCTCGATGCCGCTCACGAGGATGCGTAAGAAGTAGTCCGGGTTGCCGAATACCTTCCGCGCTTCAACCACCTCGTCGAAAGCCACTACCGCCCGTTCGAATTCTGCGATTGTCTGCGTGTCGGTGCTCCTGACTTCGACTGCGGCGGTTACTTCGAGGCGACGGCCCAGCTTCTGGGCGTCGATGACTGCCCGGTAGCCGGCGATCACTCCATCGTCCTCGAGGCGCCGCACCCGACGTAGACACGGCGCAGGAGTGAGCCCAACCCGTTGGGCCAATTCGAGGTTGCTGATGCGACCGTCCAACTGCAACTGCTCAATAATTGCTAAGTCTAGTGCGTCTGGTTCTCTCACATTGCTTACTATGCCCTTTGGGGACACAAACCAGCAACCACGTTTCGCACAATTGTTTCTAGGATTGCTTTATGACAGAAACAGCAGCGGAGCTTGAGGAGACGGGCATCCCAAGTATCCTCGGGGGCATCCGGGTAGCGCTCCCCGCCGGGGTAGCGATGTTCCCGCTGGGGATGGCTCTAGGGGTACTTATCTCCCAGTCCGATCTGCCGTGGTGGACCGCCCCGCTGTTTACGGGCGTGATTTTCGCCGGTTCCCTTGAATTCCTGCTCGTTGGCATGGTGCTAGCGGCCGCGCCGCTGACTTCGATTGCGCTGACGGCGCTGTTGGTGAACTTCCGGCACGTCTTCTACGCGCTCTCATTCCCTCTCGGACAGATCCGTTCCCGCAGCCTCCGGGTGCTGAGCACGTACATTCTCTGCGATGAGGCCTGGGCTCTGACCGCACATCCCGAAGCACGCCAATGGACCGGTGCGCGCATCCTCGGGATCCAAACGGTCTTTTACGTGAACTGGGTGGTTAGCGCCACTGTCGGTGTACTCGCCGGTTCCCTCGTCCCACCGGGTGTGATGGGGCTGGACTTCGCGATCACTGCGTTTTTTCTCGTGCTGGGCATCGACGCCTACCGCGCGCGCCGTTCTGTGCCCATTCCGCTTGTTGCGCTGGCCTGTGCCCTGTTCTTCGTGGTCTTTGCCGGTGACGCGATGATCCTGCCCGCAATGGGAACATTGGTTGCCCTGCTCCTTCTCTCCTACGGATGGAAGCACTGGACGTGGCGTCGTGGATGATACCCAATACCTCCTGGCCGTCACAATCGTGGCCGCGGGAGTGACATGGGGATTGCGGGCACTCCCGTTCGCGATCCTCGCACCTATACGCAGCAGTAAGCTCCTGCCCTACGTGGCTGAACGCATCCCGATCGGCGTCATGGTAATTTTGACTGTTTACACCCTCCGTCACGTGAACGTTATCGACCCGGCAAGCGTGGTTCCGGCAATGCTAGGAGTGGTGGTCACAACAGTGCTGCACCTCTGGAAAGCGAACGTGCTGCTGAGCATCGTAGGCGGCACGGCCAGTTACGTACTGCTGATTTCCGCGAACTCCGGCACAAGCTGAGGCCAACTCAGCTGGGCAAATCCTCGGCGTCCTTCCCAAAGCCTGCATCCGCCGTTCTGATTTCTATAAGACCCCGATTGCAAAACAGCCCCAGCGATGGGGTCCTAAACAGCTACCCCAGCATGTCCCACTTCCTTAGAACTGGGACATGTCCCAGAACGAGACACTCCTGTCCCGTTCAGTTAAGCAAGGCACATTTAGTGCAGAGAAGCTTGGATCTTGGCGTCCTCTGCCCAAGACGGCACCAGACCAAATTTTGCGATCAGTAGACGCCGATCGAGCGTTCCCTCGTCCAGGCGTTCGGCCACGATCGGTACGTTCTGGGTCGGGGCGACATTCCAGCTCGGCCCTGGCGGGCTGCCTTCAACTTCCTTGGCCTCGAAGCGGCTCAGAAGGTCGCTCGTTGCTTTGCACATCACGTATCTGCCGCACATAAGCCCATTCTGCCCACAAAACCGTCAAAGCGGAGGCCGTGCGAGGCTTCGGATCGCGTTGTATCGGGGCCTGCCCTTCTGATGGTCAGCAGTCGGTCTTGATGTCAGCCGTCCAGCGAGGGATGGGGTTGCGCTTCCAGAACGCCTACTGTCAGGATTCCCGGGTTGTTTAGTGTGCAGCGTTGTAACGTTCGAGGACGTGGGCGCTGATCATTCCCCGGGCTGCGACGTTGATGCCGTTTTCCTTTGCCCAGGCGCGGATTTTGGAGTTCCTGGTTCCGCGGCTGCGGGAAGTCGCGGATTGTTTCAATGTGCGGGCAGCAGCTACAAAGGGGCTTAGGGAATCCCGTAGTTCTTTGACATGGGTGCTGTTGAGGTCGATTTCGTAGTCGCTGCCGTCGAGGGAGAAAACGATGGTCTCTTCCGCGTCCGTGCCGTCCAGGTCGTCGTGCAGAGTGATGATTGTTCGTGTAGCCACCATAAAACCGTACCCCGCAGGGCAAGGGTGTCCTGACAGGGGCAAACATAAGACGCTCCAACGAAGCTCCTCGCGTTGCCCGGCGGATTCGCGGAGAGTTGCAGCAGGCGGTGAGAATGTCAGCGGCGTGTCGGACTCGAGTCCATGGTGACTTTCCGCATCCGCACAGGGTTTGACCTTGAAATCTTAGATGAACGGCGGCTCGCCAGATCGACCGGCAATTCATGATTCGGCGCGTTGATGCTGCCACCTTGAACGGTGAAGAAGTTCACACCTCCACCGCAACGCCGGCCGAAGCCATCGCCGTCGTTCTTGATGCGCTCAAGGCCCTCGCCTCACTGGTGGCAACCGTGATGCTTAACCGGGCAGGGACGGAGATGCCTGGTACCCGGCTCTCAAACCTGAACTTGGAACACCTCTAACATCCGGACTCTCTGCGTCGGTTTCCTGGGCTGATGTCAGTTTTTGAAACTTTTTGTGTTTTCGAGCGTCACGTTTCGGGCCGGGGCCGGTATAAATCGTGGAGGCATTCCCCGGTCCTTGGGCCGGGCCTGCTGTCGAGACCAGCTAGTGCTGCTATCCAACTCTCCTGGCGCTGTGCCGGGAACACGAAGCGGCGACCGGATACGTGTCCCCCCTGACCATTGCCGGCCGTCGCTTTCGTGTTGGATTCCGCACAAGTACCACCAGAACACCGGGGAAAGAGGGAGTCATCTCTTAGTTGAGAGCGATCCCAATTATTTGTATAGGCTGACGTCGATCTGCCAGGCGAACGACGGAAAGCGACACGCTAAGCGCAAGGGTCCGCATCGGTGGCAGAGCAAGTAAGTGAGTATTTTGGGGGAACTACAGCACGAAGAATGAAGCCGAGCACTTGGTGCCGCCTGCCTCGGAGACGCCGCGGAAAGCGCTCCGGGTAGCGCGATGACCCAACCGGGTAATTCGACGTCACGGGAGTCCGCGGCTTCATCGGATGAGGATCTCATCAGGGGTGTGGAAAAGGGTGACGACGCCGCTGTCGAGGAGCTTTACCGCCGCCATCTTCCCGCGGGGCTGTCCTTTGCCCGCCGGCTTGTGGGTAATGATTTCGACGCCGATGACGCCGCTTCGGAGGCTTTCCTCAAAGTTATCGGGGCCATCCAACGCGGCAACGGCCCTGACGGGCCTTTCCGTCCGTACCTGCTCCGGGCTGTACGGACCTGTGTCGCTGATCACTGGACGGCCCAGTCCCGTGTGGTGCTGTTCGAGGACCCGATGGACACCCCAGTGGATGATCCGGGTTTCGACCACGTTCTGAACGGGACCGATCGTGACCTGGCGAGCGTGGCGTTCGCCTCCTTGCCGGCACGATGGCAGACGGTGCTGTGGCACCTTGACGTCGAACGCGAACCTCCCCGCAGGGTCGCCCCCTTGTTGGGTCTTGAACCCAATGCTGTCTCGGCGGTAGCGGCCCGGGCTCGGAAAGGCCTGCGTCAGGCTTATTTGGAAGCGTACGTTGCCTCCTCTGTTGAGGAATCCTGCAAACCGTTCCTGCCGCTGCTGGCCAAGTCCGTCACTGACGGCCTGTCCCCTGCCGAGGATCTGCGGCTGCAAAAACACTTGGAAGAATGCCCTGACTGCAGGGCAGCGGTCCTTGCGATGGCCGACGCCAAATCCACGATGAGGCGAGCCGTCGGCCCTTGGTTCCTGGGGTTGGCGGCAGCCCCGCTCACCTTCACCCCTGCCGTTCCTGCCGTCGTGGTCGCCCAGCAGGTTGCCACGCACTCCTCGGGCTTGGCACTGGGTCCTTGGGCAGCGTCAGTGGCCGCAGCGGCATGCGTCGTGACCGGCGCGGCCGTCGGGCTCAATACAAGTACGGTCGATCCGATAGCTCCGGGAGTAGCCGCTGCCCCGGCCCGCGTCGCTCCGATGGGACCTGAAACCCCGGTCAACCCCTCCACGCCACTGGCTTCTGCACCGGTCTTTGACCGGACACAGGCACCCGCCCCGTCCGGCGTTCCGGTCATTCCTCCCAAGACCAATGCTGCGAAGGAAGTGCTGCTCCCCGCGTCGGTTCAGCTCACCGCCGCCCCCTCGACTGATCCTGCCGCCATCCCGCCGCCACCCCCCACAGCGGCTCCGGTCAAAACCCCGCCAACCAACCCACCGGCGTCGGCCCCTGCCCCCGCACCCTCAACACCGGCACCTCCGACGGTGAAGCCCACCCCCACCACGCCGCCGGCACCTTCCCCTCCTCCGCCGCCGACAGCAACGCCGGCACCGACTCCCCCGCCGGCGCCCGGGCGGGATTGCTGGCTGCTGTGTCTGGAGATCCGCTTGTAACCCTGGGAACCGGGCTTCCGTGTCGTTATCAGCGTCGGGGAATTTTGGCGGTTCGGCGTCACGATTCGCTTCCGGACCGACGGGTGCAGCCGTCACACCAACACCTTCCGCACTCGCGGCGACAGGGCGGGTCTCCCCTCAACCGGCCACGAGCTGGGGAAACACTAATCCGCACACATGAACCGAGAGTGAACTCCCGCTAATAAGGGTTCATATTTTTCATATAGGATGCTCGTGGACGGCATTCGATGCTCGCCCCACAGGACTTGTTCACCACTGCCCGCCGCTCCGCGGGGATGTCGTCTCATCCCCTTGCGTGAGCGCCGGCACGGTCCCTGAAGGCGTGTTTGAGAGGTACCGGAGGGGGTGCGACCCTTTTCCGGCGGTACGCCGATGGGGCTCGCGATGGGGAACAACAGAACAATGACTACCAGGCACTTACTGCTGACCGCTGCCGTTTTCGGCTTTCCGACAGACCGGGAACTCCGATGAGCGGCACCGGGGACCAGGGGATCTTCACTCCCGGGAACGCCGCCGATGAGGATCTCATCGCGCTGGTTGAACAGAACAACGAAGCGGCGGTTGAAGAACTATACCGCCGGCACATGCCTGCAGCGCTGCTGTTCGCCCGGCGGGTGGTCGGCAATGAATTTGACGCTGACGACATCTGCTCCGAAGCGTTCCTGAAAGTCATCGGCGCGATCAGGCGCGGCAAAGGCCCGCAGGGCCCGTTCCGCCCGTACCTGCTCACAGCAGTCAAGACCAGCGCCGCTGATCACTGGTCTGGTGCGAGCCGTGAAGAGCTGGTCGAGGACCCGGCCGAAACTCCTGATGATGAACGCGGCTACGACCGTATCCTGCAGGAAAAAGATCTCCAGCTGGCTGCAGCGGCGTTCACGTCCCTGCCTTCCCGCTGGCAAACCGTGCTCTGGCACGTGGACGTTGAAGGGGAACCTCCCCGCAGGGTCGGGCCTTTGCTCGGTCTCGAACCAAATGCCGTCTCTGCCGTGGCCGCCCGCGCCCGCAAAGGACTGCGCCAAGCCTACCTTGAAGCGTATGTCGGCTCATCGTTGGAGGAGTCCTGCAAACCATATCTGCCCCTGCTGGCCAAGTCCGTCGCTGATGGGCTGAGCCCGGCCGAGGATCTGCGGCTGCGCAAGCACCTGGATAAATGCCTGCCCTGTTCGGCTGCCATCGCTGCCCTGACAGATGTGCGTTCGACCATGCGGCGAGCCGTTGGTCCCTGGATCCTGGGTTTGGCCCCGGGATCTGCCCTTCTGCCCACCGGCGTGGCCGGATCAGCAGGAGCGGGCGCAGCCAACCCGGTCCCAGCCGCTGGGCAGGGTGCTGCGCACTCGGCAGGAATGGGCATCGGTGCCTGGGCAGCTGCTGTTGCCATTGTGGCGTGTCTTGCCACCGGCGCGGTTGCGGTGGGTATGGGTCTGGGCACGACCAGTTCCGCAAGCCAGGCCGGCAGCGCACCGGCCCAAGTCGGTCCCGGTTCCGCAGGAGGCCAGGCAGACAGCGCCCCCGGATCAGGCCAACCGAACGGCATCGGCACCAGCAGTAGCGGTGCCAGCGACTTGCCACAGGCTGCAGATGCACCCGGGAGCAAGGCCCTGCAGGCTCCCATGCCGGTCACTGTCCGGGATCTGACATCTCCGACCACCCTCCCATCGGCAACCGGCCAGGACCCTCTGCCCTCAACAACAATGCTTGAAATGCCCTCCCCGGCGGCGACCGGAACGGGCACGCTTCCCGCACCCGCAACGACGGGGACCGTCACCCCCAGCCCCACAACGCCTCCGGTATCCAGCACCGCACCACCAACGACCAGCCCCTCGGGCAGCCCGTCTGCCACGGCAGAGCCAACGGCAACCCCAACACCTGCCCCAACTCAAACCTCGACACCGGTTCCTACTCCGACACCGAGTGCAACGGTTCCGCCGACTTCGCCGGATCCCACACCAACTCCCACACCGACGATCACGGACACCCCGGAAGAGCCCTGCCCGTGGTGGTGGTGGTTCTGCCGCGCCTAGGTCCGAGCCTCGTCGTCTGACCTGTTTGAACGTCTGAAAAAACTTTATTGATTTTTCGCGTCACGATTCCATCTGACTGACGTTTACACCATGGAGGCCTCTTGCCTCCGCGTGATCCACCATGTTCAGTCCCTGTCGGGACCGGACTTTCCTGCGCGCACGTCCAGCCATGGGCGGGTGCTTCAGCTGTGCCCGGAAGGGCATCACGAGCTTTGGGAGGCAACCAGACCGAGAGTGGTTCAGCACGCCTGGTGCGTGCCGATGAAGCAATGAACACGTTCAGCGCCGAACGGAGCTGAACAAATGGGGGGTGGCTCTTATGCGCAGTCTCGAACTGGCGAAGATGCGTCCCGAATCTCTGGGGGAAGAGTACTTCCGCTCCCACCGACACCTGTAAGGGGTGCAGCAATTGGCTGACGGCACTAACGGGCTCGGCGGCAGGACATCAGGTCCTGCGTCCAGTCCACATTCAAAGAGACCAACAGGCAGGCGGGCATTGACGCCGGTCCGCCGAAGGGCCAAGTCCGGCAACGGCACGGCCACGACGAAGAAGGCGCTGGGGCTTGTGGCCAGCGGCGCCCTGGTAGCTGGCATGTTCACCGGTGGTGGACTGGTGCTGACGGCGGCCCCGGCGACGGCTGCAGATGCGCTCAGCTGCGCCTCGGTCTATTCCATCCAGGGCGCCGGAGAGCGCAACCTGTGGCAGGTCGATACCAACACCGGTGTGCAGAGCAGTGTTGGCAACTTCACCATCAACGGGTCCAACCAGAACCTCAATGGTCTTGGCATTGCCGCTGACGGCAGCGCCGCGTTCGGTGTCCTGCCCAACACCGGTGACACGGGCCGGACCATCTACCGTCATGACCGCGCCTCCAACACCACCACCGCTCTCGGTGCCGGTGAAGCCGGCACCCCGGTCACGCACGGTGCGATCAACCCGGACACCGGGTTCTACTACTACGGTGGTTTCAGCGGCAACAACGTCCGCATCTACGGTTTCAACACCGCCACCAACACTTCCATCGGTCTGGTCGCCAGCGGCGACATCCCCAACGCCGGAGCCAACGGCGACTGGGCCTTCGACCGGCAAGGCCGCCTGTACGTCGTCGGCGGTGGCACCTCCCAGAGCATCCTCTCGGTGATCCAGCAGCAGCTGCCCACCACCGCCGGCGCTCCCACCGCGGTCAGTGCCTCCGAAATGGTTGGCATCGCCACCCCGCAGCCGGTCAACGGCATCGCCTTCGGCGGGGACGGGCTCCTGTACCTGGGCAGCTCCGATACCCTCCGTCAGGTTGACCCGGTCAGCGGTGCCGTCACGAGCACCAAGCCGTTCTCCCAGGCCGGGTCCGTTGACCTTGCTTCCTGCGCGACACCGAACACCATCACCGTCCAGAAAGACTTCCCCAACGGCCGTGTAGCACCCTCGGACCAGGCCACACTGGCACTGACCGGCGGGACTCTGCCCGGGGCAGGGATCAAGGCAACCACCACGGGCAACGAAGCAGGACTTCAAGTCCAGCCCGGTGAGGTTGTCGGCCCGGTCTTCGGCCGTGTTGGAACCACCTACACCATCTCCGAGTCCGGGACCGGCACCGGTGGCAGCTATGCCTCCAGCTGGGCCTGCATCAACGACAACACCGGCGCCCCGATCGCTTCCGGTACCGGCGCGACGGGCAGCTTCACCATGCCCGCAGCCGGATCCGACGGTGTCGCGGTGCTGTGTACGTTCACCAACTCAGCCATGGTTACTGCGTTGACGTTGGATAAGAAGGCAGGAGACCTCAGCGGTAACACCGCCGGGTCAACCATCCCCTACACCTTCGACGTGACCAACACCGGCACCGTGCCGTTGGAAACCGTCACGGTCAACGACCCGAAGGTCGGCGCTGTTACCTGCCCGGCCGGTCCTTTGGCTGTCGGCGCGACCGTCACCTGCACCGCCGATGCGTACACGCTCTCCCAGGAGGACGTCAACGCCGGTGAAGTCCTGAACACGGCTACCGCGACCGGCACGGCCACGGGCCTGCCGAACGCCACGGACGATGACTCCACCACCACCCCGGTCGCGGCCGCCCCGGCCCTGACCCTGGAGAAGACCGCCGGTACCCCGGTGGACGTCAACAACTCGGGTCTGACCGATGCCGGTGACACCATCGCGTACAGCTTTGTTGTGACCAACAGCGGCAACCTGCCGGTGAACAACATCGGCATCACCGATGACCTGCTGAGCAGCCAGGATCCGGGGATCACAATCACCTGTGAGGCCTCCTCACTGGCACCTGGTGCTTCCACGAACTGCACGGCAGATATGCCGTACACGATCACCGCTGCTGATGAGGCTGCGGGCAAGGTCATCAACACCGCCACCTCCACCGGAACCGACCCGGACAACGGCGGCGTGACCTCCAACGAAGACAGCACCGAAACCCCGGTCACCGCACCGGCACCGGCACTGTCCATCGAAAAAACGGCCGGCACCCCGGTCGATAAGAACAACTCCGGCATCACCGACGCCGGCGACACCATCGCCTACACCTTCGTGGTCACCAACACCGGCAACGTGCCCCTGCACGACGTCAAAGTCAACGACCCCAAGGCCGGCGCAGTCACCTGCGAAGCAACGACCCTGGCCCCCGGCCAGTCCATCAACTGCGCAGCAGACGCCCCCTACATCGTCAGCGAAACCGACGAAACCGCGGGCAAGGTCATCAACACCGCCACCTCCACCGGAACCGACCCGGACAACGGCGGCGTGACCTCCAACGAAGACAGCACCGAAACCCCGGTCACCGCACCGGCACCGGCACTGTCCATCGAAAAAACGGCCGGCACCCCGGTCGATAAGAACAACTCCGGCATCACCGACGCCGGCGACACCATCGCCTACACCTTCGTGGTCACCAACACCGGCAACGTGCCCCTGCACGACGTCAAAGTCAACGACCCCAAGGCCGGCGCAGTCACCTGCGAAGCAACGACCCTGGCCCCCGGCCAGTCCATCAACTGCGCAGCAGACGCCCCCTACATCGTCAGCGAAACCGACGAAGTGCAGGGTTCGGTGGATAACTCCGCTACCTCGGAGGGCACTGATCCTGATGGTGATCCGGTGACGTCAAAACCGGATACAACCACCACCAAGGTTGTTCTTCCGGTCCCGTCCCTGGAGATTGAGAAGTTCGCAGCCGCTCCGGTGGATATGAACAACTCCGGCATCACCGACGCCGGCGACACCATCGCCTACACCTTCACGGTCACCAATGACGGCAACGTCCCGGTCAAGAACATTGCCGTGGTGGATCCCCTTGTCGGAACAGTGAACTGCGATGTCACCGAACTGGCTCCGGGCGCGAAGGCCACCTGTGCTGCAGCAGCCGTGTACACGATCACTGCAGCGGACGAGAAGGCACAGCTGGTGCGCAACACCGCCCACGCGAGTGGTGTTGACCCGGATTCCGATGAGGTTCTCTCCGACCCGGATACGACCAACACTCCGGTCACGGAGCAGGCTCCTGTCCTGACGCTGGAGAAGACAGCCGGCGCAATCCAGGACGCCAACCGCAACGGTGTCCCGGATGCCGGTGACACGATCGCTTACACGTTCAAGGTCACCAACGACGGCAACGTCCCGGTCCGCCAGATCAAGGTCAACGACCCGCTCCTTGGGTCTGTGAACTGCGAAGCGGCCGACCTCGCTGTCGGTGCCTCCACGAACTGCGCTGCTACCGAGCCGTACGTGCTCACGCAGGCCGATGTTGACTCAGGAGAGGTTCACAACGTTGCCACGGCAACCGGAACCGACCCCGACAACGAAACGACGACCTCGAACGAGGACTCAACGACCACGGACATTGCCCGTGCCGCTGAGCTGAGCATCGAGAAGTTCGCTGAACTGCTCGACGGTGACGGCGACAAGCTTGCCGACCTCAACGAAGGCGTCAAGTACACGTTCAGGGTCACCAACACCGGAAACGTGACCATCACTGATGTGGTGGTCAACGATCCCAAGGTAGGGGCGGTTATCTGCCCGGAAACCGTCCTGGCACCCGGGGAATCGGTGACCTGCACTGCTGAGAACCTCTACGTTGTCACCCAGGCCGAGGTGAACGCCGGTTCGGTCGATAACATCGCCACCGCCACCGGAACACCGCCGACCGGTCTCGAGAAGGTCACGTCCGATCCGGACAGCGTCTCCACGCCGACCAACGTCGTCCAGGGCCTGCACCTGGCCAAGGACAACGTCCTGGCCGACAAGGACGGCGACAACGCAGCGGACGCCGGGGAAACCATCAATTACACGTTCACGGTGACCAACACCGGGACCGTGACCGTTGAAGGCATCCGCATCGATGACGCCATGCTCGAGAAAGCCGGCATCGGCATCACCTGCCCGGAAACCGTCCTGGCTCCCGGACAGTCGGTGACCTGCACGGCCTCGTACACCGTTCAGGCCGCTGATGTGGCCTCCGGCAACCCGATCCGGAACGTCGCCGCCGCCAAGGGCTCCGGCCCTGACGGGGCTGTGTTCTCGCCCGAGGATGACACCGAAACCAAGGCAGCGGCCAAGGACGAAGGAACTCCTTTGGCCGTCACCGGTGGCGTGTCACTGCTGGTGGCAGGCATCGGCGGAGCGCTGCTGCTCGGAGGGCTCGCACTGGCCCTGGTAACCCGCCGGCGCCGCGCCTAGCAGTCAAAGCCCATCGGCTCTGACATAGAAGGCAGATAAAGAGGGAGAGCCCGGGACGCCACAAGCGTCCCGGGCTCTCCTGCGTTCTGACAACAGCTCGACCAAACCCCCTTCCCCGGCACACCCCGGAACACAAAAGCGGTGCGGGATGCTTCCACTCGACCAACCCGGCACCGCTTTTGCATCCCGGAACGAGGTTCGGCAAAAAAGTTTCCAGGAACTGCGTCACGATTACCGCTTTCGGGCGTTGAGTACATAAGAGAAGCCCGATGAAAAAGGACAGAATGGCCATCACTACATACACCCCCGCCTCGATCGCGGCGTGGGAATCATCTCTGGCTTCCAGAACCGAACTCTGCTTCTCCATAGCAGGAACAACCGCTGGAAAGCTCACCCTGTACGCAGGGCCCAACTCCACCGGCAGCGAACCCATCGCGGTACTGGACCTGCCCGGATCCGGGATCTACCTCAGCCGCCCCGCCACGGACTCCACGGAACGCTGGATCACCGAGATGCTGCACGCTGTCGAAGAACTCACCCACCCGGCACCGGTACACGCCATGGCCGCCTGAAGCCACCAATCAGCCCAGGACTGCTTTGCACTGAACCCGTTGGGAAATTTTGGTCTACGTGCCCGTTCTGTGGGTACGTATCCCTCGACCCCTGAAATGGGCTAATACCCCCTCACTCAGCTGCGTCATTTACTCAGTTGTGTCCTTTTAACCGTCCCTGAAAAAGCCAAAGGTAATACCGCCACGAAACGCCGGATGCACCGTTCCCCTATTGAGAAAGCCCGAACAAGAATGCTGCGGTGTAACCGCCCCCTCGACGCCGACATGCTCCAGCACAGCTGGAAAGCAATCAGCCTTGGTAACAGCTGGCGTTTTGACGACGACTGGGAAGTCCCGGAAACCACAGGCCTCACCAAAGCCCACACCCAAGGGCTGCCATTGGGACAGCCCGCGCACTGCCTGGGATATGCCCGCGCCATGCAGGGAATCGGCATCACCGAAACCATCGAAGACCTGGCAGCATTCTTCACCGCCAGCGGCACCCACGCCGACGCCGCCATCCAGCAGCGGCTCACCGAGGGATGGGTCACCGCAAGCAACACCATTCAGGCGGAATCGTGCATTGATCCCCTCACGGACCTGCCCACCTATGAACATTTCACCCGGGTACTCCACGAGCTTTACGCCTCTCCGGGCTTCGACCCCGATGGCTTCGTGATCGGAAGAATCACCCTCCCGGCTCTCCCGCACGGGCTCACTCCGGGATGGACGGACCTGGTCGAGTTGGGTCTTCGCTGCCAGGAAGCCTTCGATGGCACCAGCGCGTCGTTGGCCTATCAGGGCAATACAATCACTGTGCTGATGCAACGCACCGGCGAGAACCATGCACGACTGGCCTACTGCCAGGCAACCCTGATCAACAACAAGCATGTTCCCTGGGGCCGGGCGGACATCAGGTACGAGTCCCTGACCACGACACCGACCGGAGTACTCGACGCGCTGGCGGGAACCACCTGACGTACCGGCACCACCGGCACGTACGGGCAGGCACGGCCCGCCACCCAGGAAGCCTTAACGAGGAACGAGAGATGGAACTATTGGACGCCCACACCCTGATCATGCCGACCGTGTTGGTCGTGCACTTCCTGGGGGTACTCATCGTCGCGGCATCCGCAGCACTCCTGGTGATCTCACTCTTCGTCGTCGTCCTGGCCGTCCACGCCATCCGTTCGCTGTGGGCCATCCGCCGGAAGGACGCCTGAAGCATCAAAGCAATTCCAGCAGCTCCCACGAGAATGTTGGCTTGCCAGGGTTGGTGGAAGCATGCCGATGGACCAAGTCTCTGCTTATGGGGAAGGCCAGCACCCTCTCGGGTGCCGGCCTTCGGCTGGTCCTTCTCCGCGAACCACGGACAAGCCCGCATGGGCCATAATCCGCTCCGGGTCGCAGCGTTAGTTCCTAACGTTCAAGGACAACGTCCTCGGTATTGGGGAAGAACATCTTGTAGGTGATGCCGGCGATCGCGGCGCCGATGATCGGGGCCACAATAAACAGCCAGACCTGCCCCAAAGCCTCCGGCCCTGCGAACCACGCCACACCCAGAGATCGGGCAGGGTTCACCGAGGTGTTGGTCACCGGGATGGATACCAAGTGGATCAGAGTCAGGCCCAAACCGATCGCGACGGGGGCGAAGCCCTTGGGAGCGCGTGAGTCAGTGCTGCCCAGGATGATGTATAGGAAGATCGCGGTCAGAATGACCTCAGTGAGCAGGGCAGCGATAAGCGAGTACCCTTCCGGTGACCGGTCACCGTAGCCGTTGGAGGCGAACCCGGACGCTACAGGATCAAAGCCCTCTTTTCCTGAAGCGATACCGAACAAGGCCGCACCTGCCAGCGACGCGGCAAGGACCTGAGTGATGATGTACGGTCCGACGGCCTTCCATTCAACGCGGCCGGCCAAAGCAGCACCGATCGTCACTGCCGGGTTGAAGTGTCCGCCCGAAATATGGCCCACGGCGTACGCCATGGCCAGGACGGCCAGACCAAACGCCAAGGCCACCCCCAAAAATCCGATTCCCATGTTAACGCGATCGTCCGTAAGGACTTTGGCGGCCAAAATCGCGCTGCCGCATCCTCCGAAGACGAGGACGAATGTCCCCAAAGCTTCGGCCCCAAGCCGGGACGCGAGTGATTTATGCATGACATCTCTCTCTGTTCAGTGGGCATTACGAGGCAAATCTATCCCCGCCAGAGCAAAGACATGCGGACCTTCGAAGGTACGGCGCAATTGAAAGGAACATCCCCTGAAGCCGCGTATGCCCGCTCTTGCCTGTTCCGGCAACAGATCACCGGTTCGCACCCCGGGAGCCAATGCCAACGGGACTTGGCCTTTAGCTCTCCCGGGGTGAACGTGTAGCGTTAATTGTTAAGCAGGCTGATTATTCGGCCTGCATGCAGGAGGCCTAGTCGATAGCACCGGGGTCGTAAAGATGCATGACCCTCGAAAGAGCGCACGATTCCTACTGGATAAGAACACCATCACCCTTGAGTGGTTGTGGATCAAATACTGGGGAGAAGGCGGAAACGCCTCCCCCCTGGAATTGGATGCCTACGTGCACGAAGCGTTGAGGCCGCACCCTTCCGAGCTCGACCTCATTGCCTGGGCGATGGAGGACCTGGACAGCGGTCCGGTGCGCTGAGCACTTGAAGACCTCCCCGGCGTGACAGGGCCAGCCAACTAATTCCTCGCCTGCCTGTGGTCCTTTGTGCCCATGCCGTCCAGGAGGTTCCTGGCCAGGTCGCGCAGCTTCTGGTTCCGGTCATTGGATGCCTTCCGCAAGATGGCAAAGGCCTCATCATGCGTGCACCGGTTCTGGAAAATGATCACCCCGCAGGCAGTATCAATCATCGACCTGCTCCTCAGAGCCGCCTCGAGGTCTCCTACGCTCTCCCCCAGCGCCGTGATCCTGATCGACACTCGTAAAGCCTTGCCAGCGACCGCTGCAAAGGCCAGCGCGTCGGCGACAGCTTGGCGGGTGAACGCCCCTGGGGCCGAGGCGAAGAAATTCAAGACAGCCTTACAGTCCTGATCTAGCTCCAGGGGCACAGCCAGTGCGCTGCGCAGTCCGGCCGCGTTCATCGCTCCACAATGGTCACCCCATTGAGGTGATGCCCCGGCATCATCAAGGAGGATGGAGCGCCCGCTTTCCCACGCGTCGATGCCGGGGCCCTGTTCCAGTTCCTGATCGATTCCGGCGAGCAGCATCGCCTGGTCGCTGCTGCCGCCAATGGTGGTGGGCCGCTTCCGTCTTCCCAGGGTCACAGCGCATTCGACGCGTGTACCGGTCGAGCGGGACGTCACTGTCGCACCAAGACCGGCCATCCCATCGAGGAAAGCCTCAAGATCCTCAGAGGCACCAGCCGAGTCCGCCAGCTGATCAACAGCCTGGGACCAATCCTCCCCCGCCACAATCTCCAAGAAAAACGCCGCCCTCGCGCACGTAATGGTCAATCAGGGGGCCGATTCCGTTACCGGAAAACATCCGGCGCTGAGGACGCTGGAACGGATTGTTACCCGCTTTGCCCCCTACGTTGCCCTCCAACAATTTAGCAAGTATGTCTAGTAATTGCGAAGGCCCGCCAACGCAGGATCAATCGGTTCGTTCAAGACTTTCTTGTCGGCATTCCCGGCCGCAGCGCCGTCACTGGTGTCGCGATGTTCGGCCTGAGAGTCGGCCAATCGGATGAGGGCCAGCAAGATGCCCAATACCCAGGCCATGGCTACAAATAACACCAGTACGATCAGGACCAAGGGGTGCATTGGTCAGGAATCCGTGCTTTTGAGCAGCCAACTGATGGCCTCGCTCCGGGAGGTGAAGAACCGGGTAGGACAGGGCAATCCATGTTGCCGTCCAATGGTGTAATTGGCGATGACCCGATCCACCGCACTCGAGCCCAGCAAGGCAATGCGCGAGGCGGCACACGGAATGACAAAAACCGACTTAGCCTGACGGGTCACGGCATGGGTACTGCCCATATCGACCAGCATCGGCAGTTCACGGTGCCCTGCGATCTCATTGACCATCGCCATGGCCAAGTGCACGTCCTCTGCTTCCAGAACAATTCCCGGGCTCCAGGCGAGATGGATTATTCCTTCAGCCCCGAGCCCGATCGCGCCCTTCCCACCAACAGCAACTGTTTCCATTTCTGCTCCCCACAGCATCCTGTGAGACCAAGGATAACCGGCGGCCCGGTGATTGGCCATCGAACGGACAAACCAGATACTCGCATCACTGCATGATTGCCTGAAACCCGGTAGACACGCCTCCCAGGACGTATATCCGGTGTGACGACGGCCGGTTCCGGAATGGAAACCCGTAAATCCGCAGGAATCACGGGTTCCCATTCCTAAGTGACGACCTCCCTGCACGAGGGGCGAAGGGCATCTACACCACCGCGCCGATGAACGCCGTCGCTAATGAAACCTCCGAAAACCGAAAACGTGACGCACCGCCCAGAGAATTTTCAGCTCGTTGCGGCCCAGAACGACATCAAGGCGCCTAGCTCCCAAACGCTGGTGAGCCATCTGTCCTGATCTTCTGTGCTTCAAATCTGATTACAGCGCGGTAGCGCCGATGTCCAGGATCGATGCCTGCGTGCAGGGCCCTGCGGCCGGAACCAGCCGAGCTCAAACTCATTGAATAGGCCAAAGCGGTGGCGGAGAAACAACCCAATCAATCGCACGTACCGGGGTTTGCCGGGGAGAGCGTAACTAAGCTGATCCTCGTCCTCGCTGAGCAGTGCGGAGCCTTCTTTAGAGAAGCTCCGCGAAAAGTAGCTGGCCAACGCGGGCGAGGATGTCATTGTTGTTGACCGCCTCCGGATCTTCTGTCTTGGTCATCACAGCCAGTGTTAGCGGTGGACGGCCTTCCTGCCACACGACGCCCGCGTCGTTAACGACTCCGTAATCGCCGGCGCCTGTCTTGTCCGCGAGTTCAGCCCCAGGTGGAAGCGCAGCCCCTAGGCGTTTGCCGGCGGTGGTATTGCGGAGCATCCAGGCGCGAAGACGGGCCTGACCGAGGGTACTCAAGGCGTCGCCGAGCAGGATGGCCTCGTAGAGTCTGTGAATATCAGAGGGTGTGCTCGTATCCCGGGGGTCATCGGGAATCGCCTCGTTGAGCTCTGGTTCCCAGCGGTCCAGACGTGTGGAGTAGGCGCCAAGAGCTCGCGCATATGCGCCTATTTGGGCTGGACCGCCGATGAGTTCGAGCAGGAGATTTCCGGCCGTGTTGTCGCTGAAACGCAGGGCAGCGTCGGCGAGCTCTTCCACGCTCATGTCCCGGTCCCCGTCGGCGGCGCAAATCACGGAGTTTTCCACGATCTGATCCTCACGGAACAGAATTCGGCGCTTCCAGAACTCGTCATCGTAGGCGTGGTCTTGCAGCAGTCGGGCAACAGCGAGGGTCTTGAAAAGAGAGCACATCGGGAACGTTTCACTGCCACGATAGGTATAAGCAGATTGTCCCCATCGGCCCGCGACGATCCCTATCGTGACGCCCTGAGTCGATTCGAGGGCGGCGATCGACCGGTCCAGATGCGGACGGGCGCGCCCTTTCCCGGACAGCTTCTCTTGGGCGGATGCCGGGCTGCCCGTGGCGATCAATGAGGTTGCGAGCACTCCTGCGCCAAGCAAGAAGGTTCCGCGACGGGTCGGGTCGAACTTCCGGTCTCGGGGGCCGAAGGCATCTGTTGGTTCCATGCCACCAGTCTGGGGGAATGCCCTGGTGCGTGCAAAGCAAAAAGGCGGCCACGGCGTCGGGAAGTCATCGACGGCTGGCAGGCACGTGACCTTCCATCAGCTTTGCTGTGATGTCTGCTCTGCAGTGGATCCCCGGGCCTACGGGATGGAGAACCCGGTGTTCCAACAGCTGCCGCACCACCGGGTACGGTACGGGTGTTTCGATCACACCACGGTGTTTACGCATTTAGAAGTCGGCGGCGACGAGCTTCCCCCTGGGAAGCTCTCCCCAGCCGTCGTCGGATTCAAAACCCTCGGGCCGTAAAGGCAACCTCTTATCCAACTTTGCGCTCCGGCAACAGTTCATTGATGGGGCTGGTTCCAAAGCCAGCCCAGAATCGCACGACCAAATCAAAGCTGACGCTGCAACGCCCAGCGACGCCATCGACGCTGCGGTTGATAATCCCAACGTCGTATCTTCCTTGATGGCAACGTCCCGTCTTGGCCGCGCAGTTGCTGGCCGTCCCAGTGGAGCCTCGTCCCTTATACGGGCTTTGCACGCACACTATTCATCGTTTTTGGGCCTATGGTCCGTCCCTGAGAGTACGTGGTTCGTGGTCCTTACCTGACGCTCCCGGTCGGGGCGGTTGGATATCTGGACTTGTCCGGTTAAGAGTCAGGAGGATCCCGAAAGCCCATATCACGGCTGCAATGAACACTAATCCGATCAGGATCAGTGCGCGCCTATGGCTAGGAGGTCTTCCGTGGCGCGTGCGTGGAGAGGAAGTCGAATGTCTTGTCCCGCGCCTCGCGCGCCTCGTCGAAGTTCAGATGGAACTGGTACTCGTGCGGTAGTTCAGGCTCGTGGGTAGCCGGCCAGAAGAGCTCGGTCACCGGGACTCCCGCGTCCTTCAGCCGGTTGCTGTAGGGAACAGACTGCAGCCACGTGAGCCCGTCGCCATTGCCGCCACTGATGAACGTCGGCGGGAAGTCATCGGTCACGAAATCGATGGTGGACATGGTCGCGCCAGCGTACGTAGCGGACCAATCCTTCGTGCCCGTGTAAGCCCACAAGGACGTCTTGAAACCCCAGGCGACAATTCCACTGAGGTCCGCCATAGCCCGAAGGTCATAGACACCGCAATGCAGGATGGTGGCCGCCAGCTCCGACTTCTGTAGGGCAGGCTGGATTCCCATCAGGTTGGCATACTCCGGATTAACGGTGAGCGTGGTCATCTGGCTGGCAAGCTGCGCACCGGCAGAGTCGCCAGCCAGGACGATGCGGCTGGTGTCCACGTTCAGCTCGGCGGCATGGGCCTTGATATAGGCAAGGGCTTCATTGATGTCGCCCACAGCCGTGGGATAGGTGGCCTCGGGGGCAATCGGATAACTCATGCCAATGGTGGTGTAACCCTCGGCCGCAATGATCTGGAGATAGGGATTCACATCACGCTGGGCACCGGAAATCCAAGCACCGCCATGAATCCACACCACAGTAGGAAGGGGCGCAGTAGTGCCTGCAGGACTGAATACATCGAAGGTGGAACCGGGCTTGTACACGACGCCGGCCTGGGTTTGCAGCGGTGTATCCGGAACGTACGGCGTCATTTCGTCAATCGTTGCCTGCGCCCCGCGTTCAAAAACACTTCGTATCAGCATTGCCGACGGCCATGGCGTAGCCGAAAGCGCCAGGGCGACGAGCAGCACCAGCAAAATCGCCAACTCGAGTTTTCGTTGCCGCGTAGACCGCTTCCGCTGGGTCTTCGAGGGCAATCCCTTTCGGGCTGGCCCACTCTGCCTCGTGCTCGCTTGAAATGATTCCAACGGCCCCATCACACACTCCCCCGGTCGGCGCATCTGAGGACCATGCTAAGGCCGAAGGGAGTCCACGGAAGGGATATCTTGGCCGCACGGTAAGTCTAGCGTGGCTGCGGCGCGGGCCCACCCTTGGTTCCCTAGCGCTCCAGGAAGTCGTCTTGGGTGTTGGGGAAGAACATTGCATACGTGATACCCGCAATCGCTGCGCCGACCAGCGGGGCAGTAATGAAGAGCCACACCTGTCCTAAAGCCTCCGGACCGGCGAACCAGGCCACTCCCAAAGGGCGGGATTCACAGAGGTATTTGTGGGCAAAATGGAAACCAAGTGAATCAGGGTCAATCCAAGAACACTGGCGATAGGCGCGAAGCCCTTGGGCGCCCGCGGAACCTTGGCCAAAAAGTCCCAATCGCCAACCAAGAAAAGGCCGGGTTCTAGGGGCGCCATTGGGCCGGCCACGGCTCCTGCCGGAGACATGAGGAAGGACCCGGGCCGGCACTCAAAGCTAAGCATCCTTACCGTCTCCCGACAAGGGGAAGAACCAATCTCTCAGGTAGGCGCTTTCCGCACAGAAGCCTCGTTGGCTAACAGCTATCGAGTTGCCGTGTCCTATTTCCTTGGAACCGGGACACTCTTGGTGGGACGCTCTCCCGCTAACCCGAGGCGCCACGTGAGGCGTCATTTAGCAGTTCCGGATGTTGTACCAAACCTCGCGATAAATGACTGTCATGAGCCAACTTGTGGCACCGTATTCAACGGGCGTGGAATCAGTTAGCGCAGAGAAGCCTGGAGCCGCAAACTTGGCATTTATGAAAGCAATGATTCCCCAGGCGTGGATCCGGCCGGTCCCGACGGCACGTCATGATCGGCGAACTATCCGAGTGGCTTCAGCTGAGACACTGTGGATGAACACATGCCCGCTCATCATCGTTTGCGTCTTGATGAGACCGCGAGTCTCCAGGGTGTCTAAAAGGGCTCGAGTTACTGCTTTCGGCTGCTCTTCGAAGGATGTAATGGCCTGTCTCGGGCTATTGATGATCCCTGTGAGCAGCCTCATCTGTAGTCCCTTGATATCGACGCCCCGAGCGGCCAAAGCCTCCAGCAGCGTTCTGCTGCTGACATCTGTGATAAACCAATTGCCGCCCAGCATTTTTTGGCGTGTGATCCGCCGCTCCCCCTCGAAGATTTCCACGCTTTCATTCATGGCATCAGCAGATACATCCGTCCCAGCGAGGCCAGCAAGAAGTGACTGGTCATTGATCGTGTTGGCTGAATCGTCGAGGTGTAGGTCGGCAATGGCGTTCAGGACCAGGTTATCTACTGGATCTGGGAGCACCTTAGGCAGTTCACTCACAGTTGTGTACGCAGGCGGCGCCCCAAGGGGCGACCTGTTGTCAACTTCAAAGATTGAGTGCAAAGCCTTCTCAAGAACTTTCTCCAGACCGTCCCTTGGTACCGAAAGGTAGAGCGTATGTTGGAGCGAGAGTGGAACCTCCACATCGTCGAGAACGATCGGGATTACCTTCGCTTGCCCTGATATCCGCCGCATCACACCAGCATCTAGTTCATCCCTCACCGGGGTTTGGCCACACTGGTTGAGGACAGAACGACGATGAAGACCGAGGCATCACCCAAAGCCTTCATCAGCTACGCGACTGAAGACAAAGCCAGGTTCGTTGTTCCTTTTGCCACCAGAATCCGAGAACAGGGTGTGAATGCCTGGGTCGATCAGTGGGAGATCAAGGCAGGAGAATCTCTGGTCGATCGTATTTTCGAGTCATCCTGACCAGTCACGGACCGTCCAACTGCTTCTGTCATCGGGAAAGTACAACCAAACAGCTAGTGTGATCTGGGTGTCGGCCCACTGCAAGACCGGCCACCCAATACGCCTCTGCTTCCGCCCAGACGTTTAAACCGTGGGGCCCGCCCCTACAGGATCGGTCAGTTAAGGCTCAAGATCATATGCCGAGGAGGGCGTGCCGTGGAGGCAACGCCAAGCGCCGAGGAAAGATCCCTGTTCTCATCTCTTGTCTCGTAGGTGGCGTCCCGTCCGGTCCTTCATCAGGGGACTTTCTCGTTCCTGGTCAGCCCAGAGTCGTCTGGCAGGACATTAGTATGCTTGCCGATAGGGGTTCGATTTCGAATCTCTGAACTGGGTGGGGGTGCCTTGTTAGTGGGGGAAACTGTTTTCTTGCCTTTGGCGGATTATTTCGGCAGGACGGGAATACGCCGGGCGGTTGTTCTGTGCCAGGTGCCGTTAACGCTGACTGCTACGCTCATTGTTTCCTTAGCGGCCTTGTTCTATCCGGCCGTCTTGACGAATCCGATGTTCTCGCTGGTGATCGTTCTGCACATTGTGCTTCTGGCGGCTTGCATCCTGCTGCCGTGGAAGCGCCTTGGCCCGGGTAGTTTCCTTGTGATTCCGGTCGTGGACTGCGTGGTCGTCGCTCTGATGCGCGAAGCTGCGGGCCCGGTGCTCAGTGTTGTGGGATTGTTGATGACGTTCCCGGTCATTTGGCTTTCGGTCAGCACGAGCAAGACCCGAGTGGCTTTAGCTGTCCTGGCGCCGCTGGCTGCCACGATCGTGGCGCCCGTCATTACGGGTGAGGAGGTGCAACGGCCTGAACTGATCAGGATGGTTGTTTTCCCGGTCATCATGGCGGGTCTGGCCCTGACCGGGCATGCGGTGGCTCGGGGACTGGTCGCCCACCGGGAAACCACCCGCCGGAAAGACCTCGAACTTTTCGGTTTGCATGAGATAACCAAAGACCGGGGTCAGCTGCTGGATACCGTTCTTGAAACCATCAATGTCGGCGTCTGGGTCATGGACTCGCACGGCAACGAGATCCTCACCAACCGCCGGCTAAGAGCCGATCGGTCGTGGGCGGAAGAACGAACCGGACAGGCCTCGAATCCGTTTATCATCGGTAACCGTGAGAACTCGAACGGAGATACTTCCCCTGCTGTTCTGGCTGCCCGGGGTGTCAGTTTCACCAACAGGCTCGTCCGAATCGGCAGCGGTGAAGCGCCCCGGACCTTCTCGATAGCTGCCCGTCCGTTGCTGGACGAAGCAGACCGGCCCAGAGGGTCAGTGCTGGCCTTCACAGAAGTTTCGGCGTTGGTGAAGGCACAAACCGTCCGGGATAAGTTTGTCGGCACTGTGTCCCATGAACTCCGCACGCCGCTGACGTCCATTCTTGGCTACCTCGAGCTCCTTGGGGATGGGTCAAATGCGAAGTTCATCGACGTTATCGAGCGGAACGCCAGACGGTTACTGTCGCTGGTGAATGACTTGCTGATGGTCGCATCCAAAGACCTGGAACTCAGGCGCATGCCCACATATCTTGCGCCGCTGATTCAGGACTCCGTCAAGCAAGCAAGATCAGAGGCCGCTGTGCACAACATCAAGATCAGCCTCCGCATCGATGGTGATACCGCAGTCGACGTTGACTCCGGCCAGCTGTCCAAAGCCGTTGACCAGTTGCTCTCCAATGCCATCAAGTTCTCACCACCGAACAGCCAGGTATCAGTGAACCTGCAAGGAACGGACACGGCGGTGGTGCTGACCATACGCGACGAGGGGGTAGGCATGACCGAGCAGGAACAGGAAGAAGCCTTTATGAAATTCTTCCGAGCAGATCATGCCATCGACACCGCGATCCCAGGCGCCGGCCTGGGTCTTCCCCTAAGCAAGGCAATCGTCGAAGCCCACGGTGGAACGATCTGCCTTGAGAGCCGCCCAGGCAACGGAACAACGGTCAAGCTCATCCTGCCCAACTAAACCTCGGATATGGGACCAAATAACAGGCGGCATCTTTAGCGTGCTGGCCAAGCTCCTGCATTCCGCTTCCTTGGATGAGGAGGTGGGGTATCGAGGTAAAAGTCCAGTCTGTGGAGTTTCGTGTCCGGGATGGGACACAGGAGGACGACCCGGACATCGCACACAAAAACACCAGCAGGTCATCGACAAGATCAAGCAAGGGCCAGACCATCAGCACATAGCAACGCTCCGTCCCTGCGGCCAGCCCTGGCAAAGATTTAACCGGCGTCCTTCGCGTCCACGACTCCAGCAAGTCATCACGCTCATGTATCCCGTGGCATCAGGCAATGCACAGGAACCCGCCAGTCTAAGGCGGATTCTAAACAACAACAATGGCTTCTGCATCGCCCCAACGATAGTATCTGCGACAACGCGTCACTCTAATACGGGAGTCGTTACGGAGATGGTCGAGACAGCAATCTCAGGAGCTTCCCCGGTAATTCGCCGGAACAATGTCACCGTGACTGGACAGGCTAACGGCCCGGTGATGATGTTCGCCCATGGTTTCGGCTGCGACCAGGATATGTGGCGGAGGCTGTTGCCTTATTTCGCAGAGGACTACCGGCTGGTGCTTTTTGACCATGTTGGAGCTGGCCATTCTGACATGAGTGCGTATGACCGCCAAAAATACGGGTCGCTCGATGGCTATGCGGCAGATCTGTTGGAAGTTTGCGAATGCCTCGAGCTGGAGGACGTCATTCTTGTTGCCCACAGCGTCAGCGCGATGATCGCCGTCATCGCGTCAAACCAAGCCCCAGGCCGATTCTCGCATATGGTGTTGGTTGCCCCTTCACCCCGTTACACGGACGACCCGACCGACGGCTATGTAGGCGGCTTCTCCCGGGAGGACATTGAGGGCCTGCTGGCATCTTTGGACAGTAACTATTTTGCCTGGGCGGCGGCATTAGCGCCAATGGTTATGGGAAATCCCGATGAGCCAGAACTCGCGGACGATCTCCGCAGCAGCTTCTGCCGGACCGACCCAGCCATCGCCAAGCACTTCGCCGGTGTCACGTTCCTGTCCGACGCACGGCCGGAGTTGCCAAAAGTGCGCACCAGAACCCTGATCCTGCAATGCTCCGATGACCGCCTTGCCCCTCTGGAGGTGGGCATCTACTTGCATAAGAACCTGGAACGAAGCACCCTTATGCATCTACAGGCCACAGGCCACTGCCCGCATGTCAGCTCACCGAAGGAAACAGCTGAGGCTATCGGCCAATACCTCAGCTACTTCGCATGACAGGCACCACCGATCCGTCCTTGCCTGATTTCGAAGCATGGTTCCATCAGGCACCATCCGGTTACCTGATAACCGACGACATCGGCCGCATCACCGCCGTCAACGACACCTTCCTGCACTGGACAGGTCACAGCCGACCAAATCTCCTAGGGTCCAAGTTGCAGGACCTCATGCCAGTAGGAGATCAGATCCTTTACTCAACCCATTGCATTCCGCAACTAGGCATCACCGGAGCTGTGTCCGAGATTGTGATCGAGATTATCGGTGCTGACAATGAACGGCGCGCTGCACTGCTGTCAGCGTCGCGGTCCCCCGCTTCGGGGCAGGACCACGGCAACGTACGAGTCATCATATTCAGTGCACATGAACGGCGGATGTATGAAAGAGAACTGGTTACGGCTCTCCGGGTGGCCGAGGAATCCGAAGCCCGGCGCGCCCGGGCTGAGAAGGAACTGCACCATCTCGCACTCCACGACGCACTGACCGGTCTGCTGAACCGGGCGGGTTTGGAAGCAACGCTGGAGCAGTTCCTCACCCCGCCCCCCGGAGATACGAACGCGATTGCCGCTCTCTTCATAGACCTGGACCATTTCAAGGCCGTCAATGACAGCCTGGGCCACGCGGCAGGGGACGAACTGCTTGTTTCGGTCGCCCGACGCCTCCTACCGACGACCCGGAGGAACAGCACAGTTGCCCGGCTCTCCGGTGATGAATTCATTGTCTTAGAGACAGTCGCAGGCCCTCAAGAAGCAACAGCCCTTGCTGCCCGACTCCTTGCCATCCTCAAGGCCCCGATGCTGATCCAAGGCCTGGAAATTGTCACCTCCGCCAGCATCGGAGTGGCGATCGCCGAAAAAGACGGCGAAAGCATCGAAGAACTGATCCGGCGTGCCGACATCGCCATGTACCGGGCGAAGGCGCTGGGACGCAGCCGTTGGGAACTGCATATACCGGCAGAATCCGATCCATCCGTGGACCGGCTCCGTGCCCTCGGGGAACTCCGCCACGGCATCAACGACGGCGCCCTCCGCGTTCATTACCAGCCCCGGATAGACCTACATACCGGGCACACCGTTGGTGTCGAGGCCCTGGTCAGATGGCAGCATCCCACACGCGGTCTGCTTCCGCCCTCGGAGTTCATTGGCATGGCTGAAGAATCCGGACTGATACGTTCCCTCGGCGCATGGGTCCTGCAAGAAACTCTCAAGCAAGCCGAGCGCTGGTACCAAGAGGACTCAAACTCCGCAAAGCTCGAATACGCCGTAAACCTCTCCGCCCGGCAGCTCAATGACCCCGGACTGGTCCACATGGTCGAAGATGCACTCCGACGCCGGAAAGTCGATCCTTCACGCCTTCTTCTGGAAATTACCGAAACAGCGCTCATGAGCGACCCTGAAGCGGCACTTGAGTCACTCACAAGGCTCAAAGACGTAGGCGTCAGCCTTGCCGTCGACGACTTCGGCACCGGCTACTCCAGCCTCACATACCTGAAGAAGTTCCCCGTCGACGAACTAAAAATTGACCGGTCCTTCATCACAGGGCTGAATTCCAACACCGGGGACACCGCGATCGTGGGCAGCTGTATCGACCTTGCACACGCTGTCGGCATCCGGGCCGTCGCCGAAGGCGTAGAAACCTCCGAACAGGCCCAAACACTCACATCCATGGGCTGCGACCTCGCTCAAGGATTTCATTTCGCCCGACCGCTCCCGGCACCGCTCCTGGCAGCTTGGCTGCACGCAAGCACCCAACAACGCCAGGACACGCACAAGCCAGGCCCCTGACCACCCGCCAAAGCGAAGCTCAGTCACATCTCGACATACTAATCGCCCGGAGGATCCCGCTGACAATAGCTGCCCCTCTGCGTCTTTGCTGCGCCTTTGCTGCGCGGTAGGTGTACGGTGGAAGCCGCTCCAGGTGAAAGCAGAAAGCACCAGGGTCCTATCCCCGGCTGGCACCGATCCGTGACGTATTGACGAGGACGGAGTCTTTAAAGTTACGTCGATGAAGCCCTTTTCGCTGACTGCCCCTTGGATGATTGCTGGCAGCCGCTTCGTGGTGTGTACAGTGCGCTTCAATGGAAATTCTCTTATCGCTCCTGCTAGCCAGCACGGTCGCTTTAGCCGTCCTCATCGTCAAAGTTGTGGGTACTTTCCGCCGATATCGCCGACTACGTGAAAAGCTCGTTATCCGCCGTCAGCGGACTGTTGATCTTTTCCGGCAGGATAAGGCAGAGCATGCCGCTGAAGTGCGAGCAGCGTTGCCGAAGCCACGAACAGGTCAGCGCTCGAAATACGAGAATACCAACCGGTCACCGGTGACATAGGCGAACGTCGCTCCATGTGCCGCGATCATTGGTCTGGTTCGATGATTTATTGGACTTGTTTTTGCCGATCAGCCTCTCAAGCGCTCATTCAAAGCCGGCGTCACTTCTCCAGATTTACCTTCGCGACCCTCATCCTAATGGTCGCGGTCTCCCACAGCGTGACCATCCTCAAAACGCCCAACTCATAACCAGGCTTGAGTATCTTTCCTCAAAAGACGCGTTGAGCGGCCTGCTCAAGCGGAACATTCATGAATTTGGTCATGGCGAAACTCGCCCAGCTACAATCATTGCCTCCTCGGCGTCATCGATTATGGCAGTTTGATCGATTCAAGGACCTCAAATGAGAACCCAAGGACCCTGGCCGCGAACCACGCTTGCTTGATTTTGCGGCGGTCCTCGGGCTGCCGATGAACCGGCCCAGGCTCCTCCCGGAGACATGAGGAAGAAACCGGGCCGGTAATTAAAGATAAGCAGTCTGATCATTCGCCGGCAAGGGGAAAAACCAACCGTTTGGGTAGCGGCACTTTCCATGTAGAAGCTTCGTCAAGGGACAGCAATCGAGTTGCCGCATCCTGGTTCCTTAAGATGGATCAGCAGTGGGGGCACATCAACGTGCTGGCCAAGGGTGCATTCGTTGAGTAAGGCTACGCGTAGGACGTGGAGGGCCGTATAGTGCAGCCTTCGCTCGAGCGCCCTATACCAAACAAGAGCGTCCGCTCTAGAGCTGAAGAATTTGGCGTCAGGATAGGTGGAACCAGTTCTGAACTAGCAGTCAGCCAGCACTTGTTTCACTGCGCCTTATGGGATTGAGGGCACGTTCTCCGGAACAGCCTGCAGGGGATCTGCAGCTTCAACAGCGGTTGACGGGAGCTTTTCAGAACTCTGTCCGACGAGGACATCTGGGGGCGGTGCTGGAACTTGTCGATGAGCTCGACGGACTGCTTGAAGTCCTATGCTCAATCTTCACTTGCCATTGAACCCAGTCTAGAAACGTTCTTCCCGCCTCCGTGACGTAGGGGATAGAACTTCGGAACTGGAGGATGCTAGTCCTCCCTCGAGCGGGCTACTAGCCGGCTCTCTATTCGTTGTTTTGTATGGAACCCCGTAGTCTCTCTGGAAGGCCCAGTCGGTCCCCCACCGGCGGGCTTTTTCCCGATAGACAGGTCGCCGCTGAGCAGGTCTTGAACGATGGAATTTTGGGGATTCGCGCTGGCCCACGAGCGGTGTTGTCGGATCCCTTAGCTTGTGAGCCTGTCGACGAGGACTCGCGTCCCCGAGGCCTGATGAGGTCAGTTCCTGTTTTCCTCGAACTATTTCGCAAGGAACGCTGCAGTCCCCTACTTCATCCTTCGGTGCTGGCCCTTGCATCATGGGTGCGGGATTGGTCGTCGCGGTGATTCTCCCTACTTAGGAACTGCCGGCGCCGTTGGCGCTGCTGCCTAGGCGGTCCGTTAACGGTCACCTGTGCGGGTCTGAAACTGCCGGGCCCTGCGAATTCCTCCGCGACCCGGTGTCCGCCCCACATCGGTGGAAGTGTTCGCCGTTGACTGCGAGTTCTCCGACGGGTGATTGGCTTGGGCGTCATTAGGATGTCGGACGACGTCCGCGTGCTGGACGCCGGCCGCTTCGGACGCGATGGTCGGCCGGTCACGGAAGAGTCTGCGGGCGCACCAGTCGAGGATGATCGAACGGGAGAGGTTGCGTTCCGTTTCGGGGCAGGGACGGGGCGTCGGCCAGAAGGAGAGCGCCAGCCGGTTTCCGGCCAGCATTTGGTGCGGCGACAGAGTACCGGGGCCGGGACGTGGCCGACGGCATCGGGCAGTTGCCGAAGCGCGGGACAATCGCTCTGCGCCCGGATGGATGAACGTCGGGAAGTCGCACAGTTCTCCAAGAGGTCGATCACGTGGGCCCGTTCGCCAGGGTCCAAACGCAGAGCTCACGCCGCTGCATCTAGGACAGCGCCGGAGGGGTGGATGTTGCGGACTTGTTCCGTAGTGAGTATCACGAAATCGTGATAGACGTCGAGAGCGGACGCATAGCTCACTACTGCCACGAGCCCCTAACGGACTGCACTGGTCCCGGCCATGCGCGAATGGCGCGCCGAGCTCAGCCCTCAGCGTGAAGACGACCAGGTTCCTTGCCCCAGGGCATCTGCGTTGAAGATTCAGGCCATGGAGGCTGGACGCTCGGCCTCACGTCGTTCACGTTGTTACCGGCGTTTGTCGCCGTGTGCGGGTTCCGAACGGTTCTTTCGGGTTCAGCAGCTGGTGATTGAGCTCGCGCCGCTGGGCGGCCGTTTGGAACGTCCGCAGCAGGTAGGTCGGGAGCCTGCGGGTCTGCAGTCATCCAGTTGGCCAAGACCCGCAGCGCGGCCTGAGCCTCGGTGGAATCAGGAAAATCGTCCGGAGAGAAGTCTTCCGGGACTGTGACTCCGAAGCCACCGTTCGGCGTTGCCCATTGCGCGGGTTGCCAAGGCCCAGTACGCCACTCCTGCCGCCAGGGATGCCGCCACAGCCAGGCCTTTGCTGAACTCGTCGAAGTGCGGATACACCAGCCAGTGGGTGACGTAGATATAGAGGGACGAACTCGCGAGCAGCGCCGTGACGCGATGAAGGCCGCGGGGAACGGGCAAGGTAGGAATCCACAGCAGAATGAGGAAACCAACCAGGATGGTGGCGCTACGGGATTCGTCCGGAAAGGATCCGGGAATGGTCAACAGAGCCAGGGCCGTCATGGCAGCTCGTTGCCACCATTGCCGGGACACAGCCGCGGCCCAACCGAAGGCGAAGAGCCATAGTACAGGCCCTTGTCCCGGGTAGGGCAGGTCAATGACGTCGAAGCGCTGCAAGAGATCGATCCCGGCCAGGACCAAGGGAAACGCCCAAGGCCATCTGCGCAGCGCCTTATCAACACCGGGAATGGCCAGAAGGATCGCCAATCCGAGCAAGATGTGGACCAGCACCTCAACGAACCAGAAGCGCGACAGGTCAGTCCACCCTGGCGGGCCCACCAAGGAATTCAGTAAGAAGACGTTGTGCCAGCGATAGTCGTCAGTGACGACGAACGCAAGGCCGATCACCGCCACACTGGGCACGACAATCCGCGCGACAGCCCGTAATTGCCGTCTAAGCCGCTCGAGCCTGGACCCCGTGAGCTGGAAACGCGCAAAGTTGTAGCCGGCCAAGGCCATGAGCACGTGCGCGGTGCCTTCCCATGAGAAGAAGTCGATGTGCGTGGCGACGATGAAAACGATGGCAACAGCACGGAGGACGATCCCGGTTTCCATGCTGGCGAGTAGCTTGCTGCGCCATTTCTGCACGGCACGGCCAACCGGGCCCGGAGCATCCGCTTTCCCCAAATCTCCCGAGGGGGCCGAGTCCGGCGCGGGAACGAGTTCGCAGATGGGCATCGTGTGCCATCCCTCGGGAATCCGGCCAAGAGCCTTCTCCAGCCGCACGGACACCGCTACATAAGATAGCGAGTCTCCGCCCAGGGAAACGAAACTGTCCGTGATGGCAACATCCTGGCGCTCCAAGGCATCCGCGAAGATTTTCCGCACAGAATCCGTCGTCGCGGGCGAATTGCCGTCGTCGGCGAGCAGATCGTCTTCGGATTGGGCCGGCTCCGGACGAACAGACAGCGCCAGGATGGCGGGGTAGTCAGGTTTTCCGTTGGCCAGCCGCGGAATGGACGGCACAGAATAAAGTTCGACGGCGGCACGCGGCACCCGCAGGTCCTGCGCCAATGTTTTGGCCACCAAGGCCAGGTCACGGTCCCCTTCCACTGCCGCAACCACCATTTCATCCGAGCCGGCCGCGGCGGCACTAAGGCCAATGTCTGCAAGGAGCCGTTCCACGCGCCCCAGATCAACCCGGAGCCCAACGATTTTGACGAACCTGCTGCGCCGGCCAACGATCTCATAGAGGCCGCCCGGGCCTTGACGGGCAAGATCACCGGTGTGGAGCTCGCTAATTTCGCGACCGAGAGCCAGATCCTCGGCCCGCTCTGCGTAGCCCAGCATGACGTTGGGGCCGGTGAAGACGAGTTCGCTGGCATCCAACCCGGGAACGGGTTCAAGCCGGAACGCCCCGCCTGGTACTGGCACTCCGATTGCGTGCGGGTGGACTACCGCTTGGTCAGGCGGTAGGTAGGCCATTCGGGCTGTCGCCTCCGTCTGTCCATACATGACGAAAAGGTCCCAACCGCGTTTCCGGCCCAACTCTGCGTAGGAACGGACGCGCTCGGGTGCCAGACGGCCTCCGGCCTGGGTGATGTAGCGAATGCTCGGAAGGTCCATGTGCTCGAAGCCCACCCGGTCAAGAAGATCGAACGTGTACGGCACTGCGGCAAATGACGTTATTTCCCGGGACCGGACCAAGTCCCAGAAACAGGTATCCACCACCGAAAGGTCTGTCAGCACCAAAGAGGCGCCCACGAGCAAGTGGCTGTTGACCACGCTCATCCCGTAGCAGTATGAGAGGGGAAGCGTGGTGGCTGCGGTGTCACTTGGACGAAGGTGCAGGTACTCGGCGATGGCGGCCGCGTTGGCCTGGACGGAGGCGCTGGAGAGGCGAACGAGTTTGGGTGATCCGGTGGAACCGGAGGTGCTGACCAAGAGTGCCAGCTCAGGATGCAGTTGGTGCCGGGTCTTGAGCCTGCGGATGTCCAGGACGCAGTCGTCCGGGGCTGAACGGGCGATAATGTCGGGTTCGTAGGCGGCAATGAGTGTTTCGGAGGCTTGGCCGCCACCCGGGGGCAATATCAACAGTGGATGTCCGGACGCCAGTGCGGCGAGATAGACGGTCAGCGACGACAGGGTGTTCTCGGCCTCAAGGGCAATCAGGCATCGGGCAGGACCGAACGAGCGCGCCATGGCCTCGACGCGGCGGGCAAGTTCGAGGTAGCTGACTGAGCGTTCCCCGATACTGATGGCGGTACGGTCTCCGAACGCGGCCAGGTTGGCGGCGAACGAAACTCCGGCCACATCCGGCTGAATAGTCACACCCGGGAGTGAACAAGGTAAAGCTAACCTAACTCAACTGGATAATGCCTCAGCCCAGGAATGTGACACTGGCTATGCGGTCACGGGAACGCGACGCCTTCACCGACCACTCGAAGGCAGAGCTCCGTTCCAGGTTTGGTGATGGATGCGTTCCAGTGCCTGATGGTGATGACTTCGCCGCCGCCTGGGTAGCGGTGGCCGTTGCCGGAGCTTCCTCCGTCGGGAGCAGAATAGGCACCCAGTTTGATGCGCACGGTGGTTTCCGGGCCGAAGTAGTCGGTGTCCACAACGACGCCACGGATGGGGCCGTCCGGGGCGATGCGGATTTGTTCCGGTCGCAGCATGAGTTGAACCTTGCCTTGAGCCGGCGGTCGCCTGACGGGGATACCGCCCAGCGAGCATGTAGCCAGCGAGCCTTCCATCCACGCGTCCAGAATGACCGCCTCCCCCAGAAACTCTGCGGTGGCACGGTCCGCGGGACGAGTGTAAACGACAAAAGGGTTGCCAATTTGGGCCAGTGTTCCATCACGCATGATGGCCACCTGGTCCGCGAAGGACAACGCCTCGGCCTGGTCGTGGGTGACCAGGATGGTTGTCACGCCTGCTTCGTTCAGAACCTTGGCCACGGCTCTCCGCGTCGCGACGCGAAGCCCGGCGTCGAGGGCGGAGAACGGCTCATCGAGGAGCATCAATTCGGGCTCCCGGGCCAGGGCCCGTGCCAATGCAACCCTTTGTTGCTGACCGCCTGACAACTGGTGGGGGCGGCGCTTTGCCATGGACGCATCGAGCGAAACCATCGCGAGCAATTCCTCAACGCGTGCCCGCACGCCCCGCCGACCGCCGTCGAGCTTTCCAACGTCCAGACCGAAAGAGATGTTCTGCCCCACCGAAAGATGCGGGAAGAGGGCACCGTCCTGGGCAACATAGCCCACGTGCCGCTTGTGCGCGGGAACCCGGACCCCGTCGCCTGCAACGGGAATCCCCTTCAGGCTGATCGCCCCGCTGGTGGGATGTTCAAAACCGGCGATGAGCCTGAGCAACGTGGTCTTGCCCGAACCTGACGGACCCACAATGGCCGTGGTGCCCCCTTTGGATACGGAGAGGTCAATTCCACTTAAGACGGTCTGCGGACCAAAATTTTTGGTGACGCCGGCAATGTCCAGATGATTGTCCGTTGTTGGTGCAACCGAGGGTGCAACGCGCGGTGCCGCGAAACCCGGGGAGGAATGAGTAGTCACTGTCCGGCCACTTTCTTGGACTGTTGGAAGAGGAGGTACGTCATGGGGGCCGAGAGCAGGATCATCAGCAGCGCATAAGGTGCCGCGCCGGTGTAGTCGATTTCGCTGGTCTTGCTCCAGAACTCCGTTGCCAAAGTTCGGGTGCCGTTGGGTGCGAGCAGGAGCGTGGCCGTGAGTTCATTGACGATGGCGAGGAAAACCAGTGCCGCTCCCCCGGCAGCGGCAGGGGCAGTGAGCCGCAGTGTGACTTTGAAGAAGGACACCAGCGGAGCCTTACCCAGGGACTGGGCGGCCTCGTCGAGCTCCTTGGGCGCTTGGGCCAGACCGGAACGGAGGTTGACCAAAGCACGAGGAACAAAAAGCAGGACGTAGGCAGCGATCAGGACACCAGCGGTTTGGTAGACACCCGGGATGGCGCGGATGCTGACGGTGACGAAGGCAAGGCCCACCACGATTCCCGGCATTGAGCTGGTTACGTAATTGGAAAGCTCAAGCAATTTACTGAACCAGCTGGGGTGCCGGACAGCCAGGTATGCCATGGGGAAGGCCACCACCGTGGTAACTGCAGCGCCCACTGCCCCGTACATAAGGGTTTGCAGGAGCGCCGGGACGAACTCGTCCGCTGCCCAAACCTCCGGCCCTCCAGCTACTGTCCAACGCAACACGAACCACACAGGAAGCCCGAACGCCAGGACGGTCAGGCTCAACAACCCCAGTTGCGCCGGCGCTTGATAGTGTCCGAGCGGAATTCGGGTGGCTTTGGCTTGGGCGCCGGAACCTACGCGTGCGTAGCGGGCGGTGCCGCGGCTTTTCACCTCGGCGAGCAACAGGATAAGGCAGAGGAACACCAGGACGCTGGCCAACATATTGCCTGCCGTGCCGTTGAACGTCGACTGAAACTGGACCATGATCGCGGTAGTGAAGGTATCGAAACGGATCATGGCGAAGGCTCCATACTCGGCCAGGAGATGCAACGCCACCAGCAGAGCCCCGCCGGTCATCGCGATACGAAGTTGAGGCAGCACCACTCGGAAGAACACCGCCCAGGGGCCAAAACCCATGGAGGCTGCCGATTGTTCGATAGCCGGGTCGAGCCTGCCTAGAGTAGCGGCTGCAGGGATGTAGACGAGCGGGAAATAGGACAGCGTGGCGATGAGTACGCCCGACCAGATTCCCTCCAATGAAGGAACCGCGGACACCCATGAGTAGCTGTTCACAAACGCAGGGATTGCCAAGGGTGCTGCCAAGGCGACGGCCCACCAGCGGTGACCGCGAAGGTTGGTCCGCTCCACCAACCAGGCCCCGCCGACGCCCAGAACCAGGCACAGCGGAACAGTCAAAACCATCAGCATGATCGTGTTCAGCAGCAACTCGCCGACCCGCGGCCGGACAATCAATTCGACGGCGGTGTCCCAACCTGTCGCTGCTGTCATATAGACGACATAGCCCAACGGCACCAATGAAAACAGTGCAATCAGCACTGCCAGCAAGGACACAGTGGATACGCCGAAAGGCGGGCGGGGGCGCTTGCCCCCACCCGCCGTCGTCGTGCTTTCCGGTCTCTGCGAGCCGGGAGCCGAAAGTCGAGCGGTCACGGAATTACAGCAGTCCTGCCTTGGTCATCAGTTCGGTGACCTTGGTGGAATTCAGCTTGGCCGGGTCAACGGCCGGTGCCTGCAGTTCCTTGATGGGGACAAGCTTTTGGTTGGCATCAACCTGCGACGCGATGGCGTACTCGAACGAGGTCCCTGTCTTGAGGATCTCCTGGCCTTGCTTGCCCGTGATGAACTTCAGGAATGCCTGGGCGTCAGATGCCTTCTTGGAGGACTTCAGGACACCGCCGCCGGAGATGGAAAGGAATGCACCCGGGTCCTGGTTCTTGAAGTAGTACGGCGTGACGTTCTTGGAGTTCTCGCCGGTCTTGGCCTGATCGCCGTAATAGTAGTAGTGGTAGATCAGTGCGGCGTCGACTTCTCCGGCGTTGACAGCCTTCATGGCGGTGCCGTTGCCCTTGTAGGCCTTGAAGTTTTCCTTCATGCCCTTGAGCCAGGCTTCCGTAGCGGCCTCGCCCTTGAGTTCGAGCAGCGCGGCAACGATCGCCTGGTAGTCAGCGCCGGTGGGCGAGGCAGCCCACTTGCCCTTCCAATCGGGGTTGGCCAGATCAAGCATGGACTTGGGGAGCTTGTCTTCGCTGATCTTGTTCTTGTCGTAGACCAGAACGGTGGAGCGAGCGGCAATGCCGGTCCATTTGCCCGTGGACGGGCGGAACTCTGCCGGAACCTGATCGATGGTGGCCTTGTCCACATCTGCGAAGAGGCCAGCGTTCTCAACCTGCGCCATTGCAGGTGAGTTCTCTGTGAGGAAAACGTCGGCGGGGGAAGCTGCGCCCTCCTGCACGATCTGGTTGGACATCTCGGTGTCCGAGCCCTGGCGAAGGGTGACCTTGATGCCGGTCTCCTTGGTGAAGGCGTCGATCCATTCCTTGGTCAGGCTCTCATGCTGGGCGTTGTACACCGTGATGCCGTCGCCTGCAGCAGCCTCTTCCGAGGCGGCAGGCGCAGTGCCTGCGTTGGAGCCGCAGGCCGCGAGGCCGAGGGCTGCGGTGGCGGCGAGTGCGATTCCGGCCAGCGCGTTTTTGCGGAACTTCATGGGGGCTACTTTCCTGGGGAGAAGGGGAGGTTGGGGACTATCTCCTTCAAGAACTTTAGGTTAGCCAAGCCTAAGCATCCAATCCTGGAGGACTTATCAAGAATGAGTCAGGAAGATTGTTACGGCATCCTGCCGCTCGCACAGTCTGAAGGTCATACACACCGGTAGGCTCCAGGGGGTGCCCGATTCTATCGATATCGACGTAGAAGCCTCTGTGTTTGAGTTTGTCGTGGCGTTGGCTCCGTTTCTGGATGGCGCCTAGGGCTGCAACATTGGCTTCGGGATCGGCTGCTTCTGCTGCAAACGAGTATTGTTCGTGAAGCAGGAACCGGTAAACCCCTTCAATTTTCCTGGATGGCTCGACCGAAGGCGTTCCAACGGTTCGTTGACGAAGGGTGCTCCTTCCGGTTAGGCGATCTGGACTCGCCGTTCTTGTAATGCGATCGCTTCCCGGACTCCTCCATGCCGAGATTGCCAGGGACCAGGCCAGCGCCACATGTCCGCTATCAAGAATCGTCAGAGCAAAGCCTAGTGGCCGGTCCGCGTTCGCCAGCAACGCATCTTGAAGCCGAATTACTTGTGCGGGGGATAACGGCCGTGGGGCACGGTTTGTCATGGGCAACCTTGTTCCGGGATGGGGCGGAATAGGCCTCCTTCACTCGCAGCCGCCAATCTCGGTTCCTCCAAGGAGGCGATCCCATGACTGCGTCAGACGATGATCCTCTCGTCTATTTAGCCCACCACCTAAATCAAGCCCCGTGCGGATGCATGCTGATGGCGACCACTTGGGACTGCCCCCTTTCAAACCATCTATTTATAAGACGCGAAGGAAATATGCCTAAGACCGGGTCAGCGCCCGTTGGTCGTGTCTTCACTGGGTGTTCCTAAGGCGGTTGATACGGAAACCACCAGAAGCAACGTGACAAGTACCTCTCGGAGCAGCGGCTCTTTCCGTCCTAGCCGGACGGGGACCTCCTTCGGGGATCTTCATCCGTATGTCCTAAAGGATCCCTTTACGGATCAGCCGGTGTCAGTAGCTGATTTCGACGTTGAAACGGTCAGCAGCTCTCCGGTCAGACAAGGCAATTGCTCAACATGGCACCCAGTAGAATCTCCGGGTTAGACCGTCCAAAAAATGGGGGAACAATGCCATCATTCTTGACGGCGGCTTCGGGCCGCTCGTTCACTTCCACGACGAGCCCAACACCTGCCTTTGGCGTAGGGCTAAGGTGCAGAGAGCCCTTTCAAGAGTCCCATCTGATGACTACCGTCGCCAGAGCGTACAACGCTTGCTGCGCCTCATCCTCCTGAATTAGAACATTTCCATCCGCTTGCGGGGCTACAGCCTGCTGTCCACGGTCGATGGTGTGCTTTCTCATGCTTGAAGTCCAGGCTGGCGCGCATGATCGCGGGGGAACCAAGAATTTTGCTCACCAATCAGAGGATTGCAGCCGCGCCCTCCCTACCCCCCCAGAAGAAAGAGCATTTATGAAGAGTCAAATAAGCATCGCTGGCTGTGTACTCGCGACAGCCGTTCTGATCTCCGCCTGCGGGGCAAATTACACACCAACGGCGACTGAGAGCGGGGGCAATGCAGTCCCGAGCGCAGCCAGCAGCGCGGAGCCAGTAAAGCAAGCCCTAGACGAGACTGTCCTGGCCCGTATTAGGGACGCGAAGCTCGGGGCCGGGTACGACGTGGAAGCGGCCACTCTCTTGGGCGATGCCAAGGAGATTGCCCTGGCCTTGGACAAGGGTGTTATCAGAAAACCGGCCACCGGTGACGCGTACTCATTCATTTCGTACGACGGCGCCGAAAAATGGTCAGTCACCGTTCCGGGCAGCCCAAGCCTGCACCGTATTGTCTGGGACGACAAGGAGTATGTCGTGTTCAGCAAGCGTGAAATGGTCAGGGGCGACTCGTCGGGCATCAGCAAGGTCCCCGATGCTGCCTTCAACGTCGAGCTCGTTCATGACGCAGTGACCGGCAAGCTGGTGAAAGAGCACAGAACTCCCGATTCGGACTCGGACCCGAACGTCTGGACGACGCCACAGAAGTGGAACTTCGATCCCGGCTATAACGGGCAGAACGGACTGCTCTACATGCAGTGGAAGAACTTCGGAGGCTCCAAAAAGACCTCCGCGTACAGGACCATGAACCCACTCACTGGAGAGGTCATCAAGGAAATAACCGTAGATCCGGCAGCCACCACCAAGGTCGTGCTTAGCGGTGTGACCAGCACGGGCGATTTCGTCCTATGGAAAGGCTCCATGACTTCAACTGAGGCTTCGGTGACTATCCCTGGAGTGGTGGAAATCCCAAATGTCCGCGACGCCGTCTTCACCGGTGAGTATCTTCTGGCTTCCGTGACATCCTCCACGGTGGGGCAAGGGAAGGTTGCTGTCTATGACGGTGGCAACGGGAAACTGATTGCAGAGATGGCCGCCTGTGGTGGCAGCGGAGGTGCCCAGACCACGACGTCGGCCAACGGCCGCTTCCTGATCTGGGGCAACGCTGCCGTGGACACGGAAACGGGAAAGGCATTCTGCGGCGAGGAAACACAGACGCAGAACGGTCTGAATATAGCCTTCGTCGACAACAAGGGAAACGTCTACGGAGAATCCCCGGCCACCAGCAAGTCCACCGAATTCGGATACCAGGTAAACATCGTAGACGGGACCTCATCACCCATTGGAAAGCTGCCAGTGGCGATCACCCGGGACCAGATCGGCGTGTTTGTACCCGGAAATGCGGGCTACCCCGACAAGGCCTTCGCTGTTCCCTTGACGAAGTAGCCCTTACGGCAAGTCGTCCCGGCTGGCGAGCACCACCGCGGTGGCGCTGCCCGGGGCGATTTCTGTCAGCCCGTTTGTCCCGGCAGACAAACGGGAATAAGCCCAGGCTTGAAATGGGGTACGGTTTCGTGTGGCTCAGCGAGCTATGATCACTTGCACGATAACCTGGACGGTTCGGAGGCGAAGGAAACTTTTTCCTGCTCTCTTGATGGAACCGAGTATGTGATCGATCTGAACAAGACCAATGCTGAGAAGCTACGGACCGCATTGCGGCCTCTTGTTGCTGCTGCCCTCACCGAAAAGACCTCTTCGAGGAGGGTGCGTTCACGCCGGAGGGGTAACGCGAAGGTGCGTGCCTGGGCCAGGGAGAACGGCATCAAGGTAGCGGCCCGGGGCACGATCAGCGCCGAGGCTCTGGAGCGTTACAACGCTGCTCATTGAGGGCGCTGGTGTTTAGGATTGTTGGTGTACCACCGGGGGCGCGTTCTCGCGTTCGGGCGTATGGATGGGGGGAGAGCCGGCACCTGCGAACAGGTACCGGCTCTTTCTGTTTCCCGCACGTGACGCCGTGAACCAGGACAGGGCATGGGTACCGGTCCACGGCGTCCGACGGCCCGCCGGGTGACCGTCAATGGGGTCCGGCCAGCCGACCAACAGACACCTTCACAGTACTCCTGAAGATGGACTTGGCGAGACATGTGGTTCGGTCGGCGCGCGGTTGTGCAGTCACCCGTCGCTTCCTTTTATCTCAGCATGGCCGTCAGGTTCCGGCGGTACGGAGGAAACCCTTGGAGAGCGGACCGGCGCCTACGCACTCCGAAAGCGAAGTCCCGTCGGCCGGGTAAGCACCGCTGCAAGCGGGATGCTTTTAGTGCAGTCCTTTCAAGACGTTCTTGGGGCGCTGCATCTCGCCGTGTTTTGCTCCGAGGATGATCACCCAGGCAGCGAACGCGGGGATGGCCCACTGGAGTGCTTTCAGTTGTGTCTGTGCGGCCCTTAGTTCTTCGGATGCCCCGGCTTTGGGTTCGGTGGCTCCCTTGGCGCCTTCTTCGGACAGCTGGTCGACTTTTTTGCCCACGATTCCTGCGTACAGGGTCACCGCAGCTCCCGCGAGGGTGACTGCCGTCTTGTAGACGGTGTCCTTGGCGACGCTGTCCTGCTTGGCGATACGTTCCTTGTTCTCCCAAGCGATGGCCAGGTCAGAGACCAGGTGAGTGGCGAAAGCTGCTGTCTGGAACGGCGCCCATCTGCCCCACCCTTTGCTGGACAAACGGGTTCGCTCGGTGGGGTCTTTGGCTTCTGCTGCGGCACCGTTGAGACCAATGGCGCCCATCAGGGAACCTCCAAACCATGCCGCTGCAGTGAGGTCGTGAATGGAACGCGCTACCAGGTTCCCTGCCATGATGTCCTCCATCGTTTTGGTCTCACCGGAACGCCGATCGTTAGCGGCCAGCATTCGTCAATGGTAAGCATCCTTGCTAAGGATTGGATAGGGCTGGCCCCGCGCGTGTGGATAACAGGGGCTTGAAGGGTAAATACCGTATTTCCCGGCCGTGGGGTGACCGGGCGGCCGGGCGGACTTCCACGTGGTTGGATTAGCTGAGCAGGGCCCTTTTCTGCCGGGCATTGATCGTTGAGCCCTTTCCGCAATGGCTACAGGTGATGGTGTATGCCCTTGACGTGGTGAAGAGCGGGATGAAGAACAGCGCGAACTTGGTTGCCCGTTGCTGAAGATAATGCCGGGCGAAGTGACCGCAGGATTGGCACGTTGCCATCCGTCCGGGCAGATTCCTGTGGGTGGTCTTGAGGCCGAATATTAGTAGCATTTCTGGGCCTTTCAGGGAGGTTGTGCCGGTCAATCGCAGGCTCGACGGATGCTCAGGAGAGCGGGCCGCAATGCCTGAACAGACCGCGAAGCGGCTGCTCGCGCGGCCCCGGCAGGGAAGTCGCGTCTTACCCGGGAGATCATGCTGTCCGCGGCACTGAAGCTTGCCATTGGGGTTCCGTCCTTACTGCCCTGCCACCCACCATAGAAAGTAAGCTTGCTTATTAAATAGTATGCGTACGGTCTACGTTGTAGAGACGCTGTTATCACCGCTTCTGAAACGGGACCCTGGTTATACGGAATAGGTGCGTTTCCAGAGATCAGGCAGTGGAGGGCAGTTGATGGATCACATTGCGTTAGGCGACAGTGTCGTTAGCCTGGAGGCCGGTCGCATCCTGCGCCTGGTCTGGATGCGGGGCACCCGAATCGAGGCGGAGAACGCGCGCGCTGCGATGGAAGCGATCAACAAAATCGCGAACGGGCGAAAGTATCCCTTATTGGTCGATATGGCGGCCACGAGTTTCCTCAGCCGCCGCGCCCGCGAAGTCTTTGCCCAGCCCAGTGCCGCGTCCCGGGTCGCCTTGCTTGGAGAAAGTCCCGTGGACCGCATGCTGGTCGACTACCAACTCAGCAACCATGAGCCCCCGTGTCCCACACGGTTCTTCACATCGAAGGTTGATGCCATGGCATGCTCGAGGGTACCTCGGACGAGAAGTAACGGGCGGCGTCCCACAAAACTCCGGTCATGCGTGCGCTCCTTTCACGCCACCTCCAAATGAAAAATTGGATGATGGCCCGTTCCCTCATAGCCGAGTTCCATTCCCAGAGTAAGTCTTAGTTCCACCGGATGCTGGGGGGACAAGAGAATGGACCTTTTTGCTGTGGGCGGCAAGGGCACGATAGAGCTTGGTGCAGAGGGAATAATCCAGCTTGTCTGGAAACCGGGGATCGTTCTGGAGGCGGAGGATGTCTACGCGGCCATGGCCCGAGTCAACGAAGTCGCCGGGAAGGGTGAGTATCCGATGCTGGTAGATATGGAAGGTACCAGGGCCGTGACCCGTCGGGCCAAGTCCGTCTTCACCATCCCCTGCGCAGCCTCGCGAATTGCCCTACTTGGCTCGAGCCCGGTTGACCGGGTCATCGCCAACTACACCATCGGCCGACAACGCAGATTGCCCTGCCCCACCAGGTTCTTCACTTCCCGGACTGAGGCCACCAGCTGGCTACTCAAAAGTCCGGATCCCTGACCCGTGCACCCCTAGGCAAATCACCCCCCCGCTGCGCAGCAGTCCTGGCCGACAAAGTGAACCGACTTCGCAGCAATAAGAGAAACTCTCCAGATAGGCAACGGCCAGACACTTCTTGGCCAGATCGAATTCAGTCGCCTGCATCTTAAATCGTAAGGCACCTTATGGTATTTTCGGTTCACGGAAGCTTTGATATGGCCTGAACGCTCCGAGGCCCGGAAGCGTCTTGCGTACTGAGGAGAGAACCATGACTTCTGCCCAGATTCCCGCCCGGAATCGGACGACCGTTCAAAGAGCCGCCCAAGTGGTTGGGGCGGTATTCCTTCTAGTCGGTGTTCTGGGGTTTATTCCGGGGATCACCACTGACTATGAGTCCCTGGGTTTTGCCGGGCACGGTTCGGCATCCCTCCTTTTGGGTATCTTCCAGGTCTCGATCCTGCATAACATTGTGCACCTGCTTTTCGGGGTGGCTGGCCTGTTGATGGCGCGCACGCCGGCCCAGTCCCGGAACTACCTGATCGGTGGTGGGGTAGTGTATCTGGTGTTGTGGATTTATGGGTTGGTTATTGATCAGGACTCCGCGGCCAACTTCGTTCCTGTCAACAACGCCGATAACTGGTTACACCTGATTCTGGGTGTAGGCATGATTGGCCTGGGCGTGGCTCTTAGCCGCCGGACCACGGACAGGGACGGCGCCGTCACCCAGCGGTAAAGGCACAAAGCCCCCGCTGGCGCTACGGTGTTCCGGCCGCCCTCGTCGTTTTGCCGGAGGACGGAATGATGGCCAAACCGGGCGTTGAGACGTACTTCGAAGAGGGGCAGTGGAGGAGCCGCCGCCAGGGCACCGACACGCCCTTCGCTCTCGGAGGAAGCAGAACCGATCAACAGCTCAGAGGCCGCTTGGCAGCCCAGCGTGAGGGTGTGGAGCACATCATCAGAAACCCCGATGGTGACATTGTTGAGCGGTCCTCATACCACCGCACCGAACCTGACCCCAGCCAAGCTCCAGATAGTCCAACAGAGAGTTGACGCTGCGTAGGGTGCCGCTAATTAAGACCTATCACTGCCTAGGCCCTCAAGCTACCAAGGCCAGACCATGACTGCACCCGGTTCCAGTACCCAGCGGAAAGGACTTCGCTCTCGGAGTGCGTAGGCGCCGGTCCGCTCTCCAAGGGTTTCCTCCGTACCTCCGGAACCTGACCGCCATGCTGAAATAAAAGGAAGCGACGGGCGACTGCACAACCCCGCGCCGACCGAACCACATGTCTCGCCAAGTCCACCTTCAGGAGTACCGCGACGGTGTGTCAATGGCCAGTTGTTTCTGCCCACGGACGGCCATTAAAAGTGCCCGCTGGTGGCCAGCAAAACTGCCCGGTTATGGCCAATAGATCTGCCCACTGATTGGTTCGGCGGGATTGGCCATTATTG
>JAPSHX010000027.1 GCA_031179305.1 Paenarthrobacter sp. | reverse complement strand
CCGCTTAAGGCGCGGTCGGTTCAGTAAGGAAGTGGGCAGATCTTATGGCCACCGGTGGGCAGTTTTACTGGCCGTCAGTGGGCACTTTCGTGGCCGCCTATGGGCAGTTTTTCATGGCCGCTAACAACGGTGTCCGTTGATCGGTTGGCCGCCCCCCAATGACGGTCACCCGGCGGTCCCGCGAACGCCGTGGACCGGCGCCCATTGCCCTTTCCCGGTTCACCGCCTCACGTGCAGGAAACAGAAAGAGCCGGCACCTGTTCCCAGGTAAACCGGCTCTCCCCCCATCAATACACCCGAACGCGGGAACGCAGCCCGGTGGTTACATCACCAATCCTAAACAAGCGCCCTCAATGAGCAGCGTTGTAACGCTCCAGAGCCTCTGCGCTGATCGTGCCCCGGGCCGCTACCCTGATGCAGTTCCCCCTGGCCCAGGCACGCACCTTCGCGTTACCTCTCCGGCGTGAACGTAGCCACACCAGAACCGTATCCGCCCCACAGAGAAGAACGGAGCCCGGCCACTTAGGCAGCCCGGCCGTTCGAAGAGTGGACCGCCCGGCTCTTTGCCGGAGTTGTAGCACGGCGGCAATTGCGCCAAGCATTCCTAATATCAGCATGCGATAGTGCAGCGGCGACAGTATTGTCGCGCTGATATGGGCTAGCCGGGTGAGTGTAACCAAGATGCCCGATACCCAGACCATGACTACGACGGACGCCACTCGATCAGGATCAGGGCGACTCCGTCGACTCACCGAAGAACATGGCTTCACTCCCTCGCGAGCTAAGCAAGCAGCAGTGCGTCGCTCATATCGCGGGATCGTATCCGACGAGCCAGTGAAGTCCGTGACGATCAATGACCTGGCCGTCGGACGCGCCCCAGGGCTTTGGCGAGAGTGGATCGAGCACTGACCCGTCAACGGAGAGTTTGTCGAACCACTCGTGGAGGACTGTCGGTTCGGCGGTTCCCAGCAGCGAGAGCATGATGCCTTCGAACCGGACCGCTGTTTGGCCTTCGGCTGCGTCCGATCCTGCCAGAGCAACGACGCCGTTGAGCACTCCATGAGCTATGGCTTCTGGTGGGCCGTCGCTCCTGCCGAAGTCCTCGTACGTGTGCAGGGACAGCTCACCGCCGAAAACATCCTCGTAAAAGGTCAATGCATCCCGCGCCGTTCCCGGGAACAAGACATAGACCTGAGGCCCGGCCATGGGTCCATTAGTCTTGGGCGTCATGGCGCTGCTGTCCCTAATCCGGTCGATGGTGGCACCCCAGCCCTCCCGGGTACCTCCCAGCATGAGCTTTTGCACCTCTTTGATGTCCAGATGATCAGAGAACCGCACTGTGAGGACGAGCTCCGTTTCCTTGCCCAGGTCGTTCAGCTGCACTGTCACAACAGGGGCAGTCAGTTCGTTCTCACCGTCGAGTTCGGGCCATCCTCCAACTGCTCCCCAGCGGAAAACGAGCCGTTCGACGGGAACGATCTCCAGGTAAATCCCCCCGGTAGGGTAGCTGAGGTCTTCGTTGACGACCATCTGCTGTTTCCACGTTCCTCCGACCCGGAGGTCGACCTCAATGGGTGTGGTCGGTGTGGGCATGTCAGGGTTATAGAACCATGCAAGATGCTCAGGATCGGTCCAAGCGGTGAACACGGCCTCCCGCGATGCCGCCACAATCCGGGTAAGGGTGAAGCTTCGATCCTGAGTCGGGTAGTCGGTCATCATCTATCCTCCAGTTCTGTGAGCTCATCGGACCGTTCGGGGTTTATGGCGAGCTGAGCGTCCAGGCGATCCAGCCGTGTGCTCAAGAAATCGCGGTACGGGCGCATCCATTCCTCAACCTGTTGTAGCGGGGCAGGTTGAAGCCGGCAGTTCCTCCACTGGGCCGATCTGGACTTAGTGATCAGCCCGGCCTGCTCGAGCACTTTCAGGTGGCGCGATACGGACGGCACGCTAATCGAGTGTGGAGCGGCTAGTTCGGTCACCGTCGCCTCACCCTGCTGCAGTTGCGTCAGCAGAGCACGGCGGGTGGGGTCCGCAAGCGCAAGGAAAATCGTACTCAGTTCATCCATTTGCGCCTCAGCCTAATTACGCATCAGCGCAAATACAAGATCGGAGGGCGCTTATCACCAAAGTGCCACCCCGTCCCCCGCACCCCCACCGGACACTCCACCGTCCTGAGCGTCCACGGCGCTGCAGGCACCACCGGATGGAAGGCCTTTCACACCAGGCGGGAGCTCGAATCCGCGACAGAAGTCGTGGAATGGGCGGCCCTCCCGCAGGGGGTGTCAGCGGTGAACACCGCCACACCCACACCGAGGAAATCTATTTGATTCTGGAGGGAACAGGTGAGTTTTTCCTCAATGGCACAGCGCACCAGATCAGCCCAAGAATCCTCGCCCTGACGACACCTGGAAACACCTACGGCCTGCGTAACAGGCTCGAGGACCCTGAACTGGTGGGTCATTGAAACCCTCACACCACACACCCAGAACTGCTTCGAAGACACCCACCACACAGAAGGGCCACCCACCCCTGCACCGATCGACAACCTCCACACACCCCCCCGAGTCGAGACACAAGGGACCTTTGACGGGCCACTGGTCACCATCGAACGGCACACCCTCACACCAGGCCAGGGCCCTGAACGTCGGAAAGCCCGGTACGGAAATCGCAGGCTTCCTCAACACACCGGCAGCGTCACACTTTCATTTGCCGACACCAACGCCACCATCGATGCACCAACGTCATTCCTGGTGCCCGATCCGATCGTGCGTTTCCATTTCCTTGGAATCGGACGCCCCCAATCAAGGACGCTGGGGCTGTTTTTGGGGTGCCCGGCTCATCGAATAAACCGTGGGTCCTTCCGGGATCACGGTCGTGTCTGTGACAAGGAAACCAAGGCGTCCGTAAAGCCGCACATTACGCTCGTCCGAGGTTTCAAGCACCACGGCGTTTGCCTCTCGATCTATAAGTTTAAGACCCGCCGAGGCCACGGCCGTACCTAGCCCTCTGCCTTGATGAGCTGGGTCTACTCCCACGGTGGCCAAGGTCCACGTCGGCGCCTTTGGCTGGGGCAATCTCAGCTCAACCAACGCGGTCGCGCGGGAACCCAACAGTTCCACAACTTCGTCCTGCATGTCGGGTCCGGGTTCTGGTGCATCGGGAGGAAGGAATGCGGCGACCGAACGCAGTTGTTCATCGACCAGGACCAAGCCATGGGCAAGCGCATGTCCGAGATAGAGATACTGCAACCGTTCGAGCCTCTGCTCATAGTCTTCTTCGGGGATCGACCATCGCGTCCAAGGGTAAACCTCAAAGGCAAGGGCAAGTACTCGGGCCGCAGCCCCAAGGTCTTCGCCGGTTGCTTGGCGAACCATGCCTGTCATAAGAAGTGCTCCTTAGGTAAGAGGGCCCCGCGGAACCCGCGGCCCGTCAAGCCTTCCACGCATGCTCCAATAAAGCCCATCCGGCAAAGTACCCGAGATACAGGAAGCGAAGAGAGATATAAACCTCTGGCGAGCTCCCGCGGAAGCCACACCAACGATGGAAGCGAATTTGTTGAGCTTACTCGGAATCAGGACCCCTGGGGGGCACTTCCCTTCCAATCGAGGCGTGCTTTGTTTGGGAAGCTGGGCGCTGTCTTCCTGGTGGACGCTCCGACTAGTCCTGAGGATGAGAGCAGTCGCCGGGTAACTTGAGCCTTTATGCGAAGGCGGCTAGGGCCTCGTTGACGCCATCGGCCGGGCGAAGGGTCAGGTTAACTATTTCGAGTTGGGGGTGTGCTCGATTCCGAACCGTCAGAACCAGAAACGAGAGAACTGTGGGAATCGCTAATCCCAAAATTGCTCCCAAGGCAACGCCCAGTCAGGCCATCGGTCCGCGGAACTAAGGTGTCCTACAGCGCTAAGGCCTTCGTTCCACTTCCTTAGTAGTGAAGCACTTCCAATGGGACACTCCCCACCCGACCGAATCCACGAGATCCCGCGAAACACAGCCGTCCCGTATGTAGTCCCAAAAGCCGCGTCGCAAATTGCTGTTACGGAGACAATTTTCGGAACTGTTCATTGAGATACGACCTGGGCCGGCCCGTCGTATCCCTCAAGCAGGGCCAACGCACCATCACGGCTCCGCCCGTACACGCCGCCCCTGACGGCGCTGGCGTCCAGCATTAATAGGCCAGCCATCTGGCGCTGGGTAACATTCTGACGAACGTGCTGCTGCTCAGGCATCATCGCGAAGGCATACACAGCGCGGCGTGGGATCGCCAGCGGGCTCGCCCGGTTAAACATCATGGCCATCGGTCGGCAACGCGATGGCGAGATGGTGACATGCCCGTGGTTCTCGGCTTGCTCCAAGAGGTCCGGGTTCCGAGTCAGATGCCATAAGCTGCCGGTTTCGCTAAGTGCCACTCCTTCTTTGATGGGCCTGTACCCATTCACCATAGACAGCAATATCCAATGGAGAACGATCACGCCGGCCAATAGAGACAAGTGCCATAAAACCGACGTCCACCCGTCAAACTGCATCATCACTAGGACGTATAGACACGGCATTAAAACCAGCACGTAGACCACGAGCCCCAAAGCTATCGGCCAGGTGCGGCGGAAACGCTGACGAGGCGATTCCGGTGCCAGCTTCATCGTGGAGTCCCATCTGAGGCCGCTTGGTCACCCGAGGCAATCCCTGGGGAATGCGCAGGCTGGACGGAGTCTAGCGCGGCCTGTTGATGCCGGTACAACGTCGCCCGGCTCCACCCCACCAGCTGAGCAGCTTCAGCTGCCGTCTTACCCCTGGTACGAGCCTCCTTGACGATCTCCAGCTTCGCTGCGATCACGGACGGATCAGACACCGGCCGACCAAACCTCGTCCCGCTGGCCTTAGCCGCGACGATGCCAGCGTTGACACGTTCGGTAATGAGCTCACGTTCATACTCGGCAAGGGTGGCCAGCATGTTCAGCATCAACCGCCCCGTAGTGGTCGCAGGATCGATCCCATCAGAAACGGAGCGCAGCGCCACTCCCCTACCCTGCAACAGATTCACCGTGTTCAGCACATCGATCAAAGACCTACCCAAGCGGTCCACCCGCCACACCACGACAGTGTCCCCTGCTTCTGCATATTCCAGGAGCTTCTTCATCCCCGGCCGCTCCGCTGCGGACCTGCTACCGGAAGTCACATCAGCGAAAACATCCCGTTTCTGCACCCCCGCGGACAGCAACGCGTCCAGCTGCAGCTGCGCATCCTGAGCCGTCGTACTGATTCGCGTGTACCCAAGTAACCTCATCTGCCCATTCTGTCTTGAAAACTCATCCGACGAGAACATCTGAGACATTCTGTGTTGAGACAGGTTAACAAGACATCATGAGGTCTTCTCTTCCGGGATCCGCCTAACCCATTTCCTGGACCGTCCCACTGTCTCAAAAACCTTTAGGATTCAGAGACACGCTGCCCAGCACATAAGGCAACGGGTATCCCCTGCCGTGCGCCCTATGCGCGAAGGGCTTCCGTAGCATCATGACTGTTGTCGAAGATCTGACCGCCGGATGGTGCATCTAGAGTCATCTGTGTCGCACGGTCCCGTCCGCCGCATCATGGATCAGAGGCAGGTCCTGTGCCCCTGGCGTCATCTGGGCATCAATCTGCCTCTTGCGGCCTACTGTGACCTCTCCCCATGGCGCGTCTTCTGCATCGAGGCTCACGCAAGCGGTGATTCCCGGCATAATCTGCCGCAGAAATCAGTCACCTGGTTTGCAGGCGCGAGCTTCACTTCAGATCTCAAAAAGAATAATTATGTCCAGATAGATTTATTAGCGCCTGAGCCTCTCCCGTAAGGCCTCGTCCAGAAGATCCGTAATAGTGATTCCGTACTTCATCGCGTACGCATCCAACTCGTCGCGAAGGCTTATCTCAATCTTGGATGAGAAGGGTTCCATCCGGCGCTTTCCTCTCGGCCTTCCCGGCCCAGGACGCTGGGGTTCGAGGTCGGCGGGTGGCGCAGATTCCGTGTGAACCGTGGCGACCTGAGGAGCCTCCTCTTGTTTCGGTGCCTCCGTTCGCTTCTCCGCGGAAGTCAAAGCATCCACGACATCGGCAGCTGGTGCTTTGCGTATTGACGACTTGCGTTCCAAAGCCATTACTAGTTCACCTCATCCAGGTATCGCGCATGCGCAACGAATTTTTCAGTCATGATTGCGGCTCCCCTGCCGGAGAGCTTGGTAAGCGGCGAGCGTGTGCTGACGGAATCCTGCATTGCTGTCCTCAGCGGAAGATGAGGCTCTCTTACTTCGGGCCCGTACGTGCTCTCCAGCTCTCCGATTTGGAAGGAGTGTTCGGATGTGAGAGGTGAGCTCGTCTTATTGATGATGATGCCCAAAAATTCCAGCTGAGGGTTTAGATGCGGAAGCGATCTAACCTTCTTCACTGTGTCGAGGAACTCTGTTACGCCCTTTACTGAAAAGGCCGCTGGTTCAGTAACCGCAAGTACCCGATCGGCCCAAATCAGTCCGTTCAGTGTCAGTCGTCCCAGTGCCGGCGGAAGATCGATGAGGATGTGGTCGTATTGCTCAAGCTCATCTGCGCCCCATGCTGCGGTCTTGAGTCGCATTTCGGGTGTTAGTAGGGCTTCCGACTCGAGTCGGGCAAGAGACTCAGAACTGGGGATCAGATCGATCCCCGGCCATGTCGTCTGAGTGATGGCTTGGCCGAGGGTTCCGGCTTCCCCCCCATACAACACATCGAAGACGTCGAACTCTCCGGCCCCTTCAAGCGCTTCCGTTACATTGGCTTGTGGGTCGAGGTCGATTATCAACACTCGCTTACCGATTAGACGCAAACCGGTAGCCAGTCCAAGCGTAACTGAAGTCTTGCCCACACCACCTTTGCGATTGCCTATGGCCGTGACTCTCATCGATATCCTCCGGATTTAGCTAGGTACCGATAGGGATATGCCCATCAATACATCAGTCTTTCAATCTAGCCATCAATCTATCAGTCAATATAGCTATCCATCAATACGTCTGGCCATCTTTCAATCATTATCGCCATCAATCTTTCAGTCTGCCCATCTTTCAAACCAGCCATCAATCTTTCAAACCAGCCATCAATCTTTCAAACCAGCCATCAATCTTTCAAACGAGCCATCAATCTTTCAAACGAGCCATCAATCTTTCTGTCATGACATAATTATTTATTCGTCGATGCTAGATCCGGGGCTCCGGGAGAGCGCACAAGGCTCCTGAGCGTTGGAGGCATGGCCACCCCCACCATCACTTCCCTGGGGGAGGGGCCAAAACAGATATGGGACCAATAACGGAAATCAATCAATATTTCTGTCATGACATAATTATTCTTCATCTTCCGCCATCGTCAAGGAATGCCTCAGGGGGGCTCCTCTGCAAGACCAGGAGAGTCCAGTCGAGCAGCGTCACGTAAAGTGGAGGAACGTCAAGAAGACCTGACAGATAGGACACTTCATGGAATGGGATCTTGGAGACGGATTCCACCGCGGACGACTTGGGATCCTTATGAACGATGGCCGGCTGGGTTCGCATCATGAAGATAACGAGGTGATCCGCGTCGAAGGAATCACCGGCAGAAGGAAACGAGACCCGCGGCTGCCTGGCTATGAACTCGTGCCGGAAAGTGAGGCAACTGGCTGGCAAGGTAGCTGCGACTGCGGTTGGACTGGTAGACAGTGGCAGCGCGTCCAAGGCCCGGGGAAAACCGACATGGCCAGGTACCGAGCAAAAGCACTAATAGGATCCCCAGCTACACCTCCCGTAGCAGTCGAAGAGATGATCCTGAACGAATGGCAGAGGCATGTAAAAGCTTGGGTCCTGCAGATGGCTGCAGGCAGTTACGAGCGGGCCGCTGTGCGTCTGAACGAGGCAGTTAGCGCAGCACGTGGCTCTGGACTGACTTGGACCGCCATAGGTGCAGAGACAGGAATGACACGCCAAGCGGCTCATCAGCGTTGGAACCAGCCAGAATAGCCGTCACTGGGGAGCGAGCGATCTTCTTGAAACAAACCGCATACTCACATGCCTATGCCAGAGGACCCCATTGCTGCCGACGAATTCGATCACGGACGCAGATGCTAGACCTGCGCATGGATCATGTCGCCCGGGTAAACGCCATGTCAGCGAGCGACCATTCATCGGGTGGCCCCTCATAGGCTTCCCAAGGGTAGTCGTCCGTGGAGGATAGGAGTTCCGCTACTGTGTTCACGTTTCTCGAAAGCCATTCACGCCAGATAGTCCGTTCAATGCGGTACCTCTGTATTTGGCCGACTACAGACTCCAGCACTCCAAAGTATTCTGCAAGTTCTTGGAGGGAGGTCGAACTGACGACCATCCAAAATCGCCCACGGTTCCTCGACACCATGTTCCAGGCGGCCAAGATCTCAAGACTTTCGCTCACAGCAGTCCTGGACAGCTTTGTCCGGATGACCAACTCCGTGGTCGTCAAACCCGGAGTTTGTTCCAGAGCTTCGTAAACAAACGCTGCCGGCAAGCCCAGTTCCCGGAAAACGGGTCTGAGCGCGTGAATCTTGCCTGCTTTCCATAACAATTCCTCGGCCCCTGCACGGAGGCCTTCAGGAACAGTGAGCATGTACAGATCCCCTTTAGTCCCTCGTCCACGCTCAACCAGAGTAACCAGAGGATCCTTTTCCGAACGCAGGGCTCTCAAATGAGAGCCCACAGTTGTGTGGTCAAGTCCCGTCGCCACGGCAATTGACCGATCACCAAATTCGACGAAACGAGACGCGGTCATGTGGGCGGCTGCTCCGAGTGCCCTGAGAACCATACGTCGCGCCAGACCCGTGCGTGAGCTGGCGTACGTAGGCTCTCTTAGAGATAGAGCATTCCGCCAGGTCCGCAGGTAGCGATGCTCGCTGCTCGCATCAGACGTGAGTCCAGTTCCCAGTAGGGGCTGTGTATTGGGCTGGCTTGTGGGGGATTTACGTGCGTTGTTATTTCCTGCCTCAACGGCCCGGCGTTTTCGCAGGTAAGCGACCGCGTTTTTCCAGTCCCGCTTCAGGGAGGTAATCCTGTGACGGGAGGCATAGCGGGCATAGAACGATGCGAGTCCAGGCCAAGTACCTTGGAGGACTCGTCGTTCTATATCAATGAGACTCATACCAGCGGCGGCCGCCGCCGTCAGGATCGCCTGACGGGCTTCCGAATCGGAGGAGTACCGGTTCGCGTCGTACAGGCCTGATAGCGCCATCTGCTGCATGGACCTGGACATTCGCCCAGCCACTTGCGGTGATTCATAGGCTTCGTCGTCCGCCGACAGTGGCTGCTCCAGTCTCAGCGCTCGTACGCCATCGATTTCCTCTTTCAGATCTGCGCGAATTGTTGCCCATATCTGTTCCTTGTTTGGGCGTCTCGCAACGTCGTAGGCCATGCTGAGACTCATGGATAGTTCCTGGTAGCCGCCACGCTTGTGCGGAGATCCCGGAGTACGCATGCAACCATGACGCATGTTCTGGTGCGGCGTCTTGTCCAATGTGCGGTATCGGGTGCCTAATGCCTCGACAACATCTCGTGCTTCAGTAAAGCCAATCCGTTTTTCCAGTGGTATGTAGACATGTCGTCCGCCATTGGGCGAGTGGTCTTCAATCCACCGAGCCCCACAGCGGTGCAGCCACGTTTGTAGGGACTTCACATCGGCCTCGACCCAGTCGACGCCTGCAATCGAGGAGTCGAAGTCAAGGAAGATGGCCGAGCAGCTGCCATCCTTGCCGAAGATCCGGGCGGCCGCCGGATAAGTGGGGAGGGTCTCAGTCAGGGCGCGTTCATGCTTCTGGGGATAGGTCTTACCGCCGTCCCGGGAGAGGCGGATCCGGGGTTGACCTGCGAGAAGAGGCGTAAGGGCAGCCCACACCTGAGCGGCGTTGGAAGTCTGGGATGGCTCTTGAGACACGCCAGCAGCGTCGGCTGCTGGCAGCACGAGAGCGTGCTGTTGTACGATGATTTTGTTCCTGTTCAGGGAATGAGAAAGGGCCGATCCTGCCAGATCGGTTTTGCAACACAAATGAAGGCCTGTTAAGGACTTCCATACGATTTACGATCTGTCTGCCGGCAAGCTATCCGGATCGTGAATCTTCAGCTTCGAAGGCCCGCTAATGGCGGGCCTTCCTTGTATCTATGAGGCCATACGAATCGGGAGTTCATCCTGCTGAGTGAACTGATCCAGCAAGGCCAAATCTTCGCGCAACGACCGGTCGACTGCAGAGGCAACATAGTCGGTGACAGTCATGCCTTTTGCGGCGGCGATCATGTGAACGTCCTCCGCGGTCTTGGCCGGCGTGCGGAAGCCAATGTATTTGCGGAGGCCCTTGCTGGGCCGCCCGCCTCCACGATTGATTACTGCGCTCATTGTCAGGTCCTTTGAATCTCGCACAACCAGGGGTTGTAGCTGGTTCATTGTTGGTGCCACATGCGGTCGATCGGGGTTCCGTTTACAGCTATCGACTGAATCGAACCTAGCACCGCGCAGAGTCTGATCAGGGGATTTGTTTACAGAAAACGGCCCCGCGTGTCGTCTCCTATCGTTCGTGAAGCGTAGGGCCGGCTCCGTCGCTGAGTCTGCTAGGCGCCTGCATCGTCTATTCGCGCCCAGGCGGCTCGATGGCCAGCCAGCCTGGGCGAGGCCGGGCTGGGCAAACGGTAAGGCTCATTACAGCCGTGCTCGCGCGCCTGGGGCAGCTGTCAATTGAATCCAAGCTACGCCATCCTTTCCTACTTGTGACAAGCGCTCTATGAGCCCCCCTTGGTATGGTGGGGCCCAGTCGCTTGGCAAGGCGCTGGATAGAAATCCGCCGCCTGAACATGTCTGAAACATGTTTCAGCATAGCTTAGCCGAACCCAATAGCTAGCAAGGGGAGATTAGTGGTGGCGCAAGGTCTGCCTACTCTTTCGATAACCACATCAGAACGAGCGTTCCGGGACGCGTCCGAAGCTTTCTCGGCGCTGAAGTTACCGACCAGGATCACCCTTGAATTGCTTGTCGGGGCCGTCGAAGAAATCCGTGGCCGCCGAATCCGAATCCGTTCAACAGACCGCCTCATAGGCACTTCCATTTGTGGCCTTTGGTTGCCCGGAAAGCGACAGGAGTGGGTGTTCCACCCACCTACGCCTTGGGAACTTCAGCGGCAGCAGTTCATCCTCCACGAGCTTGCGCATATGATCCTTGGGCACGACGCGCATCCCGGGGCAGGGGCCCTACTTCATGACGGGCTGCAGAATCTTCCCCCGGATCTGGTGCGGAGAGCGCTCATGCGGACGGAGTTCGGAAGCGTCGAGGAAGCAACAGCCGAGTACCTTGCAGATCTCATGGCTGAGGCCATCAGGGAGATCCCCGGTGAGCCGGGTGCATTTGAGGAGGTATTCGGCTAGTGGAAATCCTTGCGGCAACGCTGATGGCCGCCTTGACTTTGATCGTCCTAACAACCCGACGCCCAGGAAAGGACACAAGTATTCTCTGGGCGGCGGTGCTTATTAGCATTTCATTGGCCCTGAACATCAACGCTGCATATACGTTCGTAGATGGACTGTTAGCTGGACGAAACTACGTCGATTTGGGAGCCAATCTCCTGTTGTTGGTTGGCGTCTACTTCCTGGCGCGCGCGATCCACCGAGCAGCCAGCCCCGCTTCAGAAAGGGTGGCGTCACCACGAGTCCTGGGCAAGTCCGGCGTCATTATCGCCGCCTCAGCAGCCACCGCCTTGTTTGCGTTCATTGACGCGCCAAACACATCTACGATGTTCATGCGAGAATACGGGGACCAGCCTGCTGCAGCCCTATATTCGGCGGTACAGTACGCGTACATCGGTGCTGTTATGGCCACGGCGGGTTGGACATGCTTGTGGTTTCGCAGTTCCTGGAGTACGGGCGTCTTCACATTGGCATTCGGTTTGGTGGGCTTGGGATGTGCGTCCGCGGTCCTGTTGGTGGTCAACGTTCTACTGCTGGATCTGCTGAATGTTCTTGGCCATGAGGAAGTCATGACGTCGCTCGGCGGCATCTACGCTGTGCTGAATTCTATGACCTTCATCCTCCTCTGCACTGGGCTCGCGCTGCCGCGCGCGAGCCGCAGGGTCTTGACAGTCCTTGATTCCAATAGGACGAACGCCGTGCTGTCAGATTTAAAGCCCGTATGGAGCAGGGCTGTCATCGGAAACTCAGGTATAACTCTGGATACACGAGTAGTGACTTACAGGGATCACAGACCCCGCCGCGAGTTGCATCGCATGATTGTCGAGATTCAGGATTCTCTCGTTAGAGATCCTAAAGCTCGCGAACGAATCGGTGATGACGGACTGTCTAAACTGGCCCGGGCCACAGGCCATCTGGAGACCCGACCGTGGCGCTCAAGGTAATTAGCGTCGCCGCATCACTTGTAGCAGTTGCCAGTTGTGGAGCAGCAGCTATTACGGCCGCTGCTGCTAGGCAGTCATTGTCTCCCGCATCCCGGAAACGATACGACATCGTTCCTCTATCGGTAACTGATGGGGAGATTGAGCTCCGGGCCACGAGAAGGACGGATCTACCGGGCATTTTCGGACTCGACATCTTCGGAGAGGATGAACCGGCTGCTGTCGGACCGGTTATTGCGAAGGCGGACGATACTGTCAGGCGCAGCCTCATCCGCAGGCCAGTCTCGCTATCAACAGATTCACGATGCAGGTGGAGTGGCATAGTGGCTGCCACTCCCGAACGCCCGTTCAGTGAAATCCAGTTGCCTACATCGGTAGGGCTGGCCCCAGCATGGGTTGTGGACAAAGGCAGCGATGTCTGGGCGATCCATGTGCATGGCCAGGGGAGTGACCGCCGTCAGCCCTTGCGTGGCGTTGCCAGTGCAACGACCATGGGCCTGAACTCCCTAATCGTTTCGTATCGCAACGATGGTGACGCTCCAGCATCAGCCGACCGCCGATCCCACCTCGGAGAGTCGGAATGGCGCGACTTGGAAGATGCGCTGCAGTTCGTTTCCGATCGAGGAGGGACCAAATGCATCGTATTCGGGTGGTCACTCGGTGCCACCATCGCCATGAACACCCTTCAGCGTTCCAGACTCGCAGGCATGATCAGCGGCATTGTGATGGTCTCGCCTGTGCTCAGCTGGGAGGCAGTCCTCCGAGCTAACGCAAGGCACCAGGGTTGGCCTCCTAAATTGGGGTCGCAAGTCGTATCGCTGCTGGGATCTAAAGAGCTAAGCCGGCTGGCCGGGATCAGCACGCCCCTGAAGATCAGGCAAGCAGACGCCTCCAGGCTAGGCGGTCCGCTCAAGACACCTATCCTGATTCTTCATAATAGAAATGATTGGTCTGTACCCTTCGAGACTTCAGCCCGATTTGCTGAAACCCATGCGCAACAGGTGGAACTCGTTGAGTTTGAGTGCTCGGGCCACACTCAGGAGTGGAATTCGGACCCGGTAGGGTGGGATTTAGCAGTTCGTCGTTGGTATGGAAGGTTGTTCCAGCCAAGCGCAACTGTGGGCAAAGCCGAGAAAACGGCTGGTGACATTTAGATGGGGTTGAATAATGGCTGGCGGTGATACTGCCCGAGATCGGCTTGCGCGGGCGGAGACCCTTGCACGCAAGGTGAATTTGTTGTTGGACGTCGTAGTGGCGGAGGGCGGCAAATCCTACGAGTTCGCTGATATACAGATCGGCGTCCGTCAGCACGGATACGAGCTGTCCAGGACCCGCTGGTGGCGTATCAGAAGTGGGGAATCGCCCGAGGTGGTCCCGGTGGAAGCATTGGTTGCACTAGCCAAGTTCTTTGAAATTGACCCTGTCTACCTCACTGAAGAAACTGGTGACCTTCCGGAACGCATCGAGAAAGAGCTACAGCTCCTTAAGACGATGCGGCGAAACAAGCTGAAGAACATAGCCGCCCGAACTCTTGGCGATATTGATATCAAGACGCTCGATGCAATCAACGCCCTACTGGACGACGTAGAAAAGTTCGAAAGAAACGAGACCGAAGCGGACTGATTCATGTTCGAAACATGTTTCATTCCTGTTAGGGTTGAGCCATGCCCATCAGGATCGCCCCCCGCATGCCGTCGTCATCGGCCTTCAATGTAATCGACATACGCCCGCGACAGTTCTTGAATCCTCGCGGGCTGCAGCTCATAAGTGACATCTCGACCTTGGCGCATGCCTCGCGGCGGATCAGTCTTGATCAATCCTGTTGCAGCAAGTGCTTCCAGGTGTCGGTTCAGGCTAGGTCGACTGATCTCCAACACATATTGCAACTGGCCGATTGTCGAAGGACCCAGTATGGCCAACTGACGCAAAACGTCCGCCTGTGCCCGACTGCCCATGAAACTTATTGCGGCCTCAACACTGGAGGGCAGATTGGGGCGGATCAGTCGCGGCATGGGTCCATCTTGCCGGACTTTGCGCCGAACTGCCGCTTGGTCGTTAACCCACTCTATTAGTAATCAATAGAGTGGGTCACTGGCTGATGGAATTTCTTCGTCAAAGATGCTTTCGTACCCGCGAGTCGGTCACAGGTTGTCCTAGCAGCCAGTCTTTTCCAGCCCTATTGCTCGGAGCGATCCTAGCGATGGTCTTGCTGTTGGGGCCCATGAAACCACCGAGAAGCCCATGGGGGAGGGACAGGTTTTGAACAACATGCTGCGGTTCGGCAACGCATCACTGCCTACATGTCACAATCACCGTGCTGGGGCAAAGCAATGATCGCCCGGAAAGCCATCACCAGTGGGTCGATCGTTGCGCTGCTGACGGTTGGCTTGGTGACTGTTGTCCTGGACGAGAGCGATCCGGCGCAGGCAGCATCATCGTGTGCTGCTCCTGCCGGTGTAGCTGCAGGTCCTGCCCCTGCCGGGGGAGTGCCCGGGTTTGATGCCGAGCAGATGAAGAACGCCCAAGCGATTATGAACGCGGCCAAGTCCTTCAAGCTGCCGGTCGCCGCGCAGCTGATCGGCATCCAAGCCGCGATCGGTGAGTCCACGCTCCGCGTCATCGACTACGGCGACGGGGCCGGTCCGGATTCGCGTGGGTTGTTCCAGCAGCGTGCCAATGGCGCGTGGGGATCGTATGGGGACCGGATGGACCCCACCATTTCGGCGACGAACTTCTTCAAGGCACTCGAGAAAGTGGAGGGCTGGGAAACCCTCGAACCGACAATCGCCATCCACCGGACGCAGCGGAACGCGGACCCTAACCACTACACGAAGTTCCGCGCTCAGGCCACGGAAGTCTTCAAAGCCTTGGGTGGAGAGTCCGGCGCAGCTGTGGACTCGTCCGGTGTGTGCCCGGCTGAAGGCAACCAGGTTGTGGGGGAGTTGGCCGGTAATTGGGTCGTTCCCATGGACGGGGCGATCAACAGCAGCGGTTATGGTCCCCGTCCTGCCCCGCCCGGTACTGCCGGCGGAGTGCTGGCCAACTTCCACTACGGGATCGACTTTGTTCACCCCGGAGGGCCGGGAACGATCGTGGCCATCACGGACATGAAGATCGTTAAGGTCCGCAACCTCGATGGCCTTTTCGGCACCGGGGTGACCGGCCAGACCGTGGACGGAAAGCTCACGATCGGCATGTACCACATGGAAGCCGGGTCGGTGAAGGTCAAAGAAGGTGACACCGTGGCCGCCGGGACACCCCTTGGCACAGAGGGCGCGACGGGCAACGTCACCGGCCGCCACCTCCACATGGAGTTCTTCGCCGGTGCCCTGCCCAACCCCATGGTCCCGATAAATCCCACCATCGACCCGACTCCGATCCTGAAAGAGAAAGGCATTCTCTGATGCGCAAGCCACTCGCACTCACAGCCTTACTTGTCGCCGCTGCGCTCTCCCTGAGTGCCTGCGCCGGAAACGCCGGCACCGAACCAGCACCCGATTCCACCCCTATGGTGAACACCGGACAGGCCGGCCAGGAGAGCCAGCATGCCGAAGACGGCCACGATCACGGGGCCGATGAGCACTATGGCGTCCCTGAAGTTACGTGGGATGCAGCTGCGGAGAACTCGGTCAAGGACACCGCGGCCAAGGTCATGGGCCTGTTTGCCCGTCCCGACGTTCCGGAAACAACCTGGTTCGCTGACCTCGCCCCGCATCTTGCACCGGAATACGCCGAGGACGCGAAGTACATCGACCCGGCCCGGGTGCCCATCCGCAAAGTCACGGACGGGCCAGCGATCAGCAGGGACGCCGGAAACCCGATGACCGCCACCGCGATGTTCTCCACAGATGCGGGCCGCTGGACAATGCTCCTGCACCGCTCCGGACAGCAGCAGCCCTGGCTGGTAACAGCTATCTCCCCGCAAGACCCGACGTCATGAACCAACCCACCGAACCTGAAACGAGCGAGAGGAACCATCCGATGAGCACGAACTGGCAAGGAAGCGAACGGAAGAACCGCGCACCCATCAGCCTGACAGACACCGAACCCGAAGCAATCGCAACCGAGCCGGCTACGATCATCCACGCAGTACCGGATGCCGAACCGGCAGCGGCCGAGGCGAAACCTCAGACAGTGGTGGATCATCGCGAAGCACCTTTGGTCAGTGGCCGCCGCAGTGCCGCTGTGCTTCGCAAGGAGAACGTGAATGACCAGCTGCCGCCGGCCACCGGCTGGCAGGCATTCCTGCGGGTGGTCAGCTTCGGTCTGATCAGTCCCAAGGTCGGCGCAGCCGAGCTGGCACGCCGCGCGGACCTCTCGGCAATCCAGCGGGTGTACTCCCATCCGATGCAGATCATGGTCGCCCAGCCCCTGGGCGGGGTGGGCAAGACGATGTGCAGCGTCGGGCTGGGCTCCACATTCGGGATCCACTCCGGCAAGCAGACGCTGGTGTGGGACAACAACGAGATGATGGGCACCGCCGGCGTCCGGACCAACGCGAACGACTCCACCCGGACCGTCTGGGATCTGTTGAACGTGTTGGAGTCCTTCGAGACCGTCACCGCCCGTAAGGGTGAGCTGTCCTACTACACCCGCCACCAGGGCAATAACCAGTTCTCCGTCCTGGTCGCTGACGAGGACGCGGACCGGATGAAGTCCATTGGTGCCGATGAGTTCAACCGCATCCACACCGTGGTCAGCCGTTTCTACGACACCATCATCGTGGACACCGGGAACAACACCCGCTCAGCGAACTGGCTCGCCTCGATCGAGGTCACCGATCAGCTGGTGATTCCCACGACGTTGAAGCGCAACGCTGTCGTCTCGGCCCTGCGGATGATCGAGCAGCTCGAGTCCATGTCCGAGCGCACCGGCGACCCTCACTACAAGGACCTGGTGAGTAACGCCGTCGTCCTGGTCACCCAGGGTGGCGGGGCGAAGGTCTCCGCAGCCGAGCAGGCTGAGCTTCGCGAGAACCTTGCATCCGCTGTTCGGGTCCTGATCGACATCCCGTATGACGGGGCGCTGGATACCGGCTCCATCATCGACTGGCAGCTCGTCGGTGACCCGGCCCGCCGCGCCTTCGAACGGGCCTCAGCGGAAATCGCTGAAGGCCTCCTGGCCGTTGACCGCGCCACGTCCACCAAAACGACCAACCGATAAGGAATCAAGAATCATGTTCAGCACCATCAGCAACGGAATCATTATCCGGACCGCCGTGCCCACCATCGACAACCCCCTTGACGGCGTAACACCCAGCATCAGCGTTTTCGGCGTGAAGTTCGAAGGAGCTGTCCAACTGATTCTCGGCGGTCTCTGGGCTCTTGCCCTGCTCATTCTGGCTGGATATCTCATCTGGAACCTCATGAAGTGGGGCATCGCCCGCAACCGCGGCCACTCGGACGACATCGAAGAAGGCGCAGCAGGGGCCAAGAAGACCGGCATGGCCTTCGGTGCCGCAGCTGGCGCTAGTGTGATCCTCGGGGGCATCCTGGCACTTGCCACCGCAGCAGGAGCCTAGCCCATGCGGAAACACTGGAAGCTCCTCACAGCTTTGGGGGCAGTGATCCTGGTTATCGCTGTTGCCGTCGTCCTGCTGAACCCGCCGGCACCGGCGGCCAAACCGGATGATCCCAGCTCCCTGCAGGCGTCCGGGAAGTTCGGGTTCCCTGTTTCCGGGATCAAGATCGGCGAAGGCGGGACCAAAACCGCCAGCGATGGCAAGACCATCACCGGCTACAACGGCACCTGCGACTCAGCCGCCCAAGCCGCCGCCAACTACACCCATCTTATTGAGGACGTAAACGTTTCGACTTGGGCCCGGCAAAAGAAGACCCTGGCTGAAGTTGGCAAGCCCGGCGCTTGGACGGAGAAAGTCACCTTCCAGGGCGATCTGCTGACCACCACCAAGGATCTTCCCAGCGTGCCTTTTGACGGTGGCTGGTTTTACCGCACGGACGTAGCATCCGGTGGCCTGTACCGGGCCGCCAGCTGCGAAGCGAAAAAGAAGGCCGTAGTTCAGGTTTTCTTTGGAGCTGTCAGCGCAAACGTGAAGACGGCCCCAAGTGCTTTCTTCCAAACGGCCACTTTTGAGCTCGTCTGGGACGGTGACTGGAAGATCTCGGATGCTGCAATCGTCGCTAACGGCCAAGATTTCGGGGGTCGAGTCAAGGACAGCGGCCCTATGAGCGTCGGCACCAACATGGAGGACGAGGCCACACCGGTTCTGCGGGACGAGCTGGTCAACGCCTTTTTCAAGGACATCAGCCGCGAGGGGTGGGTCGAGTATGCAAACGCTAAGCGTTAGCAGGACGATCCGCCTGGTCGCAGTCTTGTTAGCGTTGTTCCTCAGCTTTGGGGTAATCGCAGCCGGTCCTGCACAGGCAGCGGACGAAGTGAGCAAGTCAGAGAAATTGAACGCAGACCAACTCAAGCGCCTAGCTGGTCTGCCCGAGAACCAACGGGTCAAAATTACGGACCGGTTAAACCAGGAACTGGGTAAGTCGGTCTGTGGTGATCCGTTGTTCTTCGGAGCCATGGGTGGCAGCAACTGTGAAAACGTTGCGGCCAAAGCGCTCGGTTCTTTCCTGACGACGCCTGAAAAGGTGTTGGACTACGACGGCAAGAACACCGTCCCGTTCTGCGCCGCACTGTCCGGAGCCGGTGCGCCGGCATCAGCCACCGCCTGGTGCGCCCAAGGGGCTGTATTCAATAAATTCGCTCCCGTTGCTGGCGTTGTGATGCGGACGGTCATCTCGGCGATGCCGGGCGGCCAAGTCGTGTTGGGCACCGTGGACACCGTTGCCTTCATCGCTAATGCGAAGGACGGGTTTGAGAAGTTCGCGAACACGGTCAAGGCCGAGGGCGTGAAGTCCACCAACGAGGTGCTGAACAACCTGTTGAAGGTTTCCGTGTTCGAGGTTGATGACGGCTTCCGTGCCACGTGGGCGGTGTTCGCCGGGATCGGGATCCTGGTCATGGGGTTGGTGTATTTCAAGCTCTGGAAAGACGTCGCGAACGAAGAGATAGATATGGACTCTGCCCGGACGTCGCTGCTTTGGTACGGGCCGTTGTCCATGGTCCTGGTGCTGTTCGGTCCTCCAATCGGCTATGTGATCAACGGTTGGATGAGCGGTCTCACTGAAGGGATCACGTTCTGGACTTCCAGCAGGGTCACGGACTTCGGGGTCACTATTTCCCGGTTCGCCTCCTATGAATCCAGCGGCGCGTTCGGGCCTTTGGCCGCGGTCCTGCTGTTCGGGCTGTTGTTCATTGCTGCCTGGGCCATGCTCGGGTTGCTCGCTTTGCAGCCGCTTGCCCTGTACCTGCTTGGGTTGGCCATTGCGATCATGGTCGGTTTCTTGATCCACCCGAAGTACCGCGAACGCGTGGGCAAGGTCGGCGCGCTGTGGCTTGGGATTTCCCTGTCGAAACCGTTGCTGCTCCTGCTCATGGGTGCAGTGTTCAGCTACATCGCCTCGCGTCCGGCGTTCGTCCGCGAGGGCGTAGACGATGGCATGGTGAACGCGACGTCAGTGTTCCTGGCCGCGGCCGCGATGTGTGTTCTGGCTTTCGCTCTGCCGCTGCTTTACAAGTACGTCCCGATCCTGCCGTCATCCTCAAGCAGCCTTGGTGAGGGCCGTCAGTCCATCGCCGGACCAGCCATGGTCGCTGGTGCGGGCGCGGCAATCTCCTCGGCCATCCGACAGAAACGGACCGCGCAGGTACAGTCCGGCACCACCGGCGGGCGGAGCGGGCGTCCTAACGGCGGTGCGCCTGCCACGAACGGCCCCTCTTCGATGACAGCACCATCAGAGGGCCAGGGCAGCTCAGGACTTGGATCGAACGGTTCCAGTATCTCCGGCCGCCGCAGGGCGGCTTCCAGGGTTCCAAACGAGCAGGGTTCTCCCTCCGGACAGGACCGCCAAGGCGGCCCAACGCAGGAACAACCGGAAACCCGCACGATCGGTGAGCTGCAGAAAGCCGACCGCGCCGGAACCGGCGGAGCGAAGGCAGCACAGGCTTTGAAGACCGGTGCCGGGGCAGTGGGGCGGGGATCGGTGAAGGTCGCAGCCGGTGGCGCGACGGCGTTCCTGCTGGCGGGCCGGGAAGCTGCCCGTCAGGCCTCCATGCGCGGCCAGCGCTCTGCCCGTTCGATGGCACCGGATACCGACCACATCAGTGGCCGGTAAGAGAAGTACACAAGGAGTAGGTAGTCATGGGAAGAATGGTTGTTGTCGGCGGTGAGGTCCAGAGCCGCGGCCTGTTCGGAGGAAACCGGACAGCACCGGAATGGATCGGCCTATCCGTAGCCATCGGTGCGGCGCTGCTGATCGTCCTGGTCGGCGGCAGCCAGATCGTCGCCCTGATCCTCGCTGCGGTGCTGGTCCTGGCAGGGGTCATCCTCACCACGCCCAACAAGTTCTCCGGCCACCGCTCCCTGGGCGCTCTCTTCGTGGAGGTCCGGCACAAAAGGGTCCGCGCCAAGAACAAGTCCCTGGTCTACGTTCCCGTGAAGGACCGGCCGCAGACGCGGATGATCAAAGCGGGGAAAAAGGACCGTGACCGCGCCGACGAGAACGGCATGATCGAAGTTCCCATCCGGCACAAGGACAACGCCCCTCTGATGGTGGGCACCGTCCGGCACTTCGCCATCGACACCCCGGAAGGGCCGCTGGTCATCTTCCGGCATCAGGGCAAGGTCAAGAAGTCCTACTACACGGCCACGATGGAGGTCATGGGGTCGTCCGCGGGCATCCGGGAGGAGTACCGGAAGGAATCCGGCCATGTCGCCCGTGGCCAGTACCTCGCCCGGTTGGCACGCCGTCAATCCCTCGTCACCCATGTCCAGACGTTGGCCCGGGCGGTGCCGATGGATTCGGCAGACCATCTGCTGTGGGTCAAACGGCGGGTCGCGCAGAATGTTCCGCTGATCCTGTTGGAGTCCTACGGTGACCTGTGCGAGACGACCCGTTCACGTTCCGAACAGCACCGCACCTATGAGACGTTCCGGATCCCCGGCTCCGCTGCCCTGTACCGCCGAGCGGAAGCCTACGGGTCAGGGGACGAAGGGATTGGTCAGGCGATCTATCAGGAAATCCGCTCCGCCATGGCCCAAGCGTCCATGATGGGTTCGATCACGAACTCCCGGACCCTGGGTCCCCAGGCCATGGCCGCGCTGCTGCGTCACCTGCAGGACCCGGACTTCGACATCGACGACTACGACGGCGCGGACTTGATGGACTGCTGGCAGCACCTGGACGGCGCAGCCTCTCCCATCTCTCTGGTGGTCAATGATCACTGGCACATCCGTACCGGCTACGTGCCGGCCTCGGCGTTCAGTCCCGCACCCATCCCGGTAGAAGCGCTCGAAGCGATCATCAGCGGCATCCAACCAGCCGTGGTGCACTCAGTGTCCATGGTCATGGAACTCGAAGATGCGCGCAGTGCCCGGTCCAAGGCCCGCTCGGATGCCGCGATGGACCGGGCAAAGAGCAACGAGGTGACCAAGTCCGGTGTCGTCACCGACGGCACCGACGAAGTGCTCATGGGTGCCTCCACCCAGCGCCTCCTGGATCTGAAGCCTGGCTCCGGCCACCACGGCGCGGCCTACGGGCTGTATATCTCCTTCGCCGTGGAAGACGCGAACGAGATCCTTTCCACCACCGACATTGTTGAGGCCGCAGCCTCCGATGCCGGTATCGAGTTCATTGACTGGCTGGACCACCGCAACGACCTTGCCCTGATCACCACCATGCCGTTCGCGAGGGGAATCCGATGAGCACCACGAACGAGACCATGCGTCTCAGTCTGCCTTGGGCTTTGGCCAGCAAATCCAAGCGGACCATCAGGGCCCAGGCCCGTGCCGGGAAGCTTGAGCTGGAAGCAGCGGACACCACGGCCGATGGTTTGCGCCCTAAGAAGCCGCTGACGAAGAAGGCTGTGAAGAGGGCTGAGAAGAAGGAAGGCAGGGAACGGGAACTGGTCGAGGCCAAAGCGAACGCCCAGACACGGTGGCACCACGAACGTAAGTGGGCGTTCGCGTCGAAGCTGGGGTTTTACGACCCGGCCGCACCAGGCATCGCGTCTTCCACGCGGCAGATGGAGTTTTCGCATATGGCGATTGTGTCCCCGCCGACGTCGCACCGTGGCCTGGTGTTCGGCGTCGACGCCGGGTCCGGGTGGATGATCGTCCACGACCCGTTTACCGCCTACGGTGACACCCTCGAATCCCCGAACGTCTGCTACATCGGTGACCTCGGGCAGGGGAAGTCCTCGGCCATGAAGACCTGGGGCGTGCTCCGTCAGCTGATCCTCGGCCGCCGCGTCGTGGTGATTGATAAGAAGTACCAGAAGGACGTCGGCGGCGGTGAATACACACCGCTTGCACGGAAGCTCGGCGTTGCTCCGGTGCGGTTCAGCATTGGTGGTGGAGGATCCCGGATCAACATCCTGGATCCCCGTATTGCTGCCCGACTGAATGAAGAGACCCACGACAGCGCCGAAGCGTTCCGCACCCCGGCCGGCCAGTCGATGCTGGTCCGCGCAGTCATGGAAGAAGCCCTCTGCCGGCCAATGACGCCCAAGGAAGGCAAAGCGGTCCGCATGGCGCACCGACAGGCTTTGACGGATGCGAAGAAGGCCGGGGAAGTCGCGCACATCGGCCACGTCCTCAAAGCCCTCTATGCCCCCAATGAAGACGCCGCGAAGGCCACGAACCTGACCGTGGAGGAGCTGCGCGGCTGGGGCCAGGACCCGGCCTTCGAGCTGGAACGCATGATCGAGGACGACCTGGCTGGCCTGATCGACGGGGAAACCAGCGCTGACATTCAGCTCAACGCCGGCCTGACAGTCTTCGACGTATCGCTCCTGCCGGAAGACGGTCCGGCGCTGCCGATCGTCATGACGATCATCAACACCTGGCTGGCGAACACCCTCTACCGTCAGGAAGAAGCAGTCCCCACGATTCTGCTGATTGAAGAGGCCTGGCACACCGTCCAAGGCTCGGTGGCCACGGTGACCCGCCGTAACACCAAGCTCTCCCGCGCCCTGTCCCTCTCGTGCCAGTTCGCGTTCCACCACATCTCCGACATCCCGGCAGACAGTCCTGCGATCTCCATGCTCAAGGAATGCGGCACAGTGCTTTTGTACAAGCAGCAAAAGAGCGCGGACGCGCTGGCCTGCGAAGAGATGTTCACCCTCCCCGTCGGGACGGCCGAGGTCATCACGAAATTGGTCAAGGGCACGTGCCTGTTCAAAATCGACCAATACGATCCCTTCGAAGCCATCCACGTCCGCAGCCCCCTGGAAGTCGAACTGACCGACACGGACGGGGCCATGAAGTCCACCTCCACCATCGCGTTCACCGAAGAATCCAGCACCAACGACGCCATGGAGGTCATCCCGGCATGAGCAAGCAAACCTCAACAGACACCCTGATGAAACTGGGCCTCGCCGGCGTCGTTGTCGGCCTGGTGGCCATCGCCTGGGTCGCCGCTTACCTTGGTGAGTTCCTGACCCCGACAGGGATGCCGTGGACGAACTTCACGGAGTTGGTGGCCCGGTTCAAGGAAGGCACCTTCGTCTGGCCCGGAGCTGCGACATGGATTGCAATCGTCCTGGCGCTCATGGCTCTCTTCGGTGTAGCGCTCCTGTCCGCCGGCCGCGGTGGCACGGGCAGTGCAGCGCAACGTGAGCTGGGCGGCCGACTCGCAACCGGCGCCAAGCTCGCCCCTCTGATGGAGAAAGAGCGGAAGAAGGATGCCGCACAGTTGCACCCGAAAGCCGTGAATCTGCCTCCTGGACAAGTGTTGGGCCGGACTGCTGCCGGGAAAGCCGCCGTTCTCTATCAGGGCTGGCGGGATCTGGGTGTCTGCATCATGGGCCCTGGATCCGGTAAGACATCCTGCTTCGTAGTTCCTCGTCTGGCAGCAGCTCCCGGCGCTGCACTGATGACCTCGAACAAAGTTGACGGCGTTGCACAGGTCATCGCCGCCCGCCATCAGCTGGGAACGGTCTGGTGCTGGGATACCGGCAAGATCTACCGGCAGTCCGACAAACCGGACTTCATCTTCAACCCTCTGTGGGAAGTGAAGGGCACCGAGGATGCCATGCGCCTGGCATCGTGGATCATCACAGCTTCTGTGAAGAACAACCCACGTACCGAGAGCGAAGCGGCCGAGGACACCCAGTTCGGCCCCGCCGGTGAATCCTGCCTGGCGTGGACCCTGCTGGCAGCAGCCCTGACCGGGAAAGCCCTGGGAGATGTCCATGAATGGATCTCCAAAGGATCGTTCGAGAAAGTCAGCAACATCCTCGCCGACCAATACCCCCGCCCCGCAGCGGAGATGAGGGGCTTCGACAAGTGGCCCGACCGTACACGCGGATCCTTGGTGGCCACCACGCAACGCATGTGCCGCGACCTGGTGCACGACGCCATCCTGGCGTGGACCACTCCCACCCCGGGCATCAGGAACTTCGACCCAGCCAAGTTCATGGAGGGCCGCCAAACCATGATCCTGCTGTCCGAACGTGGCCCCGGCGGTGCCGGCGCCGTACTCACGGCAATGATCAAAGCCATCTGCAACGCCGCCATCCGCGAAACCCCCGGCGAAGCACGGCTGACCATCCCCCTGGTCGGCGAGCTGGACGAAGTGGCCAACATCGTTCCCTGGCCAACGCTGCCCCAAGACTTCAGCCACTACGGCTCCCGCGGCCTCTGCTTCACCCTTTACCTGCAGGGCTGGTCCCAAGGCTGCGGCGAATGGGGCACCAAAGGCATGCAGACGCTCTGGCAAATGTCCGGTACCCGGTTCGTGGGCAGCAACGAGGAAACCGATTGGACTGAAGGCCTGTCCAAGGCGATCGGCACCTACCAACGCAAGGAGCAGGGATCCGACCGGAAGGAACGCCTGCCGAAGGTCAGTGTGCAGGACTTCGCCGACCTACCAAAGTTCTCCGGGATCCTCAGCAGCAGCGCCGCCCCGGCCACCTTGCTCCGGCTCACCCCCTGGCACAAGAACAAGGAACTGAGCCAGACCATCGAGGCCGGCATGGCGGCCGCGACCGCCATAGCCAAGGGCGAACCCCAGCCGGCCACCGCTCCCGTTCCAGAAAAGCGGGTCGCAGCATGAGCGAAACACCTGCAGAAACCCCTGAACTGAGCGAGCAGGAACTCATCGATAACTTCGTGGACTGGGTTGAAGCCTTCATTCACGATGTGGAGGCCGTTACGGACGATGAGAACACCCGGTACTGGTGCCCGCAGTGGTGGAACCACCCCGAAGCCGTCACAAGGCTCCGCGCACTGTACGAGGAGTACGTCCGGGCCGAGGACGAAAACACGCTCTCCGGCTGGTTCGTCTACCACTGGGACGCCCACGCCAGAACGCTGTTCTCAGCCACCGGCCCGTTCGAACTGTGCCGGGAAGAGCACCGCTTCTTCAACCGCCAAGACACGTACACGCCGCGTTTGGTCACGAAAGCTGTACCCAACGGCTGGGCACCATGACCCGGACGGCAGGCCGCCAGGGACAACGGCGAATACTTGGGCAGGAAAACTGAGTCGACAGACTACATGGCCGTCCGGGACCCCGAGACGAAAATCCCGATGTCCGAGATCTAGCGACCACTGACCCGATTTCTCCGACGCCGTTCAACTCGCTGTCGTACCCGGCTTTAGCCCTCGCACTCGATGCAGTACGAGTCGCCGTTGGATTCACGGGCCAGCTGGGACCGGTGCCGGACCAAGAAGCAGGAATAACAGGTGAACTCGTCCTCTGCCTGGGGAATGACCTGAACGATGAGCTCTTCGGAGACAATTTCTCCTCCGGGCGTCAGACCCTCATCGAGGGCATCTGCCTCGTCCAATTCGGTGACCACGCTGCGGGCATCAGGCGCGTTGGCTGACTTCAGCGCCTCCAGCGAGCTGTCCTGAGACTCCTTGACGTCGGAGCGGAGATCGTCGTAATCAGTTGCCAATTAAGTGATTCTCTTTTCTGGTGTTCGGTTCAGACGACACTGCAACGCGCACCACCGCATTATTGTTCCCACGGAGAAATGCCTGTAGAAGAGACATAGTCGGCGAAATCAATTGTCCAGACGCTGTCTGGACAATTGAGTCTTGAGCGTCAGTGGCAACTATTAGGGTGGAGTGCATGACTGACGCACGCGCCCTGGCCCTGCCCGCGGGCTACACCGATCTTTTGGCCTCGCTCAAGGAACGTGTCCGGTCCGCGCGCGCAACGGCCCTTCGAACGGTCAATACTCAGCTGATCGAATTGTATTGGTCCATCGGCAGAACGGTGTTGGAGCGCCAGCAGGTCGAGCAATGGGGGAGCGGGGTCATGGGGCGTCTGGCTGAGGACCTCCGGGCAGAGTTCCCCGAGATGAAAGGCCTGTCACGGACCAACCTCTTTTACATGCGGGGCTTCGCCGAAGCTTGGCCGGAGCCAATTGTCCAACAGGCTGTTGGACAATTGCCGTGGGGACACATCACGGTGCTGCTGGACAAACTGGACAATCGACGTGACCGGGATTGGTACGCCGGCGCCGCAGTTGAGCACGGATGGACCCGCAACGTCCTGCTGAACATGATCATGAACCGGACCCTGGAAAGGACCGGCGCGGCGCCGTCGAACTTTGTCCAACGGCTTGTTGGACAAGATTCCGAGCTAGCCCAGCAGGTCGCCAAGGACCCCTATAATTTCGAATTTCTGGGCCTGTCAGGTGAAGTTGCCGAACGAGACCTGGAACTGGCGCTGACCAGCCGGATCACTGAAACCCTGCGTGAGCTCGGACCCGGATTTTCATTCGTCGGCCGACAAGTCCACTTCGATGTTGACGGCGACGACTACTACGTCGACATGCTGTTCTTCCACATGGACCAGAACAGATACGTGGTTATCGAACTGAAAACCGGAAAATTCCAGCCCGAGTACGCCGGCAAACTGAACTTCTACGTCGCCCTCGTCGATGACGTGCTTCGCCGTGAGCACCACAACGAAACCATTGGCATCCTGATCTGCGGCACCAAAAACGACCGAAGCGTCAGGTACAGCCTTGGTCGCTCCACCTCTCCCATGGCCGTCGCGGCCTACACCTACGACAAACTCCCGGCAGCAGAGCAAAAGGCCCTGCCCAACGAAGGACATCTCGTCGCGGCCCTCGAGTGGGCAGAACCTGACGAAGGAGAGCCGCAGCCCGGCTAGGCACTACCCGAAAGACGAACCAGGTTCGGCAGAAGCTGATGGCCCAAGTGGCAAACCAGATTGTCCAAAGAACTTTGGACAATTGGCCTTAGCCACCATCGTCACCGGTGCTGCACCCCGATAATGCCGATAAGTGCCCATATGTCGGCTTTTCCTCTGCGTATCTCATCAGATGAATCAATCACGCGATTCGTGGCTCGGTCAAAGGAGCCTGCATGCTTGCCCGGTTTCCGGCGCATTTCTTGGGTGTCGGGTGCCGTCTGCGGACCTTCGCCGTCCGCGCTTTGGGTGAGCCCGTGACTGCCATTGAGCAGTAAAGGAACCTCTGACCTGCACGTTTGTCTTGATGATGCGTTTAATGAATCATTGATTCAGGATTTGAAATCACTTGGGAGGCTCTGTGGGTGTCGATGGATCGGGTCGTGTTCACCTTGTGGAGTCTTTGCCTCTGCTGCACCCGGAGCAGCAGACGTTCGAGGAAATGCTCAGTGGGTGGCGCAATCAGCAGTTGTCGCGGAATCTTCAGTTCGGCACGATCGATCAGCGGATCCGCTTTGTTCAGCGGTTCATGGAACACGTCAACGAGTTTCCTTGGCGTTGGTCACCTACCCATGTTGAGGAGTACTTCGGGGACCTGCGTTCGATCCGGAAGTTGGCGCAATCAACGCTGCGTGGTCAGCAATCTGCCCTGCGGCAATTCAACTCTTACGTCGCCAATCCTGATTACGGTTGGGACGTTGTTTGCGAGCGACGGTTTGGTACCCACCCGGCTCAGGTCTTCTTCGACTGGAACACGGCCACGCATGCCGAGGAGTTCGAGGGCAGGGCATCGAAGCGGCCCTTTACCAAGGACGAGCTGCAAAGACTTTTCGACTACGCGGACGACCAAGTCGAGCTCATCCAGGCATCCGGCAAAAAGGGCTGGAAGGCTGCTTACCGTGACTCCGTCATGCTGAAGATCGCCTACTCCTATGGGCTGAGGTTCAACGAGCTTCGTCATCTGCAAACGGTCGATTTCAGCATCAACCCGCATATTCGCCGGTTCAGGAAGGTAGGGGTTTGCAAGGTGCGGTTCGGCAAATCCCGGAAGGGCTCGCCACCGAAGTCCCGTAGCGTGCTCACAGTCTTCGAGTGGACGCCGGAGATTCTTGAAGACTAGCTTGCCAACGGCCGCGGGACGCTTCACACCTTGGATCTCTTTCCCAGCGAACGTGGCGGTTTGATCGTCGAGTCGACTCTCCTGCGCAGGCTCCGCCGGTATTTGGATGAGTTGGGCATAGCTTCGGACGGGCTGGACTTGCATTCCCTGCGACGATCGTACGCAACCCACTTGGCCGAGGATGGATGGCATTCTAGATTTGTGCAAGATCAAATGGGACACGAGTATGCGTCCACCACGGGTATCTATCAGTTCGTCAGCGATGACTTCCGGATCCGGACCTTGCAGGCGGCCTTGGACCGTACTGTTGAAAACGCTTTGGAGACTGGCCGTTGAAACGCCAGGTTGAGTACACGTGGCGGCTGGCGGAGTTGATGGCGGCCCGAGGGCTGCACAACACCACGGGACTGATCCCGTTGCTGGCAGAACGCGGAATCGAGCTGTCCAGGCCACAGGTCTACCGCCTGGTCAATCAACGACCGGAGCGGGTCTCACTGCAGGTCATCGCCGCGATCTGCGATATCTTCTCGTGCGGCCCGGAGGACCTGATCACCGTGACAGCCGCAGACGTCCGCGCCCGCAGGTCCGGCACGACGAACTCCCCGAAGGTGATCGACCTCAACCGGACGGTCCGCCCGCGTCGGGCACGCGTCATCAACAATGACGGCTGATAAGCCCACCGGCCTCACCCCGCGCAACATCGTGCGCGGCCGGCCCCGCACGGAAGGATCCATCACCTGTGCCCGATGCGGCCGAGGCGTCCGCCGAACCCGGGCAAGCTGGCCCGAGGGGCGGATTTGCGGCCCGTGTTTCACGACGGCGACCCGAACTCACGGAACCTGCACGGGCTGCGGTCATCAAAGGCTGTTGCCCGGACCACCCGTTTCGGGTGGTGGCCAGGCTCGATGCGCCTCATGTGCTGGCATCAGTCAGGATTTCCGGTGTTCCCGTTGCCGCCAGGAAGGCGAGTTCTACCGCAAAGGATTCTGCGCGCGTTGCGCCCTCGAAGATGACCTCAACGACCTGCTGACCAGCGAGCCGGATCGTTCTGGAACCGGGTCACGACGTTGCTGCAGTCGATCGCCAGCGGCCAGACCCCACTGACGCATGAGGGTCTGGACAGTCACCGGGACACAGCGGCCCGGGAAGCAGACCACTTACGGGAGATACTTACCCACCACGGCCTGCTGCCGCACCGTGACCTCTATCTGGCGCGGTTCGAGCGCTGGATCCAGGACCAGCTGCTGCAGCTGCCAGCGGAAGTCGCCAGACCGGTTGAACAGTTCGCCAAATGGCACCACCTCCGACGCATCCGCCCTTTGGAATCGCCGAAGCGGACCCTCCAAAGCCAGGTGCACTCGGCCAAACAAGAGATCAAGGAGACGATCAAGTTCCTGAACTGGCTCTGGGCGGTCCACGAACGAACGGCTGCCAGCTGCACCCAAGAGGACGTGGACAGCTGGCAGGCTTCAGGTCCCACTACCCGGCGGCTGATCCGAACGTTCCTCGCATTTGCTCAGAAGACCGGTACAAACACGCAGGTCCGCGTCGCCCGCCCCACCAGCACGAACCGACCCACCATAACGCCCGAACAACGGCTCCTTTGGATACGCGAATTCCTGGAAGACAATAGTGATTCCTTGCCCTACAGAGTCGCTGGAATTCTGCTCCTTCTCTACGCCCAACCCC
>JAPSHX010000013.1 GCA_031179305.1 Paenarthrobacter sp. | reverse complement strand
TCTTGCCCAGCGCGCCGAGCAGGCCGAGGCCGGTGTTCCTCCGTCGGAACGTGGCCAAGGTGTGGGTGCGCAGGTGGCGTTGGCCCGGCGGGAGTCTCCGAATCGTGGGTCCCGGTTGTTGGGTTTGACGAAGGCCCTTGTGCTGGAGATGCCGCGGACGTTGGCGGCTCTGAAGTCGGGGCAGTTGAATGAGTGGCGGGCCACGCTGCTGGTCAAAGAGACCGCGTGCCTGAGTGTTGAGGACCGGTGCACGGTGGATGAGGAGCTCGCTCCCGATACCGGGACTTTTGACGGGAAGGGCGATAAGGCGATTGTTGCGGCGGCGAAGGCTGCTGCGTATCGGCGGGATCCGCGGTCGGTGGTCGGGCGTGCCAGCCGGGCCGCAACCGAACGGATGGTGAGCCTGCGCCCGGCCCCCGACGCCATGACGTACCTGACCGCCCTGCTTCCCGTGGCCCAAGGGGTGGCGGTCTACGCTGCTCTCTGCCGGGAGGCTGATTCGGCCCGTTCACGCGGTGTCGCGGGATCCGGCTGCGCTGCAGGGAACGGCGATAGCGCGGGGTCTGGTGTCGTCCCGACCCGCGGTCAGGTCATGGCCGATACCTTGGTCGAGCGCGTCACCGGCACACCCGGCGGGATTTCAGGGATCAACCTGGACCTTGTCATGACCGACCGCACCCTGTTCCAAGGTGACAGCGAACCAGCCCGGCTCAAGGGCTACGGAATAGTCCCGGCCGAGTGGGGGAGAACCCTTGTTAGTGAGGAGCAAACCGGCCCGGATCACTCGACAACGCCGGATGCAGAGCTCACTGTCTGGCTTCGCCGGCTCTACACCGCACCAGCCACGGGTGAGCTCCTGAGCATGGACTCCAAAGCCCGGCTCTTCCCACCACGACTCAGACGCTTTATAGAGATCCGCGACGACATCTGCCGAACCCCGTACTGCGATGCGCCCATACGGCACATCGATCATGTTCTTCCCTGGCGTTCCGGAGGCAAAACGAACCTCGCCAACGGCGCAGGCCTGTGCGAGGCGTGCAACCACACCAAGGAAAACCCCGGCTGGACCACCAAAACCGTTGCCGCTGAATTGCACGGAGGTGTTCACACCCTGGAAATCAGCACCCCCACCGGGCACACCTACCAATCAAAAGCCCCACCCCTGCCCGGACACCACCCCTCCAGAACGTAGGCACTTGACGCAGATGAGTTCTCAAAAAGTTCGTACCCGGCGTAACCCTTTGGTGTGCCGCGACGATTACGTCATTGAAAGGGCCGAGCTGGAATTTGTCCCCCATCATGTTCCAGCTCGGTTCTTCCTTGTCTCGGGGGAGTTTGTCGGGAAAGCGGGTCCTCCTACGGAAGGGCGCGCAGAGCAGTTACCCTTGGTGGGGTCGTCCGTTGGTGACAAGGCGGACGTCCAGGCCCAAGCAACGGACCTGCCGCCGATCGAAAGCCCCATTCTGTGACCGACGCATTGACCGATGAAGCGCTACATGCACTCAAGGGCAATAACGCGGAACTATTCGGTGCCGTCTACCAGACGTATGCCGGCCAGGTTCTCGGCTATCTGACGGCCAAAGGTGTCTCCGACCCGGAAGCAATCACCCAGGACGTATTCATGGCAGTCTTGCCCCGACTGGATGACATCAGCGGCGGGGTTCACGGACTTCGGACCTTCATTTTCTCGGTGGCTCACGCCCGCATGGTGGATGAACATCGGAAGCAAAGCAGGGCACCCGAACACCACGAGTTTGAGCCGGACCGGGATACTCGGGAAGCGAGTTCCGCGGAGGCGGAAGCCATGGGCCTTCTGGCGCCCAAAGAGGTCATGAAACTTCTGGACTGCCTTGGTGAGGACCAACGGGAGGTCCTGGCGCTTCGAATCGTGGCAGGCCTGACCGTTGAGCAGGTTGCCGACATCATGGGGAAATCCGCCGGGGCAGTGAAACAACTGCAGCGGCGGGCGCTTATTACTCTCCGTGAGCACTCGGCAGTAAAGGAATACGTGTCGCCATGACATACAGGGATAGTGAACGCGAAGAAATCGTGGACGAGCTGCTGCTCGACGTCGATGCCGCCAACGGCAGTGATGTCGATGCCACTGATGCCGATGCCACGTCCGGCGTCCGGCAGGCGCTCCTCTCACTGGGTTCCTTCGCCAACCTTGCGGCCCCAGCTCCTGATGCGGAGCTTTCCGCCATGCTGGAGGGTCCGCATGACGAAGTCACAAAACGTCGGTGGCGGAACAAACACCGCACCGCCGTAGTGAGCGTTGCCGTGGTGGCAGCGATGGGCTTGGGCGCCAGCGGAGTTGCCGCAGCAAGTTCCGGGTTCACGCGAAACCCTTCCTTCATAGGTGAACTTTTGGGCAATGTCCGGCCGCAGTCAGTGGCCGCGGCGCCAGTACTGCCGGTTCCTGACGCGCCGCGCGTCAGCACGGAACCTGCTCCGGTTGTGGATCCTGCAGCAATTCCGTCGGTCCCTGCCGCTGCATCCATACCCCTGCCAGACCGCGCAGCACCAGCCGAAACTCCCGCACAGGCACAGGCACAGGCACAGGATGTGCTTCAGGTCCCCGCTCCCGCTGCTGCCCCCGAAGCACCTGCGTCGGCCGGCTCTGCCCGGAGCGACTCCTCGCCGGGCCACTCCGCGCCGCGCAATGTCACGCCGAACCTTGCCACTGCGGATCCTGTCACTCCAAACCCACAGCCCAAGCCCGCCCCGATCACCGAGAAGCAGCAAGCCCCTAAGCCTGATGCGTCACTCCAAGGCGCCGGGAAACCTGCGCATGCTTTGCCGGGAGCTGACATCAAGCCCGGACTCGTTCCTCCCGTTCCGGGCAACCCATTGACGGAAGAGCAGTTCCGGATGGCCGCGGACAAGTGGAAGCAGTGGCTTAAGCACGGCGACCGACGCTAGGCAAGGACCACCGCCTGAGGAAGACGCTCAACGCGCGGAATATTCGGCAAAGCTCCTCGTGGAGGGCCGGGAGTAGGCTTGGGCCATGATGCATGTCAACGATCCGGCCGTCGTCGAGCGGTTGATGCGAACAAAAGGCACCTGGGCCATCGTTGGCCTCAGTACCAATCAGTGGCGCTCGGCGTACGATGTCTCGCTGTATGTCCGGGACAAGATGGGCATGGAGATCATCCCCGTTAACCTCAAGGGCGAGGATGTGCACGGCGAAAAGGGGTACAAATCCTTGGCGGACATCCCGGAAGCCAGGCACCCCATCGATGTTGTTGACTGCTTCGTTAACTCTCAGCGCGTGGGGGCAGTGATTGACCAGGCGATTGCGATCGGAGCCAAGGCTGTGTGGCTCCAGCTCGGCGTCTTTGACGATGACGCCGTGCAGCGTGCACGTGAGGCGGGACTGGATGTGGTGGTCAACTCCTGCCCGGCACGCGAAGGATGGCACTACGGCCTGTGATGGCCGCGCTGATTCCTCTGCTAGATTGCAGCTGAATCATTTCTTGAGTGTTGGGGGACAACCATGTTCGGTAGCCATTCTGCGGTGCCTGGTTCCGCGCCCAGCAGACGCGCAGTCTTTAGTGTTTTAGGTGCTTCCGTGGTGGCCGGATTGACGGCGTGCACTACCGATGAAAGTTCGACGCCGGCGATAACGCCCAGTGGCGCGGCCGGGTCGCCCGAGGCGCCGGGACCCAACGGTGCGCTGGCAGTCGGAGGTGAGGTTCCGACGTCGTCCGCCTCTCCAACGCAAGCTCCCTCTCCGACTCCCACGCCGACAGCCACCAAACGCATCCGGCGCACGTTTATCCCGGATTATCAGCTGCCGCCGATCGTTGGTGGGCTGGCTCCGGTGATCACCAAAATCGAGACCAAACACCCGGTGGTGTTCCTGACCATCGATGACGGCAACATCAAAACGCCGGAGTCGATCAAGCTCCTGGCTGAGTATGACTATCCGTCGTCGCTGTTCCTCACCAAGGACACCATCGCGGACAATCCGGCTTTCTTCAACGCGTTCAAAGCCCAGGGCAGCCTGATCGAGAACCACACGGTCACTCACAACATCAACATGGTGCGGCAGTGGGGTTACCAGCAGCAATTGAATGACATGGTGGGAATGCAGGAGTACGCGCTCCAGCACTATGGTCGCCGTCCCACGCTTTTCCGGCCGCCGGGAGGGGCGTATTCCAACGTGATGCGCCAAGCCGTTGCTGACGCAGGAATGAAGGCGATCGTTACGTGGGAGGCGAAGGCGAACGCCGGGAAGATGGACTACCAGGTGGGCAACTCACTTCGTCCGGGTGACATTGTGCTCATGCACTTCCGGGCTGAGTTCGCCGCTGACCTCGCTGCTTTCCGCGCTGCGCAGTTGGCGGCGGGGCTTGAAGTCGTGCTGCTGGAGGACTTCCTGGGCGTGGCGTAGGCGGGGCATCAGCATAGCCCGCCGCCCGGAGCGCCAGTAGGCTCTCCCCATGGATGTTTCCACCCTGCGCGAGATTTGCCTGGCCTTTCCCGGTGCGTTCGAAGACTTCCCGTTCGGTCCCGAGACCTCCGTGTTCAAGGTGCGCTCCGCCGTCGCCGGTGGTTCGCGTCAGGAGGCCAAGATGTTCGCTTTGTCCACCATGGATCCGGACAACTGGTCCGTGAGCCTCAAATGCGAGCCCGCATTGGCCGAACAACTCCGGGCAGCGAACCCTGAAATCACGGGTGCGTGGCATATGAACAAGACTCACTGGAATGGTGTCCGCCTGGATGGCGCCCTGCCCGATGACATGATCCGGGACATGGTGGAGGACTCGTACGACCTCGTGGTGGCCACTCTAAGCCGTAAGCAACAGGAGCAACTTGGCTGGGCCAGGCTCGCAAAGCCACACGGCAACTGACACGCCCGCTAACCCCTCCCCACGGCGCTGACATGGGGCTAGATTGATACTGCATACCTAAAGACCTCAGCCACTGGCTGGTCAGGAGCGGTTTGATGCTGGATCAGAAAACACTGGACCACCTTTGGAACTTTCGCGATCCTGCAGCCTCCGAGGCCGCGTTCCGCGCCGCGATGACAGAAGAAGAGTACGACGCCGACGAACGCGCTGAGTTGGCAACCCAGCTTGGGCGGGCCATCAGTTTGCAAGGCCGCTTCGAAGAAGCCGATGCCCTCCTGGACGAAATAGACGACGACGAACCAACTGTTGGCGTGCGTATCCTCCTTGAGCGCGGTCGGGTTCTTAACTCCGGCGGACGCGCCGCCATGGCTGTGCCTCTCTTGGAGCAGGCAGCCGAGTTGGCGGACCACCTTGGTGAGGAATTCCTGGCTGTTGATGCCCTGCATATGCTCTCCATCGCAGATGCTGCCAATGCCGAAGTGTGGATGCGTAGCGCCCTTGAATATGCGTCCACGGCCCATGATGAGCGAACCAAGCGTTGGATGATTGCTTTGCACGCAGGCCTTGGGTCGTTTCTGCAGGGTAAAAACCGACTCACGGAAGCCTTGGTGGAGTTCCAGTTGGCCGAACAATGGGCGGAACGACTGGGAACTGAGCGGCAGAGGGCCATGACACGGCAGGCAATCACGGAGTGCGGAAAAGCCCTCGCTGAAGGTCCGTAGAAAGATCACGCTTTGACAAATGTTGATCGAAACTGCCAAGAAAGATTGATTTTCGATCATTCCTGGTGAATTATGTCACAGAAGGTTGGTGCTGCCAGAGCGCCAACCCAGACTGTCTGACTGAACGGCTTTCCCGCCGCAACGGTCGACACTACGAGTCACTGGAGGGTTTAGAAATGAACGTTCAGCACCAGTCCGTCGGACGCCGTGGATTCCTGCGCGGAGCACTCGCAGCAGCCGTGCTCGTGCCTATGGGTGGAACCATTGCTTCCTGTGCCGCGGGTGGCGGCGGCACGACCACCGGTCCCACCGGAACCGTTTCCGACACCAACCCGTTTGGCATGGCGGAAAAGGCAACCCTCGACGCCGTGATCTTCAAGGGCGGCTATGGCATCGACTACGTCGAGTTCGCCGGCCAGATCTTCGAAAAGACGCATGAGGGCTCCACTGCGAAAATCTCACCGTCCACCGACATCGCCCAGGAGCTCCAGCCGCGCTTCGTCGGTGGCAACCCGCCTGACCTGATCGACAACTCCGGCGCAAAATCCATCGGCTTCAGCACCATCCTTGCCCAGCTCGAAGACCTCACCAGCGTTGTAGAGGCCAAGAACTTGGAAGGCCAGGTCATTAAGGACACCCTGTACACCGGCGTACTGGCTCCAGGCACCTTTGACGGCAAGCTCGCTGCCCTGAACTACGTACTGACCGTATACGCCATGTGGTACTCAGACTCCCTGCTCAAGGAGAACGGCTGGACCGTCCCCAAGACCTGGGATGAAATGTACACCTTGGGGGAGCAGGCCAAGGCCAAGGGCAAGTACCTGTTTGTTTGGGGCAAGGAAGCCGCGACGTACTACCAGGAAATGGCGATCGCTTCCGCTGTCAAGGAAGGCGGTGACGAGGTCCGTCTCGCCTTGGAAAACCTCACGGCCGATTGCTGGTCCCACCCGGCCGTCCAGTCCGTGTTCACGGCGATGGACAAGATCGTCAAGGCGGGCTTCTTCAAGCCCGGTGGCTCCGGTACCCAGTTCACGGCCGCTCAAGCGCAATGGACCAACGCCCAGGAGGCTGTGTTCTACCCGTCCGGTTCCTGGATTGAAAACGAAATGAAGGACCAGACCAAGGCCGGCTTCAACATGATGGGCGCGCCCGTGCCCACCGCGAGTGCCAGCCCCAGCAAGCCCCACACCGCATTGCACAGTGCTGCTGGCGAGCCGTTCATTGTCCCGTCGCAGGGCAAGAATGTGGCCGGTGGCAAGGAACTGCTCCGGATCATGCTGTCCAAGGAAGCTGCAACCAACTTCGCCAAGACCAAGTTGGCTCCCACCATTGTCAAGGACACCGTCCCAGCCGATGGCTTCGGTTCAACGGCACTGGTCTCGCAGACCAAGCTTCTCGCCGACGCGGGAGAGGACATCTTCACGTGGAACTTCATCGACCTCTACGGCACCAATAAGGACCAGCTGGTGGTCTGGAACAGCTTCCTTGACGGACAGTCCGATGTTGCAACGCTGACCTCCGCACTTCAGAACATCACCGATAAGGTCCGCAACGACAGCTCGGTGACAAAGATCGAAGTGAAGTGACCTCAGTGAAAACTCAGCAGAGCCGGAACGACGACGGCCTGGCCGCCGTCGTTCCGGCAACGGCTCCTCCACAGGTGGTGAAGCGGCGGCGGAAACCATTGACATGGGACAAGGTCAGCTTCTTCGCTGTCTTCCTCGGACTGCCGCTGGCGATCTACCTGTTGTTCGTGATTTGGCCGTTCGTGCAAGCCTTCGGCTATTCGTTAACGGACTGGTCCGGATTCTCGCCCACCCAGAACTTCATTGGGCTTGAGAACTACACCAAGATCTTTACGGACGACATTTTCATGAAGGCCATGGGGAACAACATCCTCCTGGTCATCTTCCTCCCGATCATCACCATCATCCTGAGCCTGGTGCTCGCATCATTGGTGACGGTTGGCGGTAGCAGCAAAGGCCAGATCAAGGGCCTGCGGAACTCCAGCTTCTACCGGGTTGTGTCGTTCTTCCCCTACACGATTCCGGCGATCGCCATTGGCATCATGTGGGGACAGATCTACGATCCCTCCGGCGGCCTTTTGAACGGCATCCTGACCGGACTGGGCTTTGACCAGTTCAAGGACTTTGCCTGGCTGGGTGATAGGAACACCGCAATGATCGCGACCATGTTCGTGATCGTCTGGGGCTTTGTTGGCTTCTACATGGTCCTGTTCGTAGCCGGTATCAAAGGCATTCCTGCCGAACTTTTCGAGGCCGCCAGGATCGATGGTGCGGGTCGCTTCCGCACCGCCGTGTCTATCACCATCCCTTTGATCCGCGACAACATCCAGACTGCCTACATTTACATGGGCATCCTGGCATTGGATGCGTTCGTATACATGGCCGCGCTGAACTCGGGCGGTGGCCCGGACAACTCCACGCTGGTTATGGCGCAGCAGCTGTTCTTTACAGCCTTCAGCAAGGGACAGTTCGGCCTCGCCAGCGCCATGGGCGTTGTGTTGGCCGTTGCCACGCTGATCTTCTCCGGATTGGTCTTCCTGGTCAACCGGCTCACCGGCGGCGATAAGGATGTGAGCCTGTAATGACTACCAAAGTCTCAACTCCGGAGATGAAGTCACTCCACTTCCAGCCGCGGACCCCGGGAACCACCACAGGCGACAAAGTGGTGGGAGCGGTGTCGCACACCGCGCTGACCATCTGGACCCTCATCGTCATCCTTCCGCTCCTGTGGACGTTCATGTCCTCCTTCAAGACGTCCAGCGAGATCTTCGCCTCACCCTTCGCCTTGCCGGGCGAATGGAAGCTGGATAACTACATCAAGGCCTGGAGCGAGGCAGGCATCGGATCTGCCTTCCTCAACTCGGTGCTGGTGGTGGCTGTGGCACTGGTGATCGTCATGGTCCTCGGTGCCATGTGTGCCTACGTTCTGGCCCGCTACACCTTCCGGGGCAGCCGGGCCATCTACTACCTGATGCTCGCGGGCCTGACCTTTCCGATCTTCCTCGCCATGGTGCCGTTGTTCTTCGTCCTGAGGAACATGGGCCTCCTGAACACCCTGCCGGGGCTGATCCTGGTGTATGTGGGCTTCGCGCTTCCGTTCACAGTGTTCTTCCTGTTCTCCTTCTTCAAGTCGCTGCCGCACGAGATCACTGAAGCAGCGGCACTCGACGGAGCAGGGGAGTGGCGGACGTTCTTCCAGGTCATGCTGCCGATGGCCAAGCCGGGCCTCGCCTCGGTTGCCATCTTCAACTTCCTGGGCCTCTGGAACCAGTTCCTCATTCCGGTGTCCATCAACGCAGCCGGCCCTCGCGTCCTGTCCCAGGAACTCGCGGCCTTCGCTGGCCAGATGGGCTACGCCGTGGACTACGGCGCACTGTTCGCGGCCGTCAGTGTCACCGTCATTCCGGTGCTCATCGTCTACGTGATCTTCCAGCGCCAGTTGCAAGGTTCCGTTTCGCAGGGCACCTCCAAGTAGTACAAGCAAGCTAAAACAGCGTTCGACGGCGGTCCCCACCTCACGGTGCGGGCCGCCGTCGGGCGTTAAGTCTGAAAGACTGGAACGGATTCTGTAGTGCAACGAAAGGCAGCAGTCTGTGATCTTTATTGTGGTCAAGTTCAACGTCAAGCCCGACTGGTCCGAGCGTTGGCTGGACTTGGTGGCCGACTTCACCAAGGCGACCCGCGAAGAGCCCGGCAACTTGTGGTTCGACTGGTCCCGCAGTGTGGACAACTCCAACGAGTTCGTCCTGGTGGAAGCCTTCCAAGACGATGCCGCTGAAGCCCACGTCACCAGCGAACACTTCAAGAAGGCCATGACGGACATGCCGCAGGCACTCGCGGAGACTCCCCACATCATCAGCCGCCAGTTCGAAGGCAGTGGCTGGGACCGAATGGGCGAGCTGACCATCGAGTAGCGGCTGTACCGCATTCACCCACTTTGGAAGCAAACCGCCCCCGACACACCTTTCCAGAGGCGTGTCGGGGGCGGTTTGCTATTTAAAGAAGGTGGTGGCGGCACAGGCCCCCGACCGCACTACTTAGAACATCCAAGGGATTTCTGCGTGGCCGAAGTCGCTGAACGAGCCGAAACGGCCGGCCTTGAACGCCAGCACCTCACCGTCCCGATCCCGGCACGTAGTGACCTGGCCGAAGAAGACCTGGTGATCACCGACGTCGTACTGCTGCACCACGGTGCAATCCGCCTGAGCGAGGGCGCCCTTGATCACCGGAAGCCCACTGTCTGTGACGTCGAAGTCTCCTTCGCTGAAGCGGTCCCCGCCCCGGACGGCGAAGCGCCGCGCCACCGACTCCTGCTTGGCGCCGAGGATGGATACCGCGAACTTACCGCTGGCCATCAGGGCGTCGCCGGTGCGGGTGCCGAAGTTCAGCGAGATCATCAGGATGGGAGGTTCCAAGCTGATGGAGGTCAGCGAGCTGATGGTCATCCCGTACTGCTCGTCCTCGTGCTGGGTGGTGACCACGGCGACGCCGGTGAGGAATCGGCCCATCGCGCGGCGCATGCCCATGGCGTCGGGAATGGTGAAGGCTGGTGCCAGGCTCATGTCAGTTGCTCCGCTCCGCTTGTGCAGGATCCGTGTAGTACCGGACTTCGAACATCTTGGCGCCGTTTTCGGAAACCCATGGTCCGTGTTCCATTCCGGGAGGCCGCGTTGCCCAGTCGCCGGCCTTGAAGGTCTTCCCGAGGCGCTGATCCACGAAGGAGCCCTCGAAGATGAAGACCTCTTCCCAGAAATCGTGGGTGAGGACGCCGTTGGGGGAAGTATCCGTGCCGGGCTCGAACTTGAGGATGCGCGTGACGCTGTCGTTGTCCGAATCCCGGGCGAGGATGGCCTCGGAGAGTCCCTCAATGTGCGGGTTGCAGGGTGCGAAGTCCACCGTGGAAACGGGGGTGAACTCCACTTCGGGCTTTGCCATGGTTATGCTCCTCCCATGCCGTTGCCGGCCCCGTTGACCGTGCTGTCGATGCTGTACGAAGCGAGGAATGTGTCCAGCTCCGCAACCAGTGCGTCATAGCCGTAGTTCCTGTAGGTGTAGGCGCCGCGGACCACGAACGGAGCACCGGCGTAGAACATTTCGTACTGCTGGTGGCGGCCGGCGAACTCGGAACCGATGATGTCCCAGGCAAGCTTGAACAGCTTGACGCGTTCCTCGCTGGCAACGCCCGGGGACTGGACGTAGCGCTCCATGTCCGGCCGGGTAACGCTGCTGGTCATGTCGGCGATGCTGGACGGCAGCTGCAGGACGCCGCCGCCTACCAAATCGCGGAGGATCGAAATCACGCGCGGGTACGTCTCGGACTGCAAGCCCATGGCCCCGTAAAGTGCGCTCTTGCCCGGAACCCTCATGCCGGCGTCGTCCGTGGTTGCTGTGTATTCGGCGGCCAGGACTGCTGACTCAACGGACTGCACAATGGCGGCGAGCTCGCCGAGCTTCTCCTGCACGCCGGGGATCTTGTCCGTGCCATTCACCTGCGCAACTTTGCGGGCAACGGAGGCGATGAACTTCAACTTGGTGGAGAACCGGATCTGGGCCTGCCAGTTGCCCAGCGCGTGGGCGCCGGTGTCGAAGAACTGGCGGCGGAGGGTTTCGATGTTCCGGTTGATGAACACTCGGTCCCACGGGATGAGCACGTCATCGAAAACAACCAAAGCGTCGGGCTCGTCGTAGTGGCTGGTCAGTGGGTAGTCGAACTCGCTGGTTGCAGCCGGCGCGAACGGACGGCGGCAGTACAGCTTCAGTCCGTCGGTTGCCACCGGAATGGCAAAGCTGACCGCGAAGTCCACATCGTCCGGGCCCAGGGGCTTGATGCAGGTGACGAAGACTTCGTCGGCAATGGCCGCGCCTGTGGCGAGCATCTGTGAACCGCGGACAATGATGCCCTCCTCGGTTTCACGTACGACGCCTACCTGCAGGTATTCGCCTTCCCAACCGGACGCCGTGGTTGCGCGGGAAACCTGCGGGGGGATGATCGCGTAGGAGAGGTACAGGTTCTCGGACAGGATCTTCTTGTAGTACCGCTCCACGTTGCCGGCAAAGTCGCGTTCGTCGTTCTTGAAGACGTCCGGGTGGGAACCGAAGGCGGCGAAGAACGTTCCGACGTGGTCGGGGCTGCGGCCCACCCAGCCATGGGTGTGCTTGGCCCACTTTTCGATGGCCTGGCGACGAAGGACCAGCTCTTCCTGCGTGCGGGGAGCGGCAAACGTGCGGTTTGCCGGTCCGTTGATCTCTTCCGAGTGGAACTGCATGCCGTTGGCAGGATCGGCTGCGATGTCGAACAGCTCGGCCATGGTCCGGGCAACGTTGGCGAAGGCCGGGTGCTCCAGGACGTTGCCGACTACCTCGCCGTCGAGGATCACCGTCCGGCCGTCGTTCAGGGACTTCAAATACTGCTTTCCGGTTCTCATCGGAGTGAGCCTTTCTTGATTTTGTAGTTATGTTCAATGGTGGTCCCATTCGGGAAGGAGAGCTCCAACTTCCAGGAAGTTCCGTCTACGAACTTCCCGTTCAGAAGGGGAAGAGTGCCTCCCAGGCACATAAAGTCAGCGTCGCCGATGTCGGTTCGTGCGAGAAGACGCTCGACGACGTCGGCCGGCTTGAGCAAGCCGCTCAGCGAACCTTCCTGGTAGAGGGTCCCGTCAACCCATGAACGGGCTGTGCATTCGTCGAGATCCAGGTCCTCCAGTGATTCGACAGCGATCACCTCGTTTGAGACAGGTTTGGGGCATGCCCGCTTGGAATCGCCGATGTCACGGGCTTCAATATCCCGGTCAGTGTGGTCGGAGCCGATACCGAGGTAGTACTTTCCTTCGTGGCGGATGTAGAGGGGCTCGATCTCGCCTGATGTCAGGTTTTCCGACGTCTCGTGCTCGCCCGAGGTCTCGAACAGGTCCGAGTCCATCCGGTAGAACATGGGAACCTCCGGTGGGGGAGCTACGCCGATTGCGGCGAGCTCATCGATGTGATGCTGGACTGCCTTGGGATCGCGCCCCGTGTAGCCGGCCACTACAGCATGGAAGTTGGTGATCACGATTGCCTTGTCGGTGCCCACCACCCTGAAGGTGAGGGGGACTTGCCTTGTGGTTTCCATTGGTTCTCCTCTAAACAGTCAAAGTGTCGTAGGCGGGTAGGCGATCGCCAATGACGGGAAACTCTTCGCGGACTGCCTGGACCTGACGGGGATCAATGTCCACCATCAGCACGGTTTCGTCTGACCCTGCCTCGGCGATGACGTTGCCGCCCGGGTCCACCACGCGGCTGTGCCCGCCAAGGTCCACGCCCTCCTGGTTGCCTGCCGCGTTGCAAGCGATCACGAAGATCTGGTGTTCCAGTGCCCTGGCAGTGGTGAGCAACCGCCAATGTTCCCGCCTGGCTGCGGGCCAGGCTGCGGGAACAATCACGATGTCCGCGCCGCGGGTGCTCAACTCCATCCACAACCCGGGGAAGCGGAGGTCGTAACAGGTGATGCCGGCAACGGCACCGAATGGCAGCGGGACTACAGGAAGTGAGGAGCCGGCAGTGAGCAGGCTGGCCTCCTTGGACTTGTAGCCGAACACGTGGATCTTCCGGTAGGTGTGGATCACGCTGCCGTCCGGCCCCAACAGGATGGAAGTGTTGCTGAGCTGGCCGTCCTCGCCAGCCTCGATGATGCTGCCGAGGTGAAGATAGACACCCAACTCCGCCGCTACCCGCGAGCACATGGAGACTGTTGGTCCGTCCAGTGTTTCCGCGAGGTCCTCATAGGCATCGAAGTGGAAGTAGCCGGCGCTCCAGAGTTCAGGGAGCACGATGAGCTCTGCACCCTTGATGCCCCGAAGGATGGCTTCCACGCGATCAATCCGTTCCTCGCGGGTTTCGGAGTCCGGGCTGGCCACTTGGACGAGCGCGATTTTCATGCTTGCTCCTTTTTCAGGACGGCGGTCACGTCATTGTCCAGATCGCTGAGCTTCAGTCCCTTGGTTTCCTTGGCGAACATCACCGACACCATGGAGATGAGGCCCATGGCGGCGAGGTAGATGCCGATCGCGTAGCCGGTGCCGAAAGCGCTGTAGAGCGCCAGGGCAATGATGGGGGACAACGAACCTGCGATCAGTGACGCCAGGTTGTAGGACACTGAGGTTCCGCTGTATCGGACGTCCGTGGGGAAGAGTTCGGAGAAGAACGCACCGATTACCGAGCTGTATGCCGCGAAGATCAGGAGCCCTCCAACAGCCGCGGCGATGATGCCCCATACTTGGCCGGTGTTCAGCAGGAAGAAGAACGCGAAGGCCCACACCATGGTAGCGATCGAGGCACCAATCAGGATTGGCTTACGGCCCACCTTGTCTGCATAGACCGCAAGGATGGGAATGGCGATGACAGCGACGCCTTGGCCGATCATGACGGCGGTAAGCCCGGTCTGCCTTTGCAACCCCATGATCTGGGTGACGTACGTGATGATGAACAGTGAGTAGATGTAAAAGCCTGCGTTCTCACCCATCCGGCTGCCGGTTGCGATGAGGATTTCACGCCAGTTGCGGCGGAACAGGATGGCCAGCGGCAGTTTCCGTTCCTTGTTGCCCTCGGCTTCGCGCTTGCGCTGTGCTTCTTTGAACAGCGGGGTTTCCTGCACGTAGAGCCGCAGGATGAGGCCGATCACAACCAGCAACGCGGACAGTCCGAACGCGATGCGCCAGCCCCATGCCAGGAATTCGCTCTCCGGCATGGTTGCGGCCAGGATGGCCAGGACGCCGGCGGCCATCAGGTTGCCGAGGGGCGGGCCCATATTTGGCCAGGAAGACCAGAAAGCACGCCGGGTGCTCTCATTGCTGTGTTCGGAGACCAGGAGGACAGCGCCGCCCCACTCGCCTCCCAGGGCGAAGCCTTGGATCAAGCGGAGCAGCAGGAGGAGCAAAGGTGCTGCCAAGCCGATGGCGGCGTAGGAGGGAATAAACGCGATGAGGGTGGTGGCCACGCCCATGAGCATCAGGCTGGCAACCAAGGTGGCCCGGCGGCCGTGCTTATCGCCGAGGTGTCCCAGGACTATTGCGCCGATGGGACGGGCAAGGAAGCCGGCTGCGAAAGTTCCCAAGGCAAGCATGGTGCCCACCATGGGATCGTCGGTGGGGAAATAGAGCTTGTTGAATACCAGCGCGGCCGCGGTGCCGTAGAGAAAGAAGTCATACCATTCGACGGCGGTACCGGCGAGGCTCGAAGCAGCAACGACGGGCAGGCTTGAGTGCTTCTGTCGCCTCAGTTCTGCTTTCTTCAATTCGGTCATTGTGGGGGTCCTTTTGCGGGGAGATTCCAGTGCGTGAGCGGTGTCACTAAGATGACTGTAGACGAGTTGTATACAACGTGTCTATATTTGAACCAGAAGTTTTTTCAGGACTCCCTTCGTTCTGAATGCAACTCGTATACTGGGCTAGGCGAGAAAGGCTCTGCATGATCCAGATGACCCCCACTGCACAGTCGCAGCCAGAAGTGGCCTACCAGTGGATGAAAAGCTACATCGCAGCCCTGCCCCGTGAGGAGGAGACCTTTCTCAACGAAGGGGTCCTGGCTAAGACCACCGGCACTTCACGGACGCCCGTGCGTGAGGCCTTGCTGCGGCTCGAAGCCGAGGGGTTCGTCAAACGCGTGCCCCACAAAGGCGCCTATGTCCCGCCGATCTCGGACCCCGATGTCCGCGCCATCCTGCAAGCCAGGGCGGTGGTGGAAAAGTGGGCCGTATCAGCCGTGGAGAGCATGTCCGACGCCCAGATCGACGCCTTCCAGCGCATCATCGACCAGCAACAGGAAGCGCGGGAAGATCCGGCTCGGTTCATTGAGCTGGATACCGAATTCCACACCCTGATGGTCCGGGCAGGAGGCAACCCCGTGCTTGCCGATTTCTATGCGTCGCTCCGGCAAAAGCAGCTCAGGATCGGCGTCAAGGCAGTCAGCCAAGGCACCGATCGCGCCGGGGACGTCTTACGTGAACACCAGTTGATTGTTGACGCCCTTCGCGGCCGAAGCCTCGACGCCGCGCATCAGGCCATTGATGCGCATCTGGACTCCACCCGCCTGGCCGTCATCGGCTACTAGGCTCTGCTAGTCCTCGCTGTGCAGCTCCCGTTGCCGTGCGCTCAGCAGCTCAAACTCGGGCCGGGCAGCCACAAACCGTTCAACGGCGTCGAGCACTTCCTGAAGGTGCGCGTGGTCCGGGGCCACCACAGCGGCACCAACCAGTGCTCGCCTATGTTGGTCCTGCAGGCCCGTTTCAGCGGCTGACACCTCGAATCGCCGCTTGAGCTCAGCCACGAGGGGCCGTACCAGCGAGCGCTTCTCCTTGAGGCTATGGACGTCGCCCAAGAGGACATCGAACTCAATCCAACCGATCCACATGGTTCATTATTATCTTGATCCAATCTTGAGCAAATGTCGCAGTGAGGTTGAGTAAGCCCCGGGACACTGAACTCAAAGGCCGGAGGGTGACCAGCTGAGGGGGTTGGACATGGAGCTCGATGCATTCTCGGTGAGGGTCGCGCTGGGCGTGGTCACAGTGACACTCCTGGTGCTGTTCTGTACTTCATTCCACCGCACGCGCTCGCCGTATGCCGGCTGGTGGAGCTTGGCTTTGCTCGAGTTCATGACGGGGAATGCCGCCTTCCTCCTCAACGGAACGCCCCACCAGCAGTGGGCCAACCCCTTGGGCAACGTCCTGGTGGTTGCAGGCGCTTTCAGCGTGTGGGCCGGAGCGAAGACCCTCCGGGACCGGAAAGCCGCGTCATGGCAGCTGGCTTGTGGTCCGGCAGTCACGGCCATCGCATCCTTTCTGGAAAGCCCCGGGAATAACGTTTGGTCCGGAGGCTTCGTTTATCTGGCCATGATGACGTTGGGCATAGCGTTGGCCGCCTATGATCTCTGGTTTATCAAGTCTTCGCATTCGCAAGTCCACAAGGCCCTGTCCATCGCGGCCGGCCTGCTGGCCTTCTACTATCTGGGCCGCTGGATGGTTTATGCCCTCGAAGGGCCGGTCAGTTACACGTTCCGCACGTATTTTGGGCCCGGACCTTCGGCGCTGATATCCATGGTGCTTCTGGTGACCGTGTCCTTCAGCATGACGGCCCTGACCAGCGACCAACTCATCAAAGGCCTAAGGGAACGTGCCACCCGCGACCACCTCACGGGACTCCTCAACCGTGGAGCCTTCCTGGACCTCGCTACGACGGAACTAGAGCGCCTTCACTCCACTGGGTCTGGCGCCGCCGTAGTCCTGGCTGACCTGGACCACTTCAAGGCAGTCAACGACGAGCATGGCCACGGGGCCGGTGACGTGGCCTTGCAGGCATTCGCTGACGCTTGCACAACCTCGGTCAGGTCCACGGACCTCATCGGACGCTATGGAGGCGAAGAGTTCATCCTCTTCCTGCCGGGAGCTACGCAGGACCGGGCCGAGAACATCGCTACGGAAATCAGCCGCCGGATGGCAGCTTTGCCGACCCCGGAGGGTGTCGTGTTCCCCACCATCAGCTACGGAGTCACGTCAAGCATTCCCGCTGTAGCCGACCTCAATTTCATGATCGAGGTAGCGGACGCAGCCCTTTACAGCGCGAAGGCGCAAGGAAGAAACAGGATTGTAGGAGCCGACCGCCCCGAGGCGGCCACTATCGCGGATGAGGCACGATCATGACCTTCAACGAACTCACCACCCGGATCCAGATCCAGCACACCCAAGAACTGTCCGCGTTCCGGCAAGGCATCACCAGTCCTCCCTACAAAGCTGGAACACCCACCATGCTGAACGCGGACCGCCGTTCGGTGAGGATGGGTCCCGTTCAGTCGGTGGAGGACACCAACGCAAACCTCACCATCGTGGCCGACGTCGAAGGCCTCGCCTGGTTCACAGCGGACAAGGGCCTGCTTGGTAGCTGCATCACAGTGTCCATCGCGGGTCACCGCAGGAACACCGGTACCCGCGTGCACCTCCCGCTCGCGGAATGCGACGCCTGGATTGAGGCGATCCTTGGCGGGGCGTGGATCACCCACGTGTACCGTGCCGGAAACAAGGTGGAGCCGGATGGCAGGCTGGACATTGCCTCCTACCGGCTGTTCCTGGACGAACGCCGTAACCCGGTGGCCAAACCGCAGGCTGTTGCCGACTCCAGCCTGCGACTCTTGGAAGAGTCGTGAGAGGCTCCAAGCCACACAGGTTGATAACCGTTGATTCACGGATCGAGAAATTGGAGCGGCACGTCCAGGCGCTGATGAAGGAGCTCCACCAAGCACGCTATGAACAGCGCCGCGAGGCTTTTACGGACACCCTCACCGGGCTCGGCAACCGCCAAGCACTGGGGAACTCATTCATGGAAGCCCAGGCAGCAACGGCCAAGGGCGCCGTCCCGCCTGCGCTCCTCCTTTTGAACGTGGATGGGTTCAAGGCACTGAAAAACTCCGCCGGCCATGCCGCGGCGGACCAGATTCTGGTCACCGTTGCCATGCGCATCCGCTCGGCCGTCCGGGAGAACGACGTCGTCACCCGCTTGGGTGGCGACGAATTCGCGGTGCTGTTGCCCGCCACCCCGCAAAGCCGGGCCGCCGCCGTCGGGAATCGCATCCTGGCCGCGCTGGAACCGAACATCGACCTTGGCAACAACAGCATCCGCTGCGGCGCAAGCCTTGGGCTGCGCACTGCGGAACCACATCACGGCATCGAGGACCTTCTGCAAGAGGCCGATTTGGCTATGGAAGAATCCAAAACCGAGGGCAGGAACAAGCTCAAGGTCTTCGATCCCGCCACCCTTCATGCCCGGCAGCTTCGGCGGCAAATAGTGGGAGAGCTCCGCGAAGCCATCCGTTCTGACCAGTTGGTCCTCTTCTACCAGCCGATCGTGGAGCTCTCCACTGGCAGGATCGAAGGCTGCGAGGCGTTGGTCCGTTGGAATCATCCCGCTCATGGGCTGATCATGCCGGACCAGTTCATTCCCGTTGCGGAGGCCACTGGCCTGATCGCGGAATTGGGCAGGTGGGTCCTGCGCACGGCCGTCGGCCAGCTGCGGCAGTGGCGGGATAACCCGGCCACCAAGCAGCACGACTTCTCCATGCGCATCAATGTTTCTGCCGCCGACCTTCAAAGCCTCGACTTCGTGGACGACGTCGGTGAGGCCCTGGCCGAGGAGAGCCTGGCCCCGGAGTCACTAGTGCTGGAACTCACCGAGAGCGCCATCATCCACAACAACGAGCTGGACCGCTACACCTTGGCAAGCCTGCACAGGCTGGGAGTCGGACTCGAGATCGATGACTTCGGCGCCGGGTACTCGTCCATGGGCTACCTACGGAAACTTCCTGTGGACCGGGTAAAAGTGGACCGGCAGTTCGTCAAGGACTTGGGCCAGGACCCTTCGCAGCTCGGCTTCCTGGCCGCCATCCAGGAAGTCATCCGCTCCTGTGGCCTGGAGGGTGTTTGGGAAGGGATTGAGACCGCCGAACAGGCAGAGGCACTCCGGAGTATCGGCTGTGCGAGCGGGCAAGGGTATTACTTCGGGCGACCGTTGCCGGAGGTGGAGTTCACCGAACAGTTGGCTCGCCAAATGGTGTGGCCGGCTTAAACAGGAACGCGGGGCCACCTAAGTGACCCCGCGTATTGCCTGCTCTTAGCCGAAGTACTTCGGCAAAGTGGCTTCGTGTGATTCGCGGAGAGCGTCCAGGGAGAGCTCGTCCACGCCGTTGATCTCCAGCTTTCCGCCGGCAGCGTCAACAACGCCGATCCGGAGGTGGGCGAAGCCGCGGGCAGTACACATGTCCTTGAAACGGACTTCTTCGGAACGCGGGACGGACACGATGGCCCGGGCCTGCGACTCGGAGAAGAGGGCGGTGAACAGGTCCACGCCGTCGCGCTCCATGAGCTCCTCAAGGGCGATGCGTGCGCCGACACCGTAGCGCAGCGAGGACTCAACCAAGGCTGCTGCGAGGCCACCTTCGGAGAGGTCGTGGGCTGCGTCAACCATGCCGTCACGTGAAGCGTTGATCAGGATTTCGCCCAACGCGCGCTCTGCTGCGAGGTCCACCTTCGGGGGCAAACCTCCAAGGTGTCCGCGGAGGTTGGACCATTCGGAACCGTCCAGCTCTGCTGCGGTGGTGCCCAGCAGGTAGATGGCCTGGCCGTCCTCGCGCCAGCCCGACGGCGTACGGCGGGCGACGTCGTCAAGCTTGCCCAGAACTGCCACCACGGGGGAGGGATGGATCGGCGTGGTACCGGTCTGGTTGTAGAGCGAGACGTTGCCGCCCGTCACCGGGATGCCGAGTTCCATGCAGGCGTCGGACAAACCACGGATGGCTTCGGCGAGCTGCCACATGACATCCGGGTCCTCGGGGGACCCGAAGTTCAAGCAGTCGCTGACGGCCATCGGAACAGCACCCGAGGTGGCAACGTTGCGGTAGGCCTCAGCCAGCGCAAGCTGTGCACCCTGGTACGGCTCCAGGTAGGTGTAGCGGCCGTTGGCGTCGGTTGCCAGGGCAACGCCCAAGCCGGTTTCCTCGTCAACGCGGACTACGCCGGCGTCGTCGGGGAAAGCCATGGCAGTGTTGCCGCCAACGTAGCGGTCGTACTGCTTGGTGATCCAGTCCTTGCTGCACATGTTCGGTGATGCCACGAGTTCGGTGACGGCTGCAGCGAGCTCCGAGGGAGCGGACGGGCGGCCGGCGTCCTCTACGGAACCGGTGAAGGAGTTGGCCTGTACCGAGTCCTGCCACTCCGGGCGGGCGAACGGACGGTCGTAGACCGGGCCGTCGTGCGCAACGGTGCGGGGATCGACGTCGACGATTACTTCGCCTTCCCAAGTGATGATGAGGCGACCTGTATCGGTAACCTCACCCAACCAGGAGTACTCCACTGCCCACTTGTCCATGACAGCTTCGAAGGCTGCGATGTTCTCCGGGGTGACAACGGCCATCATGCGTTCCTGCGACTCGGACATGAGGATCTCGCCCGGGGTCAGCGTGGGGTCGCGCAGCAGGACGGAGGTCAGCTCCACCTCCATGCCGCCGTCGCCGTTGGAGGCGAGCTCGGACGTGGCACAGGAAATACCTGCCGCGCCAAGGTCCTGGATGCCTTCAACCAGTGAGCCCTTGAAGAGCTCCAGGCAGCACTCGATGAGGACCTTCTCAGCGAAGGGGTCGCCCACCTGGACGGCCGGGCGCTTGGACGGCTTGGTGTCATCGAAGGACTCCGAGGCCAGCACCGAAGCGCCGCCAATGCCGTCGCCACCGGTGCGGGCACCGAAAAGGACCACTTTGTTGCCCTTGCCGGAGGCGTTGGCCAGCCGGATGTCCTCGTGGCGCATGACGCCCACGGCCAGCGCGTTCACCAGCGGGTTGCCCTGGTACACGGAGTCGAACACCATTTCGCCGCCGATGTTCGGCAGCCCCAGGCAGTTGCCGTAGCCACCGATGCCGGCAACGGCACCGTGCATGACGCGGGCGGTGTCCGGGTGGTCAATCGCGCCGAAACGCAACGGGTCCATCACGGCAACCGGGCGGGCGCCCATGGAGATAATGTCGCGGACAATGCCGCCGATGCCGGTAGCGGCACCCTGGTACGGCTCAACGAACGACGGCGAGTTGTGGGACTCGATCTTGAACGTCACGGCCCAGCCGTCACCCAGGTTGGTGACGCCGGCGTTCTCGCCGATGCCCACCAGCATGTCCTTCTTCATTTCCTCGGTGACCTTCTCGCCGAACTGGCGGAGGTGGTTCTTGGAGGACTTGTAGGAGCAGTGCTCGCTCCACATGACGGAGTACATGGCCAGCTCGGCACCGGTGGGACGGCGGCCCAGGACCTTGACGATCTCGTCGAACTCGTTCTGCTTCAGGCCCAGCTCAGCCCACGGGAGTTCCGTGTCCGGGGTCTTGGCAGCGTGCTCAACGGTATCGATGTTGAACTTCTTGGTGGTTTCCGTGGTCACTTGTCGCCTCCCACAATCTTGGTCAAAACGGAGGTGAAGAAACCGAGGCCGTCGGTGTCGCGGGGAGCACCATCAAGAGACTCGGGGCCAAACCCGGTCTCGACGGCGTGCTCGGGGTGCGGCATGAGGCCCACGACGTTGCCGGCTGCGTTGGAGATACCGGCGATGTCGCGGCGGGAGCCGTTCGGGTTGAAGCCAACGTAGCGGAACACCACACGGCCCTCAGCCTCAAGGGCATCCAAGGTCTTCTCGTCAGCGATGTACTGGCCGTCCTGGTTCTTCAACGGCACAATGATTTCCTGGCCGTCCGTGTAGTCCACGGTCCAGGCAGTGTTGGCGTTCTCCACACGCAGCGTCTGGTCGCGGCAGATGAACTTCAGGTGGTCGTTCTTGATCATGGAACCGGGCAGCAGGTGCGACTCGGTCAGGATCTGGAAACCGTTGCAAATACCCAGCACCGGGAGCTTCGCCTCGGAGTTGGCAGCATCGATGATCTTGGACATCAGCGGCGCGAAACGCGAAATGGCACCGGCGCGGAGGTAGTCACCGTAGGAGAATCCGCCGGGGATGATGACGGCGTCAACGTCGCCGAGTTCGGTATCTGCATGCCAGAGCGAAACGGCCGTGCCACCTGCAAGCCGCACTGCACGGGCGGCGTCGCGGTCGTCAAGGGTGCCGGGGAAGGTCACGACGCCGATCTTGGCGCCGGCCAAGCGGGGCTCCGCGGCGACGGCCACTGCCTCGCCAATCAGGGGAATCGACGTCATATCAGGCCTCGACGACCTCGACGTTGACAACATCCTCGATCACCGGGTTGGACAGGAGAGTCTCGGCAGCTTCGCGGGCCTGGGCCAGGATAGCGTCGGTCACCTCGCCGTCGACGGTCAGTTCGAAGCGCTTGCCCTGGCGGACTGCGCTGAAGCTGTTGAAGCCGAGGCGGGGCAGAGCACCCACGATGGCCTTCCCCTGGGGGTCCAGAATCTCGGGCTTGGGCATGACGTCAACGACGATCCGGGGCATCCGGTAACTCCTGTGCGTGAGTTGGGTGAACCTTAAATAAGGCTGCCGCGGAGGTGCCGTCTCACGCCGTTCAGCCGCATCCAAACAGCGTTTTGGCACAGGGCTAAACACGTTGTGAACTGCAATGTTTGAACGGCGTGGGGGGCGCTCCGCGAGCTTGCACACCCATTCTACCGGGATCGAGGCACATACCCTATTCAGCAGGATTGCGCGAGGACACCCCGCCGTGGCGGGGGAAATTGCTGGCCGCGGCTGTCCGTCATCACTAAGATTGCGGCATGGCTGAGAAACCGAAATCGATGGTGCTGGGCGTTGTGGCCGCAGCCGTTTTTGCAGGTCTGGGCCGAATGGTCATCCAGAAAATCATGGCGGACAGAGCCGCTCGGGAGCATCGCGTTACTGCGCCTTTGGACAAGGAAACGCGGGCCAGGATCAGCGACGCACTGCGCACTCCAAGTAAGTAGGTCCTAACCTCCGAAGGGCTGTTATTCGGCGGAATGGCGCGGATTAGGGCACACACAAATGCGCTATTCAAAGCGGTCAAATGTTGTGATTTCGGCGTAGCTTGGAAGGACACCAGGGGTTCAGCCCCAGTACCTCTCAAGGGCCAGTACCTTTCAGGATCCAAACCAGGAGGAACAATGACCGAACACATTGCCGAAGTATCCGCCTGTAGCGTTGGCACGTGCGGATTCAACCACAACGGTTGCACCGCATTCGGAATCACCATTGGTGGCAGCCAGGACCACGCTTCCTGCGCAACGTTCATTGACACCAATGCCATGGGCGGCCTTCCCAAGGTCCTCGCCCACGTCGGTGCCTGCCAGCGCTCCGAGTGCGTCCACAACAACAACCTCATGTGCGAGGCACACGACGTCAAGGTTGGGCCCGGCCGCGAAGCCGCCGACTGCCTGACCTACGAGCACTCCTGATAGTTTTCGTAAAAGCGGGCCTGACCTCCGTGGAGGTCAGGCCCGCTTTTGCGTGCGCTTTCAGCTGCGCTAGCCGCCCTTGGGGTTGTTCGCGTCCTGTAGCTCCTGCTCGGCAACGGCTTGGATCAGTGCCAGGAGTTCGGGGTCCAGCCCCGGGGCGAACTCTTCCTTGCGTTCCGGCGAGATGGTCATCGGGAAGCCGTCCGGCATGACATCGGTGGTCAGCTCGGTGCCATCGTTGGACGGGGAAGCTCCACGGAAGAGCTTGCCGGCTTCGCTCAAGTTGTCCGCGCTGAAGGTGTACTGGATGCTCTGCAGACCCTTGTCCAAAAGCTTCTTCACTTCCGGGAACTGCTCAGCGTTGGTCTTCGGAATGGGAAGCACCTTGCCCCAGTTCACGCCCAGGCTTTCCAGCGCCTTGGCGTAGGCGTTTTCGTGGGCCTGGTCCCGCACGATCAGGTACGCGATGGTGGAGCGGGCTGTCTTGTTCTCCGTCATTTCGTAGATGCGGCACTTCTGGAGCCTGCCTGTTGATTCGAGCATCAGGTTGTACAGCAGGTCCAGGACCAGGTTGCCACTGTTGTAGACGTACGAACCGCTCCACGGGTTGCCGGCGGCATCCACGGGCAATGCTCCCTGTGCGCCCACCAGATAATGGTGGATGTTGCTGTGGTCCAGTGCGATGTTCAGTGGTGTGGCGCCTTTGGCTCCCGGCTCGTCCACGGGGTCGGTCTTCTTGCCTTGATATCGCGGTGAGCCGTCAAGGAGCTGGGAAATGGTGGTTCCAATGAGTTCCACGTGGCTGATCTCTTCGGTTCCGATGCCCTGGAGGAGGTCCTTGTAGGGCTTGGACGCGGGGTCACCCCGGAAGTTCATGCTCTGGAACAGGTATTGCATCATGGTGCGCATCTCACCGAATTGTCCGCCGAGGCCTTCCTGGAGGGCGTTTGCTGCGGCGGGATCGGGCTCGTCAGCTGCGATTTCGTTGATGAGAAGTTGGGTGTGCAGGTACATTGCGATTCCTCACGTTGTTCATGCTGCGTGTTGGGATGGAAACCCTCTGCTGGCCACCCCGGACCCACCTACCATAAGCATGCTTACTATTTGGAGGCAATGAAAATATCGATTTGATTGCCTGGCGTCAGCCTGCAACCTGATTGGTCAGTGCTGCGCCTTCCTTGAGTGCTGTGATGTTGGCCAGGACTAGCTTGGCTGCTCCCTTGGGGCGGTTGCCTGCAACGTGTGGCGTGATGATCAGGTTCGGCGCACTCCACAGTTTTGAGACGGCGGGCAGCGGTTCTTCCTTGGTGACGTCGAGGGCGGCGACGCGCAGCCTGCCTTCTTCCAGGGCTGCGATCAGGGCGTTCTCATCAACGGTGGCGCCGCGGCCTACATTGACAAAGATGGCGTTGTCCGGCAGGGATTGGAGGATGTCTTCGTTTAGGGCATCCGCGGTTTCCGGCGTTGCCGGCAGGATGGAGACCAGGACATCGGTGGTGAGCAGGACTTCCGGGAATTCGTCGTCAGCCACCACGGGGAAGCCGTAGCGCTCACCCTTGGAACTGGCGACGCCGGTGACGTTCGCGCCCAAAGCGGCCAGTAGCGGAGCCAGCCGTCCGGCGATTGAACCGAAGCCCCAAATGGTGACGTTGGCGCCGTCGAGGGTGTAAAGCTGCTCAGTGTCAGGCGCGGACTGGGCGGCGTTATAGGGCTGGTTCCAAGTGGAGCCCTTCTGGGACTCCATCAATTGGTCCATGCGGCGCACCGCGGCCAATATTAGGGTCAGTGCATGCTCAGCCACGGGGCCATCGTGAAGGGAGCGGCCGGAGGTGATGGCCACGTTGTCCGCAAAGCCCGCTGCCAGCACTGAATCCGGGCCGGCAGCGAGCGTCTGAACCAGTTTGAGCCGGGGCATTTCACGGGCGGCATCGGCAAGGTTGTCCGAAGTGTTCCGCCATGCCACCAGAACCTCCGCGTCGCGGTGCTCGCTGGGGATGGGCTTGTCCACTTGATACACGAGGACCTCGTCTTCCAGTGCGGAGAGGTCCAGTTTGATGGTGTTGGGGACAAGGATTTTCACGGCGGCTCCGTTGCTTAAAAGTGGCCTGCTCAAAAGTGGCTCGGCGGGTGGCACTTCGAGGCTACCGCTTTGCAGCTCGTTGAAAGGCAAGCAGGTTCATCTCTAGCAATGTGACGCCGCACACCATAGGGTTGTAGGACGTTCGACGTAGCACGTAACACGAACTGTGTGATGTGACACCTCGGAGCCGATTCGAAAGGACACTGGATTTGAAATCCACACCCCCTGCACCATCGCTCGCCCGACTCGCCGTTGCCGGCGCACTGAGCCTGGGCCTCCTGGCCGGCCTCGGTCTTCCGGCGTCCGCCGCCCCCATCCCGCCCAGCAACCCTGCGGCTGCGCCAGGCACTTTTACTGAGGCCAATATCGGCGCCGACCGCACCGCCGCCAATTTCTTCTACCGGATCCCCGCCCTGACGTATCTGGGCAACAACGTGGTTCTCGCATCATGGGACGGCCGTCCGGGCTCTGCCGCGGATGCTCCGAACCCCAACTCGATCGTCCAGCGCCGCAGTACTGACGGTGGCCAGACGTGGGGACCTGTCACCGTTATTGCCGCCGGACATGTGGGCGACGCCAGCGGTCCCAGATACGGCTACAGCGACCCCTCCTACATCTACGACGCCGAGGCCGGCAAAGTCTTCAACTTCTTTGTGTACTCCAAGGACCAGGGGTTCGGTGGGAGCCAGTTCGGCAACAACGATTCGGACCGGTCAGTGATTTCCTCGGCGGTCATCGAGTCCTCGGACGGTGGCGTTACTTGGAGCCAGCCGCGGCTCATTACGAATGTCACCAAGCCCGGAACCAGCAAGACCAGCCCTGTGGCCGGTGATATCCGCTCCAACTTCGCTTCCTCGGGTGAGGGAATCCAGCTCAAGTACGGCCAGTACAAGGGCCGCCTCATCCAGCAGTACGCCGGTGATATCCGCCAGACTGACGGAACCAACAAGATCCAGGCCTACAGCGTCTACTCCGATGACCATGGTGCAACCTGGCATAAGGGCGCCAATGTGGGCGACAGGATGGATGAGAACAAGACCGTTGAGCTCTCTGATGGCCGCGTGCTCCTGAATTCGCGTGACAACGCCAACCAGGGCTATCGCAAGGTGGCCATTTCCACGGACGGCGGTGCCACGTATGGTCCCGTCACCCAGGACACCGAACTGCCGGACCCGGCCAACAACGGCGCCATCGCGCGCATGTTCCCGGATGCCGCTCAGGGTTCGGCCGACGCCAGGAAGCTGATCTTCACCAACGCCAACTCCAAGACCGGACGGGAAAACGTCTCGGCGCGCGTCTCTTGTGACGACGGCGCGACGTGGCCGGGCGTCCGTACCATTCGGGCAGGTTTCTCCGCCTACTCCACGGTGGCCCGGTTGGAAGCAGGCAAATTCGGCGTGCTCTATGAGGGCAACTACACGGACAACATGCCGTTCGCTAAGTTCGACGACGCGTGGTTGAACTATGCCTGCGCTCCGCTGTCTGTCCCTGCTGTCACCACCGCGCCGGGGGCCACCCAGCAGGTGCCAGTGACCGTCACCAACCAGGAAGCCACCACGCTTTCCGGTGCCAACGCCACCATTTACACCCCCAGTGGCTGGTCAGCTACCACGGTGCCGGTTCCGGATGTAGCCCCTGGTTCCTCGGTGACCGTTAACGTGGCGCTCACCGCGCCGGCGAATGCCAGCGGCCCGCGGAACCTTAACGCAGCCTTCACGACGGCGAATGGCCGGGTTTCGCAGTTCACCTTCACGGCGACTGTGCCGGTAGCCCCGCAGGTGGGGCTCACCATCACTGGCTCAGCTCCGTCCCGCGATGTGGTGGCCAACCCGTACCAGGTGGGCGAAACCCTCAGCTACTCCCTCAACGTCAAGAGCACCTCCAACGTCACGGCCAACGCGGTACCGGTTTCCGGGACGTTCGACTCCGGTTTCCTGCCGCCGTCGGCCCCCAACTGCCGGTTCAACAACCTGGCCGCAGGTGCCAGCTACAACTGCACCACCGCCAAACACGTGATCACGGCTGCCGACGTCCAACGCGGCTACTTCGCGCCGGAGGCGAGCTTCAGCATCACAGCCAGTACGACGCCGTCGCTCACCACAACGGTGCCGTTCACTGGCGCTGCAGTCGCTTTGCGGGACGGCCTGCTGACGGCCGACATCAGCGGGGCGCGTGCCGACGTCGGGCGTGATCTTGCAACCCAGCCGTACGCGGCCGGCGATCTGGTCCCGTATACCTTCACGGTGAAGAACACGAGCCCGCTGGTGGAGAAAGTGGTTCCGACCGCCGGCAACTTCAGCCCGTTCCTCCCGGAAGGACCGGGCAACTGCCGCTACGGGGTGCTCCCCTCGGGGCAGAGCTATCAGTGCACCACCCCACGCCACACGGTGACCGCCGAGGAAGCCGATCAGGGCTTCTTTGTCCCCCAGACCACCTGGGAGGTCAGCTCTGCGGGCCAAACCACCAAGACCTATCCGGTGAATGGCGGCGAAGTGGACCTGAAGGTCCGTGACGTCATGCTGGAGGCGACAGTCTCCGCAGAATGGAGCGACGCTGACGGAGACCGGTTCGCCAGCGTCGGCGATCCCGTGACGTACACCTACACCGTGGGCAACGCCGGCAACGTAGCGGTGACGGGGCTCGAAGCACCCAGTGCCGGCATATCGGAAGCCACGCTCGCGGCGGGTGCCACAGTCAGCGCAACCCGTACACACCTGCTGACGGAATCAGAGGTGGCAGCCGGCAAGCTGGGCGCTGTCAGCTTTGACGTGACGGCCAGGAACGGTTCCCAGGAAGCGGCCGCATCGGCATCGGGTGATCCCCTTGAGCTGACTGTCCAGCCAGCACAGCCGGGCACTGAACCTGCCGTGGCCAGCCAGGATCTGGGCACGCCGCCCTTTGAGCTGGGTACTGCGGATAAGTACCGGACGGGCCAGAAGGTTGTGCTGAAGGGGCTCGACCACGGGCAGTGGTACTACGTGTACCTCAACAAGAAGGGTTACCGCCTTGGTTGGATTTTCCCCACCACGGAGAACACCGTGGAGTTCATCCTTCCCGCGGACGTGAAGAACGGTCGTGATGATGTGGTGGTCCTGGACAAGGACGGTGTCCAGGTCTCCTTTGACCGGCTCCAGGTGACCCCTCGGGGGTAGGGGCGACTCGCAGATTCATTGATGCCACGGAAACGGCTCGGCGACACCCAAATATGGGTGTCGCCGACGCTGTTGTGTGGCGCAGATGAGTATGGGTGTCCTGTTAAGCGGCCGGACTGCTGTGACAAGACAAAAAACCTGAAATGTGCTCTATGTCATATTTGGCTCTCGCTAGGTACTCTGTGACTCGGCTGGTTGCGCGGCTTTGACAGGAACTGTCAAAGGTTCAACCAACCAAAAGTTGACAGGCCCGGGCGATGGAGCCCGGACCTCCCTCAGTGAAAGGTGCAACCACTCGTGAAATCACAAGGAAAGAGCTTCGTCAGAAGCGGGGGACTTCGGAAGGCTGCGGCGCTCGCCGTTGGCCTGCCGTTGCTGCTCTCGTCGATGGCGATGCCCGCCCAGGCCGCTCCCGCCCCGGAGACGCCCGGGAATGTTGCAGGCGTGGCCAAGAAGAACCTTGACCCCAGCGCCTACAAGGACGGCCGATACATGGTGGTCCTGGCCGAAAAGCCTGCAGCTACCTACGACGGCGGCACGGCCGGGCTTGCGCCCACCAAGCCCGAAGTAGGCAAGAAACTCGACGCCGACAGCGCTGAGGTGAAGGAATACCAGCAGCACCTGCAGCAGAAGCAGCAGGAAGTTGCACAGCAGGAGAACGTCACCATCGAGCGCGACTTCACCACCGCCGTCAACGGCTTCAGTGCCAACCTGACGGCAGACCAGGCGATCAACCTTGCCAAGGACCCCAAGGTCCTCATGGTGGCACCGGACACGCAGTACGCTGCGGACTACTCCACCACCGACTTCCTCAAGCTCAGCGGCCCCAACGGAACCTGGGCAACCCAGTACGGCGGACAGGACAACGCCGGCAAGGGCACCGTTGTTGGCGTGATCGACACCGGCTACACCCCGTCCAACCCGTTCTTCGCCGGTGAGCCTGTTGGCCCGCTGGTGGGCAACGCCCAGGTAGGCGTTCCGTACCGCACCGCTGACGGCAAGATCGCAATGCTGAAGGCCGACGGCGATACTTTCGTCGGCGAATGCCAGCCCGGTACCGACACAGGGGCTGACTACGATGGAAGCGCCTGCAACTCCAAGGTTCTTAGCACCCACTACTTCGCTGACGCCTTCCTGGAAACCGTTCCACCGGAAAACCGCGCTCCGGAGGAAGTCATTTCCCCCGTCGACGTGGACAGCCACGGCACCCACACAGCCAGCACGGCAGCGGGAAACGCCAATGTTGACGCCGTAGTGGATGGCCGCAGCTTCGGAACCACCAGCGGCATCGCACCCGCCGCCAAGCTCGCCGTCTACAAAGTCTGCTGGGAAGACACCGATCCTGCCACGGGTGGCTGCTACGGCTCCGCCTCTGTGGATGCGATCGAGCAGGCCATCCTGGACGGTGTGGATGTGCTGAACTACTCCATCTCGGGTTCAACCACCTCCACCACCGATCCCGTCTCGCTGGCCTTCCTGTCGGCAGCTTCCGCAGGCATTTTCGTTGCAACCTCGGCGGGCAACTCCGGACCCACCGCCAGCACCGTAAACCACGGAGCACCATGGCTGACCACGGTTGCCGCGACGTCCTTCTCGCAGGAGCTCCAGGGCACTGTTGAGTTCTCCGATGGCAGCAAGTTCCGCGGAGCGAGCATCATGAACCGCGAGGTGAGCGGGGCCGGCGTCGTGCTTTCCACCAACGCTGCAAGCGGTGAAGGCAACGCGGCGCTCTGTGCTCCGGGCTCGCTGGACCCGGCCAAGGTAGCCGGCAAGGTTGTTGTTTGTGACCGTGGTGTTGTTGACCGTACCGCCAAGAGCGCCGAGGTCCTTCGCGGCGGTGGCGTCGGCATGATCCTGGTGAACCTGACCGATTCGTCCCTGGACACTGACAAGCACGCCGTTCCCACCGTCCACGTGAACCCGCCCGCCACTCAGACCATCAAGGACAAGGTCACGGCCAACCCGGCCATCACCGTGTCCCTGCTGAACCGCGACACCACGGGCCTGCCCGCTGAGGCACAGCCGCAGATCGCAGGATTCTCCTCCCGTGGACCGCTGCTTGCCACGGACTCGGACCTGCTCAAGCCTGACGTGTCAGCTCCGGGCGTTGCCATCCTGGCTGGCGTTTCGCCTATCGGTACCGGCGGCGACGACTTCGGGTTCCTGTCCGGAACATCCATGGCTGCACCCCACGTTGCCGGATTTGGCGCCCTGATCCTGGCCAAGAACCCACAGTGGTCCCCGGCAACCGTGAAGTCCGCAATGATGACCACCGCCGGTCCGGTCAAGCTGGCCAACGGCGCCATCAACCAGGACGTCTTCGCCACCGGCGCCGGGCAGGTGGATCCGGCCAAGGTCCTCTCGCCAGGCCTCGTTTACGACGCAACCACCGAGGACTACCTGAAGTTCATCCAGGGCACAGGCATGGACCTTGGCATGGAAGGGCTGGGCACCACGCAGGCGCGGGACATGAACGTTCCCTCCTTTGCGCTGGGCAACCTCGCAGGCAAAGTGGAGGTCACGCGTACGCTCACAGCCCTGACTCCGGGTCTCTACCGCGCCTCGGTGAACGTTCCGGGCGTCAACGTCAAGGTCACACCGTCAGTGCTGAACTTCGGGGCTCCCGGTGAAAAGAAGACGTTCAAGGTGCAGTTCGAAAACAAGAACGCCGCCTTGGGTAAGTTCGCCATGGGTTCCCTGAGCTGGCAGGGCGCCAGCAAGACTGTTACCTCGCCGATCGCTGTCCGGCCGCAGTCCGTCATCGCGGACAAGGCGCTGGCCTTCACCGGAACGGGCCCCAACGGCTCCGGAACCATCAACATCACCTCGGGCACCAACCTGCCGGTGGGCGTCACCGTTGATGGTCTCTCCAAGGCTGATTCTTCGGCAGTCGAACTGGTTCCCGGCCCGTTTGCAGGCGAAACCAATGCGTCCAACTACGTGAAGAAGGTGACTGTTGGCGAGGGCAGTGCGCTTGCCAAGTTCTCGGTGATCTCATCCGACGAAGCCGCGGACTTCGACATGCTGGTCCTGACTCCAACCGGTCAGCAGTTGCCGGCCGCAACGGCCTCGGCCAGCGAGACTCTGTCCGTCCCGAACCCGGCCCCGGGCGACTACTACGTGTTCGCCAACCTCTATGCGAGCCCCAACAACCAGCCCACCAAGGCCACGGTTGACGCCGCCGTCCTGGGCGCCAACCAGGGTAACGCCACCGTGACGCCGAATCCGATCCGCCTTGCCAACGGCAAGACCGGCCAGATCTCACTGAACTGGAAGAACCTGGAGCCTGGCTCCTACATCGGTCGGCTGACCTTTGCAGGTACAAGCGAACCGAGTTTCGTCACCGTCCTGGTCAACCCGGGCGGAACCGTTGTGGTTCCGGATGAGGAAGACCCGAAAAAGGACAAGAAAGATAAGAAGCGTGGCGGCAAGATCCGCGCTGATGAGCCGACGCAGAGCAACAACGCCGGCTAGTGCTCGCTTGATGCAGTAACCCGGCGACGCGCAAATTCATGCGTGCCACAGAAACGGGCTGAGGACACCTGAACCCAGGTGTCCTCAGTCCGTTTGCGTGTCGTGAGCCGGTTTGGGTGTCACGGGCCGGACTTACACGGCGCCACTTGAGCCACCGGTATTGCCCAGCAACGCGGCCAGGGTCTTCCAGCGTGCAATCTCGCAACCATCAGTCCTACTGAACTGGCTGTGGACTTCGCGTCCCCGGAACCACCCCGTGACCACAGCTACCTGTGGGCCGCCGTACTGCTGCGTGCAGATCCGGTCCGGCCGCGGTTCGGGAAAGAAGACTTCCTCACCAAACTGCTCGACGGCGGCCAGCGCCGCAGTTGCATCAGGCAAGTTCGATTCCAGCGAGTCAGGGTCAGGCGAAAGGATGCCTGCCGCGGACCGGAGGTGGAAGATCCGGCTTTCAGCGCCAGGTGCCTCCGTCAGCGTGACCGTCAGATCGACGTCGTACCCGCTCTTATCTGTGCCGCTGTTTTCAGTGCCTGTCTCGTCTGCGTGGCTATTATCTGCGGAAACCATGGTTACCTTTCGCTGGTGGCGGCGGGTGCTCAGGCAGCCAAACCGCTCAGCTCATCCAAGAGCGGCCCTACTGCCTGGAGCACGCGGGCCCGCAGCTCCTGGGATTCGGCCGCGAAAGCCCGCTGGTATTCAACGTACTCGGCCTTGCCCTGCGGTGTCTCAATCCTGATGGGCGGGTAGCCCCATTCTTGAAGATCGTAGGGAGACGCCTGCATGTCCATCGCGCGGATCCGCCACGACAACTCGAAGCAGTCCATCACCAGCTCGCTCGGTAGGGCAGGCGTTAGCTTATAAGCCCACTTATAGAGGTCCATGTTGGCGTGCAGGCAACCCGGCTGCTCCATGGTGCGCTGGTTCTCGCGGGTGGGCGTAAGTTCATTCAGCGAGGTGGCATCAGGTGTGTAGAAGCGGAAGGCGTCAAAGTGCGAGCAGCGGATGCGGTTCTCTTCAACAACTGCATCCGTGCCCTCGCCGCCAAGCCTCAGCTTCAGGTACTCATGCCGCAACTCAAACTTTTCCTGCCGATACACCATGGCCCATTCGTGCAGGCCAAAGCATCCGAACTGCGCCGGTCGCTTGGCCGTGCCCGCGAGGATGATTCCCGCGAAGCGGACAGCTTCGGCGCGGTCAGCAAGGAAGCCGGGCCGCTCAAAGGTGACCGCAGGCGTTCGCGGAGCCAGCCCCACAGAGGTGAGTTCGGCGTCGTCGAGCCCTCTGTAGAACTTCCAGGTGATGCGCTCCAAGGCGCGCTCGCCGCTGAGGACCACGCCATCGCCGGGATGCCAACGCTGCAACTGGCCCGGCTTCTGCGTGTAGTAGGTGAAAAGGAAGTCCTCCACGGGGTGCTTCTTACCGGCTGAACGACGCGCCAGATACGGATCTGCGTAACGCGCGACGCGTGCATGGTGGGCTGCCTCCAGCCCGAGCCATTGCTCTTGGGGGAGGTGCCGAAGCTTAGAGGCCGCCATCTGATCCGAGGACGCTCTTCGCGGCGTCCCATAGGGCGATCTGGCAGCCGTCCGTTCGGCTGAAGGAAGCGCTGACTTCCTTGCCGTCCACTGAACCGGTCACCTTGGCCGTTGCCGGGCCCCCGTACTGCATGGTGCAGGCCTGGTCCGTTCGCATCGGGGCGGGGCTCAGCAGGGAGGGGCCGTTCTTGAGTGAAGTGCAGGCCTCGGCTGCCGACGGGTGGCTGCTCTCGGCGGCGGGCACGCCATTCGTGCAGACGAGCGTGAAAGCCTGGGGAGCGGACTCCGGAGTTTCAACGAGTGTGATGGAAAGTTCGGCATTGCCTGCGCCGGTGGCTGGTGACGCGCTGGGAGTTGCGGTTTTGCTGGGGCTGCTGCTTGAAGTGGCCGACGACGGCGCCTGGCTTTCGCTGCCTGTGGAACCCGGGGTGGGGTTGCCTGAGCATGCGGCGAGGCCGGCGACAACCAGTACTGCCAGTAAGGGCCGAACAAATCGCATGCGCATTGAGTCTCCTAGGTTGCATCCATTTTACGTGGCACTTTTGGTGCTCGCTTCAAGGACACCATTGAGGCTCTGGGCTTGGCTAGGGAGTTGCGCTGACGGGTTTGGCCGGTTTGCTAGCTGTTGCGTTGAGTGGCGGCGATCAGCCCGGTCATGGCCTGGTGAAGTTCTGCTACTTCTTCGCGGGTGAGTTGCAGGCGCTCGCGGATCTGGCCCGGAACGGCGGTGGCCTGCTCCCGGAGGGCGGCACCTTTGTCCGTCAGCTTGACCGCAAGTGCCCGTTCATTGCCGGGCACGCGCTCGCGGGTGATCAACTCGGCTTCCTCGAGGCGCCTAAGCAGCGGGGAGAGGGTGGCGGGCTCATGGAGGAGGCTGTCACTGATGTCCTTCAGTGTCCGCGGGCTTCGTTCCCAGAGGGCAAGCATCACCAGGTATTGAGGATGGGTGAGCCCGAGCCGCTCCAGCACAGGCTTGTAGACGCCAACTACACTTCGCGAAGCCACGGTCAGGGCGAAGCATAGTTGGCGTTCCAGAAGGAGATCGTCGGTCTCCCGGGTGGTCTCGTCAAGGGCTGTCATGGCTGCCTCCTGTGCTTGCTGCCTGATCTATTAGCGCACGGTTGCCAATTAGTTAGTGCACTAATGATTAGCGTACTATGGACTTATTGAACCGCCTAAAAGAGGAGTCGATCCGCGTGGCCAAGGAATCCTTCACACGGAAATTCATGCGCGCGACAGGGAAGTTCCGTGTCATTTTCGGGCCTGCTCACAGCAGCTCCCTCGATCACGAGATGACCGACGCCAACCGGAAGCTGCTCGCGCAGCGCCAGGCTGAGACCCAACAGTGGGAAACCCTCCGCCGGCCTGACGGCAGCACGTACGTAGTGCCCCGCAACCCGGAGGACAAGTCGCTGCGGTAAGCCCACCTCGCCGGGGGATTTCAGGCGTAAGATAGGCCTCACTGAACGGCACGCACCAGCCCTGCCGCTTTTCTCTCTCCGGCAAGAAAGGAGGTGGAAAACATGGGACGCAGAATGGAAGGCTTCGTCCACGTGACCGAGCGGCTGCAGTCCGTTTTTGGACCGGCAACCCACGGTGATACGGACAGCCCCGTGGTGCACAAACACGATGATTTCGAGACCGCTTCCGAGGCGGATCTGAGGAACTTCGACGTCGAGACCGACTCTGAAGGTCATCACTATGCGGTCCGTAACAATGATCCCGGGCCCACCACCACCGACTACAGCCTCTAACGGCATGTGAGATACGAAGGGCCGGACCGCGAACTCCGGTCCTTCCTTACGTCGACCGGCTTGGCACCTTGACCTTGGTTGGCTCACCGTGCCACTGTTGTGCAACTAATCAGCATGCTTATCATGTGGGTAGTACGGTAAATGCTGGTCTACAGAGGGGGCCGTCAATGAGTTTCCAAGAAGATGCAGCGAGGATTCCGGGTGGTCCGGCGCGCCCGGAGCCGGGTAGCTCGGAGCCGGGTAGCTCGGAGCGACAGGAACGAGCGATCCCGCCTGCTTCGGGCCACGACAGGCCAACCCGCACCGCCGCTTTGTGGGTGGCGGTGGCTGTCGGCTTGGTGGTTCTGGTAATGCTGATCGTATTCTTCGTCCAAAACCAGGACATGATCACCGTCCGGTTCTTCGGGCTGGAGGGGACGCTCGCGCTCGGGACCACGCTCTTCATAGCGGCTGTGGGCGGCGGAGTCCTCGTTGCCCTTGCGGGCGGGGCCAGAATCCTCCAACTCAGAATTGCCAATCACCGCCGCAAGAAGGCAGTTGGAGGGCCAGGAGGCGGCCACTAGCTTTAACTGCGGAAGGACCGGAGCGTTTGCTCCGGTCCTTCCGCAATTTAATCCCGACGGCGGCACTCCCTGACGATGTTAAGTCCGCCGGGGTGTTAGACCGTATTAGCCTTCGCAGTCGGTGCAGTAGGCGACGCCATCTTTTTCGCGTGCGATCTGCGAGCGGTGGCGAACCAGGAAGCAGGAGTGACAAGTGAACTCGTCGTTCGCCTGCGGAATGACCTGGATGACCAGTTCTTCAGCGACGATTTCGCCGCCGGGGCCGTTGGCGTCGAGGCCATCGGTTTCGTCCAGTTCAAGCACGACACTCTTGGCCGTGGGAGCGCTGGCGGACTGGAGAGCCTGGAGGGACTGCTCCTGGTTCTCTTTTACATCGGTGCGGAGTTCGTCGTAATCGGCTGCCACTTTTTAATGCCTCTTCGTGTTAGGGGGTTACCGGGTATGCAACGTACAGCATGCCACGAAAATTCCATACCATACCCCAGTTCTCCGGCTTGTGGCGAAAACCACGTGGGGAAAGGGCAAAATAACCCTCCACCCAGCGTGATTTCGCTCATATATTACCGAAGTTCCATGTGATTACCGGACTTCGATCTCCAGGGCTTGAAAGTCGTCCGCTGAGTGGCGACCCACCAACAGGCGGAACCTGCCCTGCTCAAACTGCCAGCCGCCGTCGTAATATGCAAACGCCTTGGCGGGGATGCGTATTTCCACGCTCTCGGTTCCGTTGGGGGCAAGGTGTGTCCCGGCGTAGCCGGCGAGCCAGCGAACGGGCCGCTCCACGGCGGAATCGGTGCGGTCCAAGTAGACCTGGACTACTTCCCGCCCCGTGCGTGTGCCGGCGTTGCGTACTGGTACGTGCACCACAACATCGTTGCCGACGGCGACCACCTGCGGCGCGTGGGCGGTGCCGAGTTCGAACGTCGTGTAGCCAAGCCCATAACCGAACGGGAGTGCGGGGGCGGCGCCGCCTTCGGCTTCCTGCTTGAGCCACGCGCGGTAGCCGATGTGGATTCCCTCGGAGTAGACCACCTTGCCGTCAACGGGTGCGGTGTTCAGGACAGGAACGTCTTCCAGAGCTGCGGGCCAGGTGGTGGGGAGGCGTCCGCCGGGTTCTTCCGCGCCGAGCAGGATGTCGGCGATCGCGTTGCCGAATTCCTGGCCGCCGAACCAGCCCAGCAGTACTGCGCTTACCTTGTTGAGCCACGGCATGAGGACCGGCGACCCGGAGTTCACCACAACCACTGTGCGGGGGTTGGCCGCGGCTACAGCTTCCACGAGCTGGTCTTGGTAGCCGGGCAGGTTAAGGTCCTTGCGGTCGAAGCCTTCGGATTCGATGGCGGCGTTGGTGCCCACAACCACCACTGCTACGTCGGAGTTCCGGGCAGCTTCCATTGCGGCGTCAATTTCAGCTTGCGGGTCCGCGACCACCGTCTCCTCACCCAGCAGGATGGCCGTGAACGGAATGATCTGCTCTTTGGGCAGTTGGTATTCGGCCTCAACCCGCACAGTCTGCCCGGCGGCGGTGTGGATGGCGTGGACGGTCTTGGGAGGATCGAACAGGGCAGCACCCAGAACTTCGGTGTCGTCCTCAAGTTCGCTGTTGAAGGCTTCCTCTCCATCCAGGGAGAAACGGATGCGGCCTACGGTGCCAATGCCAAGGTGGTGGACGCCTTCTGTTTCGGCTCTCCAGTCCGTTTCCATGCGGATGGAGGCTGCGCCGTCGGGAATTCCGATGCCAAACCAGATCAGATGCGAGGCCAGGCGGTCTTCGCCGGAGATTTCCGTGCCATCTTCCGCCAGGAAGGTCACGCGGATTCCGGGGACATTGGAGACGGGATTATGGAGCGACGCGCGGGGGAACGGCTGGATGCCCTCGGCTACTTTGGCGCCACGCGCGTAGGTGACGGTAACGTCGTCGGGCAGTGCCTTTCGCAGGCCCTCCAGGGGCGAGACGGTGTACTTGGGCATAACGGTGGCGCTGCCGCCGCCCTGGGTGCGGGCTTCGTCGGCGTTGTGGCCGATCACAGCCACACGGCTCAGCGCCCTGGCGTCCAGCGGAAGGATGCCGTTGTTGCGGACCAGCACCGCGCCGCGGACTGCAACTTCACGCGCGACGGCGGCCCCGTTCAGTTCTGTGGGGAGCTGGGTCACTGCGGGTTCGAAACCTTCCAGCGAACCCACGCGGGCGGCCAAGCGCAGGATCCGGGTGACCTTCTCCAGGATCGCGTCCTTGCTCACGCGGCCATCGTTGACTGCAGCCAGCAGCTTGGGTCCCCAGTGGCCTGCCGGACCCGGCATTTCCAAGTCCTGGTGGGCGTTGGCGGCTTGCACCGAGCGGACGCCCGTCCAGTCGGAAACGACGACGCCGTCGAAGCCCCATTCGGTGGACAGTGGCGTTTCAAGGAGCTTGTTCTCGCTGGCGGTTGTGCCGTTGATGGAGTTGTATGAGCTCATCACCAGCCAGGCACGGGCCTCGGTGATGGCGTCCTCGAAGGCTGCCAGGTAGAGCTCACGGAGGGGGCGTTCGTCCACCACGGAGTCCGCGGTGAAACGCTCGGTTTCGGCTTCGTTGGCAAGATAGTGCTTGGGGGTCGCGCCAACGCCCATGGACTGGACGCCGGCAACATACCCGGCGGCCATGGTTGCGGTGAGCCGCGGGTCCTCGCTCATGCACTCGAAGTGGCGGCCGCCCAGCGGGGAGCGGTGCAGGTTGATGGTGGGGCCCAGGACGGCGTGGACGCCCTTGCGGCGGGCTTCTTGGCCCAGGACCTGCCCGTACCGGCGCGCCGTTTCGACGCTCCACGTCGCGGACAAAGCCGACGACGACGGCAAGGAGACTGAGTCGTGTCGCTCATCAAAGTCTTCACCGCGAACCCCGGCCGGACCGTCGGACATGACCACGCGGGACAGGCCGATCTCCGGGATGGCATGCGTGGACCAAACGTCCGCGCCGGTCAGCAGTTGGACCTGCTGCTCAAGCGTCAGGCTCCGGGCCAGTTCGACGATCCTTGCTTCCGCATCCTTAGCTCCTGCTTGTGGGGCCGTAACGGCGGTTGACAGGGTGGGATTCATTTACTTGACTCCTTTGATACGTGTGACGAGGATGGCTCCGATGATGCCGACAACGGCACCACCGAGGAACAGGGCGGGGTAGCCACCCAAGGCGATGACTGGGAAGGCGATAGCAGGCACCAGGGATTGGGGGAGGGCTTGGGCGATGTTGAAGACACCGAAGGTTTTGGCATTCTCTGACTGGTCGCTGGGTAGCAGGTCAGTGATGAGGGCTACGTCCACGGCGCTGAAGACGCCAAGGCCCAAGCCCAGGATCCCTTGGCCCACCAGCACCTGACCGGTGTTGGTGCTGGTAGCGATGACCACCAAGCCGCCCATCATGATCAGGGCGGAGATGATGACCATGCTCTTACGCTTGCCAAGGCGGTCGCTGATCCAGCCACCTGCAAGGCTGGTGATCACAGTGCCGGCTGAGCTCACCAGGGTTGCTTGGAACACCAAGCTGGTGACCTGCGTTTCGGCGACGCGAAGGTGGTCCGTGAAGAAGTACGGCAGGTAGAGAAGGCCGGCACAGTAGCCCACGTAGACCAGGAATTTGGTGACCCAAGCCCAGCCCAGGCCCGGGTAATCCTTGGGGTTGAAGTAGAAGGAACCCAGGATCTCCTTGAAGTTCAGCGGTGCCGGTTTCTCCGTGAGGACGCGGTCCTTGAAGGTGAAGGCAAAGGCAATGGCTATCGCCGTGCCGACGATCCCCGGGACTACCGCCATCTGCAAGGCGGTTTCGAACATCTGCGCGAAAAAAGCGGCTGCCACCAGGCCAATGGGCAACGTCATGCCGATGAGGCCGGATAGGCGTCCGCGCTCCGTTGGGGCGGCTTGGTCGGGAAGGGTTGCAACCAAGGCGGCCAGGGCGGCGTTGAAGCCCAGCTGTGCTACAACCCAGGCAATCAGAACCACTCCGACGTCCGTGGCCGAACCCAGCAGGAAGAGTGCTGCAAGTCCGAGGAGTGATCCGCCGACAATCCACGGTTTGCGCATGCCGAACCGGGACGTGGTGCGGTCGCTGAGTCGGCCAAAGAACGGATTGGCGAGCAAAGCGACGGCTGCTCCAACACCTGCCACGAGGCTGAGTGCTCCGGCGCGTGTATCCGGAGTGGTGATCTCCGAAATCTTGATGGCCAGGACTACCAGTGCGGGGGCCAGGACGGCCATCCAGAGGCCGGCGCTCGCGATGGGCATGCCGATGACGTAGGCGCGGGACGCAGCCTGGGGTGCTTCGGTTTCGGAGTTGGCGGTTTCCGCGCCTGCTACTTGCTGATTGAGATTGAGGGCCACATTGCCTCCTGATGAACGGGCGACCCACCGTTGGGTCTCGAAGGAAGACTCTAGCGACAAAAATCTAGTATGACTAGGTTTTCAGCAAAAAAGTCGGTGATACTCGATTTTTGAACCTTCAAATAGACTGAACGGATGTCACCACCCAGGGCCCGCGGCCAGTATGCCAAGGGCGCCGAACGCCGCGAACAAATCATCCAGACAGCTACTGACGTTTTCGCCACGGAGGGCTTTGAAGGCACTGCCCTCAAGCGCGTCGCCGAGCTGGTGGGCGTCAAGGAAGCCACCCTGTTCCACTATTTCAAGGGCAAGCAGGAACTACTGACTGCAGTCCTGGCGGAAAGGGATCGCCGGTCACTCGCAGGTGGTGGCGAGTCCGAGGTGGGCTTGAGCCTGATGCCCGGCATCGCTGAGCGGAACCGCAACGAGCCCGGCCTGACCACGCTTTACGCGGTGGCCTCCGCCACGGCCAACGATCCCGGGCATGCCTCGCACGCCTACTTCAAGGACCGCTACGAGACCGTAGTGCGGGACGTCGCCGTGGACATCGAGCGGCGACAGAAGGCAGGCGAGGTACGGACCGACGTCGGGCCCGAAGCACTCGCGAGGCTGGTGGTGGCTGCCTTCGATGGTTTGCAGTTGCAGTGGCTCTACGACAAATCCGTGGATATGGCAGAGGGGCTGACCCAACTGGTGGAAGTCCTCCTGGCGCCAGCTCACCCAACTAGGTAGCAGATAAGGCCGTTCTGAGCTCTCAGAACGGCCTTATCTGCTACTTACTTGGGGCGTCGCCCGGAGTGACCCTAGCGGCCGGTGCCGCCGTAGACGGTGGCCTCAGCGTCGCCGTCGAGCTCGAACGCATTGTGGATGGCGCGTACCGCGTCGTCCAGGGCGTCAGCGCTGGTGACAACGGAGATGCGGATTTCCGAGGTGGAAATCATGTCGATGTTGATGCCGGCGTCGGAGAGGGCCTTGAAGAACGTTGCCGAAACGCCGGGGTGCGAACGCATGCCGGCGCCAATGAGGGAGAGCTTGCCTACGTGCTCGTTGTATTCGATGCTCTCGAAGCCGATCTGGCCCTCGGCTGCACGCAGGGCCGCAAGGGCGTCCGCGCCTTCGACGATGGGCAGGGTGAACGAAATGTCCGTGCGGCCGGTGCCGTGGGTGGAAACGTTCTGGACGATCATGTCGATGTTCGAGTGCGCGTCTGCGATCACCTGGAAGATCGCCGCAGCCTTGCCGGGGATGTCCGGTACGCCTACAACGGTGACCTTGGCTTCGGACCGGTCGTGTGCAACGCCGGAGATGATTGGCTGCTCCAAGGCAACTCCCTCTTGAATCGTGAACTTTTCGTCGGCGCCCGGGATGACCCAGGTGCCTTCGTTCTGGCTAAATGACGAGCGGACGTGCAGGGGCACACCGAAACGGCGCGCGTATTCCACGCACCGCAAGTGCAGGATCTTGGCACCGGACGCGGCCAATTCCAGCATTTCTTCGCTGGAGATACGGTCGATCTTCTGCGCGGAGCCCACAACGCGGGGATCAGCCGTGTAGATGCCGTCCACGTCTGTGTAAATTTCGCAGACGTCAGCCTCCAGAGCGGCGGCCAAGGCAACAGCGGTAGTGTCTGAGCCACCGCGGCCCAAGGTGGTGATCTCGTTAGTGCTGCGGCTCATGCCCTGGAAGCCTGCCACGATCGCGATATGTCCCTTGTCCAGGGCGGTGCGGATCCGGTGGGGATCGACGTCGATAATGCGGGCCTTGCCGTGGATGCCGTCGGTAATCATGCCGGCTTGGGAACCGGTGAAGGACTGTGCGGAAGCGCCGAACTTGTTAATGGCCATGGCGAGCAGGGCCATGGAAATTCGCTCGCCTGCGGACAAAAGCATGTCCATTTCGCGGGCGGGGGCGGAGTCCGTGACCTGGCTTGCGAGATCCAGGAGTTCGTCCGTGGTGTCGCCCATTGCGGAGACAACAACCACAACCTCGTTGCCGGCCTTCTGCGCATCCACGACGCGCTGAGCGACCCGCTTGATGCCATCAGCATCGGCAACCGAGGAACCGCCGAACTTTTGAACGATCAGCTGCTTGGTAATGGCAGCCTCGTTGGAGAGCTCTTCGATTTTCACTTCGGTAGTGGGCATAGTCATGCGCGCACCCTCACTGCATCAATAGGGTTCGAACGCGGCATGCTGGATCCAAATTGGAGCACGCCTGCGTAGCTTATTTGCCCAGTTTATCGCCGCGTGCAGGGCTGGTAGGAATTGTGACCACATGGCGGCCACGCGCCACTACCACCCGGCTGTGCCCGGGCCACCCTTGAACGGGCCGACGATCTGCCGTGTGATCCAGCCGCCGTAGAAGTTTCCTTCCTGGAAGGCCACCTGCTCGCCGTCGATCTCGCAGGAATCCATATGCTCCGGGTACAGGGCAGCCCGGCTGCTGAGGGCCTCGAACCCCCGGGCTGGTGTGGTGTAGGTCCATCCGCCACGGGATACGGCGACGCCGCCGGCTACGACGTCGAAATAGCTTGCTTCTCCCTTGAACTCGCAGAAAGTGGTGCCCCCAACAGGGACCAGCACACCACTCCGGAAGGCATCCAACGGCAGGTAGTAGACAGGCGGATGACTTGTCTCCAGGACTCGCATAGCGTCTGTGGTATCCACGATCACCTGACCGCCAAGCCGCACCACAATCCGATCCGAACGTGCTTCGATCCTCGGCGGACGTGGGTAGTCCCACACCGATTCCTGACCGGGGCCCGGTTTGATGGGATGGGGGCGCCGAAAAATGCTGTTGCTGGAGACCATGAGCCATGGTGGCACGATCAGCTGGGATCTCGCCTTGAAGTCTCGGCGTATCGGTGGTGGCTTGCCCGGCGTACCATCCAACTCATGATGATGTTAGCGAGAGGCGATGGCCGACGTTCCTGACCATCCTGGCGGTTCGGTCCCGGGATGGAATGAGCCCGAATATGAGGTTATCGGCGGCGGGATAATCGATGATCAAGGGCGGATGGATGAAGCTCCGCGGACTGGTTCGTATTCGCGAACCCATCCCGGTGCCCACGTCGCAACTGCTGTTGACGAGGCGTGGCGGAACACCCGGAAATCTTTCACATCTTGGTGGTTCTGGTTGGCTTGCGCACTGGGGATTGCGCTCGCGTGGGGGATGGCCGCCGCACTCATTATTTGGGGAGAGGCCAACGGCTGGTTCGAGACCGAGGTTGCGGGCGCCGTGTATCTGCTGATGGCGCCATTCCTCGCACTGGCAGCTGCCATGCTGGGTGCTGCTTGGGGCTTCCGGAATTCGAAGGGAAGCATCCCTGTTCTGCTGCTGTCAGGAGCCATGAGGGGCGTGGCGTTGGCTGCGACGGGATGCGGTGCTTTGCTCCTGGTGGGCCTCAGGTTCGGCGGGCCAATGGCGCTGGCCGGTGCCGCCGTCGTCGTCATTGTTCTTGAAGTAGCGCTGTTTGGACTGATCGGTGTCGGTTCGCGGAGATGCTTCGCCAAGGCAGCTCCTGGTGCGGCTTTGGCTGTGGTACTGGTGGCTTTCTTGTGCATTGGCAACGTGGTGGTCACGCTCCTGCTGATTCCCGCGACCGCGGGAACAGTCCAGGTGTCGGTGCCCGTCAACGTCGAGCGCGACGAGTCCGGAAGAGTTATAGCGTACGAATGCGTAGGCAGCCTTCGTCCCGTTGAGGTGGCGCACACGGATCGGATTGCCTGGCTGGCCACGTCCAACCCTGTCCTGCTCCTGGGAAGCGTGGGCGCTGAACTAGCAGCAGCGGACAACCCGGTTGGATGGATGTTATCCGGACTGCAATGGTCTGCCGACGGTCCCTCACGCGAAGTCCCGTGCCTCGGCGGGGAATCAAGTGCTGGCCTTGCGCCTTCGATCCCCGTCGCTCTGACCGGTTTGGCACTGCAGGGGCTGCTGGCCGCGCTGGTGCTGGTTGCGGGACGCTGGCAGGCCGCCCGGCGGGCGGCGGCTAGTTCGAGGCCCGGGTGACCGGCTGGCGCACGTACTCGGAAATTACGACGCCTGAGCCGAAGGCCGTCGTGGACAACTCGCTGAAGGCGCTGGGCTGGTAGGTCCCGGGCGCGAAGAGCGGGATCCCGTCACCAAAGAGCAGCGGGCTGCGTTTGAGCACAAGCCGGTCGATTTCACCGGCCAGCTGCGTTGCGAGTTGCCCGCCGCCACAGAGCCAAATCGCCTTCCCCGGCTGTGACTTCAACCGGCGCACAACGTCTACGGGGCTTTCATCGGTAAGCGTCAAATTCGGGTGCTCGCCCGGGATGTCCGCCTCGGTACGCGTCCGGGAAAACACTACTTGTTCGAGGTGCTGGTACGGGCTGGTCATGCCCGCCGGAAGGCCCACCGCGTAGGTATTCCAACCCATCACCACGGTGTCGAACATTGTCCCGGTCCGTTGGATGCCCATGGCGTCCGCGATCACGGTAGGAATGGCGTCAGGGAAGCGCTGATTCTGTGCAGCCATGTGGTCGCCTTCGACTGGGAAGGCATCGAACTCGCCTCCGGGGCCGGCAATGTAACCATCCAGGCTTACGGCAACGTAGTAGACAAGTTCTCGCACAGGACCCCCATCGCGGCTGATGTTGTGATTGCGAGATTACAGCAAGGCGTTTCGCCGGCCCTCGAACGCGCGTCCCAACGTGACCTCATCGGCGTATTCAAGGTCTCCACCCACAGGCAGGCCCGACGCCAGTCGCGTTACGGTGATTCCGATCGACTTGAGCATGCGGGCAAGGTACGTAGCCGTAGCCTCACCCTCGAGGTTGGGGTCCGTGGCGATGATGATTTCCTGGATGGCGCCGTCATTGAGGCGTGTGAGGAGCTCACGGATGCGCAACTGCTCAGGGCCGATACCCGCGATGGGATTAATGGCACCGCCCAGCACGTGATAGCGGCCGCGGAAGGACCGCGTACGCTCGACGGCCAGGACGTCCTTGGACTCCTCAACGACGCAAATGACCGACGGGTCACGGCGCTGGTCGCGGCAAATATTGCACGTTTCCTGCTCGGTCACGTTGAAGCACACACTGCAGAACTTCACGCGTTCCTTCACCGTGGTGATGGCCGTGACCAGGCGCTTCATGTCCTCGGGGTCCGCCTCAAGGATGTGGAATGCCAGGCGCTGCGCTGATTTGGGACCCACCCCGGGAAGCCGGCCGAGCTCATCAATCAGCTCTTGAACTGCACCTTCGTACACAATGTCCTCGTTAGGTTGAAATCAATGCTGGAGTCAGCGGGGTTGTAGGGGAGAACCGTCCAAGGCGCGCTCTTCAATCAGCTTCCCGCCCAGAATACGCTCCACCGCGGCGCGCCCAAATACCCGGGACTCCTCGATGGTTTCGTCTTCCGGGCTGGGAATGTCCTCCGCCACTGACTCCGGCTTCGACTGGGTCCTCACCGGCGCCTGGACACGGCCCGCTTGGGCTTCGGGGCTGTTCGTTAAGCGCTGATACAGGCTTTGGCGGCCAGTTGGACTGCCCGACGGCGCAGCCTCCTCGAGCGTCGCAACGGAGCCGTGCGCTTCCTCGGGTTGAGTCGCCAACGACGGCCAGGCCGCCGGGGCGTTGCTGGTTGCCGGGGCAGGCATGGATTGCGCTGCGGGCCAGCTCGACGCCGGTGCGACGTCCCAGCTGGAGCTCGGGTTCTCCTCGGCATTGGTGGGGTGACCGTAGGTTCCGGACGCCGTTGCCGGCGCCGGTGCTTGCGCCGCGGCCGGTTCGTAGTCCGGGGTGTTAGTTGCGGGCGCGCTTTCTTCGATGTCCTGCGCGGGTTTCTTGCCCACGTTGGACTCCGTACCTACAACCCAGGTTCCCGGCGCCTGCTCGACTGCGCGCGACCACGGATCCTCGGACGCAGTGGTGCTCGAAGCGGGTGCCGTTGCGGCTGCGGCCGGGGGCGCGGTTGTGGAGGTCTTGGCCGGTGTTGCTGGTGCCGACGCTGAGGCAGCCGGTTGGGAGCTCGTGTGGCCGTAGCCAGCCGGTGGCTCCCAATCCGCCGGAGGCTCTTCATCCAGCGGCGGGGCGTCCTCGTCGAGCGGCGGACCCCAATCGTCGTCGGGGTGCGAGTAGTCGCCGGAAGGCTCTGGCCCCGCGGGAGCGGCCGGAGTTGAGGCGGCTGGTGTCGGTACCGGCGCAGGAGCGGGGGAAGCTACTGGTGCGGCAGCCGGTGCAGGAGCGGGGGAAGCTACAGGTGCGGCAGCCGGCGCGAGACCCCAAGCGGAGTCGACAGCTGACACCGGCGCCGGTGTTGGTGCTGTTTCCGCAGGCGCTGACGTGACACCTGTGGCTGTTGCCTTCGGGGATACACCACCGGCCGACGCCGGGGCGCCCATGGGTGATGCAGCAGCCGGAGCTTCCCGGCTAGTAGGTGCTTTTGGGTTTGGCTCAGAGCTCGCTGAGCTGTTGCCGCCAGCCACGGCGACGATCTGGCAGTCGATGCCGATGGTCTTGTGGATCGCCTGCCGAAGGTTCTCTGAGTGATCCGCACGGCCGAACGCACCCGCGAGGCCACCAGTTGTGAAAGCCAGAGTCAGCACCTGGCCATCAAACTGGGCCACTTGGGCATTCGGTTCAACCAGCGCCCAAGTGCTGCGCTTGATCTTGGTCAGCGTCTGCAGGACATCCGGCCAAGCTCGGCGCAATGCTTCCACATCGCCGGTGCCTCCGGGAGCGGGAACCGGAGCAGCAGCAGGCTGAGGAGCTGAGGCGGGTGCCTGTTGCGGTGCGGGCGTTGGCTGTGGCTGAGACTGGGCTGCTTGGGATGGGGCAGCTTGCTGCGAGCGGCCCGCAGCCTGACGGTCTTCGACGGGCCAATCGTTGGTGGACACTCGAGGTGCTGTGATGGCATCCCGCGAACCAGCGTCTGTGGACGGATGTGCAGGGGACGGCTCCGGAGCGGACGCGGACTGCTCGGGCGCGGCAGATGCTGCAGCAGGGGCTTGCCGGGAAACGGCGGGTGTCGCCGGGACAGCCGGGGCAGCCGGAGTTTCCGCCTGTGCCGGCACTGCAGGTGCGATCGGCGTAGTAGCCGTAGGAACCGGTGGGGCAGCAGCCACAGCCGGGGCGCCGTCGTCGCCGGTGTAATTCAGGCGACGTTCCACGCGGTCGATGCGGGCAGCGATGCCACGTTCGGTCTGCTCGGCGCTGGGCAGGAGGATGCGTGCGCACAGCAGTTCAAGGTGAAGGCGCGGCGACGTAGCACCGGTCATCTCAGTGAGCGCCGTGTTGGTGACATCTGCGGCTCGGGACAGTTCCGCCGCGCCCAAGTTGGTTGCCTGATTGCGCATCCGGGCGATCTGGTCGGCTGGCATGCCACGAAGAATGGCCTGCGCGCTCTCGGGCATCGCCTGGACGATGATGAGGTCGCGGAATCGTTCCAAGAGATCTTCGACAAAACGGCGGGGGTCGTGCCCGGTCTGGATGACGCGGTCCACGGCACGGAACACAGTGGCAGCATCTGCCGCAGCAACGGCATCCACGATGTCGTCCAGCAACGAAGCATGCGTGTAGCCGAGCAGCGCAACAGCGAGCTCATAATCCAGGCCATTGGGACCGGCGCCGGCCATGAGCTGGTCCAGGACGGACAAGGTGTCGCGAACGGAACCGCCACCTGCGCGGATGACGAGCGAGAGCACGCCGGGAGCCACGGGAACGTTCTCCTGCTGGCAAAGGAGCTCGAGATACTGCATCAGGGGCTCGGGCGGCACCAGCCTGAAGGGGTAGTGGTGAGTACGGGACCGGATGGTCCCGATGACCTTGTCCGGCTCGGTGGTAGCGAAGATGAACTTGATGTGTTCCGGCGGCTCTTCAACGATTTTGAGGAGCGCGTTGAAGCCGGCGGACGTGACCATGTGGGCCTCGTCAATGATAAAGATCTTGTAGCGGTCGCGGACCGGGGCGAAGGTTGCGCGCTCGCGGAGATCGCGGGCGTCGTCCACGCCACCGTGGCTGGCGGCGTCGATCTCGATGACATCCAGCGAGCCGGAGCCGCCGCGAGCGAGTTCGACGCAGCTGGGGCATTTGCCGCAGGGAGTATCAGTGGGGCCTTCGGCGCAATTGAGGCAGCGGGCAAGGATGCGCGCGGACGTGGTCTTGCCGCAACCGCGGGGGCCGGAGAAGAGGTAGGCGTGGTTCACGCGGTTCTTGCGGAGCGCCGTCATCAGCGGCTCCGTGACGTGTTCCTGCCCGATAACGTCCGCGAAAGAGTCCGGGCGATACCTTCGATACAGGGCAGTTGTAACAGTCACAAGTGAAACCTACCTATAGGGACTGACAGTTAAAGTAAGTGACCCCTCATGCACCCGCCAGAGCCCATCTACCCTTGCTACCTTCCGGTCCTGGGGGAGTTCAACAGGATGACGCCACATGAGGGGCCGTCGACAAGCTTACCCGAACTTGGGTTGCGGTTCGAATCGGCTGGAAGGGCTGTGGATAAGGCTCGACGGCGGTTGGCTGGCCTTCTCATTTTGTCGGGGCTGGCTGGTAGACCTCGTACTGCAGGAGAGGTTCGTCGGAAAGGTGTGGCTATGGTGCGGGATGGGTAGTGGGGAGTGGGTGGACCCCAAAGATGTGTCCGGCGTGATTCACAAGGACGTGCTCGCTGTGGTTCGTGTCCTGGCGGTCTCCGGATGGAGGCTGAGGCGGCAGGGGCACAAGTTCTACATGTACTGCCCCTGTGGATCTAACGGTGCGCAGTTGAGAGTGGACGGCACTCCCAGGAATTCGACCCAGCGAGCCAAGATCCTTCTGCGCGACGCACGTCGGTGCCCGGGTCAGCATGAATTACTCAGAGGGCGGCGGTAGCTGTTGTCACTTGTCAACACTTTGGAATATTCTAAGACCATGAAAACCGAGCAGCCCTTCGAAGTGCGTCTCCGGTTGGGGGAACTTCCCGAGCCGGTTGAAGACCTACTCGCGGAACAGCTTGATGCGATCGTGTCTCGCTTCGCTGGAGTGCCCTATGTGACTGTCCTGCAGGATGCCGAAAGCGGCACGGAGGCCGCCCATCGGATTGTTGACCAGATTCGTCATCTCGGTGGAGTGGTTCAAGCCGTTGATTTCGACTATGTCACGAGGGGTGAGATTGCCGAGCGGCTGGGAACGACGCGACAGGCTGTGGCTCACTGGATTGCTGGCCAGCGGCAAGCGGCCTTTCCATTCCCTCGTCCAGCCATTCAGGCGGGAGTCTCACTGTGGTGCTGGTCGGACGTCGTCAACTGGGCAACAGTCTCGAGCCATGCCGTTAGCGGGGATGCAAGGCTGTTGTCCGCCGACGAGATCGCAATGATCAATGGAGAATTGGCTGCCGGGCGAATGCCCATCTTTGCCTGACCTGCTCCCCGTCACCGCCAGCCATTCACCGGCCACGTTATGAAAGCCGGCTCCTCATAAGGGTGCGCCGCGCGCAAAGCCTGCACGACGCCGTCGAGCATGTCCTCCTGAACAACGCACTCAACCCGGGTTTCGGGCACCTGCTCCTCGATCCCCACCTCACCAATAAAGGGGCGCGCTCCAAGCAGCGGCGTGAAGCGGCCAGTGCCTGGCGAAGTAAAGGCGCAGTGGGAATAGTCGCCGATTCGCCCGGCGCCTGCGTCGCCTATGGCCAGGAGGACCTCCTCGATATGCGTCTCAGGAACGTAGAGAACCAGGGCATGCAGCTGAGCCATAAGGACATCCTGTCAATAAACTTCGGCTACAAACAGGTCTCAACCATTGCAAAACGAGGGACCGCAGCGGACCATGGGTATGTACACCGATTGGGGCAATCTCAAGGTTGTGAGCTGCGGGGCCTGGGAGCGAGGGGCCGGACCCGGCAGCTCAACGGTGATACCGCAAGAATGGGCGCGTTGGGGGCGTCCATTTTTCCGTTAACGGGCTTATCTTCGAACCCTTCCGCGGATGGTGATTCAGCCCGATTACACGATGCCGAAATTCTCAGGTACAGTAGTATCTGCTTTCGAATCGGAAGCAAGGAGAATTCGCCTAGCGGCCTATGGCGCACGCCTGGAACGCGTGTTGGGTTAACGCCCTCGGGGGTTCAAATCCCCCATTCTCCGCGTTTGGCCCCAGTCCTCGGACTGGGGCCTTTTGCGTTCCCTCGACCACAAACCCGGGACACCCATGTTTGGCCTCGCCATGGAGCCGGGCAGGGGACACTCAAATCCGCGTGTCATGGGCCCTGATCCTGGGCGCGCACGAATTTGCGTGTCGCCAGCCGGCCAGCTGGCCAGCCCAGTCAGATTAGCCGGCGTCAGCCTGCTGCTCGGCATCCTGCTGTTGTGCCGCAGCAACCCGCTCCAGCACTTCACGACAGGCTGCGGTTGCAGGGTGGATGCGGCCGGCGGTCCTGGTGGACGTGAACACGGTTCGCTTCGGAAGGCCCGGGAGGTCCAGGAGTTGGACGGTGCGGGTTCTCCCCGTCCACACCAGGTCCGGCATGAGCGCCACGGCGTTTCCGGATTCGATGAGCCGGATCTGTGCTTGGAGGTCGGCCGTTTCGTAACGTACGTCGGGCTCGAACCCCGCCGAACGGCACGCCTGCTCAGCCCAATGCCTGGAGGCGGCCCCCCGGGGCTCCATGACCCACGGCATTGAGGCGGTGTCCGCAAGCGAAGAAACAGTTTCGCCGCCCAATCCCACCGGGGGAGTGGCCAGGCGGATGGCATCGCTGGTGAGGATCACACGGTCCAGGCCGCTGTGATGCGGGGCGGCGTGGCCTGGGTATTGCTCTGCCACCACGAGATCGAAGTCGCGCGCCCAGGTTTCGTAGAGTGCGGTCTCGGGCTCACGCTGGGTCATCTCCACGCGGACCTCGGGATACTCCTGGCGCATGATGCTGAGGAAATCCGGAAGGAGCGCCAACGCGGCGGATTGAAACACTGCGAGCCGGACCGTGCCGGTGACCATGGACAGCGAAGCTGCGAGTTCGGTCTCCGCGCGCTCCAAGGTTTCCAGCAGGGCAGCGGTGTGGGCCACGAGTATTTCTGCCTGAGGTGTCAGTTGTACGCGGCGCCCCGCTTTGCGCAGCAGTTCCACCCCTGCTTCTTTCTCCAGCAACGTCAGCTGCTGGGAAACCGATGAAGGGCTGTACTGCATCGCGTCGGCAACCTCGGCAAGGGTTCCGCGGATCTTCAATTCGTGCAGCAAACGCAGCCTGCGGACATCCAGCAAGGCAGCCTCCAAAGGTTCGGGATGGGTAATCAATATTCGTCAGAAAAGATCGCTTTTCCTAACGTGATTGTAGATCCATACTGATGGAAACAAACAAACTTCTCCGCCTCAGAAGGAGCCCCCATGACCAGCACCCTCCCGGATGCCACCGCCCCGCGCACCCAGGATTCCGGGCAGTTCGATGCTTTGGCCCAGGAAGCCATCGCCTTGGTCCGCCACTGGCTTACCGAAGCCGGCAAGATCCCCGTGGATGTATCCGCGCAGCGCCTCGCCGGCGTCCTGAAGGACCCGAACGGCCTTGACTTCACTGTCGGATTCGTCGACGGCGTCATCCGCCCCGAGGACCTGTCGGTCGCCGGCCGCAAGCTCGCCGAGCTCGCCCCGAAGGTGCCCAAGTTCCTCCCGTGGTACATGCGCAGCGCTGTACGCGTAGGTGGCGTCATGGCTCCGATCGTCCCGCAGGTGGTCATCCCGATCGCCCGCCGGGTGCTCCGCGAAATGGTGGGCCACCTCATTGTGGACGCCACCGACGCCAAGCTCGGCCCGGCCATTGCCAAGATCCGCCAGGACGGGGTACACCTCAACGTGAACCTCCTGGGCGAAGCGGTCCTGGGTGAACACGAAGCCCAGCGTCGCCTGGAAGGCACGCTGAAGCTCCTTGCCCGTGATGACGTGGACTACGTTTCCATCAAGGAGTCCTCCACCGTTGCACCGCACTCCCCGTGGGCCTTCGACGAAGCCGTCGACCACGTGGTGGAGAAGCTCACCCCGCTCTACCGCCTTGCTGCTTCATTCCCCAAGCCCAAGTTCATCAACCTGGACATGGAGGAATACAAGGACCTCAGCATGACCATTGCGGTGTTCAAGCGCATCCTGGACATGCCCGAGTTCAGAAACCTTGAGGCCGGAATCGTCCTCCAGGCCTACCTCCCGGACGCCCTTGGCGCCATGCAGGAACTCCAGGAATGGGCTGCCGCCCGCCGTGCCCAGGGTGGTGCCCCCGTCAAGGTCCGTGTGGTCAAGGGTGCCAACCTTCCCATGGAGCAGGTTGAAGCCTCCCTGCATGACTGGCCGCTGGCCACCTGGGGCACCAAGCAGGACTCTGATACCAGCTACAAGAACGTCATCAACTACGCCCTCACCCCGGAGCGCATTGACGCGGTCCGCATCGGCGTCGCAGGCCACAACCTCTTTGACGTCGCTTTCGCCTGGTTGCTCGCCAAGCAGCGGGGTGTGACGAAGGGTATCGAGTTCGAAATGCTTCTGGGCATGGCAACCGGCCAAGCCACCGCGGTCCGCAAGGACGTCGGCAGCCTGCTTCTCTACACACCGGTGGTCCACCCGGGTGAGTTCGACGTCGCCATTGCGTACCTGATCCGCCGCCTCGAAGAAGGTGCGAGCCAGGAAAACTTTATGAGCGCGGTCTTCGAACTCAGTGAAAACGAAGCCCTCTTCAAGCGCGAGCAGCAACGCTTCCTGGACTCCTTGGCCGGCATGACGGCCGAAGTTCCGGGCCCCAACCGCAAGCAGGACCGCCGCCTCCCGGCAGGGCCTGCCCCGCTTGAGGGCTTCAGCAACACCCCCGACACGGACCCGGCGCTCCCGGCCAACCGTGCCTGGGGCCGCGACATCCTCAGTCGCATTCCCGGTTCCACCGCCGGCAACAAGACCGTCGATGCCACCAAGGTCTCCGACGCCGCTGAACTGGACCGCATCATCGCCACTGCGGTGGACCACGGCAAGGCCTGGGGTGCCCGTCCCGCGGCGGAGCGCGCAGCCATCCTGCACCGTGCCGGCGAGGCCCTCGAAGCCCGCCGGGCCGAGCTGCTGGAAGTCATGGCGTCCGAAACGGGCAAGACCATCGACCAAGGCGACCCCGAGGTCAGCGAAGCAATCGACTTTGCGCACTACTACGCCGAGCGTGCCAAGGACCTGGAAACGGTGGACGGCGCCACGTTCGTCCCAGCCAACCTCACCGTGGTGACCCCGCCATGGAACTTCCCGGTGGCGATCCCCGCAGGATCCACTCTCGCAGCGCTCGCCTCAGGCTCCGCCGTCGTGATCAAGCCTGCAAAGCAGGCCCGCCGCTCCGGTTCCGTGATGGTGGAAGCCCTGTGGGAAGCCGGCGTGCCGCGCGAAGTGTTGGCGCTGGTGCAGCTCGAAGAACGTGAGCTTGGCACCCGTCTGGTCTCGCACCCAAGCGTCGACCGCGTGATCCTCACCGGCGGCTATGAAACCGCCGAGCTGTTCCGTAGCTTCCGCCAGGACCTGCCGCTGCTCGCGGAGACGTCCGGTAAGAACGCCATCATCGTCACCCCCAGTGCTGACCTGGACCTCGCTGCAAAGGACGTTGTGTACTCGGCGTTCGGCCACGCCGGCCAGAAGTGCTCGGCTGCGTCGCTGGTAATCCTGGTGGGCTCGGTGGCCAAGAGCGCCCGCTTCCACAACCAGCTGATCGACGCCGCACGTTCCCTGACGGTGGGCTACCCGGACAACGCCACCACGCAGATGGGGCCGATCATCGAACCGGCCAACGGCAAGCTCCTGAACGCCCTCACCACACTGGGCGACGGCGAAACCTGGGCCGTCAAGCCCGAGCGCCTGGACGAGACCGGCCGCTTGTGGTCCCCGGGCATCCGCTCGGGCGTCAAGCGTGGCTCCTATTTCCACCTCACCGAGTTCTTCGGCCCGGTGCTGGGTGTCATGACAGCTGAAACCCTCGAGGAAGCCATCGCTATCCAGAACGAGATCGAGTACGGCCTCACCGCAGGCCTGCACTCCCTGGACTCCGCCGAAATGGGCGTCTGGTTGGACACCATCCAGGCCGGAAACCTGTACGTCAACCGTGGCATCACGGGCGCGATCGTCCAGCGCCAGCCGTTCGGTGGCTGGAAGAAGTCGGCCGTCGGTGCCGGAACCAAGGCCGGCGGACCGAACTACCTGATCGGCTTGGGCAGCTGGCTCCCCGACGAGGCCAAGGCCAAGCGCGGCACCGTGCTTCAAGGCGCTGCAGCGCAGATTCTCTCCGCCGCAAAGTCAGCGGACGTGTCCGCTGAGGAACTGCAGACCCTGCAGCAGTCACTCTTCAGTGACGCAGCGGCCTGGGAAGCCGAGTTCGGCACCTGCAAGGACGTCTCCGCACTGTCTGCAGAGCGCAACGTCTTCCGCTACCGTTCCCTCCCGGTCACCATCCGGCTTTCCGAAGGTGAGCGACTCGCTGAGCTGCTCCGTGTCGTAGCAGCCGGTGCAGTGGCGGGTTCGGCGCTCAAGGTGAGCTCCGCCGTCGTGCTTCCCGACGCGGTGGTGACCGTGTTCGCGAACCTGGGCGTCAGCGTGCGGATTGAGGACGACGCCGCGTGGATGGCCCGTGCGGCCAACTTCGACGCCGGCCGGATCCGCCTGATCGGTGGCGACTTCGCCGCACTGAGCGCAGCAATGGGTGGCCGTCCGGACGTCGCGGTCTACCACGGTGCTGTGACCCAGGCCGGCCGCATCGAGATGCTCCCGTTCCTCCGCGAGCAGGCTGTGTCCATCACGGCCCACCGCTTCGGTACGCCGAACCACCTGTCGGATCACCTGATCTAAGGGGCGTAACAAGGGCATGCGCCGAGGGGTGAGCTCTCGGCTGAATAAGCACGCGTAAGGGTTGAGAGCTAACCCCTCGGCGAAGCCCACTCAACAGGGGATTGCGCCGAGGGGTGAGCTTTCGGCGTTTTGAGGGTGCGAAAGAGGTGAGATCTCACTCCTCGGCGGGGGTGGGGCGCACCTCAAGCCGCGTAGCCGAGCCTCTGCAACCTACGCCGGGCGGCCTGCTCACTTGGCCCGTGGGAACCCAAGGCAAACCGGACCATGCCCAGGACAGCCCGGGCAGCGGTGATGACGGGCAGGGGAACCGGACCAATCCCGGCACGACGAATACCCAGCATCTCGCGGTATTTGGGCTCAAGGCTTGCGACGGCGGCCGCGAACAGGATGGTGTAACCGGGTTTGAGGAGCGGGCTCAGGGGTGGATAGCGAATGAACGATACCGTCTCGGCCAAGCGCTCATCAGCCCGGAGTATCCCGGAGGCGTACCACTGCTCAAGTTCTTCGCGGACCTGGTCCTCGGTCAGCGGCGGGTCCTCCACTCCCATGAGCCGCCCTGCCGCTGCCCATTCGCGAACGTAGGCGTCGGGCCCACCTGGGATGGGCCGGCCCCAGATGCGGTTGGCGGTAATGAAGGAGTCCGCGTAGGTGATGTGGACCCAACGGAGGAGTTCGGGATCGTTGGCGGCGTACTCGCGAAAAACTCCGTTGCCGTCCACATACGTTCCCCGGACGCGCTCGTGGATCTTCCGTACTCGGGCGGTCGCAGCTTCGGCTGCCTCCGTGGAACCGTAGGTCACAGTGAAAATCCATCGGACCGTATTAGCCAACCGTCCGAGTGGGTCTTTCTGGAAACCGGAGTGCTCGTAAACCCCTGCCAGCGCACCGGGATGCAGGGCCTGCATCAACAGCACCCTGATCCCGGCAACGATGGTGGCCACATGGCCGTGCACAGCCCAGACTGCCGACCCCGGAAGGTGATATCCGGCGTCGTTCCCTTCCGCGAGGCGCGGCACCCACTCCGGAGGCGTGCCCGACGTTCCTGTGAACGTGCGCTGCAGTTCGTGCCTGTACTCCGTGAGGTAGTTCCTCATAGGTCCCATGAGACCTCGCAATTGCGGCTGTGTACAGGGGAAAACGCGGAGGTTAGGAGCGGACGCGGCGCTTGGGCGGTGCTGCCGCAACCAAGAGGGCGGCGATGGCGACGGCGGCACTCAGGATAAGGCCCGGACGGTACTGTTCCAGCATGGCTTGGGCGCTGACGGTTCCGGCGGCCTGGCCATGTCCGCTGACCAGCGCCGTGGTGACCGCCAAAACCAAGGCGGCTCCCACTTGGGTACTGGTCTGGATCAATCCAGCAGCCAGCCCCTGCTCGGAATCCTTGATCCCGGCCGTCGCTTGGACGTTGATGGACGGGAACGCCAGCGCAAAGCCGATGCCCAGCAGGACCACGGACGGCAGGATATCCAACACGTAGTTCGGAGTGGTGCCAACCCTGAGGAACAAGACGTAGCCCAATCCCAGCGCAGTGAGCCCGGTCAGAATTAGTTGCGTGGCCCCGAACTTCTCAATGAGCCGGTCGGCAAACGGCGCACTCGTGGCCACCAACAGTCCTGCCGGAAGCAGAGCCAGTGCCATTCCCAGCGGCGTCCAGCCCAGCACGGATTGCAGGTACATGGTGACGATGAACTGGAAGCTGAGATAGGAGCCGAACAGCCCCACGGCGCTGAGATTGGCTCGGGCTACCCAACCTTCCTTGAGGATGCTGAAGCGGATCAGCGGATGTTTGACCTTGTTCTCGATCACCGCGAAGGCTGCCAGCACGGCGATGGAAACTGCGAATCCGGCGATTGTTGCCACAGATCCCCAGCCCTGCTCCGGTGCTGAAACCAAGGTGTATACAAGGCCGAGCATGCCCAGCGCGAGAGTGACGGCGCCCCAAATATCGTGTCCGCTGTTCTCCGCCGATGGCTTGTCCTTCGGGATGAACTTCATGCCCAGGAGGACAACGACGACGGCGATGGGCACCGAGACCAGGAACGTCCAACGCCAGCTGAGGCTGGTCATCAGGCCACCCACCACCAGGCCCAGCGAGAAGCCGCTGGCACCGAACGTGGTGAAGATGGACAACGCCTTGTTGCGCTCGCGGCCTTCGGCGAAGTTGGTGGTGATGATGGAGAAGCCGGTAGGTGCCGTGAAGGCAGCGGCAAGTCCCTTGATGAACCGCGTGGCGATCAGGATGGCAGGGTCGTCCACCAGCCCGCCAAGGAGCGACGCCGCGGCGAATACGGTCAACGCAATGAGGAAGATTCGACGCCGGCCCAACAGATCGGCGAGGCGGCCACCGAGGAGCAGGAGGCTCCCGTAGCCCAGGACATAGGCGGAAACGATCCACTGCAGGGAGTCGGTTCCAAGGTTGAGCTCCTGTCCAATGGACGGCAGGGCAACGCCGACCATGGAGACGTCCAGCCCGTCCAAAGCCAGGACGGTGCACACAACCATGAGCAGCAGCCACTGGGCACGCGTCCAGTGAACGGCTGAAACCAAAGGCGGCTCAGATGAGGTTTTGAGGGTGGTGGGTGAGGTCATGGCCCTGAATCTACATGACGCGTCATTCAATGACAAGGAATATGATGCGGAATATTATGACGTGGATTCTAACCTTTAAATGAACTAGAATCAGGGCATGGCAACGACGCGTGACCGTCAACTGCATGACCGCCAATTGGTTGAGCAGTGGCGCAGCATCCAAAACTCCTACTTCCGCACCGCAGGAGCGATTGACCGCGCCCTCGAAGCGAAGTTCGACATTGGCCTCAACGAGTTTGAAATCCTGGACCTCGTTGCCGAAAGCGAAGAATCTGCGTGCCGGATGAAGGCTTTGGGGGAGCGCACCCCCATGACCCAAAGTGCCGTCTCGAAGGTGGTGGACCGGCTCGAAAAAGCAGGCTTGGTGTCCCGCGAAACCTGCGCAGACGATCGCCGTTCCCTCTTCTTGGAACTGACTGAGGCGGGCCGCGCACTCCACGCCAATGCCGCCGTCGAACACCGCGCACTGCTAAAGGAAAACCTGGGCTCTTAGTCCCCGAAAGCAAAGCTCAAGATTCTTGAGCCAAAACTGAGGCAACCTTTCGGTCGATGGCACCCGGGAAGCCTTTATTTCTCCCCTGATTCCCGCAACAATGGTGCTTGCACGCCAGGCTGGGGTTTGGTGCCGCTGGCTTTGGGGAGTGTGTTGTGGGCAAGCATCATGAATCAGACCGGGCAGTAGATTTAATCCGCGCCGTAGGCTTCCATCGCGTTCTGATCGCGGGAAGTCTCGCCGTCCTGGCTTTCTTTGCGCTTGGCTTCCAACCTCTGAATTCCGTCTCCAGCAGCAGCTCCAATGGCGGAGCACTGGCGCAGGGGGTGGTAGAACCAACGGCTCTGGGCACCCTGGTGCCGCCGGACGCCGAGACCTTGGTGATCGAGTCCATGCCGGAGCCTCCCGAACAAATCCCAGGCACGCCAATGGTCTACTTCGACCGCGCTTTGGTCCGCACTGTCAGCAAGGACGGATCCACAGGCCTTACCGTTGCCTCAGCCGGCCTGTCCCGGCCACCTGCCGGCAGTCTCTACTCGCCCCTCGAAGTCCTCTACCCGAGTTCCTCCTACGGGTACAGGACTAGCCCGCTGACTGGGCACGCCGGAGAATTCCACTGGGGCCAGGACTATGCAGCCGCCTGCGGAACGAGGGTCTATTCGGTGGACTCCGGTGTGGTGCGGGCTGTGGGATGGCATGTGTGGGGTGGTGGCAACAGAGTTGAAATCGAGCATGGCAATGGCTTGGTCACCACATACAACCACCTCCAGGCAATCGGCGTCACGCAAGGCCAATCGGTGCGGGTGGGCGAGGTCATCGCAGAGGTCGGGACCACGGGGTGGTCCACAGGCTGCCACCTTCACTTCGAGACGATCGTCAACGGTCTCCATACTGACCCCGCCAACTGGACACTGCTGCCCATCCGGCAGACTGATCCGCTGCAGACCATCGCCATGGTGAACTACCAACCCGGTGTTGGCAACGGCGCCTCGGGAACTCCGCAATGGGCTGTTCCTGTATCGGATGGAACCAACCGGGCCGTCATCGGTGGAGAGCACGAACACGACGAACCGCTTCCTGTTCCACCGCCGGCCCCGTCCGGAACCACTCCGCCGGCCACCACTACGCCGAGCAACCCTGGTGGAACTCAAACCACACCGCCAGCCACCTCGACGCCGGTTCAAACCACGACGCCGACCCCCTCACCTTCCGTGACGGCCACACCGACGCCAACACCGACAACCACTGCGACGCCGACTCCCACGCCGACGCCGACCACATCTGCGACGCCGACTCCGACGACCACCGCCACGCCGACTCCGACTGGCACCGCCACGCCACCGCCGTCGACCACTGCTCCGGAAACCAGTACCGTCCCGCCGACGCTGACGACGGCCCCGGTGGCACCGACTCTTCAATCGGCCATCGACCCGCCGCCCGCAGTTGTTGAACCGGCTCCGATCGCTCCCGCTCCGGCGCCAGCAGTGGTTGAACCGGCGCCAGTTGTGCCGGCTCCAGCGCCGGCAATAGTGGAACCTGCGCCTGCTGCGCCCGCACCGGTAGTTACCCAAGTCGTTGCTCCGCCGGTTCCTGCACCTCCGGCGGCCCCTGCGCCCGCACCCGTGGCTGTCCTTCCGACGTCGCTCCCGGTAGTCGTGCTTCCGCCCGGATACATCCTGATCGCACCGGACCTGGTCCAGCGCCCGGATGGTGTGATCGTGCCGTTGTCCACGCTGATCCTCCCGGCGCCCTAGGCCGTACACGCGCTAACGGCACGCGAGACGCGGGACACCCCTGCATTTCGCGGCCCAAGCCAGCTCCCGTAAGCTCGATGGCGGCAAACCCGCCAGACGACGTCGTCAGGAAGCGAAACCCATGTCCAGCCTTTACAGCATTCCCCTCACCTTCAACGATGGCACCGAAGCAGACTTCGGCCGGTTCGAGGGCAAAGCGGTCCTGGTGGTGAACGTCGCTTCGGAATGCGGTTACACGCGCCAATATTCTGGCTTGGAGGAGCTCTACGGCAAGTATCGTGCGCAAGGTTTGGAAATCCTCGGCGTGCCCTGCAACCAGTTTGGTGGCCAGGAGCCCGGCGCTGACCAGGAAATCGCCGAGTTCTGTGAACGTAACTTTGGTGTGTCCTTCCCCCTGACCAGCAAAGCCAACGTCCTTGGCAAGCAGCAGCATCCCCTCTTCGCGGAGCTGGCCCGAGACGAGGAAGGGCAGCCGGCCAAGGTGAAATGGAACTTCGAGAAATTCGTCATAAATCGCGGGGGCGAACTTGTGGCAAGGTTCCCATCCGCAGTGGAGCCTGACTCCGAAGACCTTGTAAAAGCAGTGGAAGAAGCGCTGGCATAAGGCCACCGATCCCGAAGGGAGAAAAAGTAATTTTCCAACATTCCGCCGGAAGTTAGCCAGTTGTTGGCTTGTTGTCTGGTTGGATTGGGACTACTGGATTGATACGGGAGGCGCCGTCTCCCACCAAACGCTAAGGCGAAGCTATGGAGCTCATCGAGGCCGAATACCCCAAACCAGGTCATGTGCTTTTGCACCTGAGCGATCTTCATCTGGTGGGTGGTCCGGGCACGCTTCACGGCTCAGTGGACAGCGCAGCCAGGCTCCAGGAGATCTGCGAGCAAATCATTGCCTCGAGGATCAGGCCCGAAGCCATCATTTTCACCGGGGACCTTGCTGACAAGGGTGAGCTCGAAGCCTACAAGCAACTCCGCGAGATGATTGAGCCTCTGTGTGCCTCTCTGGGAGCCAAAGCCATTTGGGCCATGGGCAACCATGACAACCGGGCAAACTTCCGTTCAGCGTTTGCCCATGCCTCCGCGGCCAGCAAGCCACAGGACCCCGTGGACCGCAGCTACTTCGTCAACGGGCTCCGCATCATCACACTGGACACCACGGTCCCCGGCCACCACCACGGCGAACTGTCAGAATCTCAGCTGGAGTGGTTGGCCTCTGAACTGGCTACGCCGGCACCGGACGGCACCATCCTAGCCCTGCATCACCCGCCCGTCCCGTGCGTGCAGGACCTTGCCGTGTTGGTGGAGCTGCGTGGCCAAGCCGCACTGGCCGCCGTCGTCCGTAACACTGACGTCCGCAGCATCCTTGGTGGCCATCTGCACTACTCAACGACTGCGAGCTTCGCAGGCATCCCGGTATCGGTTGCCTCAGCTACCTGTTACACCCAGGACCTGGCGGTTCGCGCCGGCGGACAGCGCGGACGTGACGGGGCGCAGTCCTACAACATGATCCACGTCTACGAGCACACGATCGTGCATTCCGTGGTGCCGATGTCCGGTGGCGTCACTGTTGGCGAGCCCCTGGACGCAGCCGAGGTTCAGCGGCGCCTGGCGGCGGCCGGCATCCGCATACCGCACGAGTCGCGGGTGGGAGCCCACACATCGCCAGGCACGCACACCTCGTCGCTCCCGCTTGTTTCTCCCGGTGGCGCTGCTTCTCCCGGCGGCCTTACTTCTCCCAGGGTGCCTTGACGGGGAAGTACTTCTCCAGGAAATCGGTCACCAGGTCGGCTCGTTCATTTGCCCCGACTTCGGGGAAACTGCCGTCGTTCAGGCAGAAGAAGTCCATGTGGCGCTTGGCCAGGAGCTTTGGCAGGTAGTGCAGTCCGGCCCACATGGTGGAGTCCACATACCTGACTTTGGCGCTGGTCTGCGTGACCGCGCGACCGGTAAGCAGGGCGTAGTAGTGGTAGAACGAGTTGGTCACCGAGATGTTGTCCGCTGCACGGAACCGACTTCCGGCGGTCTTTGCGAACTCGGCCGGGAATTCCTTCTCCATTTGGGCCACCACGCTGCGGCGCAGCGGCGCAGCCGTGTGCTCAAGGTGCCGGGTGGTGATCCGGCCAAAGCGCTCCCACAGCAGCTTGCGGTTCACGCGGGCTGCGTTCTCAAAGCCGCTGCGTTCGGCGTCATTCTCGCCCAGCCCGATGCGGGTGTCAGCTTCGATGAACTTGGTAATGCCACCGGGGGTGAAGAACATGTCCGGGCCCACGGGCCGGCCAAAGAACATGTCGTCGTTGGAGTACAGGAAGTGCTCTGAAAGGCCCTTGATGTGGTGCAGCTGGCACTCTACGGCCTGCGAATTGTGAGTGGGCAGCACGGAGGGGTCGGCGAAGAACTCCTCACTGCGAACAATGGTCACCGACGGGTGGTCGGCCAGCCATTCCGGTGCGGGGGAATCAGTGGCGATGAAGATCCGCCGGATCCACGGCGCGAACATGTGCACCGAGCGCAGCGCGTACTTCAGCTCGTTGATCTGCCGGAAGCGTGCCTCATGATCGTCGCCCTCGCCGAGGATAGCCTCGGCTTGCTGAGCGCGCCTCCTGGCAATGTATTCGGGGTCGCTGCCATCCACCCAGGAGAAGACGATGTCGATATCGAAGTCGATGTCGCTGGCATGGTCAGCGAACATGTTCTCGATGGTGGGCCAGGACAGGCCATGCCGTTGGACTGTGCCCCGAACTGCGTCCTGTCGCAGCATGGTGCGCCGGGTGAGGGAATTTTCCACCGGGAGTTCCAAATGATCGCCTTCGAACCGCCACAGCTCAAGCTGCACGCCCAGGGCCGGGCCATACCAGAGCCCGCCGCCGATCTCGACGCGCGGCCGGTACAAGCGGAAGATGCGGGCTTTTCGGTTAGCCGTGAGATCGCCGTCGGCCACCAACATGGAGGTCTTCTTCTTGGCGTCGACGGTCATGGAATAGAAAGGCTCATTCCGGAACGCCGTGACCAGTGCCTCGCGAACCTCCTTGCGTGATTCCCAGTCCACGGCAATAACGGGCCGCTCATCATTTCCACGCACCAGGATGAAATCAATACCAGCAGCGTCCAAAGCGGCCCTGACAGCCAGAAGATCGGACACCATGGCCTGTTGCGGAGTCAGGTCGCCGTTGACCAGGGCGTACCGCCCACGGTGACGGACGACGTCGGACCTGTGCCTAAGATGCGCGACGACGGCAGGCGAGATCGCCTCAGCAATCGCGTCCTCTTCAATGGACGGGCTGCCGTGGTAAATCGGATCGACCTGTGCTTGTGTGATGGCTGTATCTCCGGGATCGTTGCGGTGCGGGTTGCTTTAAGACTCTAAAACTATGATGCGGTGGAACTTAGATCGAAAGGGCTTCGCGCCAGCTGCGAAGGAAAGCGCCGCCGGCGTCGTCGTGGATCACGTCATCCGCCAGTTCAAGGTCGGCTGCCGTCAAAATGGTGTAGGGCTTGACCGGTACGCCGTCTGCGGGCCGGACGTCCACGTGCTTCACATCGTGATCGTTGTGGTGAAGCCAGTCTGCCATGGCGTAGTCCGTGCGGGAATCACCCACCGTCCGCCATGAAAGCGGAGTAATGCCCTGGGCCGCCAGGAGTTCAACCGCGCGACTCGCTCCGAGGTCCTTGCCCAACCGGACCGATTCGATGTCCGTGGAGATGATGGTGGGGTCCAAGCGGTAGTCCCCGGTGTCATCAGACTCGGGTGCGTGGTGGTCCAGGATGGCCGCGTTGAGCCCGTGGCGCCCCATGATGTCCAGGGCATCGGCGTCGAAGAGTTTCTGCTCGGCCAGGTAGTCCTGGCTTGCAACGTCCAAGTGCTGCTCCACCGAAACCATGGCGCGCTTGGTCTCGTCGAAGAACATGTGCGCTGAGTAGTCTTCAGCAACGAGCCTGCGGATATCGTCGCCGTAGGCCTTGGGCACTGCGAGTTCGTGGTCCACGTGGATGGGGCCAGGACCTCCGGCTGTGTAGCTGAACCACACGGCGCCCTTCTCGCAAATAGCGTGGATGACAGTGTCCGCCGGCATGCCAGCGGCAATCATGGGTTCCATGACTTGCTCGCTGATGAACGCGTCGGAGCGCCCCGTGTTGAAGATGACGGGGATCCCGGCTGAAGCCAAGGCCACCATGTCCGCGATGATGTCCGGCTTGACGTCGCGCGTTACAGGACTGGCGATAGGGCCATCGACATCGAGCAGCAGCGCCAATGCGGGTGTGGCGCGGGCAGCGGTCCGGTCAGTACCTTGGAGCGGTTGAGTCATGACCCCATTCTGTCAGTCCCGGCGGCTCCCATCACAGCTATGACATCTGTGACGCGCGACGACGGATAGTCACCTTTTGGCTACAACGTGCCTGTGCTGCGGGTCACAAGTTCCGTTCACGCGGCATCTTCCATAGGCTTGCAGGGTGATCTTTAAAGCTGTGGGCGAGGGACGCCCGTACCCTGACCATGGATACTCTGCGCCGCGGGACTGGGCTTCCCTGCCCCCGCGTCCTATCCGCCTCGATGAACTCGTTACTACCAAACGGACCCTGGATTTGGAGGCACTGTTGGCTGAGGACTCGACCTTCTTCGGTGATTTGTTTCCGCATGTTGTCCAGTATCAAGGCGTCATGTACCTCGAGGACGGGCTTCACAGGGCCGTCCGCACAGCGCTCCACCAGCGGACGGCCATTCACGCACGTGTATTGGTGATCGATGGCTAGCAAGCGCAGGCGTCCCAAGGATGTGACGCAGCTCCACGGCCACCATGTAGTGACCGGCGCGGAGCTTCGGGCAACCTTTGCCGAGGACGCCCAGGCGCACAAAGGCCGCTTCTGGCGGCGGTTGTTCCATGGAATCGTCCTGGTGCTGCTGGTGGGTGTCATAGCGGCCGGGGCCGTGGGTGCTTGGGCGATCATGAACGGCGTGGTGAAGGTTCCCAGCTCAATCGCCAGCAAAGCGCCCACCAGCCTCTGCCCCACCACAACATTCGACTACGTCCCGAACGAGACCGTGACCCTCAACGTTTTCAATGCCACGTCCCGCGCCGGGCTGGCCAGTACGGTTGCTGATCAGTTCACGGCGCGTGGCTACAAGGTGGCCTCGGTGGACAACAGCGATACCGCTTATTCAGGTATTGCCGTGGTGGTCTCCGGAGTCAAGGGCCAGGCCGCGGCGTTCAATATCCAGCGGAATCTTGCCGGAACGGACTACTTCGAAGATAACCGTGAGGACGAGTCCGTGGATGTCATCCTGACGCCTGGTTTCGAAGGCCTGGTGGAGCCCCAGTTGGTGGACCAAACCCCGGGGATGCTGCAGTGCCCGCGTGAGGACCTGCGGATAGCGGACAACTCCAAGTGGCCCATCGTCCCCACGCTTCCCGCAGATCAGTAGCTCGCGAATCAGTAGCTCGCTGGGGTCAGTAATCAGCTAGCTGGCGAGGGCGTCGTGGGCGGGGGATTCCAGACGCACCGGCTTGCCTGCCTCGTCGAAGCGGGCTCCCGCGCCCAATTGGATGAACCGCACTGTTTGCGCCGTGTGGAGTTCGAGGGCGGTGTGAGGCTCGACGTCGGAGGCCGGCGGCGGCGGGGGAGTCTCGCCGTCGGGCGTTCGGTTGCGTCGTGCGGCGCTGGCAGAAAGCGTTCCGTGGATGAGCCGCGCCAACTGGGCGACATCGGTGTTCGGCAGGTAGCCCTGCTCCACGCCGTCCTGAAGGATGTCCTGCAGCAGGACGTTCAGGTCGCCCACATGGTTGGCGAGCTTCGCGAAGGAACCGGGGGAGAGGACGGCGGCCATGGCCGGTCCTGGCGGCAAGTGGCGGCGGCTGAGATCCTCCACCTGGGCCCGGACATAGAGGGCAAGCCTGTCCACGGGGTTCTCCAAGGCAGCCAACGAGTCGCGGAGGTCCACGATAAAACGCTCGGTCTCATCCAAGGCGTACGCGATCAGCAGCTGCTCCATGTCCGCGTAATAGTTGTAGACCGCGGTGCGTCCCACGCCGGCGTGCCGGGCTACGTCCGTCATAGTGAGCCCAGGGAGGCCATGAGTGAAGAGGAGCTCCCCAAAAGCGGTCAGAATCCGACGTTGGGTCTCGGCGCGTTGGGCAGCATTAGTGGCGGCCGTGATCCTTGGCATATAGACACTTTACAGCGATCTGTCACTAAGAGCTGCGCAGCTTCGGCATCAGTTGCCTGCAGGAGCACGGGTTGTGGTTTTGCGGAGGACCAGATGCGGCGTTCGGACCACGCTGCCGGGTGACTTTGCCCCTTCGATCCGGTCCACGGCGCGGCCAACGGCTGCGGCGGCAAGGAGCGGAGCGTCCTGGCTGACTGAGGACAATTGGACGAAGCTTAGCTTGGCGAAGTGGCTGTCGTCATAGCCGAGTACCGATACGTCCTCGGGAATCCGGATCCCCGCGGCCCTGAAGTTCTCCATTATTCCGAGGGCCGACCTGTCGTTGAAGGCGATGACAGCCGTGGGCAGATTCTCCTGAAGGATTTGTCCGGCTCCCATGCCGTCCTCCTCCCCTGGGCCACCTGGAACAACCACGGGTTGCAGCCCGTGCCGGATCATTTCCGAGCGGTACGTCTCCCGGCGCCTGTCCGACGACACGGCAGCGCCGCCGTCGACGTGGACGATCCGGCTATGACCGAGGCTGACCAGGTGGTCAACGGCTATCGCGATGCCTGCGTAATCGTCGCTGCTGACCGAATCCACGAGGTCGCCCACGTTGTCGCGCAGGAGGCTCACCACCGGCACCTGGCGGGCGTGTTGTGCGAGGTCATCCGCGCTGAGGGTGGGAGCGATGATGATCAACGCCTCCGCGCCGACATCCAGCAGGGTCTCTATGGCGCGAGCCTCGGGCCTGCCGCTCGCTACCGCGCTCAGCGCTATTTCATAGCCCCTGGCGGAGGCTTCAGCGTACGCGGCATCCACAATTTCCGAGTGAAAGGGCTGTGAGCTGGAAAAGATGAGACCCAGGAGCTTGGTCCTGCTGCTCCGCAGCAGCCTGGCCCGGGAGTCTGCCCGATATCCGAGCTGGCGGGCCGCCTCCAATACTCTCTGCCGCGTCGATTCCGCCGCGCCGGGTGCACCCCGCATCACGATGGAAACCAAGGCCCGGGAGACACCTGCCACCTCGGCTACGTCCATCAAAGTGGGGCGGCGCTGCAATTCCGACATATTTCCTCCTGGGTGAAACAGTCTATAGAACGATCTAGACGTAGCGCGAACGGCATGTCAGGATGGTTCGACTAGAACGATCTAGAAGACTATTCAGGAGCTACCATGGGTTACCTTCAGCATCCGGTCAGTGAAGACCGGCCGGTTCGTATCGGACTGATCGGAGCGGGATGGATCGGAAGTTTCCACGCTGAGTCAGTCGCGCACCGCATCCCCAATGCACGGCTTGAGGCAATCGCGGATCCTGCCCTGTCCGCCGTCGAGGCACTTGCCGGCCGCCTCGGCGTTGCGAAGATCAGTAGTGACCCGGCAGATGTGCTGAACGATCCTGATGTGGATGCTGTTCTTGTAGCTGCGCCGGCGCGCTTTCATTCCGGGCTGATCGCCGCGGCAGCGCAGGCGGGTAAGCCCTCTTTCTGCGAGAAGCCGGGCGGCCGTACCGTGGAAGAACTTGATGGGGCCCTTGACGCAGCAGCGGCCGCAGGTGTGATCGTCCAGTTCGGTTTCAATCGACGCTACTCAAGTGACTTCGCCGCCGCCCGCAGGCTCATTGATGACGGTGCCATAGGAACGCCGCAGTTGCTGCGATCCTTGACCCGCGATCCCGGCAACCTGGACGGGATCGCCAACCCGGAGCGGATTCCGCCGGGCACCATCTTCCTGGAGACCCTCATTCACGACTTCGACACGTTGAACTGGCTGAACCCGGGAGCTGTCCCTCTTCGCGTTCATGCTGTGGCTGACGCGTTGGTCGCTCCTGAAGCAAAAGCGGGTGGGCTGTTGGATACCGCTGTGGTCACTGTGACCTACAGCAACGGAGCCATTGCTGTAGCTGAGGCAAATTTCAACGCACTCTACGGCTATGACGTGCGGGGAGAAGTTTTTGGCTCTGCGGGAATGGTGACAGCGGGAGGCCCGCAGGCCAGTACGGCCATGAGCTACACCGCCGCCGGCATCAGTGCGGCCACCGTCCGCCTTAACGTTGACCTCTTTCACGACGCGTATACGGCGGAACTCGCCCACTTTGTGGACTGCGTGAAGGCTGACCGCGATGGCATCCAAGCCCCCGCGGCCTTGGCTGCCGGCGGAACCGACGCACGGAACGCCCTGGCCGTGGCCCTTGCCGCCTCCCAGTCAGTTCAAACCGGGCTGCCGGTTGATGTGGCAACCATTGCCGTGCTGCGACCAGCCGAGCCCGCATTGCACACCGTAGGTGATGAAGCATGAGCTTCCGCTTGGCTGCCTGTGCTGAAATGCTCTACGGCGAATTGCCCTTGACGGAGCGTGTGAAGAGGATCCATGAGCAAGGCTTTGAGGTGGAGTTGTGGGACACCCGGGGCCGGGACATTGCGGCCCTGGCAGCAACAGGAGCCCGGTTCTCGTCGATGAGCGGCTATTTTGGGGGTAGCCTCACTGATCCCGCCAGTGCCGACGAGGTATTGGTATCAGCGGAGAAACTGATTCCTGTCGCGCTTGAACTTGGTATCGAGCGTATGGTTGTCCACCCTGCTGAGCTCGGGGAAGGCGGCCGGGCCGTCCGCCCCGTTCACCGATCTACCGGCGAGATGTGGCTGACCGGTAGGCGTACGCTCGAACGGCTGGCGGCATTGGGCGGGAAGCATGGAGTGGTCTTCGCCTTGGAGAACCTGAACACTGTGCTGGACCACCCCGGCATACCTTTGGCACGTGCGAAGGACACTTTGGCGCTGGTCTCGTCGGTTAACCACCCCAACGTCAGGATGATGCTGGACCTGTATCACGCCCAAATCGGGGAGGGCAACCTGATCGAACTTATCCGGGCGGCCTTGCCTTGGGTAGGAGAGATACAAGTGGCAGACGTCCCCGGCCGTTGCGAACCCGGCACCGGGGAAATCAACTACCGTGTCATCGCGACGGCTCTTGAGGACGCCGGATATAACGGCGTGGTCGGTCTCGAGGCGCAGGCCGCCGGAGGAGCCGGCCTGGAAGCAGGGGACACCGCGCTGGCGGCTTTCCGTGCGGCCTTTGAAGGCTAGCTACGAGCGGTGGGCCCGCTTGCTATGGGCGACAGTGCACTGCGTCCAAGCGCAGTAACTCGCGTAGCATCAAGGAAAACTGGTCAACAGCAGCTAGGGGGCGTCTTGCGCGCAACGGTCAAGGACGTAGCGCGCCGTGCAGGGGTCTCGCCTAAAACGGTATCGAACGTGATGAACGGGATCGTGCCCGTCAGCGGGCCTACGCGGCTCAGGGTTGAGCAGGCCATGGCGGAACTGGATTATGTCCCCAATCTCTCGGCACGCGGACTGCGCAACGGTCGTTCAGGTGTTATCGGGCTGGCGCTGCCGGATCTGGCGACTCCCTTTTCTGCGGAGATTGCCCAAAGCATTGTGGAAGTCGCCCACGAGCAAGGCTTCAGCGTGCAGATCGAGGAAACCGGCTCCGATCCGCACCGTGAGCGTGAGTTGATGACGCGTGCGCGGGCCAACCTCATCGATGGACTGATCCTCAATCCGGTGGTGCTCAAGGAGAGTGCCGTGCAGGTGGGCGTCGCACTGCCACCGGTAGTTCTCCTGGGCGAAGTTACGCAGCAACTGGCCGACCGCGTTTTTGTGGACAGCTTTGCGGCGGCGCGGGACATGACCCTGGCTTTGGCCAGGACCGGACGCCGGCGTATCGCGGTTCTGGGTGTCAATCGCGGAAGGCAATCCGCCACGGCGATCCAGCGGGCGGGCGGCTATGAGGCCGCACTCCAGATGCTGGGAATTGCCAAGGATAAGTCGTTGCTGATTTCCTGCGACCGTTGGACGCCTGCTTCAGCGGCTGAATCGTTGGACAAGTATTTGGACGCAAACCCGGTACCCGAGGCGCTGTTCTGTTTCACCGACTCCATGGCTATAGGTGCCTTGAATACCTTGTGGAAAAGGGGCGTGCGCGTTCCGGATGACATCGCGGTAGCCGGTTTTGACGACGTGATAGACGGACGGTTCGCGGTACCTTCGCTGACCACCGTGTCCTTCGACAAGCGGGCAATTGCCACGGAAGCCTTGCGTCTCCTGATCGAACGCATGTCCGACAGGTCCCATGGACAACGCTTGGTTGAAATCGCGTACAGCATAGTGGAGCGGGACAGCAGCAGAGGCTGAAAGCAGCACCGGGGACTTAACCGAGGGTCTGGAAATAAAGATTGTGCGCGCTAACAATTTCTCTTGCCCTCCCTATTACAACGATGTAATGTGAGACTCGCGTCACCCCAGGGCCACCTTTTACCCAAGCGTGGAGATGCACCGGAACCGGACTTTGCAGTGAAGCAGTGACCTTTCAGCGGACCCATCCAAAGGAGTGACGGGTGAAGCAGTTTGAATCTTTAACCGGGAAAAGCTTGTCCCGGAGACAGCTATTGACAGGATCAGCGCTACTTGGCGGCGGGCTTCTGACCGCAGGCCTTACCGGTTGTGGCGGACCCGCCGGAGCCGCATCCAGGCAGACCATCAACTTTTGGCATCTCCTCTCCGGAGGTGACGGCACCAAGATGCAGGCAATGATCGCGAACGCCAATCAAGTCAATGCGGGCTTCAGGGTGCATCCCACCGTGCTCGCGTGGGGGCCGCCTTACTACACTAAACTCGCCATGGCATCTGCAGGCGGGCGGCCACCAGAGGTAGCCATCATGCACGCCAGCCGGGTTCCCGGATATGCCCCCGGTGGCCTCATAGAACCGTGGGACTTGGGCTTACTGGCGGAGAACGGCATCGCCCCGGAGAACTTCGCCCCGCGCATCTGGGAAAAGGGACAGCAGGATGGGAAGGTTTTCTCCCTGGCGCTGGACTCCCACCCGTTCATCATGTTCTACAACACGGATGTAGCCGGCAAAGCCGGGCTTTTGGAAAACAACGGCCGGTTGCAGGAGGTGAGCTCCCCCGAAGAGTTCAAGGCCATGGCACTGGAGATGCAAAAGATCACCAAGGCACACGGATTGTCCTTCGGTTACCTGAATCTGGGGTCGCAGATGTGGCGCCTGTTCTACACGCTCTACAAGCAACACGGGGCGGAGATTGTGCTGATCCCCGGTAAGCCCATGGAGGCCGACCGTGATGCTGCCATTGAGTCACTGGAGTTCATGGCCTCACTCTTCGACGACACCATTGCGGCCAAGAGCGGTGACATCAATACCGGCATTGCAGAGTTTGTCCGGGGGGATGCAGGAATGCTCTTCAGCGGCGGCTGGGAACTGCCCACCATGAAAAAAGCCAACTTGCCGGTGGACGCCGTCACCATCCCTACCCTCTACGGCACGCCCGCTTCCTACGCGGATTCCCATTCCTTTGTCCTTCCGCGGCAGCTCGCCGTTGATGAGGAGAAACGGAAAGATACGTACAAATTCGTCAGCGACGTATTGAAGGGCTCGCTGTTATGGGCCGAGGCAGGCCACATCCCGGCCTTCCAGCCCGTCATTCAATCGCCGGCTTACCGCGAGCTCACGCCGCAGGTCCATTACGCCAACGCCGCGGACATCATCGCTTACGATCCCGAGGCATGGTTCAGCGGCTCCGGTTCGGACTGGCAGACCTACTTTGCCGAGCATATTCAGAACGTGCTTCTCGGACGCGACAAGGCAGTAACAGGGTGGGATGGCTTCGTGGCCCGCACCAACGATCTTCTATCCCGGCCCAACCCGGTCTGACCGGCACCAGCGCACCGAGCGACAAAGGAGTCCTTTATGAGTTCCTCTACAGCGTCCCGGCAGATCAGCCAACCGCGGACAACTCTCAGTCCTGGCGTCAAAGCCGGGTTATCCCTCAGAAGAAGAAGGGACAACTTGAACGGTTGGGCATTTGCAGCCCCCTTCCTGGTGTTCTTCCTCGTCTTCCTCATTTGGCCCATCCTGTATGGCTTCTACATGAGTCTCACGGGTAAATCCCTGACAGGCGCCAACGATAGCCTCATCGGTTTTTCCAACTATGCCGAAGCCTTTGCCGATGCCGGCATGTGGCGTTCACTTGGCAACACCCTGTACTTCACAGTTATCAGTACTGTCCCACTGGTGCTGGTTGCATTGGTGATGGCGGCGCTCCTGAACATCGGCCTTCCGGCCCAGTGGCTATGGCGGCTCTCCTACTTTGCGCCGTTCCTGTTGGCTTCCACGGTTGTGTCGTTGTTTTTCGTCTGGATGTACAACCCGCAACTCGGCCTGATCAACGATTTCCTGTCAAAGTTCGGAATACCAAAAGTCGGTTGGCTTAACGACCCCAACGTGGCCATGTGGTCAATCGTGATCGCGACACTTTGGTGGACAGTGGGCTTCAACTTCCTGCTGTATCTGGCAGCCATGCAGAACATTCCCGTACAGCACTATGAGGCGGCGTCCCTGGACGGCGCCGGCGCTTGGCGGCAGTTCTTCTCCATCACACTGCCGCAGCTGACACCGACCACCGTGATGATTGTGTTGCTCCAGATCCTTGCCTCCTTGAAGGTGTTTGACCAGATCTACCAGATGACCGCGGGCGGGCCGGGCGGATCTACCCGGCCAGTGGTCCAGTACATCTTCGAAACCGGGTTTACCGGATACCGGCTGGGATATTCGGCAGCCATCTCCTACATCTTCTTCGGACTGATCGTGCTGGTTTCGGTACTGCAGTTCGTCATCACACGTCGCAGGAGCGCATAGCCATGGCCATTTCCACCCTTACCCGTTCAACCCCCGCCACAGGTTCCAGCCAGGTCATACGCCAGCCGCGCAAGAAGTGGACAGTGGGCAAGATCGCGGCAGTGACGGTCGCCGCCTTCATCGCCGTGCTCTGGCTGATTCCCTTCGCGTGGGCGACGGTTACTGCTTTCAAGTCCGAAGCAGATGCCTCAGCCTCCAAAGTGAGCTGGTTTCCGCCGTCGGGTTTTACCTTTGATGCTTTCATCAATGTGTTCCAGGCCGGCAACATCCCGCTCTGGACGTGGAACTCCCTCTACACCTCGGCGGCCATCACAGCCATCACCCTGGTGATCTCCGCCCTCATTGCTTACGCCCTGTCCAGGATTGAGTTCAAAGGCAAGAAGGTCCTGATGGTGGTGATTATTGCGGCTATCATCGTGCCTCCACCCGTGCTGATGATTCCGCTGTTCTACCAAATGCTCGCATTGAAAATGATCGACACGTCCTGGGCCATCATCCTGCCGCAGGTCATCCACCCCGCCATGGTGTTCGTCCTCAAGAAGTTCTTCGACCAAATCCCTCATGAGCTGGAAGAAGCGGCTGTGATGGACGGTGCCAGTCGCCTCCGAATCTTCATGCAGATCGTCCTGCCGTTGTCCCGGCCGATCCTGGCCGCCGTCGCGATCTTTGTCTTCATTGGTGCGTGGAACAACTTCCTCTGGCCCTTCATCTCCACCAACGACGACTCCCTGCTGACCCTCCCCGTCGGCCTGCAAACCATCAAGAGCGCCTATGGCGTGCAGTACGCGCAGAACATGGCATCCGCATTGCTCGCCGCACTTCCACTGATCGTCGTTTTCCTCTTCTTCCAGCGCCAAATTATCAAGGGCGTTGCGACGACGGGACTCGCCGGAACCTGACCGGCAGCCTTTCGCCAACCACCAGATTCAGAACACAACAGTTTCAGAACACAACCAAGGAGATACATGTCCCGCGCACGCATCAGCCTCGACCGCGACTTCACCATTGGCGAGGTACCCCGACGACTCTTCGGATCCTTCGTGGAGCACATGGGCCGTTGTGTCTACACCGGCATCTATGAGCCCGGGCACCCCGAGGCTGACGAGAACGGCTTCCGCCAGGACGTCATGAAGCTCGTCAAAGAACTCGGCGCCACCGTCATCCGGTACCCCGGCGGCAACTTCGTTTCCGGATACAACTGGGAAGACGGAATCGGCCCGCGCGAGAACAGGCCCCGCAGGCTGGACGGAGCCTGGCACACGGTGGAGAGCAACGCCTTCGGGCTGCACGAGTTCGTGGACTGGTCCAAACAGGCCGGTACGGAAATCATGGAAGCCATCAACCTGGGAACCAGGGGAGTGGACGCGGCACGCGAGATCGTGGAGTACGCCAACCACCCGGGAGGGACCCACCTGTCCGACCTCCGCGCCAAGAACGGACACAAGGACCCGTTCAACATCAAGCTCTGGTGCCTCGGCAACGAGCTGGATGGTCCGTGGCAGATCGGCCACAAAACCGCCGAAGAATATGGCCGGCTGGCACAGGAAGCCGCCAAGGCCATGCGGTTCGTTGACCCCTCCATTGAGTTGGTTGCTTGCGGCAGCTCCAACTCGCGGATGCCCACGTTCGGCGCCTGGGAACAGACGGTCCTGACGCACACCTACGACGAAGTGGACTACGTTTCCCTCCACGCCTACTACTTCGAGGAGGAAGGCGACGTCGGAAGCTTCCTGGCCTCCGCCGTCGATACCGATTACTTCATCGAATCAGTGATCGCCACGGCGGATGCCGTTCGTGCCAAGGGCAAGCACAAGAAGCACATCAACCTGTCCTTCGATGAGTGGAACGTCTGGTACCAGCGCGGCCTGGACACGGAGGACCAGCCGCACAACGTGATTAAGGCCGGATGGCGGGAGCACCCGCGCGTCATTGAAGACAAGTACAACGTCACCGATGCGGTGGTGGTGGGTACCCTGCTGAACTCGCTGCTCCGCCATGGTGACCGCGTGAAGATCGCCAACCAGGCCCAACTGGTCAACGTGATTGCGCCGATCCTCTCGGAAGAGAACGGACCGGCGTGGAAGCAGACAATCTTCCACCCGTTCGCGCGGATGGCCGAGCTCGCCAAGGGCCAGATCCTGCGGCTCTCGGTGGACTCGGACAAGTACTCGAACAACCGTTTCGGGGACACCGACCTCGTGGATGTCAGCGCCACGTGGAACGAGGAAACGGGCCGGGTAGCACTGTTCTTCGCTAACCGCGGCTTGGAAGAAGCTGCCGACGTCGCAGTGGCCCTGCGCGGTTTCGACGCCCGCCAGGTGCTCCGCGCCGAGGTCCTTGAAATCCCCGAGGACGGCGACCGCTTCACCATCAACACCCAGGACCAGCCGGGCCGTGTTGGCTTGACGGCTCTGGAAGGTGTGAAAGCGACTGGTTCGGAGCTGCGCCTGACGCTGCCCGCCCTGTCCTGGGCCGTCGTCGAGCTTGACGTGGTGAAAGCCTAGCGACGCACCCAACTGAGTAACAGATCAGGTCGTTCTGAGCGCTGGGAACGACCTGATCTGCGACTTACTTGGGTTCGATGCTGCAGCCGTCCGGCCCGCAGGCCTCGGCATCGGAGGCACCCACGGGGATCAGCGGGTTGGCTTCCTGCCATGCCTGGTTCAGTGCTTCGCTGAAAAGATCAACCGGCTGGGCACCGGAGATGCCGTACTTGCGGTCGATGACGAAGAACGGGACCCCGGTGACGCCGATGGCGCGGGCCTCGTTGATGTCGAGGTTGACCGCATCCGTGTATTTGTCCGAGGTGAAGAGCTCGGCAACCTCGTTGGCGGGCAGATCAAGTGCTGCGCCGAGTTCCGTGAGGTACTCCTGGTTGCCGATGTCCTTGCCATGCTCGAAGTGATCGCTGAGCAGGCGTTCCTTCGCGGCGTCCTGCCGTCCATGGGCGGCGGCAAGGTGGATGAGGCGGTGGGCGGTGAAGCTGTTGGCCACCACTACTTGGTCGAACCGGTAGTCCAGGCCCTCTTCCTTGGCGGTCTCCGTGACGTGGCTGAACATCTGCTTGACCTGCTCCGGAGCCATACCTTTGCGCTTGCTCAGGTAATCCAGCTCCGTGCCGTCGTAGTGCTCCGGGATGGAGGGGTCAAGCTGGTAGCTCTTCCACTCGATGTCCACCGAATCGCGGTGCGGGAACTGTGCCAGGGCGCTCTCAAAACGGCGCTTGCCGATGTAGCACCACGGACACGCGACGTCTGACCAGATCTCAATCTTCATGTTGGCTGCAACGCCCTGACGTGGCCCGACATTCCGGGAGCCTGCTGTTAGTTTCCTCACCTGCCCAAAGGGTGTTGCCGGGGCGGCCGCTCAAGAATATGTTGGAAGCAGGTTATGCAGACAGCCTATGGGTTGGGGGTCTACACAGAGAAGATCTCGTGCGCATCGGACTCATAGTTGGACCTTGGTTTACCGTACCGCCGGAAAAATACGGCGGAACAGAGCGTGTAGTGGATGCGTTGGCGCGGGCCTTGTCCGACGCCGGCCACGAAGTCCTGCTGGCAACGGCAGCGGACAGTTCTTGCCCTGTGCCCCAAATCCCGGGCTTTGGTCCAGCCGTTCCGGAGGACCTGGGGCTGAGTTTCAGCGAGTTGGGGCACGTCATCAAGGCCTACGCGGAGTTGCGGGACGTGGACATCATCCATGACCACACCTTGGCCGGCCCGCTCTATGCGCACAGACCACCGTGCATCCCCGTAGTCACCACCATTCACGGACCTTTGTCGCCCATCTACGCGCGGCTCTACCGGGACATGGCCCAGGACACCGCCATCATCGCCATCTCCCACGATCAGTGCAGCCGGGTGGAGGACCTTGAGATCTCCGCAGTCATCCATCATGGGATCGATCTCTCGGCAGTGAGCGTCGGCCGCGGAGCCGGGGAATACGCCTGTTTTGTGGGCCGTATGTGCCCGGACAAGGGGCTGATGGAAGCAGTAGTCATCGCCCGGGAAGCGGGTGTTCCCCTAAGAATTGCGGCAAAAATGCACGCCCCGGATGAGCAGGGCTACTTCCACGACGTGGTGCAACCCGCTTTGGGATCCAACGAAGAGTTCCTGGGCGAACTCTCCGATCCCGAGAAATACGAGCTGATGGGTGATGCAATGGCGCTGCTCAACCCGATTCAATGGCACGAACCGTTCGGCCTGGTGATGATTGAGGCCCTTGCCACGGGAACCCCGGTTCTGGCCACGCCCATAGGGGCCGCCCCGGAAATCGTCAGGCATGGGGTCACCGGTTTTATAGGGTCTGCCCGGGATCTGGCCGACTCCATTGCCCGAATCCCGAACCTGAGCCGCGAGGCGTGCAGACGCTCCGTCGAGGAGTCGTTCAGCGCTCAACGGATGGCAGCCGATCACCTGGACCTCTATGCCAAAGTGATCGAACGATTCCAAGCAAGACCTCTTCCCGAGGAGGCCTTCCGGCCATGACCGCTTGGAACGAAGACACCGAAGCCGGGGCGTCCGAACTGGGTGCCGTGACCGTCGTCGAGGGTTCATCTTTTTGTATTTCCTCGCACTCGGGAGACATCCACGGCGGCGGCTCCCAAGGTACCTACTATCAGGACACGAGGATCGTTTCGCGCTGGATCCTGAGGATCAACGGCGCACTCAGGGAACCTCTGGTGGCACGGAACCCCACTGCCTTCCAAGCTGAGTATGTGGGCCGGGCATGCTCCGCCGACGGGAGGTTCGACAGCCCCCTGGTAGTTCAGCATCAACGCCACGTCGGGGCAGGCCTGCGGGACGACATCACCATCAGGAACTACTCAGGCCAGGATGCGCCCTGCGAGATTGAACTGCTGATCGACGCCGACCTGGCCGACCTCTTCGACGTCAAGGGCGGCCGGACCCACAAAGCAGGAACGCCTACAAGGAAAGCACACAAGAAGGAACTGCACATCGAATCCTTGCACTCCAGCGGCCAACGCAGGGGAGTCGCCTACCGGGCCTCCGGAGCCAAGGTGTCCGAGGACGGACTACGGTTTCACATCAACATCCCGGCACGCAGCCAGTGGTCAACCAGTATCATTGCCCTCCCGTTGGTCAACGGAAAGGGGCCCAACGATCCCTTCACCGAAACCACCCCGCTGCACCACACTCCGGGCGTTCGCCGCCACGTTGCCTGGGAAGAACACGTTCCCCGGATCGCGGTAACAGACCGGAATGTGGAGGAAGTCCTGGAGCGAAGCCAACGCGACTTGGGCTCGCTGCGCATCTTCGATCCCGAACATCCGGACCGGGTGGCCGTGGCGGCCGGAGCGCCTTGGTTCATGGCACTGTTCGGACGCGACTCCCTCCTTGCGTCCTACATGTCACTCATGGTGGACCCGCGCCTGGCGGCCGGAACCCTGCAGACCCTGGCCGCGCTCCAAGGCAGCAAAGTGGACGTAGATTCCGAGGAAGAACCCGGGCGCATCCCCCACGAGGTCAGGCTCGGCGTCACCGCCGGACTCTCACTGGGCGGGACCGCCTACTACGGAACCGCAGACGCGACGCCCTTGTTCGTCTCGACGCTCGGCGAGCTCAGCCGGTGGGGCCTTGGTGCGGACATCATCGAGTCCCTGCTCCCGCACGCGGACCGCGCCATTGAATGGCTGGAACAGTACGGGGACCGCGACGGCGATGGATTCATCGAATACCAAAGGCCCAACGAGCACGGGCTCGTGAACCAAGGGTGGAAAGACTCCTGGGACGGAATCAACTTTGCCGATGGCCGCATGGCCGAAACTCCCATAGCCCTCTGCGAGGTGCAAGCCTATGCTTACTCAGCTTATGTGGGACGGTCCCTGCTGGCGCGCGCGGCGGGCGATACCGCCGTCGAGCGCCGTTGCGCGGACCGCGCCGCAGCGCTGAAAGCTGCCTTCAACGACGCCTTCTGGCTACCGGACCGGGGCTATTTTGCGCTGGCACTGGACAAGGACAAAAAACCCGTGGACTCCTGCACATCCAATATGGGGCACTGCCTGTGTATGGGGATAGTGGACGAGGACAAGGCGCCACTTGTGGCGGAACGGCTGATGTCCCCTGAGATGTTCACGGGGTGGGGCATTCGCACCCTGGGCTCCGATATGGGCGCGTACAACCCCGTCAGCTACCACAACGGTTCCGTCTGGCCCCACGACACCGCACTCGTTGCCACGGGGCTCATGCGGTACGGCTTCGTGAAGGAGGCCAGCCGGGTTGCGAGCGGACTGTTCGATGCCGCCGAGCACTTCGGCGGTCAGCTTCCGGAGCTTTTTTGCGGCTTCGACCGTGGAGATTTTGCGGAACCGGTTCCCTATCCGACGGCGTGTTCCCCGCAAGCGTGGGCGGCTGCGGCGCCCGTTCAACTCGCCCGGATCCTACTGCGGTTCGACCCCGATTTCACCCGTAACGTGCTGCACCTGGCGCCCATCCTGCCCGACTCCTTTGGCACGTTCAAGGCCGACAACGTGCTGCTGGGGCGCTCGCGGATCACCATCGAGGCCTCTGGTTCGTCCGGAAGCGTGACCGGGGTACCTGCCGGTCTTGAGTTGAGGTCCGATCCCCGGCCGCCGTTGGCGGGGGACTTGTTCGGGTAGTTTCCTAGAGCCCGCACTCCATGACAAAGTCGTGCTCCACCGTGTTGCCGAGCTTGAACGACTTGGTGCCAACCCGCTGGAAGCCGCTTCTCTCATAAAAGCGGATGGCCTTCGCGTTCTCGCTGTTGACGCCGAGCCACACCCCCGCTGCGCCCTTGTCCGCTGCATCGGCCAACGATGCCTGGATGAGCCGGGATGCGGCACCCTTGCCGTGGTGGTCGGGGTGGACGTAGCACTTGCTCAGTTCCGTGGACGGGAGCGCTGAGAGCACCGAGGCGACGTCCGGGTCGCTGGCCGGCTTGGCAATCAGCATCGTGTACCCGTTGAGCTGTCCGTCGTCGTCGAGCACCAGAACTGTGATGTTGGCGTCGGCGAGGTAATCCTCGAAGTTGGCCTCGCTCAATGTCTTTTCGAGGTGTGCCTGGATGTCCTCCGGTGAGGAGCCGGGCGGGCATGCCAGCGGGAAGGTGACGGCGGCAAGCTCAGCCAGCTTCCCGGCGTCGTGCGTATTTGCGGTGCGGATGGTTTCAGTCACGTGAGTCAGGATACGGCCGAGACCGTGAGTTTACGTACTATAGCCGTGCCACCCTCCACGCTGAGTTGGGTGCGCAGGTTCCCGGGCTCGGGGAACACCAGATCGGTCAAGACAACCTTGCCACCTTGCGCGAAGACCTCCACGGAGCCGTGGTCGATGATCACGCGGAGCCGGAGCACGCCATCCTCAAGGGTCACGGGGGCAGACTCTGCTGATGCAAACTTTTCGTGGAAAGCGGTGTTTCCGGAGCGGCGTCGATCCAGGGTCAATTGCTGGGTGACGGCGTCGAAGCTGACAAGCGTTGCGGCATTCCCGTCCGCTGCGCCGAGAAGGCTCAGGGTGGTTGTTCCGGCAGATCCGGGCAGGATATCGGCGTCAATCACCTGGACTGAAGCAGGATCTGCGTGCGGCAATGCCACCCTGGAATCACGAATTTCCTGGTCCTCCATGGTGTAGATGGTTGGCCCGAGGTCAGCTGGCAGAACGGGGCGTTGGACCAGGCGCGGCAGGCCGTCAATGGTGGCGAGCTCAATCTCGCGGGCAAGCGACATACTGGATCGCCACGGGAACGTTGGCAGGGAGTTGGCGTAGTCCCAGTTATTCATCCAGCCGATCATGATGCGGCGGTTGTCCGGAACATTGCTGAAGGAGACTGCTGCGTAGTAGTCGCGGCCCCAATCGAGCCATAGACAGTGCCTCAGGTTGGTATTTCCGTCAGCAACCAATGAATCGCTGTCCGCGGTGAACTGAACCCCATCGAAATGGCCCACGAAGTACTGCCCTCCCGATCCTCCTGCTACGGCACCGGGGTTGATGTTGACCACCAGGACCCACTTCACGTGATCCGGGTTCCCGTCGACGGGGAGGGGGAAGAGATCAGGACATTCCCACTCGCCGCCCGTGGCATTGGCAGGCCCGAACGTGCTCAGGTACTCCCAGTCCTTGAGGTCGGCCGAGCGGTACAGGACCACCTGTTGATGCTGCGCTTCCACTGCCACCATTACCCAGAAGGAACCCGCCGAACCTTGGTAACGGAACACCTTGGGGTCGCGGAAATGGGCGGAGCCGCGGTTCAGGACCGGGTTCCCCGCGTATTTCTGCCATGTCATGCCCGCGTCCGTGGAGAAGGCAAGAGACTGCGCCTGAGTCCCTTCATATCCCGAGCCTTCCTTGAAAGCGCTGGTGTAGATGGCAACCAGGGCGGGGTTCTCCGGGCTGCCGAAGCCGGTGGTATTGCCGTTATCCACCACAATGCTCCCGGAGAACACGTCCTCTTGCTCATCACAGGGGATGGCCACGGGGTGCTCGTTCCAGTGAAGAAGGTCCTTCGACGTGGCATGGCCCCAGGACATGTTGCCCCAGACGTTGTCGAAGGGGTTGTTCTGGTAGAAGAGGTGGTAAAGGCCTTGGTAAAATACGAGCCCATTGGGATCGTTCAGCCACGTGCTGTTGGCGGTGTAGTGAAGTGCCGGCCGGACGGTGTGTTCTGCGGGAGCGGCAGTGTGAGTGGTTGTATCAGTCATTGGAGTTCTTTCCGGAAGTAGCCGCCAGTTCAAGCGATTCGGTCAGTTCGGTCCGTGTGGGCGGGTTGGCTCCGTGCCGCCCCACGGTGATAGCCGCAGCGAGAGAGGCTGCGGTGCCCAGACGGGTGAGCTTGGCGGCGTCGAAATCGCCCTGAGGGTCCTCGATCAGCCCTGCAATCAGGGCGGACATGTAGGAATCGCCGGCTCCGACGGTATCTTTGACCAAAACAGCGCGCGCCGGCACGTGGACGTGGGCGGTCTTCGACCACAGGAAGGACCCGGAACCGCCGTCAGTGATGATCGCCGCTTCCGGCCCAAGGCCAAGAAGGTGGTGCCCGACGGCGGTGGGGGACCGCCGGGGGTAAAGCCACTGCGCGTCTTCTGAACTGAGTTTCACCACGGTGGCCAAGGCTGCAGATTCTTCGAAGGTCCGGAGAGTTGCGGCATGGTCGGGGAGCAGCGTCGGGCGAATGTTGGGATCGTACGTAATCAAGCCGGGGAACGACTCCAACAACGTGCGGACCTGCTTTGCTCCTGGGTCCAAAAAGGTAGCCAGCGAGCCCGTATGCAGCACCTTTGGGAGAACTGGGGGACTGAGATGCGGGAGCTCCCATTGAATGTCGAAGTCGTATTCCGCCGAGCCACTGCTGTCCAGGAGGGCCGTGGCCGTGGATGTCCTCGGCAGGTTCCCGGCCCCCGGCAGCAGGGACACTCCGGCGCTGGCCAGATGCTCTTGGATTCGCACACCGCGCGCGTCCTTGCCCAGTGCGGTGAGAAACGAGGTGCTGACACCCAACCTGCCAAGCCCGAACGCAACATTCAGTCCTGAACCACCGGGGAACTCGACGGCTCCCGCTGCGGTGTCAATGATGTCGATGAGGGCCTCACCGACTACCAGGACATCCGTTTCAGGGCAGGAGGGGACAGGGCGGCTGTGCATTTATGGTCCTTTGTGGGTTTGGGGCGTCCGAGGCTGGACGCAGATGAAGTCAGGTGTTTGTGCGTGCGGACAGTTCTGCGCTACCGTCATCTGCCCCGGAAAGTGGGGAGGCCACGGAATGACGCAGGACCAAAGGGCAGGGAAGAACGGTGGGGTGGGCAGACAACAACTGCAGGTCCGTTTTTCCCTCAATGGCGTCGATCAGGTTTTTTGTTGCCCACGCGCCCATTTCATAGTGCGGAAGGGCAACCGTAGTCAGCGAGGGGTAAAGGTTTTCGGCAATGAGCTGCTGGTTATCGAACCCTACGAGTGAGAGGTCCTCGGGTATTCGCAAACCGAGTTTCCCGGCCGCCCTGTAAGCGCCCATGGCCATCCGGTCGTTGTAACAGAAGATGGCCGTGGGCCGGTTGGGGGACTCCAGAACCCGGAGCGTCGCTTGGTAGCCGCCCGGCACCTCGGAAAGTTCCGAGTGGACCAGCTCTTCGTGAAACTCCAGCCCGGCATCGGCCAGCGTGTCCTTGAAGGCCTTCAGCCGGGAGTGCGTTGCCGGTACGTCGTCAGTGTTGTTGATCATGCCAATCCGCGTGTGCCCCGCGTCAATCAAGGTTTGCACCGCAAGCCGTGCGCCACCGGCTTCATCGGGGATGACTGAGGAAACAGAGTGGTTGATGTCCTCGGAGTCCACCAGGACCGCGGGAACTCCGGCCAGATTCTTGGGAACGGACAGTTTCCGGTGGTACATGGTGGCGTACAGGATGCCATCCACCTGGCGATCCAGCAGATCAGCGACGTCGCTTTCGCGCGAATCCTGGGAACCGGTGCTGGTGGAGTTGATGATCATGATGTTGTACCCACGGGCCCGCGCCGTTTCCTCGGCCCCGAGGATGATCCTGCCTGCGTGTGGAGTGGTGGCAATTTCTTCGCTGATGAAACCGATCATGCCCGAACGTTGGGTGCGCAAAGCCTGGGCCAGCCGATTGGGTCCGTAACCCAGACGTTGGGCCGCTTCGTGGACCCGTTCCCTCGTTTCGTTGCCTACGCGGGCGTAGGCGACGTCATTGAGGACATGGGAGACGGTGGTGACAGAGACACCGGCCGCGGCGGCCACGTCTTTGATACCTACGGATCTTTTGGTCATTTCTCTCCCACGTCCTCATGGTGTTGATGTTTGCTGCTGATCCTACGTTCGGCCTGCTCGTCCCAGTAGGCTATCGAGGAATACCTGTAGTTTGGCTCGTTTGGGCGGTCCCTGCGGCGTTGAAACCAATGGTCGGTGTGGCCCTCACAGCGTTGACGCCCCTGTTCGCGATCACTTGGGCGTCATGTCCGGAATCAAGGATGGTATTCCGGGCCGAGGCGGAATCAACCAGGACCGCGGTCACCGCAAGGCCCTCCGAAGCCCCGGTGGTCAACAACGCATCCACTTGGGCCGAGAAGCAAGAGTCACTCGATGCAGCGCGAACGTCCATGGCCACCACGTGATTGTTGGAGACGAAGTTGCCGGCCCCCTCTGCCAGGCGGATGATCACGGGTGTGGCCCCTGATGGTCGAATGCTGGCTACGTCCACTATTTCGGAGAAGTGGTTGCCGATCACCGAGTTGTTGTTGCCGCTGATGCTCAGCAGCCCATAGAGGTCATTCCGCCCATTGTCGACTCCCAGGAAGGGAGTCCAGGGCTCGTGGTCCCTAAGGAAATGGTTGGTGGCCACGAGGTTCTCGGAACTGTTCCCTGCAAGAACCACCATCCCGGGGTAGAACGAGTGCAGGCGGTTGTTGGACACACTTGAACGCGTGACGCCGTCGAAATGGATGCTGCTGGCACCGCGGGGGAAGATGTTGTTCGCGGTGATCAGGAGCCCGCCATGGTTCTGGGCGTAGATCGAGTAACCCTTGAAGCCGGCCCCAATCAAGTTGTCGGTGATCTTTGATGCCTGGCCCCAGCCACGGAGTTCGATGCAGCTTCCGCATTCGGCAATGAAGTTGTCGTGAAGGGAAAGGGCGTCCGCCTTGTAGATGGTGAGCGCGTTCTCGAGGTAGACGAATCCCATCCCGTTTACCCGGAAGGAGTCATTGGCGCTGGCCACGTAGATGCCGGTCTTGCCGTTGACGTAGCTGTTCTCCGCAGGCAGCGCTGAACCATCCGGGGTGAAATGCAACCCGTCGATGCAGAAGTCGGAGAATTCCACCGAGCTGATCCGAGGGCTCCCGCTACGTTCGATGTAGAACGCGGCGCCCTTGGATTCGTCGTCCCTGAGTATGTCGTTGCTGAGCGGAAGATCGACGATGACGCGGCTTCCCCCGGGCCACATCTCATGGAGGTCCGGCCATTCATCCTCAGGAACATTGAATCGGATGCTCGAGGACGTGAAGCCGTGCCCCGAGCCCTGGATCTTGAGGAAGCTGACATCGATGACCACCTGCGTGCGGAGGTGATAGTCCCCGGGCGGAAGGTAAATCACCGCTCCCGGCTTGCCGCCGTCGTTCTCATCCTTGACCGTCTGCCGGTCCTTGATGTCCGCGATGATGCTGTTAATAACTTCACCAACGTCCTCAGAGGGGTTACCGATTGGCCACGTGGTGACGTCGTAGTAGTTGCTGCTGGACATGGGGTCCTCTCTTAGCTTGAAAGTTTCCGTAGCCTTGACCGTGCTCTTAGCCCTTAACAGCGCCGAGCGTCATGCCTGCCACGATTTTGCGCTGCAGGAGAAGGGTCAGGAGGATGACGGGGATCGAGTAGACCGCCGCGAGTGCGGTCATGGATCCCCAGTCCAGTCCGAACTGGGTCTGGAAGTTCGCGATAACCACCGGAGTAGTTTGCGAGCGGATGGCGGTCATGAGGAGGGCGAACAGGAATTCGTTCCACGAGGCCAGGAAGGCGAAGATCGCGGTGACTGCGATGCCTCCGGAGACCACCGGGATGACCACCCGCCAGAGTGCTCCGAGCCTGCTGCAGCCATCAACCGTTGCAGCTTCCTCCAAGTCGCGGGGCACAGCCTCGAAGAAGCTGGACATGAGCCAGATGGACAGTGGCAACGAGATGGTGGTGTGGGCGATGGACAAAGCGATGGGCGTGTCCGCGAGCCCTACGGAGGACATCATTGATGCCAGCGGGATGCCGATGGCCACCGGCGGGACCATACGCGTTACCAGTGCTGCCATGATGAACACCCGGCCGCTGGGAGTCTTGTAGCGCGTGATGCCGTAGGCGGCCGGGATAGCCAGGACCAGTGACAGCAGGGTGCTGATGATGGCTGTCTGCACGCTGTTGATGAACGAGGCCAGCACTCCGCTCCGGCCCAGCGCGTTGGCGTAGTTCTCCAGCGTCCATTCCGTGGGCAGAATGGTGGGCGGAACGGCGATGGTGTCGATCGGCGTTTTGAATGAGGTGAACAGCAGGTATAGGAACGGGAAGCCGTACAGCACCATGGCCGCCGCCAGCAGGATCCACAGGATGGTCCGGGTGCTGCGGCGTCCGGCTTCCAAGCCTTCGCGGTTGACGCCGCGACGCTGGCGCAGGCGCTGCGGTGCGGTGACTTTCGACGTCGGCTGTGCGGCTTGGCCGGTCACGTCGCCCTCAGTTGTGGCTCGGTTCCGTGGAATCGCGGTCCGGGAGCTCATCAGTTGTCCTTTCCTGGCCGCCAGATGGTGGCCACCGCGAAGAATGCGACGGCGAGCATCGCCAGCAGGTAGATAGTGCCCATGGCGCTGGCCAGGCCGGGATCGCCGAAGCGAATCATGGTGCGGTAGATCAGCAGGCTCATGGTTTCGGATGCGGACTGGGGGCCGCCGTTGGTTTGAATCAGGATGGTGTCGAAGGCGCGTGCGGCGTCGATTCCCCGGACAACCAACGCCACTGCGATCACCGGGCGGAGGAGCGGAAGGATGATCCGGAACAGGAGGGCAGGTGCCCTGGCGCCGTCCAGGCGTGCAGCTTCAATGAGATCGCCGGGGATGTTCTGCAGGCCGGCGAAAAGCACGAGGCACATGAAGGAGGTGGTGAGCCAGATGTCCGGGATCGCCACTGAGAACAGCACGATATTCGGATCTGACAACCACCCGATCTGGTTGGGGTTGGAGAGGATGCCCGCCTGGTGCAGGAGGGTTCCGATGAGGCCGAAGTTGTCGATCATCAGGAACTTCCACAGCAAGCCGGCGACAATCGGGGCGATCATCAGCGGGTACAGGAAGACGGTCCTCCATACCTGCGAGCTGCGCCCGAGGGCGGTGAACAGGAGTGCCATTCCCAAGCCGAGGGCGAACTCGAGGGTGACTACCACCAAGGTGTAGGCGAGGGTCCGCCACCCCGCCCCCATGAACGCTTCGGAGGCGAATGCGGTCACGTAGTTTTGGAGGCCCACGAAGTCACGCGGGCCGCCTGCGATGGGCGAGATCTTGAAGAAGCTGTCTGCAATGAGGCGGAATAGCGGGTAGGCCACGAAGATGGCCAGGAACAACGCCGCCGGGGTCATCAGGTATAGGGCGAAGCGGCGATCGGAGATGCGCACGATTTTCTCTTCTGCTGGTTGGGGCCGCGGCCGGCACGGGGTTTATGGTTCCGGGTGCCGGCCGCGGAGTCTTTACTTGAGGAGGTCCTGGATCTGCTTCTTGGCTTCGGCCAGGAGGGTCGCGGAATCGCCGCCGGCCACTGCCTTCTGCAGGAGCGGGACCAGGACGGTGTCAACGATTTGCTGCCACTTGGCTGTTGCCGGTCGGGTGGCTGTGGCCTTGCCGTTGAGGGTTTCGATCAGAGGCTTGAAGCTCTCGTATCCGGGCTGGTCCTGGTACTTCTCGAAGGCGGAAATGCGGGAGGCCAGGCCAAGGCTTGATTCAATGCCCAGGCCGTTGTGGTCGTAGGCACATTTGATGAACTTCTTTGCGGAGTCTGCGTTCTTGGTGGCCTTCGGGACGGACAGGTACCAGGGTCCCGGGACCCCAGCGACGCCGGCGCTGCCGCCAATCATTGCTGCGGCTCCCACCTTGCCTGCCACGGGTGAATCCGTGGGGATCTGACGGTAAGCGTGGGCCCAGAAGCGGGTCATGGCGGTCTTGCCCTGGTTGAACAGGTTCTGCGCTGCAGCCCAGTCCACCTGTGCAGCGCCTGGAGGCGCGGACTTTGTCAGGCTTACGTAGAAGTCGAGCGCTTCTTTGTGGGCTGCGTTGTCGATTACTACGTTGTCGCCGTCGAGGACCATGGGAGAGCCGGCCTGCAGGACGTGGGCCAGCCATTCAGTTTCCACGGCGCCCTTCACATCCGTGCCGTACATGCCGTCCTTGGTGAAGAACTCCGAGATGTCCTGGTACTGCTTCCACGTGGTGGGGGCGGCCAGTTCGTAGCCGTACTTTGCCTGGAAGTCGGCCTTGTTTTTGGCGTCTTCAAAGAGGTCTTTGCGGTAGAGAATGATCTCGGCGTTGGTCCACGCCGGCAGGCCGATGAAATGGCCATCGACGTTTGCTTCCTTGACCAGTGCGGGGAAAATGTCCTTCTTGGCCTCCTCGGTGAAGATCTCGTCGATGGGTTGGACCGCGTCCTTGAAGCTCGGGAGCCACACGGAGTCGAGGGCGGCGACGTCGAAGGAAACGTTGCCGGAGGAGAATTCACTGGAGAGCCGGTTGAACATGCCGTCGTACGGCAGTTCCACAAAGTTGACGTCGATTCCGGTGTCCTTCGTGCACTGTTCGGCAACGCCGGTGAGTTCGGCGTGACCGCCGGCTTCCACCAGGACGTTGACTGTGCCTGCGGCGCTACCCGACGTTGGTGCAGGGCCCCCTGCGCCGCATCCGGTAGCCGCGAGTGCGACGGCGGTGCAGAGGCCGCCAAGGGTGACGAGCCTGGAGATGGTGTTTCGAGTGGACATCGCTGTCGACTCACTTTCTCTCGAACGGGATGGCAAGACTATTTGGGGTGAAGAATCGTTTTGCCAAAACGACTTGGCAACACTGTAGGGGTGTGGGTTTGGGAGTGTCAAGAGTCACTTTGCCGGCCGGCTGTTGCCAAAAAATGGCCGAAGATTTTGTCGTTGACAGCCCGCTTCAAGGGCGCTTAGTGTAACTCCCAGTCTCGCGATAAATCGTTTTGGCAATTTTGGCAGGTTCCGAGGCTTGGAACTCGCACCCGGTCCCGCCGCTCGCTCCAGTCCTCGGGGTGCATTTGGCGGCAAAGGTAACGCCTCTGCAAGCCGCAGGACTCTGCAAGCTTTGCCACAGCAACCGGTCGCAGGCAGGCACGAAGCCCACTTCAAAGGAGAACTGTGAAACCACCCACCATCACCCTCAGCCGAAGGAGCATCCTCCGGATGTTCCCGGCGGCGGCCGTAGCGGCCGCCGCCGCGCTCTCTTCCCAGCCCGAGGTGGCGCAGGCGCGCGTTCCGCAGCAAACCCCTGGTCCTACGCCGGCCCCGCCCGGTCACAGGGCAATTATTGGAGTCCTTTAGGCCGATCAGCAGTGCAGCACACCGTTCAAGCAGTACCCCAACGATGAGGAGAACCAGCTTTGACCACTGTCTACGACGTCACCACTTGGAGCGTTCCAGGGAACCCAAGCGCAAGCCCGTATAACGACATTGGGCTCATCATGAACAGCATCATTGCTGACATCAAGAGCCAACAGACCAACCAGGCGTCCAAGCCTGGCGCCGTGATCTACATTCCGCCGGGAGACTACTCGCTTAAGACCCGTGTGAACGTGGACGTCAGTTACCTGACCATCCGCGGTTCCGGGCACGGTTTCACCTCGCTGAGTATCCGCTACAACGCTGGCAACACCTCAGCTTGGCATGAGATTAATCCTGGTGGCAGCCGAATCCGGGTGGAAAACACTGATGGGAACGGCGACGCCTTCCGCGTTTACCGGACAGGTGATCCACGGCTTAGTTCCGTGGTTTTCCAGAACTTCTGCCTGGATGGAGTCTCCTTTGGAGCCAACGAGAACGATTACGTCAACGGCAAGACTGGCATCCGTTTCGACTCCGCCAACGATTCCTGCAGGGTTGAAGGGATGGGCATGGTGTACCTGGAGCACGGCCTGGTGGTGCGGGACACGGATGCCCTCAGCGTCAGCGGCAATTTCCTCGCTGAATGTGGTTCCTGCATTGAACTCACGGGCTCAGGCCAGGCTTCCAAAGTCACGGACAACCTGATCGGCGCGGGTTTCGTGGGGTTCTCCATCTTCGCAGAGGGCCATTGGGGCCTTTTGGTCACAGGCAACAACGTGTTCCCGCGCGGGAAGAGCAGCGTGCACTTCAAGGACTGCGGCCGATCTTCCATCACTGCCAACCGGTTCCATGCTTTCTACCCGGGGATGGTGAATTTTGAGGGGAGCTGCACCGAGAACCTCGTGGGGGCTAATCACTTTCTCCGTCAGATGGAACCATTCGACCCCCTTAAGCCGTACAACAACGGACTGGATGATCTCTTCGGCTTGGTTCATATCGCCGGCAGCAACAACACCGTGACAGGAAACCACTTCAGCTACGACGTCCCGTCCGGGTCCGTAAAACCGTCGGGACAGACGCCCACCATCATCCTGGTGGCATCGGGGAACAACAACTTCATTGCCACCAACAACACGGTGTCAGCAATCGCGGTGCACACCGTCACCCTTGACTCGTCCACTACAGGAACCAAAGTCCTGGACAGCGGAACCCAAGCTCAGTTCCAGCCGTTCCAGAGCAGCCACTCGTTCAGGGCGACGCCGTAACCACTCCCAGGCAAGCACTCTTGAAAGGTCTGTCAAAGATGACCAGACGCACCAAAGCTTTGCTGACACTCGGGACGGTGGTGGCCCTCGCCGCTGCTTCGTTCACCATCGCGACGAATGCTGCGGCTACAGGTCCGGATCCGTCCACGCAGCAGTATCGGCCCTATCTGCACTACACACCCGAGGCCAACTGGATAAACGATCCCAACGGGCTCGTCTACCACAACGGCAAGTACCACATGTACTACCAGTACAACCCTGAAGGAACGGGGTGGGGGAACATGAGCTGGGGTCATGCCTCCTCAACAGACCTGATCCACTGGGAGGAACAGCCGCTCGCCATCCCGCGCGGCCGCGACGGAAACAATAACGTCATCGAGGAGATTTTCTCCGGATCAGTGGTGGTAGACACCCAGAACAGCAGCGGGTTTGGGACCTTGCAAAACCCGCCTTTAGTGGCTGTGTACACGAGCAACTACACTGGGGCCCATCCGAGTCTGGCCGGCAAACAGGCCCAATCACTGGCCTATAGCCTCGACGACGGGCACAGCTGGACCAAATACGGCAGCAATCCCGTCCTCAACCGGAATACCTCCAGCTTCCGGGACCCCAAGGTTTTCTGGTACGACAACCCGGCCGGAGCAGACTATTGGGTGATGGCGGCGGTGGAAGCCGATGAGCGCCGGGTCCTTTTGTACAAGAGCACCAACCTGAAGGACTGGAACTACCTGTCGGATTTCGGCCCGGCAAATGCCGTTGGTGGGCAGTGGGAGTGTCCTGACCTGTTCCCCCTACCCATTGATGGCAACCCCAACAACATCAAGTGGGTGCTGGCCGTAAACATCAACCCCGGTGCGGTCGGCGGCGGCAGCGGCGGACAATACTTCGTTGGGGACTTCAACGGGACAACATTCACCGCCGACAACATCGACCCTGCCGGCCAGCTTCCACCCGGCGACGTCCTGGCCGGTTTCAACGGCGGCAACTTCACCGGCTGGAACATCCAGAACGATCCATCCAACAGTTCCGGTCCCTGGGCAAGCGCACCGGCCACAGGGGCCCTCCCGGGGCAACAGCAAGTCACCGGACACATTGGCGCCGGGTTGGTGAACAGCTTTAACGGTGGAGACACCCCGGTTGGCACCATGGAATCCGCACCTTTCACACTGGACAAGGACTACCTTAACTTCCTCGTCGGGGGCGGAAAGCATGCCCGGCAGCCCGGACAGCAGTCAGGTAACCAGGCTCCGCCGGGTTACCTGCTTTTTGATGGCTTCGACTACTCCGGAACGCTGACTCAAGCCGGCTGGCAACAAGCCGGCGACTTCCAAGCGGCACTGAACCCGTCGACGTCGGGCGGCGAATTCGCTATCGGGAAAAGGATCAATACTTTCGAAGGTGGCCCCTACCAAGACAACAATGTCGGCACCATCACGTCCCCTGAGTTCTATCTGACCAACACCAATATCGCATTCCTCCTCGGCGGAGGCAGCCGCACCGACGGGCAACTGCAAGTCGAGCTGCTGGTGGGTGGGGTGCCAGTCCGCACTGCGACCGGCGCCAACTCGGGGGACCTGAATTGGCAAAACTGGGATGTTTCCCCTTGGCACGGCCAGATCGCGCGCATCAGAATCGTGGACAACGCAACTGGCCCTTGGGGTCATCTGACGCTGGACAACATGGTCCTTGGCTCCGAGCCAGCCAAGATCCGCAGCAGCGAAACCACGGTGAACCTGGTGGTCAACGGTCAGACCGTGCGGACGGCGACCGGCTCCGATTCCGAACACTTGAGCTGGAACGCTTGGGACGTCAGCGCCTATAAGGGCAGCCAGGCCACCATCAGGATCGTGGACAACAACCGCGGCGGATGGGGGCATATCCTTGCTGATGAGTTCGTCTCCTCGGACGTATCCCACTTGGAAAAGCACGATTGGCTGGACTGGGGCCGGGACTACTATGCCGCGGTGTCCTTCAATAATGCCCCCGGTGGTAAGCGGATCATGCTGGGCTGGATGAACAACTGGGATTACGGCCAAAACACGCCCACTTCAACCTGGCGCGGAACCATGGCACTGCCGCGCGAGGTGGTGTTGACCCAGACATCCGCCGGACCAAGGTTGAGGCAGCAAGTGGTGTCACAGGTGGACGCCCTAAAGGACGCGGGAGCAAGCTACACCGCATCCTCCCAGGACATCCAAGCTGGAACCACCACGCTTCCAATCACAGGCGACGTGGTGCAGATAGACGCTGAGTTCTCACCCGGAACTGCGTCCGCTTTTGGCCTGAAAGTCCTCGGGAACGCCAACGAATCCACCCGGATCGGCTACACCACTGCCACTCAGCGGCTCTCCGTCGACAGGACCAACTCCGGCAACGAGGGCTTCCATCCCGCCTTCAGTTCAGTCGAGGACGCGAAGGTGGAGTTGCTCAATGGCCGGCTGCGGCTGCGCCTTTATCTGGACAGGGCGTCCGTGGAGCTCTTCGCGCAGGACGGCCTGACAGCCATCACGGACCAGGTCTTCCCAACCGCCGGCGCCAACGCCATCTCGGTTTTTTCCGAAGGAGGCACTGCTCGTCTTGAAAGCATGACCGTGACGCCGCTCAACCCAGCGATGTGGGGCGGCTAAACCGGCCAAACGCACGACGGCGGCTGGTCACCCAGGCGACCAGCCGTCGTCGTGCGTTTTATGCCTTTAGTTATTCCGCTTTGACCGCCAGGACCGGGCAGTCCGCCTCCAGCAGGATCCGTTGGGAGACGCTGCCCATGATGAGCTTGCCAACCGGGCTGCGGCGGCGAAGGCCGATGACAATCAGATCGGCATCATTCTCGTCGGCGGCGTCCAGGACTTCGGCAGCCGCGTCATGGCCGCGGACCGGTTGCTTGATGATGTGCTGGATGCCCTGATCGGCTAGACGGTCCTCGATGCTCTGGATGTCCGGTTCCTGGGCGTATCGGTTGTCCACCAGGGCGTCGCCCTTGGAGGAGTTGATGACCAGCAGGGTGTCATTGCTCTTCTTGGCCTCGGCGATGGCCTGCGTCAACGCTGCTTCGCCTTCTGGTGTGGGGACGTATCCCACCACGATGGTCATGGTTTCTCCTGCTTTCGGTGGGTCGGTGTGGTCGATTCGATGGGGGCGGCTGTCTCCGGTTCTTCGGGAGTTGACTGCGCAGACGGCACTACGAGCGCTGCCACGGGACGGTTGCGGCGGATGAGCTTGAAGATCAGCGGCCAGGCCAGGATGAGCGCCACGATGATGTAAACCACGATCGCGATGGGCTCGCTGAACAGGCCAGCGGGATCGCCGGCGCTCAGCTGCAACGTCTTGCGGAGTTGACCCTCAATGCGCGGACCCAGGATGACGCCGAGGATCAGCGGCAGTACCGGAAGTCCGAAGCGCCGCATCATGAATCCGAGGGCACCGAGTGCCAGCAGGAGCACAAGGTCGAAAGCCTGCAGGTTGACCGAGTACGCACCCAGCGTCGCGAAGAACAGGATGCCTGCGTAAAGGTACGGGCGGGGGAGTTGCAGCAGCTTGGCCCACACGGGTGCCAGGGGCAGGTTGATGAGCAGGAGCAGGAAGTTGCCGATGAAGAGGCTGGCAATGAGCGCCCAGACCAGCGGGCCTTGGCTGGAGAACAGCTGCGGACCGGGCTGGATGCCGTAGGACGTAAAGGCGGCGAGCATGACGGCGGCTGTTGCGTTGGTGGGCAGGCCGAGGGCGAGCATCGGAGTCAGGGTACCGGCAGCGGCAGCGTTGTTGGCAGCCTCGGGTCCAGCGACACCTTCGATGGCACCCTTGCCGAATTCTTCCGGGTGCTTGCTGAGCCGCTTCTCGGTGACGTAGGAGAGGAAAGTGGGGATCTCGGCACCACCAGCCGGCAGCGCGCCGAAGGGGAAACCGAAAGCCGTGCCGCGGAGCCAAGGCTTCCAGGAACGGCCCCAGTCCTTCTTACCCATCCAAGGACGACCCACGGGAATGACGTGAAGGGGCGTACGGCGCAGGTGGGCGGCAACCCAGAGGGCTTCACCCACGGCGAAGATTGCGACAGCAACAACCACGATGTCCAGGCCGTCCACCAGCAAGGGCTGGCCGAAAGTGAGTCGGCGTTGGCCGGTCACGGAGTCGATACCCACCAGCCCGATGGCCAAACCAAGGGCCAGGGAAGCGAAGCCGCGGAGCCTGGACGAGCCAAGGACGGCAGTCACCGCGAGTAGGGCGAGGACCATGATGGCGAAGTAGCTGGGAGCACCCAGGCTGACGGCGAATTGCACCACGATGGGTGCGAAGACCGCCAGTAGCGCGGTGCCGATGGTGCCGGCGATGAACGAGCCGATGGCCGCGGTGGCAAGCGCCTGTGCGGCCCTGCCGGCTTTGGCCATCTTGTTGCCTTCGATGGCCGTCACCACCGACGACGATTCCCCTGGTGTGTTGAGGAGGATGGAAGTGGTGGAACCGCCGAACATGCCACCGTAATAGATACCGGCGAACATGATGAAGGCGCTGGTGGGCTCCAGGGCGGCGGTGACAGGAAGCAGCAACGCCACAGTCATGGCCGGGCCCAGCCCGGGAAGGACGCCGACGGCGGTGCCCAGGAGGACGCCGATCACGGCGAACAAGAGGTTCATAGGGGTGAGGGCGGTGGCAAAACCGTCCATCAGGGAGGACCAGACGTCCATTAGAGGATTCCTTCCAGGAGCCCGGCCGGCAGTGCGATGCCCAAGCCGAGGTAGAAGCCGTAGAAGGTCAGCAAGGACAACGCGACGGAAATAAGGCCGTCACGGAGGTAGCGACGACTGCCGAGCGCCAGCACGCTGCCCCAGAAGAGGACCGTTCCGGAAATGACCCAGCCGGCCCAGTCGATGAGCAGGATGTTCAAGATGAAAGCACCGGCCAGCGGGAGGACGGTCTTCCAGTCGGCAGGGTGTGCCAGGTCGACGTCTTCGCCGCCCTCGGCCTCGCCTTTGCCGCCGCGGAGGACGTTGATGGCAAGGAGAACAGCGCAGACGATCAGCAAGCCGGAGACAATGAACGGTACAGTCTTGGGCCCCACCGGGTCCGACTGCGAGTACGGGGTGACCAGGCCGTTCGCGTCCAGGAAGACCAGGACGCCTACCGCGCCGAGCAGGAGGGCTACCCCCAGCTCGGCGCGGCCTTTCAGGCCTGTGGCTAAGGAGCTCACGCCAACCCGAGCTTGGTCAGTACGTCCGCCACCCTCTTGTCCTGGTCTGTCAGGAACGTCTGGAATTCATCGCCGGTCACGAAGGCATCGGTCCAGCTGTGGGTTTTGAGCGTTTCCTTCCAGGCTGTGGAAGCGTGCATCTTCTCAAGTGCGGCGATCAGGGACTTCTTGTCGTCCTCGCTGATGCCCGGAGGGGCAACGACGCCACGCCAGTTGGTGAAGACGAGGTCAATGTTGGACTCCTTCAGCGTGGGAGCGTCGACGCCTTCCAGCCGGTTCTCGCCACTGGTGGCCAGAACACGGACCTCACCGGACTTGATCTGCTGCAGGTACTCGCCGGCGCCGGAAGCGGCGAAGCCCAGCTTGTTGCCAAGGATGGCGGGCAGAAGGTCGCCACCGCCGTCGTAAGAGACGAAGTTGACCTTGGTGGCGTCGATGCCCACCGCGCCGGCCAACTGCATGGGCAGGAGGTGGTCCGGGCCGCCCGGCGAAGAACCGCCGCCAACTGCGATGGAACCGGGGTTGGCCTTCCACGCCGTCACCAGGTCATCGATGGTTTTGTAGGGGGAATCCTTGCTGACCATGATGGCGCCGGGTTCCTCGATGAGTTTCGCCAGCGGGGTGGTCTCCGTCAGCTTCGACTCGGACTTGTTGGTGTAGCTGGCTCCAACAACGCCCAAGCCCATGAGCATGGTGAGGTCACCGTTGCCCTTCTCATTGACGATGCGGGCAAGGCCCACCGTACCGCCCGCACCCGCAAGGTTGAACACTTCGGTGTTGGTGGAGATCTTCTCGTCGTCCAGTACCTTGGCGGCTGCCCGGGCGGTGGTGTCGTAGCCACCGCCCGGAGTGTTTGGAACCATGATCTGGAGTCCGGTGATCGGACCTGCTGCACCGGTGCTGTCAGAACCGGTGGACTTACCTGTAGCACCGCAGCCGGTGGCCATCAGGGCGAGGCCGGCGGCGACGGCGGCGACTCGCAATGCGCGGATCTGGCGCATGGTGTTCCTCTTCTCATCATCGAAAATTCGGTGCAGGGCGATCAGCGTTGTGCCCTGTTCACTTGATGCTAGGTCCGGGCGTGACAGGGATCACTCTTGTGTTCGCAGTGATCTTTAAGTTCATTGCGTTCACGGTCTTCTGCGGTCTGAGCTGGTCTTTCGTGCCACTGGGGTCTTCTGTGCCACTGGGGTATAGTTCCGATACGCCACGGGGGAACTGTTTTTCCCCCGCTCCCAGGCGCCACCAAAGGAACCCAGCAGTGACTCCACTCACGCGACTGTCTCGAAGAAGAGGCATGTCCCTGGCAGGGCAGTACCTTGTGCTGCAGTTACTGATCGTCCTGGCAGTTCTTGTTGCCGTTGTGGCCATTTCGTTGGCCCAATCCGCCGCCACCTTCGAACGGACTGAAGGGCGCCGTGCGCTGCTGGCTGCTGAAGCCTTGGGCAGCAACCCCACTGTTCGCGCGCTGCTGCCTGAGGCCGAACCGCGCGTCGGTTCAGCCCTCCCTGCCGTTGCCGAATCCGTGCGTACCGTTTCGGGATCATCACAGGTGGCACTCGCCAAACTTGACGGCACCGTAGTGGCTTCATCGGATCCCGGACTGTTGGGCCAACCCTTGCCGCTGGGTGAGAGCCAAGTGATGGAAGGGCGCGCCTGGACAGGTGTCCTGCCAGGCAGCAGCGGTGCCGTGCTGTCCGCCCACGTCCCCGTCCTGGACGATTCCGGAAAAGTCATCGGTGTAGCATCCGTCAGCAGGAACTACCCATCCACCATCGAGCGGCTGGGGGACGCCATTCCCAACCTGCTGACCTATCTGGGTGTTGCCAGTGTTTTAGGCATTGCGGGATCATTCCTGCTGTCCCGCCGCGTCAAGCGGCAAACCCTCGGCATGGAACCGCGGGAAATCACCGGTCTCGTGGAGAACCGTGAAGCGATGCTGCAGGGCCTGAAGGAAGGCGTGGTCGCTTTGGACCCCCACGAACGCATTACGGTGGCCAACCAAAGCGCCAGGCAACTCCTTGGCCTGCCACCGGATTGTGTGGGAAAGAAGCTGCGATCCCTCCACGTGGACCCCGCGCTGAAAATAGTCCTCACCCGCGAGCAGTCAGATGCGGATCAATTGGTGTTGGTAGGGGAGCGGCTGGTGGTCATGAACCGCGTTGCCCTGCGTTCCCACGGACGCGACATCGGCTCCGTCACCACCTTGAGGGACCGGACCGAGCTGTCCTCCCTCGAGAGTGAACTCGGCGCCACCAAGACCGTGACCGATACTTTGCGGGCCCAGGCCCACGAGTTCGCCAACCAACTCCACGTCATTTCCGGCCTGATCCAGATAGGCGAATACGATTCCGTGGTGCAGTTCGTCAATGGAGCCACCGTAGACAGGACGCGGCTCAACGACGACGTCACCAGCCGCATCGAGGACCCCGCGCTCGCAGCCCTGCTGATCGCCAAGGCCAGCCTGGCGGCGGAGCGGGGCGTGGAGCTGAAGCTGGATCCCAAGTCCGCGCTGCCACGCGTCAACGAGGAACTGTCACGCGACCTCACCACCGTGGTGGGAAACCTGGTGGATAACGCGTTCGACGCCGTCACTGGACTTCCCGGGGCCTCGGTAGGCGTGCTGGTTGCCGACTCGGGAGACGAGGTTACAGTGACCGTCAGGGACAACGGTCCCGGGGTGCCCTCCGGCTCCGCGGAGGACATTTTCCGGCAAGGCTTCTCTACGAAAGAGCCCGGACCCGGCGATGCGCGGGGCTTTGGCTTGGCGTTGTCGCGGGTGATCTGCCGGCGCTCCGGGGGTGACCTGACGGTGGCCAATGATGAAGGCGCCGTGTTCACTGCACGCTTCGACAAGCACCACTCCAACTTCGACAAAGGGGCAACGCAGCCGTGATCAAGGTTCTGATCGTCGACGACGATTTCATGGTGGCCAAGGTCCACGCCGGGTTCATCCAGCGGACGCCGGGCTTCGGGGTGGTGGGCGTGGCGCACACGGGAGCCCAGGCTGTGGTGGAAACCGAGCGGCTGCAGCCAGACCTGGTGCTGTTGGACATCCATCTCCCGGACATCAACGGGCTGGAACTCATGCACCAACTCCGGGATGTGGCCCCGGACCTCGATGTACTGGTGATCAGCGCTGCCCGGGAAGTGGAAACCGTCCGAAAGGCCTTGCGGGGCGGGATCGTCCACTACCTCATCAAGCCGTTCTCTCAGGCTGACCTGCAGGAGCGGCTGGAGCATTACCTCAGCGCTTACCAAGGCTTGGACGCCTCCAAAGTGGAGGCCGAGCAATCCGACGTGAACCGGGTCTTCGGCTTGGGCGCTTCCGAGCGGAGCCTGCCAAAGGGCTGCAGCGTTGAGACGCTCGAGCTGGTTGAATCAGCCTTGAAAACAGCGCCCGGTGACCTCTCTGCCGCCGAGCTCGCCGAGCAGCTGGGGACCTCGCGGGTGAGCGCCCGGCGTTACCTCGAGTACCTCCACGACGAGGGAGCGCTGGAGGTCAGACTCAAGTACGGCGTCGGACGCCCTGAAAGGCGATATGTGCTGAAGGGGCGGTGATTCGCCGGGCGCGCCTTAGTGCTGGTAGATGTCGCGTCTGTGGCCCGTGGCTACCACCAGAACGAGGAGCTGTGCGTCACGAATCTCGTAGATGATGCGGTAGTCACCGGTACGTACACGCCAGTCGCTGATGCTTCCGGATAGCTTTTTCGCCCCTGGCGGGCGAGGTGTTTCGGCGAGGATCTCGATGGCGGCCTGGATGCGTCGGCGAGCATCCGGCGGGAGCTTTCGCAACTGGCGGACGGCGGCAGGCGCGAGTTGTACTGCATAGCTCAAGCCAAGCCCAGCTCAGCTTTGACTTCCTCCCACGGCACCGCTTCGTCGCCCGTCTCGGTCATTTCGGTCCGCGCAGCGTTTGCTGCGCGGAGGTCGTGGAGGTCTTCAGCTGCCTCGATTAGCTTCGCGAGATCCTCTGCATCGATCAGCGCAGCGACGCGACGACCACGGCGCAACAAGTACACCGGTTCATGGCTCACTCGCGCGGTATCGACCGCTTCGGAGAGCCGGCTACGCGCAACGGTTACTGTCATCTCGCTCATAACCTGATTTTAGGCTTATTTAGCGAAAATGTACATTTCGGCGCTAAGCGCTCATGCGGCCGATTTCCAGCCCAAGACCGGGCGCGGCGGCGGAATCGGTGGGAATCTCTACCAGCCCCTGCGACGCCCGGGCCGTGCTTCCGGACGTGTGGTCGGCTTCCCGGTACCCACGGATTAATAGCCGGTAAGGGACGTTGCGTTGTGTAGAGTTCATTCGCTCAATCGAGTGAAGCCGCTTACCCAAATCAAAGCCGATTCCTGCTAGAGAGAGTCCCTAAATCCCCACCGTTTTCAGATAGTTGCGGATCCCGTCCACCGCCATCTGGTGGTCCTCGTCCGAGGACAAACCGGAAACCGTAACAGCACCAATTACGCCTGCGCCTCGTACGCGGATGGGGAACGATCCGCCGTCGAGCGTGTAGTCCTCCGGGGCCAGCCACCCGCCGCCAAGGGGGTTGCGTTCGGCAAACTTTTCACCTAACAAGGCCGTGCTGTGCTCAAACCGCAGCACGGCAGCAGACTTGCGGCGGATCCATTCCTCCTGGTCGGCGGTGGAACCGGGAAGGACGCAGCGGAAGAGGACTATGTTGTGCCGCCGTATATCGATCGCAACCCCGAGCTCCGAGGCGATGGCGTGGTTGGCGATCAACGAGCCGAGCCGCCATGCGTCATGGTGATCGAACGAAGCGAAGACCAACTCTTCTTCCTGCTGGCGGAGTTCGGCAAGGCGCGGTGAATCACTCATTCTTGGGTTCCTTCCAGGGTGGCGTCAGATTCGTAGCGAAGTCCGATCTGTTTCCGGATTTCGTCCATGGCAGCCATGATGGCCACGGTCTCGGCCGGCGGCAAAATGGTACCCGCCGTCTCGCCGGCGCGGATCAGGCGTTCGAGTTCTGCCGCCTGGTACTGCATGCCCCGGCTGTTTACGGGCTGCTCGTAGCGCTCCACAACAGTGCCATCAGCCCCGAAAACCGTGAACGGAACCGGGTTGTACCAGGTGTGTTCGATGTCGATCCACCCATCGGTTCCGATGACCATTGCGCGGTTGGCGCTGGCGGCGTCCAGCTCACAATCAACGATCGCTTGGGCGCCGTCGGGGTATTCGAAGATTGCCGCCGTTTGGCGGTCCACGCCGGTGGCCGACATGGAAGCGCTGGCCTTGATCGACGCAGGTGTGCCCAGGATGTCGAAAGCAAAAGAGATCGGGTAAATGCCCAGGTCCAGCAGCGCTCCGCCACCGAGTGCAGGATCGTTGAGCCGGTGGGCCGGATCCTTGGGAAGGCTCTGGTTATGTGTGGCCACCACCTTCCGGACCTCGCCAATAGCGCCGGCCGCAATAAGCTCCCGGATGCGGACCATATGGGGAAGGAACCGCGTCCACATGGCCTCCAAGGCCACAAGCCCCTTGGACTCTGCCAGGTCAATGATGTCCTGAGCCTCGCGGGCGTTCATGGTGAACGCTTTCTCCACCAGCACGTGCTTGCCCGCATTCAACGCCAGCAGGGCGTTCGCGTGGTGGAAGGGGTGGGGTGTGGCGATGTAGACGACGTCAACCAAAGGGTCAGCCGCCAAATCCTCATAGCTGCCATGCGCCGTGGCAACGCCATACTGCTCCGCGAACGCCTTGCTCGATTCCAGTGAGCGCGAGCCGACCGCCTGCACGGTGAAGCCGTTCTCGTTCAGGTCCTTGGCTTGGAGCCCGGCGATAAATCCGGTGCCGAGAATGCCCCAGCGGATTGTTCCATCAGAGGTGCCATTGCTGAGAGTCACGTGCTTAGTCCTTGCTGCTGAACGCGGCGTCGAAGGAGGTTTGCGATGCCGGGAAGTCGAACTTCTTGAGCGCCGCCAGGGCTTCGGGGGCGCCGTGGAGGCGGTCCATGCCGGCGTCTTCCCATTCCACGGAGATCGGTCCGTCGTAGCCGATGGCGGTGAGGGCGCGGAAGGATGATTCCCAAGGCACGTCGCCGCGTCCTGCGGAGACGAAGTCCCAGCCACGGCGCGGGTCGCCCCAAGGCAGATGCGAGCCCATGACCGTGTTCCGGCCGGTGGGGCGGAGCTTGGTGTCCTTGCAGTCCACATGGTAAATCCGGTCCTTGAAGTCCCAGATGAAGGACACCGGGTCGATGCCCTGCCACATGAAGTGCGAAGGGTCCCAGTTCAGGCCGAACGCTTCCCGGTGGCCGATCGCTTCGAGGGTCCGGACGGTGGTCCAGTAGTCGTAGGCGATCTCGGAGGGGTGCACTTCGTGGGCGAAACGGACCCCTTGTTCGTCGAAGACGTCCAGGATGGGGTTCCAGCGGTCGGCGAAGTCCTGGTAGCCGGCGTCGATGACCTTTTCGGGGACGGGCGGGAACATAGCGACGTACTGCCAGATGGAGGAGCCGGTGAACCCCACCACGGTATCCACGCCCAAAGCGCGCGCGAGGCGGGCGGTGTGCTTCATTTCCTCGGCGGCGCGCTGGCGGACGCCTTCGGGCTCCCCATCACCCCACACGCGGGAGCCGACAATGGCTTCGTGGCGGAAGTCGATCGGGTCATCGCAGACGGCCTGGCCTTTGAGGTGGTTGGAGATGGCCCAGACCTTCAGGTTGTACTTCTCCAGCACAGCGAGTTTGGATTCGACGTAGCCGGGCTCGTCCCAACGCCAGGCGTCCAGGTGGTCTCCGGAAACGGCGATTTCCAGGCCGTCATAGCCCCAACCGGAAGCGAGGCGCGCGACTTCCTCGAAAGGGAGGTCGGCCCACTGGCCAGTGAACAGGGTGTACGGGCGGGGCATGTCAGGCTCCTTCAGTGGTGCTGGCGGAAAGCTGGATGAGTGAACTCTTGGCTGCCGCGGACTCTTCCACCGCGGCCAGGATGTGCTGGACGTTCAGGCCCTCTTCGAACGACGGCGACGGTGCCTCACCGGAGGCGATCGCGGTAAGGAAATCGCGGATCTGGTGGGTGAAGGTGTGCTCCCAGCCGATGATGTGACCCTGTGGCCACCACGCTCCGAGGTACGGGTGCTCGGGTTCGTTTACCAGGATTCTCCGGAATCCCTGTTCGCGGACAGGCACTGTGGTGTCCATGAACTGGAGTTCGTTGAGGTTCTCCAGGTCGAATGTCAACGAACCGAGCGAACCGTAGATCTCGAGCCTGAGGGAGTTCTTCTGGCCCGTAGCCACGCGGGAGGCTTCCACAGAGGCGATTGCTCCGGAGGCGAGAGTCAGATTAACCCAGGCGGCGTCGTCGACCGTGACATCCTCCGGACCTTCCGCGCCGGGGCGCTGATCCACGAAGGTCTGGAGACGGCCCGAGACCTCGGTGACGGCATCATCCAAAAGGTAAAGGATCTGGTCGATGGCGTGCGAGGCGATGTCGCCCAGGGAGCCGGATCCGGCGGTTTCCTTCCGTAGGCGCCAGGTCATGGGGGACTCGGCGTCGGTCAGCCAGTCCTGCAAGTACGCTGCGCGGACGTGGCGAACGGTCCCAAGGCGGCCCTCGGCAATGAACTCACGGGCGAGGGCAAGCGCGGGGACCCTGCGGTAGTTGAAGCCGATCATCGACTGCACGCCGCGGGCACGGGCTTTAGCGGCGGCCGCCGTCATCGACTCAGCCTCGCCGATGGTGTTGGCCAGCGGCTTCTCCACCAGGACATGCTTGCCGGCTTCCAGCGCGGCGATGGCGATTTCGGCGTGCATCCAACCCGGTGCGCAGATGTCGATGATGTGGATATCGTCGCGCTCAATGACGGAGCGCCAATCAGTGGCGGACTCGGCCCAGCCGTACTTGGCAGCGGCTTCTGCGACGGCACCGGCGTCCCGGCCGACGAGCACTTTCTGCTCGAAGGCCGGCACGTCAAAGAAGCTGGCTACGTTCCGCCACGCATTCGAGTGGGCCTTGCCCATAAAGGCGTAGCCGATTGCCGCAACGCCCAGTGGCGTGTTTCCAGGGATAGTCATAGTGTTCCTCGCCTCTAGAGCGTCGCTGTTTCGGGGGCCCAGTCCTCGGGAAGGGCAGCCGAGACGGGGGCGTTGCTGGTGACGTCCACGAAAGTGCCTGATTCCACCGATTCGGTGATGGAGACCATGGTGTCCAGGACGTGGTAGGCGAGTTCGCCCGTGGCGCGGTGCGGTGCGCCGGTACGGATGGCGCGGGCCATGTCCAGGGCTCCCATGCCGCGGCCGTTGGCCGGTCCGGTGGCGGGGATGATCTCGGGTTCTTCGGCACCGGGTCGCCAGAGCTTCAGGTCGCCGTCGAAGTAGTTCGGGTCCGGGAGGGACAGCGTCGCTTCGGAGCCGGTGATCTCCACGAATCCCATGCGTTGGCGGGGGGATTCGAAGGAGAACACGCTGTGGGAGGACTGGCCCCCTTCGAACTGCGCCATCGCGGAGACGTGCGTGGGGACCTCGACGGCGAATTCCTCGCCCGCCTTGGGTCCGGAACCGATGATGCGGCTCGCTTTGGCGGAGGAGCCGACGGCGGCGACCTTGCGGATCGATCCGAAGGTCTGGATCAGGGCAGTCAGGTAGTACGGGCCCATGTCGAACAAGGGACCGGCTCCGTGCTGGAACAAGAACGCCGGGTTTGGGTGCCAGGATTCCGGGCCAGGGGTCTGGAACGTGGTCATTCCGGTGAGCGGGGTGCCGATGTCGCCGCGTTCGATGATCCGCCGTGCCGTCTGCAGGCCCGCACCCAGGAAGGTGTCCGGGGCAGTGCCGAGGCGGATACCTGCTGCATCTGCTGCCTTGAGCAGTCCCAGCCCGGATTCGCGGTCCAGCGAGAAGGGCTTCTCGGTCCAGACGTGCTTGCCCGCGTTCACTGCCGCTGTGGCGACTTCGACGTGCGCTGCCGGGATGGTGAGGTTGATGATGAGCTCGACGTCGGGATGGTTCAGTGCCAGCTCGGGCGTACCGAATTCTGCGACCCCGTATTCCTTGGCGCGGGCTTCCGCGGCCTCGACGAAGAGGTCCGCGATGACCAGGACCTTCAGGTCGGGAAAGATCGTCAGGTTGTCCAGGTACTGCTTGCTGATGTTGCCGGCACCGATGACGGCAACGCCCACGGGGCCTTTCCGGGTGGAAGGGGTGAAGCTCATGCCTGCACTCCTTCCGCTGCCTGGGCGCCGGTTGCGCCGGCTGCCTCTGCGCTGGCTGCGGCGGCTGCCTCTGCGCTGGTTGCGGCGGTCAGGTAGGCCAGGCTCTGGGTGATGCCTTCGAAGATGTCACCGGAGTAGTCATCGAATTCCACGACGCCCACTTCCAGGGACTTGGCTGCGGCGATGACGTCCAGCACCGGGATGGTGCCCTGGCCGGCAGGCTGTTGTGCTTTGGTGTCGGTGTTCCCCGGGCCGTCCTTGATGTGGATGAGCTTCACCCGGTCACCGAGGCGGGCCAGCAGCTCCACCGGGTCGTGACCGCCGACGGCAACCCAGTACGTGTCTACTTCCAGGACCAGTTCCGGATCCAGCAACCCCTCGAGGTATTCCAAGGCGGTCTTGCCCTCGATGGTGGACTCCAGCTCCCACGCGTGGTTGTGATACCCCACCCGGATGCCATACCCGGCACCCTTCTTCGCTGCAGCGTTGAGCTTGGCGGCCGTAGCTTGAATGTCCTCGGCGGACTGCCAGTGCTCCGCGGGAAGGAAGGGATCGATCACCGTGGTGATGCCCAGTTCCTTGGCCGCAGCGAAGATCTCGTCCTGATCCTGGGACAACAACGGGGCATGCCCGGAAGGCGCGGTCAGGCCGTTCTCCTTCAATGCCTCACCCAATTCCTTGGCCGTGGCCACAAAGTTGTACGGCTCCACCTGCGTAAAACCGATCTCGGCAACCTTCCTAATGGTGCCCGGCAGGTCCTCCTGAAGAGCGTCCCGCAGGGTGTACAGCTGGATCGAATAAGACATTGGGTTCCTTTTCCGGGGAGGGTTGTTCTGGAGTATCAGCGAGATGGCGCCAGTCTAGTGAGCCCTTGCCGAGGGAGCTACAGGTTCCACCAAGCACGCCGGTTACGCACTCATTTCAGCCTAAGGGTACTTTTGTCGATGGTCCAGCAAAAGCTGCAGATAGTCCGACAAACTTCCGCTGGGTGACATGCATAAGCAATCGTGCTTCACTAATTGGATGACAAAAGCTGCCGGGACCGACGCCGGAAACACCTCCGCGCCAGAGGCCGGCAATCTTTCACGCGCTGGTAATCTCTTCCAACTCCTCCGCGACGGCAAGGCCCGCACCCGCGCTGAGCTCGCCGAAACCACGGGACTGGCCCGTTCCACTGTGGCCTCACGCATTGACTCCCTCATCAGCGCGGGGCTCGTCGGACCCGCCGGCGAAGCGAGCTCCACCGGCGGACGGCCGCCGTCGCGTTTTGCTTTCAACCCGGCAGCGCGGGTGGTCCTGGCCGTCGACGTCGGAGCTACCCACGTGATTGTTGCCGTCACCGACCTCGGCGGCAACGTCCTGGCGGAGCGACGATTGGGGCAGGAAGTCGCCGATGGTCCGGACATCGTCCTGGGCCGCGTCGTTGCTGCAGGCCGCGAGATCCTCGCCGAAGCGGGCCGTGAGCCCGGCGACCTCGCAGGCATGGGCATCGGCCTCCCCGGTCCCGTTGAACACGACACCGGGCGGCCGGTGAAGCCGCCCATCATGCCGGGCTGGGACGGATTCGACGTCGTCACGTTCGTCCAGCGCTCCCTGCCGGTTCCCGTCCTGGTGGACAACGACGTCAACATCATGGCCCTCGGTGAACGGACAGCGTACTGGCCGGACCACGACAACTTCCTGTTCGTCAAAGTGGCCACCGGTATCGGCGCCGGCATCATCAGCAGTGGTCAACTGCAGCGCGGCGCCAACGGAACCGCCGGCGACCTCGGGCACGTCCGTGTCCCGCGCGGCGACGACGTCCTCTGCCGTTGCGGCAACCACGGATGCCTTGAGGCGCTTGCTTCAGGTCCCGCCGTCGCGCGCCAACTACAGTCCCAAGGGCTGGAAGCTACCAACGGCGCTGACGTCCTGCGGCTTGTTGATGAGGGCAACCTGCAGGCAATTCAGGCGCTTCGGCAGGCCGGGCGCGACGTCGGTGATGTGCTCGCCACCGTGGTCAACCTGCTCAACCCGTCCATCATTGTCATCGGAGGCAGCGTGGGGGAAGCAGGCGAGCATCTGGTGGCGGGGATCCGCGAAGTGGTCTACCGGCGGTCCCTGCCCCTGGCCACGACGCACCTGCGCATCGGCATTTCCATGGCCGGGCAGCATGCAGCGATCCTGGGCGCCAGCCACATGGTCACCCAGCACGTCCTGTCGCCGGCAGTGATTGAGGCCACGCTTCAAGCAGCGGGATAAGCGCTCCATATGGCCCTTCGCGGCGCGGGAGCGTGATAGCAATGAAAGTGATGAAAACGCTTCCTGTCACATTTCGGCCTGTCCCTTGAGCCAATTTCTTGCCAAGATTCCCCGAGGCTGGTTGATCCTTGCGTGCATCGGACTGATCGCCCTCAACATGCGGGGCCCTTTCGTGGCGGTGGCGCCCGTGGTGGACTCCCTTCAGCAGGACCTTGGGTTCTCTCCGGTTGAGCTCGGACTGCTGACCGGCATCCCCGTGCTCTGCTTCTCCCTTGCTTCGCCCTTGGCCTCACTGGCAGGCCGCCGTCTTGGGGCAGAAGTCGCCGTGATGCTCACGCTTCTTGGTGTGCTGGCCGGCGTGGTGATCCGCTCCAGCGGCGGTGGCGTTTCGGTGATGGTGGGCACGGTCATCATTGGTGTGGCCATCACTATCGGCAACATAGCAGTGCCACTCATCATCCGGCGCGACTTCGCGCCCCGGCGCCAGGCAACGGCCATGGGCGTCTACACGGCCGCCCTCAACGTTGGCTCGTTCCTCACTTCCGTGGCCACGGCGCCCCTTGCCGAACTGGTGGGATGGCGACTTGCCTTGGCTGCGAGCGCTTTGTTGGCTTTGGCGGCCATCCTGTTCTGGGTACCCACTGTTGGTGCCCGGAAGGCCTTTGTTCCCCTGGCGGTTCCTGCTCCGTCCTCTGCCGGTGCCGGTCGTGTTGCGGGTGTTCGATGGCTGACTGTGGGCCTCACACTTGGCTTCGCGGGCCAGGCGTTCTCCTACTACGGGGTTACCGCCTGGCTGCCGAGCTTCCTGTCCGACGAACTCGCCATGGGCACCGCCGAGGCCGGTGCAGGTTCCTCGCTGTTCCAGATCTTCGCGATTGTGGGCGGCTTGGGTGTGCCGCTCCTGGCCCGGTTCGCGAGTACGACGACGGTCGCAGTCACCTTGAGTGCGCTATGGCTTACAGTTCCCGTTGGCTTGTTGCTGGCACCTGAGTGCTGGTGGATGTGGTCCTCGCTGGGCGGTGTTGCACAGGGTGGAGGCATCACGGTGATCTTCATTGCCATCATCAAGTTCGCACAATCGCAGGCCGCCGCCGGGAAGATGTCCGCCGTGGTGCAAGGCGTTGGCTACTGCTTCGCTGCGTTGGCTCCCACTGTCGTTGGGTTCGTGCACAGTGTTACCGGGGGGTGGACTGTCCCGCTGTTCGTGATCCTTGGCTCGGTACTCGCGTTCTGCGTGTGCACCACGTTGTCCGTGCGCTGGGTGGCCCGGCAGCGCTAGGTTTGTGCCCGGCCCAAACCCGCCCAACCCCGCCCTGCCCCGCGCTGCCCCGCCTCCGCCCGTCTCCACCCTGCCCTGCGCTGCCCCGCCTCCGCCCTGCCCGTCTCCACCCTGGCCGTTTCGGGGGTTCCCTGCGGAGCGTGCCGTGCGCCCGGCATGCTGTGCAGCTAGGCCGCGAAGCGGAGTGCGCGGGGCATGGGAAAGCCCCGTTGCTGGGCTGCCTCCCCGACGGTCGGGGTCACTTGTTGCGAAGAGTGCAGGCAGCCCAGCGTCGGGGCTTGATGTGTCGCTACCCAGTAGACCTAGGCGGCGACGAGT
>JAPSHX010000026.1 GCA_031179305.1 Paenarthrobacter sp. | reverse complement strand
GATGGCCTTCTTGATCTCCGCCGGGTCCTTGCCGAACTTGCCTTCCTCAGACTCCGCAAAGAACGCGTAGGCGAGCGCAATTCCGTCTCCGTCGGCCTCCACAGTTCCTTGGGCCTTCTTCTGGATTTCTACACCGGTGGTGGGGTCCTTGGTGATGCCGAACGACTCGTCGTGGGTCCACTCGGCCAGGTACTGGAAGGAGGACTCACCCGAGACCCACTTGCTGAACAGCGGATCGCCATCAGCCGGTACGTTGCCGGGTCCGGCCAATTCGTCCCACCCTGCGGGCAGGGGAATGGCATCAGCGGGGATCTCGGAGGATGCCGAGGCGTCCCCGGAAGGTTCAGCCGACGGCTCGGCTGCGGCCTCTGATGCTTCTTCGGAGGACGTCACCGATGGCAGCGGAGTGTCAACTGCAGTCGGCTTGGTCATGGACGGGATCAGCCACGTGAACGTCACCACCAGCGCAATAATCACGACGACGGCCACACCACCCAGGATGAGGAACAGCGACTTCTTGTTGTGGTCGCCCGGGTTCTGGCCGGGTCCGCCCGGCTGGCCCGGCTGGCCCGGGTAACCGCCACCCGGCGGAGGAAAGCCGGGCTGCCCCTGCTGGGCCTGCGGGTAGCGGTGGACGGTTTCGGCGTACGCACCGTCGGGATGCCCTGGCTGGTTTCCTTGCTGCTGCGCAGGGAACGCCTGGGTCGGGTCGGGCTGTGATGGGAAAGCCTCAGTCTGGGCTTCCGGCTGATACATGGGCTGACTTTGCCCGGGCTGGTACTTGCTGTACTGGTCCTTGCCGGTGTCGTATCGCGGCTGCGGGACGCCATCCGGGTTGTAGGGAGGCTGAGGCACTCCGTTGTTGTTGCTCATGACAGGCCCTTTCACATGCGGTGGTCACCGGGATGTCTCTGGGGACACCTGGTGACGATCCGGAACGAGGGGACCTGCTAACAATGCGGCGGCACCTAAAAATTCACCATGTCGATCCCCCGACCCACGGTGGTGGCACGCCGGCGCCAACAAGCCCAGCGCCGCAACAAGCGTAGTCGAGCATGTCGCGCCCAACACAAGTCAAAGCAGCTATCCATATGGGCAGAACTATCCACATAAGGGGAACTCAGGATGTCCCGCCGCCCGAATGATGAAAGACTGGGTTGCAGTGCATGTACAACCCCAGCCGGAGGCAAATATGGCAGATGAAACCACGTCCACATCGGTTTACCGGAACGGCCACGAAATCGAATGCTGGCTCACGGACATGGACGGCGTCCTGGTTCACGAAAACCAGGCAATCCCTGGCGCGGCTGAGCTGATCCAGCGCTGGGTGGACACATCCAAGCGCTTCCTGGTCCTGACCAACAACTCCATCTTCACTCCCCGTGACCTCGCAGCCCGCCTGCGCGCGTCCGGCCTGGAAGTCCCGGAAGAGAACATCTGGACGTCCGCGCTGGCTACCGCCCAGTTCCTCAAGGACCAGGTCCAGTCCTCGGATTCGGGCAACCGTGCCTACACCATCGGCGAAGCGGGACTCACAACGGCCCTGCACGAGGCCGGGTTCATCCTCACCGACACCGACCCGGACTTTGTGGTGCTCGGCGAAACCCGCACCTACTCTTTCGAAGCGATCACCATGGCCGTCCGCCACATCCTGGCCGGCGCCCGCTTCATCGCCACCAACCCGGACGCCACCGGTCCCTCAAAGGATGGCCCTATGCCGGCAACCGGAGCCATCGCGGCCATGATCACCAAGGCCACGGGCCGGGAACCTTACATTGTTGGCAAGCCGAACCCCATGATGTTCCGCTCCGCCATGAACCAGATCGACGCCCACTCTGAGACCACGGCAATGATCGGCGACCGCATGGACACGGACATCGTGGCCGGCATGGAAGCAGGCCTCCACACAGTCCTGGTACTTAGCGGCATCACGCAGCGCGAAGAAATTGTGTCCTTCCCGTTCCGGCCCAACCAGATCCTGAACTCCGTGGCCGACCTCAAGAGCCAGATCTAAAGAGGACAAAACCGTGGCTGTGCTCAATCTGCGTCCCTTGGCCGGCGGCCGGATACTCAGGGGAAGCCAGCCGTTCGGTTTGGATGCCGCTGCAACATCGGGTTTCCTGGCGCAGCACGGCATCCAGGCAATTGTGGACCTGCGGAGTGAGCTTGAGCGCTCGTTGGTTCCGTGGCTGGTTCAGGACGACGGCGACGGCGGGCCTGCCGCCGTCGTCCCGTCCGCCGTCGAACTCATCCATAACCCGCTGGACCCGAACGCCATCGCCGGGTCGCTACAGGCCGTGGAAACGGCCGAAGACCTCGGGGATCTGTATCTGGGATGGATCCGGCTGCGGCCCGAATGGGTGGGCGATGCCCTGCGACCGGTCGCCCGCGGTAAACGTACGCTGGTTCACTGTTCGCTGGGCAAGGACCGGACAGGTGTGGTTTCGGCGATCGGGCTTCTGGCAGCAGGAGTGGCAGAGGACCAGGTGGTAGCAGACTATGCGGCCACCACAGCCAACCTGCCGGACGTCCTGGAAGTCATGGCAGAAACGTGGCGGCTGAGCGTCCCCTCAACACCGGCGGAGTATTTCAGCCCAGACCTCATGATCCTGCAGAGCCCCGAAGCTGCCATGCGGCATTTCCTGGCCCGCTTCGCACAGGAGTTCGGCGGCGTGCGAAACTTTCTGCGTGAGGCAGGCCTCACCGCCGTCGAGGTTGAATCGCTGCGGGAAGCTACCTGACAGGGCCTGGCTGGAGAACTCCTAGGCCGGCCGGATCACCCTGCCGTTCGGCTCCCGGTACGACGGTTCCTCAGGCTCAGGCGGGAGCGGCTGGAGCTCATCCTGGATACGTTCCAGCAGCGGCCGGTAGATGCTGCCGTTCCATTGCGGACTGGCGTGGGCGGGCCGCGCGCCTTCCGTACTGAGAGTGGGCATCGCCATGTTGGCCCCGAAGACTTTGCTCCACCCCGCACGCGCCGACACATAGTCCACAGTGGCGTCCTTGGCGTTGCCGATGAAAGCCATGTTGGCGCCACCGATCTTTCCAGCCAGGCGGAGGCCGTCAAAGTGGTAAATGTACGCCGACTCGGTCTGTATCAGCACGCTGGAAGGGGCGATCGGCGATAGTTGTTCCAAGGTTTGGTCGAGGATTTGCCGCCACGTGCGCTCGTCCTTATGTGCCACACGCTCCCCCAGCTCATAGCCGCCGCGCAGGACCGACGGGATGCGGAAGCCGTTCTCGTAGAGGAACACCACACCGTCGAACCAGCTCTTGTCCAGGACATCGGCACGGCTGAAGGGACTGGAGTCCAGGACGATCAATTGAGCTTCGACGCCGTGCAGCTCCAGCAGGCGGGCAGCGACTTGGGTGGCGAGCATTCCGCCGAAGCTGTGGCCGTAAAAATATAGCTTCTCCAGTTTTAGCTCACGGACGTGCAGGATGATTTCGCGGACTATTTCGTCCACGTCCAGGCCCAGGTTTGAATATCCGACGGCGGCAAGGCGGCCTCGCTGATGCAGGGCAGGACGCAGCGAGTTGAGGATCCACTGGGCCTCTTCCCAACTGGTTTTATAGCCGGGAAAGAGGATCCAACTGGCCTTGGGGAAGTACAGGTCCGAGTACGGATCGGGGACGCGGAGGATCTTGGTGGTCCGCCGCTCGGCCTGTACCCGCCGAGTGAAGATCATGTCCGCGGACAGCGCTGCCGAGGCTCCGGCGGTGATGAGGAAGTTACGGCGGGACGTCTTCTTCAGCCGGGCAGCGTAGGGCAGGATCCGGGCCCATGAGTCCGGATCCCCGGCCTTTTCCGGTTCCGGGGCCACCGGCTTGGGGAGGTTCTCGTTCACCTCCGGCGGTGCCGTGAGCTTCCCTACTTGAACGTCCACGCAGCAAGCATAAGCTTCCCGGGCGCTGCCTTACAGCCCCGCAGTTCCTAGTCGAGGCCCAGTTCGTCCTTGCCGAACGCGAAGAGGTACGGCACGCCGGTTTCGGCTTCGATCTTTTCTTTGGCGCCGGTGTTACGGTCCACGATCACAGCCACGGCCACAACGTTGCCGCCCGCCTTGCGGACACCTTCGACGGCGGTCAGTGCGGACCCGCCGGTGGTGGACGTGTCCTCCAGGACCACAACGTTGCGGCCCTCAACCGAGGGACCTTCCACTTGACGGCCCATGCCGTAGGACTTCTGGGCCTTGCGGACAACGAAGGCATCCACGGCACGGCCAGCGTCGGCTGCAGCGTGCATCACAGCGGTACCTACGGGGTCGGCACCCATGGTGAGTCCGCCCGCGCACTCAACTGACACGCCGACGTCGTCGATCATTGCCAACATGACCTGGCCAACCAGCTTGGAGGCCTCGTGGTGCAAAGTGATGCGGCGGAGGTCGATGTAATAGTCCGCTTCCTTGCCGCTGGAGAGGATCACCTTGCCGCGGACCACCGCGAGTTCTTTGATGAGTTCAAGAAGGCGGGCGCGGGCAGCAGCAGTATCAGGCGTGGAAGTCATGGCTCCTAGTTTAGTGGGGCCGCCGTGGTGGCGCGGATCACCAAGCGGGGATTGACGATCTGGTCGCCGATCCCACCGTCGCCATCCAGCTGCTGCAGCACCGCTTCCATGCAACGGCGGCCGAGTTCCTCGAAGTCCTGCTTGATGGTGGTCAGGGGTGGCATGAAGAATTCGGCCTCTGGTTGGTCGTCGTAACCCACCACGCTGATGTCGCCCGGCACGTGCAGGCCGGCTTCCTGGACGGCGCGTAATACGCCCACCGCCATCTGGTCGTTGGCGACGAATACGGCCGTAACAGTGTGTTGCTGGATGAGGTTCAGTCCGGCACGGTACCCCGATGCCGCGTCCCAGCCGCCTTGGAGCAGGACGTCCGCGTCCAATCCAGCATTAGCCAGCGATTCCTGCCATCCCTTGATGCGCTCGGCCGCGTCTATCCAGTGCGGCGGTCCGGAGATGTGTGCGATACGCCGGTGCCCCAAGCCGATCAGATGGTCAACTGCAAGGCGGGCGCCGAGCCGCTGGTTCAGGGAGGCGCCCGTCAGCTGGTTGCCCGCGCCTGCCCCGACAGCCACGATCGGAACTGGAAAGGAAACATCGCGCAGGGCCGCGAGGACGTCGGGGTGCGGAACCAGGATGACGATCCCGTCCACGGACTGGTTACGGAAGTGCGCAATGGCATCGTTGACGCTGTGGTCGGTCACTTCCCGGAGGTTCGCAATGCTGACGAAGTAGCCTGCTTCACGCCCCGCTTGCTCGACTCCCAGGAGGGTGTTCGCGGGGCCGAACTGACCTGTTTCGCAGGCGAGCACGCCGATGGTCCGGGAGCGCCGGGTCACCAAACTGCGGGCCGCAGTGTTGCGGCGGTACCCAAGCTGTGCGATGGCTGATTCCACGCGTTCCTTGGTCTTGCCACTGACGTTCGGATGGTTGTTCAGGACGCGGGAAACGGTTTGGTGCGAGACTCCCGCCATTCTTGCCACGTCACCCATGACAGGAGGCCTCGCTGCTCCCCCTCTGGACATCAGCCGCTATTTCGCGTCGACGACGACAGGCTCAGCCTTGGCGGGGGTGGATGTTTCGGTTGCCGGAGGCGTGGTCTTCCACTTGAAACGGCGGCCAATGGACGAGCCTCCACCGGATCCGGTGCGGTTCTTGTTGAAGATGTCGAACGCGACGGCGAGCAGCAGCACCAAGCCCTTGATGAGCTGCTGGTAGTCCGTGCCGAGGCCAAGGATGGACATGCCGTTGTTGAGGACGCCCATGATGAGGCCGCCGATCATGGCGCCGGCGACTGTTCCTATGCCGCCCTGGACTGCAGCGCCGCCGATGAACGCGGCAGCGATGGAGTCCAGTTCGAAGCCGGTACCGCCTGCGGGTTGTGCCGAGTTCAGGCGAGCTGTGAAGACCAGCCCGGCCAGGGCAGCGAGGACACCCATGTTAACGAAGAGACGGAAGGTGACCTTTTTGGTTTTGATGCCCGAAAGCTCTGCCGCGTGCAGATTGCCGCCGATCGCGTACGTGTGCCGGCCGAAGATGCTGTTGTTCATCAGGGCCGAGTAGACGATCACCAGGACAGCCAGGACGATCAGGACAATCGGGGTGCCACGGTAGCTGGCCAAGAGGAAGGTGATGATGAGCATCAGCACTGCGATGAACCCGTTCTTGACGGCAAACCACGCCCTCGGTTCATTCTCCAGGTTGAACTTGCGGCGCACCCGGCGTTCCTTGATGGCCTGGAACAGAATGGCAGCTGTACCGCCGACACCGAGGATGACCGTCAACCATTCAAGCACGGACGTGCCGCCGGAAATGTCTGGGAGGAAACCGCCACCGAGGGCGCGCAATTCGTTCGGGAACGGGGTGATCTGCTGGTTCTTGAGCGTAATAAGGGTCAGGCCACGGAAGATCAACATTCCTGCCAGGGTGACGATGAACGCCGGGATGCCCACATAGGCGATCCAGTAGCCTTGCCACGCACCCACCAGGGCGCCCACCAGGAGGCAGGCCGGGATGGCAATCCACCACGCCCAGCCCCAATGGACGATCATCACGCCTGCCACGGCGCCGATGAAGCCGGCAATGGACCCAACGGAGAGGTCGATGTGCCCGGCGATGATGACCATCACCATACCTATGGCGAGAATCAGGATGTAGCTGTTCTGGACCACCAGGTTGGTGACGTTCTGAGGCTGGAGCAGGATGCCATCTGTCAGGACCTGGAAGAGGATGACGATCAGGATCAAGGCGACGAAGATGCCAACCTGGCGAAGGCGGCTTGTGAGGAAGCCAAGGGATTCTCGTAGGGCGGACATGTTCGCTATTCCTTTTCTTGAGTCATGAAGTGCATGAGGGATTCCTGGGTGGCTTCGGCGATGGGGACTTCGCCGGTGATATGGCCCGCGGACAGCGTGTAGATCCTGTCGCAGATGCCCAGGAGCTCCGGAAGCTCAGAGGAGATCACAATGACGGCTTTCCCAGCCGCTGCGAGCTCCGCAATGATCGTGTAAATCTCAAACTTGGCGCCGACGTCGATCCCTCGGGTCGGCTCGTCCAGGATCAGGACGTCGGGGTCCGAAAACAACCATTTGCTCAGCACCACCTTTTGTTGGTTTCCACCCGAGAGCTTGCCGGTGATGGCAGCAACGGAAGGAGCCTTGATGTTCATGCTCTTCCGGTAGTGGTTGGCAACGGTGGTCTCCTTGTTGCCATCCACCCAGCCTCGCTTGGCCAGCTTGTTCAGTGCTGCCATGGAGATGTTCCGCTTGATGTCTTCAATCAGGTTCAGGCCGTAGTGCTTGCGGTCTTCGGTGGCGTACGCAATCCCGTGGTCGATTGCGTCGGAAACCGTGGAGGTGTCGATTTCCTTGCCGTACTTGTAGACCTTGCCCGATACCGCCCGTCCGTAGGTCCGGCCGAACACACTCATGGCCAGCTCGGTCCGGCCGGCACCCATGAGGCCGGCAAGGCCTACGACTTCGCCCTTGCGTACATTCAAACTGGCGTTGTTCACCACGGTCCGGGAATGATCCTGCGGATGCTGGACCGTCCAGTCTTCAATGCGGAGGACTTCCTCGCCGATGTTGGGGGTCCGGTCCGGATAGAGGCTTTCAAGGTCGCGTCCAACCATGCCCCGGATGATGCGTTCCTGGGTGATCTGGCCTTGGTCCAGGCGCAGGGTCTCAATGGACTTGCCATCGCGGATGATGGTGACGGCGTCGGCCACTTTGCGGATCTCGTTGAGCTTATGGCTGATGATGATGCTGGTAACGCCCTGGCCCTTGAGGTGCAGGATGAGGTCCAGCAAATGGTCCGAGTCTTCATCGTTCAACGCCGCCGTGGGCTCATCAAGGATGAGTAGCTTCACCTCTTTGGACAGCGCTTTGGCGATCTCCACCAACTGCTGCTTGCCAACACTGATGTGCTGAATGGGGGTGACCGGGTTCTCGCTGAGGCCTACGCGAGCCAGCAGCTTGGCGGCTTCCAGGTTGGTCTTCCGCCAGTCCACCCAGCCCTTATTGGCAAGTTCGTTGCCGAGGTAGATGTTCTCGGCGATTGACAGGTACGGGCTCAGGGCCAGTTCCTGGTGGATGATCACGATGCCACGTTTCTCGCTGTCCGTGATGCTCGAAAACTCGCAGGGTTCGTTCTCGAAGAGGATGTCGCCGTCGAAAGTGTTGTGCGCGTAGACGCCGGACAACACTTTCATGAGGGTGGACTTCCCTGCTCCGTTCTCGCCACAGATGGCGTGAACTTCACCTCGGTTGACGTCCAGGGTGACGTCCTGAAGGGCTTTTACCCCGGGGAAGGTCTTGGTGATTCCTCGCATTTGAAGAATGGGTACGTTCATCGTCAATTCCCGCTGACTGGTTGGAACTTGGCCAGGCCGAGGACTCGGAGGCTCTGAAGGAGGCTGTGGCCCCGCCGCACTGCGCACTGCAGCACAGAGGCGGGGGGCCACCGCCCGGGGACGTGATTACTTGACGTCGGCTTCGGTGTAGTAGCCGGAGTCGATCAGTTCCTTCTGGAAGTTGTCCTTGGTGATGATGACGGACTTCAGGAGGAAGGCCGGGACAACCTTGACCTTGTTGTCGTAGGTCTCGGTGTCGTTGGTTTCCGGCTCCGTTCCCTTCAGGACAGCGTCAACCATCTTCACTGCCTGCGATCCGAGCTGACGGGTGTCCTTGAAGATCGTGGAGTACTGTTCGCCGGCGATGATGGACTTCACGGAGCCCTTCTCGGCATCCTGACCGGTAACAACGGGCAGGTTGCCGGTGGAGTAACCGCCGGTGCTGCTCAGTGCGGAAATGATGCCGATGGACAGGCCGTCATACGGGGACAGCACGCCATCCAGCTTGGTTCCCGAGCTGTAGGCCGAGGTGAGGATGTCTTCCATGCGCTTCTGGGCTACGGGTGCCTGCCAGCGCAGGATGGCTGCCTGTTCGAAGTTGGTCTGGCCGCTGGGAACCTTCAGGGTGCCTGCATCCAGGTACGGCTTAAGGGTGTCCATGGCGCCGGTCCAGAAGAAGTTGGCGTTGTTATCGTCCGGGCTGCCCGCAAACAGCTCGACATTGAACGGGCCCTTGCCCTCAACCTTGTTGCCGCTCGCGTCCAGCAAACCCAAGCCGGTCAGCAAGGACGTGGCCTGCTGGACACCCACGGTGTAGTTGTCGAATGTGGTGTAGTAGTCGACGTTCGGAGTGCCGTTGATGAGGCGGTCGTAGGCGATGACCTTGACGTTCTGTTCCTTGGCCTTGGCCAGGACGTCCGTCAGGGTGGTGCCATCAATGGCTGCGATGATGAGCGCCTTGGCACCCTTCGTCAGCATGTTCTCAATCTGGGAAACCTGTGTGGGAATGTCATCGTTGGCGAACTGCAGGTCCGTCTTGTACCCAAGGTCCTTCAGGGACTTCTCAACGTTGGCGCCGTCAGCGATCCAACGCTCGGACGTCTGGGTCGGCATCGAGATGCCAACCAGTGAATCGCTGGGATTTGCACTGCTGGTGGACTCGGCAGTGCCCCCGCGACTACCGCAACCTGTGGCTCCGACGGTCAAGGTCAGGACGACCGCTACGGCGCCCAGGAGTTTCTTCAATCTCACGATGCTCTCCTTCCGCGGCAGCATTGCCGCGAACTCTGATGCAGCCGGAGCATCTGCGCGTCCGGCGGTGAAGCGTTTTGTGATCTGCGGCCAGCTGGGTGCCACATGCCACGAAAGGTGGTGCGAATGCCATTGTGAACGCTAACAATACCGTCGGTCAAGTGCCGCCGATCACAAAGTGATTGCAGCGTCGAACCGCCCCTAAACCCCTTGACTTGAAACGTTGTTAGCGTTCACAATTGGCTCGCTCATCCGTAAAAAGGCAGAAGAAAGCCCGGCACTGCTTTGTGGGCAGTACCGGGCTCCAGCGCTCCTCCGTGATGGCGAGGAGGAACTCTCCCTGCTGGGAACAGGGAATCAGAGGCGGGTGTCGAACGAATCGCAGAAGACGTTCTGGTTGAACGTCCCTTGGAATTCGGACTTCCCCTGGATCTTTTGAATGGTTGCGCGGATGGCTTCGCGCGTTGCTGCGTGTGCGTGGATGGCGGTCTTGACCATGGGCACATCAATCAAGTGGTTGGGCTGGTTCAGCGAGACGAAGACGGTGGGAACTTCCTTGGCGTACCAGGGAATCTCGGCTGCCATCGGGGACGACCACTTAATGCGGATGGCCGCCTCTTGGGCGAAACCCTTCACGTTGGCGAAGACGAACGCGGCGTCGTAGCGCTCCGAATAATCTCCGGTGGCTTCCTCAGACAAGACCCGCATAAAGTTCATGCCGGACTCCCCTGCTGCTTCGCGCTGCTCGGCGGTCTTGAACACCTCCACGTCGAAGCCAGCCGCTTCCAGTTCTTCCCGCACAATGTCCAAGTACGCCAGTGGGTCAGCCCGCGTGAAGTCGGCCCCACCCGAAATCCCGTAAAGGCGGATAGGCCTATGGGTTTCCGGCGTGATCGGCAGATGATGGGCCGTATCCTTCACCAGGGTGACCGTCTTGTCGGCGATATCAGCGGCAATGGCACGGTGCGCCTTACTCCCGATGACGGTCAAGGCATCGGCCGCCGGAACCAGGGATTCCCGCGAAGCAAGGTGCAACCCCAGGCTCGCCTTGAGGCCGAGAATCCGCCGCAGGGCATCCTGCAGGCGCCCCTCGGTGATGACGCCGGACTTGTAGCCGTCCAACATGTACCCGAAGTCCTCGTCGGGGTTTCGGAAGAACAGGAACATGTCGCAACCCGCTGCGATCGTCGCTGGCACTAGGTCGCGCCGCTTCATGGCCTGCGTCAGGCCAACCATGAGCGAAGCGTCAGTGAGGACCAAACCGTTGAAGCCCAGCTCACCCCGCAGCAGATCCTGCAACAGTTCCGGAGCCAGCGTCGCCGGCAGGATTTCAGCGTCGGACAAACCGGGCCTGAAGTGCCGCGACACCTCAGGGGCTCCTATGTGGCCCACCATGATCGATTGCACTCCGTGACCGATCATTTCGCGGTAGACGCGCCCGTAACTGGCGCCCCACTCGTCATACCCAAGGGTGTTGTAGGACGTGACCACATGCTGGTCGCGCTCATCAATGCCATCTCCGGGGAAGTGCTTCATGGCGCAAACAGTGGGTGATTCACTGATGCCGTCGAAGTACTCCTTGGCGCGTTCCACCACAATGTCCGGGCCATTTCCGAAGGCCCTTGTGGAGATGACAGTGTTCCGCCAGTTGTAGTGGATGTCTACGATCGGCGCGAAGGCCCAGTTGCAGCCCAGCGCTGCAGTTTCGACGCCGGCCACTTGGCCCATCTGCCGGGCGATGTTCTTGTCAGGATGAGAACCAGCCTGCAGATGGGTGGAGACGAACGTGCCGTCGTCGCAACTGCCTGCGCCACCCATCTCGGGGTTGGACGCAATGAGCAAGGGGATCCGCGTCTTGGACTGCGCGTAGCGGATGTGTTCCTGCACGGCCTTGGACGGTCCTGGCCTATAGCGCATGCCACCTACGTGGAAGTTCTCCAGCACGCCGTCGAGGTACTCCGGGGAGTAATCATTGTTGTGGTTGATGAACAGCTGGCCGATCTTCTCTTCCAGGGTCATGGAGCCGATGGTGCTCTCCACCCATTCCACCCCGGCGTCGTCAAGGTTGAACGGGGCCGCTTTCAGGTCCACCAGGAACGGCCCGGACGACGCCGCGGATTGGCCTTTCAGCGCAGCAAGTACGTCCTTCACGATCTCCTCAACGGGCAGTGCGATGTCCACAACGATTCCGGCTTCATCGTCCTGCAATGGCTCCAGCGCGGCCAGTTGCGAGTCCAGCAGCGAGGCCGGCATGAAGTGTCCGGGCCGGGACGTCATTCGCGCGTTCAGCAACTCGCGGGTGCCGTGCAGGTGCACGAACACCACGGACGAATCAGCGCTGCGGATGATGTCCCGATACGAGCGCTTGAGCGCGCTGCACGCGATGACAAGAGCAGAGTTCGACGCCGGGAATCGCCCGCCGATTTCGGCCAGCCACGGTGCGCGGTCGTCGTCGTTCAGCGGAGTACCCGAGGCCATCTTGTCGATGTTCGCCTGGGGGTGCAGCGAATCGCCGTCGAGAAATTCAGCGCCGAGACGCTCGGCCAAGGCGGCACCAATGGTGCTCTTTCCGCAGCCGGCCACGCCCATGACCACGATGTGGTGACGGCCGCCTGCCAGGGACAGAGTCTCACCAGTCATGAACTGTGCCGTCCACGAGGCGGTTGTACGGCAGGTAGGCCTGCTGGTACGGGAAGGCGGCAGCGGCTTCTTCGTTGAATTCGACGCCAATGCCGGGCTCATCGCCGGGATGCAGGTAGCCGTCCTTGAAGGTCATGGACTGCTGGAAGACCTCGTTGGTCTTGTTCGAGTGCTGCATGTACTCCTGGATGCCGTAATTGTGAATGGCCAGGCCAACGTGGAGCTGGGCGGCGAAGCCCACCGGGGAGATGTCCGTGGGGCCGTGGAAACCGGACTTGATCTGATACTGGGCCGCGAAGTCCATGACCTTCTTCAACGGTGAGATACCGCCGAAGTGGGTGGACGCTGCACGGACGTAGTCGATCAGCTGTTCCTTGATGAGCGTCTGGTAGTCCCACACGGTGTTGAAGATTTCGCCGATGGCCAGCGGGGTGGTGGTGTGTTGGCGGACCAGCCGCAGACCTTCCTGGTTTTCGGCGGGGGTGCAGTCTTCCAGCCAGAAGAGGTCGTACGGTTCCAGGGCCTTGCCGAGCTTTGCGGCCTGAATCGGGGTCATTCGGTGGTGACCGTCGTGCAGCAGCGGGATTTCCGGGCCGAACTCGTTGCGCACGGCCTCGAAAACTGTGGGCAGGTGGCGTAGGTAGGCGCGAGTGTCCCAGTCCTCTTCCAAGGGGAAGTTGCCACGGCCGGCGGGCTCGTAGTCATACCGCTCTCCCGAGGCTTGGGCCTGCGCGGCGACACCATAGACGGCCTTGATACCGGGGACGGCGGTCTGGATGCGGATGGACTTGTAGCCCAGCTCCAGATGCTCGCGAACGGAGTCGAACAGCGACGGAATGTCGGCACCGGATGCGTGGCCGTAGGCGCGCAGCCCGTTGCGGGAAGCACCACCGAGCAGCTGGTAGACCGGCATCCCGGCAACCTTGCCCTTGATGTCCCACAGCGCCATGTCGACGGCGGCAATCGCGGCCATGGTGACCGGACCGCGCCGCCAGTAGGAGCTGCGATACAGGAACTGCCAGGTGTCCTCAATGCGGTGCGGATCCTTCCCGATCAGCAGCTGCGCCACGTGCTCCTTGAGGTACGCAGCCACGGCGAGTTCACGGCCGTTGAGCGTCGCGTCACCGATGCCCGTCACACCATCCTCCGTGGTGATACGCAGGGTGACGAAGTTACGGGACGGGCTGGTCACAAAGACTTCAGCGGCAATGATTTTCACAGCTTTTCCTTTCGGGATGTGGCTGAATCGGATTAAGTACGATTTTAGGTCGGATTGCATCAAGTGGCAACCGGTTGCCGAATACTTTTAGGATATTTCTACCTGCCCGGTGAACTGCGCTACGGGGCCTGGCTGGCTGCAGCTTCTTCCGAAGCTCTCCCGAGGTTGCCGCTCGGGACCTCCGCAGAACGGCGGGCGCCAATCTCCCCCACAAGTTGTGCATGAAGAGCATCAGTGAGCTTGTATTTGGTCATCACCAGGATCGCCAGGATGGTCATGATGGCCGGCAGCGCCCCGGCGGCGAACTGAATTCCCTGGAGGGCTTCGGGGCTCTGCGTAACCCCTGACTTATATCCCCCAACCGCGAGGCAATAGGCGGCAAGGGCGCCACCCACGGCTTGGCCGGTCTTACGCGTGAAGGAGAACAGGGCATAAGTGATCCCCTCGGTCCGGACGCCGGTTTTCCACTCGCCATACTCCACAGTGTCGGCTTCCAGGGCCCACACCACGATATTCACGGCCATGACGCCCATAAGACTGACCACCAGCCCCGAGAACCCGGCCCAGACCAAGGTAGGAGGCGAGAAAAAGACAATGATTCCACCCAGCATCGAGAGCGCGCCGGCAGCGATGTATACGTTCTTCTTGCCCAAGCTGCGGACCAATCGCGGCATCAAGGGCGCAAGGGCCAACGTCATGACCAGCTGAACGATGGCCAGAACGGGGTATAGATCCAAGCGGCCCAGGACGTCGCGCAAGTAGTAGAGCTGCACGGAGGACAGAGCCATATAGCCGGTGAGAAAGAGGAAGGAGCTCAGGCACAGCATGAGCAGCGGACGATTGGTCTTCAGGGTGTCCATGCTCTGCTTGAAGGAAACGTTGGGCACCGAGCGATGTACACGTTCCTTGGCGGTGAGAACGGTGAAGAAGTAGAGCACCGCACCAATCGCAACAAAGACGAGCGTGATGGTGGTGAACGTGGACTGGAGGTCTGCACCCGGCTTTATCAGTGGAGCGACGAAGATGCCCAGGGCAGAGCCCACCAACAGTGCACCCACCGTGCGGGCGGAGCCCAGCTTGGCACGATCACCGGGGTCCTGCGTCATTGCCCCGGCCAACGAGCCATAAGGGATGTTGACCAAGGAATACGCCAACCCCAAAGCAGCATAGGTCACGTAGGCGTAGAGCAAGGTGCCCGTCTCGCCCAGTTGCGGCACGGAGAATGTGGCGACACTGAGGAGCAGCAGCGGAATGGAACCGAACATGATGAACGGACGGAACTTCCCAAAGCGCTTGCTGTAGGTGCGGTCAACCATGCGTCCGGCGAAGACATCGGCGAAGGCGTCGAAGATCCTCACCACCAGGAGCAAGGTGCCGGCCGCGGCTGCCGAGATTCCTGCGACGTCCGTGTAGTAGACCAGCAGGAACATGGTTGCGGTAGTGAAGGCCAGGTTATTGGCGGCGTCGCCGGCACCGTAACCGACGATGCTGAGTTTGCTGAGCTTTTTCAATGCGGGCTCCTTTACCCTTCGCGTCATTGCGGCCCGAGTCGACTCGACAGTATGTGGGAACCACTGGAATCGAAGATCGGTTGTGCAGCTGTTGTAATTCTAGTCACTTTGGCAAGCAATTGGCAATCGATTGCCAAATGTTTCCTTGAAAGTTCCACCAATTGCGGGCGTTGCGAGGCCCGCTCTGCGCCCTAAGATCACGCCAAAGCATGCAGAGCGGGCCTCACAACGTGTACGAGGGTGGCGTTAAAGCGGCAGCGGCCCAGGACGCCGAAGGAAATCGACAGCCTGGGCCGGTCAAAGAAATCGCGTGAATACCCTACGCCGCAGTGCCCGAAGCCGCCGCACGGGCAGGCACCTCTGCGCGTGGGAATCCCATACTGAGGTCCTCGATGAGTTTCACTATCGCGGGATCCCGGGCGAGTTCAGCATCCAGCAATGCCAAGAGAGCCGTTACCCGCTCACCGCCGACCAGCCGGTTGGCTTCCGCTACGGCATCCGACTGCGGATCTTGCAGACCCGGATTCGTCCCCACGAAAGAGGCCCACGCGGCGATCATGCGGGCTGCGCCTTGACCAGTTCGGCCCGCATCACGCTCAGCGCGAAGCACGGGGATGGCCCGCATCCTTAGCTTGGTGCTGGCGTCCGTCGCAATTTGTGCGAGGTGGTGGGCGATCCTCGAGTTGCCGAAGCGATCCAGCAAGGCCGCCCTGTATTCAGGGATGCGGAGCTCTTCGCCGGGAAGGTGGCGGGATGCTTCGTCCCAGAACTCCTCCACAGCTTGCAAGCACACCGAATCAGCCAAGGCTTCGGCAACAGTGGCGTGGCCGCGCAACTGACCGGCATAGGCAAGGATGGAGTGGGCGCCATTGAGGAGCCACAACTTCCGGTTTTCGTATGGCGCTATGTGGTCCACGAAGACTGCCCCGGCGTCCTCCCAGCGGGGGCGCCCGGCAGGGAAATCACCGCTGAGCACCCAGTTACGGAAAGGTTCAGCCACAACGGGTGCTTCATCCTGGTATCGGCACCGTTCGCTGATCAAGGCAACGTCTTCAGGTGTGGTGCGCGGCGTGATCCTGTCCACTGACGTGCTGACGAAGCTGACGTTGGCGTCGATCCAGTCCGCCAGACCGGCGTCGACTCCCCGGGCAAGGTCCACCACGGCATTACGTGCCACATTGCCGTTGTCCGAGAGGTTGTCGCAGGAAACAACAGCGAGGGATCCGGCGTCGGCGTCCCTGCGCGCGGCGAGGCCAAGAACCAAGCGGCCCAACGGCGTCGTGGGCTTGTGGCCTGAAACCAGCAGCGAAAGGTCGTCGGCGCTGGAGGCGTAGGCGGCTTCGGTGATGGTCAAGGTGACCACAGCGGTTTGGGATGCCCCCACCAGTTCCACGAAACGGTCCACGTTGGCGCCATCCACGGCTTCCACAATGCTGCCTACAACCTCGAACGTATCGCCGGAATCCGAGCGCTCCACTACTGTGAACAGTCCGTCCTGGGCGGCCAGGACCTCAGCGGCGTCCGGACGGCGACCCGTGAACGAGGCTATGCCCCACTCCCCTGCGTCGCCCGCGTGCTGCGTGAACCAGGCTTGATGTGAGCGGTGGAAGGCCCCCAGGCCCACATGCACGATGCGCACCGGAGCCTTGGGGTCGGGCACAATGTCGCGGCTGAGCCGCGGCAGTTCGGCTGTCATAGCTTGAACACCCTGCGAGGCGAGGAATCGACGACGTCGAGGATCAACTCGTGCGCGCGGTCTTCAGTGACGCGGTGCTCGGCCACAAGGCGCGCGAGGAAGGAGGCTTCAATCCTGCGGGAGGCGTCGTGCCGTGCAGGAATGGAGCAGAACGCACGGGTGTCATCAATGAAGCCTGAGGACCGCGAGAATCCGGCGGTTTCTGTTACTGCAGAGCGGAAGCGCAACATGGCATCCGGGGCATCGAGGAACCACCACGGTGCGCCGATGTAGACGGACGGGTAGAAGCCAGCCAGTGGGGCGAGTTCACGGGAGAAAACGGTCTCGTCCAGTGTGAAGAGCACCAAGTGGAAATCCTTGGCCGTGCCGAAGTCCTGCAACAGGGGGCGGATGGCCTCGGTGTAATTCACGGCGAACGGGATATCGTGACCGGTGTCCGCCCCGAAAGACTCGAACGTGGGGCCATGGTGGTTACGGTACGAGCCTGGATGGATGGTCATGACAAGCCCGTCGGCCACCGACATGCGCGCCATCTGGTACATCATGTGGGCCTCGAACGCGTCACGATCCTGCGCGGTAGCCTTGCCGGCGCGGGCACGTTCAAAGAGTGCTTCCGCTTGGGCAGAATCGAGTTTGAGCGTGGCAGGTGTGCGCACGCCGTGGTCCGCCGACACTGCGCCATGCTCCACAAAATAGCGACGGCGGTTTTCCAGGGCGGCGATGTAGCCGGCGTAGCCAGTCGCGCCGTCGCCCGCTGTTTCGATCAGCCTGTCAACATTGGCGCTCCAGCTGGGATGCGCCACGTTCAAATAGGCATCCGGCCGGAACGTGGGAAGCACGCGGCCGTTGAAGCTGGGGTCATTGGTGAGGGCCTTGTGGCTGGCAAGGTTGTCCAGGGGATCGTCCGTGGTTGCCAGGACCTCGATGTTGAAATCCTTGAAAAGCTGACGAGGACGGAAGTCCGGCTCCATCAGCTTTGCGGCGATCGCGTCGTAGCTCGCATCGGCCGGCAACTCACTGAGGTCTGTGCCAAGTTTGAACACATCGTTGAACTGGGTGCGCAGCCAGTACCCGGAGGCAGTGCCTTCAAAAAGGGGCCAAGCCTGGACGAATTGCCGCCATATTTCGCGTGACTGAGGGGCGGATTCCGCACCTGCCAGCAACTGATCCATCGGAACACCATTGGCGTGGATCAATCGGGTGACGTAGTGGTCCGGGCTGACCAGGAGTGCCGCTGGGTCCGGGAACGGCGTGTTTTGTTCGATGACAGCGGCGTCAACGTGGCCATGGGGAGAAATGATGGGCAGGTCCTGGACGCGCTCCAGCAAGGATCGCGCGATGCTTCGCGTCCCGGGATCTGCGGGCAGGAGCCTGTCAGGGTGTGCGGCAATGGACTGTGACATAGATCAATCTTGCGGGCAGGCCCGCTATTTTGTCAACCGGTTGCCAAAAATTGCCATTCCGTTGCAATTGACTAGGAGAGAAGCCGTCCGCTGGATCCTCGCACCACGAGTTCGGTCTCAACTGTTACAGCCTGCCTCGGCCCATCATGGCCTTGCAGCATGTCCAGGAGAATGGTGACAGCGCGATTACCGCATTCTCCCAAGGGCGAGCGCACTGTGGTCAACGCGGGGGTGGTGAAATCGGCGCCAAAGATGTCGTCGAAGCCCACAATGCTGATCTGGTCCGGGACCCGCATTCCCCCCGCCTGCAACTCCTGCATCAATCCGATGGCCAGGAGGTCGTTATAGGTGATCACCGCCGTCGCCCCGCTTTCCAGGACGTCGCGCGCAACTTGCCTGCCGCCGTCGACCGTTGGCTTTGAGGACTCCAACCTGACGGAACTCAGCTTGGACCATTCGCACGCTGACTTGACGCCGTCCCAACGACGCGATGTCATCCAAGACTGCTTCGGCCCTGCGACATAGGCGACTTTCGTGTGCCCGTGGCCAGCCAAACTCCTCACGGCCTCACTGATGCCCTTGTTCACATCCGGGACGACGCACGGGACGCCTTGGACCTCGCGGTTGATGACCGCAACGGGTTTGTCCGCTGCCAGAGCGCGAATATGGTCGTCATCCATGCGCGGGCTGGCCAGGATAAGGCCGTCCACCGTGCTCAAGAGCCGCCGGGCAGCTGTCATTTCGGTCTCCGGTGATTCGGCCGATTCGGCCAGGACCAACGTGTAATCGCGGGCGGATCCCGTGGTTTCAGCACCGCGGATGATGTCAAAGAATGTGGGGTTGGTGATGTCCGCGACGATCAGCCCAATGGTTTGGGTACGGCCGGTGGGGAGGGCGCGTGCGAATGGATTCACCTGATAGTTCAGCTCAGCCGCCGCATCTTCGATGATCTTCTGCGTCTTGGCGCTGACCCTGCCAGGCTTGCTTAAGGCGCGGGACACCGTAGACGGATTCACTCCTGCCAGCTTGGCGATGTCGTAAATGGTGGCAGAGGACTTCTCCCCCCGCCCACGTTTGGTGGTGGCAGTAGATGTTCCGGAGTTCGTCACGTCAGTCACCGCTCCATCGTAGACCGCTTGGCAACAAAAACAGGCCGGTTGCCAACAATTGTTTGTGGCAACCGGCCCACCCTGATGAGGAACGCCTTTAGGAACGCTCGGGGAACTTACCCTCTTCAGCGATGCGCTTGTTGAGCTCCTGGAGGAACTCGTCCTCGTCAAAGTCCAGCGAAACTTCCTTGCCGGACCAGCTGGAAAGGTGGATGGCGTTGGCCAGGCGGACGCCATTGATACCGTCCGAGCCTGGAGCAAGCAGAGGCGTGCCGTCCAGGATGTTGGCTGCAAAGTTCTCCAGAACGCCCGCGTGCTGGCCGCCCCAGGCAGACTCGAATTCGATGACCTCGCTGCTGTACAGCTCCTCGCGGTTCAGCTGGCCCATGAAGAGCTTGCGGACACCGTCCATGTCCATCGAATCACTGATTTCCCGCTCCGGCTTCACCAGGCGGGTGACAGTGGCCACCTTGCTGTCCTCCACCACGATCTTCCCCTGGTCACCCAGGATTTCGAACCTGTCGGTTCCAACGATGTCGTGGGTAGCCGTCACGAAAACGCCCGTGGCGCCGTCGCCGTAGTCCACTACCGCTGTTACTTCATCCTCGACGGCGATGTCACGGCGGAAGCCGTACGCCACCTTCGAGTACACGGACTGGGGGACGCCACAGATCCACTGCCACAGATCCAGCTGGTGAGGGGCCTGGTTGACTAAAACGCCACCGCCTTCACCACCCCAGGTAGCGCGCCATTCGCTCGAGTTGTAGTAGCCCTGCGGGCGCCACCAGTTGGTGATGATCCAGTTGGAGCGCCGGATTTTGCCGATCTCACCGTTATCGACGATTTCCTTGAGCTTCTTGTAAAGCGGGTTGTTGCGCTGGTTAAACATGATGCCGAAGGAGAGCTCCGGCTTGGAAGCGGCGAACTCGTTGAGTTCCTTGACCTGCTTGGTGTAGACGCCGGCAGGTTTCTCCACGAGCGCGTGGATGTTGCGCTTTAGTGTTTCGATGCCCATCTCCGGGTGCAGGAAGTGCGGCACACAGGTGACGATCGCGTCCACGGATCCACTCTCCAGCATCGAGATGTAGTCGTCGTAAAACGGGACATCCGGGTACTGGGATGCAGCAAGTTCCTTCTTGGCGGGATCGATGTCGCATATGGCGCCGATTTCCATGTTCGGGACCAAGCCGTCCGTGATGAACTTGGCGTAAGCGCCGCCTTGCTGGCCCAGGCCTATGATGCCTAGACGTACTTTCTTGCTCATGACTGCAATCTCCTGTGTTGAAATCTGAAATCTAGAAAAGGTCGGCGTGGCCCATGGCCATCAGGTTGTCGTATGAGGTCTGTAGTGCGTCCCAGACGGTCCGCCCATACAGTTCGTCCTGCTCCACCAGGAGGTACCGGGCACCAGCTTCCACCGCAGCGGGGATGATCGACGGGAAGTCCAGGTTGCCCTCGCCCACTTCGGCGAACTGCACCACATTCTTGAATTCCGCCATAAATCCCGGGAAATCGCCCTTTTCCAAGAGGCCGAAAGCAGAAGCCGGCATCTGACCAATCCTGTAGTCCTTGAGGTGCACCATGGCGGTCTTGCCGGCGTACTTTTCAAGGGTCCGCACGGGGTCCAAGCCGCCGCGCTGCACCCAGTGGACGTCGATCTCCATGCCCATGGCCGGGGAGTTTTCAGCAATGATGTCCAGCATGTATTTGCCATCGAACTTGGCGAACTCAATGTGGTGGTTGTGGTAGTAGAGACTGATGCCTTGTTCCTGCAGACGCTCGGCATAACCGTTGGCTTGCTTGGCAAATTCAACCACCGAATCCAACGACTTCATGGCCCCGAACGGAAGCATGCCGATCCGCAGCAGCGAGGTATCCAGTCGCTTGGCATCGTCCACGATCTTGTCGAAGTTGTCCGCCAGCGATTCCACCGGCATTCCCTTGCGGCCTTCTATATTGACGGACAGCGCGGCGATGTCCATGCCCAACTCCGCTCGGGAGCGGACCAGTTCGCCCACGTTCTCCGGGGTCATGGGAATTTGGGAAATTTCGACGGCGTTGTAGCCGATCGCACTGACCTTGCGGAGCGTTTCGAATGCTCCCACATCAGCAAAACTGTCCTTCAGCATCATGGCTTGGACGCCAATTGTGGCCACTTTTTCCTCCGGGGTTTTCCGGGCCCTTCCGGACCCTGGATGAGTGATGGGATGTCCGGCCGTTCAGGCCACGGCACCTTGCTGTTCGATTTGGCTGCGCTGGTTCGCGAGCAAGCGGTGGCGGTCCGCCCGGCGTTGTTCCTGCCGGTCAGGATCGGGCACTGGCGAGGCGAGCAGCAGCCGCTGGGTATAAGGGTGTTCGGGATCGCGAGTGACCACCTCTGCGGGGCCTTGCTCCACGATTTCGCCGTGGTACATGACAGCCACGCGGTGGCTGATGTGCCGCACCACATCGAGGTCGTGCGAGACGAACAAGTACGAGACCCCTGTGTCCTTCTGGATCTGGAGGAACAGGTCCAGCACGCGGGCTTGAGTGGAGAGGTCCAATGCACTCACGGGCTCATCGCAGACGATGAGTTTGGGTGACAGTGCCAGAGCCCGGGCGATCGCAACACGCTGGCGCTGGCCACCGCTGAACTCGCGCGGCAACCGGTGGATCGCGTCCGTCGGCAGGCCCACTTGGTCCAGCAGTTCTTTGACGCGTTTCTTGGCGGCTGCGGGCTCCATGCCTTGCACACCCAGGGGTTCAGCGAGGATGTCGCCGATTTCCAACGCCGGGTTCAGCGAGGTGTAGGGGTCCTGGAACACCACTTGGAGGTCACGGCTTAATGTGCGGCGTTCTTTGCGCGAAGCGTTGCTGATGTCATTGCCCTCGAAGATCACTTTTCCTGCAGTGACCGGTGCGAGGCCCAGGACGGCGCGGCCGAGAGTGGTTTTGCCTGAACCGGACTCCCCCACCAAGCCCAGGGTTTCACCCTGGCCGATGGTGATGTTGATGTCCGTCAACGCCCGGAAAGGCTTGGCCCGGAACCTTTTGCTGGGGTACTCCACTACCAGGTTCTCCACGGACAGGAGCGGTGCCCCCTGCGATGAGTCAAAAGGGATACTCATGCCACCGGCTCCTTCTCTGCGGCTGATCCAGGCTTGGACACAAGCATGGTCATGGGGGTCTTTCCTTCGAGCATGGACCCCAGCAGGGTCTGAGTGTAAGGCTCTTTCGGGTTGCGGAGGATCTCGCGGACGGTTCCTTCTTCCACGAGTCGACCGTTCTGCATGACGACCACGCGGTCGCAAAGATCGGCAACAACTCCGAAGTTGTGGGTCACCAGGATCACACCGATGTTGAGCCGCTGCTGCAGTTCACGCAGCAGGTCCAGCACGTCGGCCTGCACCGTGACGTCCAAGGCGGTGGTGGGTTCGTCAGCGATCACCAGGTCCGGTTCGCAACTGATGGCACCGGCGATCAGCACGCGCTGGGCCATGCCGCCGGAGACCTCGTGCGGGTAAGCGTTGAAAGTGCGTTCCGGGTTGGTGATGCCGACGTCGGTGAGCAGCTTGAGCGCACGCTGGCGGGCTTCTGCTTTGGAGATTCCCAGGACACGGACCATGGGGGTGACCAGCTGGTAGCCGATGGTGAAGGCCGGGTCCAGATTGCTCATGGGTTCCTGCGGAATGTAGGAGATCCGCTTGCCGCGCAGCTTGGACAACCGCTCCTGGCTGACGCGGTCCTCACCCGGAGCCACCGTGTAGTTGCCATCGAACTGGATGGAACCGCCCACAATCCGCGCGTTGTCCGGTAGCAGGCCGAGGATGGAGAACGCGGTCTGGGACTTACCCGAACCCGATTCGCCAACAATGCCCAGGATTTCGCCGCGGTCCACGTGGAAGGAAACGTCGTCCACTACTTTTTTGATGGAGCCGTCAGCCTGCGGATAGCCGACGCCGAGATTGGTCACCTTGACCAGATGGTGCTCGGTTCCGGTCTCGACGGCGGCCACGGACTTCCGTGACGGGCGCGCCTTGGCGGCGTCCGCCGTCGTGCTTTCAGCAGAGACAACCTTTTTGCGGTGCTTGATCTTCTCGCCGTCTTCCAAGGCGTCGCGGATGGCGTTGCCGAGGAGCACCAAGCCGCCGATGGTGAGCGCCATGGCCAACGCCGGCCAGAGCAGCAGCATCGGGGTGAGGTAGACGTTCTTGAAGCCCTCGGAGAGCATGACGCCCCAGGTTGCCTTGGTGGGATCGCCCAGGCCCAGGAATTCGAGTCCGGACTGGATGGCGATGGCGACACCGGCGATTGCTGCGGTTTGGATGATGATGGGTGCCCGGACCACGGAGAAGATATGGCGGGCGATGATGCTCAGATCGGATAGGCCTGAAACCCTGGCAGCATCCACGTAGAGCTCGTTCCGGACCGACTGTACTGCGGTGCGGGTGAGCCGGAAGTAGGACGGACTGATCAGGATGCCGAAGGCGATCATGGAGATCCATACTGAAGGGCCGAACGCTGCGCGGATGGTGAGCAGGACGATCAGGCCTGGCAGGCTCATGAGGATGCTGACAACCCAGTTGGAGACGGCTTCGAATTTGCCGGCGTAGTACCCGGCGATCAGGCCGGCCGGGAGGCCGATGGCGATGGCCACACCAGCGCACAGCAACGCGGACAACAAGGTCAGCTGGGCGCCGAAGAGCAAACGGCTCCAGGTATCGCGTCCTGCGCTGTCCGTGCCCATGATGTTGACCGAATCCGGAGCGGCCAGGGTCTTGGAGATGTTGGCGAAGTTCTCTTCGAAGGGCGCGATCACAGGCGCAAGGATAGCCAGCGCAGCAATCGTCAGCAGGATCGCCAAGGAGGCGATACCCATGGGGTTTTTCAGCAGGCGGCGCATCACGGTGGAGCGGACCACAGTGCCGCTCTGGCCTGCTGGGACGGGGGCGGCTATGGCCGCTGTTTCTACGGAGTCGCTCATGACACACGAACTTTCGGGTTGAGCCAGCCATTGAGGATGTCCACCAGGAGGTTCACGACGATGACCACCACCACGGTGTACATCACCACTCCCATGACGACGGGAAGATCGGTTTGGGTAGTAGCGGTGACCGCCAGCGGACCCATGCCTGGCAGGGCGAAGATCTGCTCGATGATCACCACGCCGCCCAGCATGCCGATCAGTTGCAGGCTTAACACCGTTAGGCCTGCAGGCGCCGCACTGCGGAGCACGTGCTTGAAGAGAATTTCGCGCTCCCCGATCCCACGGCTGCGCAGCGTCCGCACGTAGTCCCGCTCAAGCTGCTTGATCACGGCGCTGCGGATCTGCTGGGCGCCACCGGTCACGCCGTTGATCAGGAGGGCGATCACCGGAAGTGTCATGGAATAGACCCAAGCCTCCGGACCCACTCCCGGAGAGATGGTGCTGGTGGCGGGGAAGAAGCCGAGCTGGATGGCCAGGATAGTTACCAGGAACACGCCGATCACATATCCGGGGATGGAGTCCCCAATGATCGCGCCAATCTGGACCACCCTGTCCACCCAGCCGCGCTTCACGGCTGCGACAACACCGATCAGTGCTGCGCAGATGGCGATCAGGATCATTGCGGTGAAGACCATGGTCATGGTCACCGGGATGCGGGTGGCCAAGGCGTTGGCCACCGGCTCCGACGTGAACCAGGAGGCTCCAAGGTTCCCTGTCAGGGCATCGCCCAACCAGGCGAAGTAGCGGACAAAGAGCGGCTGGTCGAGTCCCAGTTCCTCTTCCTTCAAGGCAACCTGTTCAGGTGTTGCCTGGTCCCCCAGGATGTTCTGGGCGATACTTCCGCTGGAGGTGTACAGCAGGGTGAAGGTGAGGACCGAGACGACGAACAACACCACCAGACCACTGCCCAGTCTTTTCGCAATGAACTTGATCATGGGGTCCTACTTGGCGGGCGAGTAGTTGTAGATGGACGGAACGGCCTGCTGAACCTGCGGCGTGACGTTTACTTTGTCGTTGTGGTAGTACATCTGGTTCACGCGGAACAGCGGAGCGAACCAGGCTTGTTCCACCACGTACTTGTTGACTTCCTGGGCCAGCTTGCCCGCATCTCCGCCACCGGTGCGAACGGCCGCGATCTTGGCCTCCAGCTCTGGAGTGGTGTTCTTGAACGGGTTGTAGAGGGCCTTCGTGGAGACGATCTGGTCGATTGCCACCGTGGGCTCACCCTGGAACAGGTTGAAGAAGAGCGCGGGGTACTTCTGGGCAGCAACGTCAGAGGTGAAGGTGTTGGTGATTGCCGCGCCCGGGTTCAGGGTGATTCCCACATCGGCAAGCTGCTGCTTGAGCACGGAAATCAGGGTTTCAGCACCGGGAAGGGTGGGAACGTCGATGCTGACCTTGCCCTCGAAGCCGGAGTCCTTCAGAAGCTGCTTGGCTTTCCCGGGATCGTAGCTGTAGTAGTTCTCCAGCTCCTCGGTCCAAGCCCCACTGTCCTTGCCGAACGGCTGAGTGGTAGGAGTGCCTTGGCCCAGCATGACCTGGTCCAGGATGGTCTTCCGATCAAAAGCGTGGTTGATGGCCTGACGGACCTTGACGTTGGCCAAGGCCGGGTTCTTGGTTCCATCGCGATCAAGGAGCAGCAAGCCGGACCAGTCCACCTGGTTGGTTTCAAGCTTCATTCTGGCGCCCTCGGCCTGCTTGCCATTCTTGGGATCCAGCAGCGTGGCGTCGATCTGGCCGGACACCAACGCGTTGGTGCGGGCAGTCGGATCGGTGAGGATCTTTAGCGTCAGTTTGTTGAACTTCTGGAGGTCCTTGTTCCAGTAGCCTTCCCGGGCGGTGAAGACAGTCTGCGAATCCTTCACGGAAGCTGCCTTGTCCATGACGTAGGGGCCCGAGCCTACGGGAACGGTCTTGATGGCATCGGTGCCCAGTGCTGCAGGGCTTCCCATGAGGCCGGCAGCCTGGCTCAGGAAGTACTCCAGGGCCGGCTCTGCCGCGCTGAGGTTGATGTCGATGGTGTCCTGGTCCACTACGGCGATATCCGAGACCGAACCGAGCTGGGCCATCTGGGGACCGTTGGCCTTCTTGAAGTGGTCCAGGTTGGCCTTGGCAGCAGTGGCGTCGAACTTGGCACCGTCGCTGAAGGTGACGTCCGTCCGGAGGTCAACAGTGAGCTTGGTGTTGGTGTCGTTGTACTTCCATGCCGTTGCGAGCATCGGGCTGAGTTTGCCGTCCGGTTCGCGAAGGATCAGGGAGTCGTACGCTGCCTGATAGGGCTGGAGAGCGTGTCCCACGTGGGCCTGTGCCGGATCCCAGGAAGTGATGTCCCGAAGGGTTCCCAGCGTCAGGGCCGTGACGGTGCTAGTGCCGGCGGTCGAACCAGTTCCGGCTCCGGCACCCCCGCCGCCACATGCGGTGAGCGCCAGGGAGGCGCTAAGTACGATGGCGGCTGCTGCCGCCTTGGGACCTAACTTCATTGTCGGCTCCTACTGAGTCTTTGCCTGATGCGAGTCAGAGCTTTGGGTGTGGCCTGCACCACATTTTTCTGGGTGTGGGATTTACAGTACGGACTTTATTGAATGTTGGCAACCGATTGTCAAAAGTTTCTTAGATTGTTGCCAAGAAGTGACGAGAGGGTTCTCCCGCGCCATGGGCTCACCGGACTTGAGCAGTCATCTCCGGGTAACTTTGGGCGTAAATATCTTTGATAATGGCCAGGGACTTACCAGCCTCAGCCGGGCCGATCCAGAACGGCGCGGCATCCTGCAGTTTGTTGTAGAAATCTGCAATCAGCAGTTCGTGGGAAACCCCCCAATAGGATCTTCCCCCCGTTTCCGCCACCCTCTCGGGGACGACGTCCACCGTGCCGTCGGCATAAGTCACCGTGAGATCTCCGCGCAGACTGAGTGTTGCCTTCTCTGTCACAATGTCCAGGGTGACCGGCGCATTCACCGCGTTGGCCAGCGTTGCGTAAAAGACACTCCGCGCGCCGTTCACATGCTCGGCAACGAACTCGGCGGTGTCTTCCACCTCGATCACGCCACCCAGCGAACGGGTGGACGCGTGGCCCTCCACCTTGGCAACATCACCCACCAGCCACTGCAGCAGGTCAACCGTGTGGATGGCCTGGTTCATCATGAGGCCGCCGCCGCCCTCCGCCCATGTGCCACGCCATGGGCGGCTGCGGTAGTAGCTGCCTTCCCGGTGCCACATGACGGTTGCAGAAGCGCCCATCACCTGGCCCAACCCGCCGCCGTCGAGCAGTTCATGCATGGCTTGCGACGTCGCGTTGTACCGGTTCTGGAAGCAGACGGCGATTTTCGCGCGGCTTCGCTCCGCAACCTCAATCAGTCGCCGTCCCTCCGCCAATGTGTGGGCCAACGGCTTCTCCAGGATGACATTCGCACCGCGCTCCAGGCAGTCAGCGGCAACTGAAGCATGAAGATGGTGCGGCGTACAGATATGTACGACGTCGGGGCGCACCTTCTGGAGCATGTCCAGGTAATCCGCGTACCCCGGCACACCGTGCTCGGCTGAGGCAGCTTCCAGCCTTCCAGGATCGGTATCGCAGACCGCTACCAACTCGGCGTTGTCCATGGTGGCCAAAGCCGAAAAGTGAATAGTCGAGATGTCGCCGCAACCAATAACTGCCGCTGTAGGCATACCTGCTCCTTTGAAGGTTAATGCTGATGAAGGTTAGTGCCGGTGAACGTTAGCGCCGGGTCCTTGAGCGCTGGCCGTCAGGCCAGGGAAACGCCACTCTTGGCAGCGAGGGCTGCAAAGGCACGCGCCGCGATTCCGAAGGCAACCGGCCCCGAGTACCCGCCCAGCTCATGGGCACTGGCCAGGTGCGGCTCAAGCGAGGCGAAGCCGGTATAACCGTCCGCGACAAGGGCGCTGATGGTCGCGTCCAGTTCGCCGTCGCCCTCACCGGAAGGAACCACTTCACCCGTGGTGGCAATCGCGTCCTTGACCTGCAGGTATTCAAGGTAGGGACGCAGCATGGCATATCCCTCGGTGTAGGGCTTGACGCCTACTTGGACGAAATTGGCGTTGTCCCACGCCACCCGAAGCGCCGGAGAGTCCACCGTCTGCATGATGTCCAGGACGCGCTCGGGAGTGTCCCCATAAATGCCCTTTTCATTTTCATGGAGCAGGACGACGCCGTGCACTGCAGCCTCTGCGGCCAGTGCCGACATGCGCTCCATGACGGCCTCACGGATGTCCTCCTGGCTCTGGCCTTCTCCACGATAGAAGGAGAAGATGCGGACGTATTTTGTTTCCAGGGTTTTTGCAACGGAGATGATCTGACTAAGACGCGTCACCTCATGCTCCACAGGAAGGCTGATGTCCACCTTGCCAATGGGGCTCGCAACAGCTGAAACCTGGAGGCCCTTCTCATCCAGGATCGCCTTGAGCCGCTGGACGGCGTCCTGCTCGAGCTCCGAAACGTTGGTCCCCCATGCGCTGCGGACTTCAATGTGGCTCGCGCCGAGGGCCAACAGCACGGCGGCTTGCACGGTGGGATCGGGGTCTACTTCGTCGCCGAAACCGGACAGGCTCCACACGGCACTGGGTTGAGTCACGAAAGTCTCCTAGGTAGTCCTGCAGCGACACACGGAGGCGCGGTGACGCAGTTCACAGGCGGTCTTATCCCTCGAGTTTAGCCATCTTGGCACGCTCTTGACAACCGATTGCCATGCGCTGCCATGCTGTGGCATTCTTGTTCAACGGTGTGGCAGTAGCCACAGCCGGATGATTTTGACGTTCAGAGAGGAACGCCCATGGCGACGCAACCCATGGCAACAGGCAGGCCTGCCACCATCCATGACATCGCTGCGCTGTGTGGCGTCGCAGCGTCCACCGTTTCGAGGGCACTGGCCAATCCGGAGCGCGTCAATATCCGCACCCGCGAACGGATCCAGGCTGCCGCCGTCGAGCTGAATTACACTCCCAATTCCCAAGCGAAAGCGCTCAGCTCCGGCCGGACAGGCGCCGTGGGTGTTCTGGTTCCGGATATCACCAACCCGTTCTACTTTGACCTCATCAGGGGAACGCAGCTTCAGCTGAAGGCTGCCGGCTATACGCAGTTGCTGGTTGATACGGAGGAATCGGACGAGGTGGAGGCCAGCACGCTGGAGCAGTTGCGGAAAAGTGCCGACGGCGTGATTGTCGCAGCGTCCCGCCTCAACGACGAAGCACTTGCCGCTGCCGCCGCACGGATGCCGATGGTCACCGTTAACCGCGACGTCGACGGCGTCCCCGCAGTCATCATCGACACCCCCTCAGCCATGCCCCAGGCTTTGGACCACCTGATTTCGTTGGGCCACACATCTGTCGCCTACGTTTCCGGCCCTGCCGTTTCCCAGTCCAGCGCCCGGCGCTGGATTGCCCTGTCAGAAGCCGCTGAGGAACGCAGGGTTGCGGTCCGAAGCATCGGGCCCTTCGCTCCCAAGACCCAGTCCGGAGCTGCTGCTGCGGACGCCGCCGTGCACAGCGGGGTCACTGCATGCATCGTCTTCAATGACCTCATCGCCATCGGCATGCTGCAGCGGCTCCGCGAACGTGGACTTCGGGTGCCGGAGGACATGAGCATCGTGGGCTGCGACGACATCTTTGGGGCAGACTTCTGCAATCCGCCCCTGACCACCATGAGCTCGCCCATTGAACAGGCGGGGCGTGTGGCAGTGTCCATGTTGCTCGCCCAGCTGAATCCACTCGCCGGCGGCGGAAACCGCAGCCGTTCCGTCATGCCCACGCACCTCACGGTCCGCGGTTCCACGGGTCCAGTCCCAACCAATTAGCTGACATTTGGTCTGGACGCGCGCAATATGGTTGAGCGTCCATAACCATGCTGACTAGTGTTGGACCATGCGCGAACTCCAGGCCAAGATCATTGAAGAAATGGGCGTCCAGCCCCGGATCGATCCTTCGGAGGAGATCCGTAAACGGGTCGCCTTCCTGAAGGACTACGTGAAGGCGACGGGCACCAAGGGCTTCGTCCTGGGCATCTCCGGGGGTCTGGATTCCACCCTTGCGGGACGACTTGCCCAGCTGGCGGTCGAGGAGCTCGAAGCAGAGGGCGTTGAGGCGAACTTCGTGGCAGTCCGGCTCCCCTACGGCATCCAGCACGACGAAGACGACGCCCAGGCAGCCCTGGACTTCATCAAAGCCAAGACCGAGTGGACCTTCAACATCTCCCGCGCGGTTGATGGTTTCGAGGAAGAGTTCGAGAAGACCACCGGCGCGGAAATTTCCGACTTCCACAAGGGCAACACCAAGGCCCGCGCACGCATGATCGCGCAGTACGCCTTGGCCGGCGAACACAATTACCTGGTGGTGGGGACCGACCACGGCGCCGAGTCCGTCACGGGCTTCTTCACGAAGTTTGGCGACGGCGGCGCGGACGTCCTTCCCCTGTTCGGGCTCAACAAGCGCCAGAACCGCGCAGTCCTGGCTGAACTCGGAGCTCCCGCCCGCCTTTGGCAGAAGGTTCCCACGGCAGACCTCCTGGACGACAAGCCCGGACGCACCGATGAGGACGAACTGGGCATCACCTACGACCAGATCGACGACTACCTCGAGGGTCGCGAGGTGGCCGAAGGCGCAGCAGAACTCATCGAGCAGAAGTACCTCCGCACGCGCCACAAGCGAACCGTCCCGGTCACCATCTTCGATACCTGGTGGAAATAGTTACGCCCCCTTAGACCAACCACCACCGCTGGACCAAGCACGACGGCGGGTGCCGGCTTCCTCACGGAAGTCCGCGCCCGCCGTCGTGCTTTAACCGACGCTCGTTACCTTTTTCGTAGCCTGTTTCCTGGTGCAGGATATGGGTGTGCTGGCCTGCTGATCCCGGCATGATTGCGTCGCTCTGTCGATCCGATGATCTTGAGAGTGTTGTCACCGGGGTT
>JAPSHX010000012.1 GCA_031179305.1 Paenarthrobacter sp. | reverse complement strand
GTAATGGAATACATCGAGGGCTGGTACAACCGCCGCCGACCCAACAGAAGGGCCGGCGGCGCAGCCCCACTAACCGCCCACACCACCTACAACCCCCGCCGCCAGCAACCCCTGGCAGCCTAACCAACAACAACGAAACCTGTCTCAAAAACTTGACGAGCGCACTCCCTCTCTCACCAGGGGAGAGAGGGATCCGTCCAAGGGCGCGGGATGTGATAGAGCGTTAGGGTAGTGGGATGCCGTCGTTCCAGACCAAGTTGAAGATCACTGGCCTCAAGCCGGGCAATGCGCCCGAATCGGTGATGGCCGCAGCGGTGGAAGCACTGGAAACACGCCACCATGTCGAATCGAACCAGCTCGACATCGTGGGAGGAGTACCCCAGATCAGCCTCCGCTTCACAGTAGGCGACCGGGATTACTCGGGCGAGAACCACGAAGCCCGGACATCGGCAGCCATGATGCGTGACGCCGTCGAACGTGTAGCGGTCACTGGAAGCCTCTACGTGTTGCGCCGAAGCCGCGGTCGTTGGTCGCCGGTTTAGAACAGTTGTCAGCGCTACTCCGGCTGCGGCACGTCGCCGGGCTTGTCGGCGTCGAACGGTTCGTCCACGGGGGATCGGCTGCCGCGGCGCCGGGTGACGATCAAACCAACCACCACGCCGATGACCAGTCCCAGTCCCACCCCAATGAGTGAGCTGGCCCAAAAGGGAAGCTTGGTGGTGGAGCCGGTGAAGTAGCCCAAGCCGACCTGCCACACTGCCCACAGCACTGCGCCCAGGCCGGCACACAGGCTGAAACCGCGGACCGAAACATTGGCGATGCCTGCCGCGGATGAAGTAGCGAGCCTGCCACCGGGGATAAACCGAGCGCCAATGATGGCGCCGTAGGTTGATGAGCGGCCGGCTTTGGCGATGGCCTCATGGATTCCGCGGTGGACCCGGCGGCCCCACGACCACCGGTCCAGAACGTGGCTGATGCGCCGTTTAAACAGCATGAAAACGGCCATATCACCCAGCCAGGACGCGAACGCGGCCAGGAAGAGGATGAGCCAGAAGTTAGCGTGGCCGTCGGCTGCAAGCGCCCCGCCGGTGATCACCACCATCTCGGAGGGGATGGGCGGGAAGATGGCATCGCCCAACACTATGGGGACAATCCACAGGTAAATTGCGGATCCCCATGTCTCTGGAGCGGTGATGTCCATGGGCAAAAGGTACCGCACTTGCCGCGTCCCCCGCTCGGGAGTGAGACTGGCGCCATGCGAATCGAGATTCTGCGCGGAGATATCACCACCCGCGGTGTTGACGCGATTGTCAACGCCGCCAACTCGTCACTGCTGGGTGGAGGGGGGGTAGACGGCGCCATTCATAGGGCCGCGGGCCTGGAACTTCTTGAGGCATGCCGCGAACTGCGCCGGACGCAACTGCAGGACGGACTTCCGGTGGGTGCCGCCGTCGCCACACCCGCCTTCCGGCTCCCCGCACGCTGGGTGATCCATACAGTGGGACCCAACCGGCACGCGGGTCAAACCGATCCGGCGCTGCTCGCGTCGTGCGTCCGCGAGAGCCTGAACGTGGCGGCGGGGCTTGGTGCCAGATCCATCGCCTTTCCTGCGATCAGCGCCGGAATTTATGGCTGGGACGCCACTCAGGTCGCCGAGGTAGCGTTCGACGCCGTGCGGTGGTTTTCGTCGTCAGTTTCAGTCCGCGGCACTGAGGGCAGCCCGCTTGAGCTGGTGGAGTTCGTGCTGTTTTCGGAAGAGACGACGGCGGTCTTCCGGGCGGTGTTCGGCGCCTGAGGCATGGCGGCGTCGGATATGGCGTTTGCTGGGGCGAAATTTGGGCCATGAGTGACCCCGCGTCGCTTTAAGAGGGGTGGGCCTCGCTGAGCTCTAGTTTGCTGCGATATTCCACGCTTTGCTTGCTGATGGGGTCCACGAATGAGATCCCGCGGGCCAGCAATTGAAGGGGTTTCGAGTAATCGTCCGGGGCTTTGTCCAGCAGGTCCGGGTAGAAGGCGTCGTTGACGATTCCCAGCCCAAGCGAAGCCATGTGCACGCGGAGTTGGTGCGTCTTTCCGGTGTGCGGCTCCAGTCGGTACAAGGCGCGCTGGTGAGTTCCGGCGTCGAACATTTTTGTCTGTTCAATCCGGGTTTCCGCGTTCGGTTCGCCCTCGATGACCTCGGCGAGCAGGTAGCTGCGGGACTTGGTCATGCGGTTGCGGACCACTACCGGGAATTCGACGGCGGGATAGCCTGCGGCCGGCGTCGCGGCTGACACGCACTCGTATTCCTTCTGGACCTGGCGCTTCTCGAAGAGGACCTGGTACTTGCCGCGTGTCTCCGGGTTGGTGGAGAGCAGCAGCAGGCCGGCCGTCATGCGGTCCAAGCGGTGCATGGGGATGAGGTCCGGGAGGTTGAGCAGGTTCCGGAGCCGGACCAGCGCGGATTCCTGGATGTAGGTGCCGCCGGGCGTGGTGGGGAGGAAGTGCGGTTTGTCCACCACCAGGATGTGTTCGTCTTGGTGGAGGATGTTGATTTCCACGGGCAGGCGGGTCTCCGGGGGGAGCGTGCGGTAGTACCAGATGAAGGTGTGGTCCTCCAGCTTGGTGCTGCGGTTAAGCGGTACGCCGCCTTCGCCCACAATCTCGCCGGCGTCAAAGCGGTCCTCGATGCCTTGCGGATCGATATGGCCCCAGCGGTGCATCATATAGTCCATTGCGGTGGTCCACGGTCCCTCATCCGGCAGGCGCAGGCGGGTCGCGTTCACGCCGTCGCGGACGGGGAGGGGGGATTGCATCACTGGACAATTCTACCGGCGTCGCGTTGTGGGGCCCGCTTTGCGCCCCAAGTAGCCCGCGAGGCGCGCAGAGCAGGCCCCACAGGGGGACTAGGTAACCGACGATAAAAAAGTTCTTGACAATAAAAGTTGTCGGTAAGCATACTTGAAGCATGTTGGACATCGAAGTGATCGAGGACCCGGCCGCGGCGGAAGCGTCGCTGGATCCGATCCGCACCCGTATTCTGCGGGAGCTCGTCGAACCGGCGTCCGCCACGCAGCTGGCCTCGAAAGTTGGCTTGCCCAGGCAAAAAGTGAACTACCACCTCAAAGCCCTCGAACGGCACGGGCTAGTGGAGCTGGTGGAGGAGCGACGCAAGGGCAACGTCACTGAGCGCGTACTGCGTGCGACGGCGGCGTCGTACCTGATCTCACCCGGCGCCTTGGCGTCTGTGGCGCCGGATCCGCGGCGCTTCTCTGACCGGTTCTCCGCTTTCTGGTTGCTGTCATTGGCCTCCCGCACTGTGCAGGAGATGGGCAAGCTCATCGCTGGGGCTGCCGTGGCAAAGAAGAAACTGGCCAGCTTTGCGATCGACGGCGAGATCACCTTCCGCTCGGCTGCCGAACGCGCAGCATTCGCGGAAGAACTCGGCGTGGCGGTGACCCAACTCGTGGACAAGTACCACGACGGCGGTGCTGCCGCCGTGGCGGGCGGCGGACGCAAACACCGGCTCGTCGTCGTGCTTCACCCTGCTCTCAAGGCCCCTCTAACTCAGCAATCAGCAGAAAAGGATCAAGGCAATGATTGATAAACGGAAATTCGAAATCGAGACGGATGTCGAGCTGCCCGGCACCCCCGAGCGTGTGTGGCAGGCGGTCACCAAGGACACTCCCGCATGGATGTTCCCCACGGATCAGTGGCCGGACGTCAAGACCACCGAGGAATACCCCAGCCACTTGGTATCCCGCATGGACGGCCCGGACGGGTGGTTCAACCAGCTGGAGCACATCCTTGAGCCGCTGGAAGGTGGCCGCGCCAAGCTGCACTACGTTCACAGCGGGATCTTTGCCGAGAACTGGGATGAGCAATACGACGGCGCCAGCAAGCACACGGAGTTCTACCTGCACACGTTGGGTCAATACCTGCAGTACTTCGACGGCAAGCCCGTGGTTTTCACGGACATTCAGGCGCCTGCTTCTTCGCAGACGGTGGGTGGATTCGTTCAGCTGAAAAAGGCCTTGAATGTGGACGGTGTAGCCGCCGGTACCGCAGTGGATGTTGACGTCGACGGCGTGGGGCAGCTGGCTGGGGTAGTGGACTTTGCCAACGAGAACTTCCTGGGCCTCCGGGGCGTGGATACGATGTACCGCTTCTTCGGTCGGAACGCCTTCGGCGCTCCGGTCGGGATGACGGTACACGACTTCAGCGGCTCCGGCGATGCCGAACTTACGGCCAAGGCCTGGGGTGCGTTCCTGGAGAAGGTGTACGCGTAGCAGTTGTGGTTAGGCCGCCCAGGCCCGCGCCACGGATTCCAAGGCGGCCTCGTAGATCGAGGCCCAATCGGTGGAGGTATCATTCATCTGCGCAAGCTCCAGGCTGACGAGCCCATGGACCTGTCCCCAGATGGCCATCGCAATGAGCGCGGGGTCGTCCTTGCGCAGAGCGCCCGCTGACTGGGCGGCGGCTACCGCCTCCACCAGGGGGAGCATTGAATCGGAGGCGATTTCCGGCGTCGGGCTGCAATCAACATAAGCGGCCAGCGCGCCGCCAAACATGAGGCGGTAAAGGGCCGGGTGATCCAGTGCCCAGATGCGGTAGGCCCGGCCTAATCCCAACAGCCCGTCCTTGGCCGCATCGCGTTGGGACGCACCAAAGGAGCGGAAACCGTCGTCGACGGCGGCCGTCAACAGCTGCGCTTTTCCGCCGAAGAGGGAGTAGATCGCGGTGGTGGACGTTTCTGCCGCGGCTGCTACATCGCGGAGAGTTACGCGGGCGGGCCCCTCGCGGTCTACCAGTTCTGCGGTCACTGCGAGGAGTCGGTCCTGGACGTGCTGATCATGAACTACAGGTCTTGCCATGCACTCAAGTGTTTCATAACATTGTTTCATAACAACGTTATGAAACCTGGATTCAGGAACTCAGGAGTTCCCCAACTGAAGGATTCACATGGCACAGGAGATCTTTCCCGGCCGCTTCACTGCGGATATCGGGCGCGATACAGTGACCGTCTTCCTCATCGGGATGCGGGCAAACCGGTGGTGGAAACTGGGCCGCGTCGCCAAAGTGGCGTCGGCCATGCCCGCCATGATGCAGCACCTTGCCAAGAACCCGGACGCCGGTTTCCTTGGCAGCGAGCAGTGGTTCGGGCGGACTACCGTCCTGCTCAGCTACTGGGAAAGTCCGGAGCATCTGAGGCGCTTTGCCGCAGACAGGGATTCGCCGCATCTGGGCCCGTGGCGGAAATTCATGAAGGAGTTCGCGGGCAGCGGCGACGTTGGCGTGTGGCACGAGACTTACCAAGTCCCGGCGTCGGGTATTGAAGTGGTGTACAACGGCATGCCACTGTTCGGCTTGGCAAAGGCGACCTCGCATACGCCGGTGGGACCCGGCAGCAACTCGGCGAAGCAACGCATGGGCGGGCGGGCATGATCCGCAGACCCAGCCCCAACTAGGTAGCAGCACAGGTCGTTCTGAGCCCTCAGAACGACCTCAACTGCGACTTACTTGGGTGGGGTGGGCGGGACCAAACGGGCGGCGGTTTAGGCGACCGCGACGGCGGCTGGCCGCTCGGTCTTAAGCGTCCGGCGGAGGTGGGGTGCGGCGTCGAGCTTGTCCTGGGCGGCGCGGAGCGCACCAACGGCGAACTCCAACTGTGCGGCGGACAAGGTGTAGGGAACACGCAGGTAGTGCTCGAACGCGCCACCCACGCCGAAGCGGGGTCCGGCCGCCAACCGAACGCCAAAGTCGGGCGCGAGCACGGTCAGCGCGGTGCTTGAGGCAGACGGTAGGCGGCACCACACAGTGAGTCCGCCGCGGGGCCGCTCCACCTCCCACGACGGCAAGTGCTCAGCGAGCAACCCCAGCAGTGATTCCCGGTTATGTCGAAGCTCCTCAAGTCGGGCATCAAGCGGTTCCGCGAACGACTGCACCAGGCGCGCCGCCGCCAGTTGTTCCACCACGGGCCCGCCCAGATCCATAACTGTCCTCGTCGCGATAAAGCGGGTAATCAGGGATTCGTCCGCCCGAATCCACCCGGTCCTGAGGCCCGCCCAATGCGATTTGCTCAGCGACCCGATGGAAACCACTGCAGGACTGAACGACGACATCGGCGCGGTGCGGACGCCGTCGAGATTCAACCCACGCAGCGTTTCGTCCACCACCAGCACGGTTCCGGAAGCAGCGGCCGCCCGCGTAAGGCGTCTGCGTTGCAGGTCGGACATGATGCGCCCGGTGGGATTGTGGAAATCCGGCACCAAGTAGGCCATGGCGGGGCGCTGCTGGTTCATTGTGGCCACCATCGCATCGATGTCCCAGGCCGGCGAGGTGCCCGAGGGCAGCGCCACAGGCAGCGGTTTACAACCCGCGGCCCGGATGGCGTCCAGGGCGTTGGGGTACGTAGGGTGTTCCACTAGGACCCGGTCCTGCTTTCCGGCCAAGGCGCGCAGCACAATGTTGAGGGCATGCTGTGCACCGGACGTGACGAGGATCTGGTCCGGCGTCGTTGGCACCCCTTCCGCTGTGTACTTCTCTGCGATGGCTTCGCGGAGGGCCGGCACTCCCACGGCGTCGTACCCGAATCCGGGCAAGAGGGCAGGCAGCTCGGTCAGCGCGTCAGCGAAGGCGCGATGCACCACCTCGCCGGCCGCTGGTAGTGATGCATAGGCGAGATCCAGGAGTCCCTCGGGGACCGCGAGCCCGGGCGCGCTCACTGGTGCAGTGCGGTGGGGGATGCATGTCCGTCCGCGGCTACCCTGACCTGCCGTGAGGAATCCCTGTTCGCGCAGGCTCGCATACGCGGCAGTGACCGTGGTCCGGCTGAGCCCGAGCGTCTGGGCGAGCGCCCGCTCGCTAGGCAGCGCGATGTCCAGCGGAATGCGGCCGTCCATCACCAGCAAACGCACGACGTCGGCCAGCTCACGGTAGGCGGGAAGGGCGCCGGAGTTCCAAGAGCCGAGGAGGCGAACGAGTGCGGTGGGATTCAGAGAGCCGGACATAAGACCAGTATTCCAAACTGGCTATGGAATACAAGGCCAGTTTCCTTGGATGATGTACTTCATGATGACCCGAAGAATCACTCAACTCCTCATTGGCCTCGCGATGTACGGCATCTCCTTGGCCATCTTTATCCGCGCCGGCCTGGGCTTGGACCCTTGGGATGTGTTTCACCAAGGCGTATCCGAAAAGACCGGCTTCAGCATGGGTGTTGTGGTGATCGCGGTCAGCTTCCTGGTTCTTCTCCTGTGGATCCCGCTCCGGCAGATGCCAGGGATCGGAACCATCGCCAACGCGGTTCTTGTGGGTCTCTTCGCCGATCTGGGACTGTGGCTCATCCCGGAGTTCTCACATCTGGGCGGACAGATCGCCATGCTCGCCGGTGCCGTGATCCTCAACGGCATTGCCTCCGCTTGCTACATCGGTGCCCGCCTTGGACCGGGTGCACGGGATGGCCTGATGACTGGACTTGTCCGCCGCACCGGTTGGTCAGTCCGCCTGGTCCGCACGGGAATCGAAATAGTTGTCCTTGCTGTCGGCTTCCTGCTGGGCGGCTCTGTCGGTGTTGGCACGGTGGTCTACGCCCTGGCGATCGGCCCGATCGTGCAGGTGTTGCTGCCGAAGTTCATGGTCCCGGAGCGGGCAAAAGCAACGGCCCCCACGGAAGTCGTGGAGGCCGCGCCGGCCGCCTGACGGCCGCCACTTTGGCGCCGCTTAGCGGCATGCCTCCAAGTCCTCGCCATACTGCAACCAGTCCGGCAGGTCCTCACTGAAGGCGTCTCGGATGGCGGGCGATCCAGCGCTCCGCCAGTCGACGTCGTCGTTAATCTCGATCTCGTACTTCTTCCATTCGAACCAGTTGATCATCTTCAACTGCGGGTACTTCCGGTGGGTATCAGTGGAGAAGACCTGACGCCACCATGCCTGCTTGACGTCCAGCTCGGACGCCCCACCGCGGGCCGGGGTGAAGATAGCCGCCGTCTCCGGAATGGCTACCGGCTTGTTGTGGTCCACCCCGTACACCTGGTAGAAATCCGGGACGGAACTGTCGTCGCCGGCGGTGCCGCTATAGGTGCCGGTCAGCATGGCGAGGAACTTGCCGGACTCAGAAATGTCGTTGTCTCCCCACGGCCGCTGGTTGCCCCAGTGATACAGGGAAACTCCCACCCAATCCACGGCGTCGTCCCCTGGATAGTAGGGCGCGTAGGTGTCGTCGGCCATGGTCAGCGTGCTGTCATGGTCCGTGTCGAGGGCAGCGAAATCGCCGGTGCCCGGACGGGCCGCGAACTGGCCTCCCGTAAACGGGTAGCCACCACCATAGTTCGGGGCCCACATCATGGACGAGCCCGGCGCTCCAGCGTGAATTGCAGCGGCCACTTTGCGGAATACCTCCACATAACGCAGCGGTTGCTGGCCCCAGGAATACCATGACCCGTTCATCTCATGCGCAAAACGTACGACGACGGGCGTCCCCTGATCGTTGATGACCCGTAAGTCGGTAGCCAGTTTGGCGATCACTTCCTCGCTCATGGTCTCCAGGCCACCGTGCGGTTCCAAGGTCAGGAGCAACACGCCGCCTGTTGGGCGGACCTGGGTGACGGCATTGGTGGTGTGAGCCCACGTTTCGTCGTCGTAGGGGATATCCGAGAACTGCACTACCACCGCCGGGTCATGGCCGAGGTTTTGCCGGTGCTCGGCCAAAGTCTCCGAGTCCCAATCGAGGTTTACGCCCAGAAGCACACCATCCTTGGGGATCATGGTGGAAGCATCTCCGGCCCGGCAGAGAGACAGAGCCTGGACTACGGGCACCACCTCCTTGGAAGCAAAACTCAATCCAGTGGCGGCCAGGGCCGTCACCACCAAGGGGATGAGCAGGCTGGCCCGCCGACGTTTTCTGTTTGGATGCCCTGTGAAGGTAGGAGGAGTCTGCGCCACGGTCAGCCCCATCCAATGGAGCGATAACGACGTCTGAAGAGAGCCCGCCAACTGAAGCGAGGCGCAAGCCCGCGTGGCCGGACGAGCGCTGCGCCGCCGTCGATGGCATCTTGGCGCGTTGCGTAGATACGCGCGACGTGACCCAGATGGGCTTGGAGGCGGGTTTCCTGAAGCTCGCTGGAATCGCCGAAGAGGCGGAGATCGCCGCCGCGCGATCGGAGCAGGTGCAGCACCTCAAGCACCCCTACTACGCCTGATGCTCCCACTGATGTCACCTCCGCGACATCCAGCAGGATCAGGACAGGGCCGTCCGCGGCGGCTCGGGCCGATGCTTGGCGAATAGCGAGAACGGTAGCGGCGTCCAAGGCGCCGGTAATGGTCAGTTCCAACGATTTCAAGGCGGTGGAGGTGGTGTTCGGGGCATGGGAGAGCATGGACATGGGGTCGCTCCTTGCTGGGGGTTGGAACGGCATTTACTGATGTGCTATTAGGGTGCGGCTTGGGGCGGAGCGCTCAGAACGCTGGTGAGTTCCTTGGGAGTGGGCATCGGTTCAACGAGGTGGTCGCCGGGACCCCGGTATCTTGCGGCACCGATCACCACGCTCAAAAGCGCCAGGTCCAAGACGACCCAGGCCAACGTGATGAGGGTGGGATAGAGCGGCGCTTCCCCGGTCGACACGCGCGCAACGCCGATGAACGAGGACGCGACCAGCAACGCCATGGCAGCCACCTGTATCCTGACGTGCTGGAATCCACGGCCCGTGACCTGTTTACTCTTGGCCGTCACCGAGAACGCGAGGTGCTTGCCAAGGAAAACCGCTGCCGCACCTGAACACGTGGCCGCGATCCAGGTGGGAAACAGCGCAAAGGACCATTGCTGGCCGCGCCACAATCCCTTCGACCCGTTGCCCGCGACTTGGAAGAGCAGCTGGCACGAAATGAAGAAGGGCAGGAAGAGGCAGAAGAACACCACAGGGCTGGCAGTCAGCGGGTAGGTACCGGCCACCAGGAACACCACTGGCGCAGCGATATAGGTCAGGGCCGCGAAGCCATTCAGATAACTCGTCATAGTGCCCAGATACATCAGTCGCTGAGCCACGGTGAGGCCCCGAAGAAACAACGGATTGTCACTGAAAAACACCTGCATGGTGCCGGCCGCCCATCGATGCCGCTGCGAGAGCATGGTGGACACGTCCTCAGGGGCCAACCCGTGGACCAGGACCTCGTGGTGGTAGACGCTGCCCCACCCCATCGCGTGAAGGTGCATGGCCGTTGCCATGTCCTCGGTGATGGTGGTGGTGTCCATGGGGTGGATGGCCAGTGCTTGGTCCGTGTGGGCCACATCCACTGATTCCAGAACGGCGTCCAGCTCCGGCGCCACGTCCTCCACGGCATCCGGGATTGCCAAAGCGGCTGTATGGAAGGCGACGCGGAGCTCGAAAGTGATCTCGGCGAGGACATCGCCCCTGCGGACTTGGTGCTCCGCGCGTGCCACTGCCTCCAAAGCCTGCTCTGCCACGATCATGGCCGCGGGATGACGCCTACCCAGTTCGCCGTGAAGGTCCTGCAAACGCGATCGGCCCCGACGCAAAGCACGCCAGGTCTGCTCAGTTGCCGTCCGCGTGTAGCGGGTCAAGCCCAGGGCCATGAGGGCCTCACGGCGAAGGACGGCATTCGAGCCACAGAAGAACGCTGCGTCCCAGCCGTCCTTGCCCTGTTGGATGGGGCCGTAGAAGAGTTCCGCCTGGCTTCCTAGAGGATCCGCTTCCGGAACATTCCAAAAGTGCTGCGGGGTCTGGACGAAAGCAACTTCCTCGGCATCGAAATAGCCCAGGACGCGGTCCAGGAAACGCGGTTCAGGGACTTGGTCTGCGTCAAAGATGGCCACGAACTCGCCCGTTGTCATGGACAGGGCGTTGTTGACGTTTCCTGCCTTTGCGAAGCGCTGCCGACCATCCCACTCAGGACCGCGGGTGATATACCCGACGCCGAGCTGCCGGGCGGCGGTGGCAAATTCAGCCCGATCGCCGTCGTCAAGGATCCACGTTTCGTGCGGATACTCCATATCCCTTGCAGCGATAGCCGTCTTGAGCACCAATTCCAGTGGCTCGTTGTAAGTGGCGATGAACACGTCCACCGATCTGCCCGGCAGGGCATGTGGGGGAGGTGGTCGTCGTCGGGCGTTCCACATGGTCACCGCGTAAAGCGCTGATTCGCCAAGGCTGTAGGTTTCCGCAGCCACGAGGGGCAGCGAAATCCACCAGGCATCCCACGCGACAGTGCTCGACCAACGCCAGCTGATGTAAATCAATCCAAAGGAAACTACAAGAACTGCAAGGATCCTTACCAGTATTTGTTTGTAAACGCCCATCTTTAGCCTCCGGTAACTGCTGGGGAAAAGGCCAAGGCACGCCAGTATGTCCAAACGCTCCTCAGAGCGAAGTTCGGGAGGACACGGCTGACGCGCCTGGAGCTGCATCGTCGATGCTCAAAGGGGAAGGAATTCGGCTGCGAACGGAATATCCTTTTGCCAACGGACTTGAAGGAAATCTGTCAAGCCAATTGGTTCCTGGTTACACTTTCTCCCGCCGACATTTCATTCTCGTTACAAACTTGAAAAGTAAATTCGCGTTGATTATTTCCTTGCCGTGACGTTTTGCGTGTCGCCCCGAAAAGGCTTGCGCGCATCAGGGATGCGCCTTCAGAGTGGCACCATGAAGCGAAGACTCATGCCCCTGACGATGCTCGTCGCCGGCTTGACCATCGCAGCTACCCTCATAGCTCCGGAACCGTCAGCACTGGCAGCCGCGAGTATGCCCGCGCCCGGAGCAATGGTCTGGAGCGACGAGTTCAATGGCCCCGCCGGCACGGCACCGGACCGCGGGAAATGGACTCACGACACCGGAGGATCCGGCTGGGGCAACGGCGAACTGCAGTACTACACCAACAGCATGAATAATGCTGCAGCAGATGGTCAGGGAAACATGGCCATCACTGCCCGCAGGGAAAATCCTGCCGGATATGAGTGCCACTACGGGACGTGCCAGTACACCTCCGCGCGCCTCCTGACCGCCGGCAAGTTCAGTCGAACACAAGGCCGGTTCGAAGCCCGACTCAAACTGCCCAAGGGGCAAGGCATGTGGCCCGCCTTCTGGATGCTCGGCGACAACGTCTTCACCGAAGGTTGGCCCGCCAGCGGCGAACTCGACGTCATGGAAAACGTTGGCAGGGAACCTGGAACGGTCTGGGGAAGCATCCACGGCCCCGGCTACTCCGGGGCCAACGCCTCCAACGCCAGCTACACCCTGCCCGACGATAAAGCTCTGGGCGATGCTTTCCACACGTTCACGGTGGACTGGGGGCCTGAATCCATTACTTGGTACATCGACGGAATTCCCTACTCACAAAAGACCAAGGCCACTACCCCCGGTCCGTGGGTGTTCGACCACGACTTCTTCCTCCTGCTGAACCTTGCCGTGGGCGGCTACTGGCCGGGAGCGCCGGATTCGGGCACGGCGCTTCCTCAGACCCTGCTGGTTGATTATGTCCGTGTCTATGAGCTTGCTTCGGTTCCGGCGACGCCTTCCTCTGCACCCGGCACCCGTATTCAGGGCTATGCCGGCAAGTGCATTGATGTGGCCGATCGGCAGGCGGCTGACGGCGCAAAACTGCAACTGTGGGACTGCGACACAGCGGCGTCAGAGCTGTGGACCTTCGCCGCCAACGGCACCATCCAGTCATTGGGCAAGTGCATGGACGTGGCGTGGGGATCGACGGCCAACGGTGCACAAGTCCAACTCACCAGTTGCAATGGCAGTCCGGCGCAGCAATTCGTCCTGAACAATGCCGGGGATCTGGTGAACCCGCAGGCGGACAAATGCGTGGACGTGACTGACTGGAATTCATCCAACGGTGCGGGGCTGCAGTTGTGGGATTGCGCCGGTTCCACCAACCAAAAGTGGTGGCGGATGGCGTAGAAAACGTCCGACGGCGGCGCGCATCTTGCGGTGTCCGGCGGCTATTGCTGGGGCGGCTGGGGAGCTTCCTGGAGTAGCGGGCCGGGCTGGCAGGTGCGCGCAGCCGTCGCGGCGGCTGTTGGCCGGACCTGGCTGGCTTTCAGTGGCCAGGTCCGGCCCTTTTGTTGAGCTTTATGCTGGACTATGGAGCCGGCTGGCAGCGCGGACAGAAGTAGATGTCCCGTTCTTCTGTGCCGTCCGGGCCTGCAAGGAGGCCGCGGCGTACAGCAGTGCCGCAGCGCCTGCAGGGTTGGCGTTCCCGGCCGTACACCCAATACCCGGGGCGCATGGCGCGCGGCCCCAGGGTGGTCCTCCGCCCGGGACCCAGGTTTTCGCCGAGGAGCCGTTTGGCGTCGTTGACGGTCTTGGCAAGGTCAGGGACGTCCCCTACAAGCAGGGCAGGGTGAATGCCGGACAAGAAGCACGCCTCGCATCGATAGATATTGCCAATGCCCGCAAGTTTCCGCTGGTCCAGCAAAGCGAATCCCACGGTGACCTCCGGTTCGGTGCGAAGCCTGCGCAGCGCTTCTTCCTCGTCCCAGTCGGGGCCGAGCAAGTCCGGCCCGAGGTGTCCGACGATTTTGTCTTCCTCAGCTGTGGGTACGACTTCCAGGATGCCCAGCGAGAATCCGACGGCGTCCGCGGAGTCCGTGCGGAGCACGCACCGGGCAGTGTGGCCAGGTTTGGTCCAGCGACCACCCGGTGGGTAGATCATCCAGTTCCCTTCCATTTTGAGATGGGAGTGGATGGTCAGGGCCCGGGGTTTCCTGCTGGCGCCGGGTTCCTCGTCAGCAGGTCCAGTCAGGCGCATGAGCAGGTGCTTTCCCCTGGGGACAACCTCGGCCATGGTCCAGCCCGCCAGGTTCAGGGTGGCAAATCGCGGCACGCGGAAGTCGGAGGTCTTGATGGTCTTCCCAGCCAATGCCTCGTGCAGCCGTGACGCGGCCCGCCAAATGGAATCGCCTTCAGGCACGGATGCGGAGTCCCTTCGGAGTGGAGTAGGCGCCGGCGGCCGCGAGGGCCACAGCAATCGGGGTTTCCAGGAGGTCGTGGCCGTTGACTTTCTCCATGAAGAGTTTGTCCACGGCCCCACGGCGCACCACGTCCACCAACGCTTGGGCAGCAACTGTCAGCACGGCTTCGTCCTGGCTGAAGGTGAGCAGCGTCTTGCCGCCGCGTTCGACGTAAAGGACCAATGCGCCGTCGACCATTACCACCAGCGCTCCGGCCTTGCGCCCTGGCCGGTGCCCGGATCCGGCGTCGACCGAGAGCGCAGGCCAAGGAAGGGCAGCGCCATAAGGATTGGCGGGGTCAGTCGCGGCAAGTGCGAGCGCGGAGGGCTCGGCTTTGGAGATGCGGGCGTCCTCGGTGAAGGACCTGAGCCGGTCAACCGTGGCGGGGACGGCGAACTGGGCGGCCCCCAAATGCTCGATGAAGTAGCCGCGGCGGCAACGCCCGGCTTCCTCCAATCGGGCCAGCACTTTATACATGAGCCCGAATCCACCGATGATGTTTTCCGCCATGACCGAACCACGCGTCACCACGCCGTAGCGGTCCAACAGAAGCTCAGCCGTACCGCGGGCGTGGATGGTTGGGTCCAGCTCCGGCGCGGGAAGCGCCGACCATCGGCCAACTGCCGAGGGCGGGGCAGGCGCAATGCCACCTGTTACCGAGCCGTAGCGACCACCTGTTAGCCCCGGCGAGCCCAGAAGGCCCGTCCCGTGGGAACGGCCAAGCCTGCTCATGCGCGGTGCCCGGGCCCGCGGTGCCTTGGCGACCTGCCGGTGCGCGGTTTTCCCGCCGGCGATCATGGCCCTCACGGGAGCGAAAGTATCACCTGTGACGCGGCCGGCCCAGACGAGGTCCCAGAGGGCAGACACCACGGCGTCGTCGCTCAGCACCGCGTCCATCCCACCAGCCACATCCGTCAGTTGCCGGAAAAAGTAGCCACCGCCTGCGCTGAAATGTTCCAAGAGCCGCTGCTGGGCATCGCCGGGTTCGAATTCAGGGTCCGGGTTGAGCGTCAGCTCAGCGGAATCGGCTACGTGGAGGCTGATCCAGCCGTCATTGCCGGGCAGCGATCCTGCGCCGGACCAAAGGAGTTCGCCGGCGGCCATGAGTTCGTCCAGCATGGCCGGTTTGTAGTCAGCCACCCTGCCCGCGAGTACCAAGGGCTCCCAAGCGGATGCCGGGATGGGCACTCCGGACAGTTGGTCCACCGCCGTGATGATGCCGTCCAACCCCCTCAACGCCTGGCTTCGGGACTTACCCGGCGAGGTCACGTTCTGCCATGCCGGCAGGAACCGGCCGTAGGCTGCGGTGTCCACGGGCTCCACTTCGGCCCGCAACGCAGCGAGCGAGCGACGCCGCAGTCTCCGCAGGACCTCGGCATCGCACCACTCGCTGGACGGCGGGGCGTCCACGCTCATAAGCTCCGAGTCGGCGGCCTGCAAAGGCTGCTCTGCGACGGCGTGTGGTCGGAATTCGCCTTCCACAACCCGACCATCGCCAGCCAGGCGCTTCAGGGCAGTATTGACCACCGCGACGCCCAATCCCAGCCTCACCGCAGCTTCGGCGGCCGTGAACGGGCCGTGGGTGCGCGCGTACCGGGAAACGAGGTCGCCCAAGGGATCGTGAACGGGTTCAATGAACGCGAGCGGCACGCCCATGGGCAGCGGAACACCGATGGCGTCCCGGAGCCGTGCCGCGTCCTCAATTGCCGCAAAACGCTCGACGCCGCCGATGGTTACCTTGAGGGCGCGGTTGGCTTTCTGCAGTGCAGTGAGGTGGGACCCGGCGTCCATGATGCTGCCATGTGGAGTCGCCGGGGTCTTTTCGAGGTCGTCCACTCCCTGGAGCTCACTTTGCTCCAGTCCTTGGAGCCGCTCAGCTACTTCTTCAACACTGAGCGGACCGAGCAGCCTCAGTAGATCCGCGACGCCTTCCATGCCACGAACCCGTCGGTCCGGGGCGAGGCGCTGCAGTTCCAACTCCGTTGAATCGATGACGGCGGCGTCCAGGAGTTCGCGCAGTTCCACGCGGCCCAGGAGTTCGTTAAGGAGTGTGGAGTCGAGGGCGAGGGCAGCTGCCCGGCGCTCCGCCAAGGGTGAGTCGCCCTCGTAAAGGAACTGTGCAACGTAACCGAACAACAGGGATTTCGCGAAAGGGGAGGGCTGCTGCGTGGTGGTCTCCACGATCCTCAGTTCCCTTCGCACCACGGAAGCCGCGATGTCTTTGAGTGCGGGCAGATCGTAAACATCCTGCAAGCATTCCCGGACTGTTTCGAGCACGATGGGGAACGAGGGATACTTCCGGGCGACATCCAGCAACTGGGCGGAGCGCTGGCGTTGCTGCCACAGCGGCTGGCGCTTGGCCGGATTCTGCCGAGGGAGAAGCAACGCACGGGCTGCACATTCGCGGAACCGGGATGCGAACAGGGCGCTGCCGCCTACTTCCGCGGTGACGATTTGTTCGAGTTCCTCCGGGTCGAAGAGAAAGAGCTCAGCGCCGGGTGGCTCGTCTTCCATCATGGGCACGCGCAGCACGATCCCGTCATCCGCAGCCATCGCCGATCCGTCCAAGCCGTATCGCTGCTGAAGTCGTTGCCCTACAGCGAGTGCCCAGGGGGCGTGAACGGGCATGCCGAACGGGCTGTGGAGGACTACCCGCCAGTCGCCGAGTTCGTCGTGGAAGCGTTCCACCACCAGGGTTCGGTCGCTGGGGACAATTTCCGTGGCTTCCTTTTGCTCACGGAGGTACTGGATCAGGTTGCTTGCGGCGAAGGCATCCAATCCGCTGGCCTGGCAACGTTCCATGGCCGGGGCTTCGTCTGCGGCCGAGAGTTCCCGAATGAAGGCCCCCAGCGCGCGGCCCAGATCTACGGGCCTGCCGAGGGAATCGCCCTTCCAGAAGGGAAGCTTGCCGGGTTGCCCAAAGGCGGGGGACACCAGCACACGGTCATGGGTGATGTCCTCGATCTTCCAACTGGTGGCACCAAGGGCGAAGACATCACCCACCCGGGATTCGTAGACCATTTCTTCGTCGAGCTCACCAACGCGGCGTCCTCCCTTGGCGGCACGGGCCGAGGCGGTCGGTTCACTCCCGTCCCCACTGCTGGGGGAAGCTGAGCCCTCGACTTCCGTACCGATGATGTACACGCCGAACAATCCCCTGTCCGGGATCGTTCCACCGGAAGTCACTGCCAAGCGCTGGGCACCGGGCCTGCCTTCGATGGTCCCGGCGTGCCGGTCCCAGACGATGCGGGGCCGTAGTTCAGCGAACTCGTCCGAAGGATACCTTCCGGCAAGGAGGTCCAGCGTGGCTTCGAAAGCCGAGCGTGGCAGGCTCGCAAAGGGTGCAGACCGACGGACAGTGCTGAACCAGTCCTCGACGTCAATGCTGCCCAAGGCGGTAGCCGCCACTGTTTGCTGAGCCAGGATATCGAGCGGGTTCGCCGGAATGCTCAGGCGTTCAATCTGCCCACTCAGCATGCGCTCAACGGTGACGCTGGTGTGCAGGAGATCTGCGCGGTGCTTGGGAAAGAGCACGCCTTCGGAGATCTCGCCGACCTGGTGCCCGGCACGCCCGACGCGCTGCAACCCACTGGCCACGGACGGGGGTGACTCCACTTGGACCACCAGATCCACGGCGCCCATATCAATGCCGAGCTCCAGCGACGAGGTTGCCACAACGCAGCGGAGCCTGCCGGACTTGAGATCGTCCTCGATCATGGCCCGTTGGTCCTTGGAAACCGAACCATGGTGCGCCCGAGCCAGCACAGGATCGGCTCCGGCAGTGCTTCCGGCCTGCGCCATCATGTGCGCCGGGGTTGCCGTGGAGGCCGGGATTCCGGGGTTGGCTTCGGTCGCCTCGGGAGCCGCCCACTCGCTACCGCCCACCGCCATCAACTGGCGTTCAGCGTAGATCTCGTTGAGTCGGGCTGTGAGACGTTCCGCCAAGCGACGGGAATTGGCAAAGACAATGGTGGACTGCTTGGACAGGACCAGATCCACGATCTGTTCTTCCACATGCGGCCAGATGGAAGCCTGGGGTTGCAGGCCCGATGCCGGCCCGGAATCGAATGCTCCCGCAGCGCCCTGCAGATCCGACATGTCCTCAACGGGGACTGTGACCGTGAGGTTCCAGTTCTTCTTGGATGGCGGAGCGACAATTTCCACTGGGGCTTGCCCTGCCAGGAACTGGGCTACCAACTCTCGCGGCTGGACTGTGGCGGAGAGCCCGATGCGCTGGGCGGGCTTTGGAAGCAGGGCGTCCAGGCGCTCCAGGGAAACGGCCAGGTGCGCGCCGCGTTTGGTGCCGGCTACGGCATGCACTTCGTCGATGATGATGGTGTCCACTTCGCTGAGCGTTTCCCGTGCACGGGACGTCAGCATGAGGAATAGGGATTCCGGGGTGGTGATGAGGATATCCGGCGGGTTGGTCAAGAGCGTGCGGCGATCTGCCGCCGTCGTATCTCCTGAACGCACGCCGACTGTCACAAGCGGCGCGGGAAGCCCTAAACGTTTGGCGGTTTGGGTGATGCCGATCAGGGGTGCGCGGAGGTTTCGCTCCACATCCACACCCAGGGCCTTCAACGGCGAGATATAGAGGACGCGCGTCTTGGTTTTGGGGCGCTTCGCCCGCCCCTTGCCATTGGCCGGCACGGTCTCCAGTCCCGGCAGCGTGTCACTGGGCTTGGAATGCAGGCGATCGAGGGCCCAGAGAAAAGCAGCAAGTGTCTTGCCGGAACCAGTAGGAGCCACGACCAGCGCATGAGAACCAGAAGAAATCGCGTTCCATGCCCCATCCTGCGCGGGTGTTGGCTCGGAAAAAGCGCCTAGGAACCATTCCCTGGTTGCCTGGCTGAATCGGCTGATGGCGCCATCCGACGCCTGCGGCTCCTGCATTCCTCCATCATGCCCCACGGCTCCGACAGAATAAGCCGGAGCCGTGGGGAGACGGTCAGACTGCCTGGAATGCTGTGATGGTCAGGAGCTTAATACCGGCGTTGCTGCACGCATCATGTGTCTCAGGGATGAAAAGCGACGCGGTGTCGTTCGGCGGGTAGATCCGGAAACCGGCGGCGGGCACCTTGGTGCAGTCGCCGTAGTTGCCGGCTTGGGTGTAGCGGATTTCGGCCCACGCCGACTTTCCCGGGGCCAGTTCAATCTTGGTCACCGGAGTTGTGGTTTCGCGGGTTGCGGGTTCGCCGATTGGTTCACCATTGGCGTCGGCAGTCAGGGAGACGCCGGCGAAGCCTTCCAGGACACAAGGGGCTGCGCCGGTGTTGGTCAGAATCAGCTTCTCGTAGACGCTACCGGCCGCACCGCCGCCGGTCGGGTCGGTTACGGCGCTGAGGGACGCGGCCTTGCACAGCGCGGGTGCAGCGGGTGCCGCAGACGTTGCTGTCGCCGACGGTGAGGGCGTCGTCGTGGCCGTGGCAGAAGGAGAGCTTGACGTCGCCGAGGCCGACGGCGTCGAGGAGGTTGGCGGGGCACTGCTGGTTCCCGACGGGCTGGGGCTTGGCCCACAAGCAGCAAGAAGCAGCAGCGCAGCGGCTGCCGTCGTCGTCACAAGACCGGTTTTGATGCGCTGAGTCCACATGGGCACCAGCTTTGTTCCGGCCGTGATGCGAGTCAATTCAGCCACGGTTGGAAGCACGGATTGGCGCCCGGATTGTGATCTTCCGGGCACCAATCCGATGTCAACTACTTCGTGTCGGCTTTGGCCACTGCCGGCTTGGCAGAGCGGCTGCGGAAGAACGCAGCGCCGCCCAAGCCCAAGCCCGCTATGCCCGCGATCAGGCCGGCCCAGCTGCGCGCCTGCGACCCGTCGTCAGTTACGGCGGAGGCCGGCTCGGTGGATTCCGTCGTCGCAGCGTCGTGGTCGCCTGCGGCATCTGCCGGAGTGATGGTGACCGACGGTGCGGGAGCCTTCAGATCGTGCGGGTCCTGGCCTTCCTTGGCGATTTCGGACCAGTCGGTCTGGCCCTGTTCGCAGGTCTGCAGCGTGGGGAAGTAGATGGTCTTGCCCGCCGCGTCCGGGAGCTTGACCGACAAAACCAGGGCGTCACGCAGGTGCGCGTCCAAAGGGGCCTTTGCCGTGTACACGATCTGGCTTGTGCGCTTGGTGATGGAGGTGCCGTCATCCAGCTTCTTGGGCTCCGCGAGGGTCTCCGTGACCTTCTCCACGGTCCAGTTGGGGTTGACCGTCGGCTGGGCGTCGTTCAGTTCCTCGGGGAGTGAAATGGCAACTTTGGTGGTGCCGAAGGTGTCGCAACCGTGAGGGATTCCGAAGGTCACCAGCGCGTACGAATTGGCCGCGGTCTTGTTCGGATCGGCCGAAACGTGCGCGGATGCTCCGGCCAGGCCGGCCATCATCAGGACAGCGGTTCCACCGGCGACGGCGGTTGCGGACAGGGTGCGGCGAGTCGAGGTTTTCATGGGAATTGCCTTTCGGGGGCGCCGGCTATATTCGGCGCGGGGTACGGGTATGGAGCCCGTCACCATGCAAAGGTTTTGCTGTTGCGCGCTCGATTTGTGGCGCGCAGGTGCCGGGCGGAACTAGGAAAGTACGACGACGGCGGGCGGGCCGCGGCGACTGTCTTGCCTAAGGTTCCGCCAAGGGCGGGGGATGAAGACGTAGGGTGCCCCTACTGCGGCAGGCGAGGCACCGGCGTCGGGCCTGAACACCAACGAGGGCAGGGCGAGCAGAGGCCGCAGCCAGGCAGCGAGCTGCCACAATGCATCTTCACCCTTTGCCAGGACGACGGCAGACGCAATGGTGGCCAGGACGTGGCCCACAAACATCATGGTGCCAAAGGCTGTGCCGAGCTCATGGGTGTGGGTCGCCGCAATGTCCAGCCCGGGGCTGAACGCTTCGCCGGCGAGGTGGTGGTTGGTTCCCTGCTTGCTGGCGGCTATCGGGCTCAAAGCCGTGAAGGCTTCGTGAAGTGCCAACTGTCCGGCGCCCAGGAGTCCCGTCAGGGTGAGAAAGTTCAGCTTGAACCGGGTGGCGAGTGTGGCAGCCAGAGCCGTCAGCGCAACGAGCGCCAGCAGGACCGGTGCGCTGGGAAGTTCTCCGCCACCCACGAGGTGGGCCACTGCAGCGAGGAGAACCACCACAATCGAGATGGCGGCCGACCGCAACGCATGAAAGGGCACCCGGGACTGCGATGTGCGCACGGGCCCCTCCCTCATCTGTTGCTGCTTGATTATCGGCGTCTTGATTCTATCGGGAGTTCGGTGCCGGGCAGGACCCGGATGCGTGCCTATGTGGATAGCTCCGCTTAACGCCTCGAGGAGCGAACGAAAGTTGGCTTCGGTGGCTCGGGCACATTCGCTGCGGACCCGGAACGTCGACGGCGGAGCTCAAGTTTCAGGCTTTCCTCACCGCGAGCCATGGCCCAGTGATGATTGGCAGAGAAGGCCGGTTTGAAGAGCCAACTCAAACGGCGAAGCAAGGGCTTGGTGGCACTGACCCGCCAGTCGTAGGTGATGACGACCTCCGGACCGTCAGTCTCGAATGTCCAGCGGCCAGTGCCGTTGAGGTCACCTTCGGCTGTGAGCGCAAAGCCGTCGAGGGTCACGGGGTCGGTAATGGTGAGTCGCCAACGCAAGGTGTACGGGAGCCAGCCCTTGGTATGAAGGTCAAAGCATGCACCAACTCCATCCGGTCCGCCTTGGGCTACGGGCGTGACCGTGAGGTAGACGGAGGGCCACCACTGTTTGAGAGCCGCGGCGTCGCCCAGGACGTCCACTACTTCCTCGCGTGTGCCCGCCACCCGCCACACCGTGACGAACGCGTAGTCGGTGCTTTTCTGTGTGCGCTTTGCCATTGCTGCCTCCGCGGTCCGTGGGGGTTCCGAGGGTGTCTTACGGCATCCGGGCTCAATCTACGCCTGCCTTCGCCGAAGGGTTAGGTCTCGCGGCTTTGGATTTGCGAAAGTGCTGAGATCCCGCCCCTCAAACGTCCTGGCAGCCGGGTTTCATTAGCCCGGTCGTGTTCAATCTAATCTTCTCCCACCCTGTAAAATCCGAATTACCGTGCATATGCCGGTGCTTTGGGGAGCAACTTTGGGGGCGTTAGACAGGCTAGCGTCGCAGTTTTAGCTCGCACTCATTGCCAGAGCATAAAGGCAACCCACTCGCATCAAACCCACTTGTGTTTAGCCGCGCCTAAAAGCGCGGCGTTTGAAAGGACCCTCATGAGTCAAGATCAGCCTGGCTACACGCCACCACCCGTGCCCCAGGGCTACCAGCCCCCCGCACCCCAGGGGTACCAGCCGCCGCCGGCGTACGGTCAGCAGCCGCAGGAGGGTTTCCAGCAGCCGTACGGCCAGCCTTTCCAACCGCCACAGGGATTCGCGCAGCAATACGAAGCTCCATCCACGCCGCCCAAGTCCTTCCTTGTGACGTGGCTCCTGGCATTGCTGGTGGGCGTCCTCGGCGTTGACCGCTTCTACCTTGGCAAGATCGGCACCGGTATTGCCAAGCTTCTTACCTTTGGTGGCCTCGGAATTTGGGCATTGGTGGACCTCATCCTGGTTCTGGCCAACAAGCAGACTGATAAGTATCGTCGCCCGCTGGAGGGCTACGACCGGCACAAGCTGGTCGCCCTCATCGTTTCCGCTGTAGTGATCCTTGCCAGCATCGCGTTCAACGTAAGCCAGGGCATCGCAACAACCGCAGCCCTCACTGCCCCGGTAACTGCTCCGTCTGTTGAACCTGTCACCAAGTCAACCCCGACGCCCGCACCTGCGGACGATGTGGAAACCAACAGCCGTGGAAACCTCGTGATGGCCTTTGGCGATATCGGTACCATCAGTGACGGCAAGAGCGGCGACGTCCACACCGAGTTCACCGTCAACAGCATCACGCCGGTCACTTGCACCGAACCGTATGCTCGTCCCTCCGAGAATGGCAACGTGGTGGCGGTTGATATCACTGTTGAGACCACGCCTGAGTTGGCTCAGTCTGCCTACCCGAAGTTCACCTTGAGCGGTTTCGACTTCAAGTACATTGCAGCCAACGGCACCACCTTCAATGGCTCCCTTGCCAGTATCGCGACGTATTCGTGCATTCCTGACGCAGAGCAGTTCCCCAGCGCTGGCATGGGACCCGGCGAGAAAGTCACCGGAAAAGTTGTGCTGGACGTGCCAGCGGCCACCGGGCTTCTGGTTTTCGAGTCCGGCCTCAAGGGTGGCTTTGAGTACAAGTTCTAATCTCGTGCGCTGAGGGCCAGGATCTCAGCTCTTAGCACTTGGCGGAATCACTCCGTCATTGCAAGAGATCCACCGGAACAAGTCCGCTGATGGCTGCGTATCAGATCAATCTCGCTCTGATATGCAGCCATCAGCGGACCACACGGTACACGCCAGATGGCGCTACATCCCGGCGTCCAACGGCAGTTAACTACCAAGCTCGCGACATGCCGGATTCGGCCGACGTCGCGAGGCGCCATGCCCCGGGGACGTAGCGCTCGAAGGCCACTCCGACCACATCGTTACGGTCAGCAGGCGGTAGGGCAAGGCGTCCAAATTGTGAGATGTTTGCCGCTCCGCCGCTGTCGAGCAAAACGGCGTCGCAACACCCCGCTTCGAGAAGTGCCGCCGTCATATCCGCTGAGGTTGCGCCCAAGATGTCAAAACCAGGCTCGATGGAGCGAGGCTCACAGCCCTCGGCAACGAGCACGCACACGTCTCCCGCAGGAGTAAGTCCGACGGCGGCCCTGCCACGCGGCTCGTCCACAATCTTCTCAACTGTCAGAGCCACTGGCGGTACAGCCTCGTGGCCGAACTCCTCTGTCGGGCGGTACACCTCGTGCCCGTCGGCAACCTCACGGGCGACGTCGATGGGTTCAGAGCCGCGAAGCACGGTGGGCCCCACTTGAGTACCTGATAAGACGCGGGAACCAGCCAGTTCGAGGTCATAAATTACCCAAGCACTGTCTCCAACCTCCTCAAACAAACGCTTGGCAGATGGAACTGGAACGAGAAGGACGAGCCCATTGGCGGGGCAGGGTGAGCTCTGGCGACTAATCTGGACCACTTGGCGCCCGTACAGTGTCAGCCCGACGAAACCCGGGGGCACTGGGACGGCGGCGTCAGCACCCCGTGTCCGTGTAAGGATGTGAACCTCGCCTGCAGCGGCGGCGAGGCAGTCAACTGAACGAACACACCGGCAGACAGCCCTTTCGCCATGGATGACAAGTCCCCCGGGGAGGGTGATGGTGAGGTCACACACGTCCACCTGACTTATGATCATTTTGTCCCTGCCGGAGGCATCCAGCACCCTCAGCAGCGCCGAGCGTGAGGCCGTGGGCGGCGACGTAATCACGCCGTCAACCACCTCCAGTCCGATCGGGTCGCCGCTACTGGCAAATCCGTCGGCGAACTCTTCCTCCAGCCAGATGTAGTAGCCGCTGTTGAAGCACAGGCCGTAGCTGGCCCCGAACTCCGAAATCCGCCCCAGCCGACTACTGACAGGCACCGCGCAGGAGACCTCCGGATCCCGCCTGTCCGGACTCCGAAAATCATGGCGCCCCGATGGTACAAGCGCCCAGCGGCGCTGGGCGACCAGCGATGCTGTGACGGCAGCAATATTGGGAACGTTGCTTGTTGGTACACCACCTTCCTCCAGGAGATCGCCTCCGGCGGCAGCCGAAAGCAGTTGTTGTCGCAGACGGACCTGGGGAGCAATCCAGGTCGAATCGTCGATTTCAACCAGGGCAGTGTCCCGTGTGCTGGTCCACCCCAAAACACTACGACGCTGAGGAGCCTGTCGACCGAAGAACGCAAGCTCCCCGGCAATCTCTGCGGTGACACCGCGCTGCTTGGGTGACCAAGCCTGCACGTACGCCAAGTCGGCTACGTCCGCCGCCGAAACACGCCCCAGCCAGGCAGAGCCAACCGTCATTGCGCCAAGAGCCGGTGCTGAAGGGCTGCGAAGCTGAGCGCTGTAAACGTGTGAGGCTCATTCTGCATCATCTCTATCAGCGCTTCCTGATCGATCCATTGCACTTCACGAGATCCGTCGCCAGTCGAGTGGGGCAACCCGGAGGCCAGGACGTCCACAATCGCCAGGAGTGAGGGATACGGCCCCTGGAGCATCTGTACCAGCTGAATCGCTTCGCTGACCTGTACTCTGTCCCCCAGCAGCTCGTGGTCGGTCTGGCTGACCTGCACCTCCACCTCGCTGAGGCCGGTTTCTTCCTCCACCTCACGCTCGGCGCATGCGGCCAAAGGCTCGAAGGCGCGCCATTTACCGCCCGGCAACTCCCAACGTCCGCTGTTTACCGGATCTGATTCGGGCTTCCACCGTTGCTGCAGCAGGATGCGACTTGGGTTGTGGCGGTCGCGAACCAGCGCATAGACGTTGGTGAGTACTAGCTGCTCAACCATGATTTCTCCATTTCGTTCCGATGTACCTGTGCAGAAGTAGATCTCTCAGACGGACCTGTCCAGAGGGCAACCAGACCATGGCGTCAGGCCCATAACCACAAAGCAGCTCGCGACACAGGCCGCAGGGCGGCATGATCTCCACATCGCGGGTCTCCTCCGGACGAGGATGACGCACCGTCATCATGGCGACGGGTTTGGCCCCACGGGCAATGGTTTGTGCCAGTGCACCATTCTCGGCACAAGTCGATGCACGACCCACCTCAGCCTCTACGTGAACGCCGGTGGCCAACTCCCCGTCATCGCCGAGCATCGCGCATCCGAGTTGATGCCGCGATGGCCGGTAAACACCCGTGATTGCCGCGCTCGCCTCTCTGTAGAGAGTTCGTCCGAGCTCTTTCAGAGCTACCGCCCCGGCCTGAGCCGGATACGGAGCAGCGGGCAAGTCTCTCAGCAGAGTCTCGGCGCTGGCCTCGAGATCTGCGAGCGATCCAGCAGTGTCCACATAGAGGTCGGCGGTAGGTTCCTGAGCTTTGAGCTCCACGCCCGCCGAGTCCGGATTCTCCGTTAGATCATCACGGGCCTGCAAGCGGGCAAGCCTAAGTTCTTCTGGTGCCCGCACCAGCACTACGGTGAAGCCGGCGTCGCGCAACTCATCCAAGTCCACAGGTCGGGCATCGCTTATGACAACCGATCGTTCGCTCGAGAGTGCCTGTAACCAGTCCGCTCGTTCAATCACCCGCCGCGTTAGTGCCTGTGGATCGCGCTGACGGATGTGCCCGCCCAGGAAGGACAGCAGCTCACCGTCCTGTCCGAGCTCGTGATGAGGAACACCCATCCGATCGAAAAGCGCAGCCTGTGCGGCATAGAGCGGTCTCGCCATACTGAGCTGCAACCAGTGACCATCCGTTGCCTTCAAAGCGGCGGCCAAAGAGGTTTTTCCCGCTCCCGGCCGCCCTACCAGAGCAACTCTTGCGGTCATGAGGCCCGGGCCACGAATACGACGTTCACCTTGGACAACCGAAAGAACCCCTGCTGGTCGATAATCTCCTCGACCCGCCGTTGCACGTCGAGGAACAGTGCTGTGAACTGCTCCTCGCTGACGCTATCCCCGGCGACCTTCTCCAAACCTGCGTACCGGTGACCCGAGGCATAGAACTCCATGAAGGGCCGTGCTTCGTCGAAGCGTAACCAGTCCTCATAGGGGTGCTCAGCCACGTGGGGAAACTCCTGCTCCAGTATGGCCCTGCCGTTATGCGGTGACAGGGTGCCGCGTCGGCCTTTCGGCGCACGCTCGATAACGTCTGCGGGAATGCCCACCGCGTGCATCGCCTCTTCATGCAGCTGGTACATTTCGGGCATCGAGTCCAGACCCTCAACAGTCACTACGGTCAGCCCGTCCTCGGCGGTGGCCCTTCGCAACTGGCTCACCATCTGAGCCGGGTTATCAATGTAGTGAAAGAGGAAATTGGCCATGACGCAGTCGAACTGCGTCTCGATCAGGGTATCCAATTGCCGGGCGTCGCCATTGATGTAATCCACCGGAACCCAAGTGAAGTTCACATTCTCCTTCGCGACGTTGAGGATCTCCGCCGACTGGTCTATAGCTGTGATATTCCCGGGATAGCGCATTCGCGAAGCGACATCCCGCAAGACAAATCCGTTGCCGCACCCGACGTCGAGGACCGCCTCAGTACCGTCGAGATCAAGACAGGCCAAGGTATGGTCCACAAGGGTACGGGGGTTGGTTCGGTAGCGATTATGCGTCAACTGCTGGATCGCCAGTGGTTGATCGGTGCTGAAATGGCTGCGGAGGTAGTCATCTCCCAGCACAGACATCCAGTAACGGGCACGTTCCTCATTGTCAACGGTTTGATTTGTCATCAACGGTGTTCTCCTCGGTTCCTGTTGTGGTGAAATCGCGGTAGGCCTGTGAGGCCATTGGCGCTTTGGCAAGGCTGTATTTGCCGTCGTAAAGTTCGATCCTTCCTCTCGGGACCCAATAGGTGACTTGTGCAATCCGCATGTGGGGGTACACGCGCAGCGGCAGAACCGAGTGCAGTTGAAAGGTGGTAGGACCGTGCGATCCCAGGTCGATCAGATCAGCTGTCACGTGGACGAACAGGCCAAGGCGAGCGATGCTTGATTTTGCTCGTACTATCGGCACGTAATGGTCGCTGCCGACGTGCTCGATGCTGCCACCCAGGTAGATGCGGTCCGGCTGCAGGACCACGCCGTCAGGGCCGATTGTGATCTTGTCCACCGGGTTATCCTGCGCAACATCAAGCAGTCGGTCGCGATACACGAGGAGCTGAGGTGCCAATCGCAAGTCGTAGCTGTTGGGATTGACTTGGTTCGCCGCAAAGGGCGCAATTCGAATCGTCCCGTCGCGTACTTCCTGCTCGATCGCAGGTCCTGTGAGAATCATCGGTCGAACGCCTTCCTCATCGTGGTGGCCGAGGGCACAGTGGGCGGGGACAACGTCCCTAGAAGTCCCTCGTACAGGGACACGTCTCCGAGTGGAACCCAGAACGAGACCTGCCCACACGCCATCCCTGGATACACACGCAGAGGTTGAACGACGGTGATCTCGAGAGTCCACTGGTGTGACGCGCCTAGGTTGCCCAGGTCTGCAGACAGTTGCAGATACATCCCAAGTCGGCCAAGGCTGGATCGACCGATCAGTGAAGGGACGTAACAAGAACTCCCGATGCGTTCTACGGTGTTGCCAATGTAGAGCTGCCGCGGCTGTAGAACCAGACCCTCTGCAGGAATGACGACTTCCTCGGGCGACGGCGGACGCAGGGAGTCGTGAACACCCGGCGGGTAGACGCGCAATGTCGGGCCTAGGTGGTAGTTGTAGCTGTTCGGGTTCAGCATCGCAGATTCGAAGGGGGAGATAGTGATATTGCCTCCCTCTACTTGGGTGCGGATCTCGTTGGCGGTGAGAATCATGAGGTGAGCCTCCGTTGAATGCTCCGACCAACGGCGTAGACGCCCATCACAGACAGCGCTGAGGCTCCGACGATGACGGCCACGCGTGCCGTGTCACCCCAACCGCTGGTAAGTATGAATGCGAAGAGAGATGAGATCAGAGCTCGGAGCAAGATGGCGTCGGCAACATAGCGCGTCTCCCGGCCCTCGGCTTGGTCGGCCTCGGAAGCAGCGGCCATAAACTGACCGTAGAGCGTGGCAGACCCCAGCCCGAGCAGAAGTGCTCCCGCGACGAAAGCGACGGTGCTGCCCCCGAGCAGCCATGTCAACGCTCCGAGGCTGAGTACTAAGAAGGTTCCGCCAGCCCGCATCCATGCGCTTATCCGGATTGCCCAGACGCTATCAGCGGCCAGCGCCGTTGCCAGAGCGGCGGCCACCGCCAGCGCAGCCGACGTAGAAGCGAGGGTCCCCGCCGCGCCCCCCGCCTCCCGCACAATTAGAGGTAAGACGGTTCGTAGTGGATCGGCAAATGCGGCAAGTACGAGCAAAGCGAGCAGCGGCAGCGACCGAACACTTATCAGCAAACCTCCTTGGTTCGGTTTCCAAGAGTCGTCTGCGTTGGTTCGCGCGGGGCTGGCCTTCGCGCACTGTGATTCCTCCGGCAACGTGGCCGCGGTAAGGGGGTACCGTCGTGTACCCCAACCGACGACGGCGGCCGCCGCCGCATTCGTTGCCATGTTCAGGCATGGCAGCAACCAGAGGAGTGAAGCGCTGCTGACGAAGATCGAGCCGACCAGGGGCCCGACAGCCGCCGCGAACTGGAACGCCGCGCTGTCGGCCATCAGACGCCGTGATCGTCCTGCCGGGTCGCCTCCCCACCGGGCCACAATTGTGACCCAAGATGGCCCGTTCAGGCCGCCCGCAAAAGTCGTGATACCGGCGAGCACCACAATGCCGACAGCATCATGAAAGCTGGGTTCGGGCGTTGCCTTCCCGGCGATCCAAACTCCAAGGCCAGCCAATCCGAGCCCCTCGAGCAGGAGCAGCAAGAGAGTGCTGCGCCGCAGTCCGAGCCAGTTAACGACCAGCGGATTGAGCCGGGTGCCGAGCATGAGTGTGGCCAGGAATACGCCTTGATTCACTCCGAGGAGGAGAGTGGGTAGCGAGGGCGTGCTTAAGAGCCAGATGGCAATAAACGTGTTCGTGCTGGTGCAGACGTTCGATGCAGCCTGCGTGATCACCAAGGGCGCAAAGCCGCGGTCGCGAATCTTCATCGTTTGAGGGCGAGCAGCTGACGGGCCAACTTTCCGCCTAGTTGCTCTTCAATGCTCAGATCTGGATCGCCGTAGGTAAGCACCCAGTTTGGATGGTCCTCGGGACCGGTACCAGGTACGTTCTCAGTGCAATCAAGACCAAGAAGGTCTGGGTAGTAGATGCTGACGAGCTCTGGTCGTGAGGAGAACGCAAAAGTATAGATCGAGAGCAGCGCGTTCTCGACATCACTGTTTGGTCCAACCCCAAACTCGGCGAGGTCGCTGAATCGCTGCTTCTCCGCCTGCGTGAGGTCCCTTCCCAACCGACCCATGCTGTCCAGGAGGCGTAAATCCTCGCCGGTGATGAAACAGGCCGTGGAACTCGTGTCGTGGAAGGCAATCAGCAACATCGATTGCTCACGGCCTTCGGTGGTGAGACCCGTCCGTAGCGATCCGTCACTGCCGCGGGTCCACCAAACTACATCGGTGCCGTACACGCCACTCTCAGCAAGCACTTCGCGCAAACCGTCTGGAACATTGCCGAGATCCTCCCCGACCACCAACTTTCCCCGGTCAACAAGCTCGCGGATGGATTCCATTTGGGCCCCAACATCGAAGCGGACGTAGGTCCCGGCCCCGTCCGGGAGGCGTGCCCACAGTCGTTGTATTCCCAACACGTGGTCTATGCGGACGCCCCCGACCGGTACCACGGCGGTGGCTAAAGCCAACGTCTGAGCGCAGGGACGGTGTTGATCACCATGCGGCACGGGAAAGGCGAGTCGCCAATTCTGACCATCTGGAACGTAGTCGTCCGGTGGGGTACCGATGCTCAATGTACGGGAATAGCACCCAGGGAAAACTTCGTGGTCGATCCCGTCTTGAGAGGCACCAACCTGAAGATCTGCAATAATTCCGATATCCATGCCGGCCGCGCGGAGCTCCTCGTGAGCAGCAGTGAGTTGACCCAGGACAACGTGCTGTAACCAAACCAGGAATTCGACGTGTTGCTTTTCGTCAAGCGTGCCGAAGTAGTGTTCAGCGACACCTCTTTCTTGTAGGTACTGCACGAGTGCGAAGGCCAGCATGCCATCCGATGAGTGTGGATCAATCCCGGATACCGGGGCCTCGTAATGCGCAAAGATGAGTCGCAATGCCTCGGCCTTGAGTTTCAATACATCCAAGTCATCGCGACTTGCCGCGGAGCCTGCGCTTAGTTGAGCACCGCGGCGGCATAGCTCCTTGCGGTCAGCTGGCGGGATTGAGGACCATCCGGCCACGGTCGTCACCTCAACATGCAGCAGGCTATACAGCAGGCGACTCACCGGTGAGTAGGGAGAAGGATCAAGTCCACCATCAGGAAGTATCGACTCCCAGTTGGTAGGGCCGATGGCCACGAAGTCGGCGCCATGCGTGACCACCTCCTGTCCCAGACGAACGAGAGATCCGTAGTCGCCGATTCCCCACGTGGAATCGTCAACGAGGGGAGCCAACTGCAGGTGCACACCCCATCGTCGACGTCGTGCCAATGGAGGGTCGTCAGCTTTGGGCCCCAAGTCAAAGGGCGTGATGTCACTACAGGCATCATTGAGCAATTGGCTTACGGTGTGCTGCACCGCAACGGGTACCTCGACTTGATCACCGTAGCGGTTCTCATATTCCCTCTGTACCGCGGATTCAGGAATCACCAGTGAGTCTCCGTCCAATTCGCGGGCCAGGCATGATGCCGACGGCGTGACGAACAGTAAGGGGCGGTGTGCGAATCCACATAGACGGGAAGAACTGCCGTTGCACCAGCTCTCGCTTTAAGCCGGTGTGGTCCCTCACGCCTATCATGTCGCTCCTACCCGTTGACGAAAGCCATGAAACCCTTCTGAGGAAGGCTAGGAGAGCTTTACTGGGTTAGTCAATGGAATTGACTAACTTTTGATATGACACTCTCATATCCAAAAAAGCATGTACACTTCGGCTCCCTGATCCCCGTTGCGAGTGGCGGGACAGAACGGTAAACCGTGACGAGGAAATCAAGGCTGGGGTGCGGAGAGCGCGTCTCTGGCCGTGTCGCTCGCAGTCAAGGCGCTACTCACGCCCGGCATTAGGAGTGGCGTTTGCCGACTGGCTGCTGGACCTGATTACGGCAAAGCAAAAGGCCCTGCCTCCCTCATAAACAAAGGGAAGCAGGGCCTTTCTCATTGGCGGTGACGGTGGGATTTGAACCCACGTTGGCTTTTACACCAAACAACATTTCGAGTGTTGCACCTTCGGCCGCTCGGACACGTCACCAACTGAAATAGGGTACCGGAGTTCAGCCCGGTTCCCCAAAACGAGGCCCCGCGGACCAAGGGGAAGAACAAGCCAAAACACAGCCAACTTCCGTCAGCAGCCCCCCACCGATAGATTCGTAAGCACCATGACTATCTCGCGCGAACAAGAACACGAAGCCCAGGCCTATTGGGTCACGGAGACGGGCAGTGGCGAGCTGCGCCCGGAGGCCCTGCCAGCAACGCAAGAAGGAGAAGTGCTGGTCAGGACCCTGTACTCGGGGGTCAGCCGCGGCACTGAGCGTGTTGTCCACGAGGGCCGCGTTCCGGAGCGAGTGGCTGACCTGATGCAGGCGCCGCACCAGGAAGGCGACTTCCCGGGCCCGGTCAAATATGGCTACCTGAACGTCGGCATTGTTGAAGAAGGCCCGGACGAATGGCGAGGAAAAACCGTCTTCAGCCTTCACCCGCACCAAGACTTCTATGTGCTCCCCACCAGCCACCTCACCGCAATCCCTGAGGGCGTACCAGCACGTCGGGCTGTGCTCACCGGCATAGTTGAGGTGGCCATCAATGCCCTTTGGGAAGCCGGACCGAGGCTGGGCGACCGCGTCGCCGTCGTCGGTGGTGGCTTGGTGGGTGGCGTCCTGGCGACGCTCCTCCGGAAGTATCCACTCGGTCGACTGCAACTGGTTGACGCGGATCCGGAGAAGCGAAACCTCGCCGAAAAGCTCAGCATCGAATTCGCCCTCCCGGAGGAAGCGAAGGACGACAACGACATCGTCTTCCACTGTTCCGCCTCCAATGAGGGCCTCAAATTGAGCCTCCAGCTGGCCGGCGACGACTCCGATGTCATCGAACTTTCCTGGTTCGCCGACAAGGAAGTCACCCTGCCGCTCGGCGAGGACTTCCACGCCCGCAGGCTGAACATCCGCTCGAGCCAGGTGGGTGCTGTCGCCCTACCCAGACGGCACCGGCGAACCAACGCCCAGCGCTTGGAACACGCCGCACTCGAACTGCGGGATCCGCTGTTCGACACTTTCCTGACCAGCGAATGCCTGTTCCGGAACCTGCCCACCACACTCACACAATTGTTCGAACGGCCCGGCGGTTTCTGCCATGTGGTCGCCTACCCAAACTCGGAGGATTAATTCATGTTCAGCCTGACCGTCCGACGCCACTTCATGGTCGCCCACAGCCTTCCCCGGGAAGCCTTCGGCCCAGCCCAGGGCCTCCACGGTGCCACGTTCGTTGCTGAAGTCACCTTCCGCCGGCCCAACCTCAACGACGACGCAATCGTCCTGGACATAGGTGCCGCTGGCGGCATCCTTGAGGAAGTGCTCGCCGACCTGAACTACAAGAACCTCGACGAACACCCCGCCTTCAAGGGCAAGCTCTCCACGACGGAGGCTCTCGCGAAGCACATCGCCGACGCCATGGCCGCCCAAATCCAGGACACGGCGGACGGTCCGGCCCTCACTGGCATTGACGTCGTCCTCCGCGAGAACCCCGACGCCTGGGCTGGCTACTCGCTGGAGCTCCCGGTCAAGTAAGTGCCCATCCGCTTCCTGGTCCCGGGGAATGTCCGGCACGGCTCCGGCGGCAACAAGTACAACGCCAAGCTCGCCGAGCATCTGACTGCCCTCGGCGTCAACGTTGTGATAGTAACGGTCGACGGCGATTGGCCCGTTGGGAGCCCGGCGGACCGGCAGCGGTTCGCTGACATGCTCGACGGCGGCACAACAGTGATTGCCGACGGCTTGGTAGCCAGTGGGGCGCCGGACGAGATCGCCGCAGCGGTCAATGCCGGGACGAAGGTCTGGGTCCTGTCGCACATGGCGTTGGCGGACCACCACGACCTTGAGGCGAAGGCTCTGGCAGCAGCAACCGGGATCATCTGCCCGAGCGCCCATGCAGCGTCGGAGCTTGAAGCAAAGCACGGGATGCAAAACATCGTCGTCGCTACGCCCGGTGCTGAGAAGGCAAACCCGGCGAAAGGATCCGAACCACAGCACATCGTGGCGGTTGCCGCGTTGCTGCGCAATAAATGCCAGACGATCCTGGTGCAGGCGCTCAGTGAAATACAAGATCTCGCTTGGACCGCAGCTCTCATAGGCTCCCACGACGCTGATCCGAGCTATGCGGCCGAGGTGAGGGCCGCCGTCGAGCATTACGGTCTCGAAAACCGAATCAGCATCACTGGCGAGCTGACCGGCGATGCCCTCGAAGAGCAATGGCACAGGGCAGACCTGAGTGTTCTGATTTCACGCTCCGAAAGCTTCGGGATGTCCGTCACGGAATCGTTGGCTCATGGCATCCCCGTGCTTGTGAGGCAGGGAACGGGAGCAGTGGAAGCGCTCGGTGACTCGCGGGCTGGCACGGCCTTGGATCTCAGCGACCCTGGCAACCTCGCCGGCACCCTCCGGACCTGGCTCTCCGATCACGCCCAGCAACAAACCTGGCGGAACGCAGCCATGACTGCCAGGGAGCGTCTCCAAGGCTGGGACACCACCGCGGCCACTGTCCTGAGAGCCCTGGAACGCCCACCAAGGTGACAGTAAAAGCCCATCCCGGGCACCCGGATCGGCATTAAGTGCCAACTCGCGGGGGAGAAAGAGGAACGCGGTGCGTTGCGAAGAAGCCCCTCAGCAGCGCTGCGCACTCCTCCTCGCGGACGCCCGCGTACACCTCCACCCAGTGATTGAGGCGGCGCTCGCGGAGGATATCGAACACAGAACCCACGGCTCCGGCCTTCTCGTCCCACGCGCCAAAAACGACGCGGGGAATACGGGCCAGGACAATCGCCCCGGCACACATGGCGCAGGGTTCAAGGGTGACCACCAAAGTGCAGTCCTCGAGCCGCCAGCCGTCACCGTCGGTGCCCGCATCGTGAGCACGCTGACGAAGCGAAGCAGCGGCCTGGCGAATGGCCACCACCTCCGCGTGGGCTGTCGGGTCTCCGAGCGCTTCCCGTTCGTTGCGTCCGGAACCCAGCACTCCGCCGTCGGGCCCCAACACGACTGCGCCAATCGGAACGTCGTCAGTTTTCAGCGCCAACCGGGCTTCGTCCAGGGCAAGGCCCATCCAGGCCAGGTGATCTGCGTGATACGGCTCCGTGGCGCTCATGTCTCAATGATAGTTTTGGGGAATGCGCACACTCGTCGTGGACCACCCGCTGGTCGCTCACAAGCTCACCGTTCTGCGGGATAAGAACACCCCTTCTCCGGTCTTCCGGCAGCTCACTGAAGAACTCGTCACCCTCCTGGCTTACGAAGCCACCCGTGAGGTCAAGACGCAGCCGGTCGAGATTGAAACCCCCGTCACCACCACCATTGGCACGGCTTTCACCAAGCCCACTCCGCTGGTAGTCCCGATTCTGCGCGCAGGCCTTGGAATGCTCGAGGGCATGACCAAGCTGGTCCCCACAGCTGAGGTGGGCTTCCTGGGCATGGCCCGTGATGAAGAAACCCTGGACATCATCACCTACGCCGAGCGGCTCCCTGAGGACCTCACCGGCCGGCAGATCTTCGTCCTGGACCCCATGCTTGCCACCGGCGGCACCCTGCGCGAGGCCATCAAGTTCCTCTTCAAGCGCGGTGCCTCGGACGTTACCTGCATCTGCTTGCTTGCTGCTCCGGAGGGGCTGTCCAAGCTGGAAGAAGAGCTCTCCGACGCCAACGTGAAAATCGTCCTGGCCTCGATTGACGAGAAACTCAACGAAAAGTCGTACATTGTGCCCGGCCTTGGCGACGCCGGCGACCGCTTGTACGGTGTGGCCGGCTAGGACATACTCGGCCTGGTTTCCCCTATCTTTAGCTGTGCCCGCTTGTAGTAACTGCAGTGGGCCTACGGCAGCAATGCTCTGACGTTTTCTTGCTGGCCGGTTCACGCCGGGAGTGCCATGACCCTAAAGCGGCGGCCAATCCCTCGTCATTCTGAGCCTTATAACTTGTGTCTGGTCATAGCAGACTAAGTGGTCCTGAATGTGGTTCCCGTCAGGTTTCGTGTCCTGAGTCCACTTCCATAGTGGGCGGACCCTCTGCCCGAATTGTGATGGGGACGAATGAGATTGAAACAATTCGTTGCGCTCGCTAGTGCTTCGGCCAATAGCCATTTCTCTTCTGGTGCCAGCCGCCGCGCAAGCCAAGGAACATGATAGGACCGCAAAAGAAACTGCCGAGACGGCGGCCGCTGTTATCCAGGAGGCTGTGGTCTCCGCGGGTCAAGACTCGGCTGCGGTCGTCCAACCCGACGCAGAGTCGTCCGATTCTGTAACAACTAATGTCAGGGAATCGACCGTCATAAATGACCCGCAAGCGCCTACCCGCTATGACTACAAAATTGATGCTCCTGAGGGTGTAGTCCTCACGCGGCTGACGGTGGTGCTATTTCAATTAAGAGCCTGGATGGGTCGGATCAGGGCATGATCCTTCCAGCTTGGGCAGTGGATGCCAATGGCACCGCTGTGAGTACCCACTATGAGGTGTCCGGGAATATTGTGACCCAAGTCGTGGAACATAACACGCCAGGTCTCGCATACCCGGTGGTCGCCGACCCGAAGGTCTACTACGCCTGGTGGCAGTTGTTCACCTGGTCAGAATGGCGTTGGAACAGCTACTACGGCATGAATCAGCTTTCCATGGAGCTCTCGGGGTGGGGAAGGTACGACGCGATCTTCAACGCCGGACAATTCTTGAGCTCCGGGTGGTCTCTCCTGCAGTCAAAGCATTCTTGGTGGATGTTTACACCCTCGATGCGGCAGCAGTGGGAATGCCACGTCCTCGGGGGCTTGGCAGAATGGGGAACCTTCGACTTAGAGTACGAGCGTTACTCAAATCCAAATTGGCGTAGTCGGATTGGAATGTGGCCCGTGTCCCAGACCTGTAACTGGTAACCAGAGAGGACTCGACGATGCCGAGACATGCCGTGCGTAAGTGGGCCCTGCTGGGAACTGTCTTGCTTCCGTGGGCACTCGGATCCTTCGCCGTCTACGTCACTTCGGCGCAGTATTCCGGTCTCGGCATCTTCGAGTCTTATCGGGCATTTGAGGCCGGCTCCAACCTGGGCAATGCCTTGTGGTTCCTTCTTTGGACAGGGATCTCTGCTGCGGTGTGTTGGTTTCTGGTACGAAAACCGGGCCCCGTCGGAGCGATTCAATCCGCGTCTCACGCACTGTACTGCTACGGCACTCCGTCCGCCCTGCTGGTTTTTCCAGACGCAGCCATGGGTTTCGCCGTTTCGCACGTCCGGGCGTTCACAGACGACACTGTCTTGCATTCGCCCGTGGTCGAGTTTCTTATTGTCAGCGGCATGGGGGCTTTGGCCTGCGCTTTCGTCATGTCCCTCGGAGTCAAGATAAAGAAACCGCGTCGGGAGGCTTAGGCCGCCGAAATCAAAGACCCCTACCGGTTTCCGGCCCGCCCCGTTAGCCTGTGGCGCATGGACTGGAAACTTGAACTGGTATTTGTCCCTGTCTCCGACGTCGATTGCGCAAAGGACTTCTACGTCAACAAGGTTGGTTTCAACGCCGATTTCGATGAGCGTCCCACCGACGGCATCCGCTTCGTTCAACTGACACCGCCGGGTTCTGCGTGTTCCATCGCTATCGGCGAGGGTCTCACCGAAGCCCCTCCGGGTTCGGCGCCCAACCTGCAAGTGGTGGTGGCGGACATCAACAAGGCCCACGAGCACCTCAAGGCCAACGGCGTGGACGTCAGCGACGTCGACATCCAGGATTGGGGTCACTTTGTGTACTTTGCTGACCCCGATGGCAACCAGTGGGCCGTGCAGTACCTACCTCAGCGACCCAACGGCTAAGTCACACTTCAGCACCACCCCACGGGCATGCGGCAGGATGGAACCATGAGCCATCCTGCCGCTACCACGTCCCAGTCATCAGTTTTGACCGTCCGGGCCGTCCTTTTCGACATGGACGGCACGTTGGTGGACTCAACGGCGATCGTTGAGCAGGTGTGGCTTGAGTTCGCCGAGCGCTACGGCTTGGATTTCAATGAGATCCTGCGCAACTCACATGGCGTCCAGGCCCGCGACACTGTTCGCCGTTACGCGCCCGCCGGCGCTGACTTCGAAGCCCTGACCGCCGAGCTGGGCGAGATGGAACGCTCCCGGACAGACGGCGTCATCGCTCTTCCCGGGGCCGAAGCCCTGCTGGCGGGACTCCCGGATGGCGCCATTGCGTTGGTCACCTCTGCGGACCGCATCTTGGCCGATATCCGCATGCAAGCTGCCGGCCTGACCATGCCATCAACAACAGTCACTGCTGAGTCCGTCACCCGCGGTAAGCCGCATCCTGAGGGTTACCTGAAGGCGGCGGCACTCTTGGGAGCCGACCCGGCCGACGTCGTGGTTTTCGAGGATGCGCCTGCCGGAATCGCTGCTGCGCGTGCGGCGGGGATGCGGACCGTTGTGGTGGGCGACTCCGGCGGCGAGCTGGAGCCGGGCATGTGGCGGATCCCGGACTACTCGGCGGTCACCGTCACCGCAGTGAAGGATCACGACGGCGGTCACCTCCTGACGCTCACCCTCTAGTACCGCCCGGCTAAAGGCTGTTCCAAGCGGTGAACCGGGCGTAGGCTGTGCGCATGTCTGCGATGCCGGAGGCGTACGGTGCTGCATTGGAGCGGGCCATGGTCCACGCCGGTGAGTGGCTTGCGTCGGTGCCCACCCGTTCTGTCCGCCCTTCGTCCGATGCCGACCAAGTGGCCAAGACCATCCTGCCGCGTCTCCCGGACGGAGCAACCGATGCCGCGGAGGTAGTGGACGAACTCGCCGCGCTGGCTGAGCCCGGCTTGATGGCGATCCAGTCCGGACGGTTTTTCGGTTGGGTCATGGGAGGAACCTTGCCCGCCGCCATGGCCGCCGATTGGCTCGTCTCTGCCTGGGATCAAAACACCGGGCTCCGGTTCGCCACCCCCGCTGCCGCTGCCATTGAGGAATCCGCCGCCGCCTGGCTTTTGGACCTCCTGCACCTGCCTGCGACAGCCGACGTCGGATTCACCACGGGCGCCACGACTGCCAACTTCGTAGGCTTGGCAGCGGGCCGCCAATACCTGATGGACGAGGCCGGATGGGACCTCGAAGCGCTCGGCCTCACCGGCGCGCCCCGGATCACTACCTTTGCCGGCAGGGAACGGCATGCCGCAGTGGATCTGGCGCTGCGCTACCTCGGTTTGGGCGCCTGTGTTCCGGTAGACGCCGACGACGAAGGGCGGATCAGTCCCGACGCCCTGGCTGATGCCATGGATCAGCAACCCGGCCCATCGTTGGTCTGCCTGCAAGCCGGCAACCTCCACTCCGGGGCATTCGATCCCATGGAGGAAGCCATAGCCGTGGCACACGATCGCGGCGCGTGGGTGCACGTGGACGGTGCCTTTGGTCTGTGGGCCGCCGTGAGCCCGAAGCTGCGCGGTCGGTTGGCGGGTGTGGAGGACGCAGATTCGTGGGCAACGGATGCCCATAAGACCCTGAATGTCCCTTACGACTGCGGCCTGGCAATAGTGGCACGCCCGGAAGCTTTGAGGCGTGCCTTCAGCGTTCACACGAGTTACCTCATTGCCACTGATGCGGGGCCAGGGGACCCTTTCGAGAAAGTTCCGGAGATGTCTCGCCGCGCCCGGGGCATCCCGGTGTGGGCTGCGCTCAGGCAACTGGGCCGCTCAGGAGTTATTTCGATGGTGGAGCGCCTCGCAGCGAACGCCGGTGCCCTGGCAGAAGGACTGGCGGCGATCCCGGGTGTGGAGGTGCTCAACGACGTCGTCTTCACTCAGGTTTCGGTGAGCTTCGGCAGCGACAATCGTACGCACCGCGTCACCCAGAGGCTCATGGCGGAAGGTGCGGTGTGGATGTCCGGTTCGTCGTGGCGGGGCCGCGAAATACTCCGCATCTCGGTGAGCAACTGGTCCACGGATGCCGGCGATGTGGCCGCCTCCATCGCAGCCGTGCGGGCTGCGATGGAGGCGGAACCGGAGGCATAGGCAAGGGCAGCCCGGCTTACACAAAGCCGCGCCCGCTCCCGCCATCCGCTCCAGTGTGTACTGGTGCGAACGGCAGCAACGGGCGCGGCAATCAAGCAGTCTGGCTTAGTACCAGTTGTTGGCCAAGTGGAAGCCCAGAGCAGCGGACGGGGATCCGTAGCGCTCCTTGATGTAGTTCAGGCCCCACTTGATCTGGGTCTGGTAGTTGGTCTGCCAGTCAGAGCCGGCCGTGGCCATCTTGGTAGCAGGCAGCGACTGGACGATTCCGTAGGCGCCGCTGGAGGGGTTGGTAGCTGTGGTCTTCCAGTTGGATTCCTTCTCCCACAGCGTGTTCAGGGCGGTCATCTCGGCCTGGCTCCAGCCGTAGTTGCCCAGGATGCTGGCGGCGTACGCCTTGGCAGCAGCGGGGTCATCCACGGCCTTGGGGGCGGCAGCAGCTGCTGCGGCTTCCGCGGCGGCAGCGGCAGCGGCGGCGTCGGCGGCTTGCTTGGCGGCAGCGTCAGCAGCAGCCTTCTCAGCTGCGGCCTGGGCGGCAGCTTGGTCGGCTGCAGCCTTTTCGGCGGCGGCCTGCGCGGCGGCGGCCTGGTCAGCTGCAGCCTTTTCGGCGGCAGCCTTGTCAGCAGCTGCCTTATCCGCAGCGGCCCTGTCGGCTGCGCCCTTTTCGGCGGCAGCATTCAGGGAAGCAGAGATCTCAGCCGACTTGTTGGTGTTGACCTGCGCACTGGCCTGGGTTCCGGCTACGCGGCTGGCCTCGGGGAGGGTCAGCGCGGCGTTGGCGGCGGTTCCGAGCGACGCAACGCCCAGTGCAGCTGCCACAACACCGGCGACTACGGACATGCGGTGGCCGGACTTACCTTGGCGGGCTGCGTTCTTGAGGACGGACTGCGACTTGGTGTGCGGTGCGTTGTGTTCGTCGCGGTGACGCGCGGAAGGGCGCGTCTGATCGTTAAATTCAGACATGTGATTACCTCTCAGCGCCTGCGGAGTTAGCTGTCGGGTTCGGATGAGGTCATCCGGCCGCGCATCACGCTGCGGCTTCACCCCAAGGGCCGACCAAAAGGCCTTGCCCGGAGACTCTGGGTCCCCCGTCTCTGCCTCGGTGAAAGAACGGACTCCGGGAAGTGGCAGAGCTCGGCGCATCCCGGATGCGGGCCAGTTGGGGCGACCCACCCTTTCGACGGTACAGGAGCTTTCCGCAGAAGTCACATTTAGGTAACAGAGATCACGGCGGCGGTGAGTCGCCTTGCCCGATTCGTTATGGGCGTTCGGTGCTCACCGCCGGGAGTCGGACGGCGAATTCGGTATGCCCCGGCCGCGAGGTCATCTCCACGCTGCCGCCGTGCGCTGAAATGATGGATTCCACAATGGACAAGCCGAGTCCGGAGGTGCCTTCGCTACCTGATCGCGCCGCATCGGCGCGGGCAAACCGGGAGAAGATCCTGCCTTGGAAGTCTTCAGTAATTCCGGGACCGTTATCCGTCACTGTGACCACGGCGCTGCCATCGGCGGAGAGCATCACGCCTGTGACCACAGTGGTGCCGGGATCGGTGTGCTTGCGGGCATTGGACAGCAAATTGGCCAGTACCTGGTGAAGTTGGGTGGCGTCGCCGCGCATGGTGATGGGCTCATCGGGGAGCTGGAGCTGCCAAATGTGGTCCGGTGCCATGACTTTCTCGTCACTGACCGTTTCGACCACCAGCTGTGTCAGGTCCACGTCCTCAACTTTGACGGGCTGACCCTCGTCCAACCGCGCCAGCAGAAGAAGGTCCTCCACCAAAGTGGTCATGCGTTCGGCCTGGCTTTGGACTCGGGCCAGCGACTTCCATCCATCCTCGGTGAAATTCTCCGTCATCCTCAGCAGCTCGGTGTAGCCCCGGACGGCTGTCAGGGGAGTCCGCAGCTCGTGCGAGGCGTCCGCCACGAACTGCCGCACTTTGGTTTCGCTTTCCTGACGTGCTTCCAGTGCGCTCGAAACGTTGTTCAGCATCTGGTTCAAGGCATAGCCGACACTGCCCACTTCCGTTCCAGGGTGAGATGCCGACGGCGGTACGCGCACTGCCAGTGCCACCTCACCGGCGTCGAGGGGTAGGCGCGAAACCTTGATGGCAACCTCGGAGAGTTGCTCCAGCGGACGCATGGTCCGGCGGATGATGACCGTTCCTACGAGCCCGATCACTACCAGCCCAGCCAGCGAGACCAGCACCATGGTCCACACCAAGGACGCCTGGGCAGATTGTTTGTCGGCGAGGGGCAGGCCGGTCACAATCACGTCGCCATAAGTAGTCTCGACTGCCACTAGCCGGTAGTCGCCGTTCGACAGTGATTGATCCACGGGTTGATTGTCCGTGGGGAGCGATACCAGGACCTGTTCGTCGTCGGCTGAGAGCGAGACGCGGTTACCGTGGGCGTCGATCAAACCCGAGCTACGCACCAGGGAGCCGTCGATCCTTGCGTTGAGCGTGCCCGCAGCCTGCCCGCGCGCCTCCAAAGGATCCGGCCTGCCTGGGGATAACGGAAAGTTCGACGGCGGCCTGCCGAAGTCGTTTGCCCGGCTGGACGCCTGCTCCAACTGCCTGTCGAGCTGCCTGTTGAAGACCATGTCCATGGACGCGTAGCTGACAACTCCCACCGCAGCGCAAATGGCGATCAGCAGTGCCATGGCCACCAGGACCAGGCGTGTACGCAAGTGCCAGGTGGAGGGGTCGAGCCAACTGCGGCCGGACTTCCCGGCCACTCTTGGGAGGGTGCTCAATGCCTAGTCCGCAGGCTTGATGACGTATCCGGCACCCCTGATGGTATGGATCATTGGGGGATGGTTGGCTTCGATCTTCTTGCGCAGATAAGAGATGTAGAGCTCCACGATGTTGGCCTGGCCGCCGAAGTCGTAATCCCACACGCGGTCCAGGATCTGGGCTTTGCTGACCACTCGTTTTGGGTTCTCCATGAGGTAGCGAAGCAGCTCGAACTGGGTGGCGGTCAGCGGGATGTCCTGGCCGGCGCGGGTTACTTCCCGGGTATCTACGTTGAGTGTGAGGTCGCCTACCACCAGCTCGGCGGTGTCCATGGCAGCTACGCCGGAGCGCTGGACCAGGCGGTGGAGGCGCAGGAGGACTTCTTCCATGCTGAAGGGTTTAGTGACGTAGTCGTCGCCGCCAGCTGCCAGCCCCACAATGCGGTCCTGTACGGCGTCCTTGGCCGTGAGGAACAGGGCGGGAACCTCCGGGGCGAAGGTGCGGATGCGGTTCAGGACCTCGACGCCGTCGAATCCGGGAAGCATGACATCCAGGACCAGCACGTCAGGGCGGAAATCCTTGGCCAGCTTCACTGCTTCCGGACCATCCCCGGCCATCGCAACAGACCAGCCTGCCATGCGCAGGCCCATGCTCATCAGCTCGGCAAGGCTGGGTTCGTCATCCACCACCAGAGCACGGATGGGGGAGCCGTCCGGATGGGAGAGCTGGGGAAGGTTGTTGGTCGTGGAGTGCGAGGAGGCCATGGGATAACTCTCCGTTCTGCTGGTTTGCCAACACTTTGCCCATCCTGTGAGGAAGCTGTGAGATCAGACTATCGAGGAGGGGGCTACTGGACACGCTTCCGTGCCCAAGGACTTTTGACGCCCCGGTTCAGGGCGTTCTACGGCTTGTAGCAGATTTTGTGCTGAAAAGTGGCCCTGAAGGTTGGCCCCGATTGGACAACAAGTGTTTCAGTTCGTGAGATTCCGTCGGGAGAGGATTGGGAGGAACGGGCATGCACATCATCCGCCCTATGCCGAAGAATATTCAGCGGATGGCGAATATTTCTTGATCGAACCGAATGAAATGGCGTTCATTTACAGGACCTACTGAATTGTGATTTGCGACACAATAGACCCCCGTGTCTCAAAATGTGGACGGTTCGACGCTTTGTTACTTGCGTGTTGCCATTGTTACGTTGCACACTTCCAATGTGAACAAGAACTCAACAGCACCTGCAGCCGCAGCAACCTGGCCCAGCGCACCCGCTGGCCATGATGACCGCTGTTGTCGAATGCAAGCCTAACTTTCCACCCCAAAGAAGTTTCAGGCATTCGCCCCCTAGCCCAGCGTTGGGCGCCCCTCCCCAAACTCATTGCGGGGACAACCAGCATTCGAAGCCGCGATGACGGCTATTCACTTTTGAGGTAAGCACTCTATGTCAGTTGCATCTGGATACGTCCACATCTCCGTCCGTAACGCCAACAAGGCCGCGTCAAACGCTGGGCTCCGCCCCGGCTTCGGCAGCCGCCCCGGTTACTCGCCCGCTCCGCAAGGGGCAGGTCAGCAGGCTCCCGGATACGTGCCGCAGGGTTACAACCCCAACTCCTATGGTCAGTTGCGCGCAGTCCCCGCAGCAGAGCCGGCGCCCATGACCGCGCCCACCCCTGTGATCGCCCAGTCGGACAAGCTCCGCCCTGTTGCCAACGACAACGTGGCCCGCGGATTCGTCCTCTACATGGGCATTGACGAAGAAACCGCAGCTGCCGCCGGAACCTCCATTGCCAAGCTTGCCCAGGAAATCCGGGCCTACGCCCAGTCACTCGTGACCGGTGCCGAGAGCTATGCCGCCGTCGCAGTTGCCCCCGCCGGGGCACCCGGGTCCGCGCTCGACGTCGTGCGTTCCACCTTCGGCGACCCCACAGTCGCCGCACGTCAGCGCACCGAAGCCGCCCGCCCGGCGCCCCAACAGGAAGCCCGTCCTTCCGGCGTTCTGATCGACCTCGCCCGCCGCGAAGTGCACCTCGACGGCGAATCGCTGAACCTCACGTTCAAGGAATTCGAGCTCCTCAACTACCTCGTCGAGAACGGCACCCGCACCGTGGGGCGAGACGAACTCCTTGAGGGCCTGTGGCGCAACGCCGAAGAGGTGCCAAACGAGCGCACCATCGACGTCCACATCCGCCGCCTCCGCTCCAAGCTCGGCCGCCTCGCCAACACCGTCCGTACGGTTCGAGGCCAGGGCTACCGTTTCTACGAGCACCCCGAAGTTATTGTTTGGGCTGCTCCGGAATACTCGATCTAAGTAGCACTACGCCGAAAGGCGGCATCATCCCTCTGCGCCTGCGCTCGTTCCTCACGCAACAACGGCGCTGTTGGGATATGCCGCCTTTCGGCCTTTAATTTCGAGGAAAGCGTGTGCGGCCACCACCCACATTGGCCGCCACATACCGTAGGCACGCCCGCCGCACGGCGTGTCCAGGGCGCCGCGAATTTAACGTTGGTGACGGCGGACCGGCACGCGAGGGGTCGCGACCCTCTTTGAGACGCCAACAGCGCTTACGCAACCGCATCAGGTTGCTCAAGGATTGATCTGCTCCCAAAGAAGGTCGGGAAGCCGCAACTGCGATGGCACGGGCATCTTGTTTTGCGGAAACCGTGTGCGGCCACCACCCACATTGGCCGCCACATACCGTAGGCACGCCCGCCGCACGGCGTGTCCAGGGCGCCGCGAATTCAACGTTGGTGACGGCGGACCGGTGGAAGCCCCTGGGGTGTGCGGCGGATAGGGTTGGGATATGAGTGACCATCACATAAGGCGCCTGGTAATCATGCGCCATGCCAAGGCTGATTGGCCCATGGGCGTGCCTGATCATGAGCGCCCCTTGGAGGAGCGCGGGCACCGTGAGGCCCCGTTGGCGGGGAAATGGTTACTCAAACATGCCGTGATGCCCGACTTCATCCTGTGTTCGTCAGCGCTTCGGACCCGGCAGACCTGCACTTGGGTGTGTGATGAGTTGGGAGACAAGGCGCCGACGCCCAAGCTTGAGGACGGCTTGTACTCCGCCTCAGCCAACCGCATGTTGACGGTGATCAACCACGTCCCCGACACCGTGACCACGTTGATGGTGATCTCGCATATGCCCGGAGTTCAGGATCTTGCCATGCATCTGGCTTCCCGTGATTCAGACCATGACGCTTACATGGATGCTGCTACCCGGTACCCAACGAGTGCGTTGACGGTAATGGAAACGGAAAAGTCGTGGGCTGAGCTTGATGGCCAGGATGCCAGGCTGACGCACTTCACAGTGCCCCGTAAATAGTCACTTCGGGTTGTTTGAGTCCCCGTAGGCCAGCTGCGGCATGCACATGCAGCGGATCTCGAACACCGGCAGGCCCGCCGCTTCTTCGCCGTGACCTGTTGCGATGAGGTATTCGCCGTCGAACATGTACACCGGTAACTGCGGAGCCATGTATTCGTTGTAGCGGCTGGGGTAGACCCATTGACCACGGATGTCGAATGCAGGAAGCGCGTACGGATCGCGCCGGTTGTGTGCGCTCGGATAGAGACCGTCGTCGATCATGATGTAGCTGACCAAGCCATACGCGTGATGGTGGTTCATGTCCGTGGGAAAGAGGATTGCTTCCACAGTAGGGCCCCTTCAGAGATTCGACAGTCCCGCGCCCCAAGCGGCGCGGTTAGGTAAGGCTAGCCTAAGCTAGCAGACTTCTTGACGTCGAATGTTCCCCTGTGTGACGTTGATCGCTCTTGGTCAGCTTCGCGGCAGCGGTAGCTCAGCCGCGATTTCGCCCAACATGGCCACGGCAAGTCGGATGTTGGGACTGGCTGTCATCGTCTTGCGGTAAACAACACCAACGGACCGTTGTTGGACTGGGCGGATCACGGGGATGGCTATGACGCCATCAGGGAGCGGAGGCCTGCCGAGCCTCGGTACAAGTGCCACGGCCACACCCTGTTCCACCATGGCGATGTGGGTGGAGAAGTCGGGATCGTAGATACGGATGTCGGGGACCCTGCCAAGTCCAGCGAAAATCTGCAAGAGCGCTTCGTTGCAGATGGCTCCTGCCGGGGTGCTGATCCATGTCTCGTCCAGCAGGTCTTCAGGCTCGACGGCGGTTCGCGCCGCGAGTGCGTGGGTGCTGTTGACGAGGACGTCGGCTTGGTCGATGCAGAGTTCCTCATGCGCCAGGTTCTCCGGGATTACCAAGGGCACAGAATTCCAGTTGTGAACCACCGCGAGTTCGGCCTCGCCGGAGGCGACCCTCTGCACCGCCTCACGAGGATCCTCGGCCAGGACGGTGACGCCCAGAGTCGAGTGGGCAGCGGCTATGCGCCCGAGCATGGGTCCCACCAAACCGCGGCATGCCGTAGAAAATGCCACGAGCCTTAGGAGTCCTGAAGGCTTCGAGGGGTCAGCGAGCAGGGTGGCTTGCAGTTCCTCAAGCTCACCCATGATCCGCCGGCCGTAACCTGCAAGGGCCAATCCACGCTCAGTGAGGAGCACCCCACGGCCGCTGCGTTCCAACACGGCGACGCCGGTTTGCTTCTCAAGTTTCTTGATTTGTTGCGAAATGGCCGAAGGGCTGAAGCCCATGGCGCCCGATGCCGCCACCACTGAGCCGTGCTGATCGACGGCCACTAAGGCCCTAAGTGCTGAGATGTCGATCATGAAGCAAATCTACGCTGTTCTGTGTCGAATTCAACGCTGGTGCTTCAACCAAAAGTGGTCCAGAGTGTCCTTGTGAACCTTCGCCACTCTGCCCTCGCCCTCATGGTTGCTGTTCTTTGGGGCATCAACTTCGTCGCAATCGACCTCGGTTTGCATACCAATGGCAGGGAAGTCCCGCCCCTGCTCTTCGTCGCCATGCGCTTTTTGCTGGTGGTGTTTCCCTTCATCCTGTTCATCCGCAAACCAGACGTGGGCTGGAAGGCGATTGTCGGCGTCGGGCTTTTCATGAGTGCCGGCCAATTCGGTCTCCTGTATCTGGGCATGGCACTTGGCATGCCGGCCGGTTTGGCATCGTTGGTGCTTCAGGCGCAGGTGTTGTTCACGATCTTGCTTGCGGCGGGATTCCTTGGCGAGAGGCCGGGCCGGCGCCAATTGGCTGGCGTAGCTTTGGGCATCGCAGGCTTGGCGGTGGTGGCATTGGGGCGAAGTGCCGTGGCTCCGGTACTGCCGCTCATGATCGTTCTGGCCGCGGCGTTGTCGTGGGCCGTCGGGAATGTGGTGGCCCGGCATACGAAGGCCGCTTCCGGTTTGGGGTTGGTGGTGTGGTCCGGCGCCGTGGTGCCGGTTCCGTTGGCTGGCTTATCGCTGGTAGTGGACGGGCCCGACACTGTGCTGACTACGCTCACGGACCTGCAACCCGCCACCATACTGAGCGCGATCTACACTGCCGTGTTCGCGTCGCTGATTGGGTACGGCATCTGGAACCGTTTGTTGTCGCTGTACCCGAGCTCCGACGTCGTGCCCTTCACGCTTTTGGTCCCCGTGGTGGGGATGACGGCCGCGTGGCTGGTCCTGAACGAGATTCCCACGCTGACCGAGATCCTGGGCGGACTGATCCTGCTCCTCGGAGTTGGCATCGCGGTGCTCGGTGCTGGACGTAAAATTCCTCCGGAAACGCCCGTTGTGAGGCCCGCTCTGCGTCTCTAGATCGCGCGCAAGCGCGCAAAGCGGGCCCCGCAACGCTGGGCGTTAGCGCAAAGCGGGCCCCGCAACGCGAAGACTCAGCGCAGCTTGAAGATGGTCCGGTGCCAGTCCTTCTCGGTAACGCCGTCCAGCTCGAACATTACGTGCTTGACCTGGGTGTACTCCTCAAAGGAATAGGCCGACATGTCCTTACCAAAGCCGGATTGCTTGAAGCCGCCGTGGGGCATCTCGGAGATGATCGGGACATGGTCGTTGACCCACACGCAGCCGGCCTTGATCTCGCGGGTTGCCCGCAAGGCCCGCTGGAGATTGTCCGTCCAGGCTGAGGCGGCCAGCCCGTAGACGGTGTCGTTGGCCAGCTGGATCGCTTCGTCGTCCGTTTCGAAGGGGAGAACCACCAGCACCGGGCCGAACACCTCGTCCTTCACGATTTCCGAGTCCGGCGCCGCGTCAACAACCAGCGTGGGGCGGTAAAAGGCGCCGTTTTCCAAGCCCGTATCCGTAGGAGCGTAGCCACCTGCCACCACCTTGCTGTAAGTGCGGGCCCGGTCCACCATCCCGGCTACGTGGTCGCGCTGCTTGAAGGAAACGAGCGGGCCGAGGTCTGCATCAGTATCCCCGGGTGCACCCAGGACGATCCCATCAAAGCGGGCGGCGGCCGCAGCTACGAACTCCTCATACACGCTCCGGTGCACGATTGCCCGGGTGGCCGCGGTGCAATCCTGACCGGTGTTGATCATTGAACCGGCCACGGCGCCATGAACGGCGGCGTCCAGGTTGGCGTCGTCGAACACCACGAAGGGGGCCTTGCCGCCCAGCTCCAAGTGCACGCGCTTGGCGTTGACGGCTGCGGCCTCCAAAACTGTGCGGCCAACCGCGGTGGACCCCGTAAAAGAGACCATGTCCACGTCGGGGTGCCGCATGAGCGCAGCTCCAACCGTGGCGCCGTCGCCCACCACCACGTTCACCACGCCGTCGGGCAGTCCGGCGTCGCTGAGCGCTTGTGCGAACATCAGCGACGTCAACGGAGTGATCTCGGCAGGCTTGAGAACGATTGTGTTGCCTGCGGCAATGGCGGGAAGGATCTTCCATGCGGCCATTTGCAGGGGGTAGTTCCAGGGTGCGATGGATCCCACTACGCCAATCGCTTCCCTTCGGATGGAGGAGGTGTGCTGGGGAGAGTACTCGGCGGTCGCTTTGCCCTCGAGGTGTCGTGCGGCGCCTGCGAAGAAGTCGATGTTGTCGATGGTGCCGGGGACGTCGAATTCACGGGTCAACCGCAGAGGTTTGCCCGTTTGTGAACTCTCAACCCGTGCGAACTCCTCCGCACGGTCTTCGACGATGCGGGCGAAATTCTGCAGGATCCCGGCGCGTTCAGCCGGCGCGATGCGGGACCATGACGGGAAGGCGCCGCGGGCCGCTGCCACTGCCGACTCCAGGTCCGCAAGGGAAGCGAACTCCACCGTTTCCACCACCTCCGAGGTAGCCGGATTGATGACGTCGAGGCTGCTTCCAGAGGTTCCGGACAGCAGTTTTCCGTTGATGAACTGATGCATGAGAGTGCCGTGCTTTCCCTGCCGGGCGTCGCTGTCCGGGCAGTGCTGAATGGACGACGCCGGATGGTGGCGTCGTGCGGGGAAGGTGGGTTGCGTTGCTGGCCAGCAGACTGTGAGGCAGGTGGTCAGGCCTGCGGTCGGCGGGTGCTCTCGCGTTCGGCGCTGTCCAGGATGGCCGAGAGACCGGCCTGGAACGCCTTGAGGGAGTCGAGGTTTTGCAGTGCAGCGTGGTGTTTTTCAAGGAGCGGGCGACCGGTGATACGCGTGAAAACTCGTGGGTTGAGCCAAGGATCGTGGCCCTCGGAGTCCGGGAGCCGCTGGATTTCGACCGCAATGCCGGCCCCGAGCGCAAGGGTGTAGCTTTCCAGCGCCGCGTAGTAGTGCACCACGCGGTCCTCTTCCAGCCCGGCGTCGGTGAGGCATTGCAGGACGAACTCGATCGCTTTCAGCTCGCCGGGGCCGTAGGTGTCCGTGGCGAATGACTCGCTGCCCAGTGAAGGGTGCTGCATGAAGGCTTTGAGGAGTTCGTCAAGGTAAGCCTCCAGCCTTGCGCGCCAGTCCTTGCCGCTGGCCGTGGCCAGTGTGCGCTCGACGGACATCATGAATAACTGGTCCAATGCTGCCCTGATGATCGCGTCGCGGTTCCTGAAATGCCGGTAGACGGCAGTCGCGTCCACCTCAAGTTCCTGTCCCAATCGCCGCACGGTCAGCCGTTCCCCGAGTTCCTGGCTGGAAATTCGCAGTACGGCGTCGATGATGGTGGCCGGGTCAAGGCGCGTTCGGCGGTCCGTCGACTGTGCTGGCTGCACCATCAGTTGTCCGCCTTCCATGCGATCCCGGGTTGATTATCAACCTACATGATTCATGGCGTCCTCCTTTCAAGGTCCAGTCAAAGTGTTTGTCAGCAGTGATGTCAACACTGTTGACTTAAGTGTGATCCGGCTCATAGTGTGTCTCGCAGAGTTGAATTTCCCCACGAAAGGACTCGAAAGTGCACGCCGAGATTTTGTTTGAGAACGGATGGGTGTACACCGGCAATGACGCCGGCCCCCTCCGCGCAAACCTTGCCATAACCGGAGGCCGCATCATCGCCGTCGGAACACCCGACGCCATCAACGGAACGCTCACGCCGGAGACCCGCAGGGTGGACCTGAAAGGGCAACTGGTGGTGCCAGGCTTCCAGGATGCCCACATCCACCCCATCTTCGCCGGGATCGAATTGCTTCAGTGTGACCTGACGGAGGCCACCAGCGCAGAAGAAGCCGTGGCAACTGTTGCTCGCTATGCAGCTGATAACCCGGACGAACCCTGGATATTGGGGGCCGGGTGGTCCTTGGATTTCTTCCCGGGCGGCACTCCAACCCGGGAACTGTTGGACGCCGTGGTGCCGAACCGGCCCGTTTACCTCCTCAATAGGGACCATCACGGGGCGTGGGCCAACACGGCCGCCTTTGAAGCAGCAGGAATCGGCGCAGGAACACCTGACCCTGAGGGCGGACGGCTAGAACGCGAAGAAGACGGGACGCCTGCCGGCACAGTTCATGAGGGGGCCATGGATCTGTTCAATGCGGTCAAGCCAGCGGTGCCGTACGAGTTGGCGTACCAAGGCCTTCTCGCCTCCCAGCAACTTCTGCTAGCGCAGGGCATCACGGCCTGGCAGGACGCCTGGGTTCCCATTCCCGAGGGCGAACATGCCGATCATCTGGACGTCTACACGGACGCGGCGAAGGCGGGAGACTTGAAAGTCCGGGTCACCGCATGCCAATGGTGGGACAGGACAGCCGGAATGGCCCAGCTGGAAGCAATCACGGATCGCCGGGACAGGGTGGCCGATTCCTTCGACCACCATCAGCTCAACGCCAACACCGTGAAGGTGATGGTGGACGGTGTGGCAGAGAATTACACAGCCGCAATGCATCACGTCTACCTCGATCACCACGGCCACCACACGGATAACCGTGGCATCGAATTCTTCGAGCCCGAGGAGCTGAAGGAGTTCGTCACCGCGATAGATGCGGCCGGCATGCAGGTCCACTTCCATGCGCTCGGCGACCGCGCCGTGACTGACGCGTTGGACGCACTTGAGGCAGCGCGCGAAAGCAACGGGGCCAACGATAACCGGCACCACCTGGCGCACCTTCAGGTGGTCCGCAGCGAAGATGTTCCCCGTTTCGCCGGGCTGAACGCAGCGGCCAACGTGCAGGCTCTCTGGGCATGCCACGAAGAACAGATGGACACCCTGACCCTCCCGTTCCTGGCGCCGGGTGCCGAGGACAGGCACTACCCCTTTGGTGAGCTTGCTTCCGCAGGAGCGCGCCTGGTGGCCGGGAGCGACTGGCCTGTTTCCACGGCGGACCCGGTAGCGGCCATTCACGTCGCAGTAAACCGTATAGCGCCCGGGGAGGACCTGCCCCCGCTCGGCCCGGAATCGCAAAAGCTCAGCGTCAAGCAGATCCTGGATGCCTACACGCAGGGATCAGCGTGGATCAACCACCTGGACACGAAAACGGGAACCCTGGAACCGGGAAAACTCGCCGATCTCGCCGTCCTGGACCTCAATGTTTTCGACCTCCCCGCAGAAGAACTGCATCGGGCGGTGGTGACGCAGACGTGGATTGGGGGCGAATGCGTCTATGACCGCGCGCTCACCCGAGACAGTCAAGCTCAACCCGCCCCGGTAATGCCATGAGGCCGCCCAAAGAGCGCGGTGCCGTGCGTTTCAAACAGCGGACGACGCCGTCGCGCATCACCGCGGCTGGGGTCGCCGCCGTCGTGGCCGGGCTGGTCCTGGGCGGCTGCGGTGTCCGGCCCGCCAGCGTTACTGACGCCGCCGGCGGAGCCAAGTTCACCATGTCCGACTCCACGCCGGCCCCCGCTCAGGAGATCGATAACTTCAACTGGGCCATGTACGCGGAGCCCTTTTCACTGGATTATGCGTACGCCTTCGACTACCCGGACAACACTGTCCTGTCCAACGTGTGCGAGTCGCTGTTCCGCTGGAACGCTGACCTGTCCACGGCGCCGGGCCTGGCCACGGGAGTGGAGAACCCGGATCCGCTGACTTGGATTTACACCATCCGGCAGGGCGTAAAGTTCCACGACGGAACCGAGATGACAGCTGACGATGTCGTGGCCTCCCTGAGCCGCCACGTCGATCCCGAAGTAGGTTCCTTTTGGGCATCGGCCTACCAAAACGTGGAGTCCATCGAGAAGACCGGCGACTTCGAGGTCACGGTGACCACCACCCGGCCGGACTACGTGTTCAACAGCTCCTTGGTGGGAGCAACAGGTGTGGTGGAGTCCGCCGAAACACTGGAAGATGCCGGCAAGGACTATGGCAACTCAAGCACCGGCGTGAACTGCACCGGCCCCTTCCAATTCGAGCAATGGGAAGCCGGTGAAAGCATCACCCTCAAACGCTTCGATGATTACTGGGACCCGGAACTCAAAGCCAAGTCCCAACAGGTCACTTTCAAGATGCTGCCCGATGCCACGTCGCGTATCAATGCGTTCCAGACCGGCGAAATCGATGGCGGCTTCGCGATCCCTTCCAATGCCATGGACATCCTGAAAGCAAATAGGGACGCCGGAGACCTGTACTTCGGTGAGGACACGTCGGTGCAAAGCCTGGTCTTCACCAACCTCGCCGGCACCTTCCAAGACGTCAGGGTCCGCAAGGCGCTGATGATGTCCATCAACCGTGAAGCCTTGATCAAGGCGGCTGAACAGGGCTACGCGAAGAGGACGGACGCCTTGACCACCAAGAGTGTGTGGAAGGACGTTGCATCGCAAACTACGGACGGGGCTTTTGACGGTCTGTTGTCCACGCCCTATGACCTGGAAGAAGCCAAGAAACTCATCAAGGAAGCAGGGGCCGAGAGCAGCAAGTTTGTCTTTGCCACTGCCTCACTGAACGCAGCCTTCGACATCACGGCACGGGCTATCGCGTCCGCGGCTAAAGAGATTGGCCTGGAGCCCGAAATCCAGACCATGTCCAACGACAAATACACCACGTTGTTCTCAGACCCCGAGGCACGCAAGAACGTAGACCTCCTGGTGACCTCTTGGTATCTCTCCAGCACCGAGCCCTTGGAAATGTACAGCGTGCTGCGCACAGGGGATTTCAGCAACTACGGCGGCTGGAGCAACCCGGAATTCGATGACCTGGTGAACTCCGCCTACACCGTGCAGGACCCCGACGCCCGGGGCAAACTGACGGGCCAGGCCGCCAAACTGGCCAGCGAAGAAGTGGTGTGGGGGCCACTCTACGAGACCGTCACGTCCATGTGGCTGGGCAAACGCATCACCGGGGCGGACCCCTCCATCAACTACATGTACTTCCCGTGGGCAGCCCAGATAGGAGGTCGCTGACATGACCGCTACAGATCAAGTCCAAGCCACCACCGCGCCGGGCACTCCCACCCGCCAGCGGGATAAACGCAGCGCAGTCCAACCGGCGGTGTACATCGTGAAGAAACTGCTGGCCCTGGTGCTGACGTTGTTTGTTGCCTCACTCGCCGTGTTCTTCTCACGATTCCTTGTTCCCGGCGACCCGGCACGCTTCCTGCTAAGGGGACGCAGCCCCAAGCCTGAGGCACTCGAAGAAATCACCCGGCAGTTCGGCCTGGATAAACCGGCATGGGAACAATACCTGAATTGGCTAGGTGGAATTCTCCAAGGGGACTGGGGCCGCTCGCTGACCTACCGCCAGGACGTCTCCGACGTCTTACTGGGACGGCTGCCCACCACCCTGCAACTTGTGGCGCTCGCGGCAGTTTTCATCACAGTCCTGGGATTGTTCGCCGGCATTGCGGCCAGCCTGAACAAGGGCTTCGGTGACCGCTTCATCCTCATCACGCTCACCGCTGCGGGGGCAGTGCCGCCGTTCGTGGCAGCCATCGCTTTGGTAGCGCTCTTCTCCGTGGGCTTGGGCTGGTTCCCCTCCTTTGGAAGCGGCGACGGCGGATGGGATCGGATCTGGCATCTCACCCTCCCGGCGCTCGCCTTGGGCATCACCTACATCGCCATGGTGGCCAGAGTGACCCGTTCCTCCATGAACGAGCAACTGCTCCGCGAACACGTGGAAGTGGCCACCAGCCGGGGCCTCACCCGCGGATCCGTGGTGGCACGTCACGTCCTACGCAATGCCCTGGGACCCATCCTGACCGTGAGCGGCGTACTGGTGGCCGGGCTTCTGGTCTCCAGCGCCATCATCGAGCGGACGTTCGGCCTCTCAGGAATCGGGCAGCTCCTGGTGCAGTCCATCGACAGGCTCGACTTCGGCGTTGTCCAAGCGATCGTCATGGTGGTGGTGGCGGCCTTCGTCCTGGTCAACACCGTGGTAGACCTCATCCAACCACTCATTGATCCGCGTATCGCGGCCGGAACGGAGTCCCGATGACGTTAGCCATCCGACTGCCGCAGGCAGGTCTTCGCCGTTACGGCAGCCTCCTGTCACCCATGGCATGGGGCGCGCTCGCTGTTGCCGCCGCCGTCGTACTTCTCTCTCTTTTCGCCCCGGTTCTGGCGCCGTACGACCCCGACTATGTGGACCTCAACAACGTCCTTGCCGGTCCTAGTGGCCAACACCTGCTGGGAACCGACGCGCTGGGCCGCGATCTGCTTAGCCGGCTCATGCACGGCGGGCGGACCTCCCTGCTGGGGCCTACCGTCGTGGTGATCGGCTCCACTGTCCTGGGCTTGCTGCTTGGCCTGGTCGCCGGCTGGTCCGAGGGCTGGCTAGGCAAGGTTTTGGGTCGCCTTTTCGATCTCCTCTTTGCTTTCCCCGCGCTGCTCATGGCCATGCTTGCCATCGCGCTGTTCGGTAAGGGGCTCCTCGCGCCGATCTTGGCCATGACCATCGCCTACGTTCCGTATGTTGCAAGGCTCGCGCAGTCGTTGGTGGTGGCTGAGCGGGGCAGGCCGTATGTCCAGGCGTACCGGGTGCTCGGATTCCGGACGCCCTGGGTGGTGCTGGGACGGGTTCTTCCCAACCTGATTCCCACTGTTGGCGCCCAATCAACACTGAACTTCGGCTACGTGCTGGCCGACCTCGCTGCACTCTCCTTCATCGGACTCGGGGTCCAGCCACCCACCAGCGACTGGGGCGCCATGATCGAGGAATCCCGCGGCGCGCTGCTGGGCGGCTACATCCTGCCGGCCTTCTGGCCCGCGTTGGTAGTGGTCCTGGTGGTAGTGGCCGTCAACGTCATCGGCGAGGAACTCTCAGACCGCATCGGAGGAAAACTTTCATGAGCCAGCTCTTGCAGATCGAAAACTTTACGCTCGGTTTTCCGGGCAGGCCGCCCCTGCTGGACAGCGTCTCCCTGCACGTGAACGACGGCGAAGCGGTCGCCTTGGTGGGGGAGTCCGGCTCAGGCAAATCGCTGACTACCCGTGCCGCCCTGGGTTTGCTTCCAGATGGTTCGCAGTCCTCCGGCCGCGTGTCGGTTCGGGGTCTGGACACTCTGACGGCCACCGGGAAACAGCTCATGGAACTGCGGCGGAGACACGCTTCCATGATCTTCCAGGACCCGCGGGCGGGTATCAATCCCGTCCGGACCGTGGGGGACTTCCTCACTGAAACCTTGGTGAGACTGGATGGTTTGTCTCGGGCCGAGGCCACGGAACGGGCCGTGACGCAACTGGAACAGGTGGGCCTGCGGCGGGCCAAGGAGCTCATGGAACAGCACCCGCATCAGCTCTCGGGCGGCATGCTCCAACGTGTCATGATCGCAGCAGCCCTCCTGAATTCACCGGATCTGTTGCTGTGCGACGAGCCCACCACGGCCTTGGATGTCACTACCCAGGCGGGGATCGTGAGGCTCCTCCGCGATGAGCAGCAGTCACGGGGAATGGGCATGCTCTTCATAACGCACGACCTCAATCTTGCGGCCAGCTTGTGTGAACGCGTCTACGTGCTTCGCCGGGGCGAAGTGGTGGAGCACGGGAAAACCCAAACAGTTTTCCTGACGCCGGAGCAGGACTACACCCGGCAGTTGGTTGAGGCTACCCCCGCTATTGAAGTGGGCGGCTTGGCTGCGCCTGTGGTCGCGGGGCCCCCTCTGCTGAAGATTTCGGGGCTATCAAAAACGTACCAACTGCCCCGCGGCGAAATCATCACCGCCTTGGACGACGCCGGTTTCAGCCTCCCTGAGGGTGGCTCGTTGGGGATCGTGGGAGAATCCGGTTCCGGAAAGTCCACCCTCGCCCGGCTGGTGGTGGCCCTGGAAACTGCCACATCGGGCGAACTCCTGTTGCGGAACCTCCCCCGGCCGAACCGGGCCCTGAAAGCGTCTGAACGGAAAGTCCTGGCCAAGGACGTCCAGATTGTCTTCCAGGATCCCTACCTCTCTTTGGACCCGCGCATCCCTGTAGGAAACGCTGTGGCAGATGTTTTCCGACTGCATCAGAAGCAGGGACGCAAGGAAGCCAAAGACAGCGCCCGAGCCTTATTGGGGCGGGTCGGAATCGGACAGGAACGTTTCGACGCACGGCCGCGCGCACTCTCGGGTGGGCAGAGGCAACGGGTTGCGCTGGCCAAAGCGCTCGCTGCCCGCCCCCGCCTCCTGGTGCTGGACGAGGCCACCAGTGCCTTGGATGTCTCTGTCCAAGCCCAGGTTCTGGAGCTCGTGGAGGAACTGCGCGACCAGCTCGGACTGACCATCTTGTTCGTCACCCACGATCTGGCTGTGGTCTCGCGTCTTTGCTCCGAGCTCCTGGTGATGCATCAGGGACGGATCGTGGAGCAGGGGCCAACGGCTCGAATCCTTGAGGACCCCGGGGACGACTACACGCGGAACCTCATAGCCTCCCGTCCCCGGCCATTGTGGGACGCCGAGCCGGTCACTGCCTGACCGGTGAGAGATTGACCATTGAAATAGGAGAATTTCCGTGAATACCACCGTTTTCGAACGGAATGTCCCGCAGGCCGCCGTCGTATCCCGTGCCTTGGAAGGCGCGGCCCACCGGCCGTTCTGGATCGACCACCTCAAGGACTCAGCCACACGCTATACGCAACTCGACCGCGACGCTGCCGCGGACCTCGTGATCGTCGGTGGCGGCTATACCGGATTGTGGACGGCGCTGCGTGCCAAGGAACGCGATCCCGGCCGGACAGTGATCCTGCTGGAAGGGGAGCGGGTGGCATGGGCAGCTTCGGGCCGCAACGGCGGCTTCTGCGAGGCGAGCCTCACCCACGGCCATGAGAATGGCAAGAACCGCTGGCCTGATGAGCTGGAGACCCTCGACCGGCTGGGCATGGAGAACCTGGACCGCATGCAGGAAGCCGTGGAGAAGTACGGCATGGATTGCGAGTGGGAGCGTACCGGTGAACTGAACGTTGCGGTGGAACCGCACCAGGTGGCTTGGCTCAAGGAGGACGAAAGCCCCGGCAGCGTCTTTCTGGACCAGGAAGCAGTGAGGGCAGAGCTCAACTCTCCCACCTACCTGGCCGGCCGCTGGCATAAAGACTCCGTGGCGATGGTCCACCCATACAAGCTGGGACTTGAGCTGGCTCGGGTGGCAACGGAGCTGGGCGTGGTGATCTACGAGGACACGCGCGTGCGCGAGTTGAAGGACCACGAACAGGGCGTCACCGTTGTTACGGAGCGAGGCAACGTGGAAGCGGACAACGTGGTCCTCGGCACCAACGTGTTTCCGTCACTGCTCAAGCGGAACCAGTTGATGACGGTGCCCGTGTATGACTACGCGCTGATGACCGAGCCACTTACTGCCGAGCAGTTGGAGTCCATCGGATGGTCCCAGCGGCAAGGGATCGGGGATGTTGCCAACCAATTTCACTATTACCGCATTACCAAGGACCACAGGATCCTGTTCGGTGGCTACGACGCCCTCTACTTCTGGGGCCGGCGCGTGGACCAGCGGCACGAGCACCAGCCAGCGACGTGGGAGAAGATCGCCTCGCACTTCTTCACGACGTTCCCGCAGCTCGAGGGCCTGAAGTTCACCCACAAGTGGGCCGGACCCATCGATTCGAGCACCCAGTTCTGCGCGTTCTTCGGCACGGCGCGGAAGGGACGGGTGGCGTATGCGGCAGGATTCACCGGACTCGGCGTAGGAGCCACGGCATTTGCAGCCGACGTCCTCCTGGATCTCCTGGCCGGCTTGGACACCGAGCGCACCCGGGTGGAGATGGTCCGGAAACGCCCGTTGCCCTTCCCTCCTGAGCCGCTGGCTTCCCTGGGCATCAACCTGACGCGCTGGTCCATGGACCGGGCCGATCACAATCAGGGAAAACGGAACCTCATCCTCAAAGCGCTCGACGCCGTCGGGTTGGGGTTCGACTCCTGACCCGCCTGTTGTGGGGCCGGCTTTGCACGTTTAGATCCTGCGTTAGCGTGTAGAGCGGGCCTCGCAACGCAGGGCGGGTTTTGTTGTGGGGCCGGCTTTGCACGTTAAGGTCCCGCGTGAGCGTGTAGAGCGGGCCTGGCAACGTTGAGTGGGTTTTGTTGTGGGGCCTGCTTTGCACGTTAAGGTCCCGGGTTAGGGCGCAGAGCGGGCCTCGCAACGCAGGGTGGTTTTGTTGTGGGGCCTGCTTTGCACGTTTAGATCCTGCGTTAGCGTGTAGAGCGGGCCTCGCAACGCGGGGCGGGTTTTGTTGTGGGGCCTGCTTTGCGCGTTTAGGTCCTGCGTTAGCGTGTAGAGCGGGCCTCGCAACGCAGGGCGGGTTTTGTTGTGGGGCCTGCTTTGCGCGTTTAGGTCCTGCGTTAGCGTGTAGAGCGGGCCTCGCAACGCGGGGTGGTTTTGTTGTGGGGCCCGCTTTGCACGTTTAGATCCCGTGTTAGCGTGCAGAGCGGGCCTGGCAACGCAGGGGTGTTGTGGTGATTAGCGTTTAGGGGCCGGCTTTCGTTGGGTGGAAGTGTTCGACGCCGGACGCTTGGCCGGCGCTGTCGGCGTACGAGGAACGGGACGCTTCACGGGAGTTGCCTTTGCTGCGGCGGACGCCTTCGCCGCGCCGGACGACCGCGGGACCGTAGCGGCAGGGCGCTTGGTGGGGAGCCCAGCACGCGAAGCCGGTTTGCGCGCTGCGGGGGTGCGCTTTACAGCTGAGGGAAGTCGAGCGGGAGCCGCGGTTCGCAAACCGAACGATGGCACCACCGCACCTAGAAAAAGCACGCCCAGCGTCCCAAACCCTGCAATGGCTGCCAAGTAAAAGTAGATGTCTGAATCCTGGGTGCTCACGGCACTGCCCAGAGCATTGGCGTCCTGATTGAACGCGATGCCCCACATCCGCAGGAAGGCGATGCTGCAACCGATGAAAAGGCTGGTGCCCACTGCGCCAAGGAGGACCACAAAGTAGCGTCGTCGGTTGAAGACCTGCACTACGGACGCCAAATAGCAGATCAGAACGGCACCCAGGAACAGGTACAACACCAGTTCCTCCAGAACCACAGCGGCCAGCACCAACAGCCCGAGCGAGACGAAGGCGGACACCACCGCAAGCTTCCCACTGTTCCCCATGTGACGCATGAGGTTAATCATCGCCGACTAAGTGGCCACGCCACGCCGTCGTACATTGCAGTTGGATACCGTTGCGAGGCCCGCTCTGCGTCCTGAAAGCCACAAAGAACACGCAGAGCGGGCCTCACAACGGGCCAGGCAGACCTACTTGATGAGGTACCCATGCATGATGGTCATGACAGCAGCGACGCTTTGCTCACGGGTGCGTTCAGGGTTGTACGTCTGCCGGTCCAGGCCCACCACGAAAATGGCACCGAAAATCGCTGCCTCCAAGGAGCCGCGGGCAATGCTCTCGTCAACCTTGTACCCGGCCGCAACGCTCTCCACCGCAGAGCCGATCACGGCCAGGAGTTCGGCGCGGAGCTCGGCAAACACAGCACTCCACTCGCCGGGAGTGCGCCAGTTTTCGCTGACCCACAGGCGGGCGAAGGAAGGGTAGTCGTCCATGAACTCCATGGCCTGGCCCACCATGTTGGTCATGGACTCCAGCGGGTCATTGGCCTGTCCGCGGACGTCCTGGAGCCGGACCAGCATGATGTCCACACCGTGCCGCAAGAGCTGCGCGATGAGGTCGGACTTGCTGCCGAAGTTGTAGTAGACGGTTCCCTTGGACACCCCGGCGGCGGCCGCGATTTCATCCACGGTCACCCCCGCAGCGCCGCGCTCGCCGATCAGCTCCATGGAGGCCTCGAACAGGCGTTGTTTAGTTGCGTTGGTGCGGCCCGGGCGGAGTTTCTTCTCTGCTGGGCCGCGTTCCTGCGGATCTGCCTCGGAAGGAACCGGCTCCGTGGTGCTCATACTGCGATCTCCGGCTTCAGCGTTTTGAGGGTCCACATCTTATGCTTGCGGACGGCGAGCGTTGATAGTGCCGCTCCCAGCAAAGTGTATCCAAGCAGGCCAAGTACGGTGGGCCAGATCATGCTGAGCTCCCCGCCGTAGATCAGGTGCCTCATACCGGTCACCACGTACCCCATAGGCAGGACCTCGTGAACAACATGAAGCGGCATGGGCGTGGTCTGCCACGGGAACGTTCCGCCCGAGGAAACGAGCTGCAGGACCAACAGGATCAGCACCACAAACTTGCCGGGCGTCCCCATGAGCGCCACGATGCCTTGGATGATCGCGCTGAACGCCATCACCGCGGCCAACATGAACAGCCACATTCCGATGGGGTGTGCGGGGTTCAAGCCCAAGCCAAGGTTCACTACCAGGGTGAGGATGGTGGCCTGCAGGACCGAGACCACGAAGAACGGCAGCCAGCCTCCGACGGCGATTTTCCACGCGGGGGCGTTCGAGGCGAGTGCCCGTTGGGTGATGGGGCGCATGGCCTGGACCAGCATGAACACGCCAATCCACAGTGCGAGCGTCAGGAAGAACGGTGCCAGCCCGGCTCCATAGGAACCTGCCTTCGCCTGGGAAACATTGTCCACCGCCACTGGATCCGCGATCACCTTGGACACGCTGCTCTTTTGTTCATCGTTTGGGTTGGGGATGTCTCCCGCGCCCTTGGCGAGTTCCTTGGCCAGGGTGTGGGCGCCGTCGGAGGCTGTGACTCCGCCGCTGGCGAGCTGGCTGGCGCCGTTGTCCAGTTGGCGGGCGCCGTCGTCGAGCTTGCCGGCCCCTTCCAGGGCGGTTTGCTGCCCCGCGGCCAACGTTGATGCGCCCGTGCTTAGCTGCCCCGCGCCGTCGGAAGCCTTCGAGATCGCGTCGGTCAGGGCTGGTGTTGCGGCGGCGAGCTTGGATGCTCCGGCACTGACAGCAGCTGAACCGTCTGATAACTGCTGGATCTTGGCAGCATCGCCAGTGATCTTGGTCTTCGCATCCGTTACCGGGCTTGATGCTGCGGCGGCGTCAAAGTCCGCCAGAACCTTGTCGGCCTGCTCTTGTGTCAGGACACCGGCAGTCACCAGTCGTGCGTTGGATTCCACCACGCGGTTGCGGAGGCCTTTGTCTGCCGCTTCGAGCTGCCCGACGACGTCCTGGACTTTCGCGTTCAGCTCGGCGTTTCCGGCGGCTACTTGTGCTGCGCCGTCGGCGAGTTTCTGCGAATCAGTTGGAAGGGTGGCGGTTTTGTTCCTGAGCTCGGTCAGTCCCGAACTCAGCTGGCCGGCACCGGTGTTCAGTTGTACCGCGCCATCCCGCAATTGGGTCTGGCCGGCCACGAGTTGGTCGGCGCCGCTCACTAACTGAGTGGTGCCGTCGTGCAGGGTTGCGGCACCGTCACTGAGTTTGCCGACGCCCGTGGCCAACTCCGAGGCGCCATCAGCAGCCTTCACAATGGACGCATGGATGGTGCCGAAGCCGGTGAGGAGCTGGTTGGCGGTTTCCTCGCCCACTTCCTTGGCCACTGTGGAGTGGACGGCTGTTGTGAGCTTGTCCACGATGGTGCTCAGGAGGTAGTTGTTGGCGTCGTTGGTGGTGACGTGCAGCATGGCCTGGTTGGCGGCGTCGAAGCTGCCCGGGGAGACCAGGTTGGCCGAGAAATCCTTGGGAATGCGCAGCGCGAAGGCGTACTCACCCGTACGAACACCCGCATCGGCGTCCTCGGCGCTGGACACCTGCTTCCAATTGAAGACGTGGCCCTCAACCAGGCTGTCTGCCACCTTCCTGCCGGCCTGCAGTTCGGTGCCGTCCGACGACGTTGCCCCCGTGTCCTGGACCACCAGGGCGGCGTCGATCTGGTTCAGGTTGCCGTACGGATCCCAGTTCGCATAAAGGTACACGGCGCCGTACAGCAGCGGGACCATAGTCAGGGCGAGGATGGTCAGCTTGGGCAGGAGCCCGCCGGTCATGCGCTTGAGTTCGGAGCGGGCGAGCCGCAGAACAGTCACTTTGCAGTCCTTTGCAGGTTTACGGATTCAGGTTCTTCGGTCACGTCGGGTGCGGTTGCGGATGTTTCAGATGCCGGTTCGGCAGCGTACTTGGCTTTGGGCTCGACGACGGCCGCTGGCTTGGGCTGGGCGGGCGCGGGTTCCGCTTGCGGTTCAGGCGGGTGCGAGACGGAATTGCCAATGACCGCCGCGGGGCCGGTCCAGTTCTCCGGGAGGGCACCCACGACGGCGACGACGGCAAGTGGCCGCCCGGCGTCGGAAGCCAATGCCTGAAGTCGCGGTAACCACGACGCGGAATCAGCACTGTGGCGATCCGGGGAGTCGACAACAAGGAGGTCGGTGGCTGGATCCGCGAGGGCGAGCGCGGTGAGGAGTTCGAGCCGGCGGGTGGCCGGAATTTGTTCTATCCAGAGTCCGGCGATGTCCTCGAAGCTGTTGACCTTCAGCCAAGGCTTGCTCAGCAGTGCGCCGCGGTAACGGCGGGGGATGAGGGAGAGGTCTTCGGTGACCAGGTCGCGGACGCTGAGGTGTTGCTCGGGTTCATTGACGCCGGGCGAGTCCACCAGGGCGCTTGCGAGGCGGATCTTCTTGGTCTTGATGGTGTTGTCCCAACTCAGCACCCCGTTGCTTGGCTTCATCCGGCCGCTCAAGGCCAACGCCAAAGCGGTCCGCTGGTCCTGTCCCTCTCCAGCGACGAGTAGGAGTTCGCCGCGCCGGACTTGGAGTGATGTTGCCGGTAGGAGAGCGTCCCGGCGGCCGTTGATCTGGAGTTGCTGTACGGACAGCACAATGAAGCCTTTCGCAGAAATGGTGTCTGCTGAAAGTCTAACTAAACTGACCGGTCAGTTCAAATAGGAATTAGAGGCCGTACTTCTCCAAGAGCCTCAGCCACACTTCGCTGATGGTGGGGTATGACGGAACTGCATGCCAAAGACGGTCCAGCGGGACTTCGCCCACAATTGCGACGGTTGCAGAGTGGAGGAGCTCAGCGACGCCGGGGCCCACAAAGGTGGCGCCGAGGATCACTTTCCGGTCCTCATCCACCACGATCTGCGCCCAGCCTTTGTAGTCGGGGGAGTGCAGCTGAGAGCCGGACACATCTATGGGCAGCTCCACGCCGGTGACGTTCTTGCCCTGCAACAAAGCCTGCTCCAGACTTGGACCCACCGAGGCAACCTCGGGATCGGTGAAGACGACACTGGGGACGGCATGCTGATTGGCGGTCTGGGCCCAAGGGCTCCAAGGCCGGGGAATTCCTTTGAGCTTGCCGTTGGCGCGGGCGACGATCGCGTCACCGGTGGCACGGGCCTCGTATTTACCCTGGTGGGTCAGGAGCACCTTGCCGGCCGCATCGCCGGCAGCGTAAAGCCATAGTCCGCTGGTGCCATCACTCGCGGGGCCTTCCACCAAACCGCTGGCTTCGGTTGTGAGTCGCAGGGGCTTGCCGTCCTGCGCTTCAACGCCCACATTTTCCAGGCCCAAATTGGCCAAAGCGGGATGCCGTCCCGAGGCGACCAGTAGTTTGTCGGCAGTGGTTGTTTTGTCGTCGAACGTAACTGTCACCGAGCCGTCGTCGTTCTTCTCCGTTTTCTCCACGTCCGTGTGGACGTGGACAGTGACGCCGTCGGCCCGAAGCCCGGCCAAGACCAGGTTCGCGGCTTCCTCCGGGTAGCTGCTCAGCAATCGGCCTCGGGCGATCAGCGTGACATCCGAACCGAGCCGGGCGAATGCCTGCGCCATTTCCACGCCAGCAACGCCGCCGCCGAGCACCACAAAACGCTTGGGAATTTCCTTGGCAGCCGTGGCGCCGCGGGTTGTCCAGAACGGGACGTCTTCCAAGCCGTCAATGTCCGGAATGGTAGGGGTCGATCCGGTCGCGATCACCACGGCATGGTGGGCCTTCAGTGCATAGCTGTTGCCATCGAGCCCATCCACCTGGACCTCACGCGGGCCTGTGATACGCCCGCGTCCACGAATCAACTCAATGCCAGCGCTGTCCAGCCACTCGACCTGGCTGCCGTCCTGCCAATTATTGGTGAACCAATCCCGATGCTTCAGCGCGGCCCCTGCATCAATGGTTCCCGTGATCGCTTCCTTTGAGCCCGGCACCACTTGGGCGGCGTGGAGCACACTCCCCGGACGGAGCAGCGCCTTGGACGGGATGCACGCCCAGTAAGAGCACTCCCCGCCCACCAATTCGCTCTCGACAATCACCGCCGTCAGGCCGCCGCGAACCACCCGGTCCGCCACGTTTTCCCCTACGGCGCCCGCGCCGATCACGATTACGTCGAATTCCCGGGAGCTCTCGGCAGTCATGGGGAAAGCCTACGCCGCTCCCCGAGCGTTGTGAGGCCCGTTTTGCGCGCTTTGGGTGGGTTTTGGGGTGCAGAGTGGGCCCCGCAACGCGCTCCTCGTTCGTTGTGAGGCCCGGTTTGCGCGCTTTGGGTGGGTTTTGGGGTGCAGAGTGGGCCCCGCAACGCGCTCCTCGTTCGTTGTGAGGCCCGCTTTGCGCGCTTTGGGTGGGTTTTGGGGCGCAGAGTGGGCCCCGCAACGCAGGAACTACGCGTGCATCGCGCCCTTGAACCAGCCCGTGATGCTCGCCGGATGCGTGATCGCGGTGCCCACCACCACAGCAAAGGCGCCGGCGTCGAGTGCTTGGCGGGCGTGGGCGGGCGTGTGGATCCGCCCTTCAGCGATGAGCGGCTTGCCAAGGTCCGCCGACGCGATGTGCTCCAGCAACTCAAGGTCCGGGCCGTCGGTCTTGGGGCGCTCGCCGGTGTAGCCGGCCAATGTGGTCCCGATCAAGTCCGCACCCGCCTCCACGGCTGCCACGGCGTCGTCGAAGGAACCACAATCAGCCATGACCAGTGCGTGGGATTCCGCGTGGATACGGGCCACCGTTTCGGCAAGGGACAGCCCGTCCGGCCGCTCCCGCCGGGTTCCATCAATGGCCACCACATGAGCCCCGGCGTTCGCCACGGCAAGGGCATGCCGCAGCGTTGGTGTGATGAAGACCCCGGCATGACCATCTTTCCAGAGACCAATGACAGGAACCTCGACGGCGGTGCGCGTGAACTGCACGTCGGCTAACCCTTGGACGCGGATCGCCGCAGCCCCACCGATGACCGCTGACGCGGCCACCTGCGCTGTGGTCCGGGGATCGCGCATGGGCTCTCCCGGATAAGCCTGGCAAGAGACGATCAACTGGGAGCGGAGTGCTTCGAGACCTTCGGTGGTGAGGATCATGATGTCTCCCTTTACTTAAGGACGAGTTTTGCGGCGCCGACAATGGCAGCGGTGTTGCCGAGGCGTGCCCGAACAACGGGCACGGAAACCAAGGGAGCCAGCAGTTCCTGTCGCAAGGCAAACTCCATGGGTTTCCACCAGAGTTCGCCGGCGTCGGCCAAGCCACCGGAGATCACCACGGTTTCGGGGTCGAGGACATTGATGAGTCCGCCCACGGCTTGGCCCGCGGCTGCTGCGCCAACTTCAATGGCCCGCAACGCGGCGGCGCGACTGTCCGCAGAGGCTGTGGCAGCACCGCCGTCGAACGCGTCAGCAGCGGAAGCGGCAAGCGCAAACACGCCTCGCGTGTCCAAAGCCTCCACGGCAGACCCTCCAAACCGGAGGAAAGACTCATACAAAGCAGGCCCGGAAGCGATCGCCTCAACGTGCCCGGAACCACCACACACGCAGGGCAGCGGTGACCCGTCAAAAGAGGCATAGGCAGAAGCAAAGTGCCCCACATGCCCGCCAACAAAGCGGTGCCCCAAAACCGGAGCGCCGTTCAGCACAAAACTTCCGCCAACTCCCGTTCCAAACGCCACCATGAGCGAACTTGAGGAGCCGGCGGCCGCACCCAGCCACGCTTCACCTAGGGCATGTGCGTGGACGTCGTTGATGGCGCGCATCATCGAAGGAGCGAGGGAAAGTCGCGAGGACAAGCCCGAAACCAGCGCAGTCCCGGCCCAACCATGAATCGCATCGGTCGCAGAAACAACGGACCCAACAACAGCGTCAATCACCCCAGCGGAGCCGACGCCGACGCCGGAAACCGAAATTCCGGCGTCGGCAGCGCGCTCCACCAAGCCCGCGATCAGCGCAGCGGTGGCGTCGAGGATTGCATCTCCACCGGCCAGGTTCAACGTCGGAATGGTCTCCGACATCAGCACAACACCAGCTGGGGAAACAACCCCGGCGGCAGTTTTGGTGCCGCCGAGGTCAACGCCGATCACGTGGGTCATGGAAGCGGTCATGAAAGCTAGACCAGCCCGTTCCGCTCCAGGATTGAACGAATCAGAGCTGTCTCGGAGTCATTCAAAGAGAGCATCGGTGAGCTCATGGTGTTGGACTCGATCACGCCCATAATCTGAAGGGCGGTCTTGAAAGCCCCCAAGCCTGCAGCGCCACCGGAGACGCGTCCGTTGGGGGCGTAGACGATCTCGAACACGTCAGCCAGGCGGTCTTGCTCGCGCGAAGCCGTGGCCCAGTCACCGGACTGGGCCGCGTCGAACAGGCGACGGTAGCCGGCCGGGTCAACGTTGCCGAGACCCGGGACTACACCTTGCGCGCCGCCCAGGAGGGCACCGTCCACCACCACTTCGTGACCCGTGAAGATGTCGAAGTTGGGGATGTCCTTGGCTGCGAGGAGCAGTTGGCGGAAGGAAACGTCGTCACCCGACGAGTCCTTGACGCCGGCAATCACGCCGTCGCGGCCCAAGCGGACCAGTAGGTCCGTGGACAGCTTGAAGTGCGTGCGGACCGGGACATCGTAGGCGAAGATCGGCTTCTCGATGGCGTCGTGGATGCTGCGGAAGTGGGTTTCCGTCTCCGCGGCGTTGCCAATGGCGTAGTACATAGAGGTGACAACGATCGCGTCGGCGCCGAGGTCAATCACCTTGCGTGCTTCCTCGATGACGCGGTTGGTGGTCTGTTCGTTGGCGCCCACGATCAGCGGGACAGCACCTGCGTTGGCATCGGCGATGGTGGAGACCACCAGCTCACGTTCGTCGTTGGTGAGGTAGGGGACTTCGCCGGAGGAGCCCAGGACGAACAGGCCGGACACGCCGCCGTCGATCAGGTGCTTGGTGACGTTCTTCAGCGACGCGGTGTCGATGCTGCCATCGGCGTGGCGGGGAGTGATGACCGGGGGGATGACGCCCTGGAATTGAGTGGACACAGAAATCTCCGTTGTTTGTAGCTTGTGAAGGGAAAAACTAGATGTGGAGCAGGCTTGGCGCGGCGCCCAGCAGCTTCTTGGTGTATTCGTTGCTGGGGTTGTCGAAAACCTGGCTGGCTGTGCCTTGTTCGACGATCTTGCCGAAGTACATGACGCAGATGCGGTCCGAGACATAGCGGACGGTCTGGATGTCGTGCGAGATGAACACCATGCCGAGGTTGAGCTGTTTCTTCAGGTCGGACAGCAGATTCAGGACCTGCGCACGGACGGAAACGTCCAACGCCGACGTCGGTTCATCCGCCACGATGATGTCCGGATCCAACGCCAGTGCACGGGCGATCGCCACACGCTGGCGCTGACCTCCGGAAACCTGCGACGGCGTCACCTCGGCTGCCGATTGCGGCAAGCCAACCAGCGCCAAGAGTTCCTTGACCTTGGCAGCGCGGGAGGCCGCATTGCCGATGCCGTGGATCTGCAGCGGATCCGTGAGGATGTCCTGGATGGTCATACGCGGATTCAGTGCCGTCGCCGGGTCTTGGAAGACCACGGAAACGGAGCGCCCAAACTGCTTGCGCATGGCCGCGTTCCGCTTGATGGCAGGCTTTCCATGGAACAGGACCTTGCCCGACGTCGGCGGCTGGAGTCCCACGAGCACTGAAGCAAGCGTGGACTTGCCACAGCCGGACTCACCGACGATGCCCACGGTTTCGCCGCGGCTGATGGTGAAGTCCACGCCGTCCACCGCTTTGACCATGTTCGGCCGGAAGAGGCCACCCGTCCGTGCATGGTGGTAGACCTTGACGTCCTTGAGCTCGATGACCGGCTTTCCGGTTGAATCGCTCATTTCGCGTCCTCCTTCAAGTGGCTCGCCCAGTAGTGGTCGGCATCGTCCCCGTTCGCCGAGGAAACTGTGGTGAGTACCAGTTTCTGGCGGGGATCGGCGTCGGGTCGCAACGAGCGGGCCGCGAACCGGTCGCCCGTGGCGAAGTCGCGCGGGGACGGGACAGTGCCGGGGATCTGGTGCAGCCGGACCGCGTCTGCCTCGATGGAAAGAACGGCGCCGAGCAAGCCGCGGGTGTACTCGTGCTTGGGGTTCTGCAGGAGTTCGGAGGCCTGTGCGGATTCCACCACCTGGCCGGCGTACATGACCGTGATCCGATGTGCCAGCGAGGCCACCAGGGCGAGGTCGTGGCTGACGAACACCATCGCGAAGCCGAGCTGTTCGCGGAGTTCGTTGAGCAGATCCACGACCTGCTTTTGGACGGTGACATCCAAGGCAGTGGTGGGCTCATCGGCCACAACAATCTTCGGCGAACGGGACAACGCCATGGCAATCAGCACACGCTGGCGCTGGCCACCGGAGAGCTCATGCGGGTAGCTGGCCAGGGTACGGACGGGATCCAACTTCACCATTTCCAGCAGCTCGGAAGGAGTTTTGCGGCCGCCGCGTTTGGTGAGCTGCTGCATCTGGTCCTTGATCTTCATGGACGGGTTCAGGGAGCTCAGGGCGTCTTGGTAGACCATGGCGATCTGCTCGCCGCGCAGGCCTTCGTACGCCTTGGGATTGCTGTGCTTGGTGGTGGAGTCCAGCAGTTCCTTGCCATCGAACTTGATGGATCCGGTGACCTGGGCTGTCTTAGGCAAAAGGCCCATGACAGCCAGCGACGTGATGGACTTGCCACACCCAGACTCACCCACCAGTCCCATGGTTTCGCCTTCGCGAACGGTGAAGGAGACGTCGTCCACGATTGCGATGTCGCCGAAGCGGCCCGGGAACTTGATGGACAGGTTCTTAACTTCAAGGACGTTGCGTGAATCTGCCGAAACCTGCGGGAGACGGTCGGTGCGCTTCGCTTCGATGGCTGCCAGGAGTTCCAGTTCATGGTCCAGGAGGAGGTGCGGGTTGGCGGCAGCCAGCTTCACGTCGGTGAGGACGGGCGAGGTGCCGACATCGGAAGTGACGGTGTCGCCGAGAGCCGCACGGACGCCGTCGAGCTCGTGTTCCTCAACCACGGAGGGCTGGGCGACGGACGTTGCAACCTCGGTGTCGACAGCAACGGCGGCAGAAGCACCGTCGTCGTCCTTCACTACCGGCGCGCGCCTCAGCTTCGGGTTCACCATTGCGTCTGTGAGGCCCTCGGCCAGGATGTTCAGGGACAGTACGGTGAGCAGGATGGTCACGCCAGCGAAGGTGGTTGCCCACCAGCCGCCGGACAGGACAAGGTTACGGCCGTAGGAAATCACGTTGCCCCACGACGGCGCGGGATCCTGCACCCCGGCGCCCAGGAAGGAAAGCGAGGCTTCGAGGATGATGGCGTCGGCAACCATGACCGTGGCGAACACCAGCACGGGAGCTGCGGTGTTGCGGACGATGTGCTTGACCAGGATGTAGAACCGGCCGGCACCGATCACGCGTTCGGCACGGACGTAGTCTTCGCCGTACTGTGCCAGCACGTTGGCGCGGACCACACGTGCCAGTTGGGGAGTGTAGATGATGGCGATCGCGATGATGATTGTCGGGACCGAGTTGCCGAAAGCGGCCAGTAACACAGCGGCTAGCGCGATGCCCGGGAACGCCATGAGGATGTCCATGAGCCGCATGATGATCTCGTTCACGGACTTGCTGGACGTCGCGGCGAAGGACCCCAGGAGCGCGCCGGCAAGGATGGCCAGCGCAACCGCGCCGAGGCCGATCAAGAGCGATGACTGTGCACCGAAGAGGAGTCGCGAAAAGATGTCGCGGCCCAGTCGGTCGGTGCCGAAGAAGTGCTCAGCGCCAGGCGGCGTGGCCGGTATAAAGGTCTCCAGCGGATCATGCGGGGCGATGACCGGCGCGAAGAATGCCGCCAGGACAATCATGATGAGGAAGAGCAGGGCGATACGGGAGCCCCAGGGCAGGGCCTTGAAACGAATGCCCGGGGCACTTAGCCGTTCTGCGAGCTTGCTGCGCATGAGCTATACCGTCCTGATTCGGGGATTGATGAGCAGGTAGAGAAGGTCAACCACGATGTTCACCAGAACGAAGGTGACCGAGATGGTGAGCACCACGCCCTGGACCAGGTTGACGTCCAGGTTGGTGATCCCGTTGAGGATCAGCTGGCCCATGCCCGGCAGGGCGAAAATCATTTCAATCACGACGGCGCCACCCAGCAAGTAGCCAACGCGGAGTCCCAGAACGGTCACCGGGGTGACGAGCGCGTTGCGGAGGACGTTCTTGGAGACAACCTCGCGGTAGGGGACGCCGTTGCCGATTGCGGTGCGGACATAGTCTCGGTCCAGTTCTTCCACCATCGAGGTGCGGACCACGCGGATCAGCGACGCTGACACAGGGATGCCGAGCGCCAAAGCCGGGAGGGCCATGGAGTTGAGCCAACCGCCAAAGCCGGACTCCGGCGTCGCAATTCCACCTGAGGGGAACATCGGGTTGGCACCGAGCGCGAACCACTGAATCAGCAGGATTCCCAGCCAGAACGATGGCGTAGCGATCGCGGCGATGGAGAAGACACGGACCAACTGGTCCTGCCACTTGTCGCGGTAAAGGGCGCCGAGGATGCCGAATGCGAGCGAGAGCACTATCGCGATGAGGACACCCAGGAAGGTGAGCTGCAACGTCAGCGGGAATGCTGAGCCGATCATGGAAGCTACCGACTTGGCGGGCGGTGTTGTGACGCCGAGGTCGAACTGCAGGAGTTTGCCGAGGAACCGGAAGTACTGCAGGACCAGGGGATCGTTCAGGCCATTGTCCTGGCGGTACTGTTCCTTGGCTTCTTCGCTGGCGCCGTCGCCCAGAGCCGAACTTGCTTGATCGCCGGGGGCGGCCTGCAGGACGAGGAAGACGAGCAACGTGATGCCCAGGATCATCAATGGCAATGCTGCAAGTCTGCGGCCAAGCAAACGCAATATCGTGACCAATTTGTTCTCCGGTTGGTTGGGGTGCTTTCGACCCGTTGTGGGGCCTGCTCTGTGGGCTATTCGGGGGATTTAGGCCGCAGAGCAGGCCTCACAACGCAGGGGCTGCTTAGGCAGTACGTCCGACGTCGATGAACGACATACCGGTGGTGGGCAGGGGCTGGAAGCCGTTGAGCTTCTTCTCGTCCCAGGCACTGGGTAGCTGGCGGTGGAACACCGGATACAGCGGAACTTCGTCCGAGACCATATCCACGATTTCGCCAACGATCTTCTTTGCCTCGTCACCGGAAGCCTGCGAGCCCTTGTTCATGAGTTCCTGCAGCTTGGTGCGCTCAGGGGTGGTCCAGAACGCGCGCTTGTCCATCCACGTTGCGCCTGAGTAGAACCAGCTAAGAAGAAGGTCAGCATCGTTGCCGAACACCGAGGGGTCGCCCGGGGCTGCCACCACGGAAAAGTCGCCCTTGCCAACGCGGTCGCTGTACAAAGCGCCCGACTGGATGCTCTTAACTGTGACCTTGACGCCCGGGATCTTGTTCCAGGATTCGAGGATCAACGGGGCAACGTCCTTGACCCAGGCGGTGTCCGTGGTGAGGAGCTCGAACTCCAGGTTGGTGACACCCGCCTGCTTCAGCAGTTCCTCAGCCTTGGAAGTATCGAAACCGTAGACGTTCTTTGCCTTGACGTAATCCGGGTGGCCTTCCTGGAAGTAGGAGCTGGCGGCCTTGGCGTTGCCGAACAGGGCCTTCTTAATGATGGATTCCTTGTCCATGCCGTAATGGAGTGCCTGGCGTACAAATTTGTTGTCGAACGGGGCCTTGGCGCAGTTGAACATGAGGAACAACAGACCGAAGGACTGGACGGATTCAACCTTGACCTTGGACTTCAAGCCGTCGACGTCCAGGTAGGGAACGTCTTCGATGGCCTGGACGCGGCCGGACTGGACAGCTGTGACGCGGGCTGCGGCGTCCGAGAGCAGCAGCCAGGTCATGCCCTTGGCCAGTGCAGGTTTGGGACCGTTGTAGTCGGCGAAGGCTTCGAAGACGATCTTGTCGTCCTTGACGGCTGAAACGAGCTTGTAGGGGCCGGAGCCGACTGGTGCGGCGTCGAACGCCTTCAGATCGGTGGCGAGTGCCTTGGGGACGACCTTCACTACGGAGATACGGGGTCCGAAACCGGGGAAAGCGTACTTGAGCGTGAACTCCACTGTTTTTGCATCGAGCGGCTTGACGTCTTGGATGAAAGGGATGAACTGGGAGAACAGTGACTTGTTCGCCGGGTCCATCACGCGCGTGAAGGAGAAAGCCACGTCTTCGGTGGTGACGGGGGAGCCGTCGTGGAACTTGGCGCCGTCGCGGATGGTCACCTGATAGGTGGTGTCGTTGACCTTCTTGGGATCCGTAGCTGCCAAGGCGTTGTAGGGCTGACGCGTGGCCGGGTGGAGTTCAATGAGGCCTTCGAAGATGTGCAGGTTCGCTGCCATCGGTGTGGCTCCGGACGAGCTCAGGGGATCGAAGCCGGTGGACAGTGCGTAGGAGATGCCTGCCTCGATAATGAGGTCCTTGTTGACGGCCGCAGTGTTGGCGGTCGACCCGGTGGTGGTGCTGGCAGCGCCACCGCACGCGGAGAGGGTTGCCGTGAAGGCGGCTGCTGCACCAACTGCGCCGCTTAGCTTGAGGAAGTTCCGGCGGCTGGCGTCGTTGACCAGCGGCAGGCTTTGGATCGTCTTGCTCATGAGGTGCCTCACCATTCGCGTTTCGTGGGTTATCGGATGTAGGACGTCCGATGCTCGTAATGAAACTGTAAGGGCGGTCACAAGGAGGCGTCAAGTGAGAAGAAGCGCTTCGGATTAGCCGCTCTGTGCCGCAGTACTGCCGGCGGCGGCCGGTCCGTGTTGGAAATCTCAAGGATTTCCCGACTGTTCGCTATCGGGGAGGTGGGACATCCGATATTGTATGTTGCGAGTCACCCGTTCATGGGTGGGCGCTAAGCTCGCCTCAATATTAATACTGCACATGTTCCCAAGCTGGCCTCCGCCGTGGCTCGGGGCAAGTGCATCGGCAAGGAGAAAGCCATGACAACTTCCGGTGTCGTTCCGCAGGCGCGGTTCAGTGCACAGGCCCGCCTGCGCGCCTTGCAGTCGGACATTATGGAATTGATCCTTGAGCGTGAGCTTGAGGCAGGCGACCCGTTGCCGACGGAGAGTGAGCTCTCCGTCGCCCTCGGCGTGGGGCGCAATACGCTCCGCGAGTCCCTCAAAGTGCTCCAAGCCTTGGGTGTCATTGAGATCCGGCATGGCTTCGGCATGTTCGTGGCGCCGAGCAATTTTGACGCCCTGGCGGACGGGCTGACGTTCCGCGGCCGGCTTTCGCTTCGCCATCAGGGACTTGAAGCTTTGCAGTTGGTAGATGTACGCCAGGCTCTCGAATCCGGATTGATTGGCTCCTCCATGGATGTCATGACCAAGGAACAGCTCGCGTCCATCGAGGAAGCCGTGAAGCAGATGGAAGATCTGGCTGCAGCAGGCGAAAACTTCGTCGCCGCAGATGCCGAGTTCCACCGCCGGCTTTTCGAACCCCTCAACAATGAACTCCTGATCAACCTCATGGGTGTCTTTTGGAAGGTCTACCGGAAGATCCACGTGGAGATCGGCCCGGGCAACGAGGACCTGGCAAAAACCGCTGCGATGCACCGCGGTATCTACGCGGCAGTTGCTGCCGGCGACAAGGTTTCGGCTTCTGAACTGCTCAACCGGCACTTCGACGGCATCCGTCGCCGCATCAGCGAGGCCGTAGGGGAGTAGGCCCCCGCGCCGAACGCAAGGGCCGCCGTCGTACTTCTTTGAGAAAGTACGACGGCGGCCCTTCCCGTTCCTGCGTGCGGGTCACCTTTCGCCGGGGCTTGCCCAACTGGGTCGCAGTTGACGTCGTTCTGAGCTCGTGAAACGACCTGAACTGTTACTTACTTGGGTTCAACCGGGCAACACAAAAGACCCGCACCGGCGAACCGGTGCGGGTCTTGATCTGTGCGCCCAAAGGGATTCGAACCCCTGACCTTCTGTTCCGTAGACAGACGCTCTATCCAGCTGAGCTATGGGCGCATTCGCGTGATTTCCGGCGGTCTGTTTCTCTGACCCCCTCGAACCTCAATAAACTTTACAGAAGTTCATGTGAACTTCCAAATCGAAAAGCTGTAATCTAGGCAACTAGACCGGTCTACGTGACCTTCGTCACTTAAATTCCGCTTCTTCGATCAGTAAACCCTGATTTCTAGGGGATTTAGCTTCATGCGCCCATGGTTGTCCGATGTCTGACAGCGGATTGGTCTGGTCCGCGGCCCCTATCGTTTAGGACACACCACTGAACCCGAGGAAGGGAACCGCAATGGGCGATCTGGCGCGACTGCCGCTGCTTGAGAAGGCACCTACTACGCATGCACGCCTGCTGGCCTGGGTTGAGGAAGTTGCCGAGCTGACTCAGCCGGACCGCATCCACTGGGTCGATGGCAGCGAAGCAGAAAACAAGAAGCTCACCGACGAACTCGTCGAGGCCGGCACGCTGAAGCGGCTGAACCCGGAAACGTTCCCGAATTCCTTCGCGGCGTTCTCTGACCCCGCTGACGTTGCCCGTGTAGAAGAGCAGACGTTCATCTGCTCCGAGAACGAGCGCGACGCTGGCTTCACCAACAACTGGATGGCCCCGGCCGAGATGAAGCAGAAGCTGCGCGGGCTCTTCGCCGGCTCCATGCGCGGCCGAACCATGTACGTCATTCCGTTCGTCATGGGCCACCTCGATGCCGAGGACCCCAAGTTTGGCGTTGAGATCACTGACTCCGCCTATGTTGTTGCCTCCATGCGCATCATGGCGCGCATTGGTACGGACGTCCTGGACCGCATCACGCAGACCGACGCTTTCTTTGTTCCCGCCCTCCACTCGCTGGGGGCACCGCTGGAAGCCGGCCAGGCCGACGTCGCATGGCCATGCAACACCGACAAGTGGATTGTGCACTTCCCCGAAGAGCGCTCCATATGGTCGTTCGGCTCCGGTTACGGTGGCAACGCCCTCCTGGGCAAGAAATGCTACGCGCTGCGCATCGCTTCGGTGATGGCCCGCGACGAAGGCTGGCTTGCCGAGCACATGCTCATCCTCAAGCTGACGTCCCCGGAACAGAAGACCTACTACGTCTCTGCTGCCTTCCCGTCGGCCTGCGGCAAGACCAACCTTGCCCTTCTGGACCCCACCATCAAGGGCTGGAAGGTGGAGACCCTTGGCGACGACATCACCTGGATGCGCTTCGGCAAGGAAGGCGAGCTCCGCGCCGTCAACCCCGAGGCCGGCTTGTTCGGTGTCGCTCCTGGCACCGGCTGGGGCACCAACCCGAACGCCATGCGCGCCATCGCCAAGGGCAACAGCATCTTCACCAACGTTGCGCTCACCGATGACGGCGGTGTCTGGTGGGAAGGCATGACGGAGGAAACCCCGGCACACCTCACTGACTGGCGCGGCGAGTCCTGGACTCCGGACTCGGACGCTCCTGCTGCGCACCCGAACTCGCGTTTCTGCACGCCGATCGACCAGATCGACATGCTGGCCGAAGAGTACTTCAGCCCGGAAGGCGTTGAGCTGTCCGCGATTCTGTTCGGTGGCCGCCGCAAGACCACCATCCCGCTGGTCACCGAGGCCCGCGACTGGTCAAACGGCATCTTCATGGGTTCCACGCTGTCCTCCGAAACCACGGCTGCTGCCGCCGGTGCTGTTGGCGTGGTCCGCCGCGACCCGATGGCCATGCTGCCGTTCATCGGCTACGACGCAGGTGACTACCTGAACCACTGGGTGAACCTGTCCGCCAAGGCCAACCCGGAGCGTCTGCCCAAGATCTTCCTGGTGAACTGGTTCCGTCGCACGGCTGAAGGCGGCTTCGCCTGGCCTGGTTTCGGAGACAACGCCCGTGTGCTCAAGTGGGCCATCGAACGCCTCGAAGGCAAGGCTGACGCAGTGGAAACACCGATCGGTTTCGTGCCGACCGGTGAATCCATCGACCTCGAGGGCCTGGACATGACCCCGGCCGAGGTTGAGTCGGCTGTTCGTGTCGACCCCGAGGAATGGGCAACCGAGCTGGCGTCCATCGAGGAATGGTTCGCCAACTTCGGCGAGTCGCTCCCGGCGGCACTTCAGTCCGAGCTGGACGGTCTCAAGACCCGTCTGGGCTAGACCTCTTAGGAACAACGGCGTTCTTAAGTGAACGACGACGGCCCGTCACCTTTTGAATGAAAGGTGGCGGGCCGCCGTCGTGCTTGGGGTTGTTGTCGCCGTTGTGGGTGCCTGCCCTAGTTGGCGAGCCACACGTCCGGGCCGAACACTTCGTAGTGGATCCGGGTAGCTGGAATCCCTGCGTCGATGGCTTCGTCGCGGATCTTCTTCATGAAAGGGAGGGGGCCGCAAAGGTAAAGCGAAGCATCGGCGGGCATGTCCAGTTCACCCAGCGACATGAAGCCGTGGTTGGTTCCAGGATGGGGAGATTCAAGCCACAGCTTCAGGTCTGCGTCGATTCGCGCTGCATCGGCGGTCATCTGGCCGCTGAGCGCCCAGTTCTCCATGGCCTTCTCAGCATGAAGGACCAAGACCTGCCGATCCGTGCCCGTCTCCGCGAGCGACCGCAGAATGGAAGCCGTTGGGGTGCAGCCAATCCCCGCAGAGGCCAAGATGACTGGGCCGTCACCGTTCCTGAGGGTAATTTCCCCGTACGGGTTCGAAATTTCGAGGATATCGCCGGGTTCGACGCCGGTGTGAAGGGCGGTGGACACCTCGCCGCCGTCGTTCAGCTTGGTAGTGAAGGTCCGGCTCCTGCCTGTGTCGCCGGATAGCGAATATTGGCGCACCTGGCGCAAGCCATCCGGAAGTTGGACCCTTACGCTGACGTACTGACCGGGTTCTGCTGGCGTAACCGGGGTGTCGTCCGCTGGTTCCAAGGTGAACGTCACCGCATCAGTGCCCGCCGATTTCTTGCTGGTCACACGCCACGGCATCCACATTTTATGGTTCGCCTGAGATGCATAGAGGTCCTTCTCAAGTTTGATCAGGGCGTCTGCCATGAGCCAGTACACCTCTGTCCATGCTTCCGCGATCTCCGGAGTGATGACATCGGTCAAATCGGCGGCGATGGCTGCAAAGAGGTGCTCGTAGACCACGCCGTACTGTTCCTCGGTGATTCCGAGGGAGGCGTGCTTGTGCGCAATGCGGGAAAGTACTTTTTCGGGGAGGGTGCCCGGATTGTTGATGAGGTGGGTCGCGAAGGTGGCGATACTTCCGGCAAGTGCCCGCTGCTGATCTCCGGAACGCTGGTTGGAACGGCTGAAGAGTCCATCGAGCAACTCGGGGTGCGCCCCAAAGAGCCGATTGTAGAAGTCGACGGTTATCGCGCCGATCCGTGAACCAACCAGCGGCAGCGTGGCTTCAATGATGGGGCGGGACTTCTCCGAGAGCATGATTCTCCTGGCTGTAGGGGGCGGGTTGTCCGACCGAATATATAAGCATCTCAAATGCTTATATCTATATCCCAATTTCTACATGGTGTAGAAGAGTTGTGCAAGCCAGAAGAATCACGGCATTGCGGAGGTGCTGTTGTTGCCTTCTTTGCTACGACTGCGTCGCGGGTGTCCTGAACTCCGGCCGCAACCCTATGGACTGGAACACCGGGTTCATCTGGCGCGCGTGAGGGAGGGAAGCGATAACCACGCTATCGAGCTCGGTGTAGAACGCTTCCCTGGCCCGATTCATCGCGTGGCGCAGCCCGCACTCATTGATGAGCGGGCAATTTTTGGTAGGGGATTGGCACTCCGCCGGATCCTGCCGGCTGTCCAGATGCCGCAGGATTTCGCCGACTGTGGCTCTCCGGCCGGTTTCATTGAGCCGGGAACCGCCCAGCCGTCCCCGTTCAACGTCGATGTAACCCAGTGCACGCAAGCGGACCATCGCCTTGCTGACATGGTTGTACGGTGTCCCTACGGCATCCGCCACCGCTTGGGTAGTCAGCAGCATGCCTTCCGGAGCCGCGGCCAACACCATGATGGCGCGGAGGCTGACATCTGCGAAGGCGTTGATTTTCATGGGATCAGCTCACGGATAAGGTCTAGTCCACCCAGATGGATGGTTCGTGGGTATCGGGCTCCATGGCACTGAACGCGAAACCGTCCACTGTTGGAGTGTAGGGAATGATTGCTGCACGGACTTCGCCATCCCTGTGCTCGGCTGCACCGTGGATGCCGTCAGTACCATGATCCGGCAGGCTGACGTCACTCACAACAGCCACAGCCTTGAAATCATCACGGCCTTGACGCAGCAGTTCATGGATGTCGGTCAACATCTGCCCCGCATCCACGTCGCCGTTTTCGTCCGGCTCGCCCGGGGCAATCATCACTATCCGCAGTTCATCATCGTTCGAGAGCGTGATGCCAAACGGGAAAAATCCGCCGTTCTGCTGGATGTGCTCCTGAGCGGTTCCGAGTGCAGTGCCCAAGGTCTCGCGGAGTTCGCGGTCCTGAACTGTTTCACCCTCACCCTGCGCGCTGGTGGGCTCGCTCATGCTTGGTCCTAGGCCCGAACCAGGGCAAGGACGCGGTCACGGATCTTCTCCATGGTCGCCTGGTCCTTGGCCTCGGCGTTCAGGCGCAGGAAGGGCTCGGTGTTGGACGGGCGAAGGTTGAACCACCAGCTGCCGTCCTTGGCCGTGAACGTGCTGCCGTCCATGTGGTCGATGTCCATGTCTTCGGTTTCGAAGTCAACGCGAACCCGTTCGACGGCGCCGGCCTTGTCTTCGATCTCGGAGTTGATCTCGCCAGAGGAAACGTAAGGTTCGTATTGGCGTCCGAGTTCGGAGAGGGGGCCGTCTTGCTCACCTAAAGCAGCGAGGACGTGCATGGCGGCAAGCATGCCGGTGTCAGCGTTCCAGAAATCCCGGAAATAGAAGTGTGCTGAGTGCTCACCGCCGAACACGGCACCTTCCTCGGCCATGACGGCTTTGATAAAGGAGTGTCCCACCCGGGTTCGTACAGCACGTCCGCCATCCTTGGCTACGAGTTCGGGCACGGCCTTGGAGGTGAGGAGGTTGTGGATTATCACCGGGGTCTCTTCACCTGCGGCCTGGGCGCGGGCGATCTCACGACGGGCCACCATGCCGGTGATCGCAGACGGGGAAACGGGCTCGCCCTTTTCATCAATGACGAAGCAGCGGTCTGCGTCGCCGTCGAACGCGAGGCCGATGTCGGCACCGTGCTTGACGACGGCGGCCTGGAGGTCGCGCAGGTTTTCCGGCTCCAAGGGGTTGGCCGGGTGGTTGGGGAACGAGCCGTCGAGTTCGAAGTAGAGGGGAACGATTTCGAAGGGCAGCGCCGGGAGGAGTTTGTCGCCGAGCACGGCGGGTGTGGTGAGGCCGGCCATGCCGTTACCTGCATCCACCACGATCTTCAGTGGACGGGAGCCGGACAGGTCAACGAGCTTCCGCAGGTACTCGGAGTAGTCCTTCAGAACGTCATGGACGCCGATCTCGCCCCGGGTGGCTGCCGCGGGGATGATGCCGGTGTTCAGGTACTGCTCCGCGAGGGCCTGGATTTCCTTGAGGCCGCTCTCAGACGAGATGGGCTGGGCGCCGGCCTTGGCCATCTTGATCCCGTTATAGGCAGCCGGGTTGTGACTTGCGGTAAACGTTGCGCCTGCAGCGTTCAGGGCTCCACATGCGTAGTAGAGCTCGTCGGTTGAGATGAGGTCCAGCAACTGGACGTTCGCGCCACGCGTGGCTGCCCCGTTGGCAAAGGCTTGGCTGAACTCCGGAGAGGAGGGACGCATGTCGCCGCCAACCAGTACCGTTTCACCCTCCAAGCCCAGGACGTCGATGAAGGCAGCGCCAACGGCCTCGACGATTTCAGCCGTGATGGTTTCACCCACGATGCCCCGGACGTCGTACGCCTTGAAGGAAGCCGAGAGGTCGAATGTCTTGTTCTGCTCGCTAGTCACGGGCTCAATCCTACTGTGGCAAGGCAGTTGGGGTTGAACGTGAATAGATGATCTGTGGATAGCCGTTATCCACATAGCGGGACATCCAGGTTCTGGCTGTCAGGGTCGGCTGGGATACTGGGTTGATGGCCAACAACTCCCCAAACACTGCCGTTTCCGTGCAATCGCCTACACACCAGCAGGCGCTGGCGTGCCTTCGTGAGTTGGTGGGCCACCCCGAAGCGCGGTTTCACGACGGACAGTTTGAGGCCATTGAGGCGTTGGTGGATGCGGGCCGTCGGGCGCTCGTAGTCCAGCGCACAGGTTGGGGGAAGTCGGCGGTTTACTTCGTGGCGTCGTTGTTGTTGCGTCGGCGGGGCGCAGGTCCAACGCTGATTGTGTCGCCGTTGCTTGCGCTCATGCGTGACCAAGTGGCCGCAGCGGCCCGGGCAGGTGTGCGGGCGGTCGCCATAAACTCGGCCAATGCCCTGGAATGGGACACAGTCCTGGCCCAGCTTGCCGCGGATGAGGTCGATGTCCTTTTGGTTTCCCCGGAGCGGCTCACCAACCCCTCCTTCAGGGAGAACCAGCTTCCGGAGCTCATTCGTCGCACCGGGCTCCTGGTGATTGACGAGGCACACTGCATATCGGACTGGGGACACGACTTCCGTCCTGACTACCGCCGCATAGCGGACCTCATTGCACAGTTGCCGGAGTCGGTTCCCGTTCTGGCCACCACAGCCACCGCCAATTCAAGGGTGGTTCATGACATTGAAGAACAACTTGGCGCCGGCGTGTTGACTATACGGGGTGCACTCGGGCGCGAATCGCTGCGGCTAGGTGTCCTTACCTTGCCCGATTCCAGGGACCGGCTGGGGTGGCTGCTGACACACCTCGCCAATATGCCCGGCAGTGGCATCATCTATACCCTGACCGTCTCGGCGGCGGAGGACACAGCAAGGCTTCTTGCGGAGGCCGGACACAACGTCCTGTCCTACACGGGGAGGACGGACCCGGCGGATCGAGAACGCGCTGAACAAATGTTGAAGGACAACCAGGTTAAAGCCCTCGTGGCCACCTCCGCCCTGGGAATGGGATTCGATAAGCCGGACCTGGGCTTCGTGATCCATCTTGGGGCTCCGTCGTCACCAGTTGCCTACTACCAACAGGTTGGCCGTGCAGGCCGTGGAACAGCCAACGCCGACGTCTTGCTGCTGCCGGGCTCCGAAGACCGCGAAATCTGGCAGTACTTCGCCACAGCATCCATGCCGTCGGCCGAGAAAGCTGAAGCTGTGTTGAGGGCTCTTGGGGAAGCAGGCTCCGCATTGTCCACCGTCGCGCTGGAAGCCCGGGTGGACCTCCGTCGCACGCCATTGGAACTCCTCCTCAAAGTCCTGGCTGTTGATGGAGCCGTAGAGCGTGTTGGAGGCGGATGGCGTTCCACTGGCATGCCGTGGAACTATGACGCCGAGCGATATGCACGCATCGCCGAGGCCCGTGTGGATGAGCAGGATTCCATGGTGATCTACCAGGACACGGCCGGCTGCCGCATGGAATACATCACCTCGGTCCTGGACGATGAAACGGCAGCGGCTTGTGGGCGCTGCGACAACTGCGCCGGCCGCTGGTTCCCGGTGGACGTGGCAGCGTCGGCAGCCGACGCTGCCGGCCAGACCCTCCGGCGGGCGGGCATAGCCGTGGAGCCGCGCCTTCAGTGGCCCAGTGGCATGGACCGGCTCGGTGTGGCCGTCAAGGGAAAGATCAAGCCCGACGAGAGCGTTTCCGAGGGGCGGATACTGGCTAGGCTTACCGACTTGGGCTGGGGCGGCGCTCTACGGGAGCTGTTCGCCGCCGGGGCTCCGGACCGCGCTGTGGATCCCGCCATGCTGCAGGCCTGCGTCCAAGTCCTCCGCGAGTGGTCGGGGGCTGAGGGCGGAACTCCGTGGAGCGGTGTCGGCCGACCCGCGGCGGTCATCAGCATCCCGTCGCGGAGCAAGCCGCAGCTGGTGGAGTCCTTGGCGCAGGGAATTGCCGGAATAGGACGCATGCCCTACCTCGGCCAGCTGCAGCCCCAGCACGGAGGGCCGACCGGGGCACGTGGAGGCAACAGCGCTTACAGGCTGGCCGGTGTTTGGGACAGGCTTGTTGTTGGGCCCGAACTTGCCCAGGCCCTGGCAGGCACGGGCGGGCAGCCTGTGTTACTGGTGGACGACCTCATAGACAGCCGCTGGACCATGACCGTATCTGCACGCGCCTTGCGGCAGGCCGGAGTGGGCGCAGTTCTACCGCTGGCGCTGGCCCAAGCCGGATAGGACGGCAACACGGGCCAGTGCGGGCCGGCCAACGTCAGTAGAACTACGTCATGTTGTGATCGCTCCCACCCTGCGTCTATAGGATCGAGCAAATACGCCTGCTCGCCTGTCGCAGGCCACCAGCCAGAACTTGGACCGGAGCCATGAGCACAAAACCCAACACGGACGTCGAATCGGCCAACGAGACCAGTTGGCGTCCACGGCTTGCCTTGTTGGTAGCGGCAACGTTTTTCATGGAGTTCCTCGACGGGACAATTCTCACCACTGCCATTCCCAGCATCGCCTCCGATTTCCGGGTAGCACCGGCAGACATCAACATCACCATGACCGCATATTTGGTGACGGTGGCGATGGGGATTCCCCTGAGCAGTTGGCTTGCTGAGCGATTCGGTGCCAGACGGATCTTCTGCCTGGCGATATCGGTATTCACCATTGCCTCCCTGCTGTGCGCCATCAGCACGGACCTGACCATGCTGACGCTAAGCCGCGTGGCCCAGGGCATGGGCGGCGCCATGATGGTTCCGGTTGGCACCCTGGTGGTGTTGCGGGGCACTCCCAAGTCAGAGCTTCTCCGTGCCACCGCGTATCTCGTGTGGCCGGGCTTGCTGGCTCCGGTATTGGCCCCGATGGTGGGTGGTGCTCTCACCACCTTCCTGTCGTGGCACTGGATCTTCATCATCAACGTGCCTCTCGGCCTGGCCGCTTTCATTGCCGCCCACAGGCTGGTGCCGCGAACACAATTTGATGCCAAACGACGGTTGGACTGGTTCGGGCTGCTGCTGACCACACTGGGCGTGGGTGCTTTGGTAGTTGGGCTGGAGACCTTGGGTGGACACGCGTCCAATGTGCTTGCCGTGGCGGTGGTTGCTGCCGGGTCACTGTCCCTGGCCGGTGCCGTGTGGTGGATGAGGAAAGCCCGCCTTCCCCTGTTCAATCTCAGCGTCTTTGGTACCAGGACTTTCAGGGCGACGTCCACCGGTGGTTTCATTTACCGGCTGACCATCAGCTCGGTCCCTTTCCTGCTGCCTTTGATGTTCCAGGACGGCTTTGGTTGGGATCCCCTCAAAGCCGGAGTCATGGTCGCCGCCGTGTTCGTGGGCAACATCGGAATCAAGCCGGCCACCACGCCACTCATAAGGCGATTTGGGTTCAAACCGGTGCTCGTCTTTGCATCGTTTGCGTCAGCCGTGACATTTGCGTTGTGCGCCTTTCTGGACGCCCGAACGCCGGAGCCACTGATCTTTGCGTTGCTGCTGTTCAGCGGCGCATTCCGTTCCATCGGGTTCTCCGCGTACGCCTCGGTACAGTACGCAGACATCGTCCCGGGCCAGCTGCCCTCAGCCAATGCGATCTCCGCGACGCTCGTTCAATTGGCGGCGGCGGCAGGAATAGCGGTGGGTGCCCTGTTTCTGCGCCTGTTCGAAACCACGCAGGTGTTCGGGGCGGACCAGGTGGCGGCTTACAAGGGCGCATTCATTGCCATGGCCCTCCTGATGCTGATCAGCACGGTGGACAGCCTGGCCCTTCATCGTCATGCCGGAGCCGAAGTCAGCGGCGGAGTGAAGAGGGCTTAACGCAAAAGGTCCCGGTTCGAAAACCGGGACCTATTCGCGGAGACGGGGGGATTTGAACCCCCGGTGGAGTTGTGCCCCACACTTCATTAGCAGTGAAGCCCATTCGGCCGCTCTGGCACGTCTCCCTTTGCTATTGCTAGCCCACCAAGGATACGCAGAAGGTGCCGTCTAGCGCAAAACAGGAACTTGTCAGTTGCTTCCAGCCAGGGAACGCCACAGGAAGTGGTTGCTCCGGGCCTGAAGCGCTGCCGCCTGCCTGTTGTCAGATGCGCCAGCGTGGCCCCCTTCAAGAGCTTCATGGAACCAGACGTTCGGGATCCCCATGGCCTGCATGCGCGCCGCCATTTTTCGGGCTTGGACAGGTCCCACACGGTCATCGGAGGTGGCTGTCCAAATGAAAGTCTCAGGGTATTCCACACCGTCGTGCAGCAAATGGTACGGCGAGAAAGTGCGGATGAACTCCCATTGCTCCGGGACGTCCGGGTCACCATATTCGGCGATCCAGGAGTAACCAGCGGAGAGCTTGGTGTATCGGCGCATATCCAGGAGCGGCACCCCGCATGAAACAGCCCCGAACAGTTCCGGGTACCGGGTCAGCATGTTGCCCACCAGGAGGCCGCCGTTGGAACCGCCCACACAGCCGAGTCGACGTCGGCTGGTGACGCCTCGCGAGATGAGGTCCTTCGCCACGGCGGCGAAATCCTCGTATGCACGGTGCCGGTTCTCCTGAAGTGCTGCACGGTGCCAGGAGGGACCGTATTCGCCACCGCCGCGGATGTTGGCAACAACATAGACGCCACCGCGTGAGTGTGCGGCAGCTCCGTCGTCGGAGGAAGCGCCCAGGGTGCGGCGCTCAAGCCAAGCCCGCCCGATTGTTCCGTTGTAGGCCGGAGTCCTGGAAATTTCGAACCCGCCATAGCCGGAAAGCTGGGTGGGGTTTTGGCCGTCCAACACCAGGTCCTCGGAGGCGACCTGGAAGTAGGGAACCTTGGTCCCGTCGTCAGAAACAGCGAAGTGCTGCTGGACTTCGTAGCCGGCCTCGTTGAAGAACGACGGCGATCGCTTCACCTCTGCGTGCCGGTTCGCCGCGCCATCAACCAGCGTCCCCCTGGTCAGGGTGGTGGGCGTAGTGAAGCCGGTGGCCACCAGCCAGAAGTCGTTGCCTTCAGCGCCGGGGTCTTCATCGTCCACCGCATAGGCATTGACGTCATGCAGGGGAGGGCAGGCGTCCAGGACGGTGGAGGCCCAGCCGCCTTCAGAATCGGGACGGGCTGGATCCAACACCAGGATTTCGGAGGACACATCGCGCAGGAGGTTCAGCAGGAGGTAGTCCTTGGTCCAGCTCCAGGACTGCAGCGACGTGTGGGCATCCGGCGTGAACAGGACCAGCAATGACCGGGAACCCGCCAGATAAGACTCAAAGTCCGCAGCCAGCAAGGAACCGGCAGGGTATACAACACCGGCAACATCCCAGTCCTTCTGCGGACGGAACAGCAGCCAATCCCGGTGGGCGCTGATGTTCACATCCGTCGGGACGTCGATGACCACCCAGGAGTCGTCACGCAGCAGCGACGTACTCCGGTTGTAGAAATCGATGTAATCCACGGCGAAGGTCCGCTCATAGCCCGGGGTGGAATCGTGGGCCACCATGGCCAACATGTGGTCCTCCGGGATTTCGAAGAGGCGCTTTGCCTGCGCCAGCGATTGGCCGCGGCGAAGCTTCACTCCGGTACGGGCATAGGAGGACGTAGTTGCGGGGAGCCCGTCCGCCGTGCTGGACACCAGCAAAGTGTCGGCATCCAACCAGCTGACATTGCCTTTGGCTGTCGGCACGTCAAAGCCACCCTCCACGAAGGTGCGGGACTCGACGTCGAACTCGCGGTGGCGGTCCGCGTCGCCGCCGTCGGGGGAGAGCGAAACCATGGCCAGGCGGTACTCGGAGCCGTCGGCAGGACGGAGGAAGCCGACACCATGGAATACCCACTCAACGCCTTCGGCGGCGGCAAGGGCGTCGATATCCAGCAGGACGTCCCACTCCGGCTCCTCAGTGAGATAGCTTTCCCACGTAGTTCGACGCCAGAGGCCCTTGGGGTGTTCCTGGTCTTTCCAGAAGTTGTAGTAGAAATCGCCGCGTTTGGACACCATTGCGATGCGATCGGTGGAGTCGAGGACCTCCAGGATGCCAGCCTCAACGGCCGCGTACTCGGCGTCCTCCAGCAATTCCTCCGTGCGGGCATTCTGCTCGCGGACCCACGCCAGCTGCTCTTCGCCGTGGATGTCCTCAAGCCAAACGTTTTCATCCGTGGGCTCCGGCGCGACGTCCGCTGCATACCGCGGGCCGGGGGCCGTTGCAGTCTCATTCTCGGGAAGTGGCGACTGATCAGCTTCTGTGGTGGTCATCGCCCCATCCAAGCAACACTCTTCAACAGTAAGCAAGTCACGCGGAAGTTAGGCTTGAGCGTGGCTAAATCGCAAACCAACCGTGTTGCCCTGATCGGGGCCGGCCCTCGGGGCACCAGTGTCCTTGAGCGGTTGCTCGCGAATTGGGCTGCGGACAGCCCGCCAGGAACCACCCTTCACATTGATGTTGTGGATCCTTACCCGGCCGCTTCGGGGCACGTGTGGCAGCCGGAGCAGTCACGCCTCTACCTGATGAACACGCAGTCCTTCTATCCCACCCTCATCCCCGAGGACCCCCAGCTCGCCCCGCCGCTCGCGGGTGGATCGTTCGATCAGTGGCGCGAGGCCCGTCGTCGTGATGGCGAGGGACTGAACGAAGCCGAAAAGGCGGAGTTGGCCACCCTTGAATCGCACGATTTCCCCAGCCGCGCGCTGTACGGGCGGTACCTGCGCCAAACTTTGGCAGGGCTGCTCGAAAGGCTTCCCGACGGCGTCGAAGTCACCTTTCATGAGGCGCTCGCCGTCGCCGCGCAGCCCGTGAAGGGCGAAAAGGAAGACGGGTTCGACGTCGAACTCGACAACGGCGAGACGCTCACCGTCGGTTCCGTGGTCCTCGCTCTGGGCCACATCGAGTCCCGGCTGAACCCCGAGCAGAGGTCTTTCAAGCGCGCCGCGGAGGAACAAGGCCTGAGGTATTTCCCGCCCGCGCCGCCGGCAGATGTTGATTGGCAGGCCGTGCCGGACAACGAACCCGTGCTGGTCCGCGGAATGGGTCTGAACTTCTTCGATGTCATGGGCCAGTTGACGGAGGGGCGCGGCGGTAAGTTCGTCGAGGCTGGTACGCCCGGCGCGGGTGTCCTCGAGTACCGGGCCTCGGGCCGGGAGCCCAGGATCATTGCAGCGTCCCGCAGGGGCACCCCTTACCGTGCGAAGGCCGGGCTGGCGGGCTACTACCCCAGCAGCATCACCATGCGCTACCTGACAGAAGACGCCGTGGACCGTTTCCGCGCAGCCGGTATCCAGCCGGGGTTCGACCATGATCTGTGGCCGTTGCTTCACCGTGATGCACTTTGGGCCTATTATTCGACACTTGCGCGGTCCCAACCCGCAGCGATCAAGGACCCCGCGCAGTTCCTCGCCGACCTTGAGGATGCGCTCCAACCGCATGCGCACACCACCGCGAACTGGGAAATCGAGGTGGGGAACGTCGTGGAAAAACACGTGATCGCCTCCCGCCGACTGAACCTGAGGGGGCTCGCGGCGCCGCTGGCTGGGCGGACGTTTGCTTCCCGGCGCGAACTGGATGCCGCCATCACGGCCTACCTTGATGATGATGCCCGACGATCAGCACTGGGCGAAGCGGACCCTGTCAAGATGGCGATCGGTGCCCTCCACACCGGGCGGGCGATCCTCAAATCCGTGGTAGCGGACGGGGGAATCACCGATGAATCCTGGCTGGCTGGTTTGCGCGGCTGGTTCGAATCTTTTGTTGAAGGTCTGGCAAGCGGAGCGCCTGCACTGCGATCGGAGCAGCTGGCCGCTTTGGCGCGTGCCGGCGTCGTGAGTTTCGTGGGACCGGACCCGAAGTTCAGCGTGGACCGCGGTGCCAAGGTGTTCCGGGCAGTTTCGCCGTGGGTACACGACGCTCCGGTTGAAGCAAGGACTCTTGTGGAGGCGATGTCGCCGGCCAACAGGGTGGGCATCAACTTGTCGCCTCTGCTGGAACAGCTCATGGCCGATGGGCTGGTGCGCACCAAGATCATGATGAGTGTTGAGGGCACGCCCATGCAGACCACTGGCCTGGACGTTGAACCGCATCCTTACAGACCTCTGGCGGCGAACGGCTCGATCACCAGGAACTTGTATGTCCTGGGCCTCCAACTGTCTGCGTCGCAGTGGGGGACAGCCATAGCCGCTGAGGCCCGACCGCGCACCGGACCCGCCTACGCGAGCGGCCAGCGGACCCTACGCGATGCCGATGAAATAGCGCGGAGCGTTCTTGGCCGGTGAGTCAGAAACAGCAGGGCCCCTCACGAAGGAGATCGTGAGGGGCCCTGCTGTTGCTACTGGCGGGCAGGGTGACTCAGGGGGTTAGCCCCTCAGGCACCGCTGATACTCCAGCCATGCAAAGGCGTACCGGAGCCATCCTGCGACGTCGTACCACTTGGTCGGCTTGGTAGGGGCGGTGCACTGCGGCGGGTTCGGACCGCTCTCAGCCACCGTCACCAGGGCCTTCACCACGGTTCCACTTTCGACGGCGGTCAGGACCACTGTGCCGGTGCCTGCAGCCGCCGCGGCGGGAACCCTGAGGTCCACTGTGGCTTCCCCTGAGGTCACGGGGACGGAACCCAGCGCCACGGCGGCGCCCTTGGCATCCACGAACACGGCGTTCAGCGTCGCGTTGCCCGGGCTGCCGATCGACGTGAGGTTCAGTTTAGTGACGGCCAAGGTAATGGGGTCGCCGGCCTTGACCTCAGCCGCCGTGGTGTTGGCCACGGCCGCGGAACGGCGTCCGAAGTCGGGGGAAACCGGATTGTGCTCGCGCAGGTACTTGATCCACGCATCGCGGTCCACCAGGCCCGTGTCCTTGGTGTTCGTGCCCTCCTTGAAGACCCGGAAATTGTCACCGCCGGTAGCCAGGAAGCTGAACGTTCCGATCCTGTACTGCTTGGCAGGATCGATCACAGCGCCGTTGACCCAGATGCCGGTGATGCGGTCACCTGCGGGGCGGGCGTCGTCATAGGTGTAGTTGACGTTCTTGGACACTCCCAGCTGCTGGTAGGGGCGGCTGGGGATGGTCCCGTCGGCATTGGTCTGCCACTGCTGCTCGAGGAGTGTCTTGAACTGCGCACCTGTGAGCGACGTGGTCCAGAGGTTGTTCACGAACGGCAGGACCGCGTTGGCCTCGGCGTAAGTGATGGTGCCGTCCGGCGCGTAGTACAGCTCGTTACGCAGCCCGCCGGGGTTCACGACGCCGATTTCGGCTGCACCCAGTTCGGGCGCCTTGAGCGTATCCACCAGGGAGTCCGCCACCAGGTTGCCGAGCGTGGATTCGTTCGCGCGATCGTCCCGCTTGGGTGCGCCGCCGGCAGGATCCGGAGTGAAGGCTGTGGTGATATCAGCGGTCACTGCGCCCACCGGCTGGTTGCCGATGACGGCAGCCTCGGCGAGTGCTTTGTCCACGATGGTCTTCACAGTCGCCACTCGCGGGTAGGCAGCGACGAGGCTTTCAGCGGTATCGGTTGTCCGGTCCACGATGGCGGCATTGTAAGCAGTGACTGATTTGCTTGCGGTATCCACTGTGAGGGTCACGCTGCCCACGTTCTCGCCGTAGTTGCCGGTCTGTACGATGGGTCGGGTTTTCCCGGTTGGCTGGCCGCTGGCGTCCAGTACCGGAGCGTCCCAGGCGTACTCCTTGTGCGTGTGACCTGTGAAGATAGCGGCGACGTCAGGAGAGGTTTCGTTGACGAGCTTGGCGAATGGCCCGCCGGCTGCGACTTCCTGCTCCAATGTGGCGCCCTCAGGCGTTCCTGAAGCAGCGCCGTCGTGGTTTTCCACGATGATGAGGTCCGCCAGGTTGTCAGCCTTGATCTTCGCGGCCACCCTGTTGATGGCTTCCACAGGGTCGCCGAACTCGAGGTCGGTAATGCCGGCCGGCGTCACCAGGGAAGGAACTTCCTGCGTGACAGTACCGATCACTGCCACCCGAGTGCCGTTCATGTCCAGGACCTTGTACTCCGGCAGGACAGGAGTGGTGGTGCCCTTCTGGTAGACATTCGCACCGAGGTAGGCGAATTTCGCGTTGGTGCCGCCTGCTGCGACGCGGTCGCGCAGGTCTGCCCAACCGCCGTCGAACTCGTGGTTGCCCACTGCCGAAGCCTGCAGCTCGAGCGCGTTCAGGACGTCGATGGTTGGCTGGTCCTTCGCTACCGACGAAGCGAAGAGGGAAGCGCCGATGTTGTCACCGGCGGAAATGAAAGCGGTAGCGCCGGGGGCAGCCGCAGCGCGGAGCTTCTCGACCGTTCCGGCGAAAAGGACTGTGTTCGAATCGATCCGGCCGTGGAAGTCGTTGATACCCAGGAACTGCAAGTCAACTGTCGCCGGCTGGTCAGCAGTAAGGTTCAGGCCCACCACCACAGGATCGTGGTCGCTGGCCCGGAACTCGTCCCCGGCATAGTAGTTGGTCACATTGTTGTTATACCTGCTGTACTCCAGCGCGACGGACTCCACGGAGTTGATGTTCCAGATGTCGGTTCCGGTGACCACCTTGTGGGCGGCCGGGGAAGCCAGGATGTGGTCCAAGGAGCCCACCATGCCGCCGAAGAGGTAGGAGTGCTTGCCTGTACCCGCCTCGAGGTCGGTGTAGCCGGCTGCGGTGAGGACGTTGATGGGGTCTTCCTTGGCGTAGGCGTTGAAGTCGCCGATCAGGAAGACCTTGTCCGTGCCCTTGGAGGCCTGGAGATCCTTGGAGAAGGCAAGGAGCGATTCAGCCTGCTTGGTGCGGGCAATGTTCGAGGCGCCCTGGCCCTTGTCCGTGTCATCCGGGGTGGCGGCGGAGCCCTTGGACTTGAAATGGTTCACGATCGCGATGAACTTCTTGTCATCGTCTCCGCCAACCGGCTTGAAGAGCTGTGCGAGGGGCTTGCGCGCACTGGCAAAGGCCACGGTGTCGTTGTGAATGATGGACTCACCCACGGGCTCGGCCACTGCCTTCTTGTAGATGAACGCGGTGCGGATCATGTCCTCGTCGCTGAGCGGAGGAGCGTTGGCGGGTGTGCGCACATAGTCCCAGACCCCGGGGGTCTTGACGTTGAGGGCGTCCACCAGCTTGGAGAGGGCGTCATCGCGGTTCTTGCCGAACTGTGCGGAGTTTTCGATCTCTTCAAGGGATACGACGTCGGCGCCGGACTTGGTGATGGCGGCGACGATCTTGCTTTGCTGGCGCTCGAAGTTCTCGGCGTTGGCAGCACCGCGGGCGTTGCAGCCTTCCTTGACCGTGATGGGGTTGCCGTCTCGGTCGGTGTAAAAGACGCAGCCGGCGAGCTGGTCGCCTGTGGTGGGGAAGTAGTTCAGTACGTTGAAGGAAGCCAGCTTGAGATTGCCCCCTACCTCCGCAGGACCTTCAGGCCGGGTAGCGGTGAAGCTCGCCGGCTGGACCGACTCAGCATTGGCCGCGGTCAGGGCGGTAAGTGGCTGGAACTTCCAGGAGTTGTTGCCGTAGCCCAGGATGACGTCGGTCCGGAACTGCGCCGGGGAGCCAACGCGTACATGATCCGACGCGGTCAGGTACGGCAACTGCTGGGCTTTGGTGGTGGCGTCCTTGAGGAAGTTGGTGGACGCGCCGTCGTCGAGCTTGATGCCGCGCAGAGCGTTATCCGCCATCACAGCGGCGTACTCCGCCGAACCGTAGGTAGCCACCGCCGTCGGCTGTACAAAGGGCGACGTACCGGCCGCGAGACCGATCTCGCCGTATTGGTTCAGGGAGTAGTTGTCCGTGACCGTAAAGTCACCTTGGGGAGCCAGGAGCATGCCCTCCAGGCTTTCCCTTGCGGCCTCATTGGCGGGCAGCGCGAACGGCGTGGACTTCACCTCCGGTGCAGCCTCGGTGAGCTTCTGCAACCCTGCCGCCTCAACGGTGAGCTGGGTCTGGTTGGCGAATTCGCTGACGACACCGGTGAGTTGCACGTAGTCGCCGGGCTGGACCGCTGACGTCGTCGAGGGCGAATAAACGAACATAGCGTCCGACGCCGTCCTTGCCGCCCCCGCGCTTTCACCGCCGGTTCCGGCGGTTTGGACGTAGTAGCCGTTGAAGCCGCCAGTTGCGTAGACAGCGGTGATCTTGCCCCTGGTAGTTACGGTGCTGCCGACAAAGGGACTGGCCGTACCGGTGCCCTGGATCTCGGCTATGGTCTTGACGCCGGGCTCCGGTTGGGGGTCCACCGGCGGGGTTCCGCCACCGTTGGAGGCAGTGGGGGTGATGGTTGTGCTGAGGCTGAAGTCGGCGGCGTTGGAGTCGGTGTCCACACCGTTGGCGCGGTTCAAGCTTTTGACGTCTGCGTTGCTGGTAGGTGCGGTGGCAGCGGCATTCTCAAAGGTGTTGGAGCTGCCATAGCCCAAGAGGTCAGCGATGGCGGCGTTGCCCGTCACCGACCCCGACGGAAGCGGAGAGACAGCAGTGGCCTGCTTGGCCAGGACGAGTGTTCCAGTGGTTCCGCTGGGATTTAGCGTTCCTGTGGCCTGCACATCGGCCGTGGGAAGCGCCGGTGCCGTGGAAGTACCGCTATTGGTGGCACCCTGGACCAGGAAGTACCCCTTCGCGGGAATGCTGCCCGTCAGGGGAGTGATTCCTGTGGGTGCTGCTGTAGCCGTGGCTGCCCGGTATTGCAGCGACCAGCCCGCCAAGCTGACCGGTGCGTCCGAGGAATTGTAAAGTTCAACGAACTTGTTCTTGAAGGCGGCACCGCTGCTGCCACCGCTGAGATAGGCCTCGTTGATCACCACCGGGGAAGGGCCGACGGCGAGCTCATCAGCTGCAAAGGCCGGCACGGCCGTCAACGGGGCGGTGATTAACCCAGCCGACAGGACAGTGCCCGCCAACGATTTCCAATGCATAATTTTCATCCGCTCGAACTTTCATCAGTAAGCCCTGTGGGCTCCATGAATGGCGCCCACTGTCTTATGAAGTGGGCGGGTACCGGAAGTTACTCCCGGGTAAAGCTGCCTCGGGCCTAGCTGAACACGAACGGATGAATAGAGGGTTGACCCTGGGTCAACAATGAGGGTCCGGACAAGGATCCTGAAAGCGGATCCGGAAAGCGGCCGGTTAGGCGGTTTGCCCCGAGTCCTGAATGACCTTGAAAACAGCTCCCGTGGGGTCGGACAACGTGGCCAAACGCCCGAACGGTGTGTCCTCGGCGGGCTGCATGACCGTGGCACCGAGGGCCGAGGCCTGCTCCACGGCGGCATCCGTATCCTCCACCGCGAAGTAAACGCTCCACATGGAGGGGATCTGTTCGGGCAGGAATCCAGACGCGTCCATGATGCCTGCCTTGGCGTCGTCACCGGCGCCGAGGGTCGTGTAACGGAACTCGGGAGTGTCGCTCATGACCTCCGTGTCCCAGCCAAAGACACGCTGGTAGAACGTGACCGCGGAATCGTAGTCCTTGGCCAGCAGTTCATGCCAAGCGGGAGCTCCTGCCTCCGCCGCGACCTCGTAGCCCTTCATTTCACCGAACTGCCAGGCGCCTATAGCGGCGCCTGAGGCATCACCGTACATGGCCATGCTGCCTTGCTCAGGGACCTCCATGGGCTCCAGGAACACCTGGCCGCCATTGGCGGCAGCGGCCTCGGTGGTCGCCTTGATGTCATCCGTGCGGAGGTAAGTGGACCAGACGTCCGGCATGGCTCCCATGTCCGCCTGCTTCTCCATGATGCCCGCTACCATCCGGCCGTCCTTGGAAGCTGTGATGTAGCCGCCGTACTTCTCTTGGTCTCCGGTTTCATAGGTCCAGCCGAAAAGTGCCGTGTAAAAGGTCTTGGCCTTCTCCGTATCGGACGTCATGAGGTCGATCCAGCAGGGGGAACCGGGAGTGATGTCAGGCGTGGGCATAGGTGAGACTCCTGTTGTTATGCCGCGGTCAAAACTGCGGCTGATGTCTGTGGTGTGAAGACAGGAAGAACACTATGCGGGGCCTCTGACACTTTTCAATGATTTTCCGGTTGTCAGTTCTCAGTTCCGGGCGGTATCGCTGCAGGCGCACGTGCACAACACAGGGACCAGGACACAAAAAATGCCCCGGGTCCTGGAACCCGGGGCATCTTATTCGCGGAAGGTAAGGGATTTGAACCCTTGGTACGGGGTTACCGCACACTGGTTTTCAAGACCAGCTCCTTAGGCCGCTCGGACAACCTTCCTCGCCTAGTAGTGTTTCATAGGGAGTTGGCTGTTCCAAAACATCACGTATTCCAGCCCCTGCCCCGGGGCTGGAAAACTAGCAAGAAACCGGGAGTTCTTCATGAAAGCCGTCTACATCTCAGAGCCAGGCGGACCCGAAGTCCTCGAAGTCCGCGAGGTCCCGTCACCGGTGCCGGGCGAGGGCGAGGTCCTGATCGACGTAGTGGCTGCGGGTTTGAACCGTGCGGACGTCCAGCAGCGGCGCGGCTTCTACCCGCCGCCGCCAGGAGCATCGGAAGTTCCCGGCCTGGAAATCTCCGGCCGCATTGCAGCTTTCGGCCCCGGTGTCACCAAAGCATTCTCCGTCGGAGACAAAGTAGTGGCACTGTTGTCCGGCGGTGGCTACGCCCAACAGGTCGCCGTCCCCGCAGAGCAGGTACTCCGCATCCCCGAAGGCGTGGACCTGGTTACAGCCGCCGCCCTGCCAGAAGTTGCCGCCACCGTGTACTCGAACCTGATCATGACGGCACAGCTGCAACCCGGAGAGACCGTACTCATCCACGGGGCTACAGGCGGCATCGGCACCATGGCAATCCAGCTGGCCAAAGCCTATGGCGCAAAGGTGGCCACCACGGCCGGAAGTGACGAGAAAGTCGGCACGGCCAAGGCCTTCCTCGGCGCCGATATCGCCATCAACTACACCGAAGAAGATTTCGCTGAAAGCCTCAAGGCGCACAACGGAGGAAAAGGCGCCGACGTGATCCTCGACGTCGTGGGTGCCAAATACCTGCAACAGAACGTCGAGGCGCTCGCCGACTACGGGCGACTCATCGTCATCGGCCTGCAAGGCGGAACAAAAGCGGAGATCAACTTGGGCCAACTCCTCAGCAAACGTGCAGCCGTTATCGGAACAGCCCTCCGGCCCCGACCGGTCGCCGAAAAGGGAATCATCATGTCCGCCGTGCGCGAGTTCGTGTGGCCCATGCTCACCGACGGCAGGATCAGGCCCCTCGTCGCAAAGTCCTTCCCCTTGGAGAATGTTCGGGAAGCGCACGAGTATTTCGATTCCGGGGAGCATGTGGGCAAGGTCCTCCTGCTCCTCTGAAACGCGCGCCAAACTGTATTTAGCCGCCCAACTGCAGCGAGGAGCCATATGTCCATCCGGCACAGCCTGCTGGCCCTGCTCCAGGACCAGCCGCGGTACGGCTATGAGCTGCGGGTCGAATTCGAGGACCGTACCGGTGCCGCCTGGCCGTTGAACATCGGCCAGGTTTATACAACCCTGGACAGGCTTGAGCGCGACGGTTTAGTCAGCAAGGACGGCGACGACGGCGGCGGCCACGTGATTTACAGCATCACTGACGCGGGGGCGGAGGAGGTGGAGGCCTGGTTCGCTGGTGCAGTGGACCGGGGCAATCCACCAAGGAACGAAATTGCTATCAAGCTGGCGCTCGCAGTGACGCTTCCTGATGTGGATACTTCTGTGGTGATCCAGTCCCAGCGCGAGGTCTCGGTCAAGGCCCTGCAAGAGCATACGCAGGCGAGAAAGGCGGTTTCTGCCAACCAAAGATCGTCGGATACTGCTTGGCTGCTGGTGCTCGATTCGTTGATTTTCCAGGCAGAAGCGGAAGTTCGCTGGTTGGATCTCTGTGAGGCCCGCATGGTGCAAGGCCGCAGTAACGGCGCGACCGGAATTGCTTAGATAACCGTTGATCGCACAATAGCTACCGTTCACCGCAGTTGACCCATTCTGCGGTGAGTTTCGCCATGCACCGGGGAACCTCCTTGCTAGCTTGCCCGTGACGCGCGTCCGTGCCACGGCAGCGCAGCAGTTCTCAAGGAGGAGATATGGGAAAGATTCCTAACCAGGCAGGGCTCGCGGAAGGACTGGATACTACGCTGCCCGAACCGGCTGTGGATGACGAGGTGCGCGAAGCGGAGGATCGCAGGTGGACTCCCGCCAAGATCGGTCTTTGGGTTGCCATTTCCCTGCTGGGAGCAGTGGCATGGTTCATGCTCGCACTGGTGCGCGGTGAAACCGTCAACGCCATCTGGTTCGTTTTCGCCGCTGTCTGCACGTACCTGATCGGCTACCGCTTCTACTCCAAAGTCATTGAGCGCTACCTGCTCAAACCGGACGATCGCCGCGCTACCCCGGCCGAGTACAAAGCCGATGGCAAGGACTACGTCCGTACTGACAGGAACGTGTTGTTCGGCCACCACTTCGCGGCCATTGCCGGTGCCGGACCGTTGGTGGGACCTGTTATCGCGGCCCAGATGGGTTACCTTCCAGGCACTATCTGGATCATCATCGGCGTCGTTCTTGCAGGGGCGGTACAGGACTATCTGGTCATGTTCTTCTCCATGCGCCGCGGTGGCCGATCACTCGGCCAGATGGCGCGCGAGGAGCTCGGCGTCATTGGCGGTACGGCAGCCCTCGTGGCCACGCTGCTCATCATGATCATCATTGTGGCCATCCTCGCCTTGGTGGTGGTCAACGCCCTCGGTGAAAGCCCGTGGGGCGTGTTCTCGGTGGGTATGACCATTCCCATCGCGTTGTTCATGGGTGTCTACCTGCGCTTTATCCGGCCAGGCAAGGTGATGGAGGTGTCCATCATCGGCTTCGTGCTCCTGATGGCAGCGATCATTGGTGGCGGCGCCGTCGCGGGCACCGAGTGGGGTGCGGCCTTCTTCCACCTGGACAAGGTCACCATTGCCTGGGGCATCATCGTATACGGTTTCATCGCCGCAATCCTGCCGGTCTGGCTCCTGCTGGCTCCGCGCGATTATCTCTCCACCTTCATGAAGATCGGCGTGATCGTGATGCTCGCGGTAGCCATCATCGTGGTGCGCCCGGAAATCACAGTCCCTGCGTTCAGCGAGTTCGCCAGCCGGGAGAACGGCCCCGTGTTCTCCGGCGCCCTGTTCCCGTTTCTGTTCGTCACTATCGCCTGCGGCGCACTGTCCGGGTTCCACGCGCTCATCTCTTCGGGAACCACACCCAAGCTGATTGAGAAGGAACGGCAGACCCGCTTCATCGGTTACGGCGGCATGTTGATGGAATCTTTCGTGGCCATCATGGCCCTGGTGGCTGCGATCTCGATCGACCGTGGCATCTACTTCGCCATGAACGCGCCCCTGGCCCTTACCGGCGGGACCGTGGAATCCGCGGCGCAGTGGGTTAACAGCCTTGGCCTGGCCAATGTGAACATCACCCCGGACCTACTGGCGCAGACTGCGAAGGACGTGGGTGAGGAAAGCATTATCTCCCGTTCAGGTGGCGCTCCCACGCTGGCAGTCGGTTTGGCGCACATCATGCAGCAGTTCATCGGCGGACCCGGAATGATGGCTTTCTGGTACCACTTCGCCATCATGTTCGAGGCCCTCTTCATCCTTACCGCAGTGGACGCAGGCACCCGTGTTGCCCGCTTCATGCTGCAGGACTCTATCGGCAACTTTGTTCCCAAGTTCAAGGAAGCCTCCTGGCGGCCCGGAGCTTGGCTCTGCACGGCGATCATGGTGGGTGCCTGGGGGGCTGTGCTGTTGATGGGCGTCACCGATCCGCTCGGTGGGATCAACACGCTCTTCCCGCTGTTCGGCATCGCCAACCAGTTGCTGGCAGCCATTGCACTGGCTGTGTGCCTTGCCATCACGGCCAAGCGTGGAGTGTTCAAATGGCTGTGGATCGTGGCAGTTCCGCTGACTTTCGCGGCCGTAGTGACCATCACTGCCAGCTTCCACAAGATCTTCTCGCCAGTCCCGGCTGTGGGCTACTTCGCCAACAATCAAGCGTTCTCCAAAGCACTGGCTGACGGCAAGACGGAGTTTGGTACGGCCAAGACCGTCGCAGCCATGGAGGCCGTGGTCCGCAACACCATGATCCAGGGCGTGCTTTCCGTCATCTTCGTGACCCTGAGCATCATCGTGATCGTCGCCGCCCTCTTGGCAACCATCAAAGCAGTCCGCACCGGCGGCGGTCAGGACCACGAAGACCCGCCTGTTCCTTCCAAGGTGTACGCACCGGCGGGGCTCTTCCCGACGACTGCCGAGAAGACGTTGCTCGCAGAATGGAACGCCCTACCTGCAGAGAAACGGACAGAGAAGGTCGGCCACCACTAGTGAACGCCAGCACTGATGAACACGGTCGTTAAGGGCCTTCGGGGCTTCGCCACCTACATCGGCTCGCTCATGGGGGCGGACGCGTACCAGAAGTACCTGGAGCATTTTGAAACTACGGCCCATTCCGGTCCCGCCATGACTGAACGTGAGTTTTGGCGGGACCGGATGGACCGGCAGGACAGCAACCCTCAGGGCAGGTGCTGCTGAGGTCGCACCCAGGACGAAATTTCGCTACGGACGAAGTCCAAAATCAAGGCTCGGACAGGGGTTCGCGTGAACCACATGAGAGTATGAACGAATGAGCGATCTGAACAACATTCAGCCCACGGATGAGGCTTCGGACGACACCCCCGTGGAGGGAACCATGCTGGACGAGGGTCTTGAGAAGCCCACGGGACAGCAACCTTTGGCGGAAGAGGTGGAGAAGGATGCCAAGCCCAAGGGAGGTAGCCTTCATGAACTCGTTGACGAGCCGGCCAAGGTGATGAGGATCGGCACCATGGTCCGGCAGCTCCTTGAAGAGGTGAAGGCCGCACCTTTGGATGACGCTGCACGCGGCCGCCTGGCGGAGATTCATGAGCGCTCCATTAAGGAACTCGAAGACGGGTTGGCGCCGGAACTTATTGAGGAGTTGGAACGAATCAGCTTGCCTTTCCCTGACGAGAAGGCGCCTTCCGATGCGGAGCTTCGCATCGCCCAGGCACAACTCGTTGGCTGGCTGGAGGGCTTGTTCCATGGCATCCAGGCTGCGATCGCCGCTCAGCAGGCTGCCAAAGAGCACGCAGCCGCGCAGATGCAGCTCCGTCAACTCCCGCCGGGTACGGTGATTGCGCCGGGCATCATCATTGGTGAGAACGGACAGCCCCAACGGGCGGCTGCACCCGGTACGCCCGGCGCTGCTGCCCAGGGCCGCAGGGAAGACCCCGACCACGGTCCGGGTCAGTACCTCTGAGTTCCCGGGTGGGTTTCTTTGGGGCCGTCCGGCAAGGGCGGAAGGATGATCTGGAGCTCGGCAAGGGGCTGTGGCGCCGTGCCCATGACCGTTTTCATCGGGGACTGGATCGGTACCACCAGGTTCTTGAGGGCGTGGATGATGAGCAGCTCTACAACGAGCTCGTGCAAATAGCCAATGACCTCGCCGAATTATCGCCCCGGGTCAGGATCATCTGCGTCGAGGCGCAGAAAAGGTCTCCCAGCGACGGCTTGGACGTCCCGGGAGGGCTTGCTGGCGTGCACCGGGCTCTGTCCAAAGCAGGAAATTCCCTCGCCACCACGGCAGAGGCCGCGGCCATGTTGAGGTTGGCTGTTGGACCCGTCCCAGTGGGTGCTTTGTCGGTTCGGCGGCGGGCGGAGTCTGTTTTTGAACAGGTTGCTGACGCGGAGCGCCAACTCGTCGCCTGAACTATAGCCAACCTAAATGCAACGCGTTCGCAACTACCCGCGCACGCCTTTATTCCCCCCAAGCAACAAGTTAAGCGGATAGCTTATCTGCGTTACATTCGGCGCTTTTGGGGGCGGGTGCTGGAAGGATGGCAGACATGACTTCGTCACCAACACTTACTTTCAACGACGGCAACACCATCCCCCAGCTCGGCTACGGGGTGTGGCAGGTTGAAGACGATGTAGCCGAAAAGGTGGTCCGCCAGGCTTTCGAGGCCGGGTTCCGCCACATCGATACCGCCAAGATCTACGGCAACGAGGCAGGCGTCGGCCGTGCCATTGCGTCCTCGGGCCTTTCCGCCGAGGAAATCTTCATCACCACCAAACTGTGGAACGCCGACCAAGGCTACGAATCCACGCTCGCTGCCTTCGAGGAGTCCATGGATCGTCTCGGCCTCGAGACGCTGGACCTGTACTTGATTCACTGGCAGCAGCCCAAGCAGGAAAAGTACGTTGATACTTGGAAGGCCCTCGTCGAGCTCAAGAAGAGGGGCCGGGTCAAGTCCATCGGCGTCTCCAACTTCACCAAGGAGGGACTGCAGCACATCATCGATGAAACCGGCGTTGTTCCGGCCATCAATCAGGTGGAACTGCACCCCTTCTTCAACCAGGCTGACCTTCGCGAATTCAATGCGTCCAAGGGCATCCTGACGCAGGCCTGGTCCCCGCTGGGCCAAGGTGGCGAGCTCCTCGAAAGCGCTACCGTGGCTGAGATCGCCGCCAAGCATGATGCCACCCCGGCCCAGGTCATCATCGCCTGGCACCTGGCCATCGGCAACGTGGTGATCCCCAAGTCCGTCACCGAGTCCCGCATCCAGGAGAACTTCGCAGCTCTCAACGTCACGCTGGACGCCACCGACGTCGAGGCCATCAACGGCCTGGACCGCGGCGCTGAAGGCCGCATCGGTCCGGACCCGGCAGTCTCCGACTTCGCCTAACTCCCGAGCCTTACCGCGGTGCCCCGTCCCTCTTTGGGGCGGGGCACCTGCCGTTAACGCTCGACGGCGATACTCGGCCATAGTGACGAAGCGCGCCGAAGTCTGTGTTGAAATTGATCGACGCGGACGGACGGAGTTGGCATGGTGGCTTTTGACGCATTGGAGCGGCAGATTGTTGCTGCGCTGCAACTGGATCCGCGATGCCCTTGGCGGAAGATCGCTGCCGTTTTAGGGGAAGCGGAGCGCACTGTTGCGCGCCGGGGCTCTCAGCTCTTGGAGTCCGGAGCGGTAGCCGTGGTGGGAATCAGGCCAAAGCAAGCGGTGGTGCTGGTGGAGATGCGGTGCATGCCGGGAACGGTGCGGGCGGCTGCCCATGCTCTGTCGCAGCGGGCAGACACGACGTTTGTCTACACCACCACCGGAACCGGTGATTGCGTGGCAGAAATCCTCACTGAACCGGCACGCATGGGCGACGTCTTGTCCGATGAGCTGCCATCTACCCTCGGCTTGCGGGATTCCACCAGTTACCCTGTGCTCCGCTATTTCCGGACCATCCGGGGGTGGCGGCCGGAGATTCTGCCCGCAGACAAGGCGGAGGCCCTCCGCTCGGGTCTCACGCAAGACTCCGGCGTCCTGGTCCCGCGGCAAGACCTGAGCCGGCAGGACAACGAGCTCGTTGATGCACTTTGTGCTGATGGGCGGATGAGCTACGAAGCACTGGGACGCAGAGTCGGAGTCTCGGAAGCCACTGCCCGCCGACGCAGTGAATGGTTGTTGGCCAATAACCAAGTTCATTTGAGGGCGATCGTTGAACCGTCATCTTTCGGCTTGGGTGTTGAAGCGCTCCTTTGGATACGGGCTTCGCCGCAGCATGTTGAGCACGTTGGGCAAAGTCTTGCCGAGCTTCACACTGTCCGTTACGCCGTGGCAATCGCCGGTGACTATCAGATCATGGCGGATGTGACCGTGGAGGACATGACGTCCCTCTACCGTTTCATCACCGACTCGGAGTGGGCTCAGAGCGCTGCGGGCGTAGACGTTTCCATCCTTCTCGACGCCCGCAAACGCGGGGGGCGGGTTATGCGCTCACCGTCGTAAGCGGCGCCGCTTCAGCCGTCATCACGGGGGCAACGGCGGCGTAGCCGGTCTGCTGCTCGAAAGCACGGCCATAACGGAGCAACTGCATATCCGCGTAGTGGTTGGTGGCGAGCTGGAGGCCGATGGGCAGGCCTGTAGAGCTGAAACCGGCCGGAACGCTGAGTACGGGAAGTCCCGTCGCGGAAAGGAGGCAAGCCGATCGCATCCAGTCCAGGTATGTCTCCGAAGGTACCCCTGCAATGTCAGAGGGGTACCTCAGCGTTGCGTCGAAGGGGAGTACCTGGGCGCAGGGGCTGGCGAAGAGATCGTACCGGCCAAAGAAATCCTGGACGCTCAATTCCAACCGGCTGCGGGCGGCTGCGGTTTCAATCAAATCCCGCGCCGTGAGGGCGAATCCCTTCTCCACGTTCCAGTGCACCTCAGGCTTGATGACATGGCCAGCTCGCTCCAGAATCGGCCCAAGGCCCGCGGCGAAGTCCAAGGCACGGGTGTTGCCGAACACCAGGTCCGCTTCGCTGAAGTCCGGGGTGGCTTCTTCGACGACTGCTCCAAGGTCCTCGTAGACCGCCAGTTGACGTTCCAAATGCTCCAGGATTTCGGCTTCCACGGGCACGCCGATGCCAAAGTCGCGGGACCAGCCGATCCGGACTCCCCGCATGTCGGCCTCCAGGCTGGCACGGAAAACTTCGGGATCCAGCCCTGCCGGATGCGGCACGCGCGGATCCTTGCCTGCCGTGACTGACATGAACAACGCAATGTCCTCCACGCTTCGGGCCATTGGTCCAGTCCTCCCCAGCCACGCATAGGCGTTGGCGTCGGACGGCATGGGGATCACCGCCGTCGACGGCCTGAAGCCCACCACATTGCAGAAGGACGCCGGGATACGGAGCGATCCGCCCATGTCGCTGCCGTCGCCGATGCTCTGGACCCGGGCGGCGACGACGGCGGCCACTCCGCCGCTGCTGCCGCCGGCACTCAGGGTGGGAGCGTAAGGGTTGGTAGTGGTTCCGAAGAGATCGTTGAAAGTGTGGGAGCCCGCACCAAACTCGGGAACGTTCGACTTTCCGGTGCTCACCACGCCGGCCGCCTTCAAGCGCGCAATGATGAGGTCGTCGGCGGCGGGAACAAAATCACGCAGGGCGAGAGAGCCCTGGGTGGTACGCATCCCGGCGGTGTTATTGGTGTCCTTGTGTGTCATGGGCAGGCCGTGGAGGGGCGGCAACGCGGCCCCTGAAGCCGTGAGTTGGTCCGCGCGAAGCGCCAAGGCCTGGGCACCCTCAGGGTCGAGGGTTACCACGGCGTTGATCGCGGGATTAACCTCGGAAATACGCTCCAAGTGATCGGCCAGGGCTTCGCGCGCCGAAACCTTTTTGTCGCGGATTGCTGCGGAGAGTTCGACGGCGGACAGCTCGCCAAGGGTGTCAGGCATGGTGCTCCTTTGCTGGATTGCTACTGCCTGAAAGTGTGCCCGGTCACAGAAGGCGACGGAAGCCTCGAAACAACCAAGGGCAAGCTTTGACTGATTCGGCCAAACTTTCGGCTGATTCCGTCAGCTATTGTGTGTGATGCGGCTCATAGCGGAGGGTGTTAGTAATCCACTGGCCGATCTGGTCGGTGGTAAGGATTAGCCCCCAGCATACCCAAGCCGCACAGAGTAGTCCGGTTAAGGACCTGTCGAGGGGCCAACACCTGGGAGGTTCCCTTGCACCAACCCCTGGCTCTTCAACCGCTCGCCAACGACCCCACCAACATCATGGCCGTCGCCAACAACCCAGTCCTGTGGATCTGCGTGGCAGGCGTCTTCGGCGTGATCATCATTCAGTCCGTTATCTTCATGAAAGCCGCCAGACGGGCGGCCCCCTCCGTGGACATGAGCACGCAGGACATCAAGACGTCCTTCCGTTCCGGCGCTGTATCGGCCATCGGTCCCTCCCTGGCGGTGTGCCTCGTTGCCATTGCATTACTGGGCCTCTTTGGTGCGCCGGCAGTTCTTGTGCGGATCGGCCTCATAGGGTCAGCGGCTTACGAGGTATCAGCGGCAAGCGTTTCCGCTGGCACGATGGGGGCCAAGCTGGGTGATGCCAGCTACACCCAGAGCGTTTTTGCTGTGGCGTTCTTCGTCATGAGCATCGGGGGCGCCATGTGGATGCTCGCTACCTTGATCCTGACACCGCTGCTCCGCAAGGGCGACGCCAAGATCCGCTCCGTGAATCCGGCCGCCATGGCGATTGTTCCAGCGGCAGCACTTATTGGAGCGTTCTCCTGCCTCGGGCTCACTGAACTGCCCAAGTCAGGGACACACGTCCTTTCCTTCGTTGTCTCCGCGGCAGTCATGGGGATATGCCTTCTGCTGGCCAAGAGACTCGGCAGGAGCTGGCTCCGGGAATGGGGGCTCGGTTTTTCGATCGTCTTCGGCCTTGTCGCTGCCTACTTCGCTGTCGGCGCCTGAGGCAAACGACTGCCGCCGTCATTTCTCTGAGCACGAAAGGATCATCACAATGTCTTCCATCACTTCCGCTCCCACCTCCAGCAGCACTGGCATGGCGGACTTCAACCGCACAACCTCCCGCTGGGGCCAGATCACCATGATCGCCGGTCTCTTGATCTCCCTTGCAGGTCCGTTGTACTTGGTGTTCTTCGGCGGCCTGGACATAGGTGCCGCCCAGTTGTGGATCGCTTTCGCCGCCGTTGCCGCCACTTTCGGCATCATTTGGATCGTGGAACCCCTCACGTACTACCCGGTTTTAGGACCCGCCGGCATGTACCAAGCGTTCATGATCGGCAACATTTCCAGCAAATTGCTCCCCGCGGCACTGATCGCACAAACCAATATCGGTGCCAAGGCAGGCAGCAAACGAGCCGAACTTGCCGCCGTCGTTGCCATCTGCGGAGCAGCAGTGGTCCATCTGTTTTCGCTGGCACTCTTCGTGGGATTGTTGGGCACCTGGCTGATCAGCGTCATCCCGCCATCGGTACTGCTCGTCACGCGTCTTTACGTACTGCCCGCCGTGTTGGGCGCCGTCCTGGTGCAGGCCATCGTGTCCATGAAGCAGCCCCGCACCACTGTGTTCGCCCTGTTGGTTTCGGCCGTGGTGGTCTTCGTAGTGCTGCCGCTGGTGCCCTCGCTCGCCATGGTATCCACCGCCATCGCTGTCCTAGGCACCATCATGCTGGCGTGGTTCTTCCGTGGGGCGCAATCCCCTGCGGCACCTGCAATCCGTGAAGAGTAGCCAAGCCACGCCAGCTCGAATACAGCATCCAAGAGGAAGACAAGACCCATGACTTCAACAGTGACCGCCCTCCGACTCGACTCAGAACAGACCACCAAGCTCCATGCCCTCTACCGGCACCTCCACGCACATCCGGAACTGTCCATGCAGGAGTTTGCCACCGCCACGCTGATCGAGGAACAACTGGACGGCCTTGGCATTGAGCATTTCCGTTGCGGGGGCACTGGTGTTGTGGGAATCCTGCGCAACGGTGCTGGTCCCGTGGTGGCGTTCCGGGCGGACTCGGATGGCCTGCCCATTGAGGAAGCCACAGGCTTGGAATATGCCAGCACCGACACAGGCACCCTGCCGGACGGCACTACGGTCCCGGTGATGCATGGCTGCGGCCATGACGCCCATGTAGCCAGCCTGCTGGGCGCAGCCGAAGTGCTTGCCGGCAACCTGGACGCTTGGTCGGGGACGCTGGTGTTGATCTTCCAGCCCGGTGAAGAGACTGCCGCCGGTGCACTTGCGATGCTCGACGACGGGCTGTGGGACAAGGCCCCGCGGCCGGAAGTGGTCTTCGGCCAGCACGTCATGCCCCGGCCTGTGGGTACGGTCGCCATTTCGAGCGGACCGGTGGCCGCGATGGCGGATTCGCTGAGGGTCACCGTCCACGGCCAGCAGTCGCACGGCTCGCAGCCGCAGGATTCCATCGATCCCATCGTCATGGCCGCGCATATGGTCACCCGGTTGCAGAGCATCGTGTCCCGTGAGCTGGACCCGCGGAAGTCCGCCGTCGTGACCGTAGGCACTTTCCACGCTGGTCTTAAGGAGAACATCATCCCGGCGTCGGCCGAGTTCACCCTCAACATCCGTACCTTCGACGAGGACGTCCGCAGCCAGGTTCTCGCAGCAGTCCGCCGCATCATCATGGCTGAAGCCGCCGCCTCCGGAGCGCCGCAACCGGACATCGAGGAAATGTACCGCTTCCCGCAGTGCTTCAACGATCCCGACGCCGTTCCTTCGGTTGTGGAGGCCCTGCGGCTTGCACTGGGGACCGAAGCTGTCGAAATCACCCCACCGATGATGGGCAGCGAGGACTTTGGGCACTTGGGCACCGCCATTGGAGTGCCTTCCGTGTTCTGGATGTTCGGCGGCACCCCCATAGCCGGCCACGAAGAGCCAGGTCCCGTCCCCGTCAACCACTCGCCGTTCTTCGCTCCCGAGCTGGAAGGGTCGCTGGCAGGGGGAGTCTCTGCCGCCGTCGCCGTCCTCCTGTCCCGGCTGGGCAACTGAACTTCATATCAAGGAAACTCCATGACTTCAGCACTGACAGAAACAGCCCCGGTTCTCCACGCATCCGAGGGTCCCCTCGCAGGAAGGCTGGTGGTGGACCTCAGCCGGGCGCTCGCAGGCCCGCACGCGGCCATGATGATGGGAGACCTCGGAGCGAGGGTCATCAAGATAGAGAACCCGGGCTCCGGCGATGACACAAGGGGTTGGGGACCGCCCTTCGTGGGACCCGCGGACGAGCCGCAGGCGACGTACTTCATGTCCTGCAACCGCAACAAGGAATCCCTGGCACTGGACCTCAAGAGCGAGGACGGCCGAACCGTCCTCCGCCAGCTCCTGGAGCGGGCCGATGTTGTGGTGGAGAACTTCCGGCCTGGTGTCCTGGAACGGCTAGGCTTCAGCACTGATGCCATGCACAGCATCAACCCGCGCCTGGTCATCTTGTCCATCACGGGCTTCGGCCACGACGGCCCGGAGTCGCACCGCAGCGGCTACGATCAGATTCTTCAAGGCGAGGCCGGGCTAATGTCGCTGACGGGATCCGGTCCTGGCGATCCACAGCGCGTTGGGGTGCCCATCGCAGATCTGCTCTCCGGCATGTATGGGGCGTACGGGGTGGTGGCCGCCCTGTTGGAGCGTGAACACACCGGCAGGGGGCAAGTGGTTCGAACCTCGCTGCTGGCGTCGCTCGTTGGGGTCCACGCGTTCCAAGGCACCAAGGTCACAGTCGCAGGGGAGGAACCTGAGGCTCAGGGCAACCATCACCCATCCATCGCACCGTACGGCCTGTTCCGATGCCGGGATGGGAGTGTCCAGATCAGTGTCGGCAGCGAAAAGCTATGGGCTGCTTTTACCTCCGCTTTCGGCATCGACACCAACGGCCTCAACACCAACGCCGACCGAGTCCGTAACCGGACCCGCATCATTGAAGTGGTGGAGACCGTGTTCGCAGACTATGACGCAGAGCCGCTGCTCGCCAAGCTTGAAGCCGCCGGAGTTCCTGCCGGTAAAGTGCGCACCCTCAAGGAAGTCTATGAATGGCCGCAACTGGTATCCCAAGGGTTGTTGGTAGACGTCGAGCATCCACGCCTGGGATCTGTGACTTTGCCGGGGCCACCGCTTCGCTTCTTCGACAATGCCGCTGGCGCCGAATCCACCCGCCGCTCCCACACCGCCCCGCCGCTACTGAACCAGCACGGCGACGGTGTCCGGGAGTGGCTGGCCTCAACGGAGGTGGACTGAATGGCGGCCACTGCCACGCACCGGCGGCTCGGTGCCCACGAACTGCTGGATCACGTGCTCGACGCCGGGACATACGTTTCCTGGGATGGTCCGGTTCGGGGGGTGGCTGGCTCTGCCAACGCCGGGTACGCTGCCGACCTGACCACGGCCCGGGAGAAATCCGGCAGCGACGAATCTGTCCTCACAGGCGAAGGACGCATACGGAACCATCGCATCGCCGTCGTGGTGTCCGACTTTGCATTCCTTGCCGGCTCAATCGGGCGGGATGCAGCGCAAAGGCTGGTAGCCGCCGTCGAACGCGCCACAGACCTTGGGCTGCCGTTGGTGGCAATGCCGGCGTCCGGAGGGACCCGCATGCAGGAGGGAACCAATGCGTTCCTGGCCATGGTGGAAATCGTGGCCGCAGTGCAGGCGCATCGCACTGCAGGACTGCCGTACCTGGTGTACCTGCGGCATCCGACCACCGGCGGGGTCATGGCGTCGTGGGGATCACTGGGGCACGTCACCGCTGCGGAGCCGGGGGCACTGTTGGGATTCCTTGGACCGCGTGTCTATGAGGCCCTGCACGGTGAACCCTTCCCCTCCGGGGTTCAGATCGCGGAGAACCTGTTCGATCATGGGCTGGTTGATGCCGTGGTTCCGCCCGAAGGGGCCCGTGACTACTTCGGACGGGTGCTGGACCTTTTGCGGCCGACTGAGGACTTCGTTGGTGCGCAGGCAACCAGCATCGGCGAACTCTCCGAATCCGCTGAGGGAACTGCCTGGGACTCCGTAGTCCGCTCGCGGGACACTCAGCGGCCATCCACAAGCGAACTTCTTCAACACTCCGCTCGCAGCGTGGTGTTGCTGCGCGGTGCGGGGGATGGCACCAAGGACGACGGAATGCTGGTGGCTCTTGCCCGGTTCGGAACCACATCCTGTGTGGTGGTGGGCCATCAACGGAACAATGCGATGGGGCCGGCGTCATTGCGCGATGCCCGGCGCGGGATGCGTTTGGCCAAGGAACTCCGCATTCCACTTGTTACGATCATCGACACGCCTGGCGCGGCGTTGTCCAAGGACGCCGAAGAAGGTGGGCTCGCCGCCGAGATCGCCCGGTCCCTATACGACCTCCTCGGCTTGGCAACCCCTACGCTGTCAGTCCTGCTGGGGCAAGGCACCGGGGGAGGGGCACTCGCCCTCCTGCCCGCCGACCGGACCATCGCCGCACGGAACGCCTGGCTCGCCCCGCTCCCACCCGAAGGCGCCAGCGCAATAATGCACCGGACTACTGCGCACGCCGCGGCGCTCGCAGAAAGTCAGGGCATTACCGCTGCTGCGCTCGCGGCCAGTGGCGTGGTGGACATGGTGATGGAGGAGGACCCGGATGCTGCGGCCGAACCGGGTGAGTTCTGCCGCCGCCTGGGTGACGTGATCGCCGTCGAACTTCAAGTCCTGGCCAACCGGGGCCGCACGGATGGCCAGGGGCGCCGCTCCCGGTACCGGGCCCTGATTGGCTAGAATGCTCGGGTCATTGCCGCCTGGCCGGGCCGCCGCTCAATAGATCATCCACTCGTGCAGGAACCAGTTTTCGCAGGAAATCCAAGCGTTCCGGTGTTTTGGAACTGTGAGCCGCGGCCCCCAGCGCTTCCAATGCCGACACTGCTGTTTGTCGCGAGTCCTCATCGTCCATGCCCCAAACCACACCCTCACGAATCACGTGTTCCAGAGTTATATAGCCCAGCCGGATCTGCCCGCCAACGGTGTGGCCCGCGTTGTTGCTTGGTGCATAGAGCAGCAAGGTGGTAGCCACATCGTATAGCGGGGCAAGGCGCAATTCACCGCCGTCGAGGAGCGTGAGGAATAGTTTTTCGAGTGTGCATCGCCGTTTCCGATCGCCACGTTGAAAGTGACAGCTCTGAGCAGTGCCCTTCGGAATGCGGACTCATCGCGGGTGTGAGGAGCGGCCGCGTTGGCCAACCAGGTCAGCCGGGGAGGGTGGGGCCGAAGTGCCTTCATATTTAGCTTCGCTTCGCTTCCGAGCGCCAATGCCTGGGGGAAGTCTTCCTGGTGTATGCGGCTGCCGTCGGGTGCCCGGTCATGGGAATGACTGCGCCCGGGACCTCAGGTGCTTCGCCGGGCGGGAGAACCTGGACTGCCCCGGCACAGTCTGCCCCGAGGACGCGCAGCAGACCGAAGGCGTCGGGTGTCGACAGGCTGTTTTCCTTTGCGAGGTGCGAGCGTACCTGTCCCTCCGGCGACGTTGAGTTTTTTCCTTGGATTCATGGGCGGATCTGAAGTTTCGAGAACCGGGGTACCAGTGCCACGTCCCGGCCGAGAGTCCTGATGGCGTTCATGGCGACCACGAGGGATACGGCTTCTCCTCGCTCCAGCCGGACAATCGTTCCCCGAGTGACCTTTAGCCGCCCCGCAAGCTCCTGCTGGGTCAGTCCGGCTTCTTTGCGTAACTCGCTGATCGCGCGGCCTAAGGAAGGCCCGTCGACAGCGCGGTAGAAGGGGGTCGCCTCAGCGTATGAGAGCGGAAAAGAAGAACCCCCGGAAATCCTTGATTTCCGGGGGTTCTCTACCGAGCTTCCTATCAGAATCGAACTGATGACCTTTTCATTACGAGTGAAACGCTCTACCGACTGAGCTAAGGAAGCACCGCGTTCATCACCGGTTTCCCGGGCGGTCACGCAAGACATAACTGTAATAGAGGCAGCGTACCCGGGTCAAAACGAGGGCGGTGGCGGCCGTTGCGGGGATGTTCACCCACGCGTCGGACCGGGTTCAGGCGGTGGTTTCCCGGCAGCCGGAAG
>JAPSHX010000039.1 GCA_031179305.1 Paenarthrobacter sp. | reverse complement strand
CCGCTTTCGTCGCCAAAACCAAGACAGGCCGGTTCACCGACTTCGTCGATTCACGCGTTGGCGGTTCCGGAATCCTGCGGGAATTCGGCCGCAAAGTCTTCCCCGACCACTGGTCTTTCATGTTCGGAGAAGTGGCACTCTACTCGTTCGTCATCCTGCTGCTTTCCGGCACCTTCCTGACGTTCTTCTTCGATCCGTCCATGGCGGAAACCCACTACGACGGCTCCTACGTTCCCCTCAAGGGCGTCGAAATGTCGGTGGCCTACAGCTCGTCGCTGGATATCTCCTTCGACGTCCGCGGCGGCCTCTTCATGCGCCAGGTCCACCACTGGGCAGCGCTGCTGTTCGTTGCGTCCATCGCCGTGCACATGCTTCGGGTCTTCTTTACCGGTGCCTTCCGCAGGCCGCGCGAAATGAACTGGGTAGTGGGCGGCGTCCTGCTGATCCTGGCCATGGCTGCCGGCTTCACCGGCTACTCCCTCCCCGATGACCTGCTGTCCGGTAACGGCCTGCGCATCATCGACGGCGTGATCAAGTCCATCCCGATCGTCGGTACGTACATCTCCTTCTTCCTCTTTGGCGGGGAGTTCCCGGGCACTGCCGTCATCGGCCGCCTGTACATGCTGCACATCCTGCTGGTACCGGCGCTGATCCTGCTGATGATCGTCCTCCACCTCTTCATGGTGGTCGTCCACAAGCACACGCAGTACCCCGGCCCCGGACGCAATGACAACAACGTTGTCGGCTACCCGCTGGGCCCGGTCTACGCCGCGAAGGCCGGTGGATTTTTCTTCATCGTCTTCGGCGTCCTCGCCCTGATGGCCGGTTTCTTCACGATCAACCCGATCTGGAACTACGGTCCGTACGACCCCTCCCCTGTGTCCGCCGGAACCCAGCCCGACTGGTACATCGGCTTTGTTGATGGCGCCCTGCGCCTGATGCCGGGCACCTTGGGCAACTGGCAGGTTGAACAGGTGTGGTTCGGGCACGTCTTCAGCTTCAACGTGCTGCTGCCCGCCCTTGTACCGGCCGGCATCCTGTTCACGATTATGTTCATGTACCCGTGGATTGAGCGTTGGATCACCAAGGACGACCGCGAGCACCACGTACTTGACCGTCCGCGCAACGCCCCGACCCGCACCGCGATCGGTATGGCAGGGTTTGTTTGGTACTGCGTCATGTGGGCAGCAGCAGGCTCCGACCTCATCGCCACCCACTTCGGCGTATCGCTCAACGATGTCACCTACTGGCTGCGGACGCTGTTCATCATCGGCCCGTTTATTGCCTTCTTCGTCACCAAGCGCGTGGCCCTGGCGCTCCAGCGCAAGGACCGGGAGATCGCCCTCCACGGCCGCGAGACCGGGCGTATTGTCCGCCTCCCGCACGGCGAGTTCATCGAGGTACATGCTCCCCTGGACGAGTACAAGCGCTACAAGCTGGTGGGTTTCGAGTCACCGAACGTTCTTCCGGCAGTGCCGAACGAACACGGTGTGGTAACCCGCAAGGAGAAGCGCCGCGCGCTGCTCTCCAAGTGGTTCTTTGAGGACCGCGTTGCCCCGGCCACCCCCGCCGAGCTCGAAGCCGCTCACGGCCACGGCCACGCGGAAGTGGAAGCTCCCGAGGCAGCCAAGAGCCTGAGCCACTAGAAACACTGTTTGTATAACCTGAAAGGCCCGGTCCAATAGGACCGGGCCTTTCTTCTTGTTCCTGCTCCCCCAGCGCTTTGACCGCTGGCAGAAGCAACGCACACGGCACTGCTGAAGGGGCTTCTCTGGTCAGTGGGTACGGGACCGGCGTGCGCCCGGGCGCTGCAGCGGGACCCACAATTTGTACCGGTCCGCCCGGTAATAGGAAACGGAATAGTCCACCATGGTGCGTGCAACAAAAGCGTGCCGCTGAATTTTGAGCAACGGTGAGGCCACTTCCACATTCAGCAGCCGGGCCGTGGACGGAGATGCTGCGGTGGCCTCAATCATGTCCTCGCCCCACTCCATCACCAGGCCGTACTGTTCGCTCAAAACGTTGTACAGCGAGGTGGGCGGCTCTTGGTCCAGCAGGCCCGGAACACGGTGGGCAGGGATGAAGTTCTCGTCCACGCTCATGGGTTCACCATCCGCCAGGAGCAGGCGCCGGAAGCGGACCAAGGGGGTACCCTCGTCCAGCTGGAGCTCGCGGGCCAGGAATGCACTGGCACCAATCTGTTCAAAGCTCAGTACTTTTGCTGCGGGAACCATGCCGCGGCGCTGCATCTCTTCGCTGTAGGAAGTCAGCTTCACCTGCAGATCCAGCTTCGGCCTGCGCACGAAAGTGCCAAGACCCACTACGCGTTCAATGACTTCCTCACCAACCAGCGCGTCAATAGCCTGCCGCACCGTCATCCGGGCGAGCCCAAAGCGTTCCGCGAGGTCACGCTCCGATGGCAGCGCAGAACCCGGCCGGCACGACTCCGCAATGTAGGTACGCAGGATCTCGCGCAGCTGGACGTAGATGGCAGTGCCGCTGCTTCTGTCGATTTCGCCGGCAATCGCCCCGGCGTTAGATGCCACAGCGGGTTTCCCCTGGGTTCGAGTTCACTCTGCAATTTTAGGGCAGGTCTAGACCAGGTGGTGCCAGAGTCCGTGGCTATTCGGGGATGGTGCTCCCGGCCCGCTATATTGGACAGGAAAATTTCGACACCCGACGGATTGGGGCCGTCATGAAAAAGGAGTCCCGTTGCCAACACACAAGGCTGTGGTAACAGCCACGATCGGGCTGCACGCGCGCCCGGCAGCTGTATTTGTCAGGGCAGTGGCCGCTACCGGGCTTCCCGTGACCATCACGAAGCCGGGGACCGGGGGCGTGGATGCCCGGTCTCTCCTCCACGTGATGACGGCGGACTTTCACCATGGCTGTGAAGTGGAGCTGGGAATTGATGATTCACTGCTCAGCGGCGCCCAGAGCGAGGAAAGGGCGAAGGATGTCCTCCGGACCCTTGGCGAGCTGCTGGAGTCACAGGGAGCAGAATAGGTACTTGCGGGTGCCATCCTGACAGTGGCCCCGCGACCGTCCTTGCTAATCGGAGCGTTAGCACAACAACAACGACGACGGGCCCCACCAAAAGGTGGGGCCCGTCGTCGTTGTTCTTTTGCCTAGTGGGCGTGGTCGCCGCGGCTGTATTCGTAAACCCAGCCGATGAGTGCCACAACTGCCAGGCCAGCAGCGATATAGACAATCCAGAAGCCTACAGCCAAGCCCAGGAAGCCTGTGGCGCAGGCCAGGCCGAGCACCAGCGGCCACCAGCTCCAGGGGCTAAAGTGACCCTGTTCGCCGGCGCCCTCGTGGATTTCAGCGTCGCTGCGGTCCTCGGGACGCATACCGACGCGCTTGCCGGTGAAGCCGAGGTAGCCGCCAATCATGCCGGCCAGACCGCCTACCAGGAGGATCCCGAGAATGCCGACCCATTCACCCCAGTCGGTAAGAAAACCGTAGATTACCGAGACCGGTACAAAGAAGAAGACTCCGGAACCAAAGATCCAAGATTCGATTTTCACTGTGCAGTGTCCTTCTGGTCGGCGTTACCGAGCATGGAGGCTGCGGGAGCCGGTGACTCGACGGTGTGGACCTGTCGAAGCTCGGGGTGGTGCAGGTCCAGGGCAGGGCGCTCGGACCGGATCCGGGGCAGCGACGTGAAGTTGTGCCGCGGCGGCGGGCAGGACGTTGCCCACTCCAGTGATGCTCCAAAGCCCCAGGGGTCGTCTACCTGCACCTTTTCGGCGCTGCGCCAGGTGATGTAGACGTTCCAGAAGAAGGGAATCAGGGACGCTCCGAGGACAAAGGAGGCAACAGTGGAAAACTGGTTCATCCAGGTGAAGTTGTCCTCCACGAGGTAGTCGGCGTACCGGCGGGGCATACCCTCAACACCGAGCCAGTGCTGGATGAGGAAGGTGCCGTGGAAGCCCAGGAACAGGAGCCAGAAGTGAACCTTGCCCAGGCGCTCGTTCAACATCTTGCCGGTGAACTTGGGCCACCAGAAGTAGAAACCTGCGAACATCGCGAACACCACGGTGCCAAACACCACGTAGTGGAAGTGCGCGACGACGAAGTAGGAGTCGGAGACGTGGAAGTCCAGCGGCGGGGAGGCCAGGATGATGCCGGTGAGGCCGCCGAAGAGGAACGTGATCAGGAACCCGATGCTCCACAACATGGGGGTTTCGAACGTCAGCGAGCCCCGCCACATGGTGCCGATCCAGTTGAAGAACTTCACGCCGGTGGGAACCGCGATGAGCATGGTCATAAACGCGAAGAACGGCAGCAGCACCGCGCCGGTGACGTACATGTGGTGGGCCCACACCGTCACGGACAGGGCCGCGATGGCGATCGTTGCGTAGACCAGGCCCTTGTAGCCGAAGATCGGTTTGCGGCTGAACACCGGGAAGATCTCGGAGACAATGCCGAAGAACGGCAGCGCAATGATGTACACCTCGGGGTGGCCGAAGAACCAGAACAGGTGCTGCCAGAGCACTGCACCGCCGTTTTCCGGGTCAAAGATGTGGGCACCAAAGCGGCGGTCGGCACCGAGGGCGAAAAGTGCTGCTGCCAGGGGCGGGAACGCCATAAGTACCAGGATGGCCGTCACCAGAGTGTTCCAGGTGAAGATCGGCATCCGCCACATGGTCATGCCAGGGGCCCGCATGCAGATGATGGTGGTGATGAAGTTGACCGCACCCAGGATGGTTCCGAAGCCGGACAGGGCCAGGCCAAAGACCCAGAGATCCCCGCCGATGCCGGGGCTGAAGGTGGTGTTGGACAGCGGCGCGTAAGCGAACCATCCGAAGGAGGCAGCACCCTGCGGAGTGATGAAACCGGACACGGCGATGGTGGAACCGAACAGGAAGAACCAGAAAGCCAGCGCGTTCAGCCGGGGAAAGGCAACGTCAGGCGCACCGATCTGCAGCGGCATGATCACGTTGGCGAAACCCGCAAACAGAGGAGTGGCGAACATCAGCAGCATCACGGTGCCGTGCATGGTGAAGAGCTGGTTGTACTGCTCCTTGGTCTGCAGGATCTGCATCCCGGGTTCAAACAGTTCGGCACGGATCAGCAGCGCCATCACGCCGCCAAGGCAGAAGAACACGAACGACGCAATCAGGTACATGTACCCGATCGTCTTGTGGTCGGTGGAAGTGATCCAGTTGACGACGATGCGTCCCTTGGATTTGGGAACCACTGGAGCTGTGAGGACTCCGGTGGGTGCGGATTGAGTGTACGTAGCCACGTCGCTCCCCTTACTTAATTTCGTTCAGGTTCGGGTTGCGGTCGTACTCCACACCGAGGAGGCCCGTGTTGCCGGCGGCCTTAAGCTCATCCAGGTGTCCCTGGAATTCAGCTTCGGAAACCACCTTGACGCGGAACAGCATTTCCGAGTGGTATTCGCCGCAGAGCTCGGCGCACTTGCCGTCGTAGGTGCCCTCTTTAGTGGGGGTAAACCGGATGTAGTTGGTCTTGCCCGGGATCATGTCGCGCTTCTGAAGGAAGGCGGGAACCCAGAAGGAGTGGATCACGTCGCGTGAGTTGAGTTCGAGGTCAACAGACTTGTTGACCGGCAAGTACAGCGTGGGCAGCTGTTCCTTGTCGATTGCGTTGCCGGTCAGGTGCGCCTGGACTCCTGCCTCGTGGACGTCTTCTTCGATAACGGCGCCGGCCTTGTAGTTGAAGTCCCAGGCCCACTGCTTGCCGCGGACGTCGACAACGACATCGGCAGGCTGTGACCGGTCATCAATGGCCTGCTGGTCGCGGTCCGTGAAGTAGAAGAACACCAGGACCATAAAAAGCGGAATGGTCAGGTAGAACACTTCCAGCGGAAGGTTGAAGCTGGTCTGGCGCGGGAAGCCCACGGTGCCCTTGCGGCGCCGGTAAGCCACGAGGCACCACACGATCAGGCCCCAGGTAATGATGCCCACAGCCAAGGCGGCGATCCATGAGTTGACCCAGAGGTCCATGATGCGGTCGCTGTTGCTGGTGGTGCCACGTTCCGTGGGCAGCCACCCTTTCTCTACCTCTGGCGAACATCCGGTCAAAACCAACGCGCCGGCAATTGCCAAGCCTGTGATCGTAGTGATCGTTTTGCGTCGGCTGCCGGTTCGGTTCTGCGAACTCACAGACGGCCCTTCCTACTTGTTGCTGTTGTCCGGGCAGCCATCGGCGCCGCGGGCACACTAAAAGTTTTACTACTCGGTGTAGAGCTTACCGCTCCGCCGGGAGTTTCGCCCACATGTCGGCGCCGCGCCTCCTTCCATCAATTAATGGAGGAAGCGCGGCGCCGGCACCGGGCGAAATAACCGGCTTAGTGGAAGGAGTCTCCACAGGCGCAGGAGCCGCCCGCGTTCGGATTGTCTATGGTGAAACCCTGCTTCGAGATGGTGTCCTCGAAGTCGATGCTGGCACCACTGAGGTACGGAACGCTCATCTTGTCTACAACAACTTCAACGCCGTCGTAGTCCCGGACAGCATCTCCGTCCAGGAGCCTCTCGTCGAAGTAGAGCTGGTAAATCAGCCCTGAGCAGCCGCCAGGCTGCACAGCAACCCGGAGCCGCAAATCCGTGCGGCCTTCCTGCTCGAGAAGACTGCGGACCTTGCCTGCTGCGACGTCGGTCAGGTTGACCTCATGGACGGGCAGTTCCTCACTGGCCGCGCTGGTGGTCTGGGTGCTGTTCTCATTGGTTGCGGTGCTCATTGGCCTACCTTCTTAGGATGGTCTGGCGGCTCCGCGGGAGCGGTGCCTGCCCCTACGGATACGGTATGGGCTATAGCTACATGCTACGCGGGGCGCACCCGTAGCTCTAACTCCTGACGTAACCACGGGAAGGCCTTCCTTGTTCCCGGGGAGCCGCGCCGGCTGCCGCTTGCGGGACCGCGGGGAGGTGCCGCAGGGAGGTGCCGCAGGCTCCTATGGTGTGGCGTTCAAACGGGACAGCAACAGCGCTTCGGCGAGAATAGCTTTTTGGAAGTCACCGAGGTGCAGCGACTCGTTCGCGCTGTGCGCCCTGGAGTCCGGGTCCTCGACACCAGTGACGAGGATCTGTACGTCCGGGTACAGCTCTGTAAGGTCGGCGATGAACGGAATGGAACCACCAATTCCCGTCTCCACTGCCTGTACGCCCCAGGCCTCTCCCAAGGCCCACATCGCCAGCCCGGCAGCGGCCGAAGAAGTATCCGTCTGGAACGGGTTGCCGCTTTCTCCCGGGGTAAAGGTCACCCTTGCACCGAAGGGAGCGTGCGCCTGAACATGCTGCCGTACGGCCTCCATCGCTTCCTCGGGAACCTGCCCCGGCGCCAGCCGGAGGCTGAACTTGGCCCGCGCCCTTGGCAACAGCGTATTTGAGGCCACGTCCACGGCAGGTGCGTCGAAACCAATGATGGACAGCGCAGGCTTGGTCCACAGCCGGGAGGCGATGCTGCCCGAGCCGGCAAGGCGGACACCGTCGAGCACTGACGCGTCTGCGCGGTAGTCGGCCTCCGGAAACTCCACGGCCGCATTGTCGAAGGCGACCAGTCCCTGGATGGCGACATTCCCGTCGTCGTCATGAAGGGTGGCGATCAGGCGGGACAGGAGGGTCGGGGCATCGAGAACCGGCCCGCCGAACATCCCTGAATGTACCGCGTGCTCCAGGACCTGGACTTCAATGGTCCCGTCCACCAGCCCGCGGAGGCTTGTTGTCAGCGCCGGAACGCCCACCTTCCAGTTGCTGGAGTCAGCGACGACGATGACGTCAGCACGAAGCAGTTCCCGGTGTGCCTCCAGGAAAGGCCGGAATGTTGGAGAACCCGCTTCTTCCTCGCCCTCAAAGAAGAAGGTCACGCCAAGACCCAGGCCGTCGCCCAGTACTTCCGTGGCCGCGGCGTAGGCTGCGATGTGGGCCATGATGCCTGCCTTGTCATCCGCCGCCCCGCGGCCGTAAAGACGGCCGTCCTTTTCAACTGCGGTGAAGGGTGCCGTCTCCCACAGGCCCTCGTCTCCCGCGGGCTGGACGTCGTGGTGTGCGTACAGCAGGATGGTCGGTTTGCCTTCCGCGGCAGGCCGCCGGGCGACGACGGCGGGGCCACCGGGCGTGCCATCCGGCTTGTCGCAGCCCAGGATCTGCACGTCCTCAAGTCCTGTCGCGCGCAGGAGTTCCGCCACGGCTTCAGCGCTGCGTTCGAGCGGCGACCGGTCAAAGCTTGGCCAGGCGATGCCAGGTATTGCCACCAGTTCCTTGAGGCGGGTCAGGGTGGCGGCAAACGAGCGGTCAATGGCCGCCCGAAGATCTTCGGTGCCGGGGTTTGGATTGAGGCCCCAAGGTGTGGTGCCATCAATGTTGCCGGGGGTGGCCGCTGCAGGTGAAGTCATGGGAAAAACATTACCCTCGTCACATTCTGCGTGCGGGAACCCTCGCCTGGGGGCAAGAGGGCCGTGCCGTCCCGCAAGGTATTCTGGTCTGGTGTTTGGACGTAAAAAGGAAGCGCCTACGGCGCAGGAAATATCAGACCAGCAGGCAGCGGAAGTTGCCGCCCGGCAGAACGGCTTAGCCGGCAAGGGAGCCCCCACCCCAACGCGGAAGGCCCAGGAAGCTGCGCGGAAGCGCCCGTTGGTGCCGGAGGACCGCAAAGCGTCAAAGGCTGCCGAGCGCCAGGTAATTCAGGACCAGCGGCTCAAAATGCGCCAGGCCCTGGACACGGGGGACGAAAAGTTCCTGCCACTGCGCGACAAGGGTCCCCAGAAGCGCTTCACCCGTGACTACGTTGATGCCCGGTTCAGCCTCGGGGAATATCTGATGTTCGGCGCCCTGGTATTTGTCCTGGTGTCCCTGGTGGTGCCGGCGTCCAGCGACCTGATGATTTATGTTTTGGGCGGTTTCTGGGTGATGTTCCTGGCCGTCTTCGTTGATGTCTTTATCCTGTCCCGCAAGCTCCGCAAGCGGTTGACCGAAAAGTTCGGCGAGGTGGAACGCGGCACCGTCTGGTACGGCTCCATGCGCTCCCTGCAGTTCCGCAAGCTGCGCCTGCCCAAGCCCCAGGTTAAGCGCGGACAGTACCCGGCCTGACCTTCCTCCTGCGTCCCCCTACAACAGACAAAGAAACCCCGGCCGACTTTCCGCCGGGGTTTCTTTGCAACTGCGTGGGGTTAGGGCTGCGGCCTATGGTGCCGCAACCGCAAAAGCGGATCTGCGTCTACAGCCGCCGGTTCTTCGCAAGCTGCCGGTTGATGCGGGATGCCCAAAACGGTCCTTCATAGAGAAAGGCTGTGTAGCCCTGGACCAGTGTTGCTCCGGCATCCAGGCGCTCCTGGACGTCCTGCGCCGTTTCCACACCGCCTACGGCCACCAGGGTCAGGGCATCGCCGGTGACCTGCTTGAGCCTTCGAAGCACTTCAAGGGAGCGGTGTTTGAGTGGAGCGCCCGAAAGCCCGCCCGGGCCGCATTTGTCCACCTGTTCCGCCGGGGAAGCCAGGCCGGCCCGGGCAATAGTGGTGTTCGTGGCGATAATGCCGTCCAGTTTGAGGTCGAGGGCAAGCCGCGCCACGTCGTCAATGTCCTCGTCGCTCAGGTCCGGGGCGATCTTCACCAGCAGGGGAACGTGGCGG
>JAPSHX010000038.1 GCA_031179305.1 Paenarthrobacter sp. | reverse complement strand
CCCGCCCCCGAAACCGCATGGCGATGGTTATTTGGTTTCCTCGTGCTGCCCATCCTGCTAGTTGTCGTTTTTTGGCGGTATCTTCCCGAACCGCCTAGGTATCTACTATCCAAGGGCAAGGTAGATGAGTGTAACCGGGTCCTTACAAGGCTCGCCTCCGGTCGCCTGGTACCACGGTCAAAACATATTGAAGTCACTCGGTACATCGAAGGTGAGGGAACCCTCGACTTGAAGAAGGAAAAGTTCCGCCTTACCGGGATCTTCACCGGAAAGCTTCGGCGCAGGTCACTCGCCGTTTCTGCAACCTACTTCATGGCCGGCGCTGGTCAGATTTCAATCCTCACTCTCATGCCGACAATTTTGGTGGCTCAGGGGATGAGCGTAGTTTCAGGCATCGGCTACACCATTGTGATGCAGGCAGGCAGCCTGGCAGGTGCACTGACCGCAGCGGTATATGGTGCCAGGTTCAAACGGCGCACCGTCATCGCTGTCGCCGCCACGGGTGCGATGATCTCGGCGATCGCATTCGGAATGTTTGCCACATCCACTCCGTCAATCCTCATTTTGGGCGCTCTGTTCCAGTTCTTCATTCTCCTTCTGAATACGACCCTCTGGTCCTGGCTTCCGGAACTGTTCCCGACCCGGATCCGTGGTTTCGGAACCGGAATGGGGAAGAGCATCGGCGGACTTGGAGCAGTTGTCATGACTCCCATTGCAGGTGCCATTTTTGACGCTTTCGGGCTATCAGCCATATTTGTCACCGTCGCAGGCCTCTATCTGGTGGCACTGGTTGCTTCTCGCTTTGGCCCGGAAACAGCCGGTAAGTCGCTCGAAGAATTGACTGATGACCTATTGGACATCACCGTAAAGGCCTAAATCGCAGCTTGACTGCTGCCTGCTGCCTGATGAAGTAACTGAGGCCATCTAGTCAGCAGCTCTTCCAACCAATTGAGCTGCACGTACAACCTAAAAGGGGCCAGCCGAATCCGGCTGGCCCCTTTCTTCTCCGAGGAATTTACAACGCATACAAACGCTGCTCGCGCATGCCGCCAATGGCTGAAATTTTGCCCCCTGATTCCAGGTTTCGTAGTGCTCATGGGCCGGCCATGATCGACCAACCGTTATCGATGACGAGGCGGGTGAGCTTTGTATCACCCACAAACGAACGACAAAACCGATTGCTTCCATTGCACACCGCACGACCTACGAGGCTGAGCGTCGTGGGGAACTAATGGCTAGCTTCACTGCTACAGCCGTCACCGACCCCACCGCATGCGGCAGCCAGCCGCCCTTCTCACGGTTGACCAACGTGTCCGGTCGGTCCACCTAGCGCTTCACTGCTTCAAGCTTGAGCATTTTGGCGATGACACTGTCGAGTTCGGAGTCGTCGAAGATCTTCTTCCAGTCGTCCTTGATGATGGTGTCCTTGCCGTACTGGATGGCGATTTCGCAGGCCTCGGAAAACGGGTTGGAGCCGCGCAGGGCGTTTGTGAGTGCGATCTGCACATGGCCGAACAGCATTGCCTTTGCTGCTTCCTCCGGTACTCCGGCCGTGTGGACGGTCTCGTGCAGGGCCTCGTTGAGAAGGGTGCCGATCATGCAGGCCACGGTTTCCACCAGAGTGGGCTCAAGGATGGCGAGCTGCTTGACGGTGACCCAGTGAACGTCGATGACGGGGGCGTAGATGACACGGATGGTGGCCTCGGCGGCAGCCTTGGTCTCTTCGGACGCGTCCTCGTCGATAGCGGCGACAACGTTCTGCGGGGCGCCTTCCCCGCCGAAGGTGTCCGCCCATTCTTCCTTGGTGGTGCGCTCCAGGAACACGGACGGGTGGCACGGGTGCGCAACTGCCTGGACGACGTCGTCGCGCTTTGCCAGCAGGCCGGCGTAGGCGGCGGCGGGGTCCAGGGTGAGCAGGATGGCGCCTGCCTTCATCTGGGGGACAACGCCCTCGGATACGACGCCCAGGACGGTATCCGGGACGGCAAGGATGACCACGTCAGCGTCCTTGACGGCGTCGTTGGTACCGGTGATGTCCCGGCCTTCTTCCTTGATGCGGTCTTGGCCGGCGGGGGAGTTCTCGCTGTAGAAGACATTGTGGGCGCTTCTTTGGAGGTTCCTGGATACCCGCATTCCCATTTTGCCTCCGGCTCCGATGACGGCGACGGTCAATTTTTCTGCTGACATTTTCATTTGCTCCTTAGGAATTCGATGCTCTGCTGGGTCCACTGGTTTTCGAGGCGGATGGTTTCCGCCTCGGTGTCCTGCCATGGCAGCCAATGTTCGACGATCTGGTTGATGTTTCTTTGATGGGGCTCGAATTTTCTGACCATGTAGTCGTAGTCAAGGAGGCCTTCGCCCAGGGGTGCTCCGGAGTACGTGAATCCGACCCACCCGTCCTTGCGGTTGAACGCGAAGTCCTTGATGTGCATGTTCAGGACATAGGGAGCGACGGCGTCAATTACTTCCCGAGGCATCTCCAGCGCTGCAACGGTGTTGGCTGGGTCGCTGCAGATGCCCAGGTGCGCGCTGTCTACGCCGCGGATCACGTCCAGGATCCGGGAAGTGGGCACCTGCTCATAGGTTTCCACGGCGATCTTCACGCCGGCGGCCTCGAACTCGGGCAGGACGTCCTTGAAGATGCGTACCGCTTCCTCTGCCGTCGGAGTGTGGCCCGGAACATTGAACATGGTCCGCAGCAGGGGCGAGCCCAGGATCCGGGCGATGTGCAGGAATTTGCGCAGATGCTCGGGGCGGATGCCCTTGGTGCCGAGTTCCAGGGAGATGCCCAGCCGGTCCGCAGTGGCCCGGACTGCTTGCAGTTCGGAGTCCGTCATGGTTTCCAGTGGCCCGTAGTCGCAAATCTGGAACAGGTCCACACCCAGTTCCGCGGTCCGCTCCAGCGCATCGTGAATTCTCAGCGGTTCGGAGACCCTATCCGAGAGCTGCCAGAAGAACGCGTAGCTGCTCAGGCCGATCGTAGAGCTCATGATCCCGCCGCCGTTCCTGCCAGCAGGCCAAGCCGCCCAGCCGTCTCGTCCAGAATGGTTTTCAGCGCCTTTGGATCATGCGCAAACCGGCCAAGGAACAAGCCGGCGACGGCGGCATCCAGCTCAGTGATGAGGCCGGGGCCCGCGCTGCCACCGTAGATGACGCGGCTGTCCGCCTGGCCGGGCATGCCGCGCAGGTGGGCGTCCAGTCCGGTGATAACGGCACTGATGTACTCCGGTGTTGCAGGTTTCGGGGCGCCGATTGCCCACTGGGGCTCGTATGCCACGATGGTCCTGGTAGCAGGTCCCAGCGACCGGGCGCGGTTGAGCACGCCGTCAATCTCGCCGGAGCAGCGGGCCACTGCTTCCTGCACGGACCCCTGCCCCGACTCCCCAACACAGAGGACCGGCGTCAGGCCATTGCGGTAAGCGGCGGCAGTCTTCATGCCGATCACAGCGTCGTCCTCACCGAAGATACGTCGGCGCTCGGCGTGGCCAACTTCGGCATAGCGGCCGCCAAGTTCGGCCACCGTTTTCCCGCCGACTTCGCCGGTGAAGGCGCCCTCGTCTTTCCAAAAGATGTCCTGAGCTCCCGCAGCCGCTCCCGCTTGGCCCAGAATTCGGGCTGCTTCGGGAAGGACAGGGAGGGTAGGCAGGACGAAGAGTTCGATGTCCCCGCTCTGCACTGCAGGGTGCTCCGCAGCAATGGCAGCGACATCGCGGCAGTAGTCCACCGAGCGCCGGTAGCCAAAGTACATCTTCAGGCTTACACCGATGATGGCTTTGGGCTGGGTGGTGCCCGTTAGGCAGTCAGCAGGAAGTGACACCCTCGTAGTCCTTAATCAGGGTGACCTTTTCGGCGGAAGCGGAAGTTTCATCGAAGGTGTAGGTGAGCCATTCCCTGGCCAGACGGCGGGCCAGCTCGAGGCCAACGACGCGCTGGCCGAAGGTGAGGACCTGGGCGTTGTTGCTCAGGACAGAGCGCTCCACCGAAAAGCTGTCATGGGCGGTGACGGCCCGCACGCCGGGAACCTTGTTCGCCGCGATGGCCACACCGAGGCCGGTGCCGCAGACCAGCAGGGCCCGGTCAGCCTTGCCGGCGGCGACGAGCTCGGCTGCTGCGATGGCGACGGACGGGTAAGGGGTATGACTGGTGGCGTCGACCCCGACGTCGGTGACGGATTCCACCAGGTCGGAGGCTACAAGATCTGCCTTCAGAGCTTCCTTGTAGTCGAAACCGGCGTCATCGGCTCCGATAACCAGGCGCAGTTTGGTGCTCATGCTTTCTCCTTCATAGTGGTGTTCTCGACGAGGGTGGTGTGGATGGCCCGGATGATCAGTGCCATGGATACGGCTCCCGCGTCAGGGGTGCCGAGGCTTTTCTCGGCGTGAGGACGGGCCCGGCCCATCAGGGGGAGCAGGTTTGCGGTGGCATCGGCTGCTTCCTCGGCGGTGACGGCCGCGGTTCCCCAGGCTTCGGTGAGAGACCTGCCTGCAACGACCTCGGACGTGAGGGTGTCGCGGAACGGGACCAGAACGTCCACCAGGGTTTTGTCGCCCGGCTTGGCTTTGCCGAATTCCATGATGGCGGCGGCCGCCTGGGCGACACCGGTGGCGACAGCATTGGCGTCGGGTTTGTAGATGTTGCCCAGGGCATCGCCGATTGCGCGCAGGGCCATGCCCCAAAGGGCGCCGGAGGTGCCGCCGGCTTTATCAGCCCAGGCGTCGCCTGCGATATAGAGAGCGGTGGCGGCCCCAGCGCCGCGTGTGACAGCGTCCGATGCGGCTTCGACGGCAGCACGGACGCCGCGTTCCATGCCGATGCCATGGTCACCGTCGCCGGCGATGGCGTCGATCCGGCCCAGCTCGTCAGTATTGGCGTCCACCACCGCCTTCGCCGCACGCAGTGCGTGCAGGACCTGGACGGCGCCGGCGCGGGAGTCGGTTGATGCTTCCGGGATGGAGACTTCGACGTCGGTCAGGCCGGCAGTTTCGCCTGGTTCCAAGGCGGCGGCCGTGACGGCGCCGCGGCGGAAGGCGGGCGTGTCTGCTGGCGCGTTCCAAAGCATCTCGAGTTCGTCGTCGAGCCAGAACAGGGTAAGGGAGGTGCCGGCCATGTCGAAGCTGGTGACCAGCTCGCCCACCTGTGGGTCTACGGCTTCAAGGCCGGCGTCGGCGAGGAGTTGCGCAACTCTGCGGTACACCACGAAGAGCTCTTCGTACTTAACGCTGCCAAGGCCATTGAGAATGGGGACCACGCGGGCGCCGGTGACGGTGATGCCGCTTGGGACTTCGGTGAGGAGCTTCGACACCAGCAGTTCGGCGAGTTCATCGGCCGTCGGAATGTCTATTTCGTCGATGCCGGGCTCACCGTGGATGCCCATGCCTACGGCCATCCGCCCTTCGGGGACGGTGAACAGCGGGTGGTTGGCACCGGGCAGAGTGCATCCGGTGAAGGCGACGCCAAAGGAACGGGTACGGTCGTTGGCGCGCCCGGCGAGTTCCTCTGTGGCGTCCATGGAATACCCTGCTTCTGCGGCTGCTGCGACCACCTTGAAGACGGTCAGGTCTCCGGCGATGCCGCGGCGCTTGGTCCGCTCGGCCAGCGGGGCAGACGAAACATCGTCGGTAACGGCGATGCTGCGGCAGTCAATGCCCTCCCGGCGGAGCCGGTCCTGGGCCTGGCTGAAGTGGAGGACGTCACCGGCGTAGTTGCCATAGCCCAGCAGCACTCCGCATCCGTTGTCCGCCGCCTTGGCCACGTTGTAAATTTGCTGGGCGGAGGGGGAGGCAAACAGGTTGCCCATTGCCGCTCCATGGGCCAGGCCCTGGCCAACCAGCCCGGCGAAGGCTGGGTAGTGGCCGGAGCCTCCGCCGATGACCAGCGCCACCGTGCCAGGCGTGCTTTTCGTGTTCCTGACTACGCCACCGGAGATGCGCCGGACCCAGCGGGCGTGGGAGGTCACGAAGCCCTCAATCATCTCATCGGCGAAGGCTGCGGGTTCGTTAAACAGGCGGGTCATGGAAGCTCCTGGGCTAGCTAAGGGAGTTTGTTTTTCGATTCGGACCTGTCACGTGGTCTGTGTGCGCCTCGCGTCCGCTGATCACGTGAGTTCCACCATACGATTCAGAAGTAAATTGGTCAACCGGTTGATGGATATGGGTCTACTGCCCCTATTCATTGGTTATCCGGTTGCTACCCTTAGAAGATGACACCAGACTCCTCTGCGATACATCAGATGACCGCAGCTCTAGCACCAATGGAGCAAGGATCTGTTGTCTCTGAGGTGACGGAGCGGCTCCTTGCCTACTTCACCAGTGGGGACATCGCTCCAGGCACAAGGCTGCCGGCGGAACGGCAGCTGTCTGCGACGCTCGGCGTTGGAAGGTCAGCCGTGAGGGAAGCCCTGGCTGCCCTGGAGATACTGGGCATTGTTGTAGTGCGCCCGGGATCCGGAACATATTTGCGCGACGGCGTTTCGGAGTTGCTGCCGCGGACGCTGAGTTGGGGCATGATGCTCGGCGCGCCCCGGACCCGCGAGCTGGTGGAACTGCGCAGCGGCCTTGAAGTCCAGGCTGTGCAACTGGCCGCTGAACGGATTACAGATGAGGCCCTCGCCCGGATGCAAGGCCACCTGGATGCCATGGCGGCCAACATGGACGACTTTGCCGCCTTCGTTGAGGCTGACGCTGCCTTCCACCGCGAGATCGCCGCAGGCTCAGGGAACCAGGTGCTGCAGGAGCTTCTGCAGAGCATCCGTTCGCTCCTGCGTATCTGGGTGGACCGCGCACTTACTGACGAGGATCATGCAGCAACCGCCCTCAAGCAGCACACAGAAATTCACGCCGCCCTAAAGGCGCGGGACTTCGCTGCGGTTACGGCAACGATGCACTCCCACATGGAGACCGCCTCCCGGCGGCTGCTCCTCGGTTTCGAAGCATCACAATAATTCCCTGAGTCCGCAGGTCCAGCTACGCATCGCGGGGGCTCGTTCCTGGTTTCACCTGATTGCACTCGGTTTTATGAGCTTTCGGAAATGACACGGTCGGCGGGCACCTGAGACTTCTCAACTGTCGGTGTTGATGACAGTCATACAGCTACCTTCTTTTCACTGTTCGCTTACCCCAATGCGGCTAAAATGCCGCGCCTGGCGCAGCAACGTTCGAGGTGCTGGATCATCAGATCCACGGGCGATCGGTCCAGGGGCACGTCCTTGGGCCAGATCGCTTGCCCCGGCGCGCCGTCCCCGTACCGGGCTCCGTACCCCCTTCACGTCGGCTGCCTTGCATCTAGCCTGCAGGGCCATCGGGGCTCCTGCACAGCCACCCTGGCTATAGGTGTGGGGAGAGAACCAAGGCTAAACCTCCGCAAAAAGATAGATTGGTCAACCGGTTGACTTGATTGTGGTAAACCTACATACTCGGGTATGGGCCGGATCACACCGCAACTTTTCGAAGGGGCAACCACAGTATCCGTGACGAAGGCACCCTTATATAAACCTACGAAAGGACGCGACGATGCGTTTGCTTGCCAAAGGCGCTGTTGCTCTGACAGCTGTTGCCGTACTGGCCGGATGCTCTGCCGGTTCGGGATCCGATGCTTCAGGTAAAACCACTCTGGACTGGTGGGTTATCAATCCATCCTCCCCGTCTGCAGCGGAGGCGCAGGATAAGGTCATTGCCGATTTCGAGGCCGCCAATCCGGACATTACGATCAAAAAGACCAACCGTGCAACTGATGCCCATAAGGACGCGCTCCGTACCGCCATTGGTACCGCTGCTGCTCCGGACATCTACGATTACTGGGCCGGTCCGGGTCTTGGCGGTGAGCTCGTCAAGAACGGCGCCAGCGCCGACCTGACCGCCCAGTACACCGAGTACAAGTGGCCCGAAAGGTTCACCGAGCCCGCGCTTGGGCCCGTCACGCAGTACGGCGGCTACCACGGTGTCCCGTGGAAGCTTAATGGAGAAGCTCTCTTCTACAACAAGACGTTGTTCCAAGAGGCGGGCATCACCGAATTGCCGAAGACCCTCGATGAGCTGAACGACGCCGCCGCCAAGCTCAAGGACGCCGGCATTACCCCGATCCAGTTCGGAGGGACCGTTAACTGGCACGTTATGCGGCTGCTCGACACGTTCCTCGAAGGATATTGCGGTTCTGAAACCTTTGACAAGCTGGTCACCAACCAGGCCAACTGGGGTGAGGAAGAGTGCGTGACGGAGTCCTTCACTAACCTGCAGAAATGGGCAACCGACTACTTCAACACCGGATTCATCGGTATCAACAACGACGAATCGTCTTCCTTGTTCTTCAACGGCAAGGCCGCCATGGCACTTGAGGGGGACTGGTTCAACGCCCAGATTCGGGACAAGGCTCCCAACGCAGAGGACTTTGGCGTCTTTCCCCTGCCTACCGGCACGGGCCGGATGTATGGCTTTGAGCAGGCGATGTACATCACCAAAGACAGCGAGGACGCAGCTGCTGCGGCCAAGTTCCTGGACTTCTTTACGTCCACTCCCATCCAGCAGGAAACCCTTGGCAAGTTTTCGACCCAGTCGGTGAACAAGGAAGTCAAGTCCGCGGGCACGGATGAGCTGAGCAAATCCTGGAACGCAATATTTGAAGATGCGAAGGGTCTGTACTCGAACAACGACCAGAACCTTACGCAGTCCCAAACCACTGAGTACTGGCGCATCCAGAACCTGGTCGCCACCGGAGGTTTGGACCCAGCCGATGCCGGTGCTGAGTTCCAGAAGTTCCTGGATTCGAGCAAGTAGTTTTCTCCGCTGAGGGTGGGACTGGATGTTCCGCGCAGTCCCACCCTTAGCCCCTTAACCGCTCCAAAGATCAAAGGCGACCTCTTGTCCAAGCTCACAGCCGCGCCCCACCAGACGCAGGTGCCCGCGCAACGGATTCTTCCAAAAAAGCCCCTTTTGAAGCGCCTTTCCAAGGGCGGTTTCATCGCGGCACTGCCGTTCCTCGCGCCTGCGCTGGCCGCATACGTAGTCTTCGTCATCGGCCCCATGATCAGCGCCGTACGCCTGAGCCTTTACCAGTGGTCGGGCTTTAACGCCGACCCGCAGGTGTTTGTCGGGTTCCAGAACTACGTCCGCCTCTTTACCCAGGATCCCGTGTTCTGGACGGCTTTCCAGAACAGCATCGTCTGGGTGCTGCTTTCCCTGGTGATTCCGACCTCTCTGGGTTTGGTGATGGCGCTGGCTCTGAACCGGCCCATCTTCGGACGCAACCTTTTCCGTTCCGTCTTTTACATTCCCGGCGTCCTGGCGCCTATTGCCATCGCCAACATGTGGCGCTGGATGTACAACCCGAACTACGGCGTGTTTTCCGAGCTCGCCAACTCGTGGAACATCGGCGACGGATCGGGCGTCACTTTCCTCAGCGACCCCAATGTAGCCCTCTACGCTATTTTTGCGGCGTTTGTTTGGCAGATCGCCGGTTTGAACATGGTTCTTTTCCTCGCAGGTCTGCAAAGCGTTTCAAAGGACCTGGTGGAATCAGCGCGTCTGGATGGGGCCAGCAGTTGGCAGGTCTTTCGACACGTCACGGTACCGGCCCTGCGGCCGACGATTGTTGTCGTCATCGTGTTGACGATCGTCCATTCAATTAAGGTCTTTGATCTTGTGGTTGGTATGACCGGCGGAGGCCCTGCACAGTCCACGCAGGTGCTTGCCCTATGGTCCTACTCCCAGTCCTTCCTGCAGCACGACTTTG
>JAPSHX010000037.1 GCA_031179305.1 Paenarthrobacter sp. | reverse complement strand
AGGAGCTCTGCCATTGCCTTGGCCACGCCGGCCGAGTGCGTGACCCAGACGGCTTCGGCCACGAACAGGCCTTCGACGTCGGGCGCCTCGCCCATGAGCGGGCCGCCGTCAGGGGTGAAGGAGAAGATGCCGTTGAAGCCGTCCTGGATCTCTGAGTTGCGCAGCGCCGGCAGCAGGTCCTGGCTGTCCTCCCACGCGGGCAGGAAGTCTTCCAGGGTGAACTCCAGGCGGGAGGGCATGCGGTGGTCCGACATTTCCTCTGCGGGAACCTTCGGCAGGGCGGACATGTCCACCGGCATGGGGCGGTGGGCGTAGCTGCCGATGCCGATGCGGTTGCCCCATTCGCGGTAGTACAGGTCCTTGTCCTGGTAGCGCAGGATGGGCTTGCTGGCGCCCTTGGGGAGCTCGTTGACGCCCTCGAGTTCGGGCAGCGGGGTGCTGATGGCGTACTGGTGCGCCAGCGGCAGCAGCGGCACCTCCAGGCCCACCATCTTGCCCAGTTCACGGCCCCAGAAACCTGCACATGAAACCACGATGTCCGCCGGGATCAATCCGTTGTTGGTTTCGACGCCGGTCACCTTGCCGCCCTCCTGGGCGATGCCGCTCACCGTGGTGGAGCCGACGAAGGTCACGCCACGCTCGCTGGAGCGCTCCATCAGCAGCTGTACCGCACGGGCGGCGTGGGCCAGGCCGTCCGTGGGGATGAGCAGGCCGCCCAGGACTTCGCGGCCGCCGGTGAGCTTGCCGGTGTTCAGGAGTGGGTAGATCTTTTCGCATTCGTCGGCGTCGACGATCCGGCTTTCGACACCCCAGGAGGTCATCACGCCCATCTTGCGCTTAAGGTCAGCCAGGCGCTCGGGGGTGGTTGCAAGCTCCAGGCCGCCCACCTGGCTGAAGCAGGACTGGCCGTCCTTGCTTAGGGCGAGCAACTTGTTGACGGTGTACGTGGCGAATTCGGTCATTGTCCGGGACTGGTTGTTTTGGAACACCAGACCCGGCGCGTGCGAGGTGGAGCCACCGGCAAGTTCCAACGGACCCTGTTCCACCACCGTGATGTTGGTCCAGCCGCGGGTGGCGAGTTCATCGGCAAGGTTGGTTCCGACAATGCCGGCGCCGATGATGACAACGCGAGGTGATGCGCTCATGAAATGTTTCTCCTGGTCTCGCGTTAGCGGAATACGACGGTGCGGGTTTTGTTGAGCAGGACCCGGTGCTGGCAGTGCCACTTCACGGCCCGTGCCAGAGCTTGGGTTTCGGCGTCCCTGCCGACCGTTACCAGGGCATCGGCGTCCAGGCTGTGGTCAACCCGGAAGACCTCCTGCTCGATGATCGGCCCCTCGTCCAGGTCGGCCGTCACATAGTGGGCGGTAGCACCCACCAGCTTTACGCCGCGGTCGTAGGCCTGGTGGTAGGGCTTGGCGCCCTTGAAGCCGGGCAGGAACGAGTGGTGGATATTGATGGCACGGCCGCGCAAGTTTCCGCAGAGTTCGTTGGAGAGCACCTGCATGTAGCGGGCCAGGACCACGAGGTCCGCGTCGTACTCCTCCACGAGTTCCAGCAGCCGGGCCTCGGCCTCAGGCTTGGTTTCGGCGGTGACCGGGACGTGGATGAAGGTCAGTCCTGCAGCCTCGGCCATGGGACGAAGGGTTTCGTGGTTGGAAACCACGACTGCGATTTCCGCACCCAGGCTGCCGGCCTGCCACCGGAAGATCAGGTCGTTGAGGCAGTGCCCGAACTTCGAGACCATTACCAGCAGCCGCTGGGGCCTGCCGTCATGAATGGTGAAGTTCATTCCGAAGTCCTCGCCAATGGGCTGGAACGCTTCCGTCAGGACCTCAACGGTTTCCTCAACGTCGGACTCTGCCGGCGCTCCTGCCGTGAAGGCGGTGCGGAGGTAGAGGTTGCCGCTGACGTGGTCGTCGAACTGCTGGTGCTCCACGATGTCGAAGCCGCGGTCCGCCAGGAACGTCGTTACTGCCCTGACGATGCCTGGCTTGTCCGGGCAGGACAGGGTCAGGACGAACTGGGCATTGCGGGTTATGGCCGTTGCGGACGCGGCGCCCGCTGCGGCAGTGGCATTGCCGGGCGAAACGCTCTCAAGAAGTATGGTCACGGGGAGCTCCTAAGATGAAGATTTGGTTTTGGTGGAAACAACAGGCGTTTGGCCCGTGGTGGAATCGGTGGAGGACGTGGGACCGGCCGTTGCGGAACCACCCGGGCAGGGGCTGTCCTCTGAACAGCGGTCACCACATTCGTGTTTCGTGACCAGGTCGAACTGGGCCCCGCCGTGCTGATCCACGCCAGCGCGGATGGCCCGTTCGACAACCGAGTCGGCCAACCGCCGCCGGAGGGACAATGGATCGCGGCGCAGGTCCCGAACCAGGGCGAAGCACAACAGCAGCATGACCAGGACGAACGGCAGTGCCGCCACGATGGTGATGCGCTGCAGGCCTGCCAACGCTTCCGACGGTTTATCGCCGCCGGCCAGCAGCAGGACAGCTGCTACCGCGCCGGTGAGGAGGCCCCAGAAGATCACCAGGCCGCGCTTTGGATCTGACGAACCGTTGGAGCTCAGCGATGACATCACCAGGGAGGCCGAATCCGCACCGGTGACGAAGAAGATCGCCACGAGGACCATTGCCAAGACGATGACGGCTGCGGTGAGCCAGGCCGGCATGGACAGGTTCTTGACGAGGTCGAAGAGCGCACCGTCGAAGTCGATGGACGGGCTGCCGTCTGTCATGGTCACCAGTCCCGGCTGTCCAGCTGCGTCAGCTGCCTCCTGGACCTTGAAGGCGGTTCCGCCGAAGATTCCAAACCAGAGCACGCTGACGATGCTGGGGACGAGCAGGACGCCGGTGACGAACTGGCGGATGGTGCGCCCGCGGCTGATCCGGGCGATGAACATGCCCACGAAGGGCGTCCACGAGACCCACCATGCCCAGTAGAAGATGGTCCAGCCCGACAACCAGGTGCGCAGGGACTCGTCCCCGACGGCTTCGGTGCGGGAGGACATCTCCGCAAGGTCACGTGCGTAGTCACCGACGGCGGCAGGGATCAGGTTGAGGATGAACAGGGTAGGACCGACTGTGAAGACGATGAGCGCCAGGACTACCGCCAGGACCATGTTGATGTTGGACAGCCACTGGATGCCGCGGCTGATGCCGGACACCGCGGAGGCCACAAAGCAGGCTGTCAGGATGGCGACAATGGCAACCAGGACTGGGGTGCCCAGCTGGCCCACCCAGCCGTTGGAGGTGAGGCCGCTGCCGATCTGGAGGGCTCCGAGGCCGAGGGACGCTGCCGTTCCAAAAAGGGTGGCAAAGATGGCCAGGATGTTGATGAACTTGCCTACCGGCCCTTCCACTGTCCTGATGCCGAACAGCGACGTGAACGCGGCGGAGATCAGCTGCTTGCGGCCCAGGCGGTAGGTACCGTACGCCATGGCAATACCCACGACTGCGTACATGGCCCAGGGGTGCAGGGTCCAGTGGAAGATGGAGGTGGCCATTGCTGTCTGGATGGCTTCCGGCGTTTGGCCGTCCACGGTTCCCGGCGGTGGTGAAACGAAGTGGTAGAGCGGCTCCGCCACGCCGTAGAACATCAGTCCGATGCCCATGCCAGCGGCGAACATCATGGAAATCCAGGAAATGGTACGGAACTCGGGCTTCTCGCCGTCCTTGCCCAGGGGAATATTGCCCCACTTGCCCAAGGCCAGCCAGAGGACAAAGACAACAAACAATGAGGCCAAGACCATAAAGAGCCAGCCGGTGTATTCCATTACCCAATCAAGGGCGAGAGTTGATGTGGCGGACAGGCTGTCCCTGCCCAGGAATCCCCAGGTTATGAAAGCCAGGGCGAGAACGCCGGTGATGCCGAAAGTGGCCTTGTCGAGGGTGAGCTTGCGGTTGCGTCGTTCAGAGACGGCCTGTTCGGCGCGGCTCTGGCGCAGTTCCTGCATGATCTGCTCGGTATCCTCTGCATCCGCCTCCGGGCCGTGGGAGGAAGGAGAGTTCTCCGATGCAGGAACAAGGTTGGGCTCCTCCAGCTCAAGAGGGGGTTGGCCATCCGGGCGGATGTCGCTGTTCAAAGCCATGTCAGTTCCTTTGGTTTGAATTCATAAGTTGGCGCTGTAGTCCGCGGTCTACAGGCCGGGCGCAAGGGTGGGGCTCCTGGCATTTAGTAGTCAGAGCCAGCCTTGCTTTGTGCGAGGCGTATTGTTCTCCGTTGATCAACACGCTTCGCGGTTTCGGCCGCACCTCTGAAGTGGGCCGGAAAAGGGGTCAGGCATCGATCACCAGGTCCGACTGCGCGGTGGAGCAGCAGGGCAGGAACTTGCCTGCAGAGATTTCCCGTGCCCGGATCCCACCCTGGTGGTTCATCTCGATCTCCCCTGAAAGCTTGACGACCTTGCAGGAGCCGCACATGCCTTCCTTGCAGTTCGCGCCAATCCTGACGCCCGCACGCTGGGCCGCCTCTAGAATGTGCTCGGTAGGGTCGATCCGCACATTGATGCCCGTACGCATGAAGGACATGGTGAGGCTGCCTGTTCCCACAGTGTCGAAGCTCGAGGCATCAGGGGAACTGGTTTCCGGCTCCCCGCCCGGACTGTCGGCGGAAGGGGCGGAGCCGGGTGCGTCCGGGTTGATGACTTCCAGCGGCAGCCCCGAGGCCGGTAGAGTCCCGTCGGCGTCGTAGCCAGGCTCGTAGAGACCGAACGCGGCGGGCTGACCTTCAAAGTAGTCCTCGGCGGATTCGGCAATTTCCTCGGCGATCTCCTCGGCGACGTCAGCTGCAAATGCCACCTCCGCCTGGTATTCAAGGAGCGTTTGGCGGTCTCCCGAGAAGAACTCCATGTAAATGGAAGTGTCATCGACGCCGACCTTTTTGAGGAGCTCGGTGGCGGTGTTCAGGTAGCCCTCGGGACCACATGCGTACACCTGGCGGCCGTTCGCGTCCGGGGCCACCTCCTCCAGCATCGCTGCCGTCAGCCTTCCACTGAGCCCTTCCCACCCCTCCGGTATGCTGCGGTCGCCCAGGGAGTAGTACACCTTGACGCGTGAGTCTACGGAGGCGATATAGGCCAATTCCCGGTGGAAGGCAAAGCCTCCAGTATCCGAGCCGTGGTAGAGCACCACAACATCGGCGTGTCCGGGCAGGGAGTGGATGGTCCGCACCATGGACATGATGGGAGTGATGCCTGCGCCGGCGGCAAGCAAGAGAAACCGTGCCCGCCGGTCAGCATCGGGCAGGTGGAATGCTCCCACCGGTCCCAGCATCTCGAGAACGGTGCCGGGTTTGACGTTCTCGTGCACCCATGGCGAGACCAGTCCCGTGGGGTCGCACTTGACGGTGATGCTGAAGGTCCACGGCTCGGTGGGCGAACTCGACAGTGAGTAGCTGCGGTCCACCGGATCCTGGTCCTCACCATTCACCGGGAATGCGACGTTCACGTACTGGCCCGCACGGAAGGCCAGGGGCGCACCGTCGGAGCGGCGGAACACGAAGGTCATCATGGCGCCGGCCTCGGGAATGGTCTCGACGCATTCGGCCATGAACTCCTGCGGATGCCATGGGCCCAATGCACGGGCTGCCCGGGCCGGTGTCTCGGGGCATCCCATCACCCTGTTCCACGGCATCTCAAGACCGCGAATACGTTGGGGTTCCTGGATTGCCGTTTCAGTGAGGAGTTCAATCATGCCAAGTGCTCCTGCACGCGCTGCACATACCAGTTGATGAATGCCTCGACCTGGTATTCGCTCTTCATGTAGGGACCGGGCTCGTAGGCGGGGCTGCCGGCACCCTGCTGGCACAGCTCCACGAACGCCTTGTCCTGCAGGTTCGTCTGCTTCCAGGTGTAGGTGAGCTTCTCCAAGTCGTAGTCGACACCTTCCACGGCGTCGTCAGCCACCAGCCACGTGGTGCGCACGAGGCTCTGGTGTTCGTTGATGGGGAAGACACCGAACGTGATGACGTGGTCGCCGAGGAAATGGAACCAGCTGTTGGGCTGCAGGTGCATCGAGCAGCGGCCAAGGCGGAAGTCGCGCAAGTCACCGAGCAGCTTCTTCGAAAGCCTGCGCCCGTCGGCGGAGAACGATTCACCCTCTCCATCGAGTGATTCCCGTGAGATGCGGATTCCCGCGATGCGCGTGTCAAGCTGCTCGACCACCTCATAGGGAAGGTTATAGCGGCGGCAACGCTCCTCGAGGGAGGATTGGGCCTCCTTGTTCCGGTCCCACACTTCCTCAAGATGGGTCGGGATCAGGCCCTCCGTCAGGCCCCAGGTGGGGAAGAGGGAGCAGGCGAGCTCAGGGTGGCCGTCACAGTGGTAGCACTCACGGTTGTTCTCCATGACGAGCTTCCAGTTGCCCTCTTCGATGATGTTCTGCTGGTAGGCGATCTTTGTCTTCGAGAGATCATGGGGCGCGAGGTAGGGCTCAAAGATCTTCGCGGTTTCGTCGAAGTCCGTTGGCGGTTCATCCGCAATGCAGACGAAGATGAGTCCGGCGACCTCGCGGCCATGGGCGCGCTTGAGGCCGAAGCAGCTCTTGTCGAACTTCGTTTCCCCCGGCGCGGAGGCATGGATCAAATTACCCTCTGGGGAGTAGGTCCAGGAGTGGTAGCCGCAGACCAGGTTTCCGGTTGACCCGGCAGCATCGGTCAGAACGCGGGCGCCACGGTGGCGGCACACGTTGTGCAGGACGTTCACGCCGCCGTCGTCGTTGCGCAGCACAATCAGGGAGTAGGGCCCGTAGTCGACGGTGACGTAGTCGCCCGGTTCCGGCAGTTCGGCGGTGCTGGCGGCAAAGATCCAGTGCTGGCCAAAAATGGCCTCCATGTCGATGGCGAAGACCGATCGATCGGTGTAGAAGGGGGCATCGAGGGAGTAGCCGGCGCGCCGGAACTCAAACAGCGCGGTAATTTCTGCCAGCTGCTCTGCAGGCAGTGATGCAGCGATCTTTCCGCGTGAATTGAGGGGCACGTTCACTGAAGCAGTCATGGGTTTCCTCCCGGGAGGCGGGGTAAGTGGGTGTTGCGTGTAAACCACGGGTGCCTAGGGTGGTAGCGGCATAGTGGAAGAACTTGTACTGATGAGATTAGGGTCACATCCGCTGCAATAAAAGCGCAAACTTTTGAAGATAACCATGCAGAATAGGTGCATGATCGATGCAAGGCTCGTCACACTCCGCGTATTCGCCCGGTGCGGCACCATCGGCGCCACCGCGGAACTCACGGGTTATTCTCCCTCTGCCGTCTCCGCGCAACTGCGGGAGCTCCAGCGCGTTCTTGGAATGCAGCTGCTGGTGAAAGACGGCCGGGGCGTGCGGCTTACCGCTACTGGTCGGTTTCTGGTGGCGGGCTCGGATCCCCTCATTGCCCAATGGGAGAGCCTTCGCGCCGCAGCCATGGAGGCCGGCGACCAGGTGCAGCACCATTTCGGCCTCGGCGGGTTCTCCACTGCAGCCGCCCAACTGCTCGCGCCGCTGGCCGCCACCCTGCGCACAACACGCCCGCTGCTGGAGGTGCAGGTTCTTGAGGCTGATCCGGCCCGCTGCTTCGACTTGTTGATCGCGGAACGAATTGACCTTGCCGTTATTGTCGCTATGCAGTCCGACACTTATGGTGAGGACGATCCGCGCTTCGAGCAGACAGTTCTGCTCGACGATCCACTGGACGTGATCATTCCCGGTGACCATCGGCTGGCATCACGGGAAACAGCGACGCTTGAAGAGCTCGCATCGGAACCATGGATCACGGAGGCCGCTGGTTCCACCTACCATTCCCTCTTTACGGCGGCGTTCACGGCGGTGGGGGTTACACCGCGGATCGCCCATGAGGCCGTTGAATGGGAGACCCAGATCGCGTTCGTGGGTGCGGGTCTGGGCGTCGGCCTGCTGCCCCGGCTCGCGCCTTTGCATCGTGCCGAGAACGTGGTTCGGCTCCGTATTACCGGTAAGGCAAAACCCACGCGCCGCATCGTCGCCGCTGTGCGCAGAGGCAGCATCGCCTCACCCCTGATTCAGGAGTCGCTGCGCATCCTGCAGGTCAACGCCAATCGGATCCTCACCGCACGCCCTGACGAGGATCTCTGAGCGCTGACGGCGCGGGGCGTCCCGGCGTTCGGCAGCTTCCTTGTCCAATCACATGGACGTTGGCGCATTAGTGGCGGGCGTAGCCCAGCCGCGCGCTGATTCTCAGCCCCGCTTCTTTCAGCCCGTCCAAGAGTCCCTGTTCCCTTTCCGGATCGAAGCGGAAAACGGGTCCGGAAATGCTGACGGCCCCGATTACGGCCCCCAGGTGGTTGTAGACCGGCACCGAGATCGAATTGAGCCCGATCTCGAACTCCTCCCTGACTACGCCATAACCCTGGCGGGCGACCTCGAGCAACTGGGCTTCGAGTTCTTTCCTGTCCGTGATGGTGCGCGGCGTGCGGGCCGGCAGCCCGGTTTCCTTCAGGATCCGTGCACGCTCGTCGGCTGGCAGCCCCGCAAGCAGGACCTTGCCGCTGCTGGTCGCGTGCAACGGCGTCAAACTGCCCACCCAGTCGTAGGTGGCGAGGGTTGAAGGTCCCATGGCCTGGTCCACGTTCACGGCGAAGTTGGAGCGCAGCACCGCCAGGTTGACGGTTTCCTTGAACTCTTCGGCCAGGGCTTCAAGCACCGGGCGTGCTTCCCGCACCAGGCTGAGCCTGCCGGGGATGGAACTGGCCAGGCGCAGGATGCCGAAGCCCAGCTGGTACTTGCCGCGTTCGCTGTTCTGATGGACCATCTCGCGACTGACCAAGGAACCGAGCAGGCGGGACACCGTGGACTTGTGAATGCCCATTTCCTCGGCGATTTCGCTCACTCCGGCATGGCCGTCCCGGGCCAGGATCTCAAGGACCGCGAGGGCGCGGTCCACGGACTGCACCCCGCCGGGCTGCCCTGCCTCGCCATCAATATCGGGTTCGCGCTCACTGTTCGAAACCATGGTCCATACTCCCAAGTAGGTTGCGGATCAAAGGTATCAACGCCGGCGTCGTCAACGCAGTCCACTGCTGTGGGCCAGCGCAATCGCTTCGGTGCGTGAGGACGCCCCGATCTTCCGGAAAATGTTCCGGAGATGGAACTTCACGGTGTTTTCACTGATGTGGAGCTGCCCTGCGATGGCGCGGTTCCGCTGGCCGGCGGCCAGCAGTTGAAGCACCTCAAGTTCCCGCTCCCCAAGCTTCCATCCCGCCACGTCCGCGAGCAGCCTGGCGGGCGGATCAAGCGGAATGGTAACGGCGACATCGGAGCCCCAGCCGGGCATCACGTCCACTCCCATGCTGCCGTCGAGCACCTCAACGCGTTGGACGAGGCGCGCCATGGCCGGTGCCGACGCGGACAGTTCACCGGGTCCGTCGTCGCGCACGTTGATAAGGAGATTGACACCGTCGCAATCCCATTGCGTGCGGATCCTGCGCACTCCGTCCTGGTCCACCATGGCCAGGACCAAACCGCGCACGATTGCCCTGGCGGCATGCGCCACCTCGCCGGGGAGCGCCCGGCCGTTTACCGGCGGTTCGACGAACTGTACGTCGATCCCGCTGAAGTTCATCAACGGCCGCAGGTCCTCGCGGAGGCGTTGGAAAGCGGAAGCCACGGGTTCTTCAACGAGGTCGGTGGTGCGGTCGCTGAGGGTTCGGAGGCCTACCAGCGCCTTGGCGGCGACGTCCGTTGCTGCGGTCCGTGCAGCGGCATCGGCAAGCGCCGGTGACCTTAGCGCCGAGAGCAGGGTTTCGAGGGTGGTGGAGTGCTGGTCCACCAGTTCGGCCGTCACCCGGACGCGTTCCGCCGAGGCGGCGCGGGATTCGATGAGGTACGACGGCGGCGCGTCAGCCACCTTTTCGCGGATCCGCTCGGCTGCCAGCGTCCAGAGGTAGCGGAGGATCCACTGCGCGTCCGCCTCGGCGGCGGGATTGAGCGGTGAGC